>CAWERW010000015.1:0-655122 GCA_963811595.1 uncultured Solirubrobacteraceae bacterium
CTGGACATTGTCGCCCGTGCGGTTGGACGTCACCTCGCCGGGCAGCGGCCCGGGGTCGGGCGGGATGCCGGGCTCGGTCGGCTTGTCGTACGCCTTGAGCAGGTTCTTGACGCCGCTCGCCACGAACGTGTCGCCGACCTGGCCGCCGCGGGCTCCGAGCGTCACGAGCGTCGGGTACCAGCGCCCGAAGTGCATCCGGGGCGTCTGGACCCAGCGGTTGGTCCGCGGGTCGTAGACGCGCGAGTTGCGCATGCCCTGCAGCTCGAGCGCGCCGGGGTTCGCGCCCGGCAACGCGGGCGGGTCGTTCTTGTACGTCGTGCCGCCGGTCGCCAGCAGCCGGCCGTCGGGCAGGAAGTTCTGGTCGGAGCAGAACAGCGAGCCGTCGTTCCAGGCCGGGTCGAGCCGCCGGCCCAGCTCGTCGTCGATGCTCACGAACTCCTTGTCCGGGTTGCCCTGCGGCGGCGGGTTCGCGCCGCCGTCGACCGGCGTCGGGTGGCTCCACGACGACGCGAGCGGGTTCGCCGGGTTGAGGTCGAGCTTGCGCGTCTGATCGTTGACCGCGACCGCGCCGAACTCGCCCACGATCGAGGCGTTGATGTTCTCGGTGCCCTCGAGCGCGTTCCAGTAGACGATGCGGTTGCGGACCGCGGTGACGCTCGACGAGGCCGCCGCCGGCTTGCAGTCCCAGTACGGCGTGTAGAGCGGGCCGCTGGGCTCGAGGCCCGGCCGCGGCGCGCGGCGCACGCACTTCATGTCCGTCCGCTGGCCGTTGATGGTGGGCTCGGCGAAGGGTGGCGAGAACGCGCCGCTCTGCTGGGCGGCGGCGGGAGCGGCGCTCACCGCGAGCGCGGCCACCACGCACGCCACCGTCGTCAGCCGCCCTGCGAACCGTGCCGCGCCCATCGTCTCCCCCTCGTCGCTGGGGAGGCACTACCCCGGCCGGGTCCCGACAAACCGGGTCCTGGGAGATTGAGCGCGTTCAGGCCATCAGCGCGCGCGCCGACCCCAGCGCCGGCTTGTACGTGGGATCGCGCAGCAGCGCCTGGCGGACGCCCTCGCCGAGGATCCCCGACTCGCCGCGCGACGCGCCGAGCACGGTCCACAGCTGCTCGCGGCCGTCGCGCGCGCGGCGCACCGACTGCAGGCCGCCCGGCCCGCGGTCGAGCGAGAACGAGCCGCCCGACGCCAGCTCGATCGTCACGCCGGCGAGGCCGGGCGCGCCCCTCTGCTCGACCTCGTCGAGCCGCAGCGACACCTCGCCGCGGCGGGCGCGGGCGTGCGCGGTGCGCTGCTTGCCGCCGCCGGCGGCGAACGAGCCCGGTCGCCAGCCCAGCCGCGCGCACAGCCAGCCGCAGAACAGCACCGCCGCCGCGGTCGAGTCGGCGCGGTGGCGGACCGTCACGCGCGAGATCTCGCCCAGCCCGCGGCGCAGCTCCGGCGGGTTGAAGGCGGCGGCCACGCGCTCGCGCCACGGCGTCGAGCGCAGCCACGCGAGGTCGACGACGTAGGCGCTCTCGAGCAGCTCGCTGGCGCGGTCGAACGCGGCGCTCGCGTCGGGCTCGTCCTGGGAGTCGACGAGCACGACCTGCATCAGCCGCCGCAGCGAGTCGATCGCGACCGCGTGCTGGTGCGGCGCCCACACGACGGTCGCGAGGTCGGGGACGAGCAGCGGGTCGACGATCGTGTCGAGCGCCTTCAGGTGGCGCTCGCCGATCTCGAGCTCGACCTGCTCGCGCCCGAGCGAGAACGGCCCCTCGGCCGCCTCGGCGGCGACGCTGCACCACGCGTCGATCGTCGTGCGGCGCTGGTGCACCGAGCACAGCACGAGCCGCGAGGGGTGGTAGCGGCCGACGCGCTCGAGCCGGTTCTCGACCTCGCCGCGGAACTCGCCGTCGACCACGACCACGAGGTTGAGCACGCGCGCGGGCACGAACGCGTCCTCGTCGTGGTAGCGCTCGATCAGCAGGTTGCGCAGCGCCGTCTCGACCTTGCCCGGCGTCGTGTCCCGCTCGCGCCAGACCTCCTCGGTCATGTCACAGGCCGCGCCACTTGCGCGGCTCGATCAGCTCGTCGGCCGCGGGCGGGCCGGGCGAGCCGGCGGAGTACTCCGACACCGGCGGCTTGCCGTCCTTCCACGCCTGCAGGATCGGGTCGATGATCGACCACTGGGCGATCACCTCGTCGTCGCGGGTGAAGAGCGTCGCCTCACCGCGCATGGCGTCCTGGATCAGGCGTTCGTAGGCCTCGGGCGACTGCGACATGAACGACGAGCCGTAGAGGAACTCCATGTTCACCGGGCGGATGCGCATCCGCGAGCCCGGGATCTTCGCCCCCAGCGACAGCGAGACGCCCTCGTTGGGCTGGACGGCGAGGATCAGCAGGTTGGGCTGGACGCCGACCGAGCCGTCGGAGGCGAACGCGAGGTGCGGGACCGGCTTGAGCTGGACCGCGATCTCCGTCGTCTTGCGCGAGAGCCGCTTGCCGGTGCGCAGGAAGAACGGCACGCCCTCCCAGCGCCAGTTGTGGACCTCGAGGCGCAGCGCGGCGTAGGTCTCGGTCTGCGAGTCGTCCGGCACGTCCTGCTCGTCGAGGTAGCCGGGGACGTCCTCGCCGCCCGGCGACCCCGCGGTGTACCGCGCCCGCACGGTCATCTCCGCCACCTGCTCCGGCGTCGGCGGGCGGATCGCGTCGAGCACCTTGACCTTCTCGTCGCGCACCTTGTCGGCGTCGAACGACGACGGCGGCTCCATGCACAGCAGCGTGAGCAGCTGGAGCATGTGGTTCTGCACGAGGTCGCGCAGCGCGCCCGAGCTGTCGTAGTAGCCCGCGCGCGAGCCGATCCCGATGTCCTCGGCCGCCGTGATCTGGACGTGATCGATGTAGTTGCGGTTCCAGACCGGCTCGAACATGAGGTTGGCGAAGCGGAAGGCCAGGACGTTCTGGACCGTCTCCTTGCCGAGGTAGTGGTCGATGCGGAAGACCTGGCGCTCGCGGAACACGCTCGAGACGACCGACTGGAGCTTGCGCGCGGACTCGAGGTCGGTGCCGAACGGCTTCTCGATCACCACGCGCACGTCGGCCTTGCGATTGCGGTGCAGGCCCGCGGCCTTGAGCTCCTCGGCGATCACGGAGAAGTACTCGGGGGCGGTCGACAGGTAGTACATGCGCGCGAGCGGCTGGCCGGCGTCCTCGTCGAGCTCCTCGAGCACCTTGCCGAGCGTGCCGTAGGCCTCGCTGTCGTCGAACGGGACCGAGACGTAGCGCATGCGCTCGAGCAGCGCGTCGAGCACCTGCTCGTCGGGCTCGCGGCGCGAGTTCGACGTGATCGACTCGCGCGCGACCTCGCGGAACTCGTCGTCGGTCTGCTGGCGGCGCGCCGCGCCGATCAGGTTGAAGCGCTCCGGCAGCGCGCCCTCGTGGGCGAGGTTGTAGAGCGCGGGCAGCAGCTTGCGCGCGGCCAGGTCGCCCGAGGCGCCGAAGATGACCATCGTCGTCGGCGGCACGGGCAGCCGCTCGAGCCCCTCGACGAGCGGGTTCTCCCCGACCTTCTCCGGCGGCGCGTCGGTGGGGACGGAGGCGGGCACCTAGAAGCCCGCCCCGGCGGCACGCTCCACCGCGTGGCCGCCGAACTGGTTGCGCAGCGCCGCCAGCACCTTGTGCGTGTACTCGCCCTCCTTGCGCGAGTAGAAGCGCGCGTACAGCGCGGCGGCGATCACCGGCGTCGGCACGTCGAGGTCGATCGCGTCGGCGAGCGTCCAGCGGCCCTCGCCGGAGTCCGAGACGTTCCCGCCCAGGTTCTCGAGGTCGTTGCCCTCCTCCTGGAACGCCTTCTCGGCGAGCTCGAGCAGCCACGAGCGGACGACCGACCCGCGGTTCCACAGCCCGCAGACCTCCTCGAGCTCGATCGGGAAGCGCGACTTGTGCATGACGTCGAAGCCCTCGGCGTAGGCCTGCATGATCCCGTACTCGATCCCGTTGTGGATCATCTTCACGAAGTGCCCGGCGCCGGCGTCGCCGAAGTGGCGCCAGCCGTCCGGCGGGGCGAGCACGTCGAGGATCGGCGCGAGCTGCTCGACCGACTCGGGGTGGCCGCCGACCATCATGCAGTAGCCGACCTCGAGGCCCCAGACGCCGCCCGACGTGCCGACGTCGACGTAGCGGATGCCCTGCTCGGTCAGCGACGCCGCGCGCGCGACGTCGTCGTGCCACTTCGTGTTGCCGCCGTCGACGATCGTGTCGCCCTCCTGCAGCATCTCGGCGAGCTCGTCGATGGTCGCCTGGGTCGGCGCGCCGGCCGGCACCATGATCCACACCATGCGCGGCGCCTCGAGGCTCGAGACGAGCTCGTCGAGCGAGGCGACGCCCTTCGCCCCGTGCTCCTCGGCCTCGCGCACGTGCTCGTGATTGAGGTCGTAGGCGACCACCTGGTGCTCGGAGTCCCGGTGGATGCGGTGAACCATGTTCCCGCCCATCTTCCCGAGCCCCACGAAGCCGATCTGCATTCAGAGTCCCTCCCTGAGGGCGTCGATGGACCCGGGGAGGTCCCCGGAGTTGAGGCGCACGCGCACGGCCGGGAGGCCGTGGTCGCGCAAGGTCTGGAGGTCGCCGTCGGCCTGGGCCGAGATCAGCGTCCGGAAGCCGAACGGATCGCCGGGGATCTCGGCGTCGTCGTCGGCGTCGTGGACGAACTGGAGGAAGCGCCCGACGCCGGGGCCGCCCTTGTGGAACTGGCCGGTCGAGTGCAGGAAGCGCGGGCCGTAGCCATAGGTGGTGGCGACGTGGTGCTTCGCGATGACGGCCTCGCGCAGGCGGGTCACCGCGGCCTCGACCTCGTCGGAGTAGGGCAGGTAGCCCATGATCGCGAGGTAGCCGGGCGGCTCGAGCCCGTCGAGCAGCTCACCGAGGTCGCCGTCCTCCAGATCGGGCGCGCCCTCGTCGAGCACCTTCTTCGTCGCGTCCTTGGCCTGCTGCACGTTGGGCTGGTCGAACGGGTTGATCTCGAGCACCCAGCCGGACACCGCGGTCGCGAACTCGGCGAGGAAGAACACGCGGCCGAGGTCGTCGGGCCCGCGCGCCTGCACGGTGATCGTCGGGTGGCCCTGCTTGGCGAGCGCGGCGATGTGCTGATCGTGGCGGTCGTCGGGCGCGTCGGTGTTGCGGAGATGCAAGAAGACGCGGTCGGGGCCGTAGGCGCCCGCGTCGAGCAGGGGCTCGTCGGCGATCGGGAAGATCCCGCGCCCCTCCTTGCCGGTGCTCTCGGCGATCAGCTGCTCGACCCAGACGCCGAACGAGGCGAGCGGGTCGTCGACCACGAACGTCAGCTTGTCGCGGCCGGCGCGCGCGAGCTCGCCGAGCGCGAGGCCGAGCCACAGGCCTGCGTTGTCCTCGGGGCTCTCGAAGTCCGAGCACGCCTGCTCGGCGACCTGGGCGCCCTCGAGCAGCGGGCGGATGTCGATGCCGGCCAGCGCGGCGGGCACGAGCCCGAAGTAGGACAGCGCCGAGTAGCGGCCGCCGATCTCGGGGTCGTTCTGGAACGCGCGGCGGAAGCCGTTCTCCTCGGCCAGCTCGAGCAGCGTCGAGCCGGGGTCGGTGACGAGCACGTAGTGCGAGCCGTCGGGCTGGAGGCCGTGGAAGTGCTTGAACAGCGAGATCGTCTCGATCGTCCCGCCCGACTTCGTGGAGACGATGAAGAGCGCCTTGCTCAGGTCGAGCTCGCGCTCGACCGCCTGGACCTGCAGCGGATCGGTGGAGTCGAGCACGTGCAGGCGCAGCCCGCCTTCCTGGGGGCCGTAGGAGAGGCGGAAGACCTCGGGCGCGAGGCTCGAGCCGCCCATCCCGAGCAGCACGGCGTCGGTCAGCCCGTCGGCCTTGCACTCGGCGACGAACTCGTCGAGCGCGTCGGCCTCCTCGAGCAGCTTGTCGGCGATCGTGAGCCAGCCGAGGCGGTCGACGAGCTCCGGCGTGCCCTCGGGCCCCCACAGCGTGCCGTCGCGCTGCCAGATGCGGCGGGCGACGTCCTCGTCATGCGCGCGCTTGACGCGTGCGGCGAGCGGCTGCTCGAGCTCGGCGGGCAGGTCGGCCTCGATCGCCGCGGGCCGGTGGGTCACGATCGCCTCGCGCTTGCGCTCGATGCCGTCGAGCAGCTTCGCCATCGGGACCATGAAGGCGTCGATGCCGTCGCGCAGCAGCTTGTCGGTGACGTCGTCGAGGTCGATGCCCGCCTCGCGCAGCGCGTCGAGGTCGGCGGTCGGGTCCTCGGCGGCGGTCGCGCCGGTCACCTCGCCCTGCTGGCGGGTGGCGAGCAGGGTGGGAAGCGGCATGGTGTTGACCGTGTGGGGCGCGACGAGGCCGTAGACGTAGAGCGTCTCGGGGTACTGCGGGTTCTTCACGCCGGTGCTCGCCCACAGCGGGCGCTGCACGGGGCAGCCGGCGTCGCGCAGCTTCGCGAAGCGCTCGCCCTCGAAGACGTCCTGGAAGGCGCGGTAGGCGGCGCGGGCGTTGGCGAGCCCGGCGCGGCCCGCGAGGTCGCTGCGGCCGGCGGCCTCGAGGCGCTTGTCGACCTCGGAGTCGACGCGCGAGACGAAGAACGAGGCGACCGAGTGGCGGTCGAGCGGCCGGCCGTCCTCGTGGCGGCGCTCCATCGCGCGGACGAACGCCTCCATCACCCGCTCGTAGGCGGAGACCGCGAACAGCAGCGTGACGTTGACGTTGAGGCCCTCGTAGAGCGCCTCCTCGATCGCCGGGACGCCCGCGTCGGTCGCGGGGATCTTGATCATCACGTTGGGGCGGTCGACGAGGCCCCAGTACTGGCGCGCCTGCTCGAGCGTGCCCTCGGTGTCGTGGGCGAGCCGGGGCGCGACCTCGAGCGAGACGTAGCCGTCGGCGCCGCCGGTCTCGTCGTAGACGGAGCGCAGCACGTCGCACGCGAGCTGGACGTCCTTGACCGCCATCCGGCGGTAGACCTCGCGGGCGGAGAGCCCCTCGCGCGCGAGCTCCTCGAGCTCGGCGTCGTAGTCGGGCGAGCCGAGGATCGCCTTCTCGAAGATCGCGGGATTGGAGGTGACGCCGCGCAGCGAGTCCTCCTCCACCATGCGCGCGAGCTCACCCGAGTCGATCATCGACCGGCGGATCTGGTCGAGCCAAACGCTCGTCCCGGCGGAGGTCAGCGCGGCGAGGCGCTCATTGACCTGCTGCACGCTCATGGTCGCGCTCCTTCCCGATCGAGGAGGCTCGCAAGCTAGCGCAACAGGGGCGTTACACCGCGACGGCCGTGGCGCCGCGCGCGTGGCAGAAGGCGTGCACGACCCGCGGGTCGAACTGCGTGCCGGCGCAGCGGCGCAGCTCGGCGAGCGCCTCGGCCTCGGAGAGCACGTTGCCGTAGGGGCGGTCCTCGCACATCGCGCTGTACGCGTCGCAGACCGCGACGATGCGCGCGCCGAGCGGGATCGCCTCGCCGCGCAGGCCGTCGGGGTAGCCGTGGCCGTCCCAGCGCTCGTGGCTCGCGCGCACGAGCACGGCGACCCGGCGCAACGTCGGCGCGCAGCAGATCATCGCCTCGCCGACGATCGTGTGGCTGCGCATCAGCTCGCGCTCGGCGTCGGCCAGCGGCCCGCGCTTCTCGAGGATCTCGGCCGGGATCGCCATCTTCCCGACGTCGTGCAGCTCGGCGGCGCGGGCGACCTCCTCGCGGCTGCGGCCGTCCAGCCCGAGCGCGCGCGCCACCATGGCGGCCAGCTCCGCCACCTCGCGGGCGTGGGCAGCCGCGGCCGGCTCCTGAGCCAGCGCGTTGAGCAGGACCTGCGCGGCCATCCGTCCGCGCCCCGCCGTTCGCATCCGAGCGATCGTCACGACGCGCGAGGAATTCGAGCCGCGAGCGTCATACCCTTTACGTCATGGCCACTGATCAGATTCAAAAGACCGACGAGCAGTGGCGTGAGGAGCTCTCTCCGGAGCAGTACGACGTGCTCCGCAAGGGCAGCACCGAGCGCGCGTTCACCGGCAAATACTGGAACGTCAAGCAGGACGGCGTGTACCGCTGCGCCGGCTGTGGTGCCGAGCTGTTCAGCTCGGACACGAAGTTCGACTCCGGCACCGGCTGGCCGAGCTTCACCGAGCCGGCCGTTGCCGCCGCCGTGGAGAACCGCCCCGACAACTCGCTGTTCATGCGCCGCACGGAAGTCGTGTGCCGCGCGTGCGGCGGCCACCTCGGGCACGTCTTCGAGGACGGCCCGCAGGACAAGGGCGGCCTTCGCTACTGCATCAACTCGTGCGCGCTCGAGCTCGACGAGGGCGACAGCGCCGCGAGCACGCCCAACCCGATGTAACTGCAACCGCTGACGCGGGCGAGTGCCAGGCGGCGCTCGCCCAGCCAGCCGCGGACGCTGCCGGCCACCAGCGCGTAGGCCGAGTCGCTCAGCGTCGCCAGCACGAGGAAGAGCACGCCCAGCGCGAGCACCTGCGGCGCCACCGCCCCGCGCTCGGGATCGACGAACTGCGGCAGGAACGCGAGGAAGAACAGCGCCGTCTTCGGGTTGAGGGTGTTGACCACGACGCCCTGCCAGTAGAGCCGCTTGCGCCCGGCCGAGCGCGCCCTCCTCGCGGACGGGCTCCGCTCCCTCGAGCAGCTTGCGGATCCCGAGGTAGATCAGGTAGGCGGCGCCGGCGTACTTGACGACGCTGAACGCCACCGCCGAGGAGGCGAGCAGCGCCGACACGCCGATCGTCGCCGCGAGCACGTGGACGAGCCCGCCGGTCTGGATCCCCAGCGCCGAGACGATGCCCGCGGTGCGGCCCTCAGCGAGCGAGCGGGAGACGATGTAGATGACCGACGGGCCGGGGACGGCGAGGAAGACCGCGCTGGCGGCGGCGAAGATGACGAAGGTGTGGAGGTCGGGCATCGCATGAGATCGTACGGGCATGCAGCCCCGAGCATGGCCGCTCGTCAAGCGCTGGATCGATCAGGCGACCAACGAGGTCACGATGCATCCGGCGGACGCCGACGGCGGCGCGCGCGTGCTCGAGACGCTCGGCATCACGGAGCGCTCCGTGCTCGGCGCGCTCGCCGTCCACACCGGCGGGCTGTCCGTCGACAACGGCTGGCTGCACGTGCTCGGCGGCCCGCGGCTGCTCGACTGGCACGACCGGATCGACGACGGGCTGATCGTGGGCTACGACGCCGTCGCGGGCTTCTACGCCGTCGACCGCGCGGAGGGCGAGGTGCGCTACCTCGCTCCCGACACGCTCGAGTGGGAGGGCACGGAGCTGGGGCACGCCGCCTGGGTGCACTGGACGCTCACCGGCGACGTCGCGACGTTCTACGAGAACCTGCGCTGGCCCGGCTGGGAGCGCGAGACCGCCCCGCTCGACCCCGACGTCGGCCTCACGCTCTACCCGCCGCCGTTCAGCCGCGAGGGGCGCACCATCGCCGACGTCAAGCGCAGCCCGGCGCCGATGGCGGAGCTGTGGGGCGTGCAGCAGGAGTACATCCGCCAGCTGATGGGCGCCTGAGTTGCGTCGCCGTGTCCCGCTCGCGCTGTTCTTCCTGTTCGCGGGCGTCATGCACTTCGTCAAGCCGGGCGCCTACGAGGCGACCGTGCCCGAGCCGCTCCCCGGCCACCGCGAGATCGTCTACATCAGCGGGGTCGCCGAGATCGCCGGCGCGCTGGCGCTGCTGGACCGCCGCACCGCGCCGTGGGCCGGCTGGTGGCTGATCGCGCTGCTGGTCGCGGTCTTCCCCGCCAACGTGAACATGGCCGTGAACGCGGAGCGCTTCCGGGCGGTCCCGGAAGCGCTCCTGTGGATCCGGCTGCCGCTTCAGGTGCTGCTCATCGCCTGGGTGTGGCGCGTGTCTTCACCACCGCGGTCCCGATCAGCAGACCCTGCTTGAACGCGTCCGTGGCGAACGCGCCGTTGAGCGCCTCCGCCGCGCCCTGGGTGAGCGTCGCGCTGACGCCCGACACGGTCAGGCGCTTGCCCTTCTTCGCCACCTCGGCCTTCGACAGGTCGAGGTCGAGGATCGCGATCCGGGAGTCGCCGGCGCGCGCGGTCAGCACCGCCCGCTTCGTATCGATCACGAAGTTGCGCAGCTCGACGCGGGTGGCGTCGCGGCTCAGCGCCAGCCCGCCGACGTGACGGATCTCGCCGGCGAGCGTCTTGGCCTTGACGCGGCCGGTGGTGAGCGGGAAGCGCAGGTCGGCTCCGTCCGCGCTCGCCGGTGAGAGCGGGGCGGCGGCGATGCCGAGCGAGGCGAGGGCGTCGAGCGCGCCCTGGTCGAGCGTCAGCGTGGTGGCGCCGCCCTTGAGCTTCAGCGACGACTTCTTGCCCTTGGCGGCAGCGGGCGCGGCGGCGACCAGCAGCGCGCACAGCACGAGCAGGACCATGCGGGACAGACGGTTCATGCGAGACAACCTCCGGGTCGTGGACGCCCGGGGTACGGCGCCTGGCCGCCCGCGGGATCGCGCCCGCGAGCGGCCCTGCGCCGGGATGACTAGGCCGGGACGGGCACGACCTCGACGTCGCCGCGGCGCGCCGCCTCGGCGTGCTCGCGGCTGTCCCGGCTCGAGATCAGCACGACCGCGAGCACCGCGCCGACGATCGCGAAGCCGGCGCCGACCATGAAGGCGTTCTGGAAGCCCTCGGTGAGCGCCGTCGGGAGCGCCTGCGGATCCCCGCCGGCCTGCGCCATCACGTCCTCGGTGCGCGAGTTCGCGATCGTCGCGAGGATCGCCAGGCCGAGCGCGCCGCCGATCTGCTGCGACGTGTTGATGAGCCCGCTGGCGAGGCCGGCCTCGCGCGACTCGACGCCGCTGACCGCGGCGATCGTCATCGGCACGAACGCGAAGCCCAGCCCGACCGCCGCGAGCAGCGACGGGAACAGGATGTCGCCCACGTAGTCGCCCTGGGGCGAGACCTGGGAGAACCAGATCAGGCCCGCCGCCGTCAGCAGCAGCCCGGCGACCAGCGTCGGCTTGAAGCCGACGCGGGTCACGAGCACCGAGGCCACGCCGGCCGAGACGATGATCCCGAACGCCAGCGGCAGGTAGGCGAGGCCGGCCTTCAGCGCGTCGTAGCCCAGCACCTGCTGCATGTAGAGCGAGACGAAGAAGAACATCGCGAACAGCGCCATCGCGACGAGCAGCGCCACGACGTTGGCGCCCGTCAGCGTCCGCAGGCGGAAGATGCTGAACGAGACGAGCGGGCTCTTCGACCGCAGCTCGATGAGCACGAAGGCGCCGATCAGCGCGACCGCGACCGCGATCAGCGCGAGCGTCTGGGTCGAGCCCCAGCCGGCGTTGACCGTGTCGACGAGCGCGTAGACGAGCAGCGACAGGCCGGCCGTGATCGTGACGGCGCCGGCGATGTCGAAGTGGCGCGGACCCGTGGCGCTGCTCTCGGGCAGCACGCGGAACGCGGCGAACGCGACGGCGACGCCGATCGGCACGTTCACGAACAGGACCCACTCCCAGCCCGCGTACTCCGTGAGCAGGCCGCCGAACAGCACGCCGGCGGCGCCGCCGGAGCCGGCGACCGCGCCCCACACGCCCATGGCGCGGTTGCGCTCGGAGCCCTCGGCGAACATCGTTGTGACGATCGACAGGGCGGCCGGTGAGAGGATCGCCGCGCCGAGACCCTGGACGGCGCGGGCGGCGACCAGCTGGCCCGGGTTCGTCGCGAGCCCGCCGGCCAGCGAGGCGATCGAGAAGAGGATGAGGCCGGCGACGAACAGCCGCCGGCGGCCGAGCAGGTCGGCCATGCGCCCGCCGAGCAGCAGGAAGCCGCCGAAGACGAGCGTGTAGGCGTTGACGACCCAGGACAGGTCCTCCTGGGAGAAGTCGAGGTCGCGGCCGATCGAGGGCAGCGCGACGTTGACGATCGACGCGTCGAGGACGACGACGAACTGGGCGGCGGCGAGGAGCGCCAGGGCGAGGCCTTTACGGGCCCCGGGGGGAGCGGGGGACATCGGGGAGCCTCCTCCAAGGAGTACGATGTGGAAGCTGAGTTCCGGTTTCGGTTGCCCACGATACGGAATTGACGTTCCGCTTGTCAACCCCTACAGTTGTGAATGTGGCGATCGACACAGAGGCCCTTGACCGGCCCCTGCGGGCCGACGCGCGCCGCAATCGCGAGCGCGTCCTGAAGGCTGCGCGCGCGGTCTTCTCCGCCCGCGGGCGCGACGCGCATCTCGAGGACGTCGCCCGCCGCGCGAAGGTCGGCGTCGGCACGGTCTACCGGCACTTCCCGACCAAGGAGGCGCTGCTCGAGGCGCTGGCGCGCGAGCAGTTCGAGCTGCTCACCGAGTGGGCGCGCGAGGCGCAGGACGAGTCCGACCCCTGGGAGGCGCTGCAGGCGCTGCTGTGGCGCGGCGCCGAGGTGCAGGCCGCCGACCGCGCGCTGATGGAGGCGGTCGCCGAGTTCAAGCCGAGCGTCGCCCGCCAGAGCGAGGACCTGCGCCGCTACACCGACGGCCTGATCGAGCGCGCGAAGGAGCAGGGCGCGGTGCGCGCCGACGCCACCGGCGACGACGTGCGGCTGATGATGTGCGGCCTCGGCAGCGTCATGCAGATGGGCGGCGACGGCTGGCGTCGCTATCTGACCGTCATGCTCGACGGCCTGCGCCGGTAGATAGCCTGGGATCCATGAGCTTGGCCGACGTCGCCGACAACGACGCCCTCGAGGTCGCCTGGGACCTCGCCCCCCTCCTCGACGGCGATTCCGCGGACCCGGTCGCGGCCGTCGACGCGATGCTCGCCGACTCGCAGGCGCGCGCCGACTCGTTCTCCGAGCGCCACGCCGGCCGCATCGGCGAGCTCGACGGCGCCGGCCTCGCCGACGCGATGCGCGAGCTCGGCGACCTGCAGGACATCGTCGCCCGCGCCGGCACGTTCTGCGGCCTGCACTTCTCGACCGACACCACCGACCCCGCCCGCGGGGCGCTCTTCCAGCGGGTGCAGGAGAAGGCGACCGCGATCGAGACGAAGCTCCTGTTCTTCGAGCTCGAGTGGGCCGCGCTCGACGACGAGGTCGCCGAGCGGCTGCTCGCCGCCGACGGTCTCGACTTCTGCCGCCACCACCTGCGCACCGCGCGCCGCTACCGGCCCTACCTGCTCTCCGAGCCGGAGGAGAAGATCCTCGCCGAGAAGGCGCTGACCTCCCGCAACGCCTGGGGCCGCCTGTTCGAGGAGCAGGTCGCCGCGCTGCAGGTCCAGATGGAGGACGGCGCCGAGCCCGTCTCGCTCGAGGCCGCGCTCGCCCACCTGCACTCGGGCGACCGCTCCGAGCGCGCCCACGCCGCCGAGCGCGTGACGGCCGCGCTGGAGCCGGGCCTGCGCACGCGCGGCTTCGTGTTCAACACGCTGCTGGCCGACAAGATGGTCGACGACCGCCTGCGCGGCTACCCGCACTGGCTGGCGAGCCGCAACCTCGCCAACGAGGCGTCAGACGAGTCGGTGCAGGCGCTCGTCACGGCGGTCCGCAACCGCTACGAGCTGCCGCGCCGCTGGTACCGCCTGAAGGCGCAGCTGCTCGGGCTCGACCGCCTCAAGGACTACGACCGCATGGCCGCGGTGACCGACGAGAACCCGGTCGTCCGCTGGCGCGACGCGACCGAGCTCGTGCAGGACTCCTACTCGAACTTCTCCCCCGTGCTCGGCAACCTCGTCCACCGCTTCCTGTCCGAGGGCTGGATCGACGCGCCGATGCGCCCCGGCAAGCGCGCGGGCGCGTTCTGCGCCTACGCGACGCCGTCGGTGCACCCGTACGTGATGCTCAACTGGACCGCGCGCCGCCGCGACGTGCTGACGCTCGCGCACGAGCTCGGCCACGGCGTCCACGCGGCGCTCGGCGGGAGCCAGGGCATCTACCACATGGCGACGCCGCTGACGCTGGCGGAGACCGCGAGCGTGTTCGGCGAGACGATCGTCTTCGGCCGCCTGCTCGAGCGCGCGGAGACGCCCGAGTCGAGGCTCTCGCTGCTGGCGGAGTCGATCGAGGGCTCGATCGCGACCGTCTTCCGCCAGATCGCCATGAACCAGTTCGAGCACCGGATGCACACCGAGCGGCGCGAGAGCGGCGAGCTCGCGCTCGACCGCATCGGCGACCTCTGGCAGCAGTCGCAGGAGGAGCTGCTGGGCGACGCGGTCGAGGTCACCGAGGGCTACCGCAGCTGGTGGTCCTACGTCCACCACTTCATCGGCGTCCCGGGCTACGTCTACGCGTACGCCTACGGCCAGCTGCTCGCGCTCGCGGTCTACGGCCGCTACGAGGAGGAGGGCGAGGGCTTCGTCCCCGCCTACCTGCAGCTGCTCGAGTCGGGCGGCTCGAAGTCGCCCGAGGAGCTCGGCGAGATCGTCGGCATCGACCTCGCCGACCCCGGCTTCTGGGACCGAGGCCTCGCGTTGGTGGAGCGCCAGCTCGACGCGGCCGAGCAGGCCGCGCGCGACGCCGGGCGTTTGTAGCGCTTCGAACGTCAACGGCGGCTGGGTAGGGAAGCGGGTCTCGACCGCCGCGGCGGCTTCGAGCCGGGGGTGTGCTGCGTTTGTAGGAACTATTCCGACAAACGCAGCACACCCCTCGCCGCGGCCGTCCGGACCCACCCCCTCAATGCCCGCCGTTGACGTTCGCCCGACCCACCGCCCGAACGATGATCCTCGCCACCGCGGCGAGGTCGTCGATGCGGACGCGCTCGTCGACCGCGTGGGCGAGCTCGAGCCCGCGCGTGCCGACCATCACCGCCGGGATCCCGCGCGCGCAGAACAGCCGCATGTCGGCGCCGTAGGGCACGCCGGTCAGCCTCGCCGGGCGGCCGTGCTCGGCCTGCACCGCCGACGCCACGGCGGCGACCCACGGATGGTCGGGCGGCGTCGCCCCGGGCGCGAACTGGCCGCCGGTCCACTCGACCTCCAGCGGCGGCGACTCGCCGTCGTCGAGCGCGGCCTCGAACGCCGCGCGGGCCTCCGCGAGGTCGCTCCCGAGCGGCACGCCGAGGCGCCCCTCGACCGTCACGCGGTCGGGCACCGAGCTCGACCACTCGCCGCCGTCGATGCGCCCGACGCTGACCGGGTACGGCAGCGCGAGCGAGCGCATCGCGGGGTGCTCGACGTCGCGGTTGAGCGCCCGCTCGTGCGCCTGCAGCGCGAGGTGCACGCCGACGTAGCGGTCGAGCGCGGAGCGCCCCGCCAGCCGCAGCGCCGCGTGCGCGGCGCGCCCGCGCACGGTGGCGCGGAACGTCAGCGCGCCCGCCTGCGCGCAGACGACGGCGAAGCCGGTCGGCTCGGGGATCAGGCAGGCGTCGAAGGCGTCGTCGCGCTCGAGCGCGGCGAACGTCCCGAGCCCGCCGTCCTCCTCCGACGCGACGGCCTGGAGCACGACCTCGGGGTGCCCGCCGGCGTCGCGCAGCGCGGCCAGCGCGTGCAGCGCCGCGACGACCCCGCCCTTCATGTCGAGCGCGCCGCGGCCGTGCAGCCAGCCGTCCTCGACCCAGCCCGACCACGGCCCGTGCTGCCACTCGGCGGTGCCGGGCGCCACGACGTCGACGTGGCCGTTGAGGCAGAGGCGGCCGTCGCGCTCGCCCGGCAGCGTCACGGTCAGGCCGAACAGCTCGTCGCGCGGCGCCTCCTCGCCAGGGTGATCCGGGTGGCTCCGCAGCGCGGCGAGGTCGTGGCGGTGCAGCTCCGCGTCGAGGCCGAGCGCGTCGGCGAGCTCGCCGAGCCGCTCGAGCGCGGCGCGCTCGTCGCCCGTGATGCTCGGGACCTGGACGACCGCGGCGGTGTCGCGGGCGAGGGCGGCGGCGTCGATCACGCGCGTCCGTCGAGCGCCGCCTCCGCGCGCCCGATCGGCTCCCCGCGCGAGTTCAGGACCGGCGCGGCGCGCAGCGCGGCGAGCGCGTCACCGGCGAGCTCGAGGCCCCAGTGCTGCTCGAGCAGCAGCGGCACCACGACGTCGAGCGCGCGCGCGCCGCCGTCGAGCACCTTGATCGCCGCGCCGCGGCCGTCGGGCAGGCCGACGCCGAGCACGCCCTCGGCGCCGATCTTGCTGACCAGCCCCGGCTGGGCGCGCATCAGCTCGGTGTCGATCGCGCCGTCATAGGCGACGAGCTCGGGATGCGCCGTCATCGCCGCCGCCAGCCGGTCGCCGCCCTCGCCGAGGGCGCCGGAGGCGAGCCGGCCGAACGCGGCGGCGAGCCGCGCGATCGGGATCGAGAACGTGCGCATCCCACAGCCGTCGGTCGCGCGCGCGAGCTCGCCCGGCCGCACGCCGGTGGCCTCCGCCATGCCGGCCTCCATCGCATCCTGCAGCGGGTGCCCCTTGTCGATGTAGCCCTCGGCCGGCCAGCCCTCGGCGCTCGCGAACGCCAGCCCGAACGCGTGCTTTCCCGAGCAGTTGTGGCGCACCGGAGCGGGCCGCTCGCCGGCCTCGCGCAGCGCGATCGCGGCCGCCGGGTCGCGCGGCTCGGCGGCGCCGCAGGCGAGGTCGGCCTCCGAGCGCCCGGCGGCGGCGAGGATCTCGCGCACCCGGCCGACGTGCAGATCCCAGCCGCCGTGGGAGGCGCACGCCAGCGCCAGGTGCTCGGCCTCGAGCCCGAAGCGCTCGGGCACGCCGGCCCGCACGCCGGCGAGCGCCTGGAACGGCTTGGCGGCCGAGCGGGCGAAGATCACCGGCCCCGGGTAGGGCGCCGACGGCGAGCCCGCGCCGCGGGCGCGGCCGCCGCCGGGATCCGTCGTCGCCCACGCCACGCGGTGCTCGCTCTCGACGCCGGCCCCGCGGCGCACCCGCACGAGCGCCTCGCCGATCACGACGCGCGGACCTGGTAGACCGACGTGAAGCCGGTCTCGAAGCCGTTGCGCGCCGCGCGCAGGTACAGGCGCCACACCCGCACGCGCTCGGCTCCCGCCAGCCGCACCGCCTCCTCGACGTTCTCGTCGAGGAGGCGCGCCCAGTGGCGCAGCGTCTCGGCGTAGTCCTCGCGGAACTCCTCGATGTGGTGGATCTCGAGGCCCGCGCGCTCGAGCGCGACGAGCACGCGCGACAGCGGCTGCGGCGCGCCGTCGGGGAACACGTAGCGGGAGGAGAACGCGCCCGGCCTCGGGTCCTCCTGGCGGAGGTTGGCGATGCCGTGGTTGAGCAGCGGCGCGCCGGGGCGCAGCGCGCCGCGCAGGCGCTGCGCGTACTCGTCCATCCGCTCGCCGCCGACGTGCTCGACCATCCCGATCGAGGCGACGGCGTCGAACGACGCGCCCGCGAGCTCGCGGTAGTCGGCGACGCGGAAGTCGGTGCGGTCGCCGACGCCGGCCTCGGCGGCGCGACGGCGCGCGGTCTCGGCCTGCGGCGGGGAGAGCGTGATCCCGGTGACGTGGACGCCGTGGCGCTGCGCGGCGTGGATCGCGAACGAGCCCCAGCCGCAGCCGACGTCGAGCACGTGCTGGCCGCGCTTGAGCTCGAGCTTGCGGCAGATCAGCTCGTGCTTGGCCTCCTGCGCCTCCTCGAGCGTCGTCGCGCCGCGCGAGAAGATCGCGCACGAGTAGGTCATCGACGGGCCGAGGAAGAGCCGGAAGAACTCCGGCGGCAGGTCGTAGTGGTGGCGGACCGCGCGCGCGTCGCGCGCGATCGAGTGGAAGCGGCCCTTCGGGGCGAGCTCGGACGGCGGCGCGTGCGGCGGCCGCACCGGCCCGGTGGCGCGCAGGGCGGCGAGCGCGAGCCGCGCCTTGGTGGCGGGCCCGATCGGCGGCGCCTCCCAGCCTTCGGCGAGCTCCACGAGCGCGTCGAGGTCGTCGATGTCGAGCGCGCCGCTCACGTACGCGCGCCCGAGCCCGAGCTCGCCGGGTGCGCGGAGGATGTGCGCGAGCGCGTGCGGCGAGCGGGCGGTCAACGTAGGGCCGCCGTTGTCCTCGGTGGAGGGGACGTCGGTGCCGTCCCACAGGACGACGCGGAACGGTCGCTCGGGGAGCGCGTCGGTGAGCGCGGAGCGGAAGGCGGCGGTGCCCGGCACGGCCCTCGAAGCTACCGCGTCGGCGCGCCTCGTTCCCTGTCCCAGCGCCACAGGTTCTCGTGCGCCGTGACGTGCAGGCCTCCGAGCCAGCGGTCGAAGCCGACCAGCGCGACGCGGTCGGCCTCAGCCGGCGAGCACCGCCCGGCCCTCCGTCGGTGAGCCGGAGCCCGCCGTCGACGAGCCCCTCGAGGCCGTCGAGCCGGTCGAACGCGATCGTGTCGCCCATGAACGGCGCCTCCTCCGCGGCCATGCTCGCCACGAACGCCTGCTCGCGGGTGCGCGCGCCGGCCGCCACCGCCTCGAGCAGCTGGCGCTCCGTGCGGCCGAGGCCGTCGCGGGTGCCGGGCAGCTCCTCGAGCAGCCGCCGCAGGGCGGGCCCGAGGTAGGGCAGGCGCTCGTCCGGCGTGGCCGCCGCGCGGGCGAGCTCGACCGGGTTCCCGCCGCGCACGACGTCCCACGCCGCGCGCGCGAGCCGCACGTGCTCGGGGATGACCGGCGTGCGCACCGGCCACAGGCTCGCGAGCTCCTCCGGCTCGAGCTCCCCGAGGCCGGCGAAGCGCGGGCGGCCGGGGAAGGCGCCGATGCAGATCAGCTCGACGTGCTCGGGCCGGTCGGACAGCCCGGCGAGGATCTGGATCAGCTGGAGCTGGTCGTAGAGGTCGTGCTCGAACCACAGCACGACGGGCTCGCCCTCCGCGAGCGCCGCGGCGAGGCGCTCGTCGCGCGCGAGCAGGTCGGCCTCGACGGTCGCGGCGTCGCCCTCGCCGAGCGTGGCGAGGTACCGCGCCCGCACCGCGCGCAGCTCCTCGGGCGGCAGGTCGGGCACCGGCCCCTCGTGCAGCACGTCGCGCCACGACAGCCGGTCGCCGGCGATCCCGGCGCGCTCCATGGTCGCCGTCGTCGAGTCGCCATTGGTGACATGCAGCACGAGCGGAGCCTAGTATCCGCCCGGATGCGACGGATCGCACTGGCCGTAGGGCTGCTCGCGCTGCTGGCACCCGCCTCCGCGGCGGCGCAGGACGGGTTCGACTCGACGATCCGGCGGACCCCGCACGGCGTGCCGCACATCGAGGCGAAGGACTTCGCCGGCCTCGGCTACGGCTACGGCTACGCGCTGGCGGAGGACAACCTGTGCACGATCGCCGAGCAGTACGTGACGGTGCGCGCGGAGCGCTCGCGCTTCTTCGGCCCCGACGCGACCTACACGTGGCGCGCGAACGGCTCGACCAACCGCAACCTCGAGTCGGACTTCACCTTCAAGCGGATCATCGACACGGGGGTCGTCGAGGGGCTGATCGCGAAGGGGCCGCCCAACGGCCCGCGGCCCGAGGTGCGCGAGGCGGTGCGCGGCTACACGGCGGGCTACAACCGCTACCTGCGCGAGACCGGTGTGGCGAGCCTCCCCGACCCGGCCTGCCGCGGCGCCGCGTGGGTGCGGCCGATCGAGGAGATCGACGTCTACCGCCGCTTCTACCAGCTCGCGCTGCTCGCCTCGACCGGCGTCGCGCTCGACGGCGTCGGCGGCGCCCAGCCCCCGACGCCGGCGCTCCCCGCCCCGCCGCTGCCGGTGGCCGGCGACTTCGACGCGCTCCAGGACCGGCTCCCGCTCGGCGGCATCGGCTCCAACGCCTACGGCCTCGGCCGCGACAAGACCTCGACCGGCAAGGGGATGCTGCTCGGCAACCCGCACTTCCCGTGGGACGGCGCCGAGCGCTTCTACCAGGCGCACCTCACCATCCCCGGGCGGATCGACGTCTCCGGCGCGAGCCTGCTCGGCGTACCGGTCGTGCTGATCGGCCACACGCGCGGGCTCGCGTGGAGCCACACGGTCTCGACCGCGTTCCGCTTCACGCCGTTCGAGCTCACGCTCGTGCCCGGCTCGCCGACCACCTACCTCGTCGACGGGCAGCCGCAGCAGATGACCGCCCACGAGGTGACCGTGCAGGCGCGCCGGCCCGACGGCAGCCTCGAGCCGCGCTCCCGGACGCTCTACTCGACCCGCTACGGGCCCGTCTTCACCTCGCTGCTCGGGCTGCCGCTGTTCCCGTGGACGCCCGCCAAGGCGTTCGCGCTCGGCGACGCCAACGCCGGCAACTTCCGCTACCTCAACCACTTCTTCGAGACGAACCTCGCCCAGAGCACGCGCGAGTACGACGCGGTGCTGCGCCGCAACCAGGGCATCCCGTGGGTCAACTCGATCGGCGCGGACTCGCGCGGCGAGGCCTACTACGCCGACATCTCGGTCGTCCCGCACGTCACCGACGCGCACGCGCAGACCTGCAACACGGCGCTCGGCCAGACGACGTTCACGGCGCTGCGCCTGCCGGTGCTCGACGGCTCCCGCTCGGCCTGCGACTGGGGGCGCGACGGCGACGCGCTGCAGCCCGGCACGTTCGGCCCGGGCAAGCTGCCGTCGCTGTTCCGCCGCGACTACGTCACGAACTCCAACGACTCGTACTGGCTCAGCAACCCGGCGCAGCCGCTGACCGGGTTCAGCCGCATCATCGGCGACGAGGACACGGAGCGGTCGCTGCGCACGCGGCTCGGGCTGATCATGGCCGGGAGCGGTCGGTTCTCGCTCACGAAGCTGCAGGAGACCGTGTTCAACAACCGCCAGTACGCGGGCGAGCTGTGGCGCGACGCGGCGGTGGAGATGTGCCGCTCGACGGCGCTCGGCGAGCCCTGCGACGTGCTCGCCCGGTGGAACCTGCGCGACGACAACGACTCGCGCGGCGCGCTGCTGTTCCGGCGCTTCGCCGAGCGCGTGCTCGCGCTCCCCGGCGGCGGGTTCAGCGTGCCGTACTCGTCCGCCGACCCGGTCAACACCCCGCGCGGGCTGCGCACCGAGGACCCGGCGGTGCGGCAGGCGCTCGTCGACGCGATCCAGGAGCTGCGCGGCCTGGGGCTGCCGCTCGACGGCCCGCTGCGGCGACGTGCAGGCCGAGCGCGCGCGGCGGCGAGCGGATCCCGATCCACGGCGGTCCGGGCGAGGCGGGCGTGTTCAACGCGATCAACGTGCGGGCCGCCGACCTGACCGCGGGCAAGGGCTACGAGGACGTCCCGCACGGGTCGAGCTTCGTGCAGGCGGTCGCGTTCACCGACGGCGCGTGCCCGGTCACTCCGCGCACGATCCTCACCTACTCGCAGTCGGCCAACACGCGCTCGCCGTTCTACGCCGACCAGACCCGCATGTACTCGCGCAAGCAATGGAACCCGGTGCCGTTCTGCCACCCGGACGTGCTCGCGCAGACCGTCTCGACGACGCGGCTCGGGGCGGGCAAGGCGTGCGTGGCCCGGACGCCGCTCGGACGCGTGTCGGCGCGGCGGCGCGGGCGCGGCGTGCGCGTGCGCTGGGCCGGCGGAGGGCGGGCGACGGTCGACGTGCTGCGGAACGGGCGCCGCGTGGCGCGCCTGCGCGGCCGGGCGGGGAGGGCGACCTGGCGGGGGCGGCGGCCTGGCGCCTACGTCGTGCGGGTGCGCAAGGGCGGCGAGACGCGGCGGATCGGCGTGCTGCGGAGCGGCGGCCGCGTCCGCGTCGTGCGCTTCGAGCACCGCGCACGCTGCGCCCGCGTCCGCTCGCTCTCGCTCGGCTCTCCGGTCGTCCGCCGCCGGCTGACGATCCGCTACCGGCTCGCCGCGCGCGCCCGCGTGCGCATCACGATCCGCCGCGGCGGCCGCGTGGTGCGGGTGGTCCGCCGCCGCGCCGCGCGCTCCGGGCGGGTCCGCGTGCCGGCCCGCCGCCGCGGCACCTACCGGGTGACGCTGGGCGGCGCGTCGGTGCGGGCCCTCCACCTCTGAAGGTTGAGCCGGGGTCATCCTCAAGGCTGACCCAAGACCGTCAGCCCGGCCGACGACGTGGCTCCCGGGGGCCCGTAGCTTCCTCCTCATCGCAGGAACGACTCCCCCCGACTCCCCAGGAGAACCCCAAATGGCCTACGCCGGACAGACCCTCGAGAACCCCGTCAGCGGCGAGAAGATCACGTTCATCCAGACCTCCGCCGACACCGACGGCGAGCTGCTGGAGATCCAGCTCGAGCTCTCCGCCGACGGCGCCGTCCCCGGTGCTCACATCCACCCCGAGCAGGAGGAGCGCTTCGAAGTGCTCGAGGGCCGATGGTCTTCCGCATGGGCCTGAAGAAGATCGTCGCCGGGCCCGGCGAGGTCGTCACGGTCCCGGCCGGCAAGATCCACGCCTTCAAGAACGCGCGGCGACGACGACCGCCAAGGTCAACGTCCAGGTCCGCCCCGCGCTCGACATGGAGGAGCTGTTCGAGACCACGGTCGCGCTCGCCGAGGACGGCCGCACGACCTCGAAGGGCATGCCGAAGCCGCTCGACCTGGCGCTCTTCGTCCGCCGCTACCAGCGCGAGGTCAAGGCGCCCTTCCCGCCGGCGCCCGTCGTCCGCGCGATGCTCGCCCCGCTCGCCTGGATGGCGACGCGCAAGGGCCACGGCGAGCGCTACGCCGCCGAGCTGCTGCCGGCGGCCGCCTGAGCCGGGGGTAGCCTGGGCGGGGTGTCGACACGACCCCCCGCCCAGGCGAGGACCGGGCGCGTCCTCGCGGGCGTCGCCGTGATGCTCGTCCTCTTCGCCGTCGTCATCCTCGGCGGCGTCTACTACATGCTCACCCAGTTCGGCGACGAGCTGGACTCGGAGCTCGACTCGCAGGTCCGCACCGTCCAGCGCGACTTCGACCGCGACGTCAGAGGCCTCGAGCGGCAGATCGAGCGCGAGCTCGACGAGCGCCTCCCGCCGGTCGTCACGCCGGCGCCGTAGTCGCTCCCTCCCACAGCAGCCGGCCGGAGCGCTGCAGGAACACCTCGATCGGCTCGTCCGGCTCCGAGGGGTGCCGGGTGGTCAGGCACTGGTTGAGCCACGCGCCCTCGATCAGGCTCGCCGCGGCGCCCGCGAGGTCGGTGAGCGTCACGCCGTCGCGCAGCCGCAGGCCGAAGTGCTCGATCGCCTCCCCGAGCACCTGCGCGAGCCGCTCGACCCACTGCAGGTGCTCCTCCATGCTCGGCCGGCTGATGCGCTCGCTCCACACGCCGTAGGGGACGGTGCTGAGCCACAGCGCCCACAGCGTGGCGTAGTCGACCTGCGGCCGCGCACCTCTCCGCGGCCCGCGCGCGGACTCCGCGGCGAACAGCGCGTCGACCCACGCGGCCGCGTCCGCGTGGTCGCTGGGCGCCGGGTACTCGAGCTGCTCGATCCAGTCGCCGGCGTCGAGCGCTCGGGCCATGGTCTCGGCCTGGAAGGCCGCCTGGCTGCCGAAGAGATGGGAGATCACGCCGCGCGTCTTGCCGTCGCGCTCGGCGACCGCGTTCGCGTCGAGTCGGGCGAAGGGGCCGACCGCGATCGAGCGCCGGTCGAGCTGCTCGGAGTCGCGCTTGATCTGCTGCAGCGCGGCGAGCTGCCCCATCTCGACGTAGCGGCGGCGCGCCTCGTCCCTGGGCAGCCGCGAGCGGCCGGCGGGTCGCTTCGGGGCCATTGCACCGCGAAGCGTACTTGACGCGGCGGCATTGCGTACGTACCGTACGTATCTACGTACGTACCGTACGTACGTATCACCGGAAGGTGGTCCCGCTCTCACGGAAAGGACCTCGCCGTGAACACGCTCTCGCCGGCCCTCCCGCTCACCCGCTCCCGCCGCTGGCTCGCAACCGTCGGCGCGACCGCGATCTCGACCTACGCGCTCGATGCCGTGGCGACCGTGGCCGGCGCCGCGCTCGCGGCCTCGGGGCTCCTGCACGGCGCTCCGCACGCGCTCCTGCTCGGCGTCCTCGCCCTCTCCTACGTCGCCTGGGGCGCCGGGCTCCGGAGCAACCTGCGCGCGAACTGGGAGCTGCTCGAGCGCACCGGGACGAGCACCAACGTGCTCTCGAAGGCGGCACACGAGCTGGCCCGCACGCGTGGCTGGCGCCCGCCCACGCGCCGCCTCGCGGGCGCCGTCGGCTATGTCGCGACCGAGCTCGCCAAGGAGGCGCCCTACTACGCGGGGGCGTTCGGGGCGGCGCTCGTCAGCTCGTCCGTGTCCTCCGGCGACGCGATCGTCTTCCTCGCGGGCGCCAACCTGGGCGCGGCGGTCTACGAGTACGGGCTCGCACGGCTCACACAGGCGTTCCTGCGCCGCGGCCACGCGTCGTTCGACGCCGACTGGGTCCCGGGCGAGTACCTCGCGGACTACTACGCCTGCGTCGAGCCCGACGAGGTCGAGACGATCGCGTACTTCACCGACGCGATCGGCGAGGCGCCCGCGGGCGAGCCGATCCTGTTCTTCGGCACCGGGCCGACGCTGCACCACGTGTTCCTGTCCGCCGAGCGCGCGTCGGAGATCCACCTCGCCGACTACCTGCCGCAGAACCTGGTGGAGATCGAGCGCTGGCTGCGCTGCGAGCCCGGCGCCCACGACTGGCAGCCGTTCGTCCGCTACACCCTCCAGTGCGAGGGTCAGCGCGCGCCCGCCGCGGCTGAGCTCGCGCGGCGCGAGGCGCTCACGCGGGCGAAGATCACGCGGCTGCTGCAGGCCGACGCCGGCCACCCCGAGCCGGTCGGCGAGCGCTACGCCACGGTGGTCAGCGCCTACTGCGCAGACTCGGCGACCGCCGACCGCGCGACGTGGGAGGCCTACATGCGCAACATCGCCGGCCGCGTGGCGCCGGGCGGCGTGTTCATCACCGCCGCGCTGCGGCGCTCCCGCGCCTACCTCGTCGGCGGCAAGCGCTTCCCGAGCGCCGACGTCGACGAGCACGACCTGCGCGCCGTGCTCGAGCCCGAGTTCGACTGCGCGATCGAGGTCCGCGAGGTCCCGGACCACGCGCGTCTCGGCTACGCGGGCATCGTGCTGGCTACGGCCACGCGACGCCGACCAGCGTCGGCTCCGGCTCGAGCCTGACGCCGAAGCGCTCGTGCACGCCGCCCGCGATCCCGCGGGCCAGCGCGAGCAGCTCCTCGGTGCTGCCGCCGCCGCGGTTGGTCAGCGCGAGCGTGTGCTTGGAGGAGATCGCGATCCCCTCGGGGTCGCCGTAGCCGCGGTGGAAGCCGGCGCGCTCGATCAGCCAGGCGGCGGAGGTCTTGACGCGGCCGTCGTCCTCGGGGAAGCGCGGCGGGCGCTCGTCGGCGCGCTCCTCGAGCGCCGCGAACTCGTCCGCTTCGAGGATCGGGTTGGTGAAGAACGAGCCGGCGGAGACCGTGTCGGGGTCCTCCGGGTCGAGCACCATGCCCTTCCCGCGGCGGAGGCCGAGCACGGCCTCGCGCACGTCGGCGAGCGGCGCGCCCTCGCCCGGGCGGACGCCGAGCGTGCGCGCGAGCTCCGCGTAGGCGAGCGGCCCGGAGAGCTCGCGGCGCTCGAGCGCGAACGTGACCGCGAGGATCACCCACTCGCCGGGGTCGCGCTTGAACGCGCTCGAGCGGTAGGCGAACCCGCAGTCCTCGGGCGCAAGCTCGCCGACCTCGCCGGACTCGCGGTGCAGCGCGCGCACGGACACGATCGTCTCGGCGACCTCCTGGCCGTAGGCGCCGACGTTCTGGATCGGCGTGGCGCCGATCGACCCGGGGATGCCCGAGAGGCTCTCCACGCCGGCCAGGCCCTCGGCCACGCAGCGCGCCACGAACGGCTCCCAGTCCTCGCCGGCGGCGGCGGTCAGCTCGACGCGCCCGTCGCGCTCGCGCTCTTCGACCCCGCGCGTGAGCACGCGGACCACCGTGCCGGGCCAGCCCGCGTCGGCGATCACGAGGTTCGAGCCGCCCGCGAGCAGCAGCGCGTCGCCGCGCGCGGCCGCGACCAGATCCGCCTCGCTGCGCGCTTCCACGACCGCGCCCGCGGGGCCGCCGAGGCGCAGGGTGGTGAGCTCGCTCAGCCGCACGGCGACTGTCCTAGCATCTGAGGCGTGCTCCCCGCCTCGCTGTGCGTCGGCCCGGTCGAGCTCTCGGTCACGAACCTCGAGCGCTCCACCGGCTTCTACGAGTCCGCGATCGGCCTCCAGGTCCACCGCCGCGAGGACGGGCGCGCCGCGCTCGGCGCCGGCGGCGAGGACCTGCTCGTGCTCGTCGAGGAGCCCGCCGCGCGGCCGGCCGGCCGCCACGCCGGCCTCTACCACTTCGCGCTGCTGCACCCGTCACGGCTCGAGCTCGCCCGCGCCGCCGAGCGACTCGCCGCCACGCGGACGCGCATCAGCGGCGCGTCCGACCACGGCATCTCCGAGGCGATCTACCTGCCCGACCCCGACGGCAACGGCATCGAGCTCGCCGCCGACCGCGGGCGCGAGCACTGGGGCGACCTGCGCGACCCCACCACGATCGGCGGCCCAGAGCCGCTCGACGTCGCCGGCCTGATGGAGCTCGTCGAGGGCGAGGGCCCGCAGCCGCACGCCGATCCCGGCCTCGTCGTCGGCCACGTGCACCTGCACGTCGGCGACGTCGAGCGCGGCCTCGCGTTCTACCGCGACGTCATCGGCTTCGAGGTGATGACGCTGCTCGACTCGGCCGCGTTCGTGGCCGCCGGCGGCTACCACCACCACCTCGGCTTCAACGTCTGGCGCGGCCGCGACGTCCCGCCGGCGCCCGCCGGCACCGTCGGGCTGCGGCACTGGACGATCCTCCTCCCCGCCGACGAGGCGGCAGCGCTGCGCGAGCGCGTGATCGCGGCCGGCGCGCCCCACGAGGACCTGCCGGGCGGCCTGCTCGTGCGCGACCCGTGGGACATCCCGCTGCTGGTCGCGACCGCGGCCTGATGCTGTACGGCCCGGGCGACGTCGCGCTCGCGCTCGGCCGGGCCGACGGGCCGCCCGCGGTCCGCGAGCTGCGCGAGGGCGTCGAGATCACCCGAGTTCTGGGACGAGCCGGACTACGTCAGCGTCAAGTGCCGGGACCCTGACGGCTACGTCGTGGAAGCATCCTGGGAGCCATGAGCCTCCCAGCCGCGGTCAGTCGCAGTCGTGAGCAGATCCGCAGGCCCGGGTCGATGGGCCGCTCGGCGGCCTGCATCGGCTCGATGGGTCCCTGCGGGCCGGTCATGAAAGTGGAGACGGCGGGAATTGAACCCGCGTCCGCAGTCGCGCAAAAGGCGGCGTCTACGAGCGTATCCGGCGCTCTAAATCTCGCTCCTTCACTCGCCACGCCGGCGGGGTTGTGAGGAGCCAGCCCGCTTGAACTGTCCCCCTCTTCGGCGCGGGCGGGCCTCCGAGGGGTGAGCCTGCTTCTGACTCGGCCTTGATCCCGGCGCAGGCTCCGGGGGCCAAGCCGCTACCTAGTTTCAGCTAGGCAGCGAGAGCGAAGGCGTGAGCCTTCTCATTGTGCTCGTTCGCACTTATGGTTTTGCTGGGGTTTTACGAGGCCTCCAGCACCTCGGCTCGCAACCGCCCCCGCGAACCGACCACGTCGAAGCCTGTCGTCCCCAGGGGCTATGTACTCCCTCCAGTGTAGTTGCCTTCACCAGGCCGTCCAGCCGCCGTCGACGCGCAGCACGGTGCCGGTGACGGAGCGCGACGCGTCGCAGGCGAGGTAGCGCACCGCGTCCGCGACCTGCTCGACAGTGGCGAGCTCGCCGGTCGGGAGGCGTGCCATGACCTCGGCGCGGAAGTCCTCGTCGGCGAGCATCGGGCGGGTCATCGGCGTCTCCACGAACGTCGGCGCGACCGCGTTGACGCGCACGCCGAACGGCGCCCACTCGACTGCCAGCGCCTTCGTCATGCCCTCCAGCGCGTGCTTGCTCGAGCAGTACGCGACGCGCTCCGGGTAGCCGACCGCGCCCATCTGGGAGGAGAGGTTGACGATCGAGCCCGGGTGCTCGTCGCTCAGCAGCGCGTCGCCGAACGCGCGGCACATCAGGAACGAGGCCCCGCACATTGAGCTCGAACAGTGCGTCCCAGTCCTCGATCGGGTACTCGCGCGCCGGGCCAGTGCGGTTCGTGCCCGCAGCGTTCACGCACGCGCCGAGCGGGCCGAGCCCGCGCGCCGCCGTCACGACGCCCTCGACCGCCGCCGGTCACGATCGCGACGCGTCCGTCCAGGGACCAGCGGTCAGCCGCCATCGCGCGGAGGATACGGTTCCACCATGGAGAGCTTCGACGTGGTGGTGCTCGGCGGGGGACCCGCCGGCGAGGTGGCGGCGGGACGGCTGGCGGACGCGGGGCTCGGGGTGGCGCTCGTCGAGGACGACCTCGTCGGTGGCGAGTGCTCGTTCTACGCCTGCATGCCGTCGAAGGCGCTGTTGCGCCCGGCGGAGATCCTGCGCGAGATCCGGCGCATCCCCGGCGCCGCCGAGGCGGTGACCGGCGAGCTCGACGTCCAGGCGGTGCTCGACCGGCGCGACGAGATCATCCACGACGAGGACGACTCGAGCCAGCTCCCGTGGCTCGAGGATCGCGGGATCAAGCTGTTCCGCGGCTTCGGCGTGCTGGCGGGCGAGAAGCGGGTCAAAGTCGGCGAGGACGAGCTCGAGGCGCGCCAGGCGATCATCCTCTCCGGCGGCACGCGCGCCTCGCTGCCGCCGATCGAGGGCCTGCAGGAGGCCGAGCCGTGGACCAACCGCGAGGCGACGACCGCCAAGGAGGTCCCGGCGGCGGTCGTGATCCTGGGCGGCGGCGTGTTCGGCACCGAGCTCGCCCAGGCCTACCGCTCGCTCGGCGCCGCGGTCACGCTGATCGAGGGCGAGCGCCGGCTGCTCCCCACCGAGGAGGAGTTCGCCTGCGAGGAGGTCACCGACGCGCTGGTCGAGGAGGGCGTCGACGTGCGCACCGGCCGCAAGGCCGAGAAGGTCGAGGCGGCCGGGGACAAGGTGCGCGTGACGATGGACGACGGCTCGACCGTCGAGGGCGAGCAGCTCGTCGCCGCGCTCGGGCGCAGGCCGCGCACGGAGGAGCTCGGGCTCGAGTCCGTCGGCCTCGAGGGTGGCGGCTACGTCGAGGTCGACGAGAACATGCAGGTGCCCGGGCACCCCTGGCTGTACGCGATCGGCGACGTCAACGGCCGCATCCTGCTCACCCACATGGGCAAGTACCAGGCGCGCATCGCGAGCGAGCACATCCTCGGCAACCCGTCGGCGTTCGAGCACGGCGCCGACGGCAAGCAGTCCCCGCGCGTCGTGTTCACCGACCCGCAGGTCGGGGCCGTCGGCCACACCGAGAAGACCGCGCGCGAGGCCGGGCTCGACTTCCACATCCTCGAGGTCGGCACGTCGGGCAACGCCGGCGGCTCCTTCTACGGCCGCGGCGCGCCCGGCACCTCGCGCCTGCTCGTCGACAAGCAGTCCGACCTCATCATCGGCGCGACGATCACCGGCTCCGAGGTGCCCGACTTCATCCACGCCGCCACGATCGCGATCGTCGGCGAGGTGCCGATGGGCCGGCTGTGGCACGCCACGCCGTCGTTCCCGACCCGCAGCGAGATCTGGCTGAACCTGATGGCCGAGTGGGAGACCGCGAAGGCGGGCTAGAAGAGCAGGCGCCGCACGAGCGCGCCCCAGCCCGCCTTCAGCCGCTCGAGCTCCATCCCGCGCCCGCGGCGCTGAGCGAAGAACGTGCGGGCCGACAGCGCGGAGAGCAGCATGCCGGCGCACACCTCCTCGTCGAGGTCGGGCGCCGCGGCGGCCACCAGCGTGCGGACGTGCAGGTGGTAGGCGGCCCACGCGTCGGAGCGCAGCTGAGCCGAGGGATCGCCGCCCTCGGCGACGAACAGCAGGTCGCCGTGCTTCTCGAGCAGGTCGAGCATCCCCTCGCCGAAGGCGACGAGGCGCTCGGCGGGCGGCGCGCCCGGCCCGAGCGGGGGCTCGCCGCGGATGAACCCCTCCTGGAACTCGGTGTCGCGCTCCGACAGCAGCGAACGCGCGAGCGACGCGCGGTCGCCGAAGCGGCGGAACAGCGTGCCCTTGCCGACGCCGGCCTCGGCCGCGATCGCGTCCATCGACGTGCAGCTCACGCCGTTCTCGGCGAACAGCTTCTCGGCCGCGGCGAGGATGCGGCGCCGGTTGCGCGCGGCATCGGCCCGCTCGGGCGGCTCGGCGCCGACGACGGGGAGTTCGGGGAATGTCACGAGGCTGGTCATCATCTTGATCGGACCGCAGTCCGTTTCAGTGCTACAGTGTAGCGACATAAGCGGACTACGGTCCGAAAGACACTCCAGGGGGCTCCACCATGACCACTGCCACCGAGCAGATCACCGGCACCTACGTTCTCGACCCGGTTCATTCGAGCGCTTCGTTCGCCGTCAAGCACATGATCGTCTCGACCTTCCGCGGTCGCTTCGAGAAGTTCGACGCCACGCTCGTCGACGGCAAGCTGACCGGCACCGTCGACGTCGGCTCGATCGTCGTCAAGGACGAGAACCTCGCGGCGCACCTGCAGTCGCCCGAGTTCTTCGACGCCGAGCGTCACCCCGAGCTGCGCTTCGTCTCCGCCGACATCCGCCGCGGCGAGGGCGACGAGGTCGTCGTCGACGGCGAGCTCACCATCAAGGGCATCACCAAGCCCGTCGAGGCCCGCGGCACGCTCGAGGGCCCCGCGGTCACGTTCGGCGACGTCAACAAGGTCGGCCTGACGCTCGAGGCGATCATCGATCGCACCGAGTTCGGCCTGAACTGGAACGCGCCGCTGCCGAAGGGCGGCTTCGCGCTCGCCAACGACGTGAAGCTGATCGTCGAGCTCGAGCTCGCGGAGCAGGCCTAGCCCGCCATGCGCATCCTCGGGATCTCGGGCTCGCTGCGGCGAGACTCCTACAACACGAAGCTCCTCCGGGAGGCCGGGCGGCTGCTGCCGCCCGGCGCCGAGCTCGTCGAGTTCGACGGGCTCAAGGCCGTCGCCCCGTATGACGCGGACGACGAGGCCTCCCCGGTCCCCCCGCGCGGCGTGTTCGAGCTGCGCGCGGCGATCGGGGCGGCCGACGCGATCCTGATCGCGACGCCCGAGTACAACCACTCGATCCCGGGGGTGCTCAAGAACGCCATCGACTGGGCCTCGCGCCCGAAGGCCGACGCGGCGCTCAAGAACAAGCCGGTCGCGGTGATCGGCACCAGCACCGGGATGTTCGGCGCGGTGTGGGCGCAGGCCGAGACGCGCAAGGCGCTCGCGGGCGCCGGCGCGCGCGTCATCGACCGCGAGCTGCCGGTCGGCTCGGCCGACGAGCAGTTCCACCCGCTCGACGGCCGCCTGGTCGACAGGGACATCGAGACCGAGCTCGGCGGGATCCTGCTCGAGCTGGTCACGGAGGCACAGCCCGCGCTGCAGCGGGCGTCCTAGAGGAACACGCCCTCGGGGTCGTAGCGGCGCTTGAGCTCGAGCAGCCGCTCCCGGTTCGGCCCGTGGTACGCCTCAGACCACGGGTCGAGCCCGTCCTCGGGGAAGTTCGGGTAGACGCCGCCGGTGCCGAACGGATGCGTGATCGCCCACGAGGCGTCGAGCCACTCGCGCGCGGCGTCCACCGGCCCGCCGGGCTCGACGACCGCGGCGTGCTTGAGCAGAAAGCGCGCGTCGCGGTGCGCGAACGCCGTCGCGTCGACCGGCGTGCGCGTGTAGGCGCCGCCCCACGGCGAGAAGTCGAGCTCGCGGTGGAAGCCGTCGGCGTCCAGGTGCGCGACGAGCGCGTCGATCGCGTCGCCGGAGAGCGGCTGCGCGAAGAACTCCGAGCGCAGGTGGGGATGCCCCTCCTCCTCGCCCCCGAGCCCGGCGAGGAACGTCTTCGCCTCACGCGCCGAGCCGGCCTGGAAGCGCGCCGACAGCGGCTTGCCGAGCGGCTCCAGCAGCGCGCGCAGCTCCGCCTCCGCGCCGGCGTACGCGCCGAACACCTTGACCGCGACCTGCGGCGCCGTGATCAGCAGGCTCGCCGCCAGCTCGTCCGGCGCGGCGGGCGCCCACGCCTGCCACGCTGCGATCGCGGCGCGGGGATCGGGCCAGAACGTCTCGAACGCGGTCATCGCCGGTGCGGGCACGGTGGCGAACTCGAGCGCCGTCACGACGCCGAAGCGCGCGCCGCCCGCGCCCCGCAGCGCCCACAGCAGATCGGGATCGGCGTCGACGACGCTGCCGTCCGCGAGCACGACCTCGGCGCCCACCAGCGCGTCGGCGGTCAGCCCGTGCAAGCGGCCGAGGATCCCCAGGCCGCCGCCCAGCGTCAGGCCCGCGATGCCGACGTCCGGCCCGCAGCCGGCGGGGATCGTGAGGCCGTGCGCGTCGAGCGCCGCGTAGATGTCGCCCAGCAGCGCGCCGGCGCCGATCGTGGCGCGCCCGTCCACCACCGCCACCCCGTCCATCGGCGACACGTCGATCACGACGCCCTCGGTCGACGAGCGGCCGGCGAAGCAGTGGCCGCCGCTGCGGACCGCGAGCGGCAGCCCGGCGCGGTCGGCGTGGGCGAGCGCCGCGGCGACGTCCGCCGGGCCCTCGCACGAGAGGACCGCTGCTGGCTGGATGTGCCGGAAGCGGGCGATCGCCTGTCGCATCCGGGGGATTAAACGAAAGCGACGCGAAGGGAGCCGCTCGAGGAGCCCTCCAGTCCTTCCGCCGAAGCTTCCGGACCTTCAGGGCGGCGGGCCTTTCGTCCTCAAGCCTCGCTCTTTGCGGCTACGACCTTCGCGTCTGGAACCAACCTAGATAGAGGCCCTGGGGACTTCAAGTCCCCCTGACCACTTATCCCGCACTGTGCGGAGAAATCCAGCCCTTAGGTACCGCTGCCACACTGGTCGGCCCATGGAATCGCAGACCCGGTGGCTCCCTCCGACGCAACCTGCGACCGAGCCCGCCACCCCGCCGCCCCCGCCGTACATCGAGCACCGCAAGCCGCTCCTTCAGCGGCTGCTCGGCCCGCTGCTGGTCGCCGGCGCGCTGCTGCTGAAGTTCGGCAAGGCCGCGCTGCTGCTGCTCACGAAGGCCAAGTTCCTCACGACGTCGCTGTCGATGCTCGTCTCGATCGGCGCCTACGCGCTGATCTGGGGCTGGAAGTTCGCGGTCGGCTTCGTCGCCCTGCTGTTCATCCACGAGATGGGCCACTACATCCAGCTGCGCCGCGAGGGTGTGAAGCCGAGCGGGATGGTCTTCATCCCGTTCCTCGGCGCGGCGGTCGCGACGCGCTCGCTCGGCGGCTCGGCGCTCGCCGAGGCGCGCGTCGGCCTCGCCGGGCCGATCCTCGGCTCGCTCGCCTGCCTCGTCCCCGCCGCGATCTGGCTCGCCACCGGCGAGGAGTTCTGGCAGGCGCTCGCGTTCACCGGCTTCTTCCTCAACCTCTTCAACCTCGTGCCGGTCGTACCGCTCGACGGCGGCCGCGCGATGGCCGCGATGGCGCCGTGGATGTGGTTCGTCGGCTTCGGCGCGATGGTCGCGCTGCTGTTCATCGCCCCCAACCCGATCCTGATCCTGATCGTGCTGCTCGGCGGCATGGAGACATGGCGGCGCTGGAAGCACCGCAAGTCGGGCGAGGAGGGCAACGAGGCCTACTACCGCGTCAAGCCCGCGCACCGGCTCGCGGTCGGCGCGGTCTACGTGGGCCTGATCGTCGCGCTCGGCGTCGGCATGGACGCCACGCACCTCGAGAGAACCTTCAGCGACGCATAGCGCGGTCCATCTCGCGCTTCATCTCGCGCTCCTTGATCGAGCGCCGCTTGTCGCCGACGTCCTTGCCGCGCGCGAGCGCGATCTCGACCTTGGCGTTGGAGCCCTTGAAGTAGAGGCGCGTGGGGATGAGCGTGAGCCCCTTCTCGCGCGTCTTGCCGATCAGGCGCTCGATCTCGCGCCGGTGCATGAGCAGCTTGCGCGGGCGCTCGGGCTCGTGGTTCTCCGTCGTGGCCGGCGGATAGTGCGCGATATGGACGTTGTAGAGCCACACCTCGCCGTCCCTGAGCGCCGCGTAGCCGTCCTTGAGCGTGGCCTTGCCGTCGCGCAGCGACTTGACCTCGGAGCCCTGGAGCACGATCCCGCACTCCCACGACTCGAGCAGGTGGTAGCGGTAGGAGGCTTGCTTGTTGCGGGCGACGTCGGCCATCAGGAAGCACCCAAGGTTACGGGCGAGAGATCCACGCGCCCGCGCGGCGCGTCGACGCGCTCGACCTGCACCGTCACCGGATCGCCGAGGCGCAGCGCCATCCCCGACTGCGAGCCGACCAGCATCACCTCGGCCTCGTCGAGCTCCCACCAGTCGCCGCGCAGCCGCCGCACCGGCAACATCCCCTCGTAGCCGTCGCCGAACGAGACGAACGCGCCGGCGCCGATGACGCCGATCACCTCGCCGGCCCATTCCTCGTGCCAGCCGCGCCGGAACAGCTCCGCCTCGAGCAGGAAGCAGCGCGCGACGTCGTCGGCCGCGCGCTCGATCGACATCGCGTCGCGCTCGCGCGACGAGCACCACTCGCCCGCCTCCCCCATCCGCGACGCCTCCGGCGCCGCCTCGCCCCCGCCGACCGCCGACAGCAGCGCGCGGTGGCAGATGAGGTCGGGGTAGCGCCGGATCGGCGACGTGAAGTGGCAGTAGCGCGGCGAGGCGAGGCCCGCGTGCCCCGTGTTCACCGGGTCGTAGCGCGCCTGCTTGAGCGAGCGCAGGACGAGCGACGTGAGCGCCGCGCGGCCGCGGCCGGTGCGCCGCACGTGGGCGTCGACCATGCGCGAGATCTCGCCGACCGCCTCCTCGGCCTGCTGCGGCGACATCGGATCGGGCAGCGGCGGCGTCGGCACGTCGAGCGCCGCGAGCTGGTCGGCGAGCCGCTTGACCCGCGCCGGCTCGGGCCGCTCGTGGACCCGGTAGAGCGCGGGCACCTTGCCCGTGTCGAGCAGCGTGGCCACCGCCTCGTTGGCCGCGATCATGAGGTGCTCGATCACGCGGTGGGACTCGGTCTGCTCGCTCGCCGCCAGCCCCGTCACGTGCCCCTCGCGCGAGAAGTCGAACTCGGGCTCGACGCTCTCGACCGCGAGCGCGCCGCGGGCCGCCCGCGCGGCCTCGAGCGCCGCGGCGACCTCGCGCGCGGCGGCCAGCGGCTCGGCCCACGGCGCCTCGGCGGGCTCCTGGCCCGCGAACACGCGGTCGACGCGCGGGTAGTCCAGCCGCGCATCGCTGCGGATGAGCGAGCGCGTGAACGCCGTGCGGCGCACCTTCGCCCCCTCGAACTCCAGCTCGACGGTGACCGCGAGGCGGTCCTGGCCGGGGACGAGCGAGCACGCATCGTTGGAGAGCGCCTCCGGCAGCATCGGCTCGACGCGCCCGGGGACGTACACGCTCGTGCCGCGGCGGTACGCCTCGCGGTCGACGAGCGAGCCCGGGGGGACGTGCGCCGACACATCGGCGATGTGGACCCAGACGCGGGTCGCGCCGTCGTCGAGCCGCTCGGCCGAGATCGCGTCGTCGAAGTCGCGCGCGGTCGGCGGGTCGATCGTGAACGTCGGCAGCGCCGTCAGGTCGTGGCGCGCCCCCGCCTCCCCGTGCGGCGGGCGCTCGGCGGCTCCGCGCGCCTCGCGCTCGACGGCGGGGTCGAAGCGCCGGCGCAGCCCGCGGTCGAGCATCAGCGCCTCGAGCACGTCGGCGGCGACGTCCGGGCGCCCGAGCCGGCGCACGACCTTGCCGTGGCCGCCGCGCGGGCCGGTCGGCAGGACGAGCACGAGATCGCCCGTGCGCGCCTCCCGGGCGGGCTTGTCGAGGTTGACACGGCGCCCGCGGGCGAAGAACGGCGTGGCGGTGAAAAACCGGCCGCGCTTCTCGAGCACGGCAACGACGGGATTCACGCGTGTCCGCGCACGGCGGTGCGCACAGCCACGTCGAGCGCCTCGTCCTTCTTCGTCTTGTCGTCGTCCTCGGCCTTGACGTCGGGCGCGATGCCGGCGCCCTGCTTCGGGCCGCCCCCGCCCAGGTTGCGGCCCTTGGGCGTGAAGTACTCGCCGACCGTGATGTCGAGCGCGCCGCCGTTCGAGAGCCGCTTGATCTCCTGGAAGACGCCCTTGCCGAACGTGCGCGTCCCGACCACGGTGGCGCGGTCGCGGTCCTGGAGCGCGCCGGTGACGATCTCGGACGCCGAGGCCGACTCGCGGTTGACGAGCACCGCCACCGGGATCTTCGTGTCGATCGACGAGCCCGTCGCCTCGAACACGCGCTCGGGCCGCGCGCGCCCGCGCGTCGTGACGATCTTGCCCTCCGGGATGAACAGCGACGACACCATCACCGCCTCGTTCAGGAGGCCGCCGCCGTTGTTGCGCAGATCGAGCACGACCGCCTCGGCGCCGTTCTTGAGCAGCTTGCGCGTCGCCTGGCCGACCTCGCCGTGGGCGCCCGAGGTGAAGCTCGAGAGCTTCACGTAGGCGACCTTGCGGCCGTCGTCGCGGACCATCCGCGACTCGACCACCGGCACGTCGACGCGCGCGCGCTGGAGCGTGACCTCGCGCGGCTTCTCCTCGCCGGTCACCACGGTCAGCGTGACCTCGGTGCCGGCGCGGCCCTTGATACGGGTCGTGGCCTGCTCGGAGGACGCCCCCTTCAGCGTCTTCCCGTTGACGGCGATGATCTCGTCGCCGGGCTTCAGGCCGCCCCTGGCGGCCGGCGAGCCCTTGAACACGGTGAGGATGCGCAGCCCGCGCTCGACCTCCTCGACGTTCATACCGACGCCCTCGAACGCGCCCTGCGTGGCCTCCTCGAACGACTTGTAGGCCTTCGGGTCGAAGTAGGCGGAGAAGCGGTCGTCGAGCGAGTCGACGGCCGAGCCGAGCGCCTTGTCGACCAGCTGGTCGCGATCGACCTTGCGGTAGTAGTCCTGCTCGAGGATGTCGGCGGCCTCCTCGTAGAGCTGCGCGTCGTCGTCGCCGACCAGCGTGTCGCGCACCCCGCCCGGCAGCCACTGCGGGTGCCCGCCGAGCCAGATGCCGCCCGCCAGCAGGACGAGCACGAGCAGCGCGCCGAGCGGCATGACGAGGGCACGGCGGCGACGGCGGCGCGGTGGGCGTTGAGGCACGGAGAACACGGTACTGCGCGCCACTGTGGGATTTCTAAGCGCTCAGACGCGCAGGAAGCGCCGCAGCGAGAGGCCCGAGCCGATCGCCGAGACCCCGACGGACGCGCCGAGCAGGACCGCGACCAGGACGCCGAAGTTGATCGTGTCCGGCGCGGCGATCAGCGCGAACTCCGCCGCCAGCGGGTCGACGAGCGCGATCTTGACCACGCCGAGCAGCAGGATCGCGAGGATCCCGCCGAGCGCGCCGACGAGCACCCCCTCGAGCACGAACGGCCAGCGGATGAACCAGTCGGTCGCGCCGACGAGCTTCATGATCTCGACCTCGCGGCGGCGCGCGTAGAGCGAGAGCCGGATCGTGTTGGCGATCAGCAGGACCGACGCGACGCACAGCAGGACCGCGAGCAGCGCCATCGTGATCTTCACGACGCGCGTGGCGGAGAGGATCTTGTTCGTGTCCTCCTCGCGGTTGCGGACCTCGTCGATCGCGGGGTCGATCACGGTGCGGCCGCCGGAGGGGGCGAGCGGCGCCAGCGCGTTGCGGATGTCGGAGATGTTGTCCGGCTTGTCGGGATAGACCCGGAACGTGTCGGGCAGCGGGTTGGCGCCCAGCAGGTCGTAGTACTCGCCGCGCCCCGCCTTGCGCTCGGCGGCGATCGCCTGCTCCTTCGGGATGTACTCCACGCGCGCCACGTGCGGCGTCTCGTCCTGGATGATCGCCCGCACGCGCTCGATCTCGGCCGGGCTCGAGCGCGGCTGCAGGTAGACGTCGGCGATCACGCGCGAGCGCACCTCGTTGGCGGCGCCGGTGGTGGCCTGCACGACCGGGATGAAGACGCCGAGCACGAGCACGGTCACGAGCACCGTGGCCATCGCGGCAAACGACGGCACCGCGTTGCGCGTCAGCGCCCGCACCGCCTCGTGGAAGAAGAAGCCGAACCTCACGTCGAGTACCGCCCGGTGGCCTCGTCGCGGATCACGTGGCCCTCCGACAGCTCGATCACGCGCCGGCGCATGCGGTCGACCATCGACTTGTCGTGCGTGGCGACGATCACCGTCGTCCCGGTACGGTTGATGCGGTAGAGCAGCTGCATGATCCCGATCGACGTGTCGGGGTCGAGGTTGCCGGTCGGCTCGTCGGCCAGCAGCAGTGACGGGTGGTTGACGAACGCGCGCGCCACCGACACGCGCTGCTGCTCGCCGCCGGAGAGCTGGTCGGGGAAGTTGTGCAGCTTCGTCGAGAGTCCGGTCAGGCGCAGGATGTCCGGCACCTTCTCGCGGATCTCGCGGCGGGTGCCGCCCGTCACCTGAAGGGCGTAGGCGACGTTGTCGTGCACCGTGCGGTTGGGCAGCAGCTTGAAGTCCTGGAAGACCACGCCGACGTTGCGGCGATAGAACGGGATCTGCTTGCGCCCCACATCGCCGAGGTCGTGGCCCGCCACCGTGATCGAGCCGAACGTCGGCTCGGACTCCTTGATCAGCAGCCGCATCAGCGTCGACTTGCCCGACCCGGACGCGCCGACCACGAACACGAACTCGCCGGGCTGGACCGCGAACGTCACGTCCTCGACGCCGATCGCGGTCTTCGAGTAGCGCTTGGTGACCGAGCGCAGGTCGACGATCGCCCCCTCCACGGGGGGCGGCAGGACACTGCGGCGGGGCGCCGGAGCGGCGCGGCGTGGGCGGTTGTCGGTGGCTGCCATCGCGGAGGCGGAGGGTACCGAGGCGGCTTCGACGGCCCGGCAAGAAGCCCTGCATGGGCTAGCCTCAGGGCATGCCTTCGATCGCCTCTCAGACCCTCCCCAACGGCCTTCCCCTGCACCGCGTCGAGCTCGAGGGCACGCGCGCCGTGACCGCCCTCGTCGCCTTCGAGGCCGGCGCCCGCACCGAGCGCCCCGAGGAGAACGGGATGGCCCACTTCCTCGAGCACCTCGTGTTCAAGGGCGGTGAGCTCTACGACGACTACCGCAAGGTCAACGAGACCGCCGAGCACATGGGCGCCGTGCTCAACGCCTACACCTCGCACGACGTCGTCGCCTTCCACCTCACCTGCCGGGCCGAGGTGGTGGCGCGGGCGATCGACCTGCTGACCGACTTCGTGGGCCGCCCGAAGATCGACGCCGAGGAGCTCGACCGCGAGCGCGGCGTCGTCGTCCAGGAGATCGCGCGCGCCAAGGACACGCCGTCGGTCGTCGCCGAGCACCTGATCGACCGCGCCGCCTTCGGCGACCACCCGCTCGGCCGCCCGGTGCTCGGGCCGCCCGAGCACATCCAGTCCTTCAGCCGCGACGCGATCGTCGCCTTCCGTTCGCGCCAGTGGGCGGGCGCGCGCGGCGGCGCGTTCCTGGTCGGCAACCTGGAGCACGTCCCGGACGACGGCGAGCTCGCCGAGGCGTTCGGGCGCTTCCCCTCGATCGCCGCCAACGGCGGCTTCGAGCCCGCCCCGCCGTTCACGCCGCAGACGCTCGTCGAGGCGCGCGACTCCAACCAGTCGCACCTGCGCATCTCCTACCGCCCGGAGATCGACCCGCGCGACCGCGAGCAGCGCGCCGCGCTGTCGGTCTATTCGACGCTGCTGGGCGGCTCGATGGGCTCGCGCCTGTTCGACGAGATCCGCGAGCAGCGCGGCCTCGCCTACTCCGTCTACTCGGTCGACCACGCGTTCGCCGACGTGCCGATCCTCCAGCTCTCCGCCGGCCTCGACTCCGCCAAGTGCATCGAGGCCTATCACTGCATGCGCGGGATCGTCGACGACCTGCGCGAGAACGGCCCGCGCGAGGAGGAGTTCGAGCGCGCCCGCGCCTACGCCGCGGGCCGGCGCGTGCTGGCGTTCGAGAACACGAACGCGGTCGCCCGCTACGCGGCCAACCAGACCGTCGTGTTCGGCGAGGACATCGACCCCGACCAGGCGATCGCCCTGCTCGACGAGACCACGCTCGAGCGCGTCACGGAGATCGCCCGCGGCGTGTCGGTGGAAGCCTCGGTGGCGTGCGTCGGGCCGCACGAAGTCAGCGAGTTCGAATAGCCCAATAACGGGATCGACACGCGGGAGGGGTCCCGCGTGGCAGTGTTCCCGGTTATGTCAATCCTTCGCCTGCTCGGGGCGGCCGGCGTGCTTATGCTCGTCCTCGCCAGCCCCGCGGCCGCGCACAACAAGCGCGGCAAGCACCATCACAAGCCCAAGGACGTCAAGGTCCAGCTGCTGGCCTTCAATGACTTCCACGGCCACCTCCAGACCGCCACCACGGGCGGCATCCGGCCCCCGACGCCGGCCGGCTCGACGACTCCGCCGCCGGCGATCCCGGCGGGCGGCGCCGCGATCATGGGCAGCTACATCCGCGAGCTCGAGCGCACCAACCGCAACTCGCTGCTCGTCTCGGCAGGCGACCTGATCGGCGCCTCGCCGCTGCTCTCCGCGCTCTACCACGACGAGCCCACGATCGAGGCGATGAACCTGCTCGGGCTCGACCTCAACGCCGTCGGCAACCACGAGTTCGACGAGGGCGAGGCGGAGCTCAAGCGCATGCAGCGGGGCGGCTGCCACCCGACCGAGGGCTGCAAGGACGGCACCGGCTTCGAGGGCGCGGACTTCAAGTTCCTCGCCGCGAACGTCGTCCGCAAGGACAACGCGAAGACGCTGTTCCGGCCCTACGTGGTCCGCCGCTTCCAGGGCGAGAAGATCGGCTTCATCGGCATGACGCTGGAGGGCACGCCGAACATCGTCGCCCCGTCGGGCATTGCCAACCTGAACTTCCTCGACGAGGCGGCGACCGCCAACCGCTACGCGCGCGAGCTGAAGCGCCGCCACGGGGTCAAGGCGATCGTGGTGCTGCTCCACGAGGGCGGCTTCCAGAGCGTCGGGTTCAACACCGACACGATCAACACGTGCACGGGCATCTCCGGGCCGATCGTCGACATCGTCAACAACACCACCGACGCCGTCGACCTGTTCGTCACGGGCCACACCCACGCGGCCTACAACTGCGTGATCGACGGCCGCCCGGTCACGAGCACGAGCTCGAACGGCCGGCTGCTGACCGACCTCGACCTGACGCTCGGCCGCAACGGCGATGTCAAGTCCGTGTCGCGCAACAACATCCCGATGTGGTCGACCGGCCGCACGGGCCAAGCGAACGTCGAAGCGCTGATCAAGCGCTACGACGACCTGTCGGCGTCGCTGCGGCGCACGCCGGTGGGCCGGGTCGCGAGCAGCATCACGAACGACGCGCCGGACGACTCGGGTGAGAACCCGCTCGGCAACCTCATCGCCGACGCCCAGCTCGCCGACACCGCGGCCGCCGACCGCGGCGACGCCGACGGCGCGCTGATGAACCCCGGCGGGGTGCGCAACGACCTCCTGTTCCCGCAGAGCGCGGGCGAGGGTGACGGCGTCGTCACCTACGAGGAGGCGTTCAACGTCCAGCCGTTCAACAACATCGTGACCACGCAGTCGTTCACGGGCGCGCAGTTCCTCGACGTGCTCAAGGACCAGTGGTGCGACGGCGCGGCGACCAACGTCCTGCTGCCGTCGAGCACGATCACGTACACGTACGACCAGACGATCGCCAACTCGATCAAGGGTCAGACGTGCGCGGGGGCGCCGAACCCGGTGTCGGACGTGAGGATCGGCGGCGCGCCGCTCGATCCGGCCGCGAGCTACCGCATCACCACGAACAACTTCCTCGCCGACGGCGGGGACAGCTTCCCGTCGCTGCGGGCGGGGACGAACCGGACGTCGCTGTCGGACTTCGACATCGACTCGCTGGTGCGCTACCTGCAGCCGACGCTGAGCGGGACGCCCGCGAGCCCGCCGGCGACGGATCGCATCGACGTCATCAACATCCCACCCACGACGCCGTAGGGAGCCCCTGGACCCCGGGCGGCGGCGGCCCTTGCGCCGCCGCCGCCCCGTCCGGGACAATCGCGGCGCGTGACTGAGGTCAACCGCCGCGAGCTCGAGCGTTACCTGGCGCGCGTGACGGACCGCTGGCCGGTCCAGCGCGCGCTGCTGGGCGGCGCGCGGGTCGACGACCTCCACGGCGCGCCGGCGCAGCGCGAGCGGGGGCACGAGTACGTGCTCGTGCTCGTCTCCGAGCACTTCGACGGCATCCCGTGGCTCGAGCGCGTCTACCAGGCCGGCAGCCTGTGGGACGCGCTGGAGATGGGCGCCGCGGCCGACGTGCACTGCTACACGCCGGCCGAGTTCGAGCGCAAGCGCGAGCAGCTCCCGGCCGTGCGCCACGCGGCCGAGGACGGGCTCGAGCTGCTGCCCGAGCCGGCCTGATCGACCCGCTTTACCAAACCCTGTCCGGTTATTGACGCCGGGGTCGAGCCTGGCCGTCAGATGTCGATGACAGTCTCATGGCCCGCCTTCTTGCCGCGCTCACGCTCCTGCTGCTGTTCGCCGCCGCCCCCGCGCAGGCGCGCGACCGCGACCGGCTCCCGGACCGCTGGGAGAAGCGCCACCACCTGAACCTCAAGAAGAACGACGCGAACCGCGACCGCGACCGCGACGGCCTCTCCAACTACGGCGAGTACCGCTCGCGCACGAACCCGCGCAAGAAGGACACCGACCGCGACGGCCGCCGCGACGCCCGCGAGGACCACGACCGCGACAAGGTCGCCAACGCCGTCGAGCTGCGCTACCGGCTCGACCCGCGCAAGCGCGACACCGACGGCGACGGCATCCGCGACGGCCGCGAGAACGCCGGCCGGATCACCCGCGTGTCCTCATCCTCGGTGACGCTCGCGCTCGCCGCCGGCGGCAGCCTGACCGCCTCGCTCGCCTGCACCGGCGCCGACGACCCCGCCGACGCCGGCTCGGCCCCGAACGGGGACGGGGAGTCGAGCGGCGACGACCCCGGGGACGTCAACGAGGACGAGGAGTCCGGCGACACGGAAGCGCCGGAGGACGCGGTGGCCGCGCAGGACGACCCCGAAGAGCCGTTGGAGGATGAGCTCAGCGACGAGGAGTTCGACCGCCAGTTCGACGAGGAGTTCGGCAGCGCCGGCGACTGCTCGCTGAGCACGCTGCGCACGGGCGTGCTGATCCGCGAAGCGACCGTCGACCGCGCGAGCGGCAGCCCGGTGCTCGTCGCCGTGAAGCTCGTCCGCTAGCCGATCGCGACCATGCGCTCGATCGCGGTGCGCGCCCGCTCCGCGATCGCCGGCGGCACCTTGACCTCCGGCTTGCCCTCGCGCAGCGCGTCGCGCAGCTTCGGCAGCGTGATCATCTTCATGTAGCGGCAGCTCGCCGCCTCGTTGGCGGCGATGAAGTCGACGTCCGGCGCGGCCTGGCGGAGCCCGTGGAGCATCCCGGTCTCCGTCGCCACGATCGCGGTGCCGCCCGGCCGGGCGCCCTGCGCGTAGGCGAGCATGCCGCCGGTCGAGAGCATGTGGACGCCCTCGGGGTCGACGTCGCCGGCCGCGACGTACTCCATGACCGAGGTCGAGCAGCCGCACTCGGGGTGGATGAGGAAGTCGGCGCCCGGGTGCTCGGCGCGCATGTCGGAGATGTCGCTCGGGCGGATCCCGGCGTGCACGTGGCACTCGCCGTCCCACACGCGCATCGGCTTGCCGGTGCGCTTCTCGACGAACGCGCCGAGGAACATGTCGGGCCCGAACAGGATCTCGGTGTCCTCGCCGTGCTCGCGGTAGATGTGCTCGACGACCGCGACCGCGTTGGACGACGTCACGCAGTAGTCGGTCTCCGCCTTGACCTCGGCCGAGGTGTTGACGTACATCACGACGACCGCGCCGGGGTGCTTGGCCTTCCAGGCCCGCAGCTGCGGCGCGGTGATCGAGTCGGCGAGCGAGCAGCCCGCGTCGGGATCCGGCAGCAGGATGGTCTTCTCCGGGCACAGGATCGAGGCCGTCTCGGCCATGAAGTGCACGCCGCAGAACGCGATCACGTCGGCGTCGGAGGCCGCGGCCTGCTGCGAGAGGCCCAGCGAGTCGCCGACGTAGTCGGCCACCTCCTGGACCTCGGGCACCTGGTAGTTGTGGGCGAGGATGACCGCGCCGCGCTGGGCGGCGAGGGCGCGCACCTCGTCCTGCAGGGCGGGGATGTTGTCCAGTGAGAGCAGGGTCATGGGGAGAGCGTCTCCAGGGACAGAGAGAGGTCGAGAGAGGGCGCCGAGTGGGTGAGCGCGCCCATCGAGACGTAGTCTACTCCATCTATGGTCGCGTAGACCAAAATAGTCTCGGGAGTCACCCCGCCCGACACCTCGAGCTTCGCCCGGCCCGCCACGCGGGCCACCGCGGCGGCCACCTGCTCGGGGGTCATGTTGTCGAGCAGCAGCCGCGGCGCGCCGGCCGCGAGCGCCTCGTCGATCTCGGCGTCGTCGCGCACCTCGACCGCGAGCGGGAGGTCCGGCCGGGCCGCCCGCGCGCGCCGCACCGCCTCGCCGACGCCGCCCGCGAGCGCCGCGTGGTTCTCCTTGATGAGGATCGCGTCGTAGAGCCCGGCGCGGTGGTTGACGCCGCCGCCCGCCGCCACCGCCGCCTTCTCCAGCCGCCGCAGGCCTGGGGTGGTCTTGCGCGTGTCGAGCACCTGCGCCGTCCCGCCCGCCCCGCGCACGGCCGAGACGACGCGGGCCGTCAGCGTCGCGATGCCGGACAGGCGGCCGAGGAAGTTCAGCGCCGTGCGCTCTGCGGTCAGCAGCGCCCGCGCGTCGCCCTCGACGGCGAGCACGACGCCCGACTCCCGCCACACCCCCTCCGGTCCGGGCCGGACATCCGCGGAGGGGTCGAGATGGCGGAACACGCCCGCGGCGATCTCGAGGCCGGAGATGACGCCCGGCGCCTTCTGCACGATCGCCGCCCGCCCGCGCGTGCCCTCGGCGACGGTGGCCGCGGTCGTCGCGTCGCCGTCGCCCACGTCCTCCGCGAGCGCGGCCTCGATCAGCTCCTCGTCGGTCAAGGGGTGTCGCTGAGCACGACGATGGTGCGGAAGCCCGGGTCGCTCGCGCCGTGCAGGCGCGCCCCCGCCTCGCGCAGCTCGCGCAGGTAGGCGACGGCCTCGGCGGTGATCCGCTCGCCCGGCAGCAGCGCGGGGATGCCGGGCGGGTAGCCGGCGATCGCCTCCGCCGACACGCGGCCGACGGACTCGTCGACCGGCACCGTCTCGGCGGCGCCGAGGAACGCCTCGCGCGGCGGCACGACGACCTCGTTGACCAGCGCGCCGGACGCCCGCACCAGCGCCTCGGCGTCGCCCGGCCGCTCGATCCGCCGCACGGTGGTGGCGAAGTCGTGGGTGAAGCGGTCGAGCGCGTCCGCGGGCTGGCCGAGCCCGAGCACGAGCACGAGCGTCGCGTGCGTGGCGAGCTCGACGTGCACGTCGTAGGCCGAGCGCAGCGCCGCCGCGACCTCGTAGCCGCTGCAGCCGGTGGCGCGGACGTCGATGACGATCCGCAGCGGGTCCCAGCCCGCGACGCCCGGCTGGCCGACGAGCTCGCGGCCCACCACGCGGCAGGCGGTCGTGCCGTCGATGATCTTGCGGGCGCGCGCGGCGGCGGTGATCGTGCGCGACAGCAGCGCCTGCCCGTGGATGACGAGCTGGCGGCGCGCGGCGTCGAGCGAGGCCATCAGCAGCGAGGACGGCGACGTCGTGCGCACGAGCCGCACCGCGCGGGCGACCGCGTCGGGGTCGATGCGGCCGGTCGGCGCGACGTGCAGCATCGCCGACTGCGTGAGCGAGCCGACGATCTTGTGCGTCGAGGTCAGGACGGCGTCGGCGCCCTGCTGGAGCGCGGACGGCGGCAGGTCGGGGTGGAAGCCGAAGTGCGAGCCCCACGACTGGTCGACCACCAGCGGAACGCCCGCGGCGTGCGCGACCTCGGCGCAGCCGGCGACGTCGGCGGCCATCCCGTAGTAGGTCGGCGAGACGATCCAGGCGGAGCGCGCGTCGGGCGTCGTCTCCAGGGCGGCCCGCAGCGACTCCGGCGTCACGCCGTGCGCCATGCCCAGCTCCTCCCCGTACTCGGGCGCGACGTAGCTCGGGCGCCCGCCGGAGAGCACGAGCCCGTCGATCACCGACGCGTGCGAGTTGCGCTGGACGACCAGCGGCGTGCCGAGGGGGGCGAGCGCGAGGCAGAGCGCGTGGTTGCCCTGGCTGGCGCCGTTGGTGAGGAACCACGAGCGCGCCGCGCCGTGCGCCTCGGCCGCGAGCTGCTCGGCGCGCTGGAACGGCGTCGGCTCCGGCCCGAGGTCGATCCCGTAGATGTCCTGCGGGACGTCGAGCATCAGCGCGTCCTCGCCGATCGCCGAGCACAGCCCGGGGTCGGCGCCCGCGCCCGCCTTGTGGCCGGGGACGTGGAAGCGCGTGGAGCCGCGGAAGCCGTAGGCCACCACGGCGTCGAGGTAGGGCGCGGTCGGCTGGTCGGTCGGGACGACCTGCCCCGGCCCGATGGTCACCGGCGCGTACGGGTCTGCCGGGATCGCCACGCTAGCCCTTCGCCTGCTGCAGGAGGTAGGCGCGCACGAAGCCGTCGAGGTCGCCGTCGAGCACGCGGTTGGCGTCGCCCATCTCCTCGTCCGTGCGGTGGTCCTTGACCATCGTGTACGGGTGCAGGACGTAGGAGCGGATCTGCGAGCCGAAGTTGACGTCCTGGGCCTCGCCGCGCGCCTTGGCGATCTCCTCGCGGCGCTTGCGCTCCTCGAGCTCGACGAGCTTGGAGCGCAGCATCGCCATCGCGGTCGCCTTGTTGGAGGACTGCGAGCGCTCGTTCTGGCACTGGACGACGACCCCGCTCGGCTTGTGGGTGATGCGCACCGCCGAGTCGGTCTTGTTGACGTGCTGGCCGCCGGCCCCCGAGGCGCGGTAGGTGTCGATCTGGAGGTCCTCGTCGTCGATCTCGATCTCGCCCGCCTCCTCGACGACGGGCGACACCTCGACGCCCGCGAACGACGTCTGGCGGCGGTGCGCGGCGTCGAACGGCGACAGGCGCACGAGCCGGTGCACGCCCTTCTCGGCGGCGTAGAGGCCGTAGGCATTCTCGCCCTTGGCGCGGAACGTCGCGGACTTGATGCCGGCCTCCTCCCCCGCGCTCGCCTCCAGCAGCTCGACGCCGAAGCCGCGGCGCTCGGCCCAGCGCATCAGCATCCGCAGCACCATCTCCGCCCAGTCCTGGGCGTCGGTGCCGCCGGCGCCGGCGTTGACCGCCACGAGCGCGTCGCCGGAGTCGTAGGGGCCGGAGAACAGCCGCTCCTCCTCGAGCGACTCGAGACGCTGCTCGACGGAGCCGACCGCCTGCTCGACCTCGGCGGCGAGCTCGGGGTCCTCCTCGGCCATCTCGACGAGCCCGTCGAGGTCGTCGACGTCGGCGACCAGCTGCTCATAGGTGGTGAGCTTGCGCGTCTGGCGCGCGTGCTCGGATCCGATGCGCCCAGCGCCCTCCGGGTCGTCCCAGAAGCCCGGCTCGCCCATCTGGCGCTCGAGCTCGGCGATCTGATCCTTCAGCCCTTGCGGGTCAAAGGTAGTCCGCGAGCAGGGACAGCTGCTCGCGGATGGCGGCCAGGCGCTGCGGCGTGGGCTGTGATGTGGCAGGGCCGGCCATGGCCCAGTGAATCTAGCGGCTCAGCACCTGCGGTTCGCGGCGTCGTACGCTCCCGGGCGTGACGCTGCCGTTCCTCGTCGATCCAAGGCTTCTCGTGCGCGCGCTCGAGGACCTGCACGCGATCGCGGCCGCCGCGCGCGAGCTGCCGGAGGTGGAGCGGCGGCTGACCGAGCGGCTCGCGTCCGCCGAGACCGAGCTGCGCCACGCGAACGCGCACGCGAGCGAGCTGCTCGTCGCGGTCGAGCGCATCGACGACGTCGAGCGCGAGGTGTCCGAGCTCGTGCGGCTGGCGGGCGAGCTGCGCGACGGGCTCCCGGCCCTCGACGAGGCGCTGCACTCGATCCGCTCGCTCGAGGGCGCCACGGCGACGCTGGCGGCCGCCGCCGAGCCGCTGCAGGGCACCGCCGCGCGCCTCGGCCGGATCGCCGACCGCCTGCCGGGCGGGCGCCGCGGCTGACCGGCGCTTGCCTCGGGCGCGAGAGCACGCGAGACTGGCCCATCGCCGCGATCTCCCTGCCTGTCCGAGCGCCGTCGCCCACCGCCGCGCCGTCCGTCCTCGGGCGGTCGCCGGCGGCGAGCCCCGCCGCGCGCGTCCTCGCGCTCCAGCGCACGGTCGGGAACCGCGGCGTGGCGGCGATGATCCAGCGGCTGATCCCGGGCGAGGCCGCGCTGGTGGCGCCCGAGCAGGAGGCGGGCGGCAACCAGGCGAGCGCGGCCGAGGAGGCCGCCGGGCTGGCGGCCGAGGCCACTCGGCGGGCCGAGTCGCGGCGGCTGCTGCCCGCGGACCTGGACGAGATCGCGGAGCTTGCCGGGCTGAGCGCGCCGCAGGGCCCCGGGCTCGAGCTGGGTCGCGGGACGCGCAAGCTGCTCGATGGCATCGGCCGGCTCGGCGCCAACCGCGCCGGCGATCCGTCGGGGTACGTCCGCGACCCGGACTCGGCGGGCGGGCTTCCGAGCTTCGTGCTCGGCGACCCCGCCGACCCCGACGGGCGCATCACCGTCACCGCCGACGGCCTGCTCGAGGCCACGAAGACGAAGCGGACGCAGAAGAAGGCCAAGAAGGGCCAGCCGCCGCCGGCGCCGGTGGTCACGCACACCACCGGCCTCTTCGATCTCCAGGGCTCCAAGGTCAAGCTCAAGGAGGGCGCGAACGTCGGCGAGCTGTTCCTCTCCCAGGCCACGAGCGCGGTGGAGACCGAGGCGCAGAACCGGGTGCTGGGCGAGCTGCGCGGCGACGAGACGCTGGTCGCGGGCGGGCACCCGAGCGCGGGCCGGCTGACGATCGGCGAGCTCGTGGCCGAGGCCGCGTCGGGCGTCTACACCCAGCGCTCGACGATCGGCAGCGGCGCCAACGCGCGCCAGAGCGACCTGCTCAAGAAGGTGATGGGCGCGTTCGACCAGGTGCGGGCCGAGTTCGAGGCCTGGAAGCCACCGGCGGCGCCCGACAGCGGGGTCCTCGTCCCCGACCACCAGACGCTCGCGCGCCAGTTCGCGGCCAAGCTCCAGCCCGGCCTCTTCCTCACCGCCGCGGCCGCGCAGAGCGAGCTCGACCAGGCGGCCGCGGCACAGGCGACCGCTGAGACGGACGCGAAGGGAGCCAAGGACGCGCTCACCGCGCTGAAGGCGCGCACGGGAGTCCCGAAGGAGGAGAAGGCCGCGCACACCCAGGCGATCAAGGACGCGCAGGCGCGCAAGACGGCCGCCGACGCCGCGGTCACCGCGGCCAAGAAGCTCGTGAAGAGCCGCAAGGCCCGGGTCGACGGGCTCGTGGCCGAGCGCGACAAGTTCGCCACCACGATCGCCTGGATCCTCGACCCCGCCCACACCACGGAGTCGCGCGCGGGCAAGACCGTCGGGGCCCTCTGCAACGTCATCTCGTACTACCTCTACGGCAAGGCGATCGGCGTCGTGCCGGCCGACATGGACTTCCAGGACTACTACCTGGACGAGGTCAAGGCGGGGCGCATCCGCTACTACGAGGGCAGCAGCTCGAAGGGCGTGTTCTGGGGCGAGGGCAGCACCCAGTGGGTCGCGGAGCGCAACCTCAAGCGGATGGACGACACGGAAGGGCCGGTCGACTCGCTCGCCCATCCCTCGCGCGCCGAGGAGCTCCGGACGTTCCTGGCCAGCGGCGCGAACGTCGCCCTCAGCCACCAGGACCTCGAGAACACGCCGCCGGTGGCGGCCCACCACTTCATGCTGATCGTCAAGGGTCCCGACGGCGTGTGGCGCAACATGGACCACACGAGCAGCTCCTTCCGCCGCCGCGGGGCGATCACGGACTGGAGCCGCGTCTTCCGCGTCGAGGCCGACGCGACGCTGGTCGCGGAGGCGAAGGCGAAGCTGGAGCCGGTGCCCGCCGCGCCCTAGCCGCAGGACGAGTGCTGGCACGGTTGTGCCCGCGCCGGCCCGCGGAGATGATCGGCGCATGCGCGTGCCGTGGATCGCCGCCGCCGGCCTCTCGATCCTGCTGACGGCCGCCGCGGTGCTCGACGCGCTGTCGGGTCGGGGGTCGGGGGTCGCGCTCACCACCGCCTGGGGCGTGGTCACGCTCGTGCCGATCGCGTTCGGCCTGCTCGTCCTCATGCGCCGGCCGGGCCACCCGATCGGCTGGCTGCTGCTCGCGGACGCAGCGGTGCTCGTGCTGGTGGGGTTCGCGGACGCGTACGCGCGCTACGCCGCGCTCGGCCACCCGGGCGCGCTCCCGGGCGGCGCGTGGGGGGTCGTCGTCGCCGACCGCGCCTGGCCGCTGCTGTTCGCCGGCGTGACCGCGATCGCCTGGGTGTTCCCCGACGGCCGGCTGCCCTCCCCGCGCTGGCGCCCCTGGGCGATCGGCGCGGCGCTGTCGTACGCGGGCCTGATCGTGTGCACGGTGCTGGCGGACGAGCCGTTCAGCGACCCGTTCGCCGCGGTCGCCCGGCCGCTGCCCGACGTGCCGATGAGCGTGATCGGCGTGCCGCTCGCGCTGTGCGCGCTCGGCTCCGTCGGCGCCATGGTCGGCGCCGTCCTGGCGGTGCGGTCCCGGCTCCGCCGCGCCTCCGGGATCGAGCGCCAGCAGCTGCGGTGGCTCGCCTACGCGGCCGCGCTGGTTCCCCTGGCGGTGGCGATCTGCCTCCTGGAGGTGGCCGTCACAGGCTCGGACGGCCCGGTCGCGCTCGCGGGCCTGATCGTCGCGCTGAGCGCGGTCCCGGCGGGCGTGGGCATCGCGATCCTGCGCTACCGGCTCTACGAGATCGACCGGCTGATCAACCGCACGCTGGTCTACGCCGCGCTGACCGCCGCGCTGGCCGCCGTGTTCGCGGCGGTCTCGCTCGGGCTCGGCGTCGCGATCGGCTCCGGGTCCACGCTCGCCACCGCCGCGGCGACGCTCGCCGTGGCGCTGCTCTTCGGGCCCCTGCGCGCCCGCACGCAGCTGCTGGTCGACCGCCGCTTCGACCGTGCCCGCTACGCCGGGCTGCAGACGGTGGAGCGGTTCCTCGAGGACCTGCGCGCCGGTCGCGCGGCGCCCGAGGCGACCGGCGCCATGCTCGCCGAGGCGCTCGGCGATCCGGAGCTGGAGCTGCGCTTCCGCCTCGACGGTGACGTCGAGGTCGACGCGGAGGGCCGCGTGCACGCCGGGCCGGATCCCCCGGGCCGGGCGCGCACCCCGGTGCGCCGCGGCGACCTCGCGCTCGCGACGGTCGTCCACGACCCGTCGCTCGCGGAGCGGCCCGACCTGCTGGACAGCACGATCGGCGCGGCCGGGCTGGCGATCGAGATCGCTCGCCTGCGCGTCGAGGTGCGCCGCCGGCTCGCCGAGGTCGAGGCGTCGCGCGCCCGCATCGTCACCGCCGGCTACGAGGAGCGCCGCCGGCTCGAGCGCGATCTGCACGACGGCGCGCAGCAGCGGCTCGTCTCGATCGGGCTCGCGCTCCGCCATCTGCAGCACGGAGTGCCGGACCCGGGACCGCTCGACGCGGTCGTCGTGGAGGTCTCGAGCGCGATCGAGGAGCTGCGCGAGCTCGCGCGCGGCGTCCGGCCCGCGGGCCTCGACGACGGGCTCGGCCACGCGCTGCGCGAGCTGGCCGCGCGCTCGCGGCTGCAGACGCGCGTCGACGCGACCGACGAGCGCTTCGAGGACCGGATCGAGACCGCGGCGTACTTCGTGGCCAGCGAGGCGCTCGCCAACGCCGCCAAGCACGCCGGCGCCGCCACGGTCGCCATCGCCGCCACGCGCCGGAACGGCAGCCTCGTCGTGCGGATCCGCGACGACGGCGTCGGCGGCGCGACGCCGGTGGAGGGCTCCGGCCTGGCGGGGATCACCGACCGCATCGCCGCGCTGGGCGGCACCGTCTCGGTCAGCAGCCCGCCGGGCGAGGGGACCGAGATCGTCGCGGAGCTGCCGTGCGGGTCGTGATCGCCGAGGACCAGGCGCTGCTGCGCGACGGGCTCCAGCGACTGTTCGAGGACAGCGGCCACACCGTGGTCGCCGCCGTCGACGACGCCGACCGGCTCCGCGGCGCGGTCAGCGAGCACGTCCCCGACCTCGCCGTGGTCGACGTCCGCATGCCGCCGACGCACACCGACGAGGGCATCCGTGCGGCGCGCTGGATCCGCGACGCGCATCCGGACGTGGGCGTGCTCGTGCTCTCCCAGCACGTCGAGGCCGCGGGAGCGGTCGGGCTGGTCTCGCGGGGCGGCTTCGGCTACCTCCTCAAGGACCGCGTGCTCGACGTCGCCGACTTCCTCGAGGCGGCCGAGCGCGTCGCGCGCGGCGGCTCGGCGCTGGATCCGAAGGTGGTGTCGTCGCTCGTCGGCCACGACCCGGGCGACGGGCTCGCGGTGCTCAGCGCGCGCGAGCGCGAGGTGCTCGCGCTGATGGCGGAAGGCCTCACCAACGCCGCGATCGCGCGCCGGCTGGTGCTGACCGAGCGGACGGTCGAGGGGCACGTCCGCAGCGTCCTGATGAAGCTCGACCTGCCCGCGGGCGCGGACGCGCACCGGCGCGTGCTCGCGGTCATCGCGTACCTGCGCGCGGCCGAGACCACGCGCTAGCACTCGCCAGGTCCAGTGCTGGCGACGGCGACGGCGAGCCGGAGCGGGCGGATGCTGGAGCCATGTCCACCACCCATCACATCCCCCGGCTGGCGGCCGTCGTCGCGCTCGGCGCGCTTGCCGCCGCCATCCTCACCGGCCCCGGCGCCTCGGCGCAGGGCGGCCGCACCATCACCATCACGGAGCCCGACAAGGGCGCCACCTTCAAGCACGTCCGCAACACGAAGACGAAGTCGCGGCGGGCGAACTCGCTCGGCGACGTCATCGCCTTCGCGAACCGCGTCACCGACGCGTCCGGCCAGAGCCTCGGCAAGAACCACGCCGCCTGCGTCACGACGGTCGGCGCGCGCGACTTCGCCAAGTCCGCCATCAGCTGCACCGGGTCGCTCGTGCTGCGCGACGGGACGATGAGCTGGCAGGGCACGTTCGACGTCGGCGCGTCCTCGACCACCGGCACGATCACCGGCGGAACCGGCGCCTACGCGAACGCCCGCGGCGTGTTCGTCGCCAAGCAGGATCGCAACGGCACGCAGGACACGATCACCCTCGCGCCATGAGCGCCTCCGCACACCGCCCGGCCGTGGACATCGCGCCGCCCACGGCGCGCCCCGGCCTCGCCCTCCTGCTCGCTCTCCTGGCCGTTCCCGGCTCGACGTGGGCGTGGGAGCTGCCGCTCGGCGGCCTCTGGATCGGCCTGCCGCTGGCCGTCGCCGCGATCGTGCTCGGCGTGCGTGCGCGCCGAGCCGGCCAGGGCCGCGCGATGGCCACCGCCGCGATCGTGATCGCCGGCCTCTGCCTCGCGCAGATGGCGATCTACACGATCGCCGTCTCGGTCTAGGAATGAGGTGCCACGGCGCTCAGGCGCCCGTCGAAGAACAGGCGGTGCGTCCGGGGCGCCCGAGCCGTGGATGCCGGGCGACGCACGATGGTGAAGCCCATAGTGGGGTTATGGGCAAGCCATCGGGTGGCGATCCGGCGCCGCGGATCGGGTGCATCCGGGCGTGCCGACTTCTTTGACGGGCGCCTTAGGCGCCGTGGCACTTCTTGAACTTCTTGCCCGACCCGCACCAGCACGGGTCGTTGCGGCCGATCTGCTCGTTCTCGTCGACGATCCGCTGCTGGACGACGGCGGGCGCTGCGGCCTCGTCGGCGTCGACGCCGTAGCCGTCTCCGCCGTAGGCGCTGGGCTGGTCGTCGAGCGTGCCGCCCGAGTAGGAGAACGATGCGCCGCCGGTCGCGCTGCTCTGGTTGTGCGTCGGAGCCAGCGCGGCGCCTCCTTGCCCGTTCTCGCCCTCCACCTCGACCTCGACGTTGTAGATCATGCGCGCGAAGTCCGACCAAATCGTGTTCATCAGGTCCTGGAAGAGCGAGAAGCCCTCGTTCTTGTAGGCGACGAGCGGGTCGATCTGGGCGAAGCCGCGGAGGTGGATGCCCTCGCGCAGGTAGTCCATGTCGTAGAGGTGCTCGCGCCAGCGCTGGTCGATGATCTGCATCAGCAGGTAGCGCTCGAGCGCGCGCGTGAGCTCCTCGCCCAGCTCCTCCTCGCGCTCGTCGTAGAGCTTGAGCGCGTCGTCGGTGAGCAGGCGCTTGAGCTCGTCGCGGTCGATCGACTCGCGGTCGAGCTCCTCGGGGCCGAAGTCGACGTGGAAGATCTGGTCGAGCTGCACCCACATGCCCTCGAGATCCCATTCCTCGATGTAGTCGCCGGGCGTGTACTCGTCGACGAGGCGGCTGATGACCTCGGCGACCTGCTCGCGCGCGACCGGGCCCATGTCGCGGCCCTCGAGCACCTCGTCGCGGTACTTGTAGACGATCTCGCGCTGCTGGTTCATCACGTCGTCGTACTCGAGGACGCGCTTGCGGATCAGGTAGTTCTGCTCCTCGACCTTGCGCTGGGCGTTCTCGATCTGCTTCGAGAGCATCTTCGCCTCGATCGGCTCCTCCTCGCCGGTCTCGTCGTCCTTGGGGCCGAGGCGGTCGAGGATGCGGTAGATGCGGTCGCCCGCGAAGAGGCGCACGAGGTCGTCCTCGGCGGACAGGAAGAAGCGCGATTCGCCGGGGTCGCCCTGGCGGCCCGAGCGGCCGCGGAGCTGGTTGTCGATGCGCCGCGACTCGTGGCGCTCGGTGCCGACGATGTAGAGGCCGCCGGCCTCGAGGACCTTCTCGCGGCTCTCCTCGACGCGCGCCTCGAGCGTCGGCAGGACCTCGGCGAAGCGCTCGTCGTAGTCGGGGTCGCCGGGCTTCAGGCCGAGCTTGGCGAGCTCCAGGCGCGTGAGGTGCTCGGCGTTGCCGCCGAGCTTGATGTCGACGCCGCGGCCGGCCATGTTGGTGGCGATCGTGACCGCGCCGGGGCGCCCGGCCTCGGCGATCGTCTCGCCCTCCTTCTCCGCGTACTCGGGCTTCGCGTTGAGGACCGTGTGCCCGATGCCGCGCTTGCTCAGCTCGGTGCCGAGGTGCTCGGAGACCTCGACCGAGATCGTGCCGACGAGGACGGGCTGGCCCTTCTCGTGGCGGGCCTCGATCTCGCGCACGACCGCGCGCCACTTGCCTTCCTTGGTCTTGAAGACCTGGTCGTTCTCGTCCTTGCGGATCATCGGCTGGTTGGTCGGGACCTGGACGACCGGCAGCTTGTAGATCTTCATGAACTCGGTGGCCTCGGTGAGGGCCGTGCCGGTCATGCCCGCGAGCTTGTCGTACATGCGGAAGTAGTTCTGCAGCGTGACCGTGGCGAGCGTCTGGTTCTCCTCCTGGACGCGCACGCCCTCCTTCGCCTCCACGGCCTGGTGCAGGCCCTCCGACCAGCGGCGGCCGTCGAGGATGCGGCCGGTGAACTCGTCGATGATCTTGACCTCGCCGTCGACGACGGCGTAGTCGACGTCGCGCTTGTAGAGCGACTCGGCTCGCAGCGCCTGGATCAGGTGGTTGACCAGCGGTCCGTTCTCGGCGCGGTAGAGGTGGTCGATGCCGAGGAACTTCTCCGCCTTCGCGACGCCGCGCTCGGTGACCGACACGGTCTTGTGCTTCTCGTCGAACTCGAAGTCGTAGTCGGCGACGAAGTCCTTCTTCATCTTCGGGTCCATGCTCTCGGGCTTCTTGCCCGGGGTCAGCTGCGGGGCGAGCTTGGCGAAGCGGCCGTAGAGATCGGCGGCCTGCTCGGGCGCGCCGGAGATGATCAGCGGCGTGCGGGCCTCGTCGATGAGGATGTTGTCGACCTCGTCGACGATCGCGAAGTGGTGGGAGGAGTAGGGCTTCCCGTCCTCGGTGAAGCGCCCGCCGTGCTGGACCTTCTCCTCGAGCGAGGTGGCCATGTTGTCGCGCAGGTAGTCGAACCCGAACTCGGAGTTCGTGCCGTACGTGATGTCGGCGGCGTACGCGTCGCGCTTCTCCTCGTAGGGCTGCATGTTCTGCAGCACGCCGACGGTCATGCCGAGCGCGTTGTAGATCGGGCTCATCCACTCGGCGTCGCGGCGGGCGAGGTAGTCGTTGACGGTGACGACGTGGACGCCCTCGCCGGCGAGCGCGTTGAGCACGACGGCGGTGGTGGCGGTGAGCGTCTTGCCCTCGCCGGTCTTCATCTCCGCGATCGAGCCGGCGTGGAGCACCATGCCGCCGATCATCTGCACGTCGAAGTGGCGCATGCCCATGTGGCGGCGGGACGCCTCGCGGACGACGGCGAAGGTCTCGGGCAGCAGGTCCTCGAGCGGCTCTCCGTTGCGGGCGCGCTCGCGCAGGGCGTCGGCGTGCTGGCGCAGCTCCGCTTCCTCGAGGAGCTCGAGCTCGGGCTCCCAGGCGTTGATCCGGTCCACGCGCTTGGCGTACTGCTTGAACTGCCTGGACTCGCCCAGGCTCAGGGCCTTGTCGAGGATCGTCATACGTCCAGTGTAGGGAGCCGCGGGAGGCCGCTACATGGCCGGCAGCTGCCCGCCGGCCGCCTCCGGGGGCGGCATCGGCGGGGCGCCCGCGGCGGCGCGCTGCTCGCGCCGCTTGCGCCGCTTGTCGCGGTGGCGCTTGACCTGGCGACCGAGCTCGTCGGCGACGAGGTTGACCGAGTGGTTGAGGTCGCGCGACGCGTCCTTCGCGCGCAGGGTGACGCCCTTCAGGTAGAGCGTCGCCTCGGCCACCATGTTGTCGGGGTTGGCCGGGTTGCGCTCCTTCGCGACCTCGATCTCGAGCACCGCGAGATCGGAGACCTGCTTGGCGATCTTCTGGAACCGGCGGGCGACGTGCTCGCGCAGCTCTTCGCTGACCGGAAGGTTGCGTCCCTTTACCTCGATCCGCATGGGACTCCTCTCGTGTGCCAGAAGTTGCCGGACTCAGGACTCTACAGCCCGTCAAAGCGTCCTCACATAGGTGGCCGCCCCCACCCACGCCGCGCCGCGCTCCTTCAGCGCGCGGGCGCACACGTCGAGCGTGGCGCCGGTCGTGTGGACGTCGTCGACGAGCAGCACCGCGCGCGGTGGAGCGCCGGTCGCGGCGACCGCGAAGCGCCCCGCGCGGCGCCGCTGCGCCCGCCCCGCGCCGACCTGCCGCCGCCCGCGGTCGGAGCGCCGCAGGCAGGCCGAGAGCGGCAGCCCGGTGCGCGCGGCGAGCCCGGCCGCCAGCAGCGCCGCGGGATCGAAGCCGCGGCGGCGCAGCCGGCCCCGGTGCGGCGGCACGGGCACGATGCCGGCGGCCGCGCGGAGGTCGGCCGGCAGGTTGGCCGCCATGTGCGCGGCCATCAGCCCCGCGACGGGGAGCGCGGCGCGGAACTTCAGCGCCCCGACGAGATCGCGCGCGGCCCCCTCGTAGGCGAGCGGCGCCCACGCGCGGTCGAACGCCGCCGCCGCGGCCGGGCAGCCGGAGCGGTGGCGGGGCAGCCCGCAGCGCGGGCAGCGGTGCCCGCGCAGCCACGGCAGCGCGCGCAGGCAGGCGGCGCACACCATCCCCGCGCGCAGCGGCCGGCGGCATGCGACACAAAGGGGAGGGACGAGGAGATCGACGAAGGGCACGCCGGACACCGTGCCGCCGCGGGAGCGACGGAACAGCACGGCCTCGTCACAATCGTGTGCCGTGTCGCTCGACACTTCGTGGAACTTCGCGCCCGGCGTGCTGATCGCCCTCATCGGCTACGGCGTCGTCTACGGGCTGCGCTGGCGCCGCTCGCGCGCCGAGGGCGGCCCGCGCGCGGCCGGCGGGTGGCGGCTCGCCGCGTGGCTCGGCGGCCTACTGTGCCTGTTCGTCGCGCTCGTGTCCCCGCTCGACGTGCTCGGCGAGCAGCTCGCCTCCGCGCACATGGTCCAGCATCTGCTCGTCGCCGACCTCGCCGCGATCCTGCTCACGGTCGCGCTGACCAAGCACATCCTGCGCCCCGTCACCCGCCGCATCCAGTGGCTCGAGCGCAAGGCCGGGCCGTTCGGCCACCCCGCGTTCGGCGTCGTCGCCTACGTCGGCGTGATGTGGCTCTGGCACGTGCCGTACTTCTACGACGCCGCCCTCCACAACGGCGGCGTCCACGTCCTCGAGCACCTCAGCTTCGCCGCCGCCGGGCTCCTCTACTGGTGGCACCTGCTCTCCCCCATCCGCAGCCGGCTGCGCCTCGGCGGCATGGGCCCGGTGCTCTACATGGCCTCGACGAAGGTGCTCGTCGGCCTGCTCGGGATCGTCCTCGCGTTCTCCCCCGAGCTGCTCTACGACTACGACTGGAGCGGCACGCGGCTCGGGATGACACCGCTGGACGACCTCCACGTCGCCGGGCTGATCATGGCCCTCGAGCAATCGCTCGTGATGGGCGTGGCGCTCGTCTACCTGTTCACGCGCATGCTGTCGGAGGCCGACCGCGAGGACGAGCGCGCCGAGCGGTACGAGGCCTCGCCCTCCTGACCGGCCCGCAGACGCCCGCGGATGCGCTCGGCGTGCGCCTCCTGCAGCCGCCGCGTCTCGCGCAGGAAGTCGAGCACGACCAGCGCGTCGTCGCCGCTCAGGGTCTCGCGCTGCGCGGCCAGCGCCTGCCCGAGCGGCGCGTAGAGGTCGCGGGTCGTCGCGCGCGCCTCCTCGGTCAGCTCGACGAGCACGCGCCGGCGATCGGCGGGATCCGCCACGCGGCGGGCGAGCCCGGCGCGCTCGAGGCGGTCGATCACCGTCGTCACCGCGCCGGTGCTGAGGCTCGCCTCACGGGCGAGCCGGCCGGCGGAGACGCCTTCCAGCCGCTCGATGATGTCGAGGCAGCGCATGTCGGTGCGGTTGATCCCGAGGTGGTCGGCGACGGCCTGGTCGGAGATGTCGCCGGCCACGCCCTGGAGGCGGAGCTCCTCGAAGATCTCTGCCAGCACCATCTCGCGCGCTTCGTTCACGCGACCGAACCTTTGTTCTGAACTGTTCAACACTCAAGAAAGCCTACTCGGTCCGGCGGAGGATCTGCGTTGCTCAGCTCCAGGAGCGCAGGTAGTCGCGCTGCGCGGGCGTGAGGACGTCGATCTCCACGCCCAGCGACTCGAGCTTGAGCCGCGCCACCTCGCGGTCGACCGCCTCCGGCACGGGGTGCACGCCCGCGCCGAGCTCGCGCGGATGGCGCACGAGGTGCTCGACCGCGAGCGCCTGGTTGGCGAACGACATGTCCATCACCGCGGCGGGATGGCCCTGGCCGGCGGCGAGGTTGACCACGCGGCCGGAGGCCAGCAGGTTCAGGCGCCGCCCGCCGAGGTCGTACTGCTCGACCATCGGCAGCACCTCGTGCGGCTCGCCGCCCGCGTCGCGCAGCGCGGCGAGGTCGATCTCGATGTCGAAGTGCCCCGCGTTGGCGAGGACGGCGCCGTCCTTCATGCGCTCGAAGTGCTCGCCGCTCAGCACGGCCTGTGAGCCGGTGACGGTCACGAACACGTCGCCGCGCTCGGCGGCCGCGACCGCGGGCATCACCTCGAAGCCCTCCATGCGGGCCTCGAGCGCCCGCATCGGGTCGACCTCGCAGACGATCACCTGTGCGCCGGCTCCGCGCGCCCGCAGCGCGACGCCCTTGCCGGTCCAGCCGTAGCCGAGGATCACGAACGTCTTGCCGGCCACGAGCAGGTTCGTCGCGCGCAGGATGCCGTCGATCGTCGACTGGCCGGTGCCGTAGTGGTCGTTGAACAGCCGCTCCGTGCCCGCCTCGTTGACCGCGAGGACGGGGCAGCCGAGCCGCCCCTCCGCCTCGAGCGCGCGCAGCCGCAGCAGGCCGGTGGTGGTCTCCTCGGTCCCGCCGAGCATGTCGGGCAGCCGCTCGGGGTGGCGGTCGTGGATGACCGTCAGGAGGTCGGCGCCGTCGTCGAGCGTGACCTGCGGCTCCGCCGCCACGAGCCCGAGCACGTTGGCGACGTAGGCGTCGACGTCCTCGCCGCGGCGGCCGCGAACGTCGACGTCAGAGGACAGGGCAGAGACGACGTCGTCCTGCGTCGAGAGCGGGTTCGCAGCGGCGAGCGCCGCCTCCGCCCCGCCCGCGACGAGCGTCCTCACCAGATTCGCCGTCTCCGCCGTGATGTGCAGGCAGGCGGCCACGCGCACGCCCGCGAGCGGTCGCTCGGAGGCGAACCGCTCGCGGATCGAGCGCAGCACCGGCATCTGCGCGTCCGCCCACTCGATGCGGGCGAGACCGGCGCGCGACGCCATGGCGCTTCTAGTAGCGGTACTGATCGGTCTTGTACGGGCCCTCGACCGGCACGTCGATGTACGCGGCCTGCTCCTCCGTGAGCTCGGTCAGGCGCACGCCGAGCGCGTCGAGGTGGAGCCGGGCGACCTTCTCGTCGAGGTGCTTCGGCAGCACGTAGACCTGCTTGGCGTACTCGTCCTCCTTCGTGTACAGCTCGATCTGGGCGATCGTCTGGTTCGTGAAGGAGTTCGACATCACGAAGCTCGGGTGGCCGGTGGCGTTGCCGAGGTTCAGCAGGCGGCCCTCCGAGAGCACGATGATCGAGTGGCCGTCGGAGAAGCGCCACTCGTCGACCTGCGGCTTGATCGTGATCCGCTCGATGTTCTTCGTGGCGGTCAGGCCGGCGATGTCGATCTCGTTGTCGAAGTGGCCGATGTTGCCCACGATCGCCTGGTGCTTCATGCGCGACATGTCCTTCGCCGTGATGACGTCCTTGTTGCCGGTGGCGGTGATGAAGATGTCCGCCGTCTCGACGACGTCGTCGAGCGTGACGACCTGGTAGCCCTCCATCGCGGCCTGCAGCGCGCAGATCGGGTCGATCTCGGTGATCAGGACGCGGGCGCCCTGACCGCGCAGCGACTCCGCGCAGCCCTTGCCGACGTCGCCGTAGCCGCAGATGACGGCGACCTTGCCGCCGATCATCACGTCGGTGGCGCGGTTGATGCCGTCGATCAGCGAGTGCCGGCAGCCGTAGAGGTTGTCGAACTTCGACTTGGTGACCGAGTCGTTGACGTTGATCGCCGGGAACAGCAGGTCGCCGGTGGCGGCGAACTGGTAGAGCCGGTGCACGCCGGTCGTGGTCTCCTCCGTCACGCCCTTGATGTTGCGGGCCATGCGGGTGAAGCGGTCGGCGTCCTGCTCGAGCGAGCGCTGGAGCGTGCCGAGGACGACGCGCTGCTCCTCGTTGTCGGCGCTCTCGGGGTCCGGCACGGCGCCGGCCTTCTCGTACTCGACGCCCTTGTGGACGAGCAGCGTGACGTCGCCGCCGTCGTCGAGGATCATGTTCGGGCCCTCGCCGTCAGGCCAGGCCAGCGCCTGCTCCGAGCACCACCAGTACTCCTCCAGCGTCTCGCCCTTCCAGGCGAAGACGGGCACGCCGGCCTCGGCGATCGCCGCCGCGGCGTGGTCCTGGGTCGAGAAGATGTTGCACGAGCACCAGCGGACCTCGGCGCCGAGAGCAACCAGCGTCTCGATCAGCACGGCGGTCTGGACGGTCATGTGCAGCGAGCCGGTGATGCGCGCGCCCTTGAGCGGCTGCGCGTCGGCGTACTCGGCGCGGGTGGACATCAGGCCGGGCATCTCGTGCTCGGCGAGCTCGATCTCCTTGCGGCCGAACGGCGCGAGCGAGATGTCGGCGACCTTGTAGTCGGCCGCGGTGGCGGTGGCGGGGTTCATGCAACCTCCGTGAGGGGTGTCGGTGTGGTGAGCAGGCGCTGGTGCTTCTCCTGCTCCCAGCGCAGCCAGTCGGGAACGGGGACGTCCTCGGGCCGTTCGGCCTCCGCCTCGAGCCACGCCTCCGTGGCGGCGCGGAGGCGGTCGTCGCTGCGCAGGCGCGCCGCGAAGGCGACGTCGGAGAGGCCGACGTCGTGCTCGCCCAGCAGCTCGCGCAGGGTGCGCAGGCGCTGCAGCTCGGCGGGTCCGTAGAGGCGGTAGCCGGACTCCGAGCGGGCGGGCTCCACGAGCCCGACGCGCTCGACGTAGCGCAGCATGCGCGGCGACCAGCCCGTGGTCTCCGCTGCCTCGTTGATCGTCAGGGCGTCCATCCGGACGACAAACCCTAACACAGTTGTGTCAAGGTTGGCCGCCGGACGGCGGCTCAGCGCGGCTTCGGGCGCGTCCGGCGCGCCTCGAGGCGCTTCTGAACCTGCGCGATCTTCGCGCGGCCCTGCGGCGACTGCGCGTAGGTCTTCGCCTTGGTGAAGAGGCGGCGGCCCTGAGGAGACGTGGCGAACTTGGCGAGCTTGTTCATGAGAGGCATGTCCTTGGCCTACCCAATATCTAGAACGCGCGCTCTTCGAGCCGGAAGTCGGCCTGCGCGTCGATCTCGACGACGTCCATCTGCGCCTTCTGGAGCTTGCCCGCGTAGTCCCAGTTCATCGACTGCCAGCGCGTGAACTGGTCGAGCACCCACATGCCGGACTGGCGCGAGCCGTTGCCCGACTTGCCGTTGCCGCCGAACGGCAGGTGCGCCTCGGCGCCGGAGGTCGAGTTGTTGACCGAGAGCATGCCGGCGCTGACCCGCTCGCGGAAGCGCAGGGCGTGCTTGGGATCGTTGGTGTAGATCGCGGACGACAGGCCGTAGCCGTGGTCGTTGGCGAGCCCGATCGCCTCCTCCCAGTCCGAGAACCTGGCGACCGGGACGATCGGGCCGAACGTCTCGGTGACCGCCAGGTCGTCGCCGGGCTTGACCCCGGTGACGATCGTCGGGTGGTAGAAGAGCCCGCCTTCGGGGTCGCCGACGAAGCCGTCGCGCGGCGAGTCGCCGCCGATCCGGCCGGTCGCGCTCGAGCCGAGCACCTCGTGGTGGTCCTCGACGAGGCCGAGCCATTCCTCGAAGCGCTCGGCGAAGCGCTCGTGCAGCATCGGGCCGTAGAGCACGTCCTGCGTCGGGTCGCCGATCGCCGCCGCCCGCGTGCGCTCGTCGAGGCGCTTGACGAACTCGTCGTGCACGCCCTCGTGGACGACGGCGAGCCCGAGCGACGTGCAGCGCTGGCCGGCCGTGCCGAAGCCGGAGAACAGCGCGCCCTCGACGGCGAGGTCGAGGTCGGCGTCGTCCATCACCACGAGCGGGTTCTTGCCGCCGAGCTCGAGGCACGGGTTCTGCAGGTGGCGGCCGCACAGCTCGCCGATCTTCGCCCCGACCGCGCTCGATCCGGTGAAGCCGACCTTGTCGACGAGGCCGGCGTCGAGCGCGCGCTCGAGCCCGCCGAACGTCGCCTCGCCCTCGGCCTGGACGAGGTTGAGCACCCCACCGGGCACGCCGCCGGCGTGGAACAGGCGGGCGAGCGCGTCCCCGAGCGCCGGCGAGTACTCGGCCGGCTTCCACACGACCGCGTTGCCGCACAGGATCGCCGGGACGAGGTACCACGACGGCACGGCGACGGGGAAGTTGCCGGCGGTGATGATCGCCGCGACGCCGACCGGGACGCGGAACGTGAAGAGCTGCTTGTCGGGCATCTCCGACGGGACGGTCTGGCCGTAGAGGCGACGGCCCTCGCCGACGAAGAAGTCGCAGGTGTCGATGATCTCCTGCACCTCGCCGAGCGACTCCGCGTAGGGCTTGCCGACCTCCTGGGTGACGAGCCGCGACAGCGCCTCCTTGTTGTCCTCCACGAGCCGGCCGACGTTCGCGATCACGCGGCCGCGGACCGGCGCGGGCACGGAGGCCCACTCGCGCTGCGCGTTGCGCGCGGCACGGCAGGCGTCCTCGAAGGTCTGGGCGTCGGCGAGCAGCACCTCGGCGACGACCTCGTCGGTGCGGGCGGGGTTGGTGGACGTCAGGCGGCCTCCGGGCGCGTCCTCGCGCGGCCGGCCGTCGACGATCGAGGCGATGGTGCGGGGCATGGGCGATGAACTTAGCGGGCCGTCAGGGCGCGGCCGCGTCGGCGACCGCGAGGAGCCCTGCCGCGCCCGGCTCCGGGAGCACGCGCGCGATCGGCAGGTCGAGCGCGGGCTGGTAGGGCGCGAGCCGCTCGCGCACCTCCGCGGCGGTGGGCGCCGCGACGCCCACGTGCCCGAGCGGCACGCCGATCGCCTCGAAGTGCCGGACCTGGCCAGGGTTGAGCGTGCGGTAGAAGCCCTCGACCGCGTCGAGCCGCGCCTGCGCGCCGGGGCCCACGGCCGTGCGGATGTACGACGCGACGAGCGGCGCCTCGCGCCCGGCGGCCGCGGCGCCCTCGCGCACCCACTCGCGGCCGCGCGCGGCGCCGTCGGGGAGCATCCAGTTGAGCAGGACGCCGTCGGCGATCTCGCCGCCGAGGCGGCACAGCCGCGGCCGCAGCGCGGCGATCACGATCCGCGTCCCGGCCGGCAGCAGCTCGCGCAGCTCGGCGACCGCCCGCCGCAGCGGGTCGATCTGGGTCGGCAGCCTGCCCGAGCCGATCCCGAGCCACAACCGCGCCGGATCGAGCCCGAGCCGTTCGACCGCAGCCGCGATCGCGGCCGGCGGGTGCCGGTCGATCGGCAGCACGCCGACGCCGAGGTCGAGCTGCGGCGCGGCTCCGGCGAAGTGGGCGAGCGTCTCGAGGCCGGGCGCGGCGGGGTCGTCGTTCGACCACAGCGACGCGTAGCCGAGCTCGGCGCAGCGGGCGGCCAGGTCGCGCGCGAGCCCCGCGTCGAGGCCGGCGTCGACGCCCAGCCCCCGCGGGCTCATCGGGCGGCCAGGCCCGCCTTGAGCCGGTCGATCGGCTCGATGCCGATCGGGTCCGCGCCGCGCAGCACGGCGAGGTAGAGCGCGACCAGGTCGCCGAGCACGACGTGGGAGAGCAGCTGCTGCAGGCGCGTCTCGCCCCGCGGCACCACGCGCTCGACCGCGTGCGCCTGCCCGCCGATGATCTCCGCCGTCAGCTCGCTGCGCACGGCCAGCCGCTCGCCCTCGCCGGGATCCTCGAGGAACACGGACGAGAACGCCGCGAACGTCGCGGCGTCCTCCCAGCCCACGATCTCGTTGTGGCCCGCCTCGGGGAGCTCGGCCGCGAACGCGGGCACCTTCGCGTTCTCGTTGATCTGGCACTTCCAGCGGTAGGCGGCGGCCGCCGCGAGGCCCGGCCCGCTGATGAGCGGCACGCTCTCGTGCAGCGCCCGCGCGAGGCGCTTCGCGTCGCCGTCCTCCGGCCCGTCGGGACCCCACTCGTCCGCGAGCGAGCGCGCGAACGGCGCCGCCGTCTCGATCTCCGCCCGCAGCGACGGCGCGCAGCCGGCCACGGCCGCGACCTCGAGCGCGACGACGAACGAGTAGCCGACCGCGGCGCGCGGCTGGAAGCCGCCGGGGAGCGGGATGACCGGCACCTTGTCGCGCCGCGCCCGCGCCGCCAGCTCGCCGCCGCTCGTGCTCACCACGCGCGGCGCGCCCGCCGCGCCGGCCGCGTCGTAGGCGTCCAGGGTCTCCTCCGTGTTGCCCGAGTAGCTCGAGCAGAGCACGAGCGTGTCGGGCCCGCTGTAGGCCGGGACGCTCGAGCCGCGCACGAGCTCCAACGGCCGCTCCAGCTGCGGCGCCAGCAGCGCCCGCGCGAGCGCGCCGCCCACTCCCGAGCCGCCCATCCCCGCCACCACGAGCCCGCCGGCGGTGCCGGCCGGCTGCAGCGCCGCGGCCTCGACGCGCCACAGCGCGTCGAGCAGATGGTCCGAGAGCGCCAGGATGTCCGCGGCCTGTCCGGTGGAGTCCACCGCGGCCACCGCCTCGCGGTCGAGCATCAGAAGCGGATGGCGCCGTCCGGCAGCTCGACGCCCGGGAAGATCCTCGCCCCGTTGGCGATCACGTTGTCGGCGCCGATCGTGACGCCTTCGCCGAGCACCGACAGGCCCTCGACGTGGGTGTTGTCGCCGATCCGGACGCCGGCCCCGATGATGCAGCCGCTGAGCGTGCAGTTCGCGCCGATCTCGGTCCCGCGCAGCACGACGGAGCGCTCGATCGTGGTGTTCGGGCCGACGCTGACGTTCTGCTCGAGCACGACCCGCCCGCCGACGCGCGCGCCGTCGGCGATCCGCGAGTGGCTGCCGACGAGCGCCGACGGGATGATCCGCCCCGCGCTGTCGACCGACTGCTCGACGACGAGGTAGGTGTCGCCCGCGCGCTCGGCGAACTCCGTGCCGACCGTGCCCTCGAGGATGTCGAAGGTGGCCTGCAGGTAGCGCTCCGGCGTCCCGATGTCGAGCCAGTAGTTGTCGCTCACGCAGCCATAGAGCCCGTTGCCCACGAGCTGCGGGAAGACGTCGCGCTCGATCGAGGCCGGATGCTCGGGCTCGAGCATGTCGAGCACCCCGCGCTCGAGCACGTAGGCGCCGGCGGAGATGTTGCGCGTGTCGATCTGGTCGTAGGACGGCTTCTCGACGAACTCCGAGACCTCGCCGTCGTCGCCCGTGCGCACCAGGCCGTAGTTCGTGGGGTCCTCGACCGGCGTCAGCGCGAGCGTCGCCGTCGCGCCCGTCGACTCGTGCTGCGCGAGCTGGGCCGTCAGGTCGATGTCGGTGAGGACGTCGCCGTTGAGCATGAAGAAGCGGTCCTCGAGCAGGGCCTCCGCGTACTTGAGGGCGCCGCCGGTCCCCATCGGCGTCGGCTCCTCGACGTAGCGCAGCTTGACGCCGAACGCGGTGCCGTCGCCGAGCACGTTGCGCACCCCGGCGGCCATGTGCCCGCAGGAGATGACGATGTCCTCGATGCCGTGCAGGCGCAGCCAGTCGAGCATGAAGGCGATGAAGGGGCGGTCGACGAGCGGCACGACCGGCTTGGGGACGGTGGTGGTGAGCGGGCGCAGCCGCGTCCCCTCGCCCCCGGCGAGGATCAACGCCTGCATCAGACGGCCTCGGCGATCCTGGGCCGCTCGGCCAGGTTGGGCCGGCCGACGCCCTCGTAGGTCAGCCCGGCGGCCATGGCGGCGTCGGGGTCGAGGAAGTTGCGGCCGTCGATCAGCAGCGTGCCGCGCATGCCGTCCGCGACCGATGCGAGGTCGAGCTCGCGGAACTCCGGCCACTCGGTGACCAGCACGACGGCATCGGCGCCCTGGACGGCCTCCTCGGCCGAGGCCACGAGGTCGACGCCCTGGAGCAGCTTGCTCGCCTCGTGCGCGGCGACCGGGTCGTACGCGCGGACCTTCGCGCCCGCGGCCTGCAGCCGCGCGGAGAGCACGAGCGAGGACGCCTCGCGCATGTCGTCGGTGTTCGCCTTGAACGCCAGCCCGAGCAGCGCGACCTCCTTGCCCACGAGCGTCCCGAGGTGCTTCTGCAGCTTGTTCATCACGCGCCGCTTCTGCAGCTCGTTGACCTCGATCACCGCGTTGAGCAGCTGGAAGTGGTAGCCCGAGTTGCCCGCGAGCTGCTTGAGCGCGGAGACGTCCTTGGGGAAGCAGGAGCCGCCGAAGCCGATCCCGGCCTGCAGGAACTTCGGCCCGATGCGGTCGTCGAGGCCCATGCCGCGGGCGACCTCGACCACGTCGGCGCCGGTCTCCTCGCACACGTTGGCGATCTCGTTGATGAACGAGATCTTCGTGGCCAGGAACGCGTTGGAGGCGAGCTTGACCATCTCGGCGCTCTTGATGTCGGTGCGCACCACCTCGGCGTTCAGCGGCGCGTAGAGCTCGGCCACCGCGTCGCCGGCCCAGTCGCCGTCGTCGCCGATGACGACGCGGTCGGGGTCGAGGAAGTCGCGCACCGCCGAGCCCTCCTTGAGGAACTCGGGGCAGGAGACGTAGCGGAAGCCGTCCTTGCCCTGCTCGCGGAACGCGCGCTTGATGTGGTCGCCCGTGCCGCAGGGGACGGTCGACTTCATCACGAGCGCGTGACGGTCGGAGGGCGGCATCGCGCCGACGACGGCGTGCACGGCGGAGAGGTCGGCGTCGCCCGAGTAGGTCGGCGGCGTGCCGACGGCGACGAACAGCAGGCGCGCGTGGTCGAGCGCCTCGGAGAGGTCGGTGGAGAAGTGCAGGCGGTCGCGATGGCGGGCGACGAGCTCCTCCAGCCCCGGTTCCCAGATCGGGATCCGGCCCTGCTTGAGCCCCTCGATCTTCGCCTCGTCGATGTCGATGCAGTAGACGTCGGAGCCCAGCTCGGCGAAGCCCGCCGCCGTCACCAGCCCGACGTACCCCGTGCCGATGACGCCGATCGGCTCGCGTGCGTTCGTGCTCATTGGACGGATCACCCTAGCGAGGGTGCGCCTACTTCTGGCCCAGCCGCTTGAGCGACGCCGCGATGCCGATCATCTGGCGCGTCCCCAGCGACTGGGTGAGCGTGTTGGAGACCCAGTAGACGGCGCGCTTGGTCCGCCACGCGACCAGCCGCAGGCGGCGCCCGTCGTAGTGCAGCTCGAGCTTGCGGCCGTTGACCCGGCGGGTCTCGGACGGGTCGTCGAGGATCGGCGGCTCGCGCCAGGTGGTGCCCTGGATGCCGTAGTACTCGCCGACGACGCCCTTGGAGACGACGAGGCGGTAGGCGCGGTGCTTCTTGCCCTTCTCGTCCTCGAGGCGGTAGATCCGCGGCTCGGTGCCGGCGTAGCGCGAGCCGCGGTAGCGCTGCGTCGGGAAGTAGAAGGGGAACTTGGCCCGGCGGGCGCCCACGATCGCCTGGTCCTCGCCCTCGCGGCGGGCGATCTCGAGCCCGGGCACGGCGGAGGAGCGGTTCTTGTTCTTGCGCGCGGAGGCGGACCTGCGGTCGGCCGCGGAGGCGCGCGACGTCGTGCGCGGCTTCTTCGACGCCTGCGCCCTGAGGAACTCGCGGGCGGTCGCGTCGAGCTTGGCCTGGGACGCGGTCAGGTAGACCGGGTCGTCGGTGATGTCGACGCGGAAGCGCACCTCGCGCACCGGCTTCTGGCCGGTGAAGAGCACGAGCTTGAGCAGCGAGAAGATGTCCTTGGTCCGGCGCAGCCCCTTGTCCGTGTCGGTGTAGCGCGCGAAGAGGCTCGCGAGCTCCCGGCGCTTGTCGAAGTTGAGGAGCCGGCGGGCGCCGGCCGCGTTGCGGACCTGGCGCAGGAAGTCCTGCTGGCGCGCGGCGCGCACGAGGTCGTTGTCGCCGTGGCGGTAGCGGACGTAGTCGAGCGCGTCCTGCCCCTTCAGCTTCTGGTAGCCCGGGTTGACGTCGATCGTCGCGTAGTTCTCGCCGCCCGAGTTGTCGTTGAAGTAGTCGCGGTCGATGTCGACGTAGACGCCGCCGATCCGGTCGATGACCCTGCGGAAGCCGCTGAAGTCGACCTGGATGATGTGGTTGATCTTGAACGGCTCGCCCGGATTGCCGAACAGGCGCTTGACGGTGCGCACGGTCAGGCGCGGGCCGCCGAGCTCGTAGGCGGCGTTGATGCGGTCGTTCCCGTAGCCGGGGATGTCGACCTTGAGGTCGCGCGGGACCGACATCACCGCGGTCGCCTCCTTGTCCGGGTCGAGCCGGACGAGGATGATCGTGTCCGAGCGCGGCTTGATCCCGGCCTTCGTGTCGCCGTGGCGCTGGTCGGAGCCGAGGATCATCAGCGTCTGCGCCTCGCCGGCGTCCGCGCGGTCGATCTCGGGCACGTTGATCGGCGCGCGGCCCTCCTTCTCGACGATCTGCGTCAGCGTGTTCGCCTGCAGGAAGCCGGCCGCCGACACCGTCCCCGCGCCGAGCAGCACGATCACGAGGCCGCAGAGGAAGCCGCGCTTGAGCAGCCCGCGGCCGGCGCTGGGGGGTGCTTCCTCGTTCACGCTCGGCCCCCTTCGACGGCGCGCAGCGAGCCCGGCGCCTCGCTCACCGGCCGCTCGAGGCCGGCCGGGAGATGGCGGATGAAGTCGCCCAGCGCCTGCCGGTAGCGGTTCAGCGAGATCACGGAGACCCACTCGTCGGGCCCGTGGTGGCCGGCGCCGTCGGGCCCGAACTCGACGGCCGGGACCCCGGCCTCGAGGAACGAGCCGGCGTCGGAGGCGCCGTCGCGGCCGACGCTCAGCGACTCGCCGCTGGTCAGGCGCGACGCGACGTCGCAGAGCGCCATCACGTACGGGTTCGAGCGCGACACGTAGGCCGGCTTGCGGATGAACGTCCGCGGGATCTCGATGTCGTCGATGCCGCGGATCTCCTCGAGGATCTCACCGGGATCCTGGTTGGGGAGGTAGCGGATGTCGACGACCATGGTGCACTCGTCCGGGACCTTGTTGAGCGCGTCCCCGCCGTTGATCCGGCCGAGGTTGATCGAAGGACGGTCGAACAGCTCGGAGGACTCGCGCGAGAACGGCAAGGTCTCGATTCGGCGGAAGACGTCGATGGCCTTCAGCACCGCGTTGTCGCCGAGCCACGGCGTGGAGCCGTGGGCGGCGCGGCCGCGGACGACGATCCGGCACGCGAGCACGCCCTTGGCCTGGACGCCGACGTGGAGCCCGGTCGGCTCGCCGGTGATCGCGAAGTCGCCGACGAAGCCCTGGCGCACCATCTCGTCGGTCGAGCGCGTGTTGAGGTCCTCGGACTCCTCGTCGGGCGCGCACAGGAAGCGGACGCGCACCCGCGTCTCGGTCGCGACGTCGTGCAGCGCGCACATCATCGCGGCGAGCGAGCCCTTCATGTCGTAGGCGCCGCGCCCGATCAGGCGGTCGCCCTCGAGCCGCGGCGTGAACTGCTCGGGATGGCCGGGCACGACGTCGAGGTGGCCGTGGAGCACCACGACCGCGGTCGCGTCGCGCGGCCCGATCGAGGCCGTGAGCACCGGCAGGCCGTTGAAATCGTGGTCCTCGACGTCGATCTCGCGCGCCTCGAGCCAGCCCTTGACGAAGCCCGCCGCCGCGCGCAGGCCGTCGATCCCCGAGGTGTCGTAGGTGATCAGCCGCTCGGCCAGGGCGCGTTCATCCACCCGCCCCAGAGTATCGGGCAGGGGCCGCTAGGCCTCCGGGTCCGGCAGGCAGGGCGTGCCGCCGGAGAGCAGCGCCTCGCCGCGCTCCGGGAACAGCTGGAGGGCGAACGTCCAGCCCGGATCGGCCGTGGCGAACACGGCCGGGAACGTGCCGCCGCGGCCCACGACGCGGACGCGGCGGCCGCGGTCGCGCCAGAAGCCGGCCGCGCGGCGCAGCAGCTGCTCCTCGTCCCCCGTCAGCCGCAGCCGGATGCGATAGCCGCTCGTGACGTCCTTGCGCGTGCTGTCGTCGCAGCGCACCGGCGCGACGCGCTCGCCCGGCTCGGAGGCCAGGCCGAGGTGGTCGACGGCGGCCTCGAGCTCGGCCTGCAGCGAGCCCTCGGCGCGGGCGAGCTCGGACGGCGCGGCGCCGCCGGCGCGCGCGTCGGACCCGCCGCCGCAGCCGGCGGCCAGCACGATCCACGCGAGCCCGGCCGCCACGGCCTTAGAAGACGCCATCGTTCACGTTCACCTCGTCCAGGTACCCGGCGGTGATCAGGCCGATGTTGCGCAGTGACTCGGAGCCCTCGTTGAAGTAGCTGGAATGGCCGGAGATGTCGCCGGTGTGGAAGCGCGTGGCGCCGAAGCCGCGGCCGTGCGGGTTCGGCCCGTGCCACTCGGAGTAGCCGATCCAGTCGGAGCGCGCCAGCCCGGCCCAGACGTTGCCGTCGCCGAGCTCGTCCGCCGAGCCCACGCCGACGCCGGGCGAGCCGATCAGCACGGTCTCGTCGACCTCCAGGCCCTCGTCCGACAGCGCCATGCCCGTCACGAGCGAGCCGTAGGAGTGCCCGATCACGGTCCAGTGCAGCCGCTCGGTCCGCTGCGCGCGGATGCCGGCCACGAAGTCCGGCAGCGACTGCGCCCCCGGCTCCGCGTCGGAGGCGGAGAGCGCGCTCGCGCCCTCCGGCGTGTCGTAGCCGAGCCACTGGATGGTCGCGACCTGGTCGGGGTCGAACTGGGAGGCCTGGTGGTGGACGCGCTCGGCGTCGCCGCCCGTGAAGTTGTTGAGGTCGTTGTTCATGCCCGGTACGAGGACCGCGACATGGCGGGCGCTCGTGAGGTCGCCGAACACCTCGGCGGCGCGGCCGTCGCCGGCGGGATCGAAGAGCAGGAACCGGCGGTCGGGGTCGTCGAGCTCGAGCAGCCGGCTCAGGCGCGCGTCGGACTCCGGCACGCCCGCCGCGCGCAGCCGCTCGATCTCGTCCTCGATCGCCTGCGCGTTGGCGGCGTAGCGCAGGCCGATCGGCGCGCCGTCGAGGTTGCCGACGAGCTCGGGCCGCTCGCCGGCGAGCGTCGCGGCGACCGCGGGATCGAGCGCGGCGAAGAACCCCGCGACCGCGGCGGCGTCGGGATCGCCCGCGAGCAGCGCCTCGAGCTCCGCGGTGGCGCGCTCGACCGCCTCGCGGTCGGCGCTCGAGGGCGGCGCGCCGGGGCAGCTGCCGCCCGCGATCAGGCAGACCGCCCGCGCCGCCTCGCTCGCGATCTGACGCGCCGGCCCGGCGACGATCAGCGCGGCGACGAGCGCGGCGACCACCAGCAGCATGCCGGCGTACTCGGCCGTGACCTGCCCGCGCTCCCTTCGCAGCATGAGCGTCAGCGTCGCGCCCGGCGCCGCGGCGCGCGAGAGGCGCGGGACTCAACTTCGGCTCCCGGCGGGTCCCAGACGCGTCGTGGGCCCGGGTCAGCTATGTGCCCATCCGCGCGCGCGTGCCTCAAGCCGCGCCCGCGTGAGGCCGACGACAGTCGCATGAGCCAAAGGGGCGAGGATGACCGGCGCGCGATCGCCGCCAGCGCTGCGGCGATCTACGTCGGCGCGGCCTGCATCGGCCTGGTCGAGGGCGCGCTGCCCGGCGGCGAGCCGTTCTCGCTCGTCCCTGCCGCCAGCGCGCTCGTCCTCTCGGTGCTCATCGTCCGCTTCAGCCTGCACCTCCCCCGCGCTGCGCTCGCGGCGCTCGGCCCGCTCGGCGTCGCGCTCATCGGGCTCGCGGTTTCCAGCACTCACGGCTACACCGATGCCGCGGTGCTCTACATGTGGCCCGCGGTCTGGATGGCGTTCTTCTTCGGTACGTGGGGGACCGCCGCGATCGTCGGCTGGATCGGCGTCGTGCACGGCGCCGCGCTGTTCGCGCTGCCCGCCTCGATGAGCAACATCGACCGCTGGATCGACGTCGTGGCCGCGGTCGCCGTCGTCGCGGCCGTCGTCCGCACGCTGGCGGCGCGCAACGAGCGGCTCGTGTCCCGCCTCGAGAACGAGGCGCGCATCGACCCGCTGACGGGGCTGCTGAACCGGCGCGGGCTCGAGGAGCGCCTGGACGCCGAGGTGTCGCGCGCCGCGCGCGACCACGCCCCGCTCGGCGCCGTCACCTTCGACCTCGACCACTTCAAGCGCGTCAACGACGACCACGGGCACGAGATCGGCGATCGCGTGCTCGCGTGGTTCGGCGCGCTGCTCACGGAGCAGGCCCGCGGCGTCGACGTCGCGGCGCGCGTCGGCGGCGAGGAGTTCGTCGTGCTGCTCCCCGGCGCTGACGCCGCTGCCGCCTGCACGTTCGCGGAGCGGGTGCGGCTCGCGGTCTGCGACCGCGGCCACCGAGGCCGGATCGGCATCTCCGTGACGCTGGGGCTGACCGTCAGCGCCGGCGTCGCCGGCGACACAGCACCGGTCGACGCCCAGGGGCTGCTGGCCGCGGCCGACCAGGCGCTCTACGCGGCGAAGCGGGGTGGGCGCAACCAGACGGTGGTCGGCCCCCGCGCGGATCACGCGGGGGCCGTGGCGGCCGCCTAGGCGGCGAGGGGACTACGCCCGGACGGCGCGCAGCGCAAAGCGGGGGGTGCGCACGCGGCGGGCCGGCTCGGGGCGGGCGGCCGTGCGGAGCAGCTCGACCAGGTGGGCGGTCGGCACGAACGGGTTGGCGATGACGGCGCCGGTGTCGAGCGACATCGCGGCGGCGACGTCGCCGCCGGACACGGCGATCAGGGTCTCGCCGGTGAGCGGCGCGGCGGAGTCGAGGGCGGCGAGGATGGCGAGGTCGGCGGCGTCGACGTCGCGGGCGGGACGGACGAGCACGGGGGTCATGGCGGGGCTCCTATGGGGGCGGCGGGAGGCGATGGAGACACTGTGCCTGGCGGCCGTCATAAGTTCAAATGATCCTCCTTGATTCTCCTGATAAGGTGCCGTTATGCACGATCTCCGGCTCCTGACCGTCCTGCGCGAGGTCGCGCTGCGCGGCTCGTTCTCCGCCGCCGCCGAGGCGCTCGCCTACACCCAGCCCGCGGTCTCCCAGCAGATCGCCCGGCTCGAGAAGCAGGTCGGCGTCAAGCTGATCGAGCGCGAGCCGCGCGGCATCCGCCTCACCCCCGCCGGCGAGGTGCTCGTCCGCCACACCGAGCGCATCCTCGCCCAGCTCGCCGCCGCCGACGAGGAGCTGCTCGACGTCGCCGCGCAGGCGCGCGGGCGGCTGCGCATCGGCTCCTTCGCCACCGCCGCCGGCACGATCGTGCCGCGCGCCGTCGCCGCGTTCCGGCGCCTGCGCCCGGCGGTCGAGGTCGAGATCGCGCTGCTCGACCCGCACGAGTCCATCCCGGCGGTGCGCCGCGGTGACATCGAGATCGCGATCACCGAGGAGGGCGGCTTCTCGGGCGACGCCGACACTGACGGCCTCGAGATCGAGCACCTGCTCGACGACCACATGTGGGTCTCGCTGCCCGCCGACCACCCGCTCGCCACGCGCCACGCGATCGAGCTCTCGGAGCTGCGCGACGAGGAGTGGATGTTCGCCTGCCTGACCGGCACCTGCGCCGACTCGAACGTCGTGCTGCGGGCCTGCCAGGACGCGGGCTTCCAGCCCCGGATCGCCTACCAGTCCGACGACTACTTCGCGATCCAGGGCCTCGTGGCCAGCGGCATGGGCGTCGCGCTGATCCCGGGCCTCGGCCTGGCGAGCACGCGCGACGACGTCGCCGTGCGCCCCGTCAAGGGCCGCCCGCCCTACCGCCGCGTCGCGGCCGTGACCGCGGGCGAGGCGGCGGGCGGCGCGATCCCGACGATGCTCGAGTGCCTCCGCGACGCCGGCGCGCTCTACGCCGAGTCCGGGCTCGCCGCGGCCGCCTAGGGTCCCTCCCGCTACAGGGCGGGTCGAGGGGGCCGTCCGTGGATGCCAGGCACGGCCGGATGGCGTCTGCGCCGCGGGGCGGTCGCCTCCGGCCGCCGACCTAGCGGGAGGGGCCTCGCCGAAGTGCCAGTGCAGGCCCTCGGGGTCGCGCGCCGAGTACTCGCGTGAGCCGTAGTCCGTGTTCTGCAGCTCGCGCGTGACGTTCGCGCCGCCCGCGCGGGCCCGCTCGAAGTGCGCGTCGAGGTCCTCGACGCTGAGGTAGACGCCGACGCGCGCGGCGCGGAAGTCGTCGGGGGCGTCCTGGAGGTCGTCCGCGCCGGAGCCGACCATGATCACGTCGTCGCCGAGCCGCAGCTCGGAGTGCGCGACGGTGCCGTCGGGGTTGTCGTGGCGGGCGAGGACCTCGAAGCCGAAGGCGTTCTGGAGGAAGTCGATCGCGGCGCCCGCGTCGCGGTACAGGAGGGTCGGATGGATGCTCATGCGGGCCAGGCTAGCCCGCGAGCTCGACCGCGTCTTGGACGAATGTGACCTCGCCCGGGGTGCTGCCCGCGAGCGCCCGGAACTCGCGGTTGAGGTGGGGCTGGTCGGCGTAGCCGCAGTCGTAGGCGACGTCGGCGAGGGCGCGGCCCGCGCGCAGCTGCCGCATCGCGCGCTCGAAGCGCAGGACGCGCGCGACGGCCTTCGGGCCCAGCCCGACGTCGCGCCGCCAGCGCGCCGCGAGGTGGCGGCGGCTCCAGCCGACCTCGCTCGCCAGCGGGCCGATCGCGAGTCGGCCGTCCGCGGCGGCGAGCCGCCGGAACGTCCACGCGACCTCGGGCGCGGGCTCGGGGCCGGCGGCGACCCGGCGCAGCAGCGCCGCGTCGAGCAGCGCGAAGCGCTCGCGCCAGCCCGGCGCCTCCTGCAGGCGCTCCACGAGCTCCGGCGCCTCCGGGCCGAGCACGTCCTCGAGCGCCACCACGCGGTTGGTCAGCTCGTCCATCGGGAGCCCCAGGCAACGGCGCGCGCCCAGCGGCGTGAAGTCGATCTGGACGCCGCCCGCGGCGCCCACGAACTCGGTGAGGATGGGGCGGTCGCTGAGACCGCCCACGAACGTCTCGAAGAGCTCCCCGTCGAGCCGGTACGGGACCCCGAAGCAGACGATCGCGACCGCGCCCGCCCACGGCACCTCGACACGCTGCACGCGGCGCGGCGGAGTGCTCGCGCCAGCCCGCGTAGCCGCGGATGTGCCCGCGCAGGCCGGCGTGCGGCTGGCCGCGGACGAGCTCCGTGGCTAGGACCCCTTCGCGAGCTCCAGGAACGCCTCGTAGCGGCGCTTGTCGCGCTCGGCGGCGCGCCGCTCCTCGGTGTCCTCCTCGGAGCCCTCGATCTCCTGCTCGGCGCGGTCCAGGCGCTCCTGGAGGCTGCCGGAGTCGAGCTCGTCGATCTCGAAGATCTCGTCGACCAGCAGCAGCACGCGGTTGCCGTAGACCTGGAGGAAGCCCTCGCCCTGGGCGTAGCGGATCACGTCGGACTCGGACTTGTAGAGCCGCAGCTCGGTCGGGTCGAGCATGCCGAGCAGCGGCATGTGGTTGGCCAGGATGCCGATCGACCCGACGGACGTGCGCGTCGAGACCATCTCGACCTCGTCGTTGAAGGCCTCCCCCTCGGGGGTCAGGACCTCGACCTGGAAGGGCGTGCGGGCCACGGCTAGGAGTCCTTCTCGTCCTTGTCGGAGTCGTCCTTGGACTCGGCCTTGGTGTCGTCCTCGGAGGAGTCGTCCGAGTCGTCCTTGGACTCCTCGTCCGTGTCGTCCTCGCCCTCGGCCTTCGTGTCCTCGGACTCGTCCTCCGAGTCCTCGTCCTCGTCCTTCTTGCCCTCGCCCCCGCTCACGGACGCGATGACGTCGTCGATCGAGCCCTTGAGCAGGAACGCGCCCTCGGGGAGGTCGTCGTGCTTGCCGTCGAGGATCTCGCGGAACGAGCGCACCGTCTCGCCGATCGGCACGTATGCGCCGTCGACGCCCGTGAACTGCGTCGCCACGTGGAACGGCTGCGAGAGGAAGCGCTCGATCTTGCGCGCGCGCTGCACGAGCACGCGGTCCTCGTCGGAGAGCTCGTCGATGCCGAGGATCGCGATGATGTCCTGCAGCTCGCGGTAGCGCTGCAGCACCTCCTTGACCTCGTTGGCGACGGTGAAGTGCTCCTCGCCGACGATCTCGGGCTTGAGGATGGTCGAGGTCGAGTCGAGCGGGTCGACCGCGGGGTAGATGCCCTTCTCGGAGATCGCGCGCGACAGCGTGGTGGTCGCGTTGAGGTGCGCGAACACGGAGGCGGGCGCCGGGTCGGTGAGGTCGTCCGCCGGGACGTAGATCGCCTGGATCGAGGTCACCGAGCCCTTGCGGGTCGAGGTGATCCGCTCCTGCAGCTGCCCCATCTCCGACTCGAGCGTCGGCTGGTAGCCGACCTGGGAGGGCATGCGGCCGAGCAGCGCGGAGACCTCGGAGCCGGCCTGCACGAAGCGGAAGATGTTGTCGATGAAGAGGAGCACGTCCTGCCCCTCCTCGTCGCGGAAGTACTCCGCCATCGTCAGGCCCGAGAGCGCGACGCGCATGCGGGCGCCGGGCGGCTCGTTCATCTGGCCGAACACGAGCATCGTCTTGTCGATGACGCCCGACTCCGTCATCTCGAGCCACAGGTCGTTGCCCTCGCGGGAGCGCTCGCCCACGCCGCAGAACGCCGACAGGCCGCCGTGCTCCTGGGCCAGGTTGTTGATCAGCTCCTGGATGATCACGGTCTTGCCGACGCCGGCGCCGCCGAACAGGCCGACCTTGCCGCCCTGGGCGTAGGGCGCGAGCAGGTCGATGACCTTGATGCCGGTCTCGAACATCTCGGTCGTCGGCGTGAGCTGCTCGACCGACGGCGCGTCGCGGTGGATCGGCCAGCGCTCGACGTCGTCCTCGAGCTGGTCGCCCTCGTCGATCGTCTCGCCGAGCAGGTTGAAGATGCGCCCGAGCGTGACGTTGCCGACCGGCACGGTGATCGGGCCGCCGGTGTCGACGACCTCCATCCCGCGCGCCAGGCCGTCGGTGGTGTCCATCGCGACCGCGCGCACGCGGTCGTCGCCCAGGTGCTGCTGGACCTCGCAGATCAGACGGCTCGAGACGCCGCCGGAGATCTTCTCGTCGTCCTCGGAGACCTCGCGCTCGATGTAGATCGCCGAGTTGATCTCGGGGAGCTTCTCCGCGAACACGGCCTCGATGACGACGCCCTGGATCTCCTCGATGCGGCCGACGTTGCGGCCGTTGCCGCCGGTCTCGTCCTTCTTCTCTTCGGTCTCAGTTGCCATCAGGGCTCCGTTTCTAGATCAAGCTCTCAGCGCCGGCGACCACTTCCATGATCTCCTGGGTGATCTCCGCCTGGCGTTCACGGTTCATCTGCAAGGTCAGGTCATCGATGATGTCGTTCGCGTTCTCGGACGCGTTGCGCATCGCGGTCATGCGCGCGCCGTGCTCGGACGCGGTCGACTCGAGCAGCGCGCGGTAGATCGAGATCTCGACGTAGGCGGGCACGAGGCGGCCGAGGATCTCCTCCGGGTCGGGCTCGTACTCCACGAGCGCGCGCTTGTGGTCGGCGCCGTCGTCCGCGCCCTGGTCGTCCTGCTCCTCGCCGTCCTCGTCCTCGTCGTCGGACTCGAGGATCGACGCCTGCTGCAGCGGCAGCAGCGTCTCGCGCGTCACCTTCTGGGTCAGCGGCGAGATGTAGCCGTTGTAGATGATCTCCACGCGGTCGAGCTCGCCGTCGACGTAGGCGGCCGTGAGATCGGAGGCGATGTCGCGCGCGTCGGCGTAGGACGGGCGGTCGGTGAAGCCCGTGTACTGGCCGACCGGCGCCCTGCCCCGGAACGTCAGCGAGGACACGCCGCGGCGGCCCGAGGCGTAGTAGCGCGTCTCCTTGCCCTCGCTCTCGTGCTCGTTGCCCGCGCGCACGCCCGCGCGGATGATCTGCGAGTTGAACGCGCCCGCGAGCCCGCGGTCGCCCGTGACGAGCAGCAGGCCGACGCGCCTCTCGTCGTCGTGCTCGTTGAGGATCGGGAGCTGCGGGATGTCGCCCGCCGCCTCGGCCGCCTGCCGGGTCATGCGGCGGATCGCCGACGCGTACGGCCGCAGCGCCTCGATGCGCTGCTCGGCCTTGCGCAGGCGCGCGGCGGCGACCATCTCCATCGCACGGGTGATCTTGTGGATGTTCTTGACCGACCCGATCCGGTTCTTGATGTCCTTCTGGCCCATGGGCTACTCGTCGCGGGAGCCGGCACCCACCGGCTCCTTCTCGGAGCTCTCCTCGTCGTCGCCGTCGTCGTCGCTGTCGTCGCCGGACTGATCGCGCGTCTCGTCCTCGGACGAGTCCTTGGAGGAGCTGTCCGCGCCCTCGTCCTCCGGCTGGCCCTCCTCGTCGAGGTCGTAGCCGAAGTCCTGGGCGAACTCCTCGATCGCCTCGTCGAGCGCCTTCTGCGTCTCGTCGGACCAGTCGCCGTCTGAGATCTTCTCGAGCGTCTGGGAGGCCGAGGAGTGCAGGCGATCGACGAGGTCGCGGTGGAACTCGGCGACGCGGTCGGCGTTGACGCGATCCACGTAGCCGTTGGTCGCGGCGTAGAGCACCGCGACCTGGTCGGCCACCGCCATCGGCTGGCGCTCGCCCTGGTTGAGCGTCTTCACCAGCCGCTCGCCGCGGGCCAGCGTCTTCTGCGTGTCGGCGTCGAGGTCGGAGCCGAACTGCGCGAACGCCTCGAGGTCGCGGTACTGGGAGAGCTCGATCTTGAGCTTGCCGGCCACCTTCTTCATCGGCGAGATCTGCGCGTTGCCGCCCACGCGCGACACCGAGACGCCGACGTTGATGGCCGGGCGCACGCCGGAGTAGAAGAGGTCGGGCTCGAGGAAGATCTGCCCGTCGGTGATCGAGATCACGTTGGTCGGGATGTAGGCGGACACGTCGCCGGCCTGCGTCTCGATGATCGGCAGCGCGGTCAGCGAGCCGCCGCCGAGGTCGTCGTTGAGCTTGACCGCGCGCTCGAGCAGGCGCGAGTGGAGGTAGAAGACGTCGCCGGGGTAGGCCTCGCGACCCGGCGGGCGGCGCAGCAGCAGCGACATCTGGCGGTACGCGTAGGCGTGCTTGGTGAGGTCGTCGTAGATGACGAGCGCGTGCTTGCCGCTGTAGAGGAAGTGCTCCGCCATCGCGCAGCCCGCGTAGGGCGCCATGTATTTGATCGGCGCCGCCTCGTCGGCCGGGGCGGCGACGATGATCGTGCTGTCGAGGGCGCCGGCGTCCTCGAGCGTCTGGGCGAGCCCGACGACGGTCGCCATGCGCTGGCCGATCGCGACGTAGACCGAGACGACGTCCTGGTCCTTGTTGTTGATGATCGTGTCGATCGCGATCGCGGTCTTGCCGGTCTGGCGGTCGCCGATGATCAGCTCGCGCTGGCCGCGGCCGATCGGGATCATGCCGTCGATCGCCTTCAGGCCGGTCTGCAGCGGCTCCTTCACCGGCTGGCGCTGGACGACGCCCGGCGCCTTGAACTCCGCGGGCCGCGTCTCGTCGGTCTCGATGTCGCCCTTGCCGTCGAGCGGGTTGCCGAGCGGGTCGACGATGCGTCCGAGCAGGCCCTCGCCGACGGGGATCTCGAGCTGGCGGCCGGTGCGCTTGACCGTGTCGCCCTCGACGATGTGGGCCCACTCGCCGAACAGCACCGCGCCGACGTTGTCGGACTCGAGCGAGAGCGCGAGGCCGGTGACGTCGTGGGGCAGCTCGAGCATCTCGAGCGCCTCGCAGTTCTCGAGGCCGTGGACGCGCGCGATGCCGTCGGCGACGGAGAGGACCGTGCCGACCTCGGTCAGGTCGGCCTGGCCCTCGTCGAGCCCCTCGATGCGGCTCTTGAGGATGGAGGTGATCTCGTCTGGCTTGATCTGCAAGGGGAGTCTCCTAGTAGGCCTTGGCGACCTGTTTGCGAAGTTGGTCCAGGCGGGCGCGGATCGACGCGTCGATGATCGAGTTGCCGACACGCACGATCAGCCCGCCGAGGATGTCCGGCTCGACGCGCTCGGAGAGCTCGATCGTCTGGCCGGTCTCCTCTCCGATCCGGTCGCCGATCTGCTTCACGGTCTGCTTGTCGAGCTCGACCGCCGAGGTGATCTCGACGGGGAGCAGCTTGTTCTCGCGCTGCCACAGCTCGTCGAAGGTGCGCCGGACCCGGAACACGGCCGGCATGCGGCTCTTCTCGATCAGCAGCTTGAGGAAGTTCACGAGGATCGGCTCGCCGTCCGAGACGACCTTGTCCAGCCCCTCCACCTTCTCCGGCGTGGAGAAGTAGGGCGAGAAGAAGAACACCTGCATCTGCTGGTTCGAGTCGAGCGCGTCGGCGAACTCCCCGAGCTGCTCTCGCACCGAGTCGAGCTTCTCCTTCTCCTGCGCGACCTCGAAGAGGGAGCGCGCGTAGACCGAGGCGATCTCCTCCATTGGGCTAGTCGGCGCTCCGATCGCCCGACAGCGCGGCGAAGTCGAGCTCCGACAGCGCCTCCTCGACGAGCCGCTTCTGGTCCTCGTCGGTCAGCGTCTTGCGCGTGACCTTCTCGGTCGCGAGCACGGTGAGGTCGGCGACCTCGGCGCGGATCTCCTGGATCGCGCGGCGCGTCTCCTGCTGGATGTCGCGCCGCGTCTGGGCCATCATCTCCTCGCGCTTGCGCTTGGCCTCGGCGATCGACTCGGCCTCGGCGTTCTCGCCGGTCTTGCGCGCGCGGGCGACGATGTCGTCGGCCTGCTTGCGCGCCTCGGCGAGCCGCTCGCGGTACTCCTGGAGCAGCTTGTCGGCCTCGGTGCGGGTGCGCTCGGCGGTGTCGATGGCGTCCTCGATCGCCTGCTGGCGCTTGTCCAGGGCGGCCTGGATGCGCGGGAAGGCGACCTTGCTGAGGATGTACATCGAGATGACGAAGACCAGCAGCGTCCAGATCATCAGCCCGACGTCGGGTGAGACCAGGAAGGAGCCGCCGCCCTCCTCTTCTGCCGCGAAGACGGGCGTCAGCATTAGAGGAAGAAGGCGATGAGGCCCGCCACCAGGCCGTAGAAGAAGCACGCCTCGGTGAGCGCGAAGCCCAGCCACTGGATGCCGGTGATCTCGTCGCGCATCTCGGGCTGGCGGGTGACCGACTCGATCACCTTGCCGAAGATGATGCCGATGCCGACACCGGCGCCCACGGCGCCGAGCCCGCCGCCGACGCCGAGGGCGATCGCCCTGCCCGCGTCAGCGCCGGCGTCGGCCTGCGCGAGGAGCGAGAAGAGAAGGGGCAGAACGTCCACGGTGGTCTCCTTTGGCTAGTGGTGCTCGGCGACCGCGCCGCCGAGGTAGATCGCGCTGAGCACGGCGAAGATGAACGCCTGCAGGGTCGCCACGAGGCCCAGCTCGAAGAGGAAGAGGATCACGCCCGCCGGGAGCGTGAAGACGCCGAGGACCTCGAGGCCCAGCAGCACCGCGAGCCCGCCCGACATGAACAGGATGATCAGGTGGCCGGCGAGGATGTTGGCGAACAGTCGTACGGAGAGCGAGAGCAAGCGCATGAAGTTCGACAGCAGCTCCAGCGCGAACAGCAGGACGACGCCGATGCGCCCGGCGATGCCACTGCCGCCCACGCCCTCGGGGATCAGGCTCTTCATGTAGCCGATGAAGCCCTTCGCGCGGATGCCCTCGACGTTGTACGAGACGAACACGACGAGCGCGAGCACGAGCGGCACCGAGATGTTGGCGGTCGCGGCGTAGATCGCGAAGGCGGGGACCTCGAGGCCGGCGATGTCGACCGTCTCGTGCGAGTTCGTCGGCAGCGGGATGTAGCCGATCAGGTTCGAGAACCAGATGAAGAGGAACAGCGTGCAGAGGAACGGGAACCACTTGCGGGCCATCTTGTCGTCCATGCTGCCGCCGGTGATGTCGTCGCGGACGAACGCGAAGATCGTCTCCACCGCGGTCTGCGTGCGGTTCGGGCGGGCCTGCATACGCCTCGCGATGTAGACCATCGAGCCCACGGTCAGGATCCCGGCGATGATCACGTAGAGCACGCCCTTGTTGAAGTCCATCGGGCCCGGAAGGTCGATCCACGTGTCGAGCTGGAACTCGTTCTGGGGCTGGAACTCGTCGTTGTCCTGGCGCTTGAAGCCGAAGATGACGACGACGGCGACGATCGAGAACAGGTAGACGCCGAGAACGGCGAGCAGGATCTTGCGCGTCTTCGTCACCGCGAGCTCCCCGCGGCGTGGAGGATGAGCGCCATCGCGAAGTAGACCGTGAAGGCGACCGCGACCAGCACGGCGGCCATCAGCCCGTCCTCGCGCTCGCCGAGGAGGCCGACGGCGAGGATGGCGCCACCGACGATCCAGGCACGGCCGAGCGACCCGCCGAGGTTGAGCCCGACCTGCCGCCGGATGTCGGTGGTGTTCTTGGCCTGGCGCTCGAGCAGGGCGCCCGCCGCGCGCTGCGCGATCCAGGCGCCGGCGCCGACGGCGTAGCCGAGCAGCGGCAGGCCAGCGAACGCCACGAACGGCAGCGCTGCGATCACGAGCACCACGTCGAGATAGCGCAGAAGGGCCATCGGCTCAGCGGTGGGGCGTGTGAGGGCAGCGTCGGGCATAGGCACGGGACAGGCGCGCCACCCTACAGTCGCCGGAGGGATTTCGGCGGCTGGTGGCGTCGCCCTGACAACGTAGCGCGAAACGCGACTTTGTAACAACTTTGTGACACGCGGCTCTTGCCCTACCCGCGGGGACTAGGGCACAACCTTCAGCTGCGCGAGCAGCACGCCCGAGCCGTGCATCTCGATCTCGAAGATGCCGGTGATGTCGCCCTTGAAGGAGACGTTGACCGTCTCGCCGGCCGGCACCGCCTTCGTGATGTCGTAGCCGTGGACGTGGATCTCCTCGTCGACGTCGCTGCGGACGCGGAAGCGGACGGTCTCGCCCTCCTCGAAGTTCAGCGCCTTCTCGTCGCCCTCCTGGAGCAGCGGCGGCTTGGGCTTCGGCTTCGGCGTCGGGGTGGGCGTGGCCTCGGCGGTGCCGTCGGCCGTGGCGGTCGCCGTCGGGGTGGGCGTGGACGCCGAGTTGCTCGCAGGCTCGGTTTCGTCCCCGCCGCCTGCGAGCAGGATCACCGCGACGACGGCGATGACCGCGGCGATGCCCAGGAAGGTGAATCGCTGACCCCGGCTCATCCGCCAGCACCTTAGAGAACCGGGAGGGAGCGCCAAGATGCCCACACGCAGCGCACACGCCGAATGGAACGGGTCGCTTGCCGACGGCCAGGGGAACATGAGCTTCGGCTCCGGCGCCTACGAGGGGCCGTACTCCTTCGAGTCGCGGATGAAGAACGGCCAGGGCACGAACCCGGAGGAACTGATCGGCGCCGCGCACGCGGGCTGCTTCTCGATGGCGCTGTCCGGGGTGCTCGAAGGCGCAGGGCACCCGCCCGAGTCGATCTCGACCGACGCCAAGGTCAGCTTCGAGCAGCAGGGCGAGGGCTGGGCGATCACGGGCGTCGAGCTCACGACGCGCGCCCGCGTGCCGGGTATCGACGAGGACGGCTTCCGTCAGGCGGCCGAGACGGCGAAGGAGAACTGCCCGGTCTCGCAGGCCTTGGGAGGCACCGACATCACGCTGAACGCGTCGCTCGAGTGATCGCCCACAGCACGATCCCGATCGCGACCATCCCGCCCGCGTAGGCGAAGACGGCGATGTCGTCGAACGCCTTGTAGACGATCAGCGCGACGCAGCCGAGGATCCCGACGACCGGGATCGGGGTCCACGCGCGGTAGTGCTCGTGGTCGACCCGGTCCCGGCGCAGCACGAGCACCGAGGTGTGGACGCACACGAACACGAACAGCAGCAACAGCACGGTGGTGTCGGCCAGCGTGTCGAGGTCGCCGACGATGACCAGCAGCCCCGCCAATGACGCGGTGAAGATGATCGCCACCCAGGGCGTGCGCCGCCCCTCGTGCACCCGGCCGAACGCCGGCGGCACGATCCCCTCGCGGCTCATGCCGTAGACGAGCCGCGAGGCCATGATCAGGTTGATCAGCGCGCCGTTGGTGAGCGCGAACAGCGCGATCGCCGCGAACACCTTGGTCGACATGCCGAGCGGGCCTTGGTCGACGACCTCGAGGAGCGGCCCGTCGGACTCGACGAGCCGGCCCGTCGGCACCGCCATCGACGCGATCACCGTCACGAGCATGTAGACGACGCCCGCGACCACGAGCCCGGTGAACAGCGCCCGCGGGAACACGCGCGACGGGTCCCGCGTCTCCTCGGCGACGTTGACGGAGTCCTCGAAGCCGATCAGCGCGAAGAAGGCCAGCGAGGCGCCCGCCATGATCGCGATGGGCACCGACGCGTCGTCGCTGAACTCGAGCGCGCGGCCCGGGTCGCCACCGCCGTCGGCGAGGTAGGCGCCCCCGATCACGACCACGAGCAGCAGCCCGAGCAGCTCGATCGAGGTCAGCCCCATGTTCAGCCCGACCGACTCCTTGATGCCGCGGAAGTTCACCAGCGAGATGGCGAGCACGAAGGCGAGCCCGACGAGCACCGTCGGCAGGTCCACGAACTCGCTCAGGTAATCGCCCCCGAACGCGGTGGCGAGCGTCGCCGCCGAGGTCACGCCCGAGGACATGACCGCGAACGCGACCACGAACGCGAAGAAGTCGGACTTGAACGCGCGGTGGACGTAGAGCGCCGCGCCGGCGGCGCGCGGGTACTTCGTCACCAGCTCGGAATAGGAGGCGGCCGTGAACAGCGCGAGCACGCCGGCGAGCAGGAACGCCGACCAGATCGCGCCCCCGACCTCGCCGCCGACCTCGCCGACCAGCGCATAGATGCCGGCGCCGAGCACGTCGCCGATCACGAACACCGTCAGCATCCGGCGCGAGATCGCCGGCTGGAGCTGCGTCTGCGTGTGGGAGTCGCTCGCCGTGCTCAACGCGCGGCCGCGGGGTGGACGCTGAAGCGGGCCGGATGGACCTCGCCGGAGGGCTTGACGCTGAGAGGGCCGAGCACGGTGTCCATGGCCATACCCGAGAAGTACGCGTCGATCACCCGCTGGCGCGTTCCCGCCTCGCCGTCCTCCGCCGCGCGCGCGACCGCGGCGAGCACGGTCGCCATCGCGGCGTGCCCGAGCGCGGCGTAGGGCCCGGGCGCGCGTCCGTACGCGCGCTCGAAGTCGGCCTCGAAGGCGCGCAGTTCCGGCGTCGAGCCGGGCCGCGGCGCGCTCGTCACGAACACGGTCCGCCGCGCGGCGGCGCCCTTGATGAGGCCCTCGGTGTCCGCGCGCGCGATCGCGTCCGGGAGCACGATGCGCGCGCCCGGCGCCTCGCGCGCCACGCTCTCGGCCACGCCGGCGGCGCCGACCGCGTCGGTGCCGGCGTAGATGACGGCCCCGCGCGGCCCGGGCGTCTCGGCGAGCCGCGCGCCGGCCGCGCGGGCCGCGGCCCGCACCTCGCGCGCGAGCGACTCGGCGTCGTCGCCGCCCTCGGACTCGACCACGATCCGGCGCGCGCCCGCCGCGCGCACGAGCGCGCGCGCCTGCGCGCGGTCGTCGCCGACGAGGCGCGCGAGCGTGCGGCGCTCGGCGGGCTCCCAGCGCTCGGGGTCGTCGGTGCCGCCGCCGAGCATCACGTGCAGGTAGCCCGCCGCGTTGAAGAGCGGGACTGAGGCGCGGGCGGCGGCAGAGTCGAGCGTGCCGATCACCGCGGCGGTCTGGGTGTCGGCCATCGCGGTGCGCGCCGCCTCGGCGGCCGCCTCGGCGCGAGCGTCGCGGTTGCCGCCCGCCTCGTCCAGCGAGTTGAAGTTGATCGTGTACTTCCCGATCTTCCCGTTGGACTGCGCGAGCCGCAGCTTCGCGCCGTCGGCGATGTCGCGCGCGATCCCGCGGCCAGGGCTCGGCAGCGACGCGTAGATCGTCAGCGTCGTCCCGACCGTCGTACCCCCGCGCCGGATCGCGTCGCGGTTGCCGCAGCCGGCGCTCGCGAGCGCGGCGGCGAGCAGCGCGAGGGCGAGGCCCCGCCTGCTCACCTCGCGCGCAGCCTGCGGTTCGCCGCCCGGCTGCCGCGGATGTAGGAGTAGACGACGTCGTAGGCGGGCCGCGGGTCGCCGCGCGGATCGATCAGCGCGGAGTCCCAGGTCGCCTCCGGGTCGGGCGCGACCCAGTGGTAGAAGTAGACGCGCTGCACCCGCCGGCTCAGCCGCGCGAGCCGCATCACCTGGCGCGTGGCCCGCACCGCATGGCGCTTGGAGTTGGCGAACTCGATCTTCGAGCCGTTGTCGCGGCGGACGAGGCCGCCGGTCTCCGTGAACCAGATCTTCGCCTTCGTGGCCTTGAGCAGCGAGCGCGTGCCGCTGGTGCGGAAGCGGTTCGCGTCGATGTAGTTGTGCAGCGCCCAGACGCGGATCCGCGTCTTCGCCGCGCGCTCGACGCGCCTCACCCACCGCGGCATGGCGAGCGTGTCGAGCACCGACGGCCCGGTGATCGTGCAGCCGCGGCAGTTGCGGCGCAGGATGTCGTGGTAGCGGCCGACGATCTCGGGCCGGTTCCACGTCGGCTGCCCGCGGTGGTTCGCCTCGTTCCAGGTCAGGTAGCTCTTGACGAACGGGTAGCGCTTGCGGAAGCGCAGGAACTCGGCCTTGAAGCGGCGCGGCGAGGGCAGGTACTTGCGCCGCGACTTGCGCGGCGAGCGCGAGCGGCTGAAGCCGACGAGCACGCGCGCGCCCGCCTGCTCCGCGGCGCGCATGTAGGCGTCGACCTCGTCGCGCTGCCAGCGCACGCGCAGCGCGTCCCAGGCCATGACGTAGCGCACGTCGGGCGAGTTGAGCGCCTGCCACGCAGGGTCGGAGAACATCGCCGCGTTCTGCTCGCCGATGCCGATCGCGGTCGGGGCGGCGCTCGCGCCGGCCGGGGCGAGCAGCAGCGCGGCCGCCGCGAGCGCGGCGATGGTGAGGCGAAGCACGGCGATCAGCCCCCGGTGAGGACCGTGTCCTCGTGCGAGTAGGCGGGCGCGCAGCAGCACATGAGCACGAGTGGCTCGGTACCCGGGTTGCGCAGCTTGTGCACCGCGCCGGGCGGGATGACGACACAGTCGCCGGCGCGCACCGGCGCCTCGTCGCGGTCGAGCGTCATCGTCCCCATCCCCGAGAGGAACAGGTAGATCTCCTCGGAGATGCGGTGGTAGTGCTCGGCCGTCTCGCCGCCGGGCGGGACCGTCGCCTCGGCCAGCGACTGGTTGGCGGCGTTGCCGGACGGGATCCCGGCCAGCTCGCGGATCGCGGATCCGTCGGCCGTGATGAAGGACTCGCGCTGCTCCAGGCGGACCGTCTGCACCGCCGGGATGGTAGAGCGCGGCCCCGCCGGTCAGGCGGGGCCGCGGCCCTGGAGAGGTGGCTTACGCCGCCCGCACCCGGCGCACGATCGCGCGGATCACGGGCTCGGGTCGGTGCCGTTCGCGGCGCTCGTTGGCGACCGCATGGGCGTAGTGCTCGTGGAACAGAGAGTGCATTTTGGGACTCCGGTCGGTTGGAACTGGACTGGAGCCGCCCGCGAAGGCGAGGAGGCGGTGCTGACCGGCTACGAGGCGGTCGCGGGCGGCAGAGGCTGCCCGCGACGAGGGAGGTGATCCCTAGCGCGCGAGCAGGAGCTGAGTGGGAAGGAGCTGCTTCATCGTCATGTCTCCTGCTCACCTCCTGCGGGTCGTACTGCGGGTCGAGCGGTGACGATACATGGCGCCCCTCGCCCAGGTAGTGCGGTTATCCGCACTCCGGGTTACCTGCGCAGCGCCGTGAACTCGCCAGTCTCGAGGTCCTCCTCGAAGCGCTCGTCGATCTCGTGCTCGGACGTGTCGGGGTCCTCGCGGCGCAGCTGCCACGCGCGCAGGCGCCGCAGCTTGAGGATCTCGAGCACGTAGACGAGGTAGACCGACGCGGCGAGGCCGGCCAGCAGCAGCCCGCCCATGACGAGCGCCCAGCCGGTGTTGAGATCGCCGTTGCTCTCCGAGTAGGGGACGAAGCGCAGCGCGACCGCGAGCCCGGCCATCGTGATCGTCCACGCGTAGAGGTAGAGGACGGTCTTGCGCTGCGAGAAGCCGATGCGGTGGAAGCGGTGGTGGAAGTGGTTGGAGTCGCCGCGGTAGACCGGGCGGCGGTACTTGATCCGCTTGGCGACCACGAAGCCGGTGTCGAGGAACGGCACGGCGAGGATCACCAGCGGCACCACGAGCGCGATCAGGGCGTTGGTCTTGAGCGAGCCCTCGACGATCACCGCGCCGAGCAGCAGCCCCAGCAGGTTCGAGCCCGAGTCGCCCATGAAGACCGAGGCGGGGTGGAAGTTGTGGATCAGGAAGCCGAGCGCCGCGCCGGCGGTGCAGGCGGCGAGGATGCCGGCCGTGTCGCGGCCGAGGTCGAAGGCGATGACCGCGAACCCGATCGCCGCGATCGCGCAGACGCCGGACGCGAGGCCGTCGACGCCGTCGGACAGGTTGACGACGTTCATCACCACCACGAGGCCGATCAGCGTCAGCGGGCCGCCCAGCTCGCCGAGGTCGACGCGGCCGATGAACGGGAACGTGAAGTCGTCGACGCGGACGCCCGAGAGCACGCAGATCAGCGCGGCGGCGACCTGCCCCAGCAGCTTCACGCCCGGAGAGAGGTCGCGCAGGTCGTCGAGCAGCCCGACCGCGGTGATCAGGATCGCCGCGGCGAGGATGCCCCGCATCTCGGTCGAGGCGGGCAGGAAGATGACGCCCGACACGAGCACGCCGGCGAGGATCGCCAGCCCGCCGAGCAGCGGCGTCGGCTCCGACGCGAGCCCGCGCTCCTGCACCGGATCGAGCGCGCCGACCCGCCGCGCCACGCGCACGACGAGCGGTGTGAGGGCCGTCGTCAGAGCGAGAGCGACGAGGAAGGCGAGCAGCGCGCGGGCTTCCATGGGTTAGAGAGAGGATCGCAGGGCATACCGTCGTGCAACGTGGTCTTCGACGCCCCCGCCGTCCTCCCCGCCCTGCTGACGCCGTTCGACGAGCGCGGCGACGTCGACGCGCGCGCGCTCGCCGATCACGTCGAGTTCCTGATCGAGAGCGGCGTCGACGGGATCATGCCCTGCGGCACGACCGGCGAGACCGCGCTGCTGGAGGCCGACGAGACGCTCGCGGTCGTCCGCACGGTGGTCGAGGCCGCCGCCGGCCGCGTGCCGGTGGTCGCCCACGTCGGGCGGCCGAGCACGACCGCGACGGCACGCCTGATCGAGGCCGCGATCGACGCCGGCGCGGCCGGCGTGTCGGCGATCGTGCCCTACTACTACAAGCTCGGCGACCGCGAGATCGTCGCGCACTTCCGCGCGCTGCTGAAGGTGGCCGGCGACACCCCGCTGCTCGCCTACACGTTCCCGGCCCGCACCGGCAACGAGCTCAGCGCCGAGGCGTTCGGCGAGCTGGCCGCCGACGGGCTGGCCGGCCTCAAGGACTCGACCAGCGACGACGAGCTGCACGCGCGCTACCTCGAGGCGGCGCCGGACGCACAGGTCTTCGTCGGCTCCCCCTCGCACCTGCTGCACTCGCTGCGCCACGGCTCGCGCGGCGGCGTGGCGGCGCTCGCCAACCTGCGCCCCGAGCTCGTGCTCGCGCTCGCCCACGCGTGGCGCGACGACGACCCCGACGCCGAGCGCCTCCAGGACGAGGTCCGTGCGGCCGAGCAGGCGCTGGCCCAGGAGCCGCCGCTCGTCGCGCTCAAGCGCGGCGTCTCCGAGCTGATGGCCGCGCGCGGCGCGCGCTATCCCTCGGCGCTGCGCAGCCCGCTCGGCGCCTGACGCCGGCCGGCCAGGTGGACGACGACGCCGAGGGCGAGCAGCCCGAGGCCGATGCCGATCCACAGCGGCTCGAGGTAGAGCAGCACGATCCCGGCCACGCCGCACAGCACGCGCTCGGGGATGCGCGCGGGGCCGAGCAGCCACGCGCCGGTCGCCACCGCGAGCCCGGCCACCGCGAGCGCGGACACGGCGAACGCGAGCAGCACCTTCCCCACCGAGCCCTGGAGCAGCAGGCCCTCGCCGTTCTCGGTCAGCACGAACGCGAACGGCACGAGGAAGGCCGGCAGCGTGTACTTCCAGGTCAGCATCATCGTGCGGAACGCGTTGCCGCGCGTGATCGCCGCGGCCGCGAACGCCGACAGCGCCGTCGGCGGGCTCACCTCGCTCAGCACGGCGTAATAGAAGATGAACATGTAGGCCGCCAGCGGCTCGACGCCGAGCTTCGTGAGCGCCGGGGCCACGATCACCGCGGCGATGATGAACGAGGCCGTGACCGGCACCGCGAGGCCGAGCAGCAGCACCGCGACCGCGGCCAGCAGCGCGCACAGGAACAGGCTGTTGCCCGAGACGTCGACGATGATTCCCGACAGGTTCAGCCCGAGGCCGGTGAGCGTGACGACCGCGACGATGATGCCCGCCGCGGCGCACGTCGCCGCCACCGGCAGCACCGCGCGGGCGCCCGCCGCGAGCGCGTCGAACACGCGCACGGGCGTCATCCGGTGCTCGCGGTCCAGGAACGAGAGCAGGAACGCGAGCACGGTCGCGTAGAGCACGGAGCGGAACGGCGACAGCCCGATCGCGAGGAAGAAGACGATCGCGAACAGCGACGAGAAGTGGTAGCCGTAGCGCAGCAGCAGGCGCTTCGCGGGCGGCGCCTCGACGTCGACCTCCTTGACGTCGAAGCGGCGGGCGTCGGCCTCGATCGCGAGCAGGATCCCGAGGTAGTAGAGGACGGACGGGATCGCCGCGTAGATCAGCACCGTCAGGTAGGAGACGTCGAGGAACTCGGCGATGATGAACGCGGCGGCGCCGAGCGTCGGCGGCGACAGCAGCGCCCCGATGCCCGAGGCGGCCAGCACGCCGCCGCCCTCCTCCTTGGGGTAGCCGGCGCGGCGCAGGATCGGCCACGTGACCGTGCCGAGCGTGACCGTGGTGGCGACGCCCGAGCCGGACACCGTGCCGAGCAGGAAGCCGGCCAGCGCGGTCGTGCGGCCGGGGCCCGTGCGCGAGCGGCCGGTGGCGGCAAGCGAGATGTCGAGGAAGAACTTGCCGGCGCCCGAGTACTCGAGCACGGCGCCGTAGAGCGTGAACAGGACGATGTAGGTGGCGGCGACGTCGAGCGGCACGCCGAAGATTCCCGAGAGGCCCATGTAGGACTGGCCGACGATGCGCGGCACCCCGTAGCCCGCGTGGGCGATCGACCACGAGACCGGCAGCTCGCCGCCGAAGAAGGCGTAGGCCAGGAACGCGGCCACCACCGCGGGCAGGATCCAGCCGACCGTGCGGCGCGTCGCCTCGAGCACGAGCAGGATCGTGGTGACGCCGAAGAGGATGTCGAGGTCGTTGGGCTGCGCGGCCCGGCGCACGAACTCGTCGAACGTGACGAGCGTGTAGCCGAGCGCGACGACGGAGGCGAGCGCGAGCAGCCAGTCGGTGACGCCGGGGCGCTCCGTGCCGTCCTCGCGCTCCTTCGCCTTGCCCCAGCCGCGGTAGACGAGGAAGGTCAGGGCCAGCGCGACCAGCAGGAAGCTCGTGCGGTAGCGCTGGGCCGGGACGGGGTTGAAGACCCAGTAGACCGCGTACAGGGAGAGGCCCGCGCACGCGACCTTGACGATCATCTCGTGCAGGGGGTCGAGCCGGCGGCCGGGCTTCTCGGCCTCGTGCTCCTCGGCGAGCTTCTGCGCATCCGGCGTCGCTACGGCCATCTCGCCCCCTCCACCTCGACCGTCAGGTGCCGCGGCGCCTTCGCGTACAGCGGGTGGCGCTCGCCGCCGACCTCGAGCGTCCGCCGGCCCGTGGCGGTCGCGATCAGCGGCAGCCGGTCGAACCTCTGGGGCCGCGCGGGGGCGAGCGCCATCCAGCGCCCGGGCGTCTTCGCGCCCGCGATCGCGTAGTAGTCGAGCACCGCCTCGCTCGGCGACTCGACCCCGGTCATGCGAAAGCCCTCGCCCGCCGCCTCGAAGCGCTCCCGCGCCGGGACGCGGTAGTAGGAGTGGCGGTACTCGAGCGCGAAGCGCCCGTCCGCGGGCAGCGCCTCGCGGACGAGCACGCGGCCGCGAAGCACGTCGCGGACGACGACCTCGCGCCCGCCGCAGCCCGCGGCGAGCAGCGCCCCCGCGAGGGCGAGTGCGGTGAGGGGCTTACGCACCGCCCGCTTCGTCGTAGTACTTCTGCGCCCCCGGGTGGAGCTCGATCGGCGCGATGACCTCGGCCGCGCGCGCCGGGTCGAGGTTCTTCGCCTCCGGGTGCACGGCGACCAGGTCGGCCTTCTGGTCGAACAGCAGCTTCGTGAGGTCGTGGGCGAGCTTCTCGTCCATCTTCTCCGAGACCACGAGGTAATTCGGGACCGCGATGGTCGGGACGTCCTTGCTCACGCCCTTGTAGGTGCCCTTCGGGATCGTCTCGTCGCGGTAGACCTCGCCGTACTTCTCGGCGAGCTTGTCCGTGTAGACGGTCGTGTCGAGCAGCGTGATCTTCTGCGAGGTCACGAGGTCGGTGATGGCGCCCGTGGGCAGGCCGCCGGACCAGAAGAACGCGTCGATCGAGCCGTCCTTCATGGCCTGCACCGACTCGTCGACGCCCAGGCCCTGGCGCTTGATGTCGCCCTTGGGATCCATCCCCGCCGCCTCGAGCACGCGGTCGGCGATGACCTCGGTGCCGGAGTTGGGGGCGCCGACCGAGACGCGCTTGCCCTTCAGGTCCTCGATCGTCTTGATGTCCGACCCCGCCTTGGCGACGACCTGGGTGTAGTTGTCGTAGATCTGCGCGAGCGCGCGCAGTGGGACCTTCTCCTTGAACCCCGCGCGGCCCTCGACGGCGTCGAGCGCCGTATCGCCGAGCGTGAAGGCGATGTCGGAGCCGCCGTCCTTGATCAGGATCAGGTTGTCGACCGACGCCGACGTGGTCTCGGCCGTCGCGCGGTACCCCTCGAGGTCCGACGAGATGACCTTCGCAAGGCCGCCTCCGTAGACGAAGTACACGCCGCTCGTGCCGCCGGTAGCGATCGAGAGCCGGCCGCCGCCGCCCTCCTCCGCCCCCGAACCGCTGCCCTCGCCGCCACATCCCGCCGCGAGCGCAACCACGCCCGCGAGCGCCAGCATCCGCCGGACCCCACGCATTCCGTTCTCCTCCCGTCTGGACCTCTCCAGGACGAGGGTGCCCCGAGCCGCGCGGGGCTACACCGTCAGCCCCCGGCCTCCGAGTAGTACCGCTCGGCCCCGGGGTGCAGTCCGACGGGCGCGATCACGCGCGGCGCGCGGGCCTGCTCCGCGACGGAGGCGGAGCTCAGCAGCAGCTCGGTGAGGTCCTGGGCGAGGACCCCGTTCATGTGCTCGTCGACGACGACGTAGTTCGGGATCGAGACGGTCTGCACCGGCGCGTCGACGCCCGCGTAGGCGCCCGCGGGCACGGTGGCGTGCTCGTAGACGCCGCCCCAGCGGGTGCGCATCGGCCGCGTCCAGCGGCCGAGCGGCACGAGCGCGACCGGCTGCGTCGCCGCGAGCGCCGTGACCGCCGTCGTGGGGACGCCGCCGGACCAGAAGAACGCGTCGAGCGAGCCGTCCTCGAGCGCCTCCGCGGACTCGGCGACGCCGAGCTCGCGGCGCTGGAGGTCGTCGACGCCGGCGACGTCGAGCACCCGCTCGGCGACGACCTGGGTGCCGGAGTCGGGCGAGCCGATGCCGACGCGCTTGCCGGTGAGGTCCTCGAGCGCCTTGATGCTCGAGTCCGCTCGCGTGACGAGCTGGATGTAGCTCGGGTAGATCTGGGCGAGCGCACGCACGGGCACGGGGCGGTCGAACGCCTCGCGGCCCTCGACCGCGTCGAGCGCAGTGTCGGCGAGCGTCAGCGCGATCTGGACCTCGCCGTCGCGCAGGCGCTGGAGGTTTTCGACCGAGCCGGTCGTCTCCTGCGTCGTCCCGCGGTAGCCGGGCAGCTCGGCGGTGATGCGGCGAGCGAAGCTGGCGCCGTAGACGGAGTAGATGCCGCCCTTGCCGCCGGTCGCGATCGTCAGCGGCTCGCGCTCGGGCTGCGCGTCCTCGCCGCCGCCGGAGCCGCACCCGGCCAGGCAGAGCGCCGCGGCCGCCGAGGCGAGCGCGCGGCGCATGGGTCAGACCGCCGTCGGCGTGCCCAGTTGCGCGTAGAGCGGGTGGGCCTCGGCGATGGCGGTCACCCGCTCGGCCAGCTCGCCGCGGACGTCGTCGAAGCCGGGCTGCAGCGCCTGGGCGATCAGCTTGCCGATCTCCTGGAACTCGTCGGCCTGGATGCCTCGCGTCGCGAGCGCGGAGGTCCCGACGCGCAGGCCGGAGGAGACCGCGGGCGGGCGCGGGTCGAACGGCACGGCGTTGCGGTTGACGGTGATGCCGATGTCGTGCAGGCGGTCCTCGGCCTGCTTGCCGTCGAGCTCGGACTCGCGCAGGTCGACCAGCACGAGGTGGACGTCGGTGCCGCCGGTCAGCACGTTCACTCCGTTGCCGGCCTGCACGAGCTCCTCCGCGACGGCCTTGGCGCCGGCCACGGTGCGCTCCTGGCGCTCCTTGAAGACGTCGGACTGCGCGATCTTGAGCGCGACCGCCTTGCCCGCGATGACGTGCTCGAGCGGGCCGCCCTGCTGGCCGGGGAAGACCGCCGAGTTGATCTTCTTGGCGAACTCCTCGCGGCAGATGATCATGCCGCCGCGGGCGCCGCCGAGCGTCTTGTGAATCGTGGTCGTGACGACGTCGGCGTACGGCACCGGGTTGGGGTGGATCCCGGCCGCGACGAGCCCGGCGAAGTGCGCCATGTCGACGAGCAGGTAGGCGCCGACCGCGTCGGCGATCGCCCGGAAGCGCTCGAAGTCGAGGAAGCGCGGGTAGGCGGACCAGCCGGCGAGGATGAGCTGCGGCTTGCGCTCGTGCGCGATCCGCTCGACCTCGTCCATGTCGATCAGGCAGTCCTCGGGCGTGACCTCGTACGGCGCGATGTCGTAGAGACGGCCGGAGACGTTGATCTTCATCCCGTGGCTGAGGTGGCCGCCGTGCGGGAGCGAGAGGCCCATGATCGTGTCGCCGGGCTGCAGCAGCGCGTGGTAGACGGACGTGTTGGCCTGCGCGCCCGCGTGCGGCTGGACGTTGACGTGGTCGCCGCCGAACAGCTCCTTCGCGCGATCGATCGCGAGCTGCTCGATGACGTCGATGTACTCGCAGCCGCCGTAGTAGCGCTTGCCGGGATAGCCCTCGGCGTACTTGTTGGTGAGGACGCTGCCCTGGCACTCGAGGACGGCCTGGGGCACGAAGTTCTCGGACGCGATCATCTCCAGCGTGCGCCGCTGGCGATCGAGCTCGTGATCGATTGCCTCGGCGACCTCAGGGTCGACCTCGGCGAGCGGGCGCTCGAAGTAGTCGGACTGGAGTTCGGTCATGTTCGGGACCGTACCACCGGTCTCAGACCACGCGCCGAAGCTTGGCGGTGCGCCGCGCACGCCCCTTCCGCCGGTGGGTCCAGGCGACGTAGACGCGACCGTCGGGGCCGGTCGCGGCGAGCGGCGCGAGGTCGGACCCGCGCGGGCTGGTGAGGCGATCGAGGAACGTGCCCGCCGGCCCGGCGGTGGTGATGAAGATGGCGTATGTGCCGTTCACGCGCTGGCTCGTGGCGACCACGGTGCGGAGGCCGGTGCGGGCGATCGCGGGGATGCCGTTGAGCGGGCCGCGGGTGCGGAGGCGCCGGCGCGACCAGCGGCCCTGGGGCGTTGCGGGCGCCGAGGCGAGCGTGAGCCGGTTCCCGGCTCGGTAGGCGACGTAGAGGCGGTGGTCGTCGCGCGCGATCGTCGCCTCGATGGGGCGCAGGCCGGCGGCGGAGACGACGGGGGCGGCGGGCGCGCCGGGGCCGAGGACCCGGAGCTCGGTGCGCGCGCGCGACCGGGCGAGGTCGAGGATGAGCGGGACCGTCGGTGACGTCGAGCGGCGCGTGACGCAGCAGCGGGCCGGTCTGCGTGAGCGGCGAGCCCCCGAGCACGACGTCGCCGTCGTCGTCGGGGAACGCGACCACGGGCGCGGCGCCGTCGAGCGTGAGCACCGGCGGCCCGGTCCCCTCGCCCAGCCGCGCGAGCCCCGCCTCGTAGGCGAAGCCCGTCGAGGTCGGCCGCGCGAACACGGTCACCGGCCCGTCCGGCCCGACCGCCACGTCGGCGTACTCGGCGCCGCGCGAGCCGAACGTGGCGAGCGGGCGCGAGCCGCGCGTGAGGCGGAACGGAACGTTCCGGCTCGTGGTGCCGACGACCGCGTAGACCGAGCCCGGCCCGGCGGCGAGCGCGACGACCGGCCCGGGGAGGTCGACGGCCTGCGCGGACGCGGGGGTGGTGAGGAGGGAGGCCGCCGCGAGGAGGAGGAACGTCAGGCGGCGCACGGGGCGCGACTCTACGCGGTGGACGAACGGCAACGGCGCTGGGTAGGAAGCGACTTCGGTCGGCGTGCCGACTAACTGCGACCTCGCGGTGCGCGGGAGCGTCGAGGGCGCAGAAACTCGGCTCGAACCCGACCCCTACCCAGCCGGCCGTTGACGTTCGCCGGCGCCGCCGCGAACCTCACGCCGTCGCCGCCACCGCCCGCGCGACCGCTTCGCCGTCCACCGCGCCGGCCAAGCGCACGACGTCCCACTCCCCCGCCGCCTCGAACCGACGCAGGTCGATCACGGTCGAGGGCGTGCCGGGGAGCTCGCCGGCGTCGAGCACGAGGTCGGCGCCGGCGCGGATCGCCTCCGGCACATCGGCCAGCCGCCGGGCGTCGGGCGCGCCCGCGGCGTTGGCCGAGCTCTGCAGGACCGGCACGCGCACCTCGCGCAGCGCGGGGACGTCGGGCACGCGCAGGCCGAGCGCGCCCGCGCCCGCGAGCGGGAAGCGCCCGTGCGGGTTGGGCAGCAGCAGCGTGAGCCCGCCCGGCAGCAGGCGGTCCATCAGCGCGCGCGTGCGCGCGCCGAGCTCGGGCAGCGCCGCCACGGCGAGCGCCGGGTCGAAGAACATGACCGCGCTCGGCTTGTCCGGGGCGCGCCCCTTCAGCGCGTACAGCCGCTCGATCGCAGCGCGGCTCTCCGGGTCGCACGCGAGCCCGTAGACCGTGTCGGCGCCGAACACGGCCACCCCGCCGCCGGTGATGCAGCGCTCGAAGGCGGCAGCGTCCGCGGCTGAGCTCACGCCGCTCGGCCGACCACGACACGCTCGTGGCCGGCCAGGTCGCGCAGCGACTCGACGTGCGGCCACGCGCCCATCAGCTCCGCTACCGCCGCGGCCTGCCCGGCGCCGACCTCGAGCGCCACGAACGGCACGCCCTTGGCCGCGCGGACGAGGCGGCGGATGACGTCGAGGCCGTCGGGCCCACCGAAGAGCGCCTCGCGTGGCTCGAATCCGACGTCCGGCGGGAGCCGGTCGTCGGCGCCGACGTAGGGCGGGTTGGAGACCACCGCGTCCACGTCGGGCACGCCCTGCAGAAGGTCGGCTTCGAGGAACTCGACCTCCAGGCCCAGCCGGGCGGCATTGCCGCGTGCGACTTCGAGGGCGGCGGCGGAGACGTCAGTGGCGACGACGTCCAGGTCCGGCCGCTCCGTCTTCAGCGCCAGCGCGATCGCTCCCGAGCCCGTGCCGACGTCGACCACGCGCGCGCCCGGCGGCAGGCCCAGCGCCGCCTCGACCACGAACTCGGTCTCCGGCCGCGGGACGAGGACCCGCGGATCGACCGCCAGCTCGATCGTGCGGAACCCCTTCGTGCCGAGGATGTAGGCGACGGGCTCGCGCCCCCGCCGGCGCGCCGCCAGGTCCATGAAGGCCCGCGCCTCCTCGGGCTCGAGCTCGCGGTCCGGCCACGCGATCAGCGAGGCCCGCCCGACGCCGAGCACGTGCCCGAGCAGCAGCTCCGCGTCGAGCCGCGGCGTGTCGCAGCCCGATGCCTCCAGGGCGATGCCCGCGGAGTCGAGCGCGTCGCGCACGCTCGTGCGGCCCAGGAGCCGCCGCGCCATCAGGTCGCGGCTTCGAGCCGCGCGCGCTTCTCGGCGTCCTGCAGCGCCGCGGTCTGCTCTTCGAGCTCGCCCCCGAGCACCTGCTCGAGGTTGTGGACGGTGAGCTTGACCCGGTGGTCGGTGACCCGCCGCTCGGGGAAGTTGTAGGTGCGGATCTTCTCCGCCCGCTCGCCGGTGCCGACCTGCGCCTTGCGCTCCGCCGCCAGCTCGGCCTGCTGCTCGGCGAGCTTCGCCTCATACAGCCGCGCCCGCAGCACCTTCATCGCCTTCTCGCGGTTCTGCAGCTGCGACTTCTCGTCCTGCATCGACACCACGATCCCGGTCGGCTTGTGCGTGATCCGCACCGCCGAGTCGGTCGTGTTGACCGACTGCCCGCCCGGCCCGGACGAGCGATAGACGTCGATCTCCAGGTCGGCCTGGTTGACCTCGATGTCGACGTCCTCGGCCTCCGGGAGCACGGCCACCGTCGCGGTCGACGTGTGGATGCGCCCCTGCGACTCGGTCTCCGGCACCCGCTGCACGCGGTGCGTCCCGCCCTCGAACTTGAACACGGAGTAGGCGCCGTCGCCCTTGATCTCGAGCGTGTACGAGCCGTCGTGCGCGCCGAGCGTCTCGGTCTTGAATCCCCGCCGCTCCGCGTAGCGCGTGAGCATCCGGTAGAGGTCGCCGGCCCACAGGCCGGCCTCGTCGCCGCCCGCGCCCGCGCGGATCTCGACGATCACGTCCTTGTCGTCGTTGGGGTCGCGCTCGACCATCGCGAGCCGGATCTCCTCGCCGAGCTCCTCCATGCGCGCCCGCGCGGCCTCCATCTCGGCCCGCAGCTCGGGGTCGTCGCCGCTCTCGGCCAGCATCTCCTCCGCGCCGTCGGCGTCGGACTTGGCATGCCGCCATTCCTCCGCGAGCTTCGCGGCGGTGGAGAGCTGCGTGAAGAGGCGTCCCGCCTCGGCGTAGCGCTGCCGGTCCCCGATCACCTCGGGATCCGACATCTGCGCCTGCGCGTCCTGGAAACGGGCCTCGATCTGCTCGACGAGCGACTCGATCATGGCCCGCAGGAGCTTAGAGTCCGAGTCAGGTGATCGGCGGGGAGCTGAGGGAACCGGATCGTGGATGCCAGGGGCCGCACGTGAGGTGAGGCGATGCGGTGCATCGTTGATCCTCACGGGTGGGTCCTGGCGCCGCGAGACGATTTCCTCGGCTCGTCGACGCACTGACTCGGGCTCTTAGGCGACGACCTCCATGCCCACCTTGTCCTCGGCGGACGCGTTGCGCGGGTCCTCGACCGCGAGCACCGCGTCCATCGCGGCGATCGCGACCGCGAGCTGCTGCAGGTCGGGCTCGCGGGTCGTCAGCTTCTGCAGCTGCATGCCGGGCCACATGACGCCCTGCACCCAGCGCTTGCGGCGGTTGCGGCCCGCCCACTTGATGACCTCGAACGACAGCCCGGCGATCAGCGGCACGCCGAGGATGCGCGAGGCGACGAGCAGGTACCACGCGGGCAGCCCGAGCGGCGCGAACACGAAGATGGCCACGATCATCACGATCAGCAGGAAGCTCGTGCCGCAGCGCGGGTGCAGGCGCGAGTACTTCTGCGCGTTCTCCGGGGTCAGCTCCTCGCCGGCCTCGAAGCACGAGATCGTCTTGTGCTCGGCGCCGTGGTACTCGAACACCCGCCGCAGGTCGTTGAGCCGCGAGAGCAGCCACAGGTAGCCGAGGAAGATCGCGGTGCGAAGGATCCCCTCGACGAGCCAGAACAGGAAGGCTGAACCGAGTTGCTCCTTGAAGAGGCTCGTGAGGCCGACCGGCACGACGAAGAACAGGCCGATGGCGAGCGCGAGCGCGGCGATCACGGTGCCGACCCACATGCCGCTCGAGATCGGCTCCTCGTCCTCGGGCAGCTGCGCGTTGGCGGAGATGCCGAGCGCGTTGAAGCCGATCTTCAGCGACTCGGCGAGCGCGACGACGCCGCGGATGATCGGCCAGCGGAACGCGCGGTGGCGCTTCGTCCACGAGACGAGCGGGAACGACTGGACCTCGATCTCGCCGAGCGCGGCCTCGCCCGGGGGCAGGCCGTCCTCGCCGAGCTGCTCGGGCAGCGGCTTGCGGACCGCGACGGCCCACGTGGAGACGCCGCGCATCATCACGCCCTCGAGGACCGCCTGCCCTCCGACGGGCGCATCTCTCTGCGCCATCAGGGCGCCGTCTGGCAGGCGGGTCTCTTCGGGCATGTGAGCTGGGGTGGCTAGCTGTTGTCGCCGCGAGCGCGGCGAGCGGCGCGGCGCTGGAAGCGCTCCACGCGGCCACCCGTGTCGACCAGCTTCTGCTTGCCCGTGTAGAACGGGTGGCAGTTCGAGCAGATCTCCACGTGGATCTCGGGCTGGGTCGAGCGCGTCGTGAACTCGTTGCCGCAGGTGCAGCGGACGTGAGCCTCGACGTACTCCGGATGGATGTCGGTCTTCATGGTTACGAGTGTAGTGTCGGCACTTCGATGCCCGACCTTCACCACCGCGAGGCGGGAACGCCCGGAGATCCCGCCGTCGTGCTGGTCCACGGCTTCCCCGAGTCGTCGCACATGTGGGAGCCCGTGCTCGAGCCGCTGGCCGCCGCCGGCTTCCACGCGCTCGCCCCCGACCTGGCCGGCTTCGGCGACTCGCCGGCCGACCCGCCGGGGACGTGGCAGCGCCACGTCGAGGCGCTCGAGCGCTTCCGCTCGCAGCAGGGGCTCGGCTCGTTCGCGCTCGTCGTCCACGACTGGGGCGGGATGATCGGGCTCCGCTGGGCGTGCGACCACGCCGAGGTGCCGTGGGCGCTCGTGATCTCCGACACCGGCTTCTTCGCCGACGGGAAGTGGCACGGCCTCGCCGAGGCGATGCGCGCGCCCGGGCAGGGCGAGCAGCTCGTCGACGGCATGACCGAGGAGAACTTCGCGGCCATGCTCGCCGGCATCAGCAGGATCGGCCCGGAGGCGGCGAGCGAGTACTTCAAGGCGTTCGCCGACGAGCCGCGCCGCCGCGGCCAGCTCGAGCTGTACCGCTCGGGCGAGTTCTCAGAGCTCGAGGCCTACGAGGGCAAACTCGCGGAGCTCGGCGTCCCGACCTTGATCCTGTGGGGCGCGGACGACCCGTTCGCGCCCGTCGCGGGGGCCGAGCGCTTCCAGCGCGAGATCCCCGGCTCCGAGCTCGTGGTGCTCGAGGGCACCGGGCACTTCGTCGTCGACGACGCGCCCGACCGCTACGCCGAGGAGCTCGTCACCTTCCTCGAGCGGGCGCGCCCGGGCACGGCACGCTGAGCTGGTTGTCGGCCTCGGTGCGCTCGTCGACGGCGCCGGTCGGGTCGACATCGACGGTCAGCATCTGACCGTCGGCGCAGGGCGGGCCCTGGACCTCGACGAGCGCGCGCTCGCCGGGCTGCAGCTCGGGCGCGCGGGCCGGAGTGAGGATGGTGTCGTCGACGGAGACGACGACGTCGAACGGGCCGGCGAGCGAGCGGCCGCGGTTCACGACCGGGACGAGGTAGCGGGCATGGGCGGCGTCGGCGCCGGGCTGGGCCTCGACGCCGAGCGGGCGCAGGTTCGGCCGCAGGTCGGACTGGCGGCAGGTCCGCGAGGTCGAGCGCGACGACGCCACGCGCTCGCCGTCGGCGTCGAGCCAGCGGAAGCGCACGATCGTCCGGTACCACCCGGGCGCGGCGAGCGCGACGACGCGCTTCGTGTAGACGTAGCGGCCGACGCCCGGGTCGCTCGTCAGCCACTTGCCGAAGCCGGCGGCCGGCAGCGCGCGCCAGCGCGGCTCCTCGCGCGTGCGCGTCTGCAGCGTGAAGCGCATCTGCAGCCGGCGCGCGCTCTTCTTGGTGCGCATCCGCCCCTCGAACGTCGCCGCGCGGCCCGCGGGGTCGAGCGAAGACTCGCAGCCGCGCAGCTTCACGCCGCTCGAGGCGGCGTGCGCGGGCGCGGCGCCCGCGAAGGCGGCGGCGAGGACGACAAAAGTGAGGGCGAATCGACGCATGGACCGCCACTTAACGCGCGGGCCGCGCCGGAGTTGCGGGGCGAACGGCGGGCTGGGTAGGGGTCGGGTCCCGACCGGGACGGGCGGGGTGTGTCCGGTTAGTAGGAATTATTCCGACTAACTGGCCACACCCCCGGCCGAACCCGCTCCTACCCAGCCGCCGTTGACGTTGACGTTCGCCGAGGGTTACGTGATCTGGTAGAGCGGCCCGTCGCCGCCCTCGGGCGGGGTCAGGCGCCCGCCCTTGGCGGTGATCGCCCCGCACTGCACGCAGTTCGACGGGTTGACGATCAGGTCGACGTTGCCGTTCTCGGGCGCGCCCTCGGGGACCTCGTAGACGCCGGCCGGGCACATCCACGCCCACGCCTCGGCGACCTCGCGCGGCACGTTCTTCTCGATCCGGATGTGGCTCGGCGCGTCGTCGCGCGTCGCGTTGCCGGTCAGGAAGACGCCCGACAGCTTGTCGAACGTGTACTTGCCGTCGGGCTTCGGATAGCGCTTGTGGCGGTCGGTCATCAGCAGCGGCTGCTCGGCGTCGCGGTGCGTCGGCCAATGGCCGCCGGGCAGCTTGCCCTTGGTGATCGTCATCGCGTTGGCGATCGCGCCGCCGACGATGAGCCCGCGCGCGAACGGCTGCTTCATGTTGCGCGACTCGTAGAGGTCCTTGCCGATCTCGGAGTCGTAGACCGCGGTCTCGTAGGACGAGAAGTCGCTCGAGCCCGCCTTGAGCTGCCGGTAGATCGTCTCCGCCGCCAGCATCCCGGACTTGATCGCGTAGTGGACGCCCTTGAGCTTCGGCACGTTGACCATGCCGGCCGAGTCGCCGCAGATGAGCATCCCCGGCGCGTGCAGCTTCGGGATCGCCCAGTAGCCGCCCTCCGGGATCGCCTTCGCGCCCCAGCCCACGCGCTTGCCGCCCTCGAGGATCTTGCGCACGCGCGGGTGCAGCTTGAACTCCTGGAGGACGTCGTGCGGGGACAGCCGCGCGTCGGCCCAGTCGAGGCCGGCGACGAAGCCGATCGAGACGCGGTTGGGCTCGCCCTCGCGGTTCATGGGGTAGATCCACGAGCCGCCGAACTCCTTGTACTTGGCCTGCGGGCGCAGCGGCCAGCCGAGCGTGTGGATGACGCGGTCGAGCGGCTGCTCGACCTCCCACACCTCCTTGACGCCCAGCGCCCACACCTGCGGGTCCTTGGCGGCGAGGCCCAGGCCCTTGAGCGCGGCGCCGGTGAGGTGGCCCCAGCAGCCCTCGGCGAGCACGGTCGCCTTGGCGGTGATGTCGGAGCCGGGCTCGAAGTTGCCCTTCTCGCCCCCTTCCTTGTCACGCCCCTTGTCGCCGGAACGGACGCCCAGCACCTCGCCGTCCTCCACCAGCAGCTTCGCGCCGACGGTCTCGGACAGGAGGTACGCGCCCGCCTCCTCGGCCTTCTCGCCCAGCCAGCGGTTGAGCTCGGCGACCGAGATGACGTAGTTGCCGTGGTTGCGGAACGGCGGCGGGATCGGGACCAGCGGGATCGCGCGCTTCTTGTTGGGCATGAAGTACACGCGCTCGCCGCCGACCTCGCCGTAGTTCGGCCACGAATCGTCGTCGGGGAACAGCTCGCGGATCGCCGACGGGTTCATGACCGCGCCGGAGAGCTGGTGGGCGCCGGCGACCTTGCCCTTCTCGAGCACCGCCACCGGGACCTCGCCGAGCGACTCGGCGAGCTCCGGGTCGTCCTCGAGCAGCTGCAGCAGCCGGATCGCGCACGCGAGCCCGGCCTGGCCGCCGCCGACGATCGCGACGCCGACCTCGATCCGCTCGTCCTCGGCGTCCGTGACCGGTCCGAGGAACTCCCCCGCCGAGTCGACCGGCGGGGGGAACTCGATGGGGGCGACGGACACCTAGCCGCCCTTCTTCGCCTTCACGGCCTCGGTGAGCTTCGGGACGATCTTGTTGAGGTCGCCCACGATGCCGAGGTCGGAGAACTCGAAGATCGGGGCGTTCGAGTCCTTGTTGATCGCCACGATGTTCTCCGAGGACTGCATGCCGACCTTGTGCTGGATCGCGCCCGAGATGCCGGCCGCGAGGTAGAGCTTCGGCGCGACGGTCTTGCCCGTCTGGCCGATCTGGGCGGCGTACGCGTACCAGCCGGCGTCGACCACCGCGCGGGTGGCGGCGACGGCGCCGCCGAGCGCGCCGGCGAGCTCCTCGAGCTGCTCGAAGCCCTCGGCCTTGCCGAGCCCGCGGCCACCGGCCACGAGCACGTCGGCGTCCTCGATGTTCACGTCGGCGCCGCGCTGCTCGCCGCGCTCGACCATCGTCGCCTTCAGCGAGTGGGCCGCGTACTCGACGTCGACGTCCTCGATCTCGGGCGCGCCGGAGCCGCTCTCGTTGGCCTCGAACGCGTTCAGGCGCCCGATGATCACGCCGACGTCGGAGCGGTAGTGGACGTCGGAGACCTGCGAGTCCTTGAGGATCGGGCGCTCGGCGACGAGCTTGCCGTCCTCGACGCGCACGTTCGTGACCTCCATGCAGACGCCGGCGTCGAGCCGCGCGGCGAGACCGGCGCCGATCTCGAAGCCGAGCAGGCCGCCGCCGAACAGCGCGTAGCCGTGACCGCCGTCGCCGATGACCTTCGCCATCGCGTCGACCACCGGCTGCGAGAGACCCTCCGGCCCCTCGGCGCGGAACACCTTCGAGGCGCCGTGGGCACCGAGCGGAGCGAGCACGTCGTCGCCGAGGCCGGCCTTGTCGCCGACCACGATCGCGTGGCACTCGCCGCCGAGCTCGGAGGCGAGGCGGGCGCCCTCGGAGACGGCGCCGAGCGAGTTCTTGTTGATCTGCCCGTCGTAGTGCAGGGCGTAGACGAGAACAGAGCTCATGCCAGCAGCTTCCTTTCATCGAGCCAGGCGACGATCTTCTCGACCGTCTCGTTCGTGTCCTCGTCCTCGATGATCTGGCCCGCGGACTTCTCCGGCGGGGCCTTGAACTCCGAGCAGTGGGCGCGCGCGTTGTCGTAGCCGACGCGACCGGCCTCGATGCCGACGTCGCCGGCGCCGACGGACTCGAGCGGCTTCTTCTTGGCGCCCATGATCGCCTTCAGCGACGGGTAGCGCGGCTCGTTGATGGCGTCGCCGACCGAGATGACGGCCGGGAGCTCGACGAGCACCGTGTCGTAGCCGTACTCGGCCTGGCGCTCGCAGCGCAGCTTGCCGTCCTCCACGTCGATCTTGATGACCTGCGTCAGCGAGGGCATCTGCAGGTGGTCGGCGACGACGGCGCCGATCGTGTAGCACTCGCCGTCGTCCGACTGCTGGCCCAGCAGCACCAGGTCGGGGCTCTCCTTGGAGAGCACCTGGGCGAGCGAGTAGCCGGTGCCGTTGACGTCGGAGCCGGCGAGGCCCTCGTCCGTGAGGTGCACGGAGCGGTCGGCGCCGAGCGACACGGCCTTGTGGAGCGCGCGCACGGCGCTCTCGGGGCCCATGGTGACGGCGATGACCTCGTCGACGTCGATCGAGCCACCCTCCTTCAGCTGCATGGCCGCCTCGATGGCGTGCGTGTCGAACGGGTTCAGGTTCTTCTCGCCTGAGCGGTTGAGACGGCCGGTCGAGGCATCGATGCGCTTCTCGACCGCGGCGTCCGGGACCTCTTTGACGAGGACGCAGATCTTCACTGGTTCAGGGCCTCCTGTGACGGAACGAGCGTTCGCATCCTACTCGGATGGATGCCCGATTGACTTGTCAGTCAATCAGGCGTGCCCGTTGCGGCGCAGCATGTCGAGCGCGTCGACGGTCATGCAGCCGCGCCAGTCCGCCTCGGCGGCGGGCGACCAGGCGGGGAAGTTGAAGGTCCAGCCGCCGTCGTCCTGCTGCCCGGCCGCGACGTGGTCGAGGTGGGCGGCGATCGTGGCGTCGTCGAACAGCCGGCGCGCGAGCGAGCCGGGGTCGGGCGCGAAGGTCAGCGGCGAGTGGGTCTCGCCGGGCGCCTCGGGGTCGAGCGTGACGACCCCGCGCAGGGCCGGCTCGACGCGCTCGAGCGCCGCCGCCGCGCGCTCGCGGTCGGGCGCGTGGTCGAGGAAGCGCAGGGCGCCGATGAGCTCGTAGGCGCCGGGGTCGTCGAGCCGGTCGACGAGGCGCCACATCAGCTCCATGGCCTGCTCCACCCACGGGTGCTCGACCTCGCGCGCGAGCAGCGTGCCGAGGATCTGCCCCGTGGAGACCGGGGACGCGCCGTCCTGCGGCTGCCACCACGGGGCGGCGGGCCAGCCCGCGACGTTGGGGTCGACGAACACGGCGCCGCCCTCGGCCGGCGCGGTGGCGGCGAGCTGGTCGCAGGCGCCACGCGCGAGCTCGCCGTCCCAGGCGTCGGCCTGGTGGAGGATGCGCAGCGCCTGCTCGGTGGCGGCGGGCTGGCTGCCGGGGGTGCGGCCGTCCGGCTCGAGGCCATGGCCGAAGCCCCCGTCGGCGTTGCGGTAGGCGGCGACCGCGTCGCGCACGGGCGCGGGGTCGCCGCCGAGGAAGAGGCGCTCGAAGCGGCGGCGGTCGAGGATGCGGCCGCGGGCCGCGAGGAACTGCTGGGCGAGCTCGAGATCTGGCATGCGCTCATGACATCAGCACCGTCTTGAACGGAACGGACATCGGGTGGGACCATTGGGGTCATGTACCGCGAGTTCGCCGCCCCGCCGCTCGCATGCCTGTGGATCCGCACCGGCGCCGACGCCACCGACGTGCTGCCGGACGCCTGCTCGGACCTGATCTGGCAGTCCGGCCGCGGCGCCTTCGTCGCCGGGCCGGACACCGGCCCCGTGCCGGTGACCGCGCCGGCCGGCAACGTGTTCGTCGGCGCGCGCTTCGGCCCCGGCGCGGGCGGGGCCGCGCTCGGGCTGCCGCTGTCGGAGCTGCTCGACCAGCGCGTCGGCCTCGAGGAGCTGCGCCCCGGGCTGGCGGAGCGGCTGCCCGGCGACCTCGACCCGCAGGAGGCGGCCCGGCGGCTCGCGGAGATCGCGCTCGCGGCCGCGCCCGCCGACGCCGCGGTCGCCGAGGCCGCGCGGCGCCTGCAGGACCCGCGCATCCGCGTCGAGTCGCTCGCGGACGAGCTCGGCCTCAGCGAGCGCCAGCTGCGGCGGCGCTGCCACGCCGCCGCCGGCTACGGCCCGAAGACGCTCCAGCGCGTGCTGCGCTTCCGCCGCTTCCTCGCCCTCGCGGACCGCGACCTCGCGCGCGCCGCGCTCGACGCCGGGTACGCCGACCAGGCGCACCTGACGCGCGAGTGCACCCGGCTCGCCGGCAGGCCGCCGGCCGCGCTGCTGAAGGTCAGCCCGGCACCATCCACGACAGCAGCGACGTCGACTGCAGGTAGACCAGCACGCAGAGCACGAGCAGCAGCCCCACGCTCCACAGGAAGATCCGCCTGAAGATCGCGCCCTCGGAGCCGACCAGGCCGACCGCCGCCGTCGCGACCGCCAGGCTCTGCGCGGAGATCATCTTCGCCATCACCCCGCCCGAGCTGTTGGCGGCGGTGAGCAGGATCGCGGACAGGTCGCCGTCCTCGGCCGCCTGCACGTGGAGCTGGCCGAAGAGCGCGTTCGAGCCGGCGTCGGTGCCCGTGATCGCGACACCGAACCAGCCGACGATCGGCGCCAGGAACGCGAAGAACGAGCCCGCCCCCGCGAGCCAGCGGCCGAGCGTCAGCGTCTGGCCCGACAGCGTCATCACGTAGGCGAGCGCGAACACGAACATGATCGTCGCGATCGCCCAGCCGAACTGGCGCAGCGTCTCGCCGTAGATCTGCACGCCGCGGCGGGGCGAGATCTTCAGCGCCACCATCGTCAGCACGCCGGAGAGGAACAGCAGCGTGCCGGTGGCGGCGAGCCAGTTGAGCTCGTAGAGCGTCGGCACCGCCTCGCCGTTCTCGTCCCGGATGTCGAGCCCGGGCCAGGAGAACTCCACCGTGGCCGACTCGAGCGCCGTCTTGATCGGGCCGATCTGCGCGAGCGAGAAGATCACGATCACGATCGCGTACGGCGCGTAGGCGAGCCAGACGTCGCGGCGGGAGTCGCGCTCCGGGCGGTCGCCGCCCGCGCCGCGCTCGACCGCCTTGTCCTCGACCGCCCCGCCCGCGATCGCCATCCGCGTGCGCGCCGGAGCCGACGGCCCCCAGCTGCGCAGCAGCAGCACGACGGCGGCCGCGGAGACCAGCGCGGCGCCGATGTCCGTCAGCTTGTACGGGCCGAAGCTCGAGATCGCGAACTGGGTGAGCCCGAACGCGGCGCCGGCGACGAGCGCCACCGGCCACGTCTCCTTCAGCCCGCGGCGGCCGTCGACCAGCAGCACGAGCGCGGCCGGGACCAGCAGCGCGAGGATCGAGACCTGGCGGCCGGCCATCGCGGCGATGTCCTCGGCCGGCAGGCCGGTGACCTCCTCCATCACCGTCATCGGGTTGCCCATGCCGCCGAACGCGACCGGCGCCGTGTTGGCGAGCAGGCAGACCGCCGCCGCCTTGAGCGGCTTGAAGCCGAGCGCGATCAGCATCACCGCGCAGACCGCGACCGGCGCGCCGCCGCCCGCGAGCGCCTCGAGCAGCGCCCCGAAGCAGAAGGCGATCACCACCGCCTGGATCCGCTGGTCGTCGCTGATCGTGCTGAACGACCGCCGCAGCACCGCGAAGTGGCCGGAGTCGACGGTCAGGTTGTAGATCCAGATCGCGTTCATCGTGATCCAGAGGACGAACAGGATGCTGAGCGCGGCGCCGAACACGCCCGCGTCGAGCGCCTGGCCGATCGGCATGCCGAAGGCCGCCACCGCGACCACGAGCGAGACGCCGAGCGCCGCCAGACCGGCCCATTGCGCCCGCCACTGCAGGCCTCCGATCAGGACGAGCAGACAGGCCAGCGGCAGCAGCGCCACCAGCGCGGACAGTGCGAGCGAGTCCCCGATCGGGGTCAGGTCCTGCTGATGCATCGGTACGTCCTCCTCCCCGGACGTCGCGTGCCCGGGTGGACGTCAGGTCAAACGCGCTCGCTTACGGAGTGACGGCGCCCTGGATGTAGTCGATGATCGCCTGCGTCGGGGCGCCCGGCGTGAACACCTCGGCCACCCCGAGCTCCTTGAGCTCCGGGATGTCCTGGGCCGGGATCGTGCCGCCGACGCAGACCACGACGTCGCCCGCGTCCTGCTCGCGCAGGAGCTCGATCACCTTCGGGACGAGCGTCATGTGCGCGCCGGACAGGATCGAGAGCCCGACGGCGTCGGCGTCCTCCTGCAGGACGGTCTCGACGATCTGCTCCGGCGTCTGGTGCAGGCCGGTGTAGATGACCTCCATGCCGGCGTCGCGGAGTGCGCGGGCGATGATCTTCGCCCCGCGGTCGTGCCCGTCGAGGCCGGGCTTGGCCACGACGACACGGATCTTCCGGTTGGAGCTCGCCGCGGACATGCGCGGCGCGGAGCCTACTTGACGACCAGCCTCATCGACTGATCCGACGCGCCGTGGATCGTGCAGTACAGGCGGTAGGTGCCGCGCTTCTTCAGCGTGCGCCGGCAGGTGTCCGAGCACGACTTGAAGCGCGGCCCGCTGAGCCGCGTGACCGTGTGCGGGTTGTCGGCGCCGCTGAAGTTGAAGCGCACCGTCGTCCCGCTCGAGACCGTGACCTTCGGCGTGCCTTTCGAGCGCACGAAGTAGTCGTCGCCGACCTTGACGGTCCGCGTGGCGGCCATGGCGGTGGCGGCGAGCACGGCGAGCGCGCACGCGGCGATGACGAGGACGAACAGCTTGCGCATTTCCGGCTCCTAGAAGACTGGCGTTTCCGTGTAGGTCCCGAAGACCTGCTGAAGGCTCTCGACGATCTCGCCCTCCGTGGCATGTACGCGCGCGCAGTCGAGAAGGTTCGGCATCAGGTTCGCCTCGCCGGCCGCGGCCTCGCGCAGCGCGCCGAGCGCCTGCTCGACCGCGGCGCCGTCGCGGCGGGCGCGGACGCCCTGGACGCGGTCGATCTGCTTGCGCTCGATGCCGGCATCGATGTGGAGGATCTCCAGCACGCCGTCGCCGCCCTCGGTGAAGTCGTTGACGCCCACGAGGATGCGGTCGCGGGCGTCGTACTCCTGCTGCAGCGTGTAGGCGGCGTCCGCGATCTCGCGCTGCGGGAAGCCCCGCTTGACCGCCTCGACCATGCCGCCGAGCTCGTCGATCTTCGCGAAGTAGGCGTAGGCCTGGGCCTCGAGCTGATCGGTCAGCGCCTCGACGAAGTACGAGCCGCCGAGCGGGTCGATCGTGTTCGTCACGCCGGTCTCGTGGGCGATGATCTGCTGCGTGCGCAGCGCCACGCGCACCGCGTCCTCGGTCGGCAGCGCGAGTGCCTCGTCATGCGAGTTGGTGTGCAGCGACTGCGTGCCGCCGAGCACCCCGGCGAGCGCCTCGATCGCGGTCCGCGCGACGTTGTTGAGCGGCTGCTGGGCGGTCAGCGACACGCCCGCGGTCTGCACGTGCGTGCGCATCAGCCACGACTTCGGGTTGCGCGCCCCGAACGTGTCGCGCAGCTCGCGCGCCCAGATCCGGCGCGCCGCCCGGTACTTCGCGATCTCCTCGAAGAAGTCGATGTGCGCGTTGAAGAAGAAGCTCAGCCGCGGCGCGAACTCGTCCACGTCGAGGCCGCGGGCGACCGCCTGCTCGACGTAGGTCAGCCCGTCCTTGAGCGTGAACGCCAGCTCCTGCGCGGCCGTCGAGCCGGCCTCGCGGATGTGGTACCCGCTGATGCTGACCGGGTGCCAGCGCGGCAGCTCGCGCGCCGACCACTCGATCATGTCGCCGAGCAGCCGCATCGCCGGGTCGACCGGGAAGCACCACTCCTTCTGGGCGATGTACTCCTTGAGGATGTCGGCCTGGATCGTCCCGCCCAGGCGGTCGCGCGGCACGCCGCCGTCCTCCGCCGCCACCACGTAATAGGCGAGCATGATCGCCGCCGGCGCGTTGACGGTCATCGACACCGTGACCTGGCCCAGGTCGATGCCCTGGAAGAGCGTCTCCATGTCGTCGAGCGAGTCGATCGCCACGCCCTCGCGGCCGACCTCGCCCAGCGACCGCGCGTGATCGGAGTCGTAGCCCATCAGCGACGGCATGTCGAAGGCGGTGCTCAGCCCGGTCTGGCCGTGGTCGAGCAGGTAGCGGAAGCGCTCGTTGGTCTCCTCCGCCGTGCCGAAGCCCGCGAACTGGCGCATCGTCCACAGCCGCCCCCGGTACATGCTCGGGTAGACGCCGCGCGTGAACGGATACTCGCCCGGCAGGCCGATCGCCTCCGGAGCCGGCAGATCGGCCTCCGTGTAGAGCGGCTGGATCGGCTCGCCGCTCAGCGTCGTGAACGACGACGGCCGCTCGGGCACCGCGGCATAGCGCTCGGCCCAGGCCTCGAGCCCGGCCCGCTCACGCTCCCTCGGCTCGGCTGCCATGCCTCCGATTCTACGGTCAGCCGTTCAGCGCGACCGTGCCGAGCTCGCCCACGACCTCGAAGTCGCCCGGACCCGCGAGCTTCACGCGCACCTCGTCGGCGTCGAGCGCCCACGTCTGGAGGGTCGCGTCGGGCCGCTCCGCGTCGAGCTCCACGGGTCCGAGATCCCAGCGGTAGAGGGTCTTGCCGGCGGCGTCGGTGCCGGCCGGCGACGCGTTCTTGGCGAGCGCGCGCGCCATGGTCGTCGTCGTCGCGGTCACGCGCTCGCCGGAGCGCAGCCGCAGGCGCACGAACGTCGGCGCGGCGGGGCCGCGCGGGCGCAGGACGAGCTCGCAGCGCCCTTCGCAGCGGCGGCGGACCGGCGGGCCCACGGCGGTGAAGGTCGCGGGCTTGATCTCGGCGGCCTGGTCGACCATGAACAGCTGCGGCCCGCGGCCCTCCGCCTCGACGTCGTCGTTGAACGCCCGCCCGAGGAAGCCGATCTGGTTGATCGGGTGCCGGTCGTAGTAGAAGGGGAACGGCACCTCGCTGTTGACGAGGCCCGCCAGGTCGCCGGAGCGGTCGAGGCGGTCGAGGTCGCGGTCGAGCCGGTACGCCTGCCCGCGCGCCGCGGCGCTCGTCTGCAGCGTGAACTGCGATCCGCGGAAGCCGTCCGCGAGCCGCCCGAGGTAGTGGTTGGCCGTCCACGCGCAGACGAGTACGAGCGCGGCCGCCGCGAGCCCGCCGGTCACGCCCGGCCGGACCCGGCCGCGGACGTCCGGCAGCGGGAGCCACGGCGCGCGCGGCGACGGCGCGACCGCGATCGCCACCGCGACCCAGAAGCCGAGCGTGAGCGCCCCGAGGTAGCGCGCCTCGGTCGCGGCGGCCGCGCCGACCTCCGACCGGCCGAACCAGATCACCACGCCGTTGGCGACGAGCACGACGACGAGGAACGCGAGCCCCTCCAGCCCGCGCCGCCCGAGCGCCGACAGCGCGACGGCGCCGAGCACCCCGAGCAGCGCCAGCAGCCACAGCCGGTCGGGCAGGTTCAGCCCGGCGACCTGCGGCAGCGCGCCGCGCGCCATCGCCTCGAGCAGGTCGGCGAGCGCCGTGAGCGTGCGCCCGCGGGCGGCGACGTCGCTGCGGATCGTCTCGTGGACGAAGTACGCGCCGCCGATGACCGCCAGCCCGGCGAGCGGGACGAGGTCGGCGCGCAGCTCGCGCGCGACGAGCACCGACAGCAGGCCGACGTAGAGCACGGCGATCACCGGCTGGGGCGAGAACGCGAGCCCCAGCGCCATCGCCAGCCAGCAGGCGGCCAGCCACCAGCGGCTGCCCGTCACCTTCCAGCGCGAGTAGCCCCACATCGTCGCGGCGATGAAGCACACGCTCGGCAGCGCGTGCGCGCCCGCGGCGAACCACGAGGCCGCGATCAGCAGCGGGAACGACACGCCGAGCGCGAAGACGATCGGGTAGTGGAGCACCCGCCGGCCGAGGAGGTCGTTGAGCGTCCCGAGCGTGAAGGCGACGGCGCCGCCGGTGCAGGCGACCATGGCGAGGATGGCCGCGCCGTGGCGGTTGCCGGCCGGGACGGTGACGAGCCAGTCGAGCACGTGGTGGCCGGGCGCGACGTGCACGCCGGGGGCGTTCCAGGGGTTGAAGTTCGACGTCAGGAAGTCGAGCGTGAGGCCCTGGATCTGCGCGGTCGCGAAGTTCGCGAAGTCGTCCGTGACGAAGTAGGTCTCCGTCAGCCAGTGCCGCTGCACGAGCATGGGAACGACGACCACGAGCGTGCCGGCGAGCCACCACGCGGCACGCTGCATGCGCTCAGAGTACGAGAGACCTCGCCCGGCCCTCGCCCACCGGGCGAGCCGCGGATGCGGTTTCTCCGACCGGCGGGCCATGGCCGGCGCGTCGCTGCGCAGGCAGCATGCGCCGGGTGCCTGACCGGCTGACCCCGCTCGACGCCTCCTTCCTCCACACGGAGACCGCCAGCGCGCACATGCACGTGGCGTGGAAGGGGCGCTTCCGGCCCGACCCGGAGCGCCCCGCCGTCACGCTGCCGCGGGTGCGGGCGCAGGTGGCGTCGCGGCTCGGCGCGGCGCCGCGCTTCCGGATGCGCTTGGCGTTCCCGCCCGGGGGGTTCGCGGCGCCGGTGTGGGTCGACGCCGAGGGCTTCGACCTGCGGCGCCACGTGGTGGCGCTCTCCGGCGAGGACGAGGCGCTCTCCGGCGCCGAGTTCACGGAGCGATCGGACGCGGCCCTCTCCCGGCCGCTGGACCGCTCGCACCCGCTGTGGGAGATCCACCTCGCGCCGCGACTCGAGGACGGCACCGTCGGGCTGGTGATGAAGATCCACCACGCGATGGTCGACGGGAAGTCGGCGCTGGCCGTCGCGCTGCTCCTGCTCGACCTCGACCCGGACGCCCCCGAGCCCGCGCCGCCCGCTGAAGCGTGGGCCGGCGACCGGGCGCCCGGGCCGGCGCGGCTGGCGGTCGACGCGCTGGTCGGGTCAGGGGCGGAGCCACTGCGCGCGCTGGGCCGGGCGGCGCGCGCGGCGGGCTCTCCGCCGCGGCTCGGCGGGACGCTGCGGCGGGCGGCGCTCGCGGTCGGCGAGGACGTGGCGCGCTCGGCGCCGTCCTCGTTCCTCAACCCGCCGATCGGGCCGCGGCGGACCCTCGTCGGCCTCTCGGTCGACGTAGAGCGGCTGCTCGCGGTCAAGCGCGAGCACGGAGGCTCGCTCAACGACGTGGCGCTGACGGTGGTCGCCGGCGCGCTCCGACAGCTTGCTCTGCTGCGACGCGTGGCGCCGGCGCCGATGAAGGTGATGGTTCCCGTGTCGCGGCGGGGCGAGGACCAGGCGGCGGAGATGGGCAACCGGATCGCGTTCGTGTTCGTGACGCTGCCGGTCCACCTGCGCGATCCGCTGGCGCGGCTGGCGGCGATCCGCGAGGCGACCGCGGCGTTCAAGGACTCCGAGCGCGCGAGCGGCGGCGAGGCGCTGCTGAGCGGGCTCGGCGTGCTGCCCGCGCCGCTGCAGGCGCCGGTGGCGCGCTACGCCGCGTCGCCGCGGATGTACAACCTCGTCGTCTCCAACGTGCCGGGGCCGCGGGTGCCGGTCTACCTGCTCGGCGCGGAGTGCGTCGAGGTGCTGCCCGCGATCCCGCTGTCGGAGGGCCACGCGCTCTCGATCGGCGTGTTCACCCTGCGCGACCGCGTCTGCTTCGGCGCGTACGCGGACCCGGAGGCGCTGCCCCAGGTGCGCGAGCTGCCCGCCGCGCTGAGCGTCGCGACGCTCGAGATGAGCGCGATCGCCGCGCAGGCCGCCCAGCCCCAGGCGAAGCCGAGGGCGGCGGCCGGGGCGACGAGCGCCGCGAGGCCGATCGCCGTCCCGAGCTGAGCGGCGGTGTTGAGCAGGCCGGCGGCGAAGCCCGAGGCCTCGGCGCCGGTCCCGACGGCCGTTGAGGCGACGGACGCGACGCCGAGGCCGCCTCCCATCACGACGAAGGCCGCCAGCAGCGGGGCGCCTGCCGCGAGCAGCGCCGCGCCGGCGCCCACGGCGGCGAGCCCGCCCGCCATCGCCCGGCGCGGGTGAGCGCGCGGCGCGGCGAGCGAGCCGGCGATCACCGCGAGGTTGAACGGCGCGAAGACGAGCCCGTTCTCGCTGTCCGCCTCGAGGATCGCGAGGAACATCGCCGGCGACGTGGTCGCGGTCAGCACGAGCGCCACCACGGAGCCGCGGAGGAGGCCGGGGGCGCGCAGCGCGCCGGCCGGGACGAGCGGCGCCGCAGCCCGGCGCTGCACGAGCGCGAAGCCCGTGAGCAGCGCGACGCCGGCGGTGAGCGCGATCGGCTCGGCCTCACTGAGCCCGAGCAGCAGCGCGCCGAGCCCCGCGGTCAGCGTCACGGCGCCCGGCACGTCGAGCCCGCCGGCCTCCCCGCGCGACTCGGGCAGGACCGCGCCGGCCAGCGCCGCCCCGGCGAGCCCGACCGGCACGTTGACGGCGAACACCCACTCCCATCCCGGCCCGCTCGCGATCAGGCCGCCGAGCACCCAGCCGGACGCGCCGCCGCCCGCCGCGGCGGCCGTCCACAGCGCGAGCGCGCGCGAGCGGCGCTCGCCGGCCGGCTCGGTCGCGATCAGCAGCGCGAGCGCGGACGGCGCCACGAGCGCGGCGCCGATGCCCTGCACCGCCCGCGCCGCGACCAGCGCCGCCGCGGACGGCGCGAGCGCGCACGCGAGCGAGGCGGCCGCGAACAGCAGCAGCCCGGAGCGGAAGACCCGCCGGCGCCCGTGCAGGTCGGCCACCCGGCCCGCGAGCAGGAGGCCGCCGCCGAACGTCAGCGTGTACGCGGTCAGCACCCAGTGCAGCCCGGCCGGAGCGAAGCCGAGGTCGCGCCCGATCGCCGGCAGCGCGATCGCCACGATCGTCACGTCGAGGACGACCACGAACTGGGCGACGCAGAGGAGCGCGCGGCGGGCGTTACCTGTCATCATGGTTATGGTGGTAACCGCGCCACGCACGATCGCAAACGTCCCGCTCTGGGGCAACGACCTCGCGCTCGACTTCGCCAACACCACCGAGGGCCCGGGCAAGGACCACCTGCGCAGCTACGACGACCTCGTGACATGGGCGCGCCGGGTCGGGGCGCTCCCCGCCACCGTGCGGCCGCGGGGCGACCTCGACCGCGCGCGCGAGCTGCGCGCCGCGATCTACGGCGTGTTCACGTCCGGGGCCGGCCTGGACGTGCTGCTCGCGTTCCACGCCGAGGCGGTCGCGCGCGGCACGATCGAGGGCGGCGAGTGGGTGTGGCGCGGCCGCGACCCCGATCGCCCGCTGTGGCCGGTGGCGGTCGCGGCGGTCGACCTGCTGCGGTCGGAGCGGCTCGCGCGGGTGAGGCAGTGCGCCAACTGCGACTGGCTGTTCGTCGACGCCAGCCGCAACGGGTCACGCCGCTGGTGCTCGATGGACGAGTGCGGCGTGCACGTGAAGATGCGCCGCTACCGCGCCGCGCGGCGCGGGTGAATCGTCTCGCCGCGCGCGAGCATCTCGACGAACTTGGTGATCCGCCGCGCGCGCGTCTCCGGCCGTTTGGCGTCGTGCAGGCGATGGAGGATCGCGTAGCGGTTGGTGGCGTCGAGCTCCTCGAACAGCTTCGCCGCGGCGGGGTTCGCGTCGAGCGCCGCGCGCAGGTCGTCGGGCACCGTCGCGGTCGTCGGCGAGTCGTAGGCGCGCTCCCAGCGCCCGTCGGCCTTCGCGCGCTCGACCTCGGCGAGCCCCGCCGGCTGCATCTTGCCCTCCGCGATCAGCTTCTCGGCCTTCGCGCGGTTGATCTTCGACCACTTCGAGCGGGCGCGGCGCGGCGTGAAGCGCTGCCCGTAGCGCGTCTCGTCGATGCTCTTGGCCTGGCCGTCGATCCAGCCGTAGGTCAGCGCGATCTCGACCGCCTCCGCATAGGTGACCGTCGGGATCCCGCTCGCCTTCCTGGCGAACGCGATCCACACCCCGTCCGAGTCCGCGTGGTGCTCTGCGAGCCACGCGCGCCACTCCTCCTGCGAGGCGAAGCGGCAACCTCTCGTCGCTCATCCCCGCATCGCCTCGCCGAGCAGCGCCCGCGCGATCACGAGCCGCTGGATCTCGGACGTCCCCTCGTAGATCTCGGTGACCTTGGCGTCGCGGTAGTAGCGCTCGGCCGGGAACTCCTTCGTGTAGCCGTAGCCGCCGAGGATCTGGATCGCCTCGCCGGTCTGCTCGCGCGCGACCCGCGAGGCGAACAGCTTGGCCTGCGCGCCCTCGACGGTGTGCGGGTGTCCCGCCTCCTTGAGCCGCGCCGCGCGCCACGTCAGCGCCCGCGCCGCCTCGATCTCGGTCTGCATGTCGGCGAGCTTCTGCTGGATCGCGCCGAGCCGCGCGATCGGCCCGCCGAACGCCTGGCGCTCCTTGGCGTAGGACGTGGCGAGCTCGAACGCCGCCTGCGCGATCCCGACCGCCTGGGCGGCGATCCCGATGCGCCCGGCGTCGAGCGTCCGCAGCGCGATCGACATCCCCTTGCCCGGCTCGCCGAGCCGCTCGGCCGGCGTGTCCTCGAAGACGAGGTCGGCGGTCGAGGACGAGTTGAGCCCGAGCTTCTCCTCCTCGCGCGTCGCCGCGAAGCCCTCGGCGCCCGCCCGCACGACGAACGCGCTGATTCTGCCTCGCGCTGCGCGCTCGTCACCGCTTCGCTCGTCGCCCTCCCGCGCGAAGACGAGGAACGTCGACGCGTAGGAGCCGTTGGTGATCCACTGCTTGGAGCCGGTCAGGCGCCCGTCGGCCCAGCGCGTGCGCATCGCGCTCGCGTCGGAGCCCGAGCCCGCCTCGGTCAGCGCGAACGCCCCGAGCTCGTCGCCCGCCGCCAGCGCCGGCACCCACTCAGAGCCGTGGTCGAGCAGCGGCAGCGTGCACGCGCTCGTGTGCACGGCGACGGTCACGCCCACGCCCGCGTCGGCGCGCGAGAGCTCCTCGAGCACGAGCACGTAGGAGAGGAAGTCCGCGCCCGCGCCGCCCTGCTCGACCGGCACGCACGTGCCCATCAGCCCGAGCTCGCCGAGCTCGGCGAACAGCTCGCGCGGGAAGTGGTGCTCGCGGTCCCACTCCGCCGCGCGCGGCGCGATCTTCTCGTCGGCGAAGCGGCGCGCGAGCGAGCGGATCTCCTGCTGCTCGGGCGTCAGCTCGTGCAGGCTCACGACGCCACCCGGCGCGCGACCAGCGAGCCGGCGCCGCCGAGCGCCGCCGCCCCCGCCAGCGCGCCCACGTAGCGCAGCCGCCGGTTGAGCCGCTCGAAGCGCAGCACCTCCCAGCCCTCCTCGCGAGCCACGCGCGCGAGCGGGCCGTCGGGGTTGACCGCGACGGGGTGCCCGACGGCGCGGAGCATCGGCAGGTCGGACTCCGAGTCCGAGTAGGCCCACGAGGCGGACAGGTCGATGCCCTCCGCGTCCGCCAGCATGCGCATCGCCTCCGCCTTGCCCTCGCGATAGGTGAACGGCCCGCCCGGCCGGCCCGTGTACTGGCCGTCGACGACCTCGGAGACCGAGCCGACGGCGCCGTCGAACGTGAGCACGATCGCGAGCAGCTCCGCCATCTCCTGCGACGCCGCGGTGCAGATGACGATCGGCCGGCCCGCGTCCTGATGGCGGTAGGCGAGCTGGAGCATCTGCGGGTACAGCCGCGGCAGCACCCCGGCGAGCACGTCGGGCGCGAGCCGCTGGAGGTCGCGCACGCGCACGCCGGTCAGCAGCTCGCCGATCCGGGCGCGCAGCGCGTCCGTGCCCGCGTCGGTCGAGCCGCGCAGGCGGAACAGGACGTTCTCGTACGCGTCGCGCGCCAGCACGCGGCGGTTGACCAGGCCGGCGCGGTAGGCCGCGCGGCCGAACTGGAACGCCGACGAGCCCTCCATCAGCGTGCGGTCGAGATCGAAGAACGCCGCTCCCGGCTCCTCGGGGCGGCGCGCCGCGCCGCCCCCCGGTGGCGGTGGCAGCAGCCGGGGCCGGCTCACACCTTGACGATGACGGCGTCGCCCTGGCCCCCGCCGGAGCAGATCGCCGCGCAGCCGTAGCCGCCGCCGCGCCGGCGCAGCTCGTGCACGAGCGTGCCGAGGATGCGCGCGCCCGAGGCGCCGATCGGGTGGCCGATCGCGACCGCGCCGCCGTTGACGTTCACGCGGTCCTCGTCGAGGTCGAGCATCCGCATCGAGTTGAGCGTCACGGACGCGAACGCCTCGTTGATCTCCCACAGGTCGATGTCGCCGGGCTGGAGGCCCGCCTTGTCGAGCGCGAGCTTGGCCGCGTTGGCGGGCGTGCGGGCGAGGTAGGGGAAGTCGTCGGCCACCGCCGCCTGGGCGATGATCGTGCCGAGGACCTCCTTGCCGTTCTGCGACGCCCACTCCTCGGAGGCGAGCACGAGCGCGCCGCCGCCGTCGTTGACGCCCGGCGAGTTGCCGGCCGTGTGCGAGCCCTCGGGGGCGCTCAGTCCGGGCAGCTTGGCGAGCCGCTCGAGCGTCGTATCGCGGCGCGGGGCCTCGTCGACCTCGACCGTCGTGTCGCCCTTGCGGGACGAGATCGTCACCGGCACGATCTCCTCCGGCAGGCGGCCGTCGTCGGTCGCGGCGATCGTGCGCTCGTGCGAGCGCAGCGCCCAGCGATCCATGTCGGCGCGCGTCATCTCGAGCTCGTCGCCGACCTCGGTCGCCTCCTCGAACATCTGCTTCCCGCTGAACGGGTTGCGCAGCCCGTCCTGGATCATCGCGTCGAGCACCTTGGCGTCGCCCATGCGCATGCCGAAGCGGGCCTTCGGCAGCAGGTAGGGCGCGTTCGACATCGACTCCATGCCGCCCGCCACGGCGACCTCGAGGTCGCCCGCGCGGATCGCGGCGTCGAGGATGCCCGCCGCGCGCACGCCGGAGGCGCACACCTTGTTGACGGTCTCGGAGGTGACCTCCTTGGGGATGCCCGCCTCGATCTGCGCCTGGCGCGAGGGGATCTGGCCCTGGCCGGCCTGCAGCACCTGGCCCATCACGACGTGCTGGACCTGCGCGCCCTCGACCCCGGCCCGCTCGAGCGCGGCCTCGATGGCGATCGCCCCGAGCTTGGTGGCGGGAAGGGACGAGAGACCGCCGCCGAGCTTCCCGACGGGGGTCCTGGCAGCGCTGAGGATCACGGTGTTGGGCATTGCAGGCACTCTAGTGGGGGCTCCCGTGACGGGCCGCTCGGAGACCGCCCGCCGGCGCCGCCAGGCAAGGACGCAGACCCGAAGGAATACCCCTGGTATTTCGAGTGGTCGAGGACGCCGCCTGGCGGTGATCGGCGGGCGCCGCTCCGGGTGGGTCGTTGCGGGAGGCCCCACTAGTATTCGCGCCTTCGCATGGACGTCCGCGCCACCACCGAGGCGCCCGAGGAGACGGGCGCGGACACGATCGCGATCGGCCTGTTCGAGGACGAGGGCATCGCGCACGACACGCCCGGCGGCGCCCTCGGCGCGCTCGTCGACGCGGGCGAGGCCAAGCCGGCCTTCCGCAAGCTGGCGCTGACCCATGCCGAGGACAGGCGCTGGATCGTGGCCGGCCTCGGCAAGCGCGACGAGTTCGACCCGGAGCGTGCCCGCGCCGTCGCCGGCGGCGTCATCGCCCGCGCCCGCGAGCTGGGCGCGCGCTCCCTGTGCTGGGAGCTCCCCCACCACGTCTCCGACACGCACGCCGCTGCCTTCGTCGAAGGCAGCGTGATGGGCGCCTACGAGTTCACGATGTTCAAGAGCGGCGACGACGAGGACGACGGCGCCACGCTCGGCGATCTGGTCGTGTCAGCCCACCACGACGTCGCCGCGCCCGTCGAGCGCGGCCGCATCGTCGGCGAGTCCGTGAACCTCGCGCGCGACCTCCAGAACCGGCCCGCCAACGACTGCACGCCGACCGCGCTCAGCGACCGCGCGGCCGAGATCGCGAGCCGGCACGACTCGGTCACGCTCGAGATCATGGGCCGCGCGGAGATCGAGGCGGCCGGCATGGGCGCGTTCGCCGGCGTCGCGCAGGGCACCTACGAGGAGCCGCAGCTGATCACGCTGCGCTACGAGGGCCCGAACGCGCAGGGTCCGACCCTGGGCTTCGTCGGCAAGGCGGTGACGTTCGACTCCGGCGGCATCTCGATCAAGCCCGGCAACAAGATGAGCGACATGAAGTTCGACATGTCGGGCGGCGCCGCGGTGCTCGGCGCGACCGCCGCGATCGCGCGGCTCGGCCTGCCGGTGCGCATGATCGCCGTCGTCGGCGCGACCGAGAACCTGCCCTCGGGCCGCTCGATGAAGCCCGGCGACATCCTGCGCGCCCGCAACGGCACGACGATCGAGGTCATCAACACCGACGCCGAGGGCCGCCTCGTGCTCGCCGACTGCCTGCACCACGCGGTCGAGCAGGGCGCCGAGCGGCTCGTCGACCTCGCCACGCTGACCGGCGCGATCGTGACGACGCTCGGCACCACCTACGCCGGGATGATGGGCCAGGACGACGACTGGTGCGAGGAGGTCGCGGCGGCGGGCCGGCGCTCCGGGGAGATCCTGTGGCGGCTGCCGCTGCACCCCGAGTACGCCGAGCTGATCAAGGGCCGCTACGGCGACATCCTCAACGCGGTCGAGAACCGCCGCGCCGCCTCGGTGACCGCCGCCGAGTTCCTGCGCCGCTTCGTCGGCGACGTGCCGTGGACGCACCTCGACATCGCGGGCGTCGCGTGGGACACGGACAAGCCCTACGCGCGCAAGGGCGGGACCGGCTACGGCGTGCGCCTGCTCGTCGAACTGGCGCTCGCGAACGCGGCCTGAGCTGAAGTTCGGGAAGCAGTCCGGCCGATAAGGCCGGATGGAGCTCTTCGCCGGCCCGATCTTCAACGACTGGTACTGGGAGCCGATCGGCCGGGCGATCGTGTGGGTGCCCGTGCTCACGGTCGTCGCGTGCGTGGTCGACCTCGCCGTGCGCCGCGGGCTGCGGCCGCGCCGCTGGCCCCGGTTCGGGGTGATCGAGCTCGGCGCGTGGGCCGTCGGCACCGTGCTGATCCTGGGCGGCGGGCTGCTCATCGAGTCCGGGCGCTTCGCCCGCGAGTCGCGCGCCGTCGCGCGCACGATCGACTTCACCGCCTACGAGCCGCGCCCGCTGCCGCCGCCGTTCGTCCTCGAGAGCGCCCAGGCCGGCTCCGGCGGCGGCGCACCGGTGATCCACACGCGCTACGACGCCGGCACCGGGTACGCGGCCGCGACCCAGCAGCGGCCGACCGGCGGGGCGACCGCGCCGTCCAACGGCCGCTGCGTGGTCGCGGGCTCCAGCCGTCCGTGCCGCGAGGTCCGCACTCCCAAGGGGATCCCGGTGGTCATGGCGGAGCCGTACGGCCCGAGCTTCGTGGACGCGTCCGCCGTGCTCGGCGGCACGCTGGTCAACGTCCGGGCCTCCGGGGTCGCCGAGCCCAGCGTGCTCGCCTACTTCGATTCGCTGCAGCCGATCGACCCTGAGGAGCTCGAGTTCAAGCGCGGCAGCTGAAGCGGCCGATAGGACCCGGATGTCGCTGTTGGCCCAAGGAGGCTGGTTCTTCAACGAGTGGTACTGGGAGCCGATCTTCCGCACGCTCAAAGTGCTGCCGTTCCTCGGCATCGTGGCGCTCGTCACGGCAATCGTCGCGCGCGGCTGGATCCCGTCGCTCGGACACCGCGTGTGGGTGGCGATGGGCATCATCGTGAGCGGCACGGCGCTGACCCTGGGCCTCGGGCTGTACGGCGCGTACGAGCGGCCCGTCCACCAGTCGCGCACCGTCGCGCGCACGCTCGGCTTCACCGCGTACGCGCCGCGCCCGCTGCCGCCGCCGTTCGTCCTCACGAGCGCGCGGGCCGGCGCCGGCGCCCTCGACGCGCCGGTGCTCTACATGAACTACGACGTCGGCGACGGGTCCGCGAACGTGACCCAGGAGCCGCGCCCCGCCCGGGGGGGCGAGTCGGCAGCCGGCCGCTGCCTGATCCCGGAGGCCCGGTGTCGCGAGGTCCGGACGCCGAAGGGGCGCACGGTGCTGATCGAGAACACCGCACGCGGCACGAACGCGTCCGCGGTGATCACCGGGACGCTCGTGAGCGTCGTGGCCATCGATGTCGGCCAGGCCGCGGTGCTCGCCTACGTCGACTCGCTGCTGGCGGTCGATCCTGCGGAGATCGAGTTCTCGCGGGCCTGATGCAGAATGGCCCCATGGACTTCGACCTCTCCGACGACCACGAGCTGATCCGCCGCACCGTCCGCGACTTCGCCGAGGGCGAGGTGGCGCCCGTGGCCGAGGCGCTCGACCGCGAGAAGCGCTTCCCCTACGAGATCGTCGCCAAGCTCGGCGACCTGGGCCTCATGGGCATCCCGTTCCCCGAGGAGTACGGCGGCGCAGGCGGCGACACGCTCGCCTACGCGCTCGCGGTCGAGGAGCTCACCCGCGTCGACTCGTCGGTGGCGATCACGATGTGCGCGCACACCTCGCTCGGCACCCAGCCGATCTACCTGTTCGGGTCCGAGGAGCAGAAGCGCGACTGGATGCCGGACCTGACCGCGGGCCGCAAGCTCGGCGCGTTCGGGCTGACCGAGCCCGAGGCGGGCTCCGACGCCGGCAACGTCCGCACGCGCGCGCGGCAGGAGAACGGCGACTGGGTCATCAACGGCGCCAAGCAGTTCATCACCAACGCGGGCACCGACATCTCGGGCGTCGTCTGCATCACCGCACGGACCGGCGACGATGAGATCTCGAACCTGATCGTGGCCAACGGCACGCCCGGCTACGAGCAGGGCGAGCCGTATCGCAAGATGGGCTGGAACGCGTCCGACACGCGCCCGCTGACGTTCACCGACTGCCGCGTCCCGGAGGCCAACCTGCTCGGCCCGCGCGGCCAGGGCTTCAAGCAGTTCCTGCACATCCTCGACATCGGGCGCATCGGCGTCGCCGCCATGGGCGTCGGGCTCGCGCAGGGGGCGCTCGACGAGGCCGTCGCCTACGCGAAGGAGCGGCGCGCGTTCGGCAAGCCGATCTCGAAGTTCCAGGCGATCCAGGGCAAGCTCGCCGACATGGCCACGGAGATCGAGGCCGGGCGGCTGCTGACCTACAAGGCGGCGCGGCTCAAGGACGCGGGGCGCAACTTCACGCTCACCGCCGCGCAGGCCAAGCTGAAGACCGGCCGGCTCGCGGTGCGCTGCGCCGAGGAGGCGGTCCAGATCCACGGCGGCTACGGCTACATCGAGGAGTACCCCGTCTGCCGCTTCTACCGCGACGCGAAGATCCTCACCATCGGCGAGGGCACCGACGAGGTCCAGCAGATGGTGATCGCGCGGGCGCTCGGGGCCTGAGTCAGGCGGCCGCGCCGGCCGTCTCGCGGCGCTGCTTGTCGCGGTAGAGGTCGGCGTCCGCGGCGCGGTGCAGCGACTCGGCGTCGAGGCCGTCGGCGGGCAGCGCGGCGACGCCGATCGAGGCGGCCGCGACAGCGCTGAGGCGCTGCTCGAGCCGCGCCGCCGCGGCCCGCAGCTCGCCCGGGCCCGCCTCGGGCAGCAGCACCGCGAACTCGTCGCCTCCGAGGCGGCCGAGCACGTCGGACGGCCGCAGGTCGGCGTCGAGCGTCCGTGCGACGAGGACGAGCAGCTCGTCGCCGGCCGCGTGCCCGCGCGTGTCGTTGACGCGCTTGAAGTCGTCGAGGTCGATGACGATCAGGCCGAGCGGCCGGCCGTCGTGGCGCACGTGGTCGGCGAGCTGCGCCGCGAAGCGCTCGGCGAAGCCGCGGCGGTTGAGCGTGCCGGTCAGCGGGTCCGACCGCGACAGCAGCGCGAGCTCGCGGCGCTGGCGGTCGCGGTTGACCGCCTGCGAGACGCCCATGACGGTGCCGGTGGCGAGCAGCGCGGCGAAGACGGCGACGGTCTCCCCGACCGCGCCGGCGATCAGGGCCGCGATCGCGTAGGCGAGGACGGACATCGCTCCGGTGGCGGCGACCGCCCGCGGCGGGTACGACAGCGCGGCGAAGATGAGTGGGAGGAAGAACGTCGCCCGGAGCGGGCTCTCGTCGCCTCCGTCCGCTGTGACGACCAGCGCGATCAGCGCCACGTCCGCCGCGGTCCAGGCGAGGAAGAACGGCTCGCGCCAGCGCGAGCGCACGATCGCAGCGGCAGGCAGCTTCGCGATCACATAGCCCGCGAAGACGGCGACCGCGACGAGCAGGAGGAGCGTCGACCGGCGCTCCTGCTCCCAGGTCGCGGCGGCGTACACGGCCACGACGCCGGCGACGACGTACGTCAGCCACGCGCCGTCGCGGATCGAGCGCTCACGGAACTGCAGGAAGGATTCGTCGGCCTCGGGTGCGGACCACCAGCGCGCCATTTCAAGGAACATCGGCAGTTCGCGCCACCGGTTGAGCGCCGGAGCGCCCGGTTACGGTGCAGGGATGCGCGTGCTCGCCGTGTGGGCGGTCCTCTTCGCCGCCTACGCGGCGACGCTCGGCGTCGACGCGATCGGCGCGGCGGACTTCGCGGGCGACGAGCCGCGCCACCTGCTGGCGGCGGAGTCGATCGTCTCCGACCGCGACGTCGACCTGCGCGACGAGTTCGCCGCGCGCGCCTCCGCGGACTTCCACCCGGAGGCGCTGCGGCCGCGGGGGCGCGTCGTCCTCGGGCGCCAGCTCGAGCCGCAGGGCTTCGGCTTCGCGCTGCTGATCGCGCCCGCCTACGCGATCGGCGGCGCTGCCGGTGTCGAGCTGTTCCTCGCCGCGATCGCCGCGCTCGGCTTCGCGCTCGCGGTGCTCGTCGCCCGGCGGATCGTGCCGGAGCCGTGGGCGAGCGCGGGCGCGCTGCTCGTCGGCCTCTCGCCGCCGGCGCTCGCGCACGCGACGACGGTCTATCCCGACGCGCTGGCCGGCACCGTGCTGGCCGGCGCCGCGCTGGCGGCGCTGCGGCTGCGCGAGCGGCCCGAGCTCGGCAGCGCGGTCGCGGGCGCGGCGCTGCTCGCGCTGCTGCCGTGGCTGGGGCCGAAGTTCCTGCTGCCGGCGGCGCCGGTCGCGATCGCGATCGTGCGCTGGACCGCGCGCCGCGGGCAGCGTACGGCGGCGCTCGCGGCGGCCGAGATCATGGTCGCCTCGCTCGTCGTCTGCGCGACGATCAACGACCGCCTGTACGGCGGGCTGGTGCCGTCCGCGGTGGCCGCGTCAGGCGACCCGCCGACCGGCGCGAGCTCGGTCGCCGACTACGTCGACCGCGTCCCGCGGCTGGCGGCGCTGTGGATCGACCGCGACGCCGGCCTGCTGCGCTGGGCGCCGGTGCTCGGCCTCTGCCTGTACGCGATCTGGCTGCTGTGGCGGTCGCGGCGCGCGCACGTCGCCCGCGTGGTGGCCGAGCGCGGCGACGCCGAGGCCGCCGCGGAGCTGTGCCTGCTCGTGTGCGCGGGCGTGCTCGTCGTCGCGGCGTTCGCCGCCCCGTCGCTGACCGGCGAGTGGTTCCCGGCGCGGCACCTCGTCGCCGCCCTGCCGCTGGCCGCCGCGCTGGTGTCGTGGGGCCTGCGCCACGCGCCGCGCACGGGCGCCGTGCTCGGCGCGCTGACGCTGCTCGCGTCGCTGTGGCTGGCGCTCGCGTTCGCGTTCGGCGACGCCGACGGCTGGGTGGACCCGGGCGTCGACGCGCCGCTCGGGCCGGCGGTCGAGCTGTTGCCGCGGTTCGCTGACCGCTAGGGGGTCGCCTCGGCCTGCTGATCGGGCCGCGCGGCGTCGCCCGCCTCGACCGCCCCGCGGGCCAGGATCGCGCTGGCCGCGCTCGCGGGATCGAGCCTGCGCGCCACAACCTCGTCGAGCAGCTCCTGGACCTCGGGGTCCTCGCGCAGCGACGCCTCCAGAGCGCGCCGCAGGCGCACCGTGGCCAGCCCGAGGACCTCGTTCATGAGGTTGCGGCGGCGACGCTCGGCGAGCAGCCCCTCGGACTCCACGAACTCGCGGTGCTGGGCGAGCTTCTCGGCGAGCTGCTCGACGCCCTCGCCGCGGTGGGCCTCGGTCTTGACGATCGGGACGGGCCAGTCGCCCTGCGGGGCGAGCGTCAGCACGCCCTTGATCTCGCGCACCATCGTGTCGGTCAGCGGGTGGTCGGACTTGTTGACCACGATCACGTCGGGGATCTCCATGACTCCCGCCTTGAGCGCCTGGATCGAGTCGCCCGAGCCCGGGATCAGCACGAGCACGACGGAGTCCGCGTGGTCGATGACGTCGACCTCGGCCTGGCCGACGCCGACCGTCTCCAGGAACACGTCGTCCTTGCCGGCCGCGTCCATCAGCAGCGCCGTCTGCAGGGCGGCCTCGGCGAGCCCGCCGAGCGCCCCGCGCGTCGCCATCGAGCGGATGAAGACGCCGGGATCGAGGAAGTGCTCGGTCAGCCGGATGCGATCGCCGAGCAGCGCGCCGCCGCGGAACGGCGACGACGGGTCGATCGAGAGCACGGCGACGGTGCGGTCGGCCGCGCGCCGGTGCTTGACCAGCGCGCCGATCAGCGTCGACTTGCCGGCGCCGGGCGGGCCGGTGAATCCGACCACCGACGCGTTGCCGGTGTGCGGGTAGATCTCGCGGACGAGCGCCCAGCCCTCGGGGTCGTCGTCCTCCACGAGCGAGATGCCCCGGGCCAGCGCGCGCTTGTCGCCGGCGAGCAGGCGCTCGGCGAGGGAGGGCTTCTCATCGGCCATCGGGCGGCGAAGAATACGATCAGAGCCGATGGACACCCTGCTCGAACGGGTCCGGCACGCCGAGGTCCGCGGCGCCCCGGCGCCGCTGGACGGCGGCCCGCTGGCGCTGCTGCGCTTCATGCGCGCCCACGGGATGCTGACGTTCGGCTACGCGCGGCTGATCGTGCGCTGGGGGTGGCTGAAGCTGCGCTGGCGCGGACGGCTGGAGACCGACGGCCTGTGCTTCGTCGGCCCGGGGGTGACGTTCGAGATCGGCAAGGGCGCGCGGGTGCGCCTCGGCCGCTGGTGCTGGATCGGCCACGGCTCCAAGATCCGCGCGCACGAGGGCGAGGTCGAGATCGGGGCGAAGACCGTGATGGGCCAGGAGTGCACGATCTCCGCCTTCCAGCACGTCAGCGTGGGCCGCGAATGCATCGTCGCCGACCGCGTGATGCTGATCGACTTCGACCACGGCGTCGTGGAGGTGGAGCGGCCGATCCGGCTGCAGGGCATCTACAAGCGCGACGTCCGCGTCGGCCACAACTGCTGGATCGGCTACGGCGCATGCATCCTCCGCGGCGCCAGCGTCGGCGACAACTCGGTGGTCGGGACCAGCTCGGTCGTCACCAAGAACCTCCCCGCCAACTCCGTCAGCGCCGGCCAGCCCGCGCGCATCCTGCGGATGCGCGACGAGCCGGACACGCTGCGGTTTCGGTGAGCTAGCCGCCGCAAACAGGCCAGGGCGCCGTCCCGCGCTGGGCGAGCAGCTTCGCCGCCATCGCGTCCTGGACGGACTCGGGCGCGGCCGCCGGGTCGCCCTTGCCGCCCATGTCCCGCCACGTGGCGCGCGAGAACTGGTACTTGCCGCGGTACTGGCCGGAGGCCGACACCGCGGTCGGGTCGCCGCCGGACTCGCACTGGGCGATCTTCGCCAGCGTCGAGGAGCCCGTGCTGGGCGCCGGCGCCTTCGTCCGCACCGTCGTGCCGGCGATGCCGAGGGACGACAGCGTGGCCGGGCCGGCGATGCCGTCGACCGCGAGGCCGTGGTTGCGCTGGTAGTTGCGGATCGCCCGGCGGGTGACCGGGCCGATCACGCCGTCCGCGCTGACGCCGAGCGCGCGCTGGAGCGCGACCACGGTGGAGCCTGCGGTCGCCGACCTGGTCGTGGGCGGCCCGTCTTGCGCGACCGCCGCGCCGGCGACGAGGGTCATGGACACGAGCAGGGCGCTCGCGCCGCCACGGCCCGCGCGGCGGCGCCGGGCCTGCCGCGCCGCCTCGGCGCGGCGGCGCCGGGATGCGCGGAGCGACGCGAGCCACGGGCTCGGGTTCGCAGGATCGATGAAGGGCACTGCCACCTCCTGGGTCTCGATGCCTACGGGGTTAGCTGTCGGGCTCGCGCTAAGACCTGCGCTACGCCGGGCTGTGCCGGCGATTCGCCCCGGGCGCCGAAGCGCCATTGGGTCCCCCGCTCCCCGCCCTGTGGTTGGACGGGGACTCGGCCGTGTTCAGTTCAAGAAGCCGAGAAGGATAGGCACATAACTCCGCGGAATGCCGTGCGATCCGCCCAATTTACCTCACCCTCAAGTTGAGGGTTCGCCTAGTCGAGTGAAGGTACAAGGTTGCGCAGCGCGGGGCCGATTCCGGCGGGATCGGCGAGCGCTCGCTCGAGCGCGGCGGCGTGCCCGTCGGCGCGCGCCTGCGAGTACGGACCGGCCGTCTCGCGCGTGACCCCGAAGGCCCAGTCGGAGGCCTGCAGGGCGAGCAGCTCGCGCAGCGCCCGCACGCCGGGAGCCGGCTGCCCGGGGCCGAACACGCGCAGCTCGGCCGCGCGCGCCCGCCACGCCAGCTCGGCGGCCGGCGGGGTGCTCCAGGTCGCGAGGTCGCGCGGCTCGCCCCAGCTCGTGACGGGCAGCTCGGCCGGCGCCGGCACGGTCTCGGCTTCGGCCAGCGCCGCGTCGAGCTCGCGCAGCTCGACCCCGGCGGCGTCGCAGGCGTCGATCACCGCGGCCAGCCAGTCGACGCCCTCGTGCCAGAAGTGCCCGAGCAGCTCGGTGTCGAGCGCGCACACCGCGAGCCCGCCGTCCGCGAGCCGGAGCGCCGCCGCCTCGGCGAACGCCCGCGCGTGCGCGTGGACCTGCTCGGCCGCGCGCGCGGGGTCGTAGGCAGACCCGTCGACCGCCCACGGCGTGTGGCGGTGCTCGGTGTAGCGGCGGGTGTTGCGATAGGCGCCGGCCGACGGGTAGCCGTCGTGGTGCCACACCAGGTCCATCAGCGTCCGGTCGATCGGCACGAGCAGCGGCCCGGCGCCGCTGCGCAGCGGGCGCAGCTGCGCGCCGTCTCCGCGGCCGAGCGGATCGGTCAGGTCGACGCACACGGCGTGGACGCCGGCCTCCTCGAGCAGCGGGTCGAGCCACGACGCGTGCCCGCACTCCGGCAGCCACAGCCCGCCGGCCCACGACCCGAACCGGCGGCGGTGCGACTCGATCCCCGCCTCGAGCTGCAGCCGCACGCCGGCCGCGGTGGCCAGCAGCGGCAGCACGGCGTGGGTGGCCGAGGAGGTCCACGCGGCGTGCGGCGCGAACGCGGTCACGAGATCGCCGCCGCGCGCCTCGAAGCGGTCCGCGGCCGCGGCGTAGAGCGCCGCGGAGCGTTCGAGCTCGCGCGCGAGCGCGGGATCCTCCGCCGCGGCGGCGTCGCGGCGGTGGGTCTCGGGGCGCAGCTCGCGCAGGAACGCGAGGAAGCGCTCGGGCACCCCCGGCGCCTCCAGCTGGTCGCACAGGACCGGCGTGAGCGACACCGTCACGCGCCCCGGGTGCGCGTCGAGCACGTCGAGCAGCGGCAGGTAGGAGGTCGCCATCGCCTCCCACAGCCACTCCTCGCCGAACGGCCACGTCCCGAAGCCCTCCACGTAGGGCATGTGGGTGTGCAGGACGATGCTGAGGCGGCCGCTCACGGCCGCAGGACCGCGACGAAGTCCAGCGCTCGGTCGAGACCGTCCGGCCGCAGGGCGAAGTCGCGCACGGAGATCGCGGGTGTGAAGCGCGCGTAGAACGGCTTGGTGATGCGCAGCGCGGCGTGGACCGAGTCCCAGCCGAGGCGCTCGATGGCGACCTGGTGGGCGCGCAGCATGCGGGCGTGGAACAGGCCGAGCAGCTCGACGGAGCCGAAGTGCCGCTCGCACAGCGCGCGGAACTCCTCGGCGCGGTACTCCTTGATGTGCCAGGGGTTGCCGGAGCGCTCCTCCCCCTCGGGCGCCAGCGTGAGCACGTTGGGAGTCGAGACGTAGGCGACCCCGTCGCGCCCGATCAGCTCGCGGATGCGGCCGAGCACGGCGTCGGGGTCCTGGACGTGCTCGATCGTCTGCAGGAACACGACGCAGTCGGCGTCGCCGTCCCACAGCTCGATCATGTTGCGCTCGAAGCTCAACCGCGGCCCGGAGTACTTGAGTCGGGCATGCTCGAAGGCGTCGGGGTTGGCGTCGACGCCGACCACCGAGATGGCGTTGCGGGCGAGCACGGCGGAGCCGTAGCCCTCGCCGCACGCGAGGTCGACCACGCGCCGGCCGCCGACCCGCGAGGCGATCCACTCGTAGACGACGAGGTGGCGGCGGAACCAGTAGTTCTCCTCCGGCACGTCGGGGAGCGTGCGTTCCCCGGTGAGCTGGAGGGGCGGGACGCCCGGGGGCTGGTCGCGCTGGAGGTAGAGCTCGGGCACGGCGGGCGCGGACCTTAGCGGCCCGCGCCCGCGGCTCACGCAGAGCTAGGCGATCTGGGAGATCGTCACCTTGACCCGCTTGGCCTTGCGGATCTGGAGGACGAACTGCTTGCCGATCGAGCCCTCCTTCGTGACGCGGATCGTGAGCTTCGTGCCCGCGCGGAGCTTCTTCCTGAGGAACTTCGCGAGCTTGACGTTGCCATTGCCCGTCTTCGTGAAGGACTTCGTCGGGCACTTCTTGCCCTTGCACGTCACGCTGACCTTCGCGCCGCTGGGGACGTTCGTGACGACGAGCCGCTTGTAGATGGTGTGCTTGCGGAACGCCTTGTAGTCCGACGACAGCAGCGCGTTGATGACCGGCCGGGCCGGCGGGTTCGTCGGAGGCGCCACCGAGGTGTCGACGGTGAACGTCCGCGACTGCACGACCTCGTCGTTGGAGGCGTCGCGGACGCGCACGCGGAACGTGTGGCCGCCGTCGCCGAGCCCGCTGACCGTGTGCGAGTCGCCCGCGGTGCAGGGGCCGTAGGCGGTCGTCGAGTCGAGCGAGCACTGCACGTCGCCGCCGCTCGCCGCGAACCGGAAGGTCGCGTCGGTCGCCTTGATCACGGCGCCGTCCGCGGGGCCGTCGGTGATGGAGACGGCGGGACGCACCGCGTTGACGACGAAGTCGCGCTTGACGGTGGTCGTGTTGCCGGCCGCGTCGGCGACGCGCAGCTCGAAGACGTGCGCGCCCTCCGCCAGGCCGGAGGCCGAGTGCGTGGTGCCCGAGGTGCAGGCCCCGAAGGCGCCGTCGATCCGGCACGTGCGGGTCAGTGGCTGCGACGGGTCATCCGCCGAGAACGTGAAGCTGACCGAGCTCGAGGTCACGATCTCGTCCTCCTTGGGGCCGCCCGTGATGTTCACGGCGGGGGCGGTGCCGTCGACGGAGAACGTGCGGGTGACGACGGTCTCGTTGCCGGCCTTGTCCACGGCCTTGACGCTGTAGCTGTGGGCGCCGGCGGCGAGGCCCGCGAGCGCGCCGCAAGGGCCATAGGCACCGCCGTCGAGCTTGCAGGCGATGGCGCCGGCGGCCGTCGGGTTGGCCTCGTCGACGTTGAACGCGGGGGTGAAGCCCTTGGGCTGCGCGGAGCCCTCGGCCGGGCGGCTGACCGCCACCGCGGGGGCGGTGCGGTCGACGTGGAACGTGCGCGTGGCCTGCGCGGTGTTCGCGGTCGGCGTGGCGTCGTCGGTGCCCTTGACGGTGACCGCGTAGGTGCCGTCGTTCGCGAAGGCCGCCGCGCCGAGCGGCGACGTGCAGCCGCTCAGGCCGCCGCCGCCGATGCCGCACTGGAAGGACATGGAGTCCGCCGGGGTGTCGTCGTTCTTGGCGAACGCGACGCTGACGGCGGGGTCGCCCGCGCCGATCCACTCGCCCTCGGCGGGCGTCGGGGCCTCGAAGTGCAGGCCGGCCTGGCTGTCGACGCGGTAGTTGCGGTCGTCGTCGTCACCGAGCACGGAGGCGTTGCCCGACGTGTCGAACGCGACGGCCTTGACCGTGAGGACCTGCGCGTGGGGGTAGCCGTGCGTGTTGAACGAGGTGCCCCAGCCGTCGCCGCCGTTGGTGTCGTCGGCGATCTCGACGTTGTTGACGTAGAAGCGGACGCGGTGGACGGCGGCGTTGTCGGCCGCGACGGCGCCGACGTTGATGACGCCGTGCAGCTTGGCGTTCTCGACCGGGCCCGTGAAGGCGACGGTGGGCGCGCCGACGTCGGCGTAGGACGCGGTGATGGATCGGTTCTGGTCCATCGTGCGCTTGCAGGAGCCGTTCGCGGGCGTGCTGCTGCAGCCCGCCCAGCCGGTGAACTGCCAGCCCGCGGCGGGCGTCTGCGTCAGCGTCACGGACTCGTCATGGAACGTGCAGACCGTCTCCGACGGCTTCTCGATGCACTTCTCGTAGTCGTGGACGACCTGCGCGCAGTCGCTCCCGCAGTCCACGATGGTGGTCGTCTCCCCCTCCTCCTCGCCGTCGAAGCCGCGCAGAGGAATCGTGCCGGTCACGGTCCCGGCGGCGGCGGCCGGGGTCTTGCCGACCGTCAGGGTGCCGCTGGCGAGCGCGCTCGGCGCGAATACAGCCAGGGCGGTGAGGACTGCCAGCAGCGCGGGCAGCGTGGAACGTCGGGGTGTCATCGGGAGCGCCTCCATGCGGGGGGAATCGGGGAAGACGCGAAGGTACGGTCGCCCGGCGGCCGCCGAAACGGCCGCCGGGACGATTCTGCGTCCTCCTCGGGGAGGAGGCGGTTAACCGAACTACGTGATCTGCGTGACCGTCAGCTTGGGCCGCTTGCCCTTGCGGATCTGGATCACGAACTGCTTGCCGACGGCGCCCGGCTTGGTCACGCGGATCGTCAGCCTCGTGCCCGGGCGCAGCTTCTTCTTCGCGAACTTCGCGAGCTTGACGTTGCCGCTGCGGGTGCTCGTGAAGCGCCGCGTCGGGCAGCGCTTGCCCTTGCAGGTGACCGTCACCCGCGCGCCGCTCGGCACGCGCCTGACCGTCAGCACCCGGTAGCGCGTGAAGCCGCGGAACGCCTTGAAGTCGCTGGAGAGCGTGGCGTTGACGAGCACCGGCGGTGGCGGCGGTGGCGGCGGCGGAGGCGGAGGCGGCTTCGGATCCCCGTCGAGGTTCACGAAGAAGTCGCGCTCGACCCTCCCCACGTTCCCGAGGGCGTCGGTGACCTCGAGCGTGAACGTGTGGCTCCCGGGGCTGAGCCCGCTGAGGGTGTGCGAGCCGTTCCCCGAGCAGGACCCGAGCGCGCCGCCGTCGAGCTTGCAGCGCTGCACGAGCGGCTGCGACCCGTCGCTCGCGCTCCAGCTGAAGGCCACGCTCGTGCTGCGCACGATCGAGCCGTCGGCCGGCCCGCCGGTGACCGCGATCGCGGGGCCGCTCGAGTCGACCGTGAAGTTGCGCACCACGGTGCGCGAGTTGCCGGCCTGGTCGAGCGCCTTGACCGTCAGCGTGGCGGGGCCGTCCGGCAGCGCCTTGGAGCCGCACGCGGCCGGGGCGCCGCTGCCGTACTGGCAGGTCACCTCCACCGCGCCCGGCTGGCCGTCGCTCGCCGCGTAGGCCGGGGTGACGGGCGACTTCACGCGCGCACCCTCGGCGGGTGAGCTGACCGTGAGGTTGGGATCGGAGTCGTCGATCCGGAACGTCCGGTCCGCCTGGGCGGTGTTGCCGACCGCGTCGACCACGCTCACGCGCATCCGGTACGGGCCGTCGCCGGCCGGCTGCGGCGTGTAGCTCGCCGTGCACGGCGCGCTGTGGACGCTCGTGTCACCTGAGTCGCCCGTCAGCGTCGAGCAGGTGGCTGTCGCATCGCCGTCCTTGGTGAACGTGAACTGCGGCGCGGTCTGGAAGTGACCGTCCGCCGCCGGGCCCGTGATCGCCGTGCTGGTCTGCCGGTCGACGGTGAAGTCGACGCCGGCGGGCGTGGCGTCCGAGCGGCCTGCGGTGTCGAACGCCTGCGCGGTCAGGGTGTGCTCGGAGCCGTGCGCGTAGAGGTCCGGGTTGACCGTGAACGTGAAGCCGTCGCCCGGCGAGGTGTCGTTGCCCTGGAACACGCCGTCGATGGCGAACCCGACCCGGCTGATGCCGGCGTTGTCGGTCGGCGTGGCGGTGAACGTCCGCGCGTTCGGCCCGACAGTCCCCGGCCCGGAGACACCGGTGTTCGGGTCCGTGGTGTCGATCCATGTCATCTCGACGCGCGTGTCGTCGTACATCTGGACGAGGCAGTTGGTTCCGCTCATCGCGTCGCACTCGAAGCGGCTCGCGTCTGCGCACTGCCCCGAGGGCACCGTCGCGCGGCACAGGGTCCACCTCGGCGTGAAGCCGCCCGGTCCGCCGCTCGCGACGAGCGTGACAGTGTCCTCGTTCGCGTAGGTGCAGTCACCCTCGTCGCACGTGCGCGTGTAGTTGTACGTCGCGCCGCCCTGGCTGCAGTCGGAGCCGCAGTTGATGTTGGCCAGCGGCGAGTCCTGGATCGTGCCACCGTTCAACGGGGCCACGAACAGGTCGGGGTTGACCGGGGTGACGACCGGGCCGCCGCCCCCGCCGCCGCAGTCGGGGTCGGTGGGATCGCATTCCGGCGGGATCGCCGCCGCGCTCGCAGCGGCGAGCAGCGCCGCCGCCACGGCTGCCAGCAGCACCAGCCCCAACCGTCGAGAGAGTTCCGTTCGCATTCCGCCTCCTGTCCGTGCGTCCATGGCGCTGCGTCAGCCCCTACGGCCCTTGCGCCGGGCGCGAACCTAGGGCGAGACGCCGGGCGAGGTCAATCCGGGAACCGGTGTGCCGCCACGCGGCGCAAACCCGCTGTCATCGCCCGGACACGGCGCCGTAGCGCCGCAGCGCGCGCTCGCGCTCGGCCTTGTGATCGACCACGGGAGCCGGGTAGTCCGCGCCGATCACGCAGCCCGCCGCGGACTGCTCGTCGTCGCTCATCGTCCACGGCTCGGCGAGCCGCTCGAGCGGGACGGCGCGGAGCTCCGGCACCCAGCGGCGGACGTACTCGCCGTCGGGGTCGTGGCGGCGCTGCTGGGTCATCGGGTTGTAGAGGCGTCGGAACGGCGGCGCCGGGTCGACGCCGACGGAGGCGATCCACTGCCAGTTGCCGTTGTTGGACGCCTCGTCGCCGCACAGCAGGTGGCGCATGAAGTGCGCCTCGCCGGCGCGCCAGTCCAGGTGCAGGTCCTTGGTCAGGAAGCAGCCCGCGATCAGCCGGGCGCGGTTGTGCATCCAGCCGGTGGCGAGCAGCTGGCGCATCGCGGCGTCGACCACCGGATAGCCGGTGCGGCCCTCGCGCCAGGCGTCGAGCAGCTCGGCGTCGTCGTCCCACTCGAGCGCGTCGTACTTGCGCTGGTGGGCGTGGTGGGCGTTGCCCGGGTTGTGGAGGAGAACGTGGGCGTAGAAGTCGCGCCAGGCGAGCTGGCGCACGAACGCCCCGCCGCCGCGCTCACGCGCGCGCTGCTCGAGCTCGCGCGCGGAGAGGCAGCCGAAGTGCAGGTACGGCGACAGCTGCGAGGTGCCGCCGGGCAGGTGGTCGTGGCGCTCCTCGTAGCGGTCGAGGCCGCCGGCGAGCCAGGCGCTCGCGCGCTCGCGGGCGGCGCGCTCGCCGGGCGGGAACGGGTCGGCGGCCTCGGGCTCGGGCGCCGCCGGGAGGTCGCCGGGGGCGACGCCGGACGGGAACTTCAGGGCGCGTGGCGCACCGTGGACCTCGCGGCGCTCGAGTTGCTCCCACGCGCGGTGGAAGGGCGTGAAGACCGAGTAGGGCTTCGGCGCGCCGATGTCGGCCACGAAGTTCCCGGGGTGGCGGCGGACGGTCCCGGGGAACGCCTCCACCACCCGGCGGTCGCGCGCGGTCGCGAACGGCGAGACGTCGGAGGCGAAGTAGAGCGCGGTCGCGCCGACTTCGCTCGCGAGCCTGAGCAGCTCGTGCTCCGGCCGGCCCTCGCGGAGCACGAGGTCGGCGCCGCGCTCGCGCAGGCTCGCGCGCAGCTCGGCGAGGCAGCCGTGGAGGAACCAGGCGCGGTTGCGGGACGGGAAGCGGCCGTCGAGCAGGCGCGGATCGAGGACGAAGACCGGGACGACCTGGTCGCACTCCCGGTGCGCGGCGGTGAGGGCGGGGTGGTCGTGGACGCGCAGGTCGCGCCGGAACCAGACGAGGGCGGTGCTCACGCCGGGAGTACGGGCGCGGGGCGGACGTAGACTCAAGCGGGTGGAGCTCGTCCGCGACTTCCCCCTGTTCCCGCTGGGGCTTGTGGCGCTCCCGACCGAGCTGGTGCCGCTGCACATCTTCGAGGAGCGCTACAAGACCATGGTCGCGCGCGTGCTCGAGGAGGAGAGCGAGTTCGGGATCGTCTGGGTCGCCGACGACGGGCTGCGCGAGATCGGCTGCGCGTGCGAGATCGCGGAGGTGCTCGAGCGCATGCCCGACGGCCGCGTCAACCTGGTCGCCCGCGGCACCCGGCCGTTCCGGATCGAGGCGCGGCAGGACGAGCTCGCGTACCCGGCGGGGACGATCGAGTTCCTCGCCGACGCCGACGAGCCCGTCGATCCCGAGGCGGCCGCCGCGGCGCACGCCGCCTACACCGAGCTCGTCGAGCAGGCCACGGACCACACGCCCGACCCCGAGGAGATCGGGAGCATGAGCGCGTACCAGATGGCGGCGACCGTCGACTTCGGGCTCGACGCGAAGCAGGGCCTGCTCGACCTGCGCTCCGAGGCGGCGCGGCTCGCGCTCGCCGCCCGCCTGTTCCGTGCCGCGCTCAAGCGGCTGGACTTCGTCGAGCGCGCGCAGGCGCGTGCGCGCTCGAACGGCCGCGTGCGCTTCCCGGCCTGAATGGGTACCCGACCCACCGTGGGCCGGTGGCACGGACGCTCGTGGATCCCGGTGGCGATCGTCGCCGCCGCGATCGCGGTCGCGCTCGTGGCCGCGCCGGCGAGCGGAGGGCCGGGCGCGTCGCGCGCCGCCTCCGACCTGAACGTCACCGGGCCGGGCGGGCGCGGACTCAGCGGCTCGTGGCAGCGCTGGGCGCGGGCGTCGCTGATGCCGACCGTCGCCGGGCGGATCACGCTCAAGCTCACGGGCTGCCCGGCGCTCCCCCGCGCGGCGGGCTGCGTGTACCGGAAGCGGCCGCGCACGATCTACATGCGCCGCGGGCTGCGCCACCCGCGCTCGATCCTGCTCCACGAGCTCGGCCACCTCTACGACCTCAACGTCTTGAACAACGGCGACCGCGGCCGCTTCCGCCGCATCATGCGCGGCAAGCGGCGCGCGTGGTGGAAGGGGCGGATCCCGCTCGCCGAGCAGTTCGCCGAGGCGTACTCGTTCTGCGCGCGCTACAGCCGCATCGTCTCGATCTCGCGCTACTCGACCTACGAGTACCGCCCGACCCGCAAGCAGCACTCGAAGGTGTGCGGGCTGATCGTCCGGGCGGCCGGCGACCGCGCGCCGTCCGTGCCGCCGAGCGGCGCCCCGCCGGTCACGCGCCCCGACCCGCCCCCGCCGGCGCAGCCGCCGCCGCCCAGCACGATCCCGGGCTCGGGCGGCAAGCCGCAGCCGCGGCCCACGCCGACGCCGACCCCGCGGCCGTCCCCGACGCCGCGGCCCGCGCCGACGCCGCCGCCGGTGCCGACGATCTTCCCGCTGCCGCTCGCGCCCTAGCGGTTGATCTTGCAGACGCGCTCGGCCACGTCGGCGGTGAACGCGGCGACGCGGTTGAACGAGGCGGGGATGCCGCGCGAGCGGTCCGCGAACGCGATCGTGCCCGCCTCGAGCCGCACGCGGTAGGAGAGGATCGACCCCTTCTCGCCCGGCAGCTCGAGCCCCAGCGCGGCCTGCTTCTCGAGGTCGCGCGCGAGCTCGCGCGCGGTCAGCAGCCGCTCCGAGCCGAGCGGGATCGCCTTGCGCTTGTTGCAGCGCACCGTGCCGTCGTCGGAGACGAGCAGGCGCACGTTGGCGTTGCGGTCCTTGCCGGTCCGCTCGACCTCGAACAGGTCGGCGGACGGGGCGCCGCAGCCCGCGAGCAGGCCGACCGCGGCCAGGCCGGCGAGCGCCCGCCTCACACGACCACCAGCTGCGCACCCGCGACCTCGCGCAGGAAGCGCGGGGTCGACATCACGCCGTCGAGCCGCTCGCCGACGTCCGCGCCTGAGCGGTCGACTGCCGCGGCGCAGGCCCACAGGCGGCAGTCGTCGAGCTCGCGTGCGGTCGCACGGAGCTCGGCCAGCGAGCGCGAGAACGCGTCGTCGCCGGGAGCGTCGTCGCGGAGCATCGGCCCGAGCGCGCCGAACGACACCAGCCCGCGCGCCGGCCGGCCCTCAGCGGCCGCCGACACGAGCAGCGACAACCCCGTGTAGAGGCGCTCCGGCTCGCCGGACTCGAGAATGACCGCGATCATCATCACGAGAGCGTATGCCGCAACTGCTCGACGCCCGCGGGCTCCTCTGCCCGCTCCCCGCCCTGAAGGCCGGCCGTGCGCTGGCCGGGTTGGCGCCCGGGGAGGTGCTCGTGGTGCTCGCGACGGACCCGGAGGCCCCGGTGGATGTGGGGGCGCTAGCGGCTTCCGGGGGGCATGGATTGGTCGTGGAGCGCGAGGCGGATGGGTGGCGCTTGGTGCTGACGAAGGCGGCGGGCGCGTAGCGAACGGCGCATTGAGGGGGAGGTTGGGGTGCCGCGGCGCGAGTGCCGCGAACAGTAGAGCTACCCGCACCCCATTCGGCTCTGCACCAGCTACTGTATCGATACAGTCTTAATCGATCCAGAAAGGATCCCCCGTGCACCTCACCGCCCTCGCCATCTTCGACATCACCCATCCGAACGTGCTCGCGCGCTCGGCGCTGCCGAACGCCCCCGTCCGCCGCGACCGCCGCGGTAAGTAGCCTCGCGCCCGTGGGCGAGCGGGTGACTCTCCAGACCCTCGCCGACGCGCTGGGCGTCTCCCGCACCACGGCCTCGAACGCGTTCAACCGGCCCGACCAGCTCAACCCGGCTCTGCGACGGCGCGTCCTCGCGCTCGCCGCGGAGCTGGGCTACGCGGGGCCCGACCCCGCCGGCCGGGCGCTCCGGTCCGGCCGCGCCGGGGCGATCGGCGTGCTGCTCACCGAGCGGCTCTCCTACGCGTTCGCCGACCCCGCGGCGGTCGCGACCCTGCGCGGCCTCGCCGTCGAGGCCGAGCGGACCGGGATCTCGCTCTCGCTCCTCCCCGCCCCCTACTCCGGCGGCCCGCCCGGCTCGGTCAGGGACGCGCTGATCGACGCGTGCTTCGTCTACGCGCTCCCCGAGGACCATCCGAGCGTCGTCGTCGCGCAGGAGCGGCACCTGCCGATCGTCGTCTGCGACACCCCCGCGCTCGAAGGCGTGCCGCTCGTCTCGGTCGACGACCGCGGCGGCGCCCGTGCCGCCGCGCAGCACCTGCTCGACCTCGGCCACCGCCGTCTCGCGGTCGCGTCGCTGCGGATCCGGGAGGACGACCGCACCGGGTTCGTCGACAGCGAGCGCCGTCGCAGCTCGGTCTACCGCGTCACCGGCCTGCGCCTCCAGGGCTACGCGGACGCGATCGGCGCCGCCGGCCTCGACTGGGACGAGGTTCCCGTCTTCGAGGTCAACCCGAACGCGCGCGAGCTCGCCCGCGAGGCGGTGCCCGCGCTGCTCGAGCACGAGCCGACCGCCGTGCTCGCGATGTCCGACGAGATCGCGCTCGGGATCGTCGACGGCGCCCGCGCCGCGGGCGTCGACGTCCCAGGCGAGCTGTCCGTCGTCGGCTTCGACGACGCGCCGCCGGCGGCGCCGCGCGGGCTCACGACGGTCCGCCAGCCGCTCGTCGAGAAGGGCCGGGCCGCCGGGCGGATGCTGCTCGAGGCGATCGAGGGCACGACGCCGGCCGACGTCGCTCTCCCCACCGAGCTCGTGATCCGCGACTCGACCCTCAGGCGGTGACGACTGCGCCGCCGCGCCGCGGGTCGCCCGCGCCCGCGAGCTCACCGCTGGCGGGGTCGCGCCGCACGGCCTGGGCGCCGCCGAAGAAGACGTTGAGGTCCTTGAAGCGCGCGACATCCCAGCCCTCGCCGGCGAGCGCGTCGGCGTGCGCGCCGGGCTCGGCGTAGACGATCCCGTTCTCCCAGTGCACGCGCGGCGCCTCGACCGCCGACACGAGGCTGAGGCCGCGATCGATCACACCCACGATCACCTGCAGGATCGCCGAGCGGATCCGGTTCGACCCCGCCGAGCCGAGCGCGAGCATCACCTCGCCCCCGCGCTCCACGACCGTCGGCGCCATCATCGACGGCAGCCGCCGCCCCGGCGGATGGGTGAAGAAGCCCAGCGGCGACAGGTCCTCCTCGCCCAGCATGTTGTTGAGGTGGATGCCGGTGCCCGGCACGATCACTCCCGAGCCCTCGCCGTTCGTGCACGTCACCGCGCACGCCCGCCCTTCGCCGTCGAGCACGGAGATGTGCGTCGTCGAGCCGAGGTGCGAGCCCAGGAACTCCTCGAGGAAGCCGGGCCGGTCGAGCCCTTCGAGGAACTCGGGCGTGCGCGCGCGGTGCGCCTCCTCCATCGCCGCGATCAGGCGCGACTCGGTCGGCGGGCCGGGCTCGGCCTGCAGCAGCGCGAGCACGTAGGCGATGAGGAGCCCGCCCGCCGACGGCGGCGGGTTGGTGAACACCTCGTGGCCGCGGTAGCCGACGCGGATCGGCTCGCGCGGGATCGTCTCGTAGCCCGCGAGGTCGGCGAGCGTCAGCGTCCCGCCCTGCGCACACACGTGCTCGGCGGCGGCGGCCGCGATGTCGCCCGTGTAGAACGGCGCCGCGCCCTCGGCCCCCAGGCGCTCGAGCGTGTCGGCCAGCTCCGGGTCGCGCAGGACGTCGCCCTCGCGCGCGACGTGCTCCCCCACCGAGTACTTCTGGCGCGCGTCCGGGCTCGACTCCGTGATCGGCGCCAGCAGGTTGAAGATGTACGCCTGCTGCTCGTTGACCTCGACGCCCGCGCGCGCGTGCGCCGCCGCCGGGGCCATGAGGTCGGCGAGCGGGATCGTCCCGTAGCGCTCGTGCGCCGCGCAGATCCCGGCCGGCGTCCCGTACGCGCCGACCGACGCCGCGCCGACGTGGAACACCTGCGCCGCGGCCTCGAAGAACACCTCGGCCGCCACGAGCGGCGCGCGCGCCGACGCGTCGGCGCCCTCGCCGGAGGCGGCGACGAAGAAGTCGAGCAGCGCGGGCGGCGATCCCGGCTCGGCCACGAGCATGTAGCCGCCGGCGCCCAGCCCGGTGAGCTGGGGCTCGGCGACGAACGACGTCGCCATGGCGGCGAGCGCGGCATCGACCGCGTTGCCACCGGCGCGCAGAACCTGCGCGCCGGCGTCAGCGGTCAGCGGATGGCCCGCGGCGACGACGCCCCTCACGGGGCGGAGCCTAGAACCGTGGGATGAACTCGGGCACGTCGACGTCGACGCTCGCGCGCTGCCGTCTCACGCGCGGCTCGCCGGCCGGCTCGCTGAAGCGGCGCGGCTCCTCCTCGCGGCGCGGCGGGCGCTTGTCGCCGTAGCCGGTCGCGACGACCGTGATCCACACCTCGTCCTCGAGCTTGTCGTCGAGCATGGCCCCGAAGATGATGTTCGCGTCGGGGTGGGCCGCCTCCTGGACGGCCTTCGCGGCCTCGTTGACCTCCCACAGGGAGAGGTCGCGGCCGCCGGTGATCGACAGCAGGATCGAGCGCGCGCCCTCGACCGACGTCTCCAGCAGCGGCGAGGCGACGGCCTGCTGCGCGGCGTCGACCGCGCGCGACTCGCCGGTGCCCATGCCGATGCCGAGCAGCGCGTTGCCCGCGTCGGACATGATCGTCCGCACGTCGGCGAAGTCGAGGTTGATCAGGCCCGGGAGCGTGATCAGGTCGGAGATCCCCTGGACGCCCTGGCGCAGCACGTCGTCGGCGACCCGGAACGCGTCGACCATCGACGTGTTCTTCTCGAGCACCGAGAGCAGGCGGTTGTTCGGCACGACGATGAGGGTGTCGACCTCCTCGCGCAGCGCCTCGATGCCCTTCTCGGCCGCGGCCAGGCGGCGCGAGCCCTCGAACCCGAACGGCTTGGTGACGACGCCGACGGTCAGCGCGCCCAGCTCGCGCGCGATCCGCGCGACGACCGGAGCGGCGCCCGTGCCGGTGCCCCCGCCCTCGCCGGCGGTGATGAACACCATGTCGGACCCCTTCAGCAGGGCCTTCGTGCGGTCGTAGTCCTCCATCGCGGCCATGCGGCCGAGATCGGGATCGGAGCCGGAGCCCAGCCCGCGCGTCGAGTCGTGGCCGATCTGGACGGTGACGTGCGCGGAGGCGGACTGCAGCGACTGCGAGTCGGTGTTGACCGCGATGAACTCGACGCCCGTGACCTCGGCCTCGATCATCCGGTTGACCGCGTTGACGCCGGCGCCGCCGACGCCGACGACGCGCAGCTGCGGCTTGCCGACGGGGCCGGAGCCGTCCCAGCTCGAGTACCCGTGCTCGACGGCGGCCGGCTCCACGCTCGGCGGCGCCATCAGGTTGTCGGGCAGGTCGGAGGAGAACGCGTGGCGCAGGCGCTCCTGCGGCGACGGGATCTTCGGGCTGTCAGCCGGCGACTCCGCGGCAGCCGGGCGCTCCGGCGTCTCAGCGTCGCCCTCGAGCCCTTCGGTCTCCGTCTTGCGGAACAGTGCGGCGAGTGGGCCCTCGCGCATGCTCGCCCGCTTACCTGCCATTCGAGAGCACCTCCTTCGCCAGCTGGCGATAGGCGTCGGCAGCCGAGCCCGACGGGTCGTACTTCAGCACCGACATACCCTTCACGGGCGCCTCCGCGAACCGGATGGTCTTGCGGATCCGCGCGCCGAACACGCGGTCGCCGAAGTTCTCCTCGAGGATCTGGATCGCCTCTTTGGCGTGGAGCGTCCGCGAGTCGACCATCGTCGGCAGGATGCCGGCGATGTCCACATCGGGATTGAGGTTCTCGCGGATCATCGAGAGCGTGTTCTGGAGCTGGATGAGCCCCCGCATCGACAGATACTCGCACTGCACGGGGACGATCACCTTGTCGGCCGCGGTCAGCGCGTTGATCGTCAATAGTCCCAGGGACGGCGGCGTATCGATGCACACGAAGTCGTAGTCCTCGCTGACCGCCTTCAGCGCCTTGTCCAGCGAGCGCTCGCGGCCGATCTTCGTCGACATCGCGATCTCCGCGCCCGCGAGGTCGATCGACGCGCAGGCGATGTCGATCTCGCGCTTGCGGATCACCTCGCGGATCGAGAGGTCGTGCACGAGGACGTCGTACATGGACTTCTCGAGCCCGTCGGGGTCGATGCCCTGCGACATCGTCAGGTTGCCCTGCGGGTCCATGTCGACGCACAGGACGCGATGGCCCTCTTCAGCGAAGGCCGCCGCAAGGTTCAGCGTGGTGGTGGTCTTCGCGACGCCGCCCTTCTGGTTGGCGAACGCGATCACCTTGGCCTTGCCGGTCACGTAAGGCTCCGATCGGGGTCGGGAAATCCCATCGGGTGGGGCTATTCGCATTTTTGGCTCGTTGTCCTCCTGCCGATAGGGAAGGTATGAAGGTCCTCGTGGCAGACGACTCCGTCGTAGTGCGCAGATTGGTCTGCGCGCGTCTTGTCGCGGACGGGCACGAAGTGATCGAAGCGGGTGACGGCCAGGCCGCCGTCGACGCGGCCGTCCGGGAGCGGCCGGACGTCATCGTCCTCGACCGCCAGATGCCCAGGATGGACGGCTTCGAGGTCTGCACCCGGGTGCGCGCCGAGCCGGCGCTGCGGTCGGTCGGGATCCTCATGCTGACCGACAACCGGGGCGAGCACACCCTCATAGAGAGCCTGGAGCGGGGGGCCGACGAGTTCATGTCGAAGCCGTTCAGCCCGCGCGAGCTCTCCATCCGAGTCCGGCTGCTGGGCTCGCGGCAGTCGCTCGCCCAGCTGAGCTGAGAGCAGCCGGAGCCGGCCCGTGAGCCTGCTCGCGATCGCCCTTGCCACGATCGGCGCGCTCGTCGTGCTCAACCTCGCCATCGCCGCGTTCGTGCGGCTGTGGATCCGCTACCGAACGGTGCGCGCGAGCTCCGCGCGCGCCAACCGGCAGATGCGCGAGGGCGTCGCGCTGTTCGCGGTCGAGGCGACGGACGAGCTGCCGCCGGCGACGACCCGCTTCGAGCGCCGGCTGCTGCGCGAGACGATCCTCGAGATCGCGCACGAGCTCGTCGGCAGCGCCTACCACCGGCTCGCCGCGGAGTTCGCCGAGCGCGGCTACATCGCCGAGGCCGAGCGCGCGCTGCGCTCGCGCTTCCTGCTCCAGCGCGTGCGCGCCGCGGAGATCATCGGCGAGCTCGGCGGGCCCGGCAACACCCCCGCGCTCCGGCGCGGCCTGCGCGACCGCGAGCCGCTCGTGCGCTTCGCGTGCGCGCACGCGCTCACGCGCGTGGGTGCCGAGGGCCAGCTCGAGGACATGCTGACCGCGCTCGCGGAGGCCGACGGCGAGGCCGTCTTCAACCAGGGCGCGCTCGCCGAGGTGCTGCTCGACTCGGGCCCGGACGCGATCGACGAGCTGCGGGCGCTGCTCGGCGACCCGCGCCACGCGCGACGGCGCCGCCTGATCGTCGTCGTGCTCGGCGAGCTGCGCGCGATGGAGGCCGTGCCGGAGCTCGTGGCCACGCTGCGCGACCGCGACGACGAGCTCGTCGCCCGCGTCTGCCACGCGCTCGGCAAGATCGGCGACCCGGAGAGCGCGGAGCCGATCGCCGCGGTGGCGATGGACGGCGCGCGCCCGTGGTTCGTGCGCACGGCCGCCGCCGGCGCGTGCGGTCAGATCGGCGACCCGCGCACGGCGGGCGTGCTCGTCGAGGCGCTCGACAGCGAGGAGTGGTACCCGCGCAACGCCGCGGCGACCGCGCTCGTGCGGCTCGAGGACGCGGGACTCGCCGCCGTCTGCGGCGCGCTGACCGCGCTCGAGCCGGAGTCGGTCAAGCACTACTGGGGCCTGCTCGACGCGGCCGGCCGCACCGAGGCCGCGATCGTGCGCGCCGCGCGCGGGGAGCGGCGCGTCCGCCGGCTCGTCTCGGCCGCCGCGCGCGCGGGCGCGACCGCGCGGCTCGAGGAGATGGCGGGGCGCGGCGACGAGGCCGGCCGCTACGCCGTGCTGGTGCTCGCGGGCCTCGCGCCCGCCGAGCGCGTGCCGGAGGCGGTGCCGGTGCCGTGATCCGCGACGTCGTGATGGCGATCAACACCGTGGTGCTCGCCTACTTCATCCTCATCCTCGTCTCCTACTCGACGGTGACGCTGCTGTCGTGGATCCAGGTGCGGCGCTACTTCCGCCGCCTCGTGCACGCCCGCCTCCAGCGCTCCGTGCGCTCGCGCCTGACGCCGCCGATCTCGATCTGCGCGCCCGCCTACAACGAGTCCGAGGTGATCATTGACGCGATCCGCTCGATGCTCACCCTGCGCTATCCCGAGCACGAGGTCGTGCTGTCCAACGACGGCTCGACCGACGACACGCTCGACGTGCTGATCGCCGCGTTCGACATGTACCGCGTCGACCAACCCGGCCACCTGCGGCTCGACACCGCGCCGGTCAAGGGCGTGTGGCGCTCGCGCTCGAACTCGAACCTGATCGTCGTCGACAAGGAGAACGGCGGCCGCGCCGACGCGCTCAACTCCTCGATCAACTTCGCGCGCTACCCGCTCGTGTGCTGCATCGACGCCGACTCGCTGCTCGAGCCGGAGGCGCTGATGACCGTCGTGCGCCCGTTCGTCGAGCGCCCCGACCGCACGGTCGGGGCCGGCGGGATCATCCGCGTCGCGAACGGCTGCGAGGTCAGCCGCGGCCACGTCACGCAGGTCGGGCTCCCCAAGCAGTGGCTGCCGATGTTCCAGACCGTCGAGTACCTGCGCGCGTTCACGGCCGCGCGCACCGGCTGGAGCATGATCAACTCGCTGCTGATCGTCTCCGGCGCGTTCGGCGTCTTCCGCAAGGACGCGGTGATCGACGTCGGCGGCTTCGCGCGCGACTCGATCGGCGAGGACTTCGAGCTCTGCATGCGGCTGCACAAGCGCATGCGCCAGCTCGGCAGGCCGTACCACATCGCGTTCGTCCCGGACCCCGTGTGCTGGACCGAGGCGCCGGCGCGCCTGCGCCAGCTCGGCGGCCAGCGCGACCGCTGGCACCGCGGCCTCACCGACACGCTGGTGCGCCACCGGCACATGATCTTCAACCCGCGCTACGGCGCCGTCGGCATGGTCGGGCTGCCGTTCTTCGTGCTGTTCGAGTTCCTCGGCGCGTTCATCGAGCTGGCCGGCTACATCGCGGTCCCGCTCGGGTTCGCGATGGGCTGGATCAGCCCGCTCGGCGCGAGCCTGTTCTTCCTGCTCGCGCTCGGCTCGGGCGTCTGCCTGTCGCTGTCGGCGCTGCTGCTCGAGGACGTCTCGTTCCGCAAGTTCGGCCGCTGGCGGGACTTCGGCCGGCTCGTCCTGTTCTGCGTGCTGGAGAACTTCGGCTACCGCCAGGCGATGACCTATTACCGCGTCAAGGGCTTCGTCTCCTACCTCAAGGGCGACCACGGCTGGGGCCACATCGATCGCACCGGCTTCGCCGCCGACGAGCTGCAGCCCGAGGTCGGCATGCGCTGATGGCTGCCCGTCCGGGACTTGCGGCCCGGTGCGCGCAGCCCCTATGCTCGCGTTGCATGAGCCTCGAAGCCGACGTCCACGCCGAGCTCGAGCAGGTCCGCGCTCCCGCCGCGCCCGCCGCGCCGGCGCTCGCGGGCCCCGAGCACCGCGCCGCCGACCTTGCCGCCAGCGTCGGCAACCAGGGCTTCAACCAGGTGATCTCGCGCATGGACGACGGCGAGGGCATCCTCGCCAGCGGCACGGCGCACCCCGCGGTCGAGGCGACGATCGCCGCCGCGCGCGGCGGCGGCGCACCGCTCGACGCCGGGCTCGCCCAGCAGTTCTCGGGCGGCCTCGGGTACGCGCCGTCCGACGTCCGCATCCACACCGACTCGACGGCCGCTGCGCTCACCCGCGCCGTCTCCGCCCGCGCGTTCGCGACGGGCACCGACATCTTCTTCGCGCCCGGTGAGTACCAGCCGTCGAGCCCGGCCGGCCGCGAGCTGATCGCCCACGAGGTCGCCCATACCGACCAGCAGCGCGGCGCGCCGATGTCCGGCCCGCTGGTCGTCTCGAACCCGGGAGAGGCACTCGAGGTCGAGGCGGATGGCGTCGCGAGTCAGCTCCTCGCCTGAGGCCCCGCCGGTCGTCGGCTTCGCCTTCCTCGACGCCCGGCTGCGGGCGCGGGTCGAGCAGGCGGCGCAGGGCGATCCGAACCCGGGCGACCCGCTCCGCGGGCTCTACATCTCCGACGACCAGGCGCTCGCGCTCGCCGCGGGGGCGGGCGGGGAGGACGCCGACGCGCTGCTCGCCGAGGCCGCCGTGCGGCTCGGGCTCGACGCGCTCGACACCGCCGTGCTGGGCCTGTGCGCGGCGCCGGAGCTCGACCCGCGCTACGGGCGCCTGTTCGCCTACCTGCACGACGACGTCACGCGCCGGCTCGCGAGCCCGCGGCTCGTCGCCGGCCTGCTCGCCGGCGACGGCGTGTCCCCCACCGACGTGCTCACGTGCTTCTCGAACACCGCGCCGCTGCGCCGGCACGGCGCGCTGCGGCTCGCAGATCCGGACGGCACGACGCCGCTCGGCGATCGCGGCGCCAAGGTCGCCGATCCGCTCGCGGCCTTCCTGCTCGGGCTCGGCGCGCCGATCGACGCGCTGAGCGGCGGGCGCCTGCGGCGCCATCCGCTGCCGGCCGAGTCCCCAGGGCGCGACGAGGCCGTGGCCGAGATCGCCTCGCTGCTCTCCGCCCCGACCAAGCTGCCGCTCGTGGTGGCCGGCGCCGACGCCTCGACGCTGATGGCGCAGGCGGCCGGGCGGCCGTTGCTGCTGTGCGACGTGCGCGACCTCTCCAAGCCCGACGTGATGGCCGACGCGATGCTGTGCTGCGCGCTCGAAGGCCGGCTGCTGTGCGGCGACGGTCTCGACCGGCTCGAGCCGGCGGAGCGCGTGGCGCTGCTGAAGGCGATCGACGAGCACCCCGAGCGGCTCGTGCTGCTCGCCCCCACGCGCGCGGGCGCGCTCACGCTGGGCGACCGCACCGTGCTGCTCGTCGAGGTGCCGATGCCCGACATCACCGAGCGCAAGGCGGCGTGGACCGAGCACACCGACGCCGCCGACACGTCAGACGTCAGCGCGAAGTTCCGGCTCTCGCTGGCGCAGATCGCCGAGGCCGCCGAGGTCGCGACGATCACCGCCCGTACCCGCGGCGCCGCGGCCACCGAGGCGTCCGACCTCGACCTCGGCGCGCGCCACGCGTCCTCCTCCCGCCTGGGCGAGCTGGCCGCGCGGCTGACGCCGCGCTACGGCTCGGGGGACCTCGTGCTGCCCGACCGCCAGCGCGAGATCCTCGGCTCGATCTCCGCCTACCTGCGCCACCGCGACCGGGTGCTCACGGAGTGGGGCTACGAGCGCGCGGTCGCGCGCACGCAGGGCCTCAAGGTGCTGTTCGCCGGCGAGTCCGGGACGGGCAAGACGATGGCGGCCGAGGTGCTGGCGGGCGAGCTCGGGCTCGAGCTCTTCCGCGTCGACCTCGCGACCATCGTGTCGAAGTACATCGGGGAGACCGAGAAGAACCTCGACCGCATCTTCGAGGCCGCGATCGGCTCCAACGCGATCCTCTTCTTCGACGAGGCGGACGCGCTGTTCGGCAAGCGCAGCGACGTCAGCGACGCCCACGACCGCTACGCCAACATCGAGGTCGCCTACCTCCTGCAGAAGATGGAGGGTTACCCCGGCGCGGTCATCCTCGCCACGAACTTCCGCCAGAACATCGACGACGCGTTCGTGCGCCGGCTCGACTTCGTGATCGACTTCCCGTTCCCCGAGCCCGACGACCGCAAGCTGATCTGGCGCCTGCTGCTGCCCGAGGAGGCGCCGCTGGACGACGACGTCGACCTCGAGTTCCTCGCCGTCCAGTTCAAGCTGTCGGGCGGCGCGATCCGAAACTGCTCGCTCGCCGCGGCGTTCATGGCCGCCGACGAGGGCGCGTCGATCACCATGCGCCACCTCGTCCGCGCGGTCGCCCAGGAGTTCGGCAAGCAGGGCCGCCTGACGCTCGAGACCGACTTCGAGCAGTTCCATGAGCTGATTCGCCCCGGCCGCTAGTCCTCCGGGTGCAGGAGGCCGAGCTCGGCGAAGCGCGCGAGCGACGCGTCGAGCAGCCGCGCGTCGAGCGGGCCGTCGAACGCCTCCAGGATCGCCGCGCGGTCGCGGGTGCCGTCGAGCAGCCGCAGCAGGTCGGCCGTCGGCTGGTCGGTGATCCGCAGCACCTGGCTGAGGAGCGTGGTGACCATCGCGCCCTCGCGCGCCTGGCTGCGCGCGAGTGCGCTCGCGCGCGGGCGCTCGCCCGGCGTAGTGGCGCCCGGCGGCGGGACGGTGTGGAACGCGACCAGGCCGGCGTCGAACGCCCGCACGAGCGCCTCGGTGAACTCGCCGGCCGGCACGCCGGCCCGCTCCCGGGCTTCCGCGAACGGCACCGGACGGGCGACGGTGAGCGCGCCGCGCAACAGCTCGGGCAACTTCTCCAGGTCGGCGTCGGCGGCCACCAGCAGCCGCTGCACCGCGTCGGGCTGGATGCGTGGAGCGGGGGTGCGGTCCGCGTGGCAGAGCAGCGAGTGGCGGAAGCGCCGCAACACGAGCAGGTCGAGGTACTGCTCGTAGGCGATCCGGTCGCCGCCGGAGTTCTCGGCCACGAACTCGCCGACGATGTCCGACCACGGCGGCTCGCGGCTGCTCTCGACGATCGCGTCGCCCACGTAGGTGAGCCCGTGGCGCCCGGCCTGCGCCGCGAAGTCCGCGAACCACACCGGCGCGTAGTCACGCTCGAGGAGGTCGTGGACGAGCGCCGCCTCGGAGGCCGTGGCGAGCGTACGCACGTCCTCTCCCACCACGCCCGAGTAGAACGACGGGCCACCTCCCTCGCCGAGCCGGTCGAGCAGCGCGAACAGCCCGCGGGCGCGCTCGGCCACCTCGCGCGGGTCGGAGAGCCCGCGCGCGTGCCACTGCGCCATCTCGCGCAGCATCACGCGCAGGTGCCCGCCCGGGTGGACCGTGTAGGAGACGTAGGCGATGCCGTCCGGCGCGAGGTGCGCGTGACAGGCGGCGAGCACCGCCTCGCGCACCGGCGCGTCGACCCACCCGTAGAGGCCGTGCGCGATCACGTAGTCGAACTCGCCGAGCTCACCGCCCGTGAGCTCGAGCACGTCGGCGACCTCGAAACGCACGTTCCCGAGGCCCGCCGCGTCCACGTCGTCCTGCGCGGTCTTGATCGCGCTCGCCGTCAGGTCGACCCCGACGGCGCTCACCCCGGGATACGCCGCCGCGACGCCGATCAGGTGCGCGCCGGCGTAGCAGCCGAGCTCCAGCACGCGCGCCGTGCGCGGGTCGGGCGGCGCGAGCCCGTGCAGCGTGGCGACGGTCGCGTGGCGACCCGGCAGCGCCTGCGGGAACGGCACGTTTTGGTAGGGCACTTCGTCGTAGGCCGTGTGCATTTTCCAATCTTTTCCCACGCGCGCTCGCGACGTGTTTAGGGTGGCCCGTGCAGATGCCGGCAGTCGTGGACGTACCCCTCAACACCTGCCTGGCCGATCTTGACGAGGCCTTGAGGACGCTGCTCAAGCGCGAGCTCGAGCGTCACGGCTTCGAAGGCGTGGAGATCGCATTCGACGCGCCCGCGACGGATTGGTCGGCCAAGCTGACGAACCCGACCGTCAACCTGTTCCTGTACGACCTGCGCGAGAACGTCGCCGCGGCCGAGGCGACCACGCGCAACGTCCGGGTCAACGGCGCGATGATGTCCGCGCCGCCGCCGATGCGCCTCGAGGTCACCTACTCGGTGACCGCGTGGACCAAGGCGGTCCAGGACGAGCACCGCCTGCTCTCGCAAGTGCTCGCGATCCTCTTCTCCCACGTCTCGCTGCCCGGCGACCTGCTCGAAGGCCGCCTCGCGAGCGCGAGCCTGTTCCGCTCGATCGAGACCGAGGTCGGCCGGCCCAAGGAGGAGAAGGCTGACTTCTGGACCTCGATCGGCGGCCGCTACAAGGCGTCGATCGACTACGCGGTGAAGCTCGAGGTCGAGTCCGGCCTCACCTTCACGCGCGGGCCTGAGGTCCGCAGCCAGACGGTGCGGCTCGGCCTCCGCGACGGCCCGCCGCGCACGATCGAGGAGCTGCAGCGCTTCGGCGGCGTCGTCCGCGACGCCGACGGCGCGCCGATCGCGAACGCGTGGGTGACGCTGCCCGACCTCGGGCGCTTCGCCTCGACGAACAGCGAAGGACAGTTCACCTTCGACGGGATGCGGCCGGGCAAGCATCGTGTCGAGGCCCGCACTGCGACGGGCCAAGAGGCGAGCGGCACGGCCGACGTGCCCGGCGGCGGCATCGACCTCGAGCTGGGCGGAGGGAGCAAGAAGCGCTCCCCCGCGAAACGTGGATGACCGGGGGGGCACACGATCTGCCCGAACGGTTGCCCTCTGACCCCTCCACTTTGCGGGGCGAATCGGAGATCGTCGGACCGTGGACAACCATGAGGCGCCGCGCGTGCTGTTGGGAAATCTCGGCCCGATCATGGTCATCGGGATGGCGCAGGTCCTCGCCGAGGACGGAGCCGACGTGATTGGCCAGGAGAAGCACCCGAGCAGCATCGTCAGCGCGGCCGGCCGGATGCGGCCGGACGTCGTAGTGCTCGATCTGAATACGGAAGGGTCGCGCGAGCTGAGCTCGCGCGTGCAGCGGGTCTCGCCAGAGACCAAGGTGATCCTCTGCGACTCCGATCAGGACGGGATGGAGGTGCTCGATCCGGGCGCCGACAGCCTGCGCCGGGTCGAGGCAGAGGGTCTGCGGATGGAGTTGGCCACGAGTCGTACACCTAGGTAAGGAGTGTTATGCCCACGTATCTGACGCCAGGCGTCTATGTCGAGGAGGTCCCCTCCGCGAACAAGCCCATCGAGGGCGTCAGCACCTCGGTGGCCGCGTTCGTCGGCCTCACCCCGGGGGGTCCCGTCAACACGCCGATGCGGATCTCGAACTGGACACAGTTCTCAAAGATCTTCGGCGATCCCAACAACCCGGACAACGGGCCCTTCATGGAGGGCGCGTACCTGGCCCATTCCGTGTACGGGTTCTTCCAGAACGGCGGCACGAACTGCTGGATCGTGCGCGTCGGCGAGAGCAACGGCGCCGGGACGCGGCCGCAGGCCGCTCTGCCCGCCGCGGCTGACAGCTCCGTCGAGGCGTTCCGCGCCCAGGCGCTGCCGAAGGTCGACGGCACCGTGTCCGTCGAGCTGACCGAGGAGCCCAAGGCCGGCGAAGGCGACCAGACCTACAAGCTCGTCGTCACGTCCGGCTCGGAGCGCGAGGAGTACGAGGGCCTGAACCTCAAGAAGGGCCGCTCCAACCTCGCCACCAAGGTCAACGCCTCCTCGAAGCTGATCAAGATCGAGGACACGGGCGCATCGCTGCCCGACGCGCAGAAGGTCCCGGCCACCGGCACGTACACGCTGTCGGCGCCGGCCCCCGAGCCGTCGGAGATCAAGCCGACCCACTTCGAGGGCGACGAGGCCCGCCGCCTCGGCATGGGCGGCCTGGGTGCCATCGACGAGGTCACCATGGTCCTCATGCCCGACCTCTGGGGCGTCGCCACCGACGTCCAGGTGCGGGACCTCCAGGGCAAGATGATCGCCCACTGCGAGAACATGGGCGACCGGATGGCGATCCTGGACTCGCCGCCCGACGTGCTCCCGCAGGAGATCCTCGAGTGGCGGATGAACACCGCCGGCTACGACTCGAAGATGTCGGCGCTCTACTACCCGTGGATCGAAGTCATGGATCCGCTGACCAACCGGCCGATCAACATCCCGCCGTCCGGTCACGTGGCGGGCCTGTGGTGCCGGGTCGACGAGTCCCGCGGCGTGCACAAGGCGCCGGCCAACGAGGTCGTGATGGGCGCGAACGGCCTGTCCTTCCAGGTCACGCAGGCAGAGCAGGGCGGCCTCAACAAGGTCGGCATCAACTGCATCCGCTCGTTCCCCGGCCGCGGTATCCGCGTGTGGGGCGCCCGCACCCTGTCGAGCGACCCGGAGTGGCGCTACATCAACGTGCGCCGGCTCTTCAACTACATCTCTGAGTCGATCATGTCGGGCACGCAGTGGAGCGTGTTCGAGCCGAACGACCAGTTCCTGTGGCTCCAGCTGCGTAACGCAGTGTCGAGCTTCCTGTCCCGGACGTGGCGCGAGGGGGCCCTGTTCGGCAACTCCACGACCGAGGCGTTCTTCGTGAAGTGCGACGCCGAGACCAACCCGCCAGAAGTGATCGAGGCGGGCCAGGTCGTCTGCGAGGTCGGCATCGCACCCGTGAAGCCCGCCGAGTTCGTGATCTTCCGCCTCAGCCAGTTCAGCGGCGGTGGCGGCGCCGAAGTCAGCGAGTAGGGCCAACCCCGTAAGCAATCGATCCAGGAGAGACGTAACCAATGCCTGAACAGAAGACCGAGGCAATCAAGTACTGGAAGGTGCAGGCCGACGGTGTGCAGGACCTGGGGATGTTCAACCAGTGCAGCCTGCCGTCGATGAGCCTCACCGCCCAGGACTTCAAGGTGTGGGACGACAACGGCAAGCCCAACCCGCTGCCCGTCGGCGTCCAGGCGTCGTTCGGCGACGTCACGCTGATGCGCGGCGTGGACAAGCAGGCCGGCCTGTGGGAGTGGATCTCCACCGTGGCGCAGAAGGGCGCGACCCCGGAGACCGTCAAGGAAGTCACGCTGATCGCGTGCGACGCGGACAGCAACCCCGTGCAGACGTGGGTGCTCAAGCAGGCCTACCCGTCCTCGTACAACGCGACGGGCATGGCGGCCGCCGGTACCGACGTCCTCACCGAGTCCATCTCGATCCACTACGTGGAGGCCCAGCTCGACGGCAAGGGCGGTCTGACCGGCTCGGTCTAGGCCGACAGCCGGAGGCGGACGCTGACCAGCGATGAGAACCGAGATCCCGTTCACGCTCCCTCGTGGACTCACAGACGAGGCGGGCGGTGTGCATCGCGAAGGCGCGATGCGGTTGGCGACCGCCCGGGACGAGATCGAGCCGCTGCGGGACCCGGAGGTGCGCAGGAACGACGCGTACCTCTCGGTCCTCCTGCTCGCTCGGACGGTCACGCGAATCGGAGACATCCAAGAGATCACGCCGGAGGTGATCGAGGCGCTGTACGCAGCGGACTTCGATCACCTCCAGCGCCTCTACGAGCGCGTGAACACGGACGGCGAGTCGGTCGGCGTCGTGCACTGCCCCGAGTGCGCGCACGAGTTCGAGGTGGACCTGACGGACATCGAGGACGGTCGATTGGGGAAATGACGCGGCCGTCGTCGCCAGAGTGCCTGGCGGAGACGGCCCGCCTCGCCTATCACCTCCACTGGCCGCTCGACACGATCCTCGATCTCGAGCACCGCGACCGGCGGCAGTTCCTGGCCGAGGCTGACGCGCTCGCCGGCGTAGGCGTCGGCGACGAGTGGGGCGATGTGGCCGACTGGACCCAAGAAAGCTGACGGACATGGCAGACGAGCAGACACCCGAAGACGCGGGCAGGCCCCGCGTCTCCCGCCCAGCCGCGCGCCTGGGCCGCTTGCCCGCGCGCCCCGGCACGGCGGGCCGCCTCGGCGGCGGCGTGTCGGCGGCCCGCACGCCTGGCCGGGTGATGCGCGCTGCGACGCGGCTCAGCGCGGCGCCGCCGCCGGCCGCGGCTGACGACGCCGCGATCGCGCGCAGCGCCGACGCGGGGGCCCCCGCGCCTCCGCCCGCGCCGAGCCACGGGGTCGCCGGCCTCGAGGACTGGGAGGCGGCCTGGATCTTTGGCGGCGACGCTGCGCAGGCGATCGAGATGTCCGCGAACACGCCCGAGCTGACCGGCGGCGAGGTCGTGCCCGCGATGTACCGCGGCCGCGGCTCGCGGCTCGAGCGCAGCCGCGGTGCGCGCATCGTCGAGGGCCCGTCGTCGGGCGACCCGATCCCGGCGCCCGAGCCGGCGAAGGAGTCGTCGGTCGCCCGTACGCCCGCGGGCGACGACGCGAAGAAATCTGAAGGGGGTACGGACGCCGACGCGGGCTCCTCGCTCCCGCCGGTCCCCGGCGCGAGCGCCGGCGGTGGCGGGAGCGCGAAGCCCCAGAAGTCGCGCATCACCCGGGCGAAGGCCGGGAGCGCGCGCGCCACCCCGGCGCCCGCGACGCCGCAGCCGCCCGCGCCGCCGTCGTCGATCATGCGCACCGCGGCGACGCCCGCGCCCGAGCCGAAGCCGGCAGCGTCCGCGCCGGGCGAGCGGCCCGCGCCCGTGAAGATGGCGCTGCGCCGCAAGCCGGCACCGCCGCCCGCGGCCACGCCTGCCCGGCCGCGCATGCAGCGCGCGATCCGCACCGAGCCGGTCGCCGCCGCGCCCGCCGGGCCGATGGCCGGCGCCGAGATCGTCGTGGCCCCGCCGGAGGAGCGTCCCAGCATCCTCCGCCGCGCCTTCGACGCGATCACGGGTCGCGGCTCAGGCGACTCCGGTGAGGAGGACGCCACCTCGGCGCCACCGGCGGGCGCGTCCGGCACGCCCGCCTCGCCCTCCGCCCCGGCCGGCGTGCAGCGCGCGCCATCGGTCTCCGGCCCGCGCTCGCAGGCGCCGACCGCGCCGTCGGTCTCCGGCCCGCGCTCGCAGGCGCCCGCGCCGGCCTCGGTCTCCGGCCCGTCCTCGGGCGCCCCCGCACCGGCCTCCGTGTCCGGCCCCCAGGGCAGCGCGCAGGTGGCGCGCTCGGTCTCCGGCCCGCAGTCCAAGGCGCCGGCGGCCCCGCCCGTCTCCGGCCCGCGGAGCAGCGCGCCGAGCCCACCCTCCACGTCCGGCCCACAGGGCGGCGCGTCTGCGCCCGCGTCGGTGTCCGGCCCGCAGGGCGGCGCCTCCGCGCCGCCGTCCGCGTCTGGCCCGCAAGGCGGAGCGCCCGCGCCCCCGTCCGTGTCCGGCCCGCAGAGCAGCGCCCCCGCCCCGCCGTCGACGTCCGGCCCGCAGAGCACCGCCTCCGCGCCGCCGTCCACGTCGGGCCCGAGCTCGGGCGCCGCGGTGTCGCGGTCCGTGTCCGGGCCCAAGAGCGGCGCGCCGGCGCCCCCATCGGTGTCCGGCCCGCAGGGCAGCGCCTCGGCGCCCCCGTCCACCTCCGGCCCGCAGTCGAGCGCCTCCGCGCCCCCGTCCGTCTCCGGCCCGCAAAGTGCGCCGGCATCGGGCCCCGGGTCGGGCAAGCTCGCGCGCGCGGCCAAGTCCGGCATCGGCCGGCGCTCGCGCCCCGCCGCGCCGCCCCGCGCGTCGGGCCCTCGATCCGAGGCCCCCGCGCCGCCGTCCGCTCACGGGCCGATGTCGATCGCCGTCGAGCCGCCCGCCGCCTCGGGGCCGTCGTCGGAGGCCGCTCCGCCGCCGCCCCTGACGGGCCCGGCCCAGCAGGCCGCGCCGCCGCCCGCGGTCTCAGGCCCGAGCTCGCAGGCGCCCACCCCCTCGTCGGTCTCGGGCCCGAGCTCGCAGGCGCCCACGTCGTCGCCAGTGTCCGGTCCGGGCTCGCAGGCCGCGCCGCCCCCGTCCGCCTCGGGCCCGCAGTCGAGCGCGTCCGTCGCCCGCGCGGTGTCGGGCCCGCAGTCGTCCGCGGCGGCGCCCCCGGCCGTCTCGGGCCCGCAGTCGAGCGCCTCCGTGGCGCGTGCCGCGTCCGGTCCGCGGTCCTCCGCGGCAGCGCCCCCGGCCGCGCACGGCCCGCAGTCGATCGCCCCCGCGCCGCCGAAGGTGTCCGGGCCGGCCGCCGCGCCGCGCAAGGGCCTGTTCCGTCGCCGCCGCCGCGCGGCGCAGCCCGCCCCGCCGGCGCAGCCGCAGACCTCCCAGAGCATCGAGATCCCGCCGCCGGCCGACGCTTCGAGCGCTCCCGCGCCGATGTCGGTGCGGGCGCCCAGCTCACAGGCCGCGCCGCCGGCGCCGGTGCACGGCCCCGGCTCCGCCGCCGGCGCGCCGCCCGAGGTGCACGGCCCCGCCGGGCACGCCGGGCCCGCCGCGCCCGTCCACGGCGCCATCGCCCGCGCCCCCGCCGCCGCCGAGGTCCACGGCCCCGGCTCGCAAGCGGGCGCGCCGGCCGACGTGCACGGACCCACCGCGTACGCCGACCCCGCCGCGCCGGTCCACGGCGCGATCGCCCGCGCCCCCGCCGCGCCCACCGTCCACGGCCCGCGGTCGCACCTCCCGGCGCCGGCGCCGATCCGCGTCGCCCCGCGCCCGCGCCCGCAGCCCGCCGCCGCCCGCATGCCGCGCCGGCAGGCCACCGCCCCGCCCCCGCGGCCCGCCGACGACCTCGTGGCCGCCGCCAGCGCGGCCGGCGCCGACGTCCGCAGCGGCGCGGACTTCCTGGAGATCTCCTTCCCCCCGCCGGCCGGCGTCCCGCCGGCGGCGATCGCCCGCACCCCGGCCGCGGCTCCCGCCCCGGCGCCGACCTCCAGCCACCAGCCCGCGAACGCGCCGCGCCAGCTCGGTGGCCCCGGAGGCACCATCGCCCGCGCGAGCCGCGGCGCCAGCTCCAGCGGCAGCTCGAGCACCGACAGCGTCGTCGCGGCGGTGCTCCGCGCGATGCGTGAGGAGAACGAGCACCTCGGCGTCCTCGACGGAATCGACCCCCTCTTCTAACCCATGCCAGCCAAGCCACTCGTCAGCGATCACAACTTCAAGGTCAGCGTCCCCGGCATCGAGGTCGGCACGTTCCGCGAATGCGAAGGCCTCTCGATGGAGTTCGACGTCTTCGAGTGGGCCGAGGGCGGCAACAACGAGTTCATCCACCACTTGCCGGGCCGCGTGCGGTACCCCTACCTGACGCTCAAGGGCGGCCTCACCGAGAACAAGGCCATGCAGGAGTGGTTCGAGAAGACGCGCGAGAAGGCCGAGCTCAAGGAGGTCACGATCGAGCTGCGGACCCAGGACGGCAAGTCGGCCCGCTCGTGGACCTTCGCCGACGCCTTCCCGATCCGCTGGACCGGCCCGCGGATGTCCGCCGAGTCGCACGGCATGGGCAACGAAACCCTCGAGATCGCCCACTCCGGGCTGAAGATGGGCTGAACCGATGCCGATCCCACAGAACTTCGAGCGCGCCCAGCTGGTCGTCGACGGCGGCGACCCGATCGAGTGCGCGTTCAACCCGCAGGAGTACTCGATCACCAAGACCAACGTCTGGACGATCAAGCCCGTCACCGGCACCGACACGCCGAAGCCCGAGTTCGGCGGCGGCATGCCGTGGACGATCCGCGTCCAGCTCCTCCTCGACGCGTCGCTGCTCGGCACCGACAAGTCGATCAAGGACGACGCGATCAAGCTGCTGAAGATGATGGAGTCGGGCGGCGGGGGCGGCGGCGGCTCGGCGCCGCCGTTCGTGACGTTCAAGTGGGGCTCGATCGAGAGCCCGAAGATGGTCGGCAGCTCGCTCAGCATCCGCTTCGTGATGTTCCGCCCCAACGGCGAGCCCTCGCGCGCGCTCGTCGACCTCGAGCTGACCCAGTCCGAGCAGGCGACGCCCGGCCAGAACCCGACCACGCGCGCGATGGCCGGCCTCAAGGTGCACACGGTCACCGACGGCGACTCGCTGCAGTCCGTCGCCTACGACAACTACGGCGACGCCACCCGCTGGCGCACGATCGCCCAGGCGAACGGGATCGACAACCCGCTGGCGCTGCGCCGCGGCACCCAGCTCAGCATTCCGACGCTGGAGACCTGATGCCGGCTGCCACTTCCAGCATCACGGTCCCCCTCTACCGGGTCATGGTCGACGGCCAGGAGATCAGCCCGGAGGAGGCCGACGCCGTCCACACGATCAAGATCACGGACTGGCTGCGGCTGCCCGACGCCTGCACGCTCGAGGTCGGCTACCAGGCGTCGCTGCAGGGCGAGCCGTACCAGCGCCTGGACGACTCGAAGTTCAAGGTCGGCGCCACGGTCGAGGTGAAGCTCGGCTCGACCCAGGAGCGGACGACGAAGACGATCTTCAAGGGCGAGATCGTCACGGTCGAGCCCGACTTCCAGTCCGGCAGCGTGGCCATGGTCGTGCGCGCCTACGACAAGTCGCACCGCCTGATGCGCTCGCGCAAGCAGCGGGCGTTCCTCAACAAGACGGTCTCCGACATCGCCCGCGAGGTCGCGGGCGAGTACGGCCTCAGCGCGAAGGTCGGCTCGAGCGGAGGGCCGCTGGACTTCGTCCTGCAGAACAACGAGACCGACTGGGACTTCCTCTGGCGGCTGGCGAAGCGCGTCGGCTTCGAGGTCACGCTCGACGGGACCACGCTGACCTTCGACAAGCCCGACAGCGGCGCGACCGAGATCGAGCTCGCCTACCCGGACGACCTGCACGCCTTCCGGCCCCGGGTCACCTCCGTCCAGCAGGTCAGCAAGGTCAACGTCCGCGGGTTCGACTTCAAGCGCAAGGAGTCGGTCCTGAGCACGAAGACGAGGCCCGAGCAGCTGACCGAGGCCGGCATCACACGTGCCGAGATCGCGAAGACGTTCGGTGCGAGCACGCTCGAGATCGCCGGCCAGTCGTTCAGCAACCGCGGCGAGGCCGACGCGATGGCCCAGGCGGCCCTCGACCAGCTCGCGAACGCCTACCTCGCCGCCGAGGGCGCGACCTTCGGCAACCCCGACATCAAGGCGGGCGTCAAGCTCAAGATCTCCGGCGTCGGCTCGAAGTTCTCCGGCACCTATCGCGTCGCCAAGGCCGTGCACGTCCTGCAGAGCGGCGGCTACGTCACGCAGTTCGCCAACTCGGCCGGCGAGCACACGATCCTCGGGCAGGCGAGCTCGAACGGCCACGTGCCGGGCCGCATCGACTCGATCGTGGTCGGTGTCGTGACCAACAACAACGACCCCGAGAAGCTCGGGCGCGTCAAGGTCATGCTCCCGTTCCTGAGCGAGGAGGAGACGTTCTGGGCTCCGGTGCTGCTGGCCTCGTCCGGCAAGGAGCGCGGGATCTCGATGCTGCCCCAGCCCGACGAGCAGGTGATCGTCGCGTTCGAGAACGGCGACCCCTCCTACCCGATCGTGCTCGGCTCGATGTTCAACGGCAAGGACACGCCCGGCGAGGAGATGGCCGTCCAGGACGGGTCGTTCGCGCTCAAGAGCGACAAGAAGGCGCTGATCGCCGCCAAGGAGGACATCAACCTCCGCACCGACCAGGGCAAGTGGCTGATCGACGTCAAGGGCGGCGAGATCGTCGAGACGGTCAAGACGCCCGGCAACTACAAGGGCACCTTCGACGGCAAGTACGAGCTCACCGCCAGCCAGGCGGTCACGATCGAATCGAAGATGTCGATCACCCTCAAGGCGCCCTCGATCACCATCGAGGCCCAGGGCCAGCTGGCGCTCAAGGGCGCGAGCGTGGACGTCAACGGCCAGGCGGCGGTCACCGTCAAGGGCGCGATCATCAACCTCGGATAGGGTCGGCAGCAATGACGGAACTCCTCGGATCTGGCCTCGCTTTTCCCCTCACGGTCGACCGCACCGGCGGCATCGCTCTCGCCACCGGCGAGCAGGATGTCGACCAGGCGATCGAGATCATCCTCAGCACCGCCCCCGGCGAACGGCCGATGCGGCCCGAGTTCGGCTGCGGCGTCCACGACTTCGTGTTCGACACCATCGACGCGGGCACGGTCGGCCGGCTCGAGACCGAGGTCCGCCGCGCGCTGGACCGCTGGGAGCCGCGCATCGTCGTCGAGGAGGTCGACTTCGACATGTCGCGGATGGGCGACGGCCAGCTGCTGATCAACATCGGCTACCGGTTGCGCGCCACCAACCACAAGCGCAACCTGGTCTATCCCTTCTACGTGATCCCGGACGAGGAGGAGGGCGAGTGACCCGGCTCCCGGACATCCAGCTCGACGACCGGCGCTTCCAGGACCTCGTCTCGGAAGCGCGCATGCGCATCAACCGCTCGTGCCCCGAGTGGACCGAGCACAACGTCTCCGACCCCGGCGTCACGCTCATCGAGCTGTTCGCGTGGATGACGGAGATGACGATCTACCGGCTCAACCGCGTGCCGGACAAGCTCCACGTCACGCTGCTCGAGCTGCTCGGCATCCAGCTCGACGGCCCGAGCGCCGCCGCGACCGACGTCCGCTTCCGGCTCGTCGAGCCTCCCGAGGATCCGCTGCTGATCCCCGGCGGCTCGACCGAGGTGGGCACGCCGCGCACCGCGCGCGACGAGTCGATCGTCTTCCAGGTCAAGGAGGACTTCACGATCCCGGTGGCCAAGCCGGCCGCCTACGTGCTGCAGCGCGGCGGCCAGGTCAAGGACATCGGGCTCGCCGACTACGAGGCTCGCCCCCAGGGCGCCGACCAGCTGCCGTTCGGCACGCCGCCCGCGGTCGGTGACGCCCTGTACATCGGCTTCGAGGACCCGATCGCGCGCCTGATGATGAAGGTCGACGTCGACGCCTCGCCCGCGCGCGGCGCCGGCGTCAGCCCCGAGGACCCGCCGCTGCGCTGGGAGGTCTCGCAGGGCGACAACCAGTGGACCGAGGCGGTCGTGCTCGAGGACCTCACCGGCGGCTTCAACTACGGCGCCGGCGCCGTCGAGCTCCAGTGCCCGCCGCGCTCGGCGATCCAGCCGCTCGGCGGGCACCGCATGCACTGGCTGCGCTGCCGCATCGACGACAAGACGCGCCACGGCGGCGCGGCGACGACCTACACGCAGGCGCCCGAGATCTACTCGATCACCGCCGCGCCGATCGGCGCGCTGCTCCCGACGTCGCACGCCAGCCACATCGAGGGCGAGATCCTCGGGATCTCCGACGGCACCCCCGGCCAGAGCTTCCAGCTGCGCTACGCGCCCGTGCTCAAGCCCACGACGACCGAGACGCTCGAGGTGCAGGACCCGGAGTCGGGCGACTGGGCCGCCTGGGAGCTGCGCCCCGACTTCGTCGCCTCGACCGCGTTCGATCGCCACTACACGCTCAACCCCGTGGGCGGCGACATCGACTTCGGGCCGGCGATCCGCGAGACCGACGGCGGCTGGACCCAGTACGGCGCGATCCCGCCCAAGGGCGCGGTGCTGCGCTTCACGCGCTACCGCCACGGCGGCGGGCGCAACGGGAACGTCGCGGCCGGCTCGATCACGACGCTGCGCTCGACGCTCGTGGGCGTCGACACGGTCGTGAACCCCGGGCCCGCCAACGGTGGCGTCGACGCGGAGGCGCTCGAGCACGCGCGCCAGCGCGCCGCGATGGAGATCCGCTCGCGCTACCGGGCGGTCACCGCCGAGGACTTCGAGTTCCTCGCCGGCGAGGGCTCGCCGCGCGTCGCGCGCGCGGTCTGCGTGGCGCCGCAGACGACCGGCGGGCCGGTCGCGCTGCACCTCGTGCCGCGGCTGATCCCCGCCGACCGGCAGCTGAGCTATGACGAGCTCGTCCCGGACGAGTCGCTGATGCAGGAGGTCGCGGAGTACCTCGACGAGCGGCGCCTGATCGGGACCTCCGTCCAGCTGCTGCCGTGCTCGTACCGCGGGCTCTCGGTCGTGGTCAACCTGCAGGCCTCGCCGCTCGCCGACACGGCGCGCGTCGAGGAGGACGTCAGCCACGCGCTCTACACGTACATCAACCCGCTCGTAGGCGGCAACCCGACCGGCCCCGGCGAGGGCTGGGCGTTCGGGCGCGCGCTCAACCAGGGCGAGCTCTACGGCGTCGTGCACGCCGTCGAGGGCGTCGAGTTCGTGAAGATCCTCCGCATCTACGAGACGAACCTCCAGACCGGCGAGCAGAACTCCAAGCCGGCCGGGAGCCACATCGTGCTCGAGCCCGACGAGCTGCTGGCGTCCGCCCAGCACATCGTCAAGGCGACGCACAGGGAGACCTAGGAGGCGCCGTGGCGGACGGCACGGGCAACGGCGCGGGCGGCGAGTACCAGACCTTCGCGGGCGCCGGCTTCGGCACCCTGATGGTCCAGCTCTCGGCGGGCGCGACCGAGACGCCGACGTCGGCGTCGAGCCGCGCGTATCTCAGGGAGGGGTTGCCCTCTCTGTACGCCGAGGGCGACTTCGGGATGCGCTTCGTCGGCGCGCTCGAGTCCGTGCTCGACCCGATCATCGCGGTGCTCGACGCGCTGCCGGAGCACTTCAACCCCGACTATGCCCCGCGCCACATCCTCAACCTGCTCAGCGCCTGGCTCGGCGTCACGCTCGACGAGTCGCAGCCGATCTCCGTCCAGCGCGACACGATCCGCCGCGCCGCCGAGCTCGGCCGCCGGCGCGGGACCAAGGGCGGGCTCGAGCTCGCGCTGTCGCTCGCGTTCCCCGACGTGCCCCTCCGCGTCGAGGACGAGGGGTCAGTTGTCTGGCAATCCGGGGCGACCGTGGAATCAAAACCGCCACAGTTCGTCGTGTATTGCGACAAGCCCGTGAACGAACAGGTCCAAGCCGCCATCGCACGTTGCATCGAACAGTTCAAGCCGGTACACACCGCGTACCGGCTGCGCGTACGAGCCCCGAAGAAGAAACCCGCTGAATCATGAGAGTCTGCTCCAGCTGCGGTCGCGAGAATCCTGCCGACCAGGATTTCTGCGAATGCGGCGAGTACCTGCGCTGGGATCCCACCGGGATCGTCCAGGCGGTCACCCCTGAGGTGCTCCAGGCCGCTCAGGACCAGGCCCCGCCCGCGGCTCCGGCCGCCCCCGCGGCGCCCGCCGCCGGCACGGCGACACCCGCCCAGCCGGAGACACCGGCGCCCACCGAGCAGCCCCCGGCAGCGCACCCCGCGGCCCGTCCCGCACCGCCGCAGACCCCCGCCACGCCTGCCAACGGCGCCGGCGTGCAGTCGGGCGACCCGCTCGCGCCCGCGCCTCCCGCGCCGCCGCCGGCCCAGCCCCCGGCCCAGCCGCCCGCGGCCCCCGCCGCGGCCGCGCCTCCGCCTTCCACTGCGCAGCACCCTGCTGTCCCGGCGGCCCCCGCGGCGCCGGCCCCCGCGCCGGCTCCCGAGCCCGAGGAGCCCGACGCCGCGGCCATCACGCTGCGGCTGCCGGAGGGCGACAGCGGCACCCCCGGCGAGACGCTCGCGGTGGGGGTCGAGCCCGGCGGCCGCGCCCGCGTCGTCGCGCTCGTCCGCAACCAGAGCGGCATCGTCGACAACTACGAGCTGTCAGTGCGCGGACTCCCGGCGGACTGGTGGTCGATCTATCCGAACACGGTCTACCTCGTGCCGTTCGGCACCAGCGGGACCTACGAGCAGGAGGTGGAGATCCACCTCCACCCGCCGCGCGCGCCTGAGGCGGAGGCGCGGATCTGGGAGCTCCAGGTCGCCGGCGAGTCCAAGGCCTACCAGCGCCAGGCGGCCGCCGCGCCGCTGCACCTCGGCATCCAGCCGTTCGAGGAGTTCAAGACCAAGCTCTCGCCGGAGCGCGCATCGGGCCGCAAGAAGGCCAACTACGAGGTCGCGGTCAAGAACACGGCCAACGCGCCGGTGACCGTCGCGCTCGACGCCGCCGACCCCGACAACGAGCTGGAGTACAAGTTCACGCCCGCGACGCTCGAGATCCCGCCGGGCAAGTCGTTCGAGTCCAAGATGCTCGTCAAGCCGCCGCGGCAGAAGTGGATCGGGCGCCCGGAGGAGAAGCGCATCCAGGTCTTCACCAAGACCGGCGAGGAGGCCAATCAGGCCAAGACCGCCGAGGACATGGAGCTGCCCGAGGGCGAAGAGGGCGTGGAGGGTGAAGAGGGCGGCGAGGGCGCCGGCAGCGCCGCGGCCGCGGCGGGCAAGAAGGAGGCCAAGGGCCTGCTCGGCCGCTTCCGCATGACCGGGCCGCGCGCCAACGTCGGCAGCGGCGGCCTCAGGATGACGGGCCCGCGCGTGGCCAAGCCGGCGGTGCCGAGCAAGAACGTCGACCTCATGAAGCTCAAGATGCCCGGTGCGGGCACGGCGGCGCCGCAGATGCCGCTGATGCCCAACCAGGTCGTCTTCCGCCACAAGGCGTGGCTGCCGTGGTGGGTCGCGCTGCTGCTGCCGCTGCTGATCCTGCTCGCGCTGCTGCTCTTCCTGCTGCTCCCGCGCAACGTCGTCGTCCCCGAGGTCACGGGCGCGAAGTCGGCGTTCGAGGCCGAGGAGAAGCTCACCGAGGCCAGCCTCGCGCTCGCGCCCGCGCCGAAGCAGAAGGTCTCCACCGAGGCGCCCCCCGGCACCGTGATCGGGCAGACGCCCGAGGCCGGCGAGAAGGCGAAGAAGGACTCCGAGGTCGCGATCCTGATCGCCGTCGGCAACGGCAAGGTCGAGGTCCCCAACGTGGTCGGCCAGACGCAGGCGGACGCCGAGAAGACGCTGCGCGAGGCGGGCCTCACGGTCGGCCAGGTGCAGCCGCAGCCGCCCGACCCCAAGGCCAAGATCTCGAGCCAGATCCCGGCCGAGAAGGAGGTCGTGGCCGAGGGCAAGCCGATCGACATCTTCCTCGCCTCGATCAAGGACAAGAAGAAGAAGAAGGACGGCGAGGACGGCGAAGGCGGCGGCGGTGGTGGCGGCGGCGCGGCCGCGGCGACGCTGCCCGCGCTGGTCGGCACGCCGATCGCCGAGGCCGCGCAGAAGGCCGCCGACGCCGGGCTCGTCCCCGTGAAGGTCAGCGAGTTCTCCGAGAAGAAGAAGGGCGACCTGATCCGCACCGAGCCGGAAGGCGGGACGAAGCTCAAGGCGGGCGACAAGGTGACGCTCGTCGTCTCGGCCGGCTTCCCGCAGATGGCCTACGACAACGGCGAGGACGTGCTGCTCGTCAACGGCGCCACCGGCAAGCGGTCCCCAGCGATCGCCAAGGGCTCGCAGAAGCAGACCGACCCGGCGTGGTCGCATGACGGGACGAAGGTGGCCTTCGCCGGCAACGAGCGGGTGTTCCTCGCCGACCGCGAGAAGCCCGACGAGCCGGCCGTGGAGCTGACCCAGGGCGGCGAGCGCTTCGGCGACATCGCGTGGGCGCCGACGGTCGACCTCAATCTGCTGGCGATGTTCAAGGACAAGAGCCCGAAGGGTCAGAACGACGCCGACCAGGACCTGTGCCTGATGCAGATCACGAAGAACCAATCGCCCCCGCAGTGCCGCACCGAGGAGTTCAACGTCGTCAAGACCCTCCGCTGGGCGCCCGACGGCAAGTCGATCTTCGCGCTCGGCACCAAGCCCGGCAATGTCTTCGGCATCGTCCGGTGGACCTCGAAGAAGGCGTTCTCGCCGGACATGAAGGACTGGAGCGAGGGCAAGTTCTACACCGACATCTCGACCCCCGGGAAGGGCGTGCTCGACTGGTCGATCTCCCCCGACGGCAAGCGCCTGGCCGCTGTCGCCAACTTCGACGTCGAGGGCGGCGGCGGGAGCAACGTCTTCCAGCTCTACCTCGGCAAGCCGAAGGACCGCTTCCTGACGGAGGCCAAGCCGCAGGGCGTGCGCGCGTGCAAGGTCGCGTGGCGCTCCGACGGCAAGGAGCTCGTGATGGTGCAGCAGGACGAGCTCTGTGGCGAGAGCAACGGCCAGCTCGCCCGCGCGCCCGTGTCGAAGCCGAGCGCCCAGAAGCTGCTCGTCGGCGTCGGCGACAACCCCGCCTTCCAGCCGCTGACGCTGGAGTAGCAGTGCTCTGCCCGAGCTGCCGTCGTCAGCTCTCGCAGGGGGCCGGCTACTGCGGCAGCTGCGGAGCTCCCGTCGCGGGGGCCGAGCTGCCGCTCGAGCTCGTGCTGGCCGACGAGACGCGGGTGCCGCTCGTCGGCTCGATGACGATCGGGCGCGCGCCGGGCTCGAGCGTCGTGCTCTCGGACCCGAGCGTCTCGCGCGAGCACGCGCGGATCTCGCCGGGCGGCAACGGCGGCGGCGTCAGCATCGAGGACGCGGGCTCGAGCGCGGGCACGCTCGTCGACGGCGTGGCGATCACGCGGGCGACCACGCTGCACGACGGCGCGAAGCTGCAGATCGGCGGGCAGACGCTGCGCGTCGAGCGCCGGCGAGACACCGCTGAGGCCGGCCGCACGATCGTGGTCAGGCCGGGCGCGAGCCTCGTCGTGCCGGCCCTGGGGACGGCGGGCGTGGCGGCCCAGGCGACGCAGTTCGGGATGAAGCCGCGGGTGCGCTCGGGCTACGCGCTCAAGCGGCTCGACGCGAGCGAGGGCACGAAGCGCTGGGTGCTCAAGGACCTCAACCGCAACACGTTCCTGCGCCTCTCCGACAACGACGCGCAGATCTTCGAGCTGCTCGACGGGACGCACTCGCTGTCCGACCTGATCGGGATCGCCGAGCAGCGCCACGGGCCGGCCGGGGCGCCGCGGCTCGCGCGGCTGCTCGCCGACCTCGGGGAGCGCGGCTACCTCGCGGGCGTGGCGAGCACCGACGCGATGGCCGACGAGCCCTCGGGCTTCTTCCGCAAGCTCGTCAAGCCGCGTGAGAAGACCGTCAAGGGGCTCGGGCCGTGGTTCGACCGGCTGTACCGCGCCGGCGGCTGGACCCTCTTCACGAAGCCCGCCCTGTACTTCATCGCCGTGCTGATCGTCGCCGGGCTCGCCGCGTTCATCTACCTGATCGTCGGCCGCTACGGGACGCCGTTCGTCGTCTCCCAGCGGATCGGCCTCGGCGCGCTCGTCTTCCTGATCGGGCGCTTCCTGGTGGTCGCCGTGCACGAGACCGCGCACGGGCTGACGATGGCGTCCTACGGGCGCAAGATCCACCGCGCGGGCGTGAAGCTGATCGCGATCTTCCCCTACGCGTTCGTGGACACGTCGGAGGCGTGGTTCGAGCCGCGCAAGCGCCGGATCGCGATCAGCGCGGCGGGCCCGATCTCGGACTTCGCGCTCGGCGCGATCTTCTCGATCTGCTGCGTGTTCGTCGAGGGGACGGTGCGCGACGTCTTCTTCCAGCTCGCGTTCGCGGGCTACGTCGGCGCGTTCTTCAACCTCAACCCGTGGATCGACCGCGACGGCTACCACATGCTCGTCGACTACCTGCAGGAGCCGGGGCTGCGGCGGCGCGCGAAGGACCAGTTCAGCCGCCGCCTGTCCGGCCGCGGCCGCAGCACGGATTCGCCCGTGCTCGCGCGCTACTCGATAGCCGGGCTCGGTTGGTCGATACTGGCTGCAGGGTTTGCGATCTTCATCTCACTTCGCTATCAGCCGGTCATGGCCCAGTTCGCTGCGGATTGGGTGGTCTGGACCGTGCTCGGGACGATGTGGCTCGCGCTCTTCATCCCCGTCGTCATCGTGCTCGGGAAGCCGCTGGTGGAGCGGGTGCGCGGCCCCAAGGCCGCGGCCGCCTGAGGGGGTGAGCGATGGCTGCCACCGAGGCTGACGTCGCCGCGAAGCTGATCGAGCGATTGCTCGTCGATCCGGCGTTCCGCGCGCGCTTCCGCCGCAACCCGGCCGACGCGTGCCGCGAGGCGGGGCTCGACGAGCTCGCGCAGGAGATGCAGCTCGGCGCGGGCAAGGCGATGATGACCCTGGACATGCGGGAGTCCAAGTCGTCGCTGGCCGGCGTGATGATGGCCGCGGCCATGGAGGGCGTCGGCATCGTGCAGTTCGCCGAGCACGTCGCCCCCCACCTCGACGACATCCCGGAGGCGATCGGCGACGTCCTGAGCCGCGTCAACCTGCCGGCCATCGGCGGCTCGCTGGCGCCGGCGCCGCCGAAGGCGGCCCCGCTGCCGGAGGGCGGCGAAGAGGCGGGCGGGATCGAGGGCGTCGAAGGGGGCGTCGACGCCGACACCGCGGGCGGCAACGGCGCCGCGCCGGCCGCCGCTGCGGCGCCCGCGGCCGCTGCGGCTCCGGCCGCGGCCGCGCCTGAGGCCGCCGCCCCCGCGGCCGCCGCGCCCGAAGCGGCCGCCGCGGAGAAGCCCACCGCTGCCGAGGAGGCGGCGGAGAAGATCGCCAAGGCGGAGTCGCCGGAGGCCAAGCAGGCGGAGGAGGTCGAGAAGGCCGTCGCCGACATCAAGGAGGACGCCGAGGACCTCCCGAGCGCGACCGACCTGCCCGGCGACACGGACGCGCCCGAGGCGTCGATCGACGTCGGCGGCGACCCGAACGCGCCGGCGGCCGCCGCGCCGGCTGCGCCCGCTGCGGCGGCTCCTGCCGCCGCGCCCGCCGCTCCCGCCGCTCCCGCCGCCGCGACGCCCGAGCAGGCCGCGGCCGCCGCGCCCGCTCCCCCCGCGGCAGTCGAGCCGTCGGGGAACGCCGCCGACGTCGCCGATCAGGCCGGCCAGCCCAAGCGGCGCCCCGTCGACCCCTCCGAGTTCGGCCAAGACGGCACCGGCGGCGCGCCCTCGCCCGAGGCGCTGGCCATCCTCAAGAACAAGAACATCGAGTTCGACTCCGTCGGGATCGCGGACATCAAGGCGGGCAAGATCGACCCGCGCGTCATCGCGGTGATGACCAAGCTCTCCGAGGAGCACAAGATCAAGGTCTCGTGCATGTGCTCGGACCACTCGAAGTTCACCTCGGGCGGCTCGATCTCCAACCACGCCTACGGCCGCGGCCTCGACATCGCCTCGGTCGACGGCGAGATCGTCAACCCCGGCTCGGCCGCCGCGCGCGAGCTCGCCACCGAGCTCTCGACGCTGCCCGAGAAGTACCGCCCGAACGAGATCGGTTCGCCGTGGCCGATCAGCGGGCCCGGCTACTTCACCGACGCCGGCCACCAGGACCACGTGCACCTCGGCTTCAAGGACGAGATCCCGAAGGGCTGGGAGCCGCCGGCCGACGTCGCCGCCGGCGGGGCGAAGGCCGAGCCCGCAGTGGCCGGCGCGGTGCCGGTCGCTCCCGCGGCGCCCGCCGCCGTCGCCGCGGCGGTGCCCGGAGCCCCGGCTCCGGCCGCGCCGGCAGTCGCTGCCGCCGCCGCGCCAGCGGCGCCGAAGGCGGGCGACTCCGGCGTCTTCATGGCCGCCCAGGCCAAGGCCGCCGCGGCCGGCGGCGTCAAGCAGGGCGACTCGGGCGCCTTCCTCGCCGCCCCCGCTCCCGCCGCCGAAGCCGCGGTGGCGCCGCCCGGAGCGGCCGACGCCGCCGCCGCGGCCGCCGACCTGTCCGGCGTCTCGGGCGACTACCCGGGCGACGACGCGCCGAAGGAGCAGCTCGCGGCGTGGCTCGGCAAGGAGGCCGAGAAGCGCGGCCTGCCCAAGGAGCTGCCGGTCATGGCCGCGCTCGTGGAGTCGGGCGTCAAGAACCTCAACTTCGGCGACGCCGACTCCGTCGGCTTCTTCCAGATGCGCGTCGGGATCTGGAACAAGGGCGAGTACGCCGGCTTCCCGGAGAAGCCCGAGCTGCAGGCCAAGTGGTTCCTCGACACCGCCGAGCAGGTCAAGAAGCAGCGGCTCGCGGCCGGCAAGTCGATCGACGATCCGAGCCAGTTCGGCGAGTGGATCGCCGACGTCGAGCGCCCCGCGGAGCAGTACCGCGGCCGCTACCAGCTGCGCCTCGACGAGGCGAAGGGGCTGCTCGAGAAGGGCGCGGCCTCCGGGGCGGGCGGGCCGGCCTCACCGCCCGCGGGCGTCGCGCCGCCCGCCGCCATCGAGCAGGCCGCTGCGCCCGGAGCTCCTGCCGCGGCCGCCGACGTCGCCGCGCCCGCCGGGTCGAGCCGCCCGCCCGACCCCTCGGAGTTCGGGCTCGACGGCAAGGGCGGCGAGCCGACGCCGGAGGCGCTCGCGCTGCTGAAGAACAAGAACATCACGTTCGACTCCGTCGGCATCGCCGACATCAAGGCGGGCAAGATCGACCCGCGCGTCATCGCCGCGATGACCAAGCTCTCCGAGGAGCACAAGATCACGGTCACGTGCATGTGCTCGGACCACTCGCGCAGCACGGCCGGCGGCTCGGTCTCCAACCACTCGCTCGGCCGTGGGCTCGACATCGGCACGATCGACGGCGAGATCGTGCGCCCGAACTCCGCGGCGGCGCGCGAGCTGGCGACCGAGCTGTCGGAGCTGCCCGAGGACTACCGGCCGAACGAGATCGGCACGCCGTTCGCGATCAACGGCCCCGGCTACTTCACCGACGCGGCGCACCAGGACCACATCCACTTCGGCTTCAAGCAGGAGATCAGCCGCGACTGGCGCCCGCCGGCCGACGTCGCGGCCGGTGGGTCCGCGGCGCCCGCCGCCGTCGCCGCGGCGGTGCCGGGAGCTCCCGCGGTTGCCGCCGCTCCGGGCGCGCCCGCCGCCGCGGCCGCCGCGGCGCCCGCGCCGCCCAAGGCCGGCGACTCCGGCATGTTCATGGCGGCGCAGGCCAAGGCCGCCGCGGCCGGCGCCGCCGGCAAGGGCGACTCCGGCGTGTTCATGGCCGTCGGGCCGCCGAGCGCGATCGCCGATCCCGCGGCTGTTCCGGGCGCGGTCGCCGCCGACGCGGCGGCGCTGGCAACGCCGGGATCGGGCTCGAGCAACCTCGGCGCCGCGGCCCTCAAGGTCGCCCAGGGCGAGCTCGCCAAGGGCGTCAAGGAGGAGGGCACGAACACCGGGGCCGCGGTCGACGAGTACCTCAAGGCAGCGGACGTGGGGCCCGGCAACCCGTGGTGCGCGAGCTTCGTCACGTGGTCGCTGGAGAAGGCGGGCCACAAGATGGACGGCACCGGCTGGGCCGCCGTGCAGACGTGGGTCCGCAACGCCGAGGCGGGCAACAACGACCTCGAGATCATCGACGCCTCCGAGGCGCGCCCCGGCGACATCGTCACCTACGACTGGGGCGGGCAGGAGGACTTCGGCGCCGACGGGCACATCGGCTTCCTCGCCAGCGAGGTCAAGGACGGCAAGTTCACCGCCCTGGAGGGCAACAACCAGGACCGCGTGATGAACGTGCCGCGCTCGACGAGCGGCGCGAACGTCAAGTTCATCCGCATCAAGGGCGACGACGTCGTCACGCCGCCGGCACCCGCCGCGGGCGCGCCGGCCGCGCCGGTCGCCGGCGCGCCGGCGGTCGACCCCGCGGCGGCGGTCGACCTCGCCGGCGTCTCGGGCGACTACCCGGGCGACAACGCCTCGAAGGCGCAGATCGCCCAGTGGATGGCCAAGGAGGCCGAGAAGCGCGGGCTCCCGCGCCAGCTGCCGGTGATGGCGTCGCTCGTCGAGTCGGGCGTCAAGAACCTGAACTTCGGCGACGCCGACTCGGTCGGCTTCTTCCAGATGCGCGTGGGGATCTGGAACCAGGGGGCATACAAGGGCTTCCCGGAGAACCCCGAGCTGCAGCTGAAGTGGTTCCTCGACCAGGCCGAGGCGGTCAAGAAGCAGCGGGTCTCGCGCGGCCAGTCGATCACCGACCCGAAGCAGTTCGGCGAGTGGGTCGCCGACATCGAGCGCCCCGCCGAGCAGTACCGCGGCCGCTACGCGCTCCGCCTCGGCGAGGCCAGCAGCCTGGTCGGTGGCGGCGGCGCCCGCGCGGCCGCGCCGCCCGCGGCGATCGAGCAGGCCGCCGCGCCCACCGCGCCGGCGGCGGTGGGCGACGCCGCGGCGGCGGCTGCGGGGGGCGGAGGCGGCGCCGGCCCGAAGGCCGTGGCGGCCCTGGAGGAGGCGAAGAAGTACATGGGCACCGCCTACAAGTGGGGCGGCTCGACGCCGCAGACCGGCTTCGACTGCTCCGGTCTCGTCCAGTGGGCCTACGCGAAGGCCGGCGTGCAGATCCCGCGCGTGACCGACGCGCAGTTCGCGGCCGAGAACGGGACGAAGGTCGAGCGCGCCGACCTCAAGGCGGGCGACCTCGTGTTCTTCGGGCAGCCGGGCAACGTCTACCACGTCGGGATCTCGATGGGCGGCGACAAGTTCGTGCACGCGCCGAAGACGGGGGACGTCGTCAAGGTCTCGAGCCTCAGCGAGTCCTACTGGTCCGGCGAGTTCGCGGGCGGGCGCCGCTTCGACGAGGCGACGGGCGCCGCCGAGGCTGCCGTCTCCTCCGCGCCCGCCGCACCTGCCGCCATCGACCCCGCGGCGGTCGCCCAGGCCCAGGCGGCGGTCGCGCGCGACGCCGCCGAGGTCAACCGCGCGGGCTCCGGCCTGTTCATGGCGGTCAAGAAGATGGAGGAGCGCCGCCACGCGACGGTCCAGTTCATGAAGGCGGTCGAGCCGAAGGCGGCCGGCGCCGCGCCCGAGGCCGCAGCCGCCGCAGCGGCGCCCGCCGCCGCGCCGGCCGATCCGGCCGCCGCCGCGCCCGCGCCTCCAGCGGCCGTCGAGCAGCCCGCCGCGGCCGGGGCGCCCGTCGACGCCGGCGAGCCGGTCCAGCTCCCCGACGACATCTCCGACGACTACCCCGGCAACGACGCGTCGAAGGACGAGCTCGCCAAGTGGCTCGCCAAGCAGGCCGACAAGCACGGCCTCCCGCCCGAGCTCCCGGTCATGGCGTCGCTCGTCGAGTCGGGCGTCAAGAACATCAACTACGGCGACGCCGACTCGGTCGGCTTCTTCCAGATGCGCGTCGGGATCTGGAACCAGGGCGCCTACAAGGGCTATCCCGAGCACCCCGAGCTGCAGGCCAAGTGGTTCATCGACCAGGCGCTCGCGGTCAAGAAGAAGGCGATCGCGGCCGGCGACGCCGACTTCGGCAAGGACCCGTCGAAGTGGGGCGAGTGGATCGCCGACATCGAGCGCCCGGCGGAGCAGTACCGCGGCCGCTACCAGCTCCGGCTCCGCGAAGCCCGCGGGCTGCTGAAGGGCTAGCGCCGCCTTAACGACCGAGCGGCCCTGGCGGGCCGCTCGGAAACTCCGGTGCGACGGGCGGGCTAGCCGTCCTCGCCCTTGCCCGTGATGGGCTGCTGCGGCTTGGGCTGCTGCGGCTTGGGCGTGCTCGGCTGCGGGGTGCTCGGCTGCGGGGTGCTCGGCTGCGGGGTCGACGGCTGCGACGGCGTCGTGTCCTGGGGCTCCGACGGAGTCGTGTTGTTCGTCGACGGCGCGGAGTCGTTCGAGGACTCCTTCTTGGCCGGCTTCTTCTTCTTCTCGGCCTTGAGCGCCGGGACCGACCCGCCGACCTCGACGCCGGTCACGGCGGCGGGAGCGGCGACCTTGATGGTCTCCGCCTTCGTGCCCGACCCCGCCGTGGCGGTCTTCTCCCCACCGGAGCTCGAGATGGCGAACGCCGCCGCGAACGCGGCGATCACGGCCACGAGGCCGATGGCGATTGAACGGGGTTCCATTTCCTTGGGCTCTACTTTCTCGCGCGCTCCGCGCGATGGTGCGATTCAGCTACGGGATGTGTAGCGCGTCGTCGCGGTTTGGGAAGGGCCTTCATGTCAGCTGGCGACCTTGTAGCCGGCCGCCTCCAGGCCGGCCAGCGCCCGGTCGACCGCGGCCTCGGAGCTCCGCACGGACGCACGCGCCTTGTTGTAGGCGGACTTGTTGCCCGACGACGCGGCCGAGGCGAGCTTGCCGTAGGCGCCGCCGGTCCGCTTGAGCGCCTGCGCGAGCTGCTGGTTGACCGTCGTGTCCGCCGGCGACACCTCGAGCTTCGAGACCGACGTCGACGCGCTGTTGTACGCGGACGAGAGCCCCTTCGCCGCGGCGGCCTGCGCCTTCGGCGTGTTCGCTCCGGCCAGCGCCTTGGTGCCCGACTTGGCCTTCTTGTCCAGCGTGCCCAGCACCTTGCCGAGCTCGGTGGCGTACTCCTTGCTCGGCCCGACCGGGAACGCCGTCCCCGCGTTGAGCTTGAGCGTGTTCGCGATCGTCTCGCAGTCCGCGCCCGGGTCGACGCAGGCCACGGTGGCGACGCCCTCGGACGTCGGCGTGGTGAACAGCGTCACGGGCTGGTCGAGCCCGCGCGGGCGCAGGTTCGGGTAGCGGTAGGCCTGGAGCTCGTTGCTCGCGAGCTGCACGGCCTGCCGCGGCGGCAGCTCGCCCGAGTCGAGCCCGAGCGCGGTGAGGAAGCCGGCCGGCAGCAGCGTCGAGTTGTTCGCGTTCTTGACCTGGCCGACGACCACGCTCTCGCCGCCGGCCGCCATCGCGATCGGGGTGGCGAACGTCATGCCGGGGATCTGCGGCGGGCTCGCGGCCTTCTTGAAGTTCGACGGGAACGACGCCGCCACGTCGGCGTTGGACTGGGCGGCCGTGGCCGCGCCGCCGCCGGACTCCCCGCCGGAGTCGCCGCCGCTGCCGCCGCCGATGACGAAGCCGAGCACCGCCGCGATCACCGCGGCGATCCCGAAGCCGACCAGCACGCCCTTGCCGCCCTTGCGCTCGCGCTCGGGCTCGGGCTCCTCGCGCGCGGGCGCCGGCTCGGGCTCCGCGACCTTGGGCTTCTCCTCGACGGGCGGAGGCGGCGGCGAGATCGACGACGGCATGACCGTCGCGGCCAGGTCGTCCTGCGGGACGACCGGCTCGGGTGAGGGCGGGGTGGGAGCGGGCGCCGGGGGCGCCTCCGCGACAGGCTCGGGCTCCGGGATGGGCTCCGGCTCGGGCGCGGGCTCCGGGATCGCGGGCGCCTCGGCCGGCGCGTCGTCGGTCGGCGGGCGCAGCGGCGCGGGGGCGATGTAGGTCTCGAAGCTCTCCTCCTCGGCCGGCGCGGCCTCGGTCTCGGCCTCGGGCTCCGCGAGCGGCTCTGCGACCGGCTCGCCGGCCTCGACCGCCGGGGGCTCGACGTCCGCCGGCGCGGGCGCGGCGGAGGCCTCGGCGCTCAGCGGATCGCCGGCCTCGACCTCAGGGGCCTCGGGCTCCGCGGCGGCGCCGGCGCCGAACGTCACGAAGCCGGAGTCGGCGTCCTCGGTCGCGGGGCCGGAGCCGTCGGCGGCGACGGCGGGGCCGGGCTCGGGCGTGGGCGGCCCGACGGTCGGCTCGGGCGGCACCGGTGCCGACTCCGACGGCGGCGGCGTGGCCGGGCCGGGAGGCGCCTGATCGGGCGTGACCGCGTTGCCCCACGCGAACGACTGGAACTCGTCGGACACGGCGGCGTCGGCCGTCGTGCCCTGGAACGGCGCGGGCGTCAGCGGGGCCGGCGTGTCGATCTGGCCGCCGCTCTCGCGCAGGCGCGCCTCGCGGCGCCAGCGCGGGCCGAGGAGGCCGATGATGATCTCCTCGAACTCGTCCCACGCGTCGTTGGCCGACTGCGTGCGCTGCTTCGGGTCCTTGTGGAGCAGGCGCTCGACCCAGTCCGAGATCTCCTGGTCGACCTGCGGGTCGACCGACTTGACGGTCGGGATCTGCTCGTTGACGTGGCGCAGGAGGATCGCCATCGGCGCCTCGGTGTCGTGGAACGGCACGCGCCCCGTGAACATCTCGAACGCCATGCAGCCGACGGAGTAGAGGTCGGTCGGCGGGCCGATGTCCTGCGCCATCGCCTGCTCGGGCGCCATGTAGGTCGGGGTGCCGACCGTCGTGCCCGTGGCGGTCAGGAAGGCGCCCGTCTGCATGTTGTTGGTCGCCTTGGCGATGCCGAAGTCGGCGATCTTCACGCGCCCGTCCGAGGTGACCATGAGGTTCTCGGGCTTGAGGTCGCGGTGCACGATGCCGTGCTGCTCGCCGTGGGCGAGACCGGCGAGCAGGCCCTCGAGCACGCCGCCGATCTGGGCGAGATTCATCGTCCCGACGTACGGGCGCAGCGAGCCGCGCTCGATGTACTCCATCGCGATGTACGGCGTGCCGTCGTGCTCGAAGTAGTCGTGCACGGTGCAGATGTTCGGGTGGCTCAGCGAGCCGGCGACGCGCGATTCACGCAGGAAGCGCTGGGCGAACGAGGGGTCCGACGCATGGAACGCCCCGAGCTCCTTCAGCGCCACGAAACGGTCCAGATCGGTCTGCCGGGCCAGGTACACCATGGCCATGCCGCCGCGCCCCACCTCTCGGAGGATCTCGTAGCGACCGACCGTCTTCATCACATCCGGCATCGTGCTCCTTGCCCATGGGTCTGCGTCGCGCGTAGTATCGCCGTAGCGCTTCTGCGCGGTCAACGTGAAGCTCTTCGTACTCGATCCCCACACGATCTACCGGAGGGGGCTCGCCTCCTGCCTCCAACTGCTCCCGCGCGTGGAAGGGGTCGCCGATGCGGAATCCGTCCGCGAGGCGTGGGAGCACCCCGATTTGTTCGAGTCCGAACTCGTCATCCTCGACGTGGCCGTCTCGGGGGGCCCCGACTTCGTGGGCGCGGTCGCCGAGGCGACGGGCGCGCGCGTGATCGTGTGCACCACCGACCCGAGCGACGACTCGGTGCTCGCGGCCCTGCAGGCGGGCGCTGTGGGCTTTCTGCGCAAGGACACGCTGACTCCCGAGGCGCTGGGCGCCGCTGTCTCGGCCGCCGCCGAGGGGACCGGGGTGGTCGCGCCCGACCTCCTCGGCAACCTGCTCAAGAGCGTCTCCTCCGAGGGCCTCAACGGCCGGCCGACGCTCGCGCGGCTGACGGAGCGCGAGCAGCAGGTGCTGGCGCTGATCGCCCAGGGCCATCCGACGCGCGAGGTGGCGCAGGAGCTCTGCTATTCCGAGCGGACCGTGAAGAACGTTCTGCACGACGTGGTCACCAAGCTCAACGCCCGCAGCCGCTCGCAGGCCGTCGCGCACGCCGTGCGCGAAGGTCTTATTTGACGCCGCGTTTGTCACGGCGATGACATCGGTCGTTCCGCTGCTCGAGGGCAAGCGCATCGTCATCTGCGCGGGCTCCGGAGGGGTCGGGAAGACGACCACCTCCGCCGCGCTGGCGATGGGGATGGCCGCCCAGGGCGAGAAGGTCGCGGTCGTCACCATCGACCCCGCGAAGCGCCTCGCCAACGCCCTCGGGCTGGAGGAGCTCGGCAACGAGCCGCACCTCGTCGACCCCGCTCGCTTCGCCCCCCACGGGGTCGAGATGAAGGGCGAGCTGTGGGCGATGATGCTCGATGCCAAGCGCACGTTCGACGAGGTCATCGAGCGGCTCGCGCCGGACGCCGCGACGCGCGACGAGATCCTCGCCAACCGCATCTACCAGCAGCTCTCGAGCGCGGTCGCCGGCTCACAGGAGTTCACGGCGATCGCGAAGCTGTTCGAGCTCGATCAGGAGGGCGACTACGACCTGCTCGTGCTCGACACGCCGCCGTCGCGCAACGCGCTCGACTTCCTCGATGCGCCGGGGCGCCTGACCGGCTTCTTCCAGGGCCGCGCGATCCGCATGTTCCTCCGCCCGGCCGGGCTGGGCGGGAAGATCATCGGGCGCGGGACGGGCGTCGTCTTCTCGGTCCTCAAGCGCGTGACGGGCGTCGACCTGCTCGAGGACCTGTCGGTCTTCTTCCGCTCGCTCGGCGGTCTGATCGACGGCTTCACCGAGCGCGCCGAGCGCGTCGGCGCGCTGCTCGAGGACCCGGCGACGACGTTCCTGATCGTCACCTCACCGCAGCACGACCCGGTCGAGGAGGCGATCTTCTTCCACCGCAAGCTGTCCGAGGCGGGGATGCCGTTCGGCGGCATGGTCGTCAACCGCGTGCACGCGGCGCCCGAGACGAACGGCGAGGTCCCGGCCGGGCTCGTGGAGGAGCTCGGCGAGGCGCTCGCCGAGCGGGTCGCGGACTCCGCGCACGACCAGGCCGCGCTCGCCGCGCGCGACGAGGCCGCGATCGCCTACCTCGAGAGCGAGCTGCGCTCGCCGCCGACGATCGTCGTCCCCGAGCTCGAGGACGACGTACACGACATCGACGGGCTCGCGCTGGTGCGAGCCCATCTGTTCAGCGAGGACTAGAAGGCGGTCGGCTCCGCGGGCTGCTCGGTGAGCAGGCCGTCGGCGAGCGTGCGCAGCGCCGGGTCGAGGTGGCCGCAGAGGACGTCGCGCAGGATCGCGCGCAGGTGCGAGCCGAGCTCCTCGACGTGGCCCTCGAGTGCCGGATCGAGGCGCCCGGCGATCGCGGCCCGCTCGAGCGCGACGGTGTCGCGCAGCCGGCGGGCGAGCGCGTCGCGCTCCTCGGGTGCCGCGCAGATCGCGGCGAGCCGGTCGCACATGCGGTCGTCGTGGCCCAGCAGCGCGTGGGCGGCGAGCAGCCAGTCCGAGAGGGCCTCCCACGGCGAGGATCGCTCGCACCCGAGCTCGAACCGCCGCAGCGCCCACGCCAGCTCGCCCGCGCGCGGGGTGCGGCGGGCGATCAGGGCGCAGAACGCGCGCAGCGGGTCCTCCTCCTCGGGCGTGAGCAGGCAGTCGCCGTCCATGCGGCGCAGCCCGGTGGCGAGCGGGACGGACAGCCACGGGCCGCCGTCCGTGCGGGCCCAGGCGACCGGGGCGAGCGACGGCTCGGCGTCGTCCCACAGGCGCAGCGCGGTCTGCAGGCGGCGCAGCCGGCGGCCGGCCGATTCGAGCGCGGGCGGCTCGCCGGGCGCGGACTCGAGGTGCAGCACGGCGATCGTGGCGTAGTCGTCGCCGTGGAGGTCGCTCGGGGTGTTGAGCAGCGTGCTGCCGCGGACGAGCGCGAGGCCGTCGCCGAGCGGAACCTCGTCGCCGTCGATGACCAGGCCCTCGACGGGCGCGAGCACGACCGACAGCGAGCAGTTGTCGTACACGGCCTCCTCGAGCTCGCGGTAGACCTGGTCGAAGCGCTCGTGGTCGTAGACGAAGTCGGTGGCGTCGCCCCACAGGGCGGTGATGAACGCCTCCAGCGCGGCGACGCCCTGCGCGCGGCGGTCGCCGCCGGGGGCGCGGCGCCCGCGCGCGATCAGGTAGGCGCCGAGGCTCGGCAGGGCCGACAGGCCCTGCGTGGCGGCCGGGAAGGAGGGCAGCCGCTCGAGCATGCCCAGGTGCTCGGCGATGAAGCGGTCGGTGAGCGGCCGGTAGCAGTAGAGCGGCGCCGAGGCGCGCCCCTGCTCGATCAGCTCGAAGGGGACCTCCGCGCCCGCGGCGACCTCCTCGGCGAGCTGCCAGGCGGCCTCCTCAACGAACGCGGCCAGGGTGTCGTGCAGCGCGCGGTTGTGCATGCGCGGCGAGTTCTGCGCGGTTGGGCGCGCTCCTCTTGCCGCATGGGGGATTGCAGTGCGGAGCTAGGCGAGCGCGGCGAGCGTGTCGGGCTCGGGCGCCTCGGTGCACGAGCCGGTCGCGCCGAGCCACTCGGTGCCGTAGGAGCGCATCGACTCGATGATCGGGACGAGCGCGCGGCCCTTCTCGGTCAGCTCGTACTCGACGCGCGGCGGGACCTCGGGGAACGTCTGGCGGGCGACGATGCCCTCCTCCTCGAGCGAGCGGAGGCGGAGGCTCAGCGTCCGCGGCGAGATGCCCTCGAGCGACCGCTCGAGCTCGCCGAAGCGGCAGCGGCCGTCGGCGAGGTCGCGGATGACGAGGAGGGTCCACTTGCCGCAGACGATGTCCGCGGTACGGCAGACGGGGCAGTCTGAATTCGGCACGAAGGCCATTCTAGCTCAAAGCTTCATCTACTGAAGTGGGACGGTGACCGTGCGCTCCTCCGTCCCGCGCAGCACCTGCAGCGTCAGCTCTCCCCCACCTTCCAGCGCGTCGAAGAGCGCATCGACCGTGGAGAGCGGCTGACCGCCGACGCCGATGAGCAGGTCGCCGCGCTCGATGCCGGCCTTCGCCGCGGGGCCGTCGGGCTCGACGCCGCGGACGAGCAGCCCGTCGCGCTCGGGCAGCCCGACGGCCGCGCGCATCCGGCGCGCGGCGCGCGGCGGTGCGATGGCGATGCCGAGCTGCGGCCGGCTCGTCGCCGCGCCGCTGTGGAGCGCCTCGGCGCGCCGCTGCATCGCGGCGTCGGCGGGCAGCGCGAGGATCAGCCCGCCTTCGATCCGGATCGAGTTGAGGCCGAGCAGGTGGTGCTCGGCGTCGACGAGAGGGCCGCCGGAGGAGCCGCGCGGCAGCGGCGCGGAGTGCTCGAGCGAGCCGCCGATGCGGCGCCCGCGCGGCCCGCGGAACGAGCGGCCGGTGGCGGACACGAGCCCGAACGTCGCGCGCAGCCCGCGCCCGCCGGGGTTGGCGAGCGCGAAGACGGGCGTGCCGATGCCGGCCGCGCCGGGGCGCTCGGGGTCCCACGCGACCGGCGGGGCGTCGCCGGTGTCGACCGCGATCGCGGCGAGGTCGAGGTCGGCATCGGCGCCGGCGACGCGGCCGTGCGCGGTGCGGCCGTCGGCGAACGACACCGCCACCTCGTCCCCGCGCAGCACGTGCGCGTTGGTGAGCACGACGCCGTCCGCCGTCACCACCCCGGACCCGCGGCCCCAGCCGCGGCCGAGGCCGACGACGGACGGGCCGACCGTCTCGGCGGCGCCCGCGACCGCGCCCTGGATCTCCTCGATGAACGACATTGCTTCCTCCGGAGTCACTTGCAAACTGCAAGTGACCGTATCAGGTGCCACACTCCAACCCGTGCGCAAGCCCCGCCAAGCCGCGCCACCCTCCCCCCTCGCCGACGCGCTCGCCCGCGTCGGCGACCGCTGGACGCTGCTCGCGATCGCCGCGCTGCTCGACCACCCCAAGCGCTTCAACGAGCTCCAGGAGGAGCTGCACGGCATCGCGCCCAATGTCCTCAGCGCGCGCCTGAAGGCCTTGGCCGAGCACGCCCTCGTCGTCGCGCAGCCGTACTCCGACCGGCCGCCGCGGTTCGTCTACGAGCTCAGCGACTCAGGGCGCGAGCTGGCGGGCGCGCTGCGGCTGCTCGCCGACTGGGGCGCGCGCAGCGCGGGCGGCGGCGAGCCGCTGCGCCACGCCGTGTGCGGCACCGCGCTCGAGGCGCGCTGGTGGTGCCCCGCGTGCGAGCAGAGCGTGGATGACCCCGACGCCGAGGACGAGGTCATCCACGTCTAGAACCCTCAACCAGGGGTCAGACCACTCAGCTTCGCAATTCGAGGGTTAGCCGTTGAGCAGGTTCCCCAGCCCGCCGCCGCCGGAGGAGCCGCCGGCCGGCACGACGATGCGGCCCTCCGAGGGCTGCACGAGCGCCCAGCCCTGGCCCTGGAAGGCGAGCTGGATCGACTCGCCGGAGCCGCGGCCCACGAGGTTCTTCATCTTGAAGTCGGTCTTCAGCCCGACGGTCACGCCCGACGACCACGTGATCGCGGCCTGCGCGTCGGCGAACGTCGGCGCCTGCGCGACGTTGAGGAGCACCGGAGGGCCGTCGGAGAGGATCGCCACCCAGCCCGTGCCCGTCAGGCCCATGTTGAACAGGCCGCCGGCCATCGCGCCCGCGGCGCCGCCCTGCAGGCGATGGATGTCCCAGTCGATGCCGGCGTCGAACGCGAGCAGGTTCGGGCCGTTGACCGTGATGGTGTCGTTCTCGAGGTAGATCAGGTGGATGTCCTGGGCCTGGTCCGCGAGGAACACCTCGCCCGAGCCCGTCATCCGCATCAGTGATGTGCCCTCGCCGCTCACCGCCTTCTTGAGCATGCGGCCGAGCCCGCCCGAGCCGGCGTGCTCGAACGTCACGTCGCCCTGGTAGGCGACCATGGAGCCGAGCTTGGCCTGGATCGTCACCTGGTCGAGATGGACCTTCAGCAGCTTCGAGTTCTGGAGCGCGAAGGCCTCGGTCGACTGGGTCTCGTTGAACTGGGCGAGCGTGGTCTGCACCGGAGCGGGTCCTTTCGAAGGGTGAAAAAGACAGCGCCCGAACCTTGTCGGCCGGGCGCTGGAGAGTCAAGCGGTCAGGAGGGGATGCCGGGCGGCGGCGCCGAGGCGCCGGGCGGCGGGGCCGCGGGCGCGGGCGGCGCGGCCGGAGGCATCGGGGGCGTCGCGGGCGGCTCGCTGGCCACCGGCGGAGCGGCGGGGGGAGCCACGGGCGGCGCGGCGGGGGGAGCCGACGGTGCGTGGGACTGCGAGTTGTCGGGGGCCGGCGGGACCGCGGGGGTCTCCGCGGGCTGGCCGTCGATCTTGCCCTCGCCCTTGTTCGGGTGCGAGCGCGGGGAGATCCGCGCCTGCGCCGCGACCATGAGCTTGAAGTCGTGCGGCGAGGAGGCGGCGCGCGTGGCGTCCTCCAGCGTGATCCGGCCGGCGTTCAGGTGCTCGAGCAGGTGCTGGTCGAACGTCTGCATGCCGTAGTAGCCGCCCTCGGCCACGACCTCGCCGAGCATGCCCGTCTGCTTCGGATCGATGATCATGTCGTGGACGCGGCCGGTCATGACCATGATCTCGCAGGTCGCGACGCGGCCCTTGCCGTCGGCCGTGCGGACGAGGCGCTGGGAGATGATGCCCTTCAGCGTGCCGGCGATCATCGCGCGGGCCTGCTGCTGCTGATGGGGCGGGAAGAAGTCGATGATGCGGTTGATCGACTCCGGCGCGTCCACGGTGTGGAGCGTCGAGAGCACGAGGTGGCCGGTCTCGGCCGCCGACAGGGCGGTGTGGACCGTCTCCTCGTCGCGCATCTCGCCGACCAGGATCGTGTCCGGGTCCTGGCGCAGCACGCGGCGCAGGGCGCGCTTGAAGGACGCCGTGTCCTGGCCGACCTCGCGCTGGTTGATGATCGAGTTGCGGTCGCGGTGGAGGAACTCGATCGGGTCCTCGATCGTGACGATGTGCTTGTGCATCGTCCGGTTCATGTGGTCGATCATCGCCGCGAGCGTCGTCGACTTGCCGGAGCCGGTCGTGCCGGTGAGCAGGATGATCCCGCGCTCCTCCTCGGCGAGCCGGGAGATGACGGACGGGAGGTTGAGCTCCTCGACCGACTTGATGTTCACGGGGATGGCGCGCATGACCACCGAGACGGTGCCGCGCTGGTAGAAGGCGTTGACGCGGAAGCGCGCGAGACCCTCCAGCGAGTAGGAGAAGTCGACCTCGTTCTCGGCCTCGAACTCGGCGAGCTTGTTCGGGTCCTGGAGCATCTCCTGGACCGCGCCGATCGTGTCATGGGGCGACAGGGGCTCGAGGCCGGGGATGGGCTCGAGCTTGCCGTGCAGGCGAACGAGCGGCGGCGAGGGGATCTTCAGATGGAGGTCCGAGCCCTCGGACGCGATGAGATAGCGGAGTGCGTGGTCAAGATCGAAAGGCATACCCGGCCTTCATCGGCCGGGTGCCAGCACGTCTTGAGCCCTAAGCGACGTCGCGGAGCTTCTGCGCCTCGGCGAGGCTCTGCAGCTTCTTCAGCGACTGGTTCTCGATCTGGCGGATCCGCTCGCGCGTCACGTTGAACGTGCGGCCGACCTCGTCGAGCGTCCGGGGGTGCTCGCCGCCCAGGCCGTAGCGCAGCTCGAGGACGCGGCGCTCGCGGTAGGACAGGTTCTCGAGCGCCTCGCGCAGCGCCTCCTTGGTGAGGATCTCGGCGGCGCGCTCGTACGGCGACTCGGCCCGCTCGTCGGCGATGAACTGGCCGAACTCGGACTCCTCCTCGTCACCGACCGGCTTCTCGAGCGAGACCGGCGCCTGCGCGGAGCGCTTGATCGAGTCGACCTCGTCGGGCTCGATGCCGGTGACCTCGGCGATCTCCTCCGGCGTGGGCTCGCGGCCCAGCTCGGTGACGAGCTTGCGCTCGGCGCGGCCGATCTTGTTGAGCTTCTCGACGACGTGCACGGGGATGCGGATCGTGCGCGCCTTGTCGGCGAGGGCGCGGGCGATCGCCTGGCGGATCCACCACGTCGCGTAGGTCGAGAACTTGAAGCCCTTGCGGTAGTCGAACTTCTCGGCGGCACGCACCAGGCCGAGCGTCCCCTCCTGGATCAGGTCGAGGAAGGGCAGGCCCTGGTTGCGGTAGTTCTTGGCGATCGAGACGACGAGGCGGAGGTTCGACTCCACCATCTTCTGCTTCGCGTCGAGGTCGCCGCGCTCGATGCGGCGCGCGAGGTCGACCTCTTCCTGCGCGGTGAGCAGGCGGACCTTGCCGATGTCCTTGAGGAACAGCTGCAGGCTGTCCGTCGTCATGTCGGGCTTGAGGTCGATCGCCGTCTTGGCCTTGCGCCGGCCGCGCTTGTCGGGCGCGCGCTCTTCCTGCGCGGCGCCGACCGCCGGGTCGATCTCCTCGACCAGCTCGATCTCCGACTTCTCGAGGTAGGTGTGCAGCTCCTCGACGTCCGACTCGTCGAGATCGATCTCGGCAACCGCCGTGGCGATCTCCGCGAACGTCAGCACCCCGAGCTGCTGCCCCTTCAGGAGCAGGCCCTTGACTTCTTCGAGTTCCTGCAGATCAACGACTGACATCAGGTCCTGTGTCTCGAGCCCTCGGTCGGGGCGTGAACGATGTGCCTAGCAGCTTAGGACGGCCCTGAGTCTAGGCGCTGGAATTGAAATCTTCCACGGGCGAACTCCTCCACGATCCCTCTACGCCGCTGCCTGCGACGGGTTTCACCCAATCCAATGCTGGGAGTGCCCCGAGCGCGCGGAGCGAAACGTAGACTGGCTGATCGATGACCCCTGAGACGACCGACGACCAGAGCGTCCTCGGCAGCCTGTCCGATACGCGCCCCACGCGTTTCGGCCGGGAGCGCGGTGAGAAGCCGAAGGCGAAGGCCGCCGCGAAGCCGAAGCCCAAGGCGACCGCGAAGCCGAAGCCGGCCGCCAAGCGGAAGCCCGCCGTCACCGAGCCGCGCGCCGCCGGCCCGCGGGCCGTCCGCGCCGGCGCGCCCTCGCTCGCCGACTCGACGCCCGGCGACCGCCCGAAGACGCCGCCGGAGTCGACGAGCACGCCGCCGAGCGGCACCGAGCTCGTCACGACGGCCATCCAGGCCGCCGGCGAGCTCGCGCAGATCGGCCTCGCCGTCGGCGGCCGCGTGCTCAAGCGCACCGTCGAGAAGCTCCCCAAGCCGTAGCGCTGCTACCCTGCGGCGCGCCGAATCGCCGGGTTTCCATGCCCGGCGAGCGGGGGACCCAATGCGGATCTTGTTCCGCGGGGGCGAATCGGCCGGACTTCCGGTTGTAGCGCTGCTTTCTCTGCGCGAGCCCGTCAGCTCACCTCGTAGGCACTAGAGATTGCCATGAGACGCCTGACGACTCGGATCGTGTTGTGCCTCGCCGCCCTTGCCGCGGCGGCGCCGGCGAGCGCGCTCGCGCAGGCCCCGACCGGCGGCAGCGAGGCCCCCAGCGGCCCGCCCTCGCCGTTCGCGATCTCCGGCGGCGGCAACGCGCTGCTCGGCAAGAAGGTCCGCTTCCGCGGCGCCGTCGAGCCCCGCTTCGCCGGCCACGCCGTGCTCGTCCAGTACCTCGACCCCGCCACGCAGGCGTGGGCGAAGCAGGCCCGCACGACCGTCAAGCCCGACGGCACGTTCATCGCCCGCTGGAAGGCCCGCCGCATCGGCCAGTTCCGCATGCGCGCGCTCGTCGGCGGCGAGGCGCAGACCGCGTCGGCGTCGCCCGAGCTCCCGCTGACCGTCTTCCGGCCCGCGATCGCCACGTGGTACGGCCCCGGCTTCTACGGCAACCAGACCGCGTGCGGGCTCGAGATGACCGAGGAGCTCGTGGGGGTCGCCCACCGCAGCCTTCCGTGCGGGACGAACGTCGCCGTGCGCTACGGGTCGCGGACGCTCGTGGTCCCCGTCGTCGACCGCGGTCCGTTCGGAGGCGAGGCGAAGTGGGACCTCACCGCCGCGGCCGCCCAGCAACTCGGCTTCACGCACACGGATCGCATCGGCGCGATCCGCCTCGCGCCCGCCGCTCAGGCGTCCAGGTAGCCGATCAACCGGTTGGTGAGAGCGGTCAGGCCCGGCGCCGGCTGCTCCATCGCGAGCGGCCGCTCCGCCAGCAGGCCCTCGAGCCGCTCGCCCAGTGCCGCGTCGGCGCGGCGCGCGAGCGTCCCGCCCGCCTCCGCCGCCCGCCGCACCACGCGCGGGTCGAGCGTCCACATCGCTTCGAACGTGCGCTCGCGGTCGGGCACCGCGCCCTCGTCCGAGCGCGGCTGCTCCCACGCCAGCAGGCACGCGCAGTATCCGGGGGCGTCGACCACGACCGCCCACTCGTTGGCGAGACCGTCGCCCGCCTGGAGCGGCACCTCGACCGGCGCGTCGCCGCCGCCGCCGAGCGCCTCGAAGTCGGCGAACGCGAGCACGACGTCGGCGGTCCGCGCCATCGCGCGGTAGCGGTGCTCGACCGCGCGGTAGTTGCGCTCGCTCTGGAACGAGCCGATGACCACCGGCGCGGCGGCGCGCGAGATCGTCTCGTCCTCGATCGCCCGCGAGATCTCGATCAGCGTGCGCTTGGTCAGCACCCGCGCGGAGAGCGGCGCGTCGCCCGCGGCGAGCACGCCGTAGAGCGACGGCCGGTCGGTGGCGAGCGCGCTCGAGCGCGCGCGGTCGACCGCCGCCGGCACGGACAGCCCGCGCTCGCGGTAGGCGACGACGCGCCGCAGCGCCTCGACGTCCTCCTCGGAGTAGACGCGGTAGCCCGCGGTGGTGCGCTCCGGCTCGGGGAAGCCGTAGCGCTGCTCCCACATGCGGATCGTGCCGGCGGCGATGCCGGTCCGCTCGGCCACGTCCTTGATGGCGAGGCCTCTCAAGCTTGTCACCATACCCTCAACATCTTGTTCAATGTTCCGTGTCTCACTCCTCCCCTTCTACGGGCGGCGCGCCGCGCGGAGATCGGATCCCGGGCGCGCCGGCGTCCGTACCTGGCGCAATGACACCGATCCTCCTCACCGGCGCCTCCGGGTACGTCGGCTCCCATCTCCTCCCTGAGCTGCGCTCGCGCGGCCAGCGCGTGCGGGCGCTCGTCCGCGACCCCGGCAGCGCCGACCTCCCCGGGGACGTCGAGCTGCGCAAGGGCGACGCCGTCAAGGGCACCGGCCTGCGCGAGGCGCTCGACGGCGTGCGCACGGCCTACTACCTGATCCACTCGATGAGCGGCCACGACGACTTCGCCGCCCGCGACCGCGCGGCGGCGGTGAACTTCGGCGAGGCCGCGGCCGAGGCGGGCGTCGAGCGCGTCGTCTACCTCGGCGGGCTCGGGCCGACCGGGCCCGAGGCGTCCGCGCACCTGCGCTCGCGGCACGAGGTGGCCGAGCTGCTGGGCCAGCGCGTGCCGCTCGTCTACGTCCGCGCCGCGATGGTGATCGGCCCGGGCAGCGCCTCGTGGGAGATCCTGCGCCACCTCGTCGGCCGCCTGCCGGCCATGATCACGCCGCGCTGGGTCGACACGCGCTCGCAGCCCGTGGCGATCGCCGACGTCGTGCGCGCGCTTGCCGACGCCGGCGAGCTCGAGGACCTGCCCGCCGAGGTCCAGGTCGGGGGCGCCGAGGTCCTGACCTACCGTGAGATGATGCGCCGCACGGCCGCGCTCCTCGACCGGCGGCGGCCGCTGATCCTCAAGGTCCCCGTGCTCACTCCCCGCCTCTCGTCCTACTGGGTCTCGCTCGTCACCCCCGTGGAGACCGGGCTCGTGCGCCCGCTGGTCGACGGCCTGCGCTACGAGACGATCGTCGAGCGCCCGCCGCCCGCGGGGCTCAACGACGCGCCGCTCGGCTTCGACGAGGCGGTGCGGGCCGCGCTGTGACCGGGCTGCTGAACGCACGCCGCGAGCGCCGCGTCGCCGACGCGGTGATCCGCTCGCCCGAGGAGCACACGGTGATGGCCAAGGACGGCGCCGTGCGCTCGATCCAGTCCGCGGACGTCACCGTCCCCGCCGACGAGCTTCAGCAGCGCTGGAACGCCACCCACCTCGAACGGCTCGCGCGGACGTACTGGAAGTACCTCTCGCGCGTGACGCTGGGCCTCATCCGCGTCACCTACACCGAGACCGAGCGCCAGGTGGTCCTGCTCGGGCGCCCGTTCGTGCTCCTGCGCTTCGCCGCGCCGGAGTACGAGGTCAGCCCCGGCCGCGGGATCGTGAAGTGGAAGATCATCGACGGCCTCCTCGTCTCCAAGCGCGGCCGCAACGGCGACGGCTACCTCGAGATCGACGTGCGCCGCCTCCCGCAGGAGGACGAGGAGTGGGAGACCGTGCACATCGAGGTCGAGGTCGCGAGCTTCTACCCCGCGATCGCGACCTGGCTGACCAGCTTCGTCTACTCGCACACGCAGTCGAAGATCCACGTGCTCGTCACCCACGGCTTCCTGCGCTCGCTGGCGCGCCTCGACCTCGAGGAGTCGGCGGTCGGGCGCTTCGCCGACACGCAGCAGCGCGGTGTGCGCCAGGAGCGCGACGGCGCGATCACGGTCGGCGACACGCCGTGGGGCTGGATCGCGATGATCGCCGCCGCGGCGGCGGCCGCGGGCGGCGCGATCGGCGCCTGGCTGCTGCGCCGCCGCGGCTAGCCCATCTTGTAGCCCGTCAGCGCCCGCAGCTTGTCGCGATCGTGGACGGAGGTGATGCGGCGCACGGTGCCCGAGCGCGAGCGCATGACGAGCGATTCCGTCGACGCCCCGCGGACGCCGTGGTAGCGCACGCCCTGGAGGACGTCGCCGTCGGTCACGCCGGTCGCGGAGAAGAAGGCGTCCTCGCCGGTGACGAGGTCGTCGTGGGTGAGGATGCGGTCGACGTCGTAGCCCGCGTCCTCGGCCGCCTTGCGCTCGTCGTCGTCGCGCGGGGCCAGACGGCCGATCATCGCGCCGCCCATGCACTTGATGCCGGCGGCGGAGATCACGCCCTCAGGGGTACCGCCGATCCCCCACAGCAGCGTCGCGGGGGTGCGAGGCGAGATCGCGAGCAGCACGCCGGCGACGTCGCCGTCGGTGATCAGCCGCACGCGGCCGCCGGCCTCGCGGATGGCCTGGATGCCCTCCTCGTGGCGCGGGCGGTCGAGCACGACGACCATCACGTCGCCGACCTCGCAGTGGCGGCGCTCGGCGACGAGCCCGATCGTCTCGCCGAGCGGCCGGTCGAGGTCGAGCACGTCGGCGACGTCGTCGGCCCCGGCCATCTTCTCCATGTAGACGCACGGGCCGGGATCGAACATCGAGCCGCGCTCGGCGAGCGCGATGACGGCCAGCGCGTTCGGCATGCCGAGCGCGCACAGCCGTGTGCCCTCGAGCGGGTCGACGGCGATGTCGACCTGCGGATCCGAGCCGTCGCCGACCTCCTCCCCGTTGGCCAGCATCGGCGCCTCGTCCTTCTCGCCCTCGCCGATCACCACGATGCCGTCCATGTGGATCGTGTGCAGCACGGCGTGCATGCCGTCGACGGCGGCCTGGTCGGCGGCCTCCTTGTCGCCGCGGCCGACGTGGCGCGCGGCGGCCAGGGCGGCCGCCTCGGTCACGCGCACCAGCTCGAGCGCGAGGTTGCGATCGGGGACGTTCGAAGGCGGCATCACATGACTCCCGGTGGCTTGCGTGGTCGCTCGGTGGTCGAGGCGCGGTAGGACCCGCCGACCGCGATCAGGATCGTGCCGAGCAGCGAGATGAACCAGCCGATGCCGAGGCCGATCTGGCCCGACGGCTCGCCCGGGCGATCGATGATCCCGACGTAGGCGACGAGGCCGAAGGCGATGATCCCGATGACCGCCGTCATCTCGCCGCGCGGCCACGACAGCTCGTGGTCGCGGACGACGATCCACAGCAGGATGATCGGCGCGAGCGCCGCCGCCAGCAGCAGCCAGCGCAGGTACGTGTGGGCGTCGAAGGCGGAGACCGCGTCGCGGACCCCGCCGACGTTGGCGTTGCGGTTGTCCTGATTGGGCGAGTACCAGGGCAGGAAGACGCCGATCGCCAGCAGGAACCCGCCCACCGCGGCGACGATCTCCGAGGTGGTGATGCGGCGAAGGTCCATCGGCCGGGCCACCCTACCTCCTGTCATGAGGTGCTAGCTTCGCCGCCCGTGCCGGAGCTCCGCTGGGCCCTCACGCTGCCGTTCACCGGCGTCCCGCTCGCCGATCACGAGCCGCTGGTCCGGCGGGCCGAGGCGGCCGGCTACCGCGACTTCTGGACCGGCGAGACGAACGGCCCCGACGGCTTCACGCCGCTCGTGCTCGCCGCGGCGTGGACCGACTCGGCGCGCGTCGGGACCGGCGTCGTCAACCCGTTCACGCGCGGGATCCCGGTGCTCGCGCAGCACGCTGCGGCCCTCGCCGACGCGTCGGGCGGGCGCTTCTGCCTCGGGCTCGGGTCGTCCTCCAACGTGATCGTCGAGAAGTGGAACGGCGTGCCGTTCACCAAGCCGCTCACGCGCGTGCGCGAGGCGGTCGAGGCGCTGCGCCCGATCCTCGAGGGCGGGCGCGGGCCGGGCGGCTTCAAGCTCGAGACCGCGCCGTCGCACGAGGTCCCGATCTACGTCGCCGCGCTGCGCGAGAAGATGCTGCGCCTCGGCGGCGAGCTCGGCGACGGCACGTTCGTGAACTTCGTCCCGCTGTCCGCGCTCGCCCCCATGGTCGAGCGGATCCGGGAGGGCGAGCGCGCGGCGGGCAAGGAGGAGGGCGCGAGCGACGTCGTCTGCCGCTTCTTCTGTATCCCGCAGCCGCCCGAGGAGGGCATGGGGATCGCGCGCTTCCTGCTCTCCGCCTACGCGACGGTGCCGGTCTACGAGGCGTTCTTCCGCTCGCACGGGTGGGGCGACGCGCTCGACCCGATGGTCGACGCGTGGCGCGACGGCGACCGCAAGCTCGCGCTCGAGCGCGCGCCCGAGGACCTGATCCGCGAGATCGTCATCTTCGGCACGCCCGAGGAGCAGCGCGCGCGGCTCGAAGAGTTCACCGCCGGCGGCATCACGACGCCGGTCCTGACGTACCTCGGCGCGCCCGACGGACTGCCGGCCTGGATCGACGCGCTGGCTCCTTGAGGCGCCTCTGGCCCGAGCCGGCCGCGGTCACCGCCGACGACCTCGTAGCCCCGTCCGAGCCATCCGCCCTGCGGCCGTGGGTCAGCGCCATCATGGTCAGCTCGCTCGATGGGCGCGCGACGCTGGGCGGCACGTCGCGCCGGCTCGGCGGGCCGCAGGACCTGCAGATGCTGCTGGCGCTGCGGCGGCGCGCCGACGCCCTGATCGTCGGGCCGGAGACGGTGCGCGCGGAGGGCTACGGGCCGCTGCCGTGCCCCGCCGTGCTCGTCTCGCGCTCGTTCGACCTGCCCTGGGAGGCCGGGCTGTTCTCCGCGCCCGGCCAGAAGGTCCTGATCTACTCGCGCGTGGACGCGGAGGTCCCCGACGTCGCCGCGGACGTCGAGATCATCCTGGACGACGAGCTCGGCGGGGTCGTGGGCAACCTCCGCGCGCGCGGGGTCCGGCGGCTCCTGTGCGAGGGCGGGCCGACGCTCAACCGAGCCCTGCTCGCCGAGGGGCTGCTCGACGAGCTCTACCTCACGCTCGCGCCGGTGGTCAGCGGCGAGGACGGCCCGGCGATCGTCGCGCCCGGCGCCGACGCGGCGCTCGAGCTGCGCTCGGTGGCGACCGCGGACGGCGACGTCTACCTGCGCTACAGCGTGTAGGTTCCGGCGCCATGCGAATCGCGGGAGCCACGGCCCTGGTGGCGGGCGGCGCGTCGGGCCTCGGCGCGGCCACCGCGCGCCGGCTGGCGGAGGCGGGCGCGCAGGTGACGATCGCCGACCTCAACGCCGCGAAGGGCGAGGCGCTCGCGAGCGAGCTCGGCGCCACGTTCGTCCGCTGCGACGTCACGGAGCCCGAGCAGGTCGCGGCCGCGATCCCGGAGGGCGTCCGCATCTCGGTCTGCTGCGCCGGCGTGGGCTGGGCCGAGAAGACCGCCGGCAAGCGCGGGCCCCACCAGTTCGAGCCGTTCCGCATCACGGTCACGGTCAACCTGATCGGCACCTTCAACGTCCTGCGCCTCGCGGCCGCCGCGATGCTCGCCAACGAGCCCGACGACGGCGGCGAGTGCGGCGTGATCGTCAACACCGCCTCGATCGCCGCCTACGACGGCCAGATCGGCCAGATCGCGTACGCCGCCTCCAAGGGCGGGATCGTGGGCATGACGCTGCCCGCCGCGCGCGACCTCGCGAGCGCACGCGTGCGTGTCTGCACGATCGCCCCGGGCCTGTTCGACACGCCGCTGCTCGCGGCGCTGCCGGAGGAGGCCCGCCAGGCGCTCGGGGAGTCGGTCCCGCACCCGCACCGGCTCGGCACGCCGGAGGAGTACGGCGCGCTGGCCGCCCACATCGTCGAGAACCCGATGCTCAACGGCGAGGTCATCCGGCTCGACGGCGCGCTGCGCATGGCGCCGCGCTAAGCCCGTTCCGCCGCGCTTCCGCACATCTCAGTCTCCTACACTGAGATGTTGCTTGTGCATGCAACGAACCGCGGCTACAATGCACACTATTCGTAAGTGGCTATGGAAGGGCAAGCCTGCATGACCCAACTTCTGCTCATCCCTCTCGACGACACCGTTGTCTTCCCGACCATGGACGTGACCCTGCCCGTGGACGTCGGCGACGACGAGCGCGTGCTGCTCGTCCCCCGTCATGGCGCGGAGTTCGCGAAGGTCGGGACGATCGCGCGCGTCGTCGAGACCGTGCGGCTGCCCGGCGGCGGACGCGCCGTCTCCCTCTCCGGCGAGATGCGCGGCATCGCCGCCGCCGCCTCGACCGATCCCGGCGGCCGCCTCCGCGTGGAGGTCGAGGAGGCCCCTGATCCCGTGCCGGTCGACGGGCGCACCCGCGAGCTCGAGCGCGAGTACCGCGCCGTGGTCGAGGAGATCCTCGAGGCGCGCGGCGCCGACGAGCGCGTCGGCGCGTTCCTGCGCGCGATCGCCGAGCCCGGCGCTCTCGCCGACACGATCGGCTACGCGCCCGACGTGACCTTCGAGGAGAAGGTCGAGGTCCTCGAGACCGTCGACGTCACCGAGCGCCTCGCGCTCGCCGTCAAGATCCAGCGCGACCGCCTGACCGAGCTGCAGGTCCGCCGCCGCATCCGCGACGACGTGCAGTCCGGCGCCGACAAGCAGCAGCGCGAGTACTTCCTGCGCAAGCAGATGGAGTCGATCCAGCGCGAGCTGGGCGAGGACGGCGCGAGCGTCGTGGAGGAGTACCGCGCCAAGATCGAAGAGGCCGGCATGCCGGACGAGGTGCGCGAGCAGGCCGACAAGGAGCTCGGCCGGCTCGAGCGCATGGGCGAGCAGTCGGGCGAGGCGAGCATGATCCGCTCCTACCTCGACTGGCTGATCGCGGTGCCGTGGTCGAAGCGCTCCGAGGAGAAGCTCGATCCCGTCCACGCCCGCGAGATCCTCGACGCCGACCACGCGGGCCTCGAGGACGTCAAGGACCGCATCACCGAGTACCTCGCCGTGCGCAAGCTCAGGCAGGAGCGGGGGATCGAGGAGGACCGCAAGTCCGGCGCGATCCTGACCCTGATCGGCCCGCCCGGCACCGGCAAGACGTCGATCGGCGAATCGATCGCCCGCGCGACCGGCCGCGAGTTCGTGCGCATGTCGCTCGGCGGCGTCCGCGACGAGGCGGAGATCCGCGGCCACCGGCGGACCTACATCGGCGCGCTCCCGGGCCGCCTCGTGCGCGCGCTGCGCGACGCGGGGACGATCAACCCGGTGATCATGCTCGACGAGGTCGACAAGGTCGGCGCGGACTGGCGGGGCGACCCGTCGTCGGCGCTGCTCGAGGTCCTGGACCCGGCGCAGAACCACGCGTTCCGCGACCACTACCTCGACGTCGAGCTCGACCTCTCGCAGGTCATGTTCATCGCCACCGCCAACGTGGCGGAGACCATCCCCGGCCCGCTGCTGGACCGCATGGAGGTCATCCGCTTCGACGGCTACACGGTCGCCGAGAAGACCGCGATCGCGCGCGACTACCTGTGGCCGCGCCAGCGTGAGCGCAACGGCCTGCGCGAGGACGAGGTGACCATCAGCGACGACGTGCTGCGGCTCGTGGTGTCCGAGTACACCCGCGAGGCGGGCGTGCGCAACCTCGAGCGCGAGCTCGGGACCGTGCTGCGCAAGACCGCGACGCGGATCGCTTCCGGCAAGGCCGAGGCGCCCGTCGCGATCGAGCTCGAGCACGTCCGCGACGCGCTCGGCCGCCAGAAGGTCTTCCAGGAGGCGGCGGCGCGCACGGCGGTGCCGGGCGTGGCCACGGGCCTCGCGGTGACCGGCGTCGGCGGCGACGTGCTGTTCGTCGAGGCGACGAAGATGAAGGGCAAGGAGGGCCTCGTGCTCACCGGCCAGCTGGGCGACGTCATGAAGGAGTCCACGCGGATCGCGCTCTCCTACGTGCGCGGCCACGCCGACGAGCTGGGCATCGACCCGGACGCGTTCGAGGACACCGAGTTCCACGTCCACATCCCGGCCGGCGCGATCCCCAAGGACGGCCCGAGCGCGGGCATCACCATGACCACCGCGCTGGCGTCGCTGCTCTCCGGACGGGCCGTCAAGCACACGGTCGGCATGACCGGGGAGGTCACGCTGCAGGGCCGGGTGCTGCCGATCGGCGGCCTCAAGCAGAAGGTGCTCGCCGCCCACGCGGCCGGCATCACCGAGGTGATCCTGCCCGAGCGCAACCGCGGCGACCTCGACGACGTCCCGGACGACGTCCGCGAGCAGATGACGTTCCATCCCGTCATGACCATCGACGAGGTCCTCGAGCGGGCCCTGGAGCCCGCGCCTAAGCTGGTCGTGTGACCCGCCGGGTCGCCCGACTCTTCCGCCCGTACCGCGGCCGCCTGGCCGCGGTACTGGGCTTGATCGCCATCTCGGCGGGCCTCGGGATGGTGTCGCCGTTCCTGCTCCGCGACATCCTCGACGAGGCGATCCCGGAGAAGGACAAGGAGCTGCTCCTGATCCTCGTCGGCGGCATGGTCGGCATCGCGATCGCGACCGGCGTGCTGTCCGTCGCCCAGACCTACCTCTCCAACATCGTCGGCCAGCGGGTGATGCACGACCTGCGCGCGCAGGTCTACCGCCACCTGCAGCGGCTCTCGCTGGCGTTCTTCACGCGCACGCGCACCGGCGAGATCCAGTCGCGCATCGCCAACGACATCGGCGGCGTGCAGACCGTCGTGACCACGACCGCGACCTCGATCGTCTCCAACGTGACGACCGTGGTGGCGAGCGTCGTCGCGATGTTCCTGCTCGACTGGCGGCTCGCGCTGTTCTCGCTCGCGGTGCTGCCGTTCTTCGTGCTGCTGTCGCGCCGCGTCGGCGCCAAGCGCAAGGCGATCACGACCGTCAAGCAGGGCGCGATGGCCGACATCTCCTCGCTCGTGCAGGAGTCGCTGAGCGTGTCGGGCATCCTGCTCGGCAAGTCGATGGGCCGCTCCGCCGAGCTGGCCGACCGCTTCGAGGGCGAGTCGGCGCGGCTCGCCGACCTCGAGGTCCGCTCGCGGATGGCGGGGCGCTGGACGATGGCCTCGATCCAGACCTCGTTCGCGGTCATGCCCGCGCTCGTCTACCTGTTCGCGGGGCTGTCGCCGAGCGCGATCTCGATCGGCACCGTGGTCGCGTTCACGACGCTGCAGACGCGGTTGTTCTGGCCGATCTCGTCGCTGCTCAACGTGGTGGTCGATGTCCAGACCTCGACCGCGCTGTTCGACCGCGTGTTCGAGTACCTCGACCTGCCGGTCGACATCCACCCCGGCACGCGCTCGCTCGACGGCGTGCGCGGCGAGCTGCGCTTCGAGGACGTCTCCTTCCGCTACGACGAGGACGCCTGGACGCTGCGCGACATCTCCCTGGAGGTCCCGGCCGGCACGCGCACGGCGATCGTCGGCGAGACGGGCTCGGGCAAGACCACGCTCGGCTACCTCGCCGCGCGGCTCTACGACCCGGCCGAGGGCGCGGTGCGGATCGACGGGACCGACATCCGCGAGCTGAGCTTCGCGTCGCTCGCCGAGGTGGTCGGCGTCGTCTCCCAGGAGACCTACCTCTTCCACGCCTCCGTGCGCGAGAACCTGCGCTTCGCCAAGGGTGGGCGGGATCCAGTCTCCGACGAGGAGATCGAGGACGCCGCCCGCGCCGCCCAGATCCACGACACGATCGCCGGGCTGCCCGACGGCTACGACACGGTCGTCGGCGAGCGCGGCTTCCGCTTCTCCGGCGGCGAGAAGCAGCGCATCGCGATCGCGCGCACGGTCCTGCGCAACCCGCCGGTGCTCGTGCTCGACGAGGCCACCAGCGCGCTCGACGTGCAGACGGAGCGCGCGGTCGAGGAGGCGCTCGTGCGGCTCGCCGAGGGCCGCACCACGATCGTCATCGCCCACCGGCTGTCGACCGTGCGGGGCGCCGACCAGATCGTCGTGCTCGACCGCGGCGAGATCGTCGAGCGCGGCACGCACGCCGAGCTGCTCGCGCACGGCGGGAAGTACGCGGCGATGGTCGAGCGCGACGAGTCCCCGGTCGCGGCATAACCCCCACCGCGCCGCTCGCGCCGGCGGGTGACGCGAGGGCGACGGCAGGGAGGTGAAGCGCGCACGCGATCTCGCCGGGACCGGTCCGAAGGCGGCGTGTCCACCTGGAACGAACCCTAAGCGGGCGCCGACGCGATGTCAGCTGAACCTTGGTCCAGAGTCAGTTGATCATGACCGTGGGCGCGCCGGCCACGATCGATCCGCCGTGCGCGGTGGTGTCGCCCATCCGCGCGGCCGGCTTGTTCATGATCATCACCTTCATCGAGCCCATGGCGATCGTGTCGGGCGGGCCCGTGCACACGCACATGTCGCCGACCACGGCCGCCGGCATGCCGGCGATCAGGACGGTCGGGGCTCCGGGCCCGGTGATCGGGCCCCCGACGTGCGGGATCGGCGGCGTGCCCGGGGTTGCCATGGGGCAGACGTGCATGTCGCCGAGGCGGGCTGCGGGTGGCATGGCGGCGATTGTCTCTGCTTCAGACGATGGTTGCAACCGTGCCGCCGTCGGCCGACCACGCGGCGCCGGTCACGGTCGAGGCGCGCTCGGAGCAGAGGAAGACGATCACGCTCGCGATCTCCTCCTCGGTGGCGAAGCGCCCGAGCGGCACCTTGCCCTCCTGGACCTCGAGCGCCTCCTCGCGCGAGATCCCGCGCGCCTCGGCGGTCTGGTCGGCCATCCCGCCCGGCGCCAGCCACAGCGACGAGGCGACCGGCCCGGGCGCGACGGCGTTGACGAGCACGCCCTTGGCCGCGTAGGTGTCGGCGAACACGCGCGAGAGCGAGGACTGCGCCGCCTTCGTCACCGAGTAGGCGGCGTTCGTGAGCGACGGGCGCTTGCCGGCCGACGAGGTCACGTTGACGATCCGGCCCCAGCCGCGCTCGGCCATCGCGGGCGCGAACGCGCGCATGAGCCGCATCGAGGCCATCACGTGCAGCTCCCACTGGCCCTGCCAGTCCTCCTCGGTCAGCTCGTCGAGCCCCTTGGCGAAGCTCGTGCCGGCGTTGTTGACGAGGATGTCGGGCGCGGCGCCCCCGAGCCGCCCGGCGATCTGCTCGGCCGCGTCGGGCGCGGTGACGTCGATCCCCTCGCTGCGCGAGACGGCCAGCACCGTCGCGCCCTCGGCCTCGAGCAGGCGGACGGTCTCGGCGCCGATCCCGCGGCTCGCCCCCGTCACCACCGCGCTGCGGCCGCTCAGTCCCAGGTCCATGCGTGCATGATGCCGGGATGACCGCGCACACCGTCTACCGGACGTTCAACACCGACCGCCGCCGCGAGTTCGTGCGGATCACCGACAAGCGGCTCGTCATCAAGGTGCTCGGCGAATGCGCTAGTTCAAGCGCTCCACGATCATCGCCTGGCCCATGCCGCCGGCGGCGCACATGGTCTCGAGGCCGATCGTGCCGTCGAGCGTGTCGAGGTCGTTGAGCAGCGTGGTCATGATGCGCGCGCCGGTCATCCCGAACGGGTGGCCGAGGGCGATCGCGCCGCCGAACGGGTTGAGCTTCTCGTGGTCGATGCCCCACTCGTCGCGGCACGGGACGACCTGGGCGGCGAACGCCTCGTTGAGCTCGAGCGCGTCGATGTCGTCGATCGACATGCCGGCCTGCTTCAGCACCTTCTCGACGGCCGGGATCGGGCCGAGGCCCATGATCTCGGGGCGGAGGCCCGCGACCGCGGAGGCGACGATGCGGGCGCGCGGCTTGAGGCCGAGCTCCTTCGCCTTCTCGGCGGACATGACGAGCACCGCGGCGGCGCCGTCGTTGAGCGGGCAGGCGTTGCCGGCGGTCACGGTGCCGTCCGGCTTGAAGGCCGGCTTGAGCTCGGCGAGCTTCTCGACGGTCGTGCCGGGGCGCGGGCCGTCGTCGCGCGCGACCTCGGTGCCGTCCTCGAGCGTGACGGGGACGATCTCGCGGTCGAAGTGGCCGGAGTCACGGGCGGCGACCGCGCGCTGCTGCGACATCGGCGGCCCACTCGTCCTGGGACTCGCGCGAGACGCGAGCAGCGCTCGGCGACGTTCTCGGCCGTGATGCCCATCGGGATGTAGACGTTGTACGGCGCGCCCTCGGACCCGTCGAGCTGCGGGTGGAACTGGAAGTTGTCCGCCCCGAAGCGCGAGACGGCCTCGACGCCGGCGGCGATGTACTGGTCGCCCTCGCCGGCCACGATCGCGTGGAAGGCCATGCGGATCGTCTGCAGCGACGAGGCACAGAAGCGGTTGACCGACGTGGCGGGCACGTGATGGTCGATGCCCGCCAGCAGCTGGGCATTGCGGCCGATGTTGTAGCCCTGCTCGCCGGCCTGGAAGCCGCAGCCCATCATCAGGTCGTCGGTCTGCGCGAAGTCGACCCCGGGGTTGCGCTCCACGAGCGCCTTGAGCGGGATCGCGGCGAGGTCGTCCGCGCGGACGTCCTTGAGCGAGCCCTTGACCGCGCGCCCGATCGGGGTGCGCACGGCATCGACGATGACGGCTTCAGGCATGGGTTCTCCCGTTGATTGACTGCTCAGTCAATGGTACCCCGAGCGGGTCTGCTCCGTACCCTGGAGTGATGGCCGACTCCCCTCCCTCCAACCGGATCGCCCGCTCGGCGCGGGTCGGCGGGCTCGTGGCCGGCCAGTCCGCGCGCTGGGCGGGCACCCGCGCGGCCAACCGCCTGCGCACGCCGGAGGAGGCCGACGCCGCCACCGGCGAGCGCGCCGCCGCGCTCGCGCGCGAGCTGGTCAAGCAGCTCGGCCAGCTACGCGGCGCCGCGATGAAGGTCGGCCAGGTCCTCTCCACGATCGACATGACGGCGATCCCCGAGTCCGAGCGCGAGGAGTTCAAGGCGACGCTCGCCGCGCTGCGCGACGACGTGCCGCCGCTGCCGTTCAAGAAGGTCCGCAAGCTGCTCGAGGAGGAGCTCGGCGGCAAGGTCGGCGACCACTTCGAGTCGTTCGAGGAGGAGGCGTTCGCGGCCGCCTCGATCGGCCAGGTCCACCGCGCGGTCACGCTCGACGGCGACGATGTGGCGGTCAAGCTGCAGTACCCCGGCGTGGCCGAGGCGGTCGAGTCCGACCTGCGCAACCTGTCGCTGCTGCTGCCGCTGGTCAAGCGGCTCGCGCCCGGGCTCGACGTCAAGGCGCTCTACGGCGAGCTGCGCGAGCGGATAGCCGAGGAGCTCGACTACGAGATCGAGGCCCAGAACCACCGCGCGGTCGAGCGCGCGTACCGCGGTCACCCGGAGGTCTTCATCCCGAAGGTCCACACCGGCCTCTCGAGCCGCCGCGTGCTCGTCACCGAGCTGCTCCGGGGCCGCCGCTTCGCCGAGGTGAAGGCGCTCGACGAGGCCGAGCGCGACCGCTTCGGCGTGATCGTGTTCCGCTTCTACTTCGACCTGATGGCGCGCACGCGCCGGGTCTGCGGCGACCCGCATCCCGGCAACTACCTCCTGCTGGACGACGGTCGCGTCGGCTTCCTCGACTTCGGGCTCATGCGCACGCTCGACGCGGAGCACCTCGAGGGCGAGCGGGCGCTCGCCCGCACCGTCGTGGCCGAGGACGCGGGCGAGGTCCACGCGATCCTCGCCCGGCTCGGGTACCTGCCGGACCCGGATGACTTCGTCCCCGAAGCGCTGCTGGAGTGGCTGCTCGCGGCCGGCGAGTGGTACATGCAGCCGGGCTTCCGCCGGCTCTCGCCGCAGTACGTGACAGAGCTCATCGACTCCACCTCGTCGCCCGCCTCGCCGTGGTTCGAGCAGCTGCGGCGGCTGACGATCCCGCCGCAGGCGCTGCTCGTGCGGCGGATGGAGGGGCTCGTGTTCTCGACGCTGGGCGAGCTGCGCGCCGGCGCCGACTGGCACGAGCTGGCGAGGGAGTTCTTCGCGGACCGGCCCACGCCGGTCTAACATCCGGGTGAACGTGCGTCGACTGTCCCTCGCCACCGCGCTGCTCGCGCTGCTGCTCGCCGCGCCCGCCGCCGCCGCGACGTACGTCTACGAGGTGCCCAAGCTCGTCAAGAAGCCGCTCGCCGCGGTCAAGAGGGGCACGGAGATCCCGGTCCTGCTGCCGAGCCGCTTCACCACCGAGTACCGCCGGCTCTACTCCACGGGCCGCGGCCGCGCGAACCGCTACGAGTTCGAGATCGGGGCCGTGCGCGACTGCGGCACCGCCACCGCCTGCTACGTCGCCGGCTTCCGCGCCCGCCGCGGTGGCAAGGTCACGAACACGAAGAGGGTCTCGCTCGCCAAGGGCCGCACCGGCTACTTCCGCCCCACGAGCTGCGGCGCGTCCTGCGCCGCGCCGAGCCTCGAGTGGGTGCAGGGCGGCGTGCGCTACGAGGTCGAGGCCAAGCTCGGCACGCAGCGCACGGAGCGCAAGATCCTCACGCGGCTCGCCAACTCGGCGATCCGCAACGGCGCCCGCTAGCTGATCGTCTTCCCGTCGACCGCGGCGTGCGCGGCGACGCGGCGCGCGAACTCCGGGAAGTCGTGCGCGTACAGCGAGTGCGGGCCGTCGCAGAGGGCGGCCTCGGGGTCGTTGTGGACCTCGACGATGATGCCGTCGGCGCCGACCGCGGCAGCGGCGCGCGCGAGCGGCTCGACCAGGCGGCGGTCGCCGGTCGCGTGGCTGGGGTCGACGATGACCGGCAGGTGCGAGTGCAGCTTCAGCCACGGCACCGCGGAGAGGTCGAGCGTGAAGCGCGTCGCGGTCTCGAACGTGCGGATGCCGCGCTCGCACAGCATCACGCGCTCGTTGCCCTCCTTGAGCACGTAGTCCGCCGCCATCAGCAGCTCCTCGAGCGAGCTCGAGAGCCCGCGCTTGAGCAGCACCGGCAGGCCGAGCTTGCCCGCCACCTCGAGCAGCGCGTAGTTCTGCATGTTGCGGGCGCCGATCTGGACGACGTCGGCGTACTCGTGGACGACGTCGGCGTGGTTGGTGTCGAGCAGCTCGGTGACGATCGGCAGGCCGGTCTCGGCGCGCGCCTCGGCGAGGATCTCGAGCCCCTCCGGCCCGAGGCCCTTGAACGCGAACGGCGACGTGCGCGGCTTGTAGGCGCCGCCGCGCAGCATCGAGGCGCCGGCCGCCTTGACCGTGCGGGCGACGGTCATGGTCTGCTCGCGCGTCTCCACCGTGCACGGGCCGGCGATCAGGCAGAACGTCTTGTCGCCGCCGACCGAGCGGCCGGCGATGTCGAACACGCTCGGGCCGTCGTGGAACAGCTCCGACGAGGCGAGCTTGTAGGGGCGCGAGATGGGGACGACGCGGTCGACGCCCTCCATGCCCTCGAAGCCGGCCTCGCGCACGCCCTCGGGGTCGCCGATGGCGCCGATGGCGGTCGTCAGCTCGCCCGGCAGGACGAGCACGTGGACGCCCATGTGCTCGAGCCGCTCCCGCACCGCCGCGACCTCCTGCTCGGTCGCGTGCGGCGTCATCACGATCATCACAGGCCTAGCTCCCGCACTCCGAGCTCATCGGCGCCGAGGTGGTGCGCCAGCTCGTGGCGCACCGTGCGCGTGACCTGGGCGCGCAGCTCGTCGGGGTCGTGCCCGAAGTCGCGCAGGAGCGTGTCGCGGAAGATGACGATGCGGTCGGGGTAGTTGTCGCGCGCGACGGTGTCGCCCTGGTAGAGGCCGTAGGCGCGGTGGCGGCGGCCCTTGTCGGAGATCACGACCGCGACGTGGTCGAGCGCCTTGCGCAGCAGGTCCGGGAGGTCGTCGAGCGCCTGGCGCACGAGCTCCTCGAAGTCGTCGGGCCGCCGCGGGTCGAGCGTGAGGAAGTCCTCCTCGTCGGGCTCGGCCGCGAGGTTCTCGCGCGCGAGCCGCTCCGACTGCCGGACGAGCAGCTCGAACTCCTCCTCGTCGGCGGGCTCCTGGTAGTCGGAGAGCCGCGTCGTGATCGCCGCCATCACCATGCCGAGCAGCCCGAGCCCGGCGGCCACGACGGCGATGCCCTGGAACAGGCGCAGCGGGTAGTCGGCGGCGAGGCCGCGGAACATCGTGATGACCAGCACCGCCAGGCAGAGGCAGAACAGCGCCGAGGCTGCGATCCGGCGCCAGGCGGGCCAGTCGGAGATCACTTCAGGCTCCGCGCGATCACGAGCCGCTGGATCTCGTTCGTGCCCTCGTAGATCTGGGTGATCTTGGCGTCGCGCATGAAGCGCTCGACCGGGTACTCGGTCACGTAGCCGTAGCCGCCGAGGACCTGGACCGCCTCGATCGTGACGTCCATCGCGGTGTCGGAGGCGAACAGCTTGGCCATCGCCGAGTACTTGCCGCGGTCGGGCTCGTGGCGGTCGATCTTGGCGCACGCCTTGTAGAGCAGCTCGCGCGCGGCGGCGGTCCGCGTCTCCATGTCGGCGAGCTTGAACTGGATCGCCTGGAACTCGTTGATCGGGCGGCCGAACTGCCTGCGCTCGCGCGCGTAGGCGGCGGCGTAGTCGGTGGCGCCCTGGGCGATCCCGACCGCCTGGGCGGCGACGCCGAGGCGCGAGTGGTCGAGCGTGCCGAGCGCGACGGAGAGACCCTTGCCCTCGACGCCGATGAGGTTCTCGGCGGGGATGCGGACGTCGTCGAAGATCGGCTGGCCGGTCGGCGAGCCCTTGATCCCGAGCTTGTGCTCGAGCTTGCCGACGCTGAAGCCGGGCCGGTCGGCCTCGACCACGAAGGCGGACATGCGGCGCGCCTCCCGATCCGTGACGGCGAACACGACGTAGAAGTCGGCGATCCCGAGGTTGGTGATCCAGTTCTTGGTGCCGCTGATCACCCATTCGTCGCCGTCGCGTCGCGCGGTGGTGATCATCCCGCCGGGGTCGGAGCCGGCCTCGGGCTCGGACAGCGCGAAGGCGGGCGACCACTCGCCGCTCGCGCAGCGCGGGAGGAAGCGCTGCTTGAGCTCGTCGGAGCCGAACAGGCGGATCGGCAGCGTGCCGAGCTCCTGCACCATGAGGATCAGCGCGGTCGAGGCGCACGCCTTGGCGACCTCCTCGACGGCGATGTTGAGCATCAGCGTGCCGGTGCCGGTGCCGCCGTACTCCTCCTCGAACGGCAGGCCGAGCAGGTCCTGCTCGGCGAACAGCTTGCGCAGGTCCCACGGGTACTCCGCCTTGGCGTCAATCTCGCTTGCCCGCGGCGCCACCCGCTCGGTCACGATCTGCCGGATCGTGTCGCGGAACGCGACGTGGTCGTCGGGCAGCGCGTAGGTGTCGTCGGAGATCTGCGTCGCCATCCAGGGGAGCGTAGAACACGTGTCCGGAGGGGTTTCCGCCGCCCCGGCGAACGGGCATCAAGCAGGCGTACCCTTGAGAGGAGAATCACCCGTGGGCATCGGCACAAGCATCTTCCTGATCGCGCTGGGCGCGATCCTCTACTTCGCGGTGAACGCGGACATCTCCGGTCTGGAGATCTCGACCGTCGGCCTGATCCTGATGATCGTCGGGATCCTCGGCCTGATCATCTCGCTCTTCCTGATGAGCCAGGCCAGCCGCCGCGCGGCCCCGGGCGAGGGCCCGGCCGTGCGCGAGCGCGACATCTACTAGGGCTCCTAAGCGGCGCCCGGCCCGCCGGGCGGCGGCGCCTCCTCGGGCTCGTCCGGGCCGGGCGGTGCGCCCGGCCGGTCCGGCACCTGCCGCCACTCCGTGAAGTGGCGGGAGCGGATCACGAACGCCACGCGGACCAGCTGCCCCTGCGTCGCGCAGGGGCGGCCGGCGCGCTCGGTCAGGCGGAACGTGCCGACGACGTAGCGGCCCTCGTGCTGGACCTCGAGCAGCCTGGCCCCGCACGGCAGCTCGTCGTTGAACTTGACGACCTGCTCGCGTGTCTGCAGCTCGACGGTCATCGACTGGGCGACGATCGCCGGGATCGCGAAGAAGCGCGCGGCCCGGTGCGGATCGCCGGCGCGGACGGCCGCGGCCCAGCCCTCGAGCACCGGCCGCAGCCGCTCAGCGTCGCGCTGCGTCGGGCGGCTCTCGCCCGCGCGCGCCTTCGGCTTGGCGCGCTTCGGGACCGGCGTCTCGATCGGGCCCGCCACGGAGGCCGCGGGCGGCGTCTTCAGGCTGTAGTCAGGCCCGTCCGGGCCGCCGCAGCCGGGCAAGAGCGCCGCAGCGGCAAGTGCGACGAGGCAGCGGCGGGCGGCCATGGAGCATTTGTACCCCTCGGCCGTCCGCCGCGCACGCCGTCGCCGCTACAGACCCGCCGGGTGGCGGATCGTGTAGCCCGAGCTCGAGCGCATCTTCGCCTGCCAGCGTGTGCCCTGGTCCGAGCGGCCGCTGGTGTCGAAGCGCAGCCCGGCGACGACCATGTAGGCGTGGCTGCCCTTGGCATAGATCGTGACCCACTGGCCCTTGCCGGCCTCGCCCCAGCTCATGAAGCCGCTCGAGTCGAGCGCCCGGTCGAGCATGCCGGCGCCGTGGAAGGCGTAGGACATCGAGCCCGAGCAGTCATAGCCCGTGTCGTTCCACTTGCCGTGCCCGCCGCCGTACTTGTACGGCTTCGTCGCGATCTCGTTGCCGGCCGCGATGATCGCCTTGACCTGCTCCGGCGCGTCGGCCGGCGCGACGGCGAGGCCGTCCGAGCCGACGATGGCCTTGCCCGTGGGCGGGGCGAGCTCGGCCGGCTCGGTCGAGCTCGACTCGACCGTGATGCGCAGCGCCTTTGCGTCGGGACGCGAGACGCGGCCGTTGACCCGCCGCTGCTCGCTGCGCTCCCACGAGCGCACGCGACGCGCGGTGCCGGGACCGTATTGGCCGTCGATCGTGGTGTTGAAGCCCGCGCGGGTCAGGAAATCCTGGAGTACGCGGACGTCACGCCCCCGCATCCCCTCGTGCAGCGCCCGCTTCCCGAAGATCCGCTTGGCGGCGACGGCGTCCGAGACCGGCATGGTCACGGCACCGACGGCCAAGAGGCCTACGGCGAGCATTCGACAGCGTGACAACGAAAATCCTTTCTTTCATCGCCTACGGGGTTAGCTGTCGGGCTCGCACGGAAAGATCGCGCTACGCCGCATCACATACGGCGATTCGCCCCCGGGCCAGTGATTCCTGGCCCATTTATCTGGTTCCCCCGCTCTCCCCTGGACTGGGAGACTCGGCGTTATGTCCCTAACCGAAGCGCGGCATCCTAGCGGAGTGCCCCGGCGGGAAGCGCTGCAGCGCGCGACAGCAGGCCTGGAGCCGCCGTTCGCGGTCGTCGACCTCGACGCCTTCGACCGCAACGCGGCCGACCTGCTGGGGCGCGCCGGCGGCACGCCGATCCGGCTCGCGTCGAAGTCCGTGCGCTGCCGCGCGCTGGTCGAGCGCGCGCACGGGGCGGGGCTGCAGGGCGTTCTGTCCTTCACGCTGCCGGAGGCGCTGTGGCTGGCGGGCCACGGCCACGACGACCTCGTCGTGGCCTACCCCACCGTCGACCGCGCGGCGCTGCGTGAGCTGGCGGCCGGGCCGTGCGAGCGCGTGACGATCATGGTCGACTGCGTGGAGCACCTCGCGCTGGCGTGCGAGGCCGTGCGCGAGGCCGGCGGCGGGCCGATCCGCGTCTGCCTCGACGTCGACGCCGGCTGGTGGCCGCTGCGCGGCCGCGTGAAGATCGGCGCCCGCCGCTCGCCCGTGCGGACGCCGGAGGCCGCCGCGGCCCTGGCGCGCGAGGTCGTCGCGCGGCCGGAGCTCGCGCTCGACGGGCTGATGAGCTACGAGGCGCACATCGCCGGCGTCGGCGACCGGCCGCCCGGCAGGCCGCTCATGGGCGTGGCGATCCGCGCGATGCAGCGCGCGTCGGCGCGCGAGCTGGCGACGCGGCGGGCGGCGGTCGTGGCCGCGGTGCTTGACGTCGCGCCGCTGCGCTTCGTCAACGGCGGCGGCACCGGATCGGTCGAGCGGACGGCGGCCGAGCCGGCGGTCACCGAGGTCGCGGCGGGCTCCGGGCTCTACGGCCCGACGCTGTTCGACGCCTACGGCAGCTTCACGCCCCAGCCGGCCGCGCTGTTCGCGCTCCCCGTGGTGCGGCGGCCCGACGCGCGGACGGCGACGCTGCTCGGCGGCGGCTACCCGGCCTCGGGAGCCGCGGGCCCCGACCGCCTCCCCGCCCCGCACCTGCCGGAGGGCCTGAAGCTCGACGGCCAGGAGGGCGCCGGCGAGGTCCAGACCCCGCTGCGCGGCCCGGCCGCCGCGGACCTCCGGGTCGGCGACCGCGTGTGGATGCGCCATGCCAAGGCGGGCGAGCTGTGCGAGCGCTTCAACGAGCTGTACCTGGTGCGCGGCGACGCGATCGTGGAGACCGTGCCGACGTACCGCGGCGAGGGGCGGGCGTTCCTCTAGCGAGCCGGCGAACGGCGGGCATTGAGGGGTGGGTTCGGACGCCCGCGGCAGGGGTGTGGCCAGTTGATGGCAATTATTCCGACTAACCGGCCACACCCCGGTCAGAGGTCGCCCACGGCACTTCAAACCCGACCCCTACCCGGCCGCCGTTGACGTTCGCTTGCGCCTAGAGCAGCCCGGCGCGGCGCAGGTGGCGCCGGACCGCCTTGCGCGACTTCACCGTCGTCACCGCGACGCCGCGCACGCGGCCGCCGCGCACGACGTAGACGTAGCGGCCGCGCTTGCGCACGCCGCGGCCGAGCGCGCGCGTGCCGACACGCGCGCGCTTCGCCTTCGCGCCGGTTCGCACCCCGCGCGCCTTGTGGCCCGGCGCGGTCGAACCGACCAGCGCGACCCGGCCCGCCGGGGTGAGCGAGGCGGCCATGCGCCCGCGGTCCACGCAGTAGCGCCACGCGCGCGCGCCGCGGCGCTTCGGCTGGCCCGCGCGCCGCAGCACCGACGCGTGACCGGCGCCCAGCCGCACGCCCGCGAGCCCGCGCCGCGTGAGGCGCGCCCGTGCCGGGCGGCAGCCGGTCGGGATGCCGTCGGCGCGCTCCCACATCTGCAGGTAGGCCTCCGCCCCGCGCCCGAGGTCGTCGACGATCGCCTGACCGGCCTGGCGCCGCAGGTCCTCGACCCAGTCCGGATAGAGGCCGTAGTGGGCGACCCCGTCGACGTTGATGTCGTAGACGCGCTGGCCGCTGCGCTGCTGCTCGATCGTGACCTTCCCGTCGAACGACTTGAACGGGTAGCTGACCGGGTTCGGGCCGTTGCGCGGCGGGCCCTGGGCGCCGAAGCCGTTCATGTCCGCTCCCCACCCGATGCCCTGGTAGAAGCGCGGGTCGCGCACCGCGAGCCCCTCGCGCCACTGCGTCACGAAGTCCTTCGACGCGCCCGCGTACGGCGTGACGAAGCCGCCGAGCCGGTAGATGCGCGGGATCGCGTCCGGCGTGCTCCAGGTGTGGCTCGAGATCAGGCCGGAGTAGCGCGCCTTCTCGACGATGCTCAGCAGCTCCTGTCGCGCGCGGACGCTGAGGTGGTCGGGGTCGATGATCATCTTCTTCGCGATCATGCGCTTGACGAGGTGGGCGCCGAGCTGGGACAGCCCGCGCACGTTGCAGTGCGGCGCGGGCGGGTAGAGCGGCGCGGCGCCGGTCGGGCCGAACACGCGCAGGACGTTGCCGACGAGCGGGTCGCGGTCGTCGCCGGGCAGCGAGTACTGGGAGCGGTCGTGGACGTGGTTGTGGCCGTCGCAGCTCTGCATCTGCCAGAACTTGCCGGTCTCGATCTTGTTGCCGGTGTTGACGACGAGCCCCGTCTCGGCGGAGTCGCCCGCCACCCCCGCGAGCGCGTTGTCGAACTTGTTGACGAGCTCCATGTCGCGGACGCCCATCGCGTGGACCTCGTCGAGCCGGCGGTCGATCTGCTCAGCCGTGCACTCCGCGCGCTCGTTGTCGAGCCCGCAGTCGAACAGCTTCGAGACCTCGATGCCGAGGATCACCGCGAGCTTGCCGCTGTTGATCACGCGCCGCGCCTCGTAGGGCGTGTCGACGATCCGGAACCAGCCCTTGCCCGGGCCGCCGTTCTGCGCGTCGATGTAGTTCTCCAGCTCGTGGATGCGCCGCGCCTGAAGGCGCACGCCGTCCATCTCGTTGCAGGAGTTCTTCTTCAGCGGATAGAGGTCGCAGAGAACGGCGTTGTCGACGAGCAGGTTCACGAAGACCCGCTGGCCGGCGCGCCATGAGCGCTCGAGCCAGCGGTAGTAGCTCTGCTCGTGGGTCAGCGACGGGTACGAGGGCCAGTCCTTGAACGTCGGCCAGCCGGTGGTGTCGTGGCGGCGGGTGGGGTCGCCGTAGGAGAGGGCGTTCTCGGCCGCCGCGCCGGTGCCGCCCGGCTCGTGGTCGGGGCAGTCGACCATGGCGGAGGCGACGCCGTAGGGGTGCCACGGCCGGCCGCAGTGGATGCGCCCGCCGAGGAACTCGAAGGCCATCATGTGCATGTGCCCGTCGACGAGGCCGCGCACCTCGCCCCACGACGAGGCGCCGGTGCTCGGGGCGCCGCGGACGCCGAGCGCGATCTCCGGGTACTCGGGGCAGCCGCCGCGGCCCGCGAAGGCGAAGCGCGCGCGGTCGCCGCCGCCGCCGCGCATGACGAGCGCGCCCGAGCCGTCGACCGCGAGCCGGTCGTCGCCGAGCGCGAGCGTGAACGCGTCGCCGCTGCCGTCGACCGCCCAGTCGGCGGCCGGGCTCGGCGCGGCGGCGCTCTTGACGGGATCGCCGTCGGCGGCGGTGCTCGCGACCGGCAGCCCCGGCACGGGCAGCGGGAGGCCGGGCTCGGGCAGCGGGCTCGCGGAGCCGGCGGCCATGTAGTCGCGCTGCGCGCCGTAGAGCAGGTAGCGCCCGAGGGCGGTCGCCTGCATGCGGAACGGCTCGGCGGCGCCGGCGCTCCCGGCTGAGGCGCGGTAGCGGCCGTCGGCGCCCTTGACCACGAACTTGCCGGTGGCGGCCGACTTCAGCGCGTAGCAGCCGCCCGCCAGCGAGTAGCGGTCCTGTGCCTGAGCATCGCCCGCGATAGCGCCCATCGCGACGAGGACGACGAGCAGGAGGCGGCGCACGTGCGCGAAGATACATGCCCGCGCTCCGCGATGCGCCGGAATTGGGCCCCACCCCCCGCCCCCGACCACCTCGCACCGCCCCGGCGGCTCTGGGAGAGTCGCGGCATGGCGGTACCCGCTCGCGAGTCGGCAGCGGTCAGCAGCACCAGCGCCGGGCAACCGGCACCGCCGGCGAGGGCGCCCACGGACCGTGTCGCCGCCGTGCTCGCGTTGCAGCGCAGCGCCGGCAACGCCGCGACCGTCGCCGCGATCCAGCGCATGGCCGCCTGCCCCACCAACCTCCAGGCGTCGGACCCCACCCTCACCGGCTGGAAGCCCTATTTCGGCAACTCAGCTGGTTCGCGCGCCAGAAGGCCCGCTGGCTCTACGGCGCGCCGTAGCCCCAGAGGTCGCGGGTCCGCACGAGCATCGATCGCCGCGGCGAGCCCGGTCAGCGCGAGCCCGACCGAGATCAGCATCAGCTCGTTGAGGCCGGAGGCGAAGGCGGCGTCGTAGGTCGTGCGCAGGCTGTCGCGCGCCGCCGCCGGCGCGAGCTGCGTCGCCGCGGCGACGTCGCCGTCCGCGATCCGGTCGGTGACCGCGCCGCGCGCGGCGCCGAGCCCGTCGGTGCGCTCCTCGACACGGCCCGCGATGTGGCTCTGCAGCAGCGCCCCGAGCACGGCGATGCCGATCGCGAGCCCGAGCTGGCGCGCCGTGTTGTTGATCCCCGAGGCGAGGCCGCCCTGCGCCGGCGGCAGCACGCCGAGGTGCGCGAACGTCACCAGCGGGTTGGCGAGCCCGATGCCGGCGCCCACCACGACGAGCCCGGCGAGCAGCCCTGTCCACGACGACTCGGCGTCGAGCCCGGTCAGCAGCAGCAGCCCGGCCGCGGTCAGGCTCATGCCGAGCACGAGCGCGCCCCGCAGCGGCACCCGGTCGCTCAGCCGCCCCGCGGTCAGCGAGACGGCGAAGGCGACGACCGCCAGCGGCGCGAGCCACAGGCCGACCTCGACCGGCGACCCGTGGCGTACGTCGAGCATGAACAGCGACAGGTAGACGAAGGCGCCGAACGAGCCCGCCGACAGCGACGCGACGATCACCGTCGCACCGAGGAACGTGCGGTTGCGGAACAGCCGCAGGTCGAGCATCGGCGCGTCGGCGCGCAGCTCGACGACGGCGAAGAGTGCGAGGCAGGCGGCGCCCACCGCGACGAGCCCCACCACCGGCGCACTCGTCCACCCCAGCGCGTTGCCGCGCAGGACCGCGAACACGATCAGGAACAGCCCGATCGAGAGCGTCGTGACGCCGGGCCAGTCGACCGGGTTGGGGTCCGGGTCGCGCGACTCGCTGACCTGGGTCACCGCGAACGCGATCGTCGGCAGGCCGAACACGACGCCGAGCACGAAGATCGCCTGCCACCCGAACGGCTCGACGAGCAGCCCGCCGATGAGCGGCCCGCCGGCGAACGCGAGCCCGATGACCGCGCCCCAGATCCCGATCGCGCGGCCGCGCTGCGCGCCCTCGAACTCCTGGGCGAGCAGCGCGAGCGAGCTCGGGAAGACGATCGCGGCGCCGAGCCCCTGCAGCGCCCGCGCCGCGATCAGCAGCTCCGACGAAGGGGCCAGCGCGCACAGCGCCGAAGCGAAGGTGAACACGCACAGCCCGATCACGAACAGCCGCTTGCGCCCGAACAGGTCGGCGAGCGAGCCCGCCGTGAGCTGGAAGACCGCGAGCACCAGCGAGTAGCCGCTCAGCACCCACTGCAGGTCGGTGAAGGAGGCGTCGAGGTCGGCCGCGATCGCCTCGAGCGCGACGTTCGGCGCCGCCACGTTGACGAGCAGCAGCGTGGTCGAGATGCAGACCGCCGCGAGCGTCCAGCGCTGGCGGGCGGTCACAGCAGCGTCCGCTCGACCCAGGCGTTGACGAACCGCCCGTCCGGGTCCAGCCGCTCTCGCAGCGCGGCGAAGTCCGCCCAGCGCGGGTAGCGCGGCGCGAGCTCCTCCGCGCCCAGGAACGACCGCTTGCCCCAGTGCGGCCGCCCGTCCCACGCGCGCATCACGGCCTCGACCTCGCGGAACGGCGCCTCGAACGCCATGCCCTCGAACACGTGGACGGCGACGTAGGCGGAGTCGCGCCCGTGCGCGGGCGAGAGCCACGCGTCGTCGCCGGCCGAGAAGCGCAGCTCGATCGGGAACGAGACCGGGTGGCGCGCGAGGATCTCCCGCGCCGCCCGTACCGCCTCCGCGGCGCGCGCCCGTGGCAGCGCGTACTCCATCTCCTCGAAGCGCACGAGCCGCGGGCTCGCGAACACGTCGAAGGACTCCGCCACGCGCTCGCGCTTGGAGGCCGCGCGGCCGGCCGCCCGGTTGATGCGCGGGATCGCGCGCGGCACGCGGCGGGCGGCGCGGTTGAGCAGCCAGAACGCGTGGTTGTCCATGACGACGTCCTGCAGCCACTCCCGCCGCGGCCGCCGCGGCGTCGGCGGCGCGTCCGTGCGGTTGTTCGTGCGCGTGAGCGCGAGCGGCGAGTGCGGGAACGTGAACAGCTCGAAGTGGTCGTTGCCCTCGACGCGCTCGTCGAGCGAGTCGAGCACGTCCTCGAGCGGGAGCGGGCGGTCGACGGCGTGGAGGCGGAACGAGGGCACGCAGCGCAGGGTGACCGCCGCCACGACTCCGAGCGCGCCGAGTGAGACGCGCGCGGCGCGCAGCTCGTCGCCGCCGTCGAACGCCGCCTCCGACCCGTCGGCGAGCACGAGCTCCATCGCCTCGACCCCGGAGGCGAGGTTGCCGAGCCGCCCGCCCGTCCCGTGCGTGCCGGTCGCGAGCGCGCCGGCGAGCGACTGCACGTCGATGTCGCCGAGGTTCGGCAAGGCGAGGCCGTGGCCGTGCAGCTCGCGCACGAGCCGGTGCAGGCCGATGCCGGCCTCCGCGCGCACGAGCCCGGCCGCGCGGTCGACGTCGAGGACGCGGTCGAGCCGCTCGAGCGAGAGCAGCGTCCCGTCGGTCGGGACGCCGCCCGAGAACGAGTGCCCGGCGCCCGCCACGCGCACCGCGCGGCCGCGGGCGACGGCCGCGCTCAGCTCGGCCCGGCTCTGCGGTCGCACGTGCTCGGCGGGCGCGCAGGACTGCCCGCGCGACCAGTTCGACCACATGCTGCGAGGCTACCGCCGCATGAGCTGGGAGCCCGAGCTCGAAGAGCTGCGCCGGCGCGAGGCGCTCGCGCGCGAGATGGGCGGCGAGGAGCGGGTGGCGCGCCAGCACGCGTCGGGCCGGCGGACGGTGCGCGAACGGATCGAGCGGCTCTTCGACCCCGGCACGTTCCACGAGACCGGCGCGCTCGCGGGCAGCGCCACCTACGACGAGGACGGCGAGCTGCGCGCCTTCACGCCGGCGAACATGGTCTGCGGCCAGGGCGAGATCGACGGCCGCGGCGCGGTCGTCCAGGGCGACGACTTCACGGTCCGCGGCGGCGCCGCCGACGCCGCCATCTGGCAGAAGATGGTCTACGCCGAGCGGCTCGCGCACGACCTGCGGCTGCCGCTGGTGCGGCTCGTCGACGGCACCGGCGGCGGCGGCTCGGTCAAGTCGCTGGAGACGATGGGCTACACGTACGTGCCGTTCATCCCGGGCATGGAGCTGGCGATCGCCAACCTCGAGCGCGTGCCGGTGGTGGCCGCCGCGCTCGGGCCGGTGGCCGGGCTGGGCGCCGCGCGCGTCGTCGCCTCGCACTTCAGCGTGATCGTGCGCGGGACCGCGCAGCTGTTCGTGGCCGGCCCGCCGGTGGTCGCCGCGGCGATGGGCGAGTCGCCCGACAAGGAGGCGCTCGGCGGGTCGCGCATGCAGACCCGCGCGGGCGCGGTCGACAACGAGGCCGCCGACGAGGACGACGCGCTCGACCAGCTCAAGCGCTTCCTCTCCTACCTGCCGCAGAGCGCGTGGGACCTGCCGCCGGTGGCCGCCGCCACCGACCGGCCGGACCGCCGCGAGGAGTCGCTGCTCTCGATCGTCCCGCGCGACCCGCGCAAGCCCTACGCGATGCGCGCGATCGTCGAGGCGGTGTGCGACCGCGGCTCGGTGTTCGAGCTCGGCGCGCGCCACGGCCGCTCGCTGATCTGCGCGCTCGCGCGGCTCGACGGGCACCCGGTCGGCGTGCTCGCGTCCGACCCCAAGCACTACGGCGGCGGCCTGACCGGCGACGCCTCGGACAAGCTCGTGCGCTTCGTCGACCTGTGCGACCAGTTCCGCCTCCCGGTCGTCAACCTCGTCGACCAGCCCGGCTTCGTCATCGGCTCCGAGGCCGAGCGCGCCGGCACGATGCGCCGCGGCGCGCGGGCGCTGTTCGCCGTCCACCAGGCGAGCGTGCCGTGGGTGTCGGTGCTGGTCCGCAAGGTCTACGGCGTCGCGGGCGCGGCGCACGGCGACGCCTCGCGGCTCAACCTCCGCTACGCCTGGCCGTCGGGCGACTGGGGCTCGCTGCCGATCGCGGGCGGGCTCGAGGCCGCCTACCGCCGCGAGCTCGAGGCGGCCGACGATCCGGTCGCGCTGCGCGCCGAGATCGAGGCGCGGCTCGACGCGGTGCGCTCCCCGTTCCGGACCGCCGAGCGCTTCGGGGTCGAGGAGATCATCGACCCGCGCGACACGCGCCCGCTGCTGTGCGCTTGGGCGCGCCAGGCTCACCGCCTGGTGGCGCATGAGGCGACCGCCGGGCCGAAGGAGCGAGGCCCGCGCCCGTAGCGCGGCGCTACCTTCAGTCGTCGCATGGCGCACGCCTTCCAAGCCGACGACGTCGACGTCGACGCCGACGAGGTCCGCGCCGCGCACGAGCGCGGCGAGATCCAGCTCATCGACGTCCGCGAGCCCTACGAGCACGAGGCGGGGCGCATCGCCGGCGCCCGCCACATCGAGCTCGAGCGGCTCGCCTCGAAGGCGGAGACGATCGAGCGCGACACGCCCGTGGTCTTCTACTGCCGCCTCGGCGCCCGCTCCGGCATGGCCGCCAACGCCTTCCGGCGCGCGGGCTGGGACGCCCACTCGATGGTGGGCGGGCTCGAGGAATGGGCCGGCCGCGGGCTGCCGCTCGACCCTGAGAGCGGCCATGTGGCGGATCACTAGCGTCGCGCTGGCGCTCGTCGCCCTGGCGCTGCCGGCGAGCGCGCCGGCCGCGCCGGCGCTCGTGCCGGTCGGGTCCTTCGACACCCCGATGTACGTGACCGCGCCGCGCACCGACACGCAGCGCCTGTTCGTCGTCGAGCGCGCCGGGCGCATCCGCGTCGTGCGCGACGGCGAGACGCTGGCGACCCCGTTCCTCGACATCGCGTCCGAGGTGGCGACCGACGGCGAACGCGGGATGCTCTCGATGGCGTTCGCCGGCGACTACGAGCAGTCGGGCCTGTTCTACGTCTACATGGTCGCCCGCGACCCCGTCGGCGAGCTGCAGGTGCGCGAGTACCGGCGCTCGGACGCGTCGCCCGACGTCGCCGCGCCGACCGGGCGCATCGTCTGGCGCGCGACGCACGACGAGGCCTCCAACCACAACGGCGGACAGATCGCGTGGGGGCCCGATGGCCTGCTGTGGTTCGCGACCGGCGACGGCGGCGGCGCCAACGACCAGTTCGGCCACGCGCGCGACGTCTTCAGCCAGCTCGGGAAGGTGCTGCGCATCGATCCGCGCCCGGGCAACGCCGGCAGCTACTCGGTCCCGGACGTGAGCCCGCCCAACCCGCTGGGCACCGCCGTCTTCGCCTACGGGCTGCGCAACCCGTTCCGGTTCTCCTTCGACCGCGCCACCGGCGATCTGCTGATCGGCGACGTCGGCCAGGGCCAGCGGGAGGAGATCAGCTGGGCGCGCACGGCCGACGGCCGCGGCCTCGGCGCCGACTACGGCTGGGCCTGCCGCGAGGGGACCGTGCCCGGGCCCGGCAACTGCGATCCCGGCGCCGCCTACATCCCGCCCGTGTGGGACTACAACCAGGGCTCCCCGCGCGCGGTGGCCGGCGGGTATGTCGTGCGCGACAGCGGGCTGCCCACCCTCGAGGGCCGCTACGTCTATGCGGACACCTATGCCGGCGTCGTGCGCTCGCTGCGGCTGGCGCAGCCGCGCGCTGTGGATGACCGGCTCGCGGGGCTCCCGGCGCGCGACCTGATCGTCTCCTTCGGCGAGGACGCCTGCGGCTACCTCTACGTCGTCTCGCTCGAGGGCAGCGTCGAGCGCGTCCAGGACGGGGCGCGGGGCCCGTGCCGGATCCAGCCGCCCGGGCCGGCGCTGCCCTCGCGGACCCCGGCGCGCCCGCCCGTGGCGCCCCGGCCGCCGGACCGGGCGGCGCCGCGGGTCAGCATCCGGGTCGCGCGCAAGGGCCGGGTGGGCCGGCGCGCGCAGCCGCGGATCCTCGTCGTGGTCACCGAGAACTGCCGCGTGACGATCAACGCGCGCCTGGCGGGCACGCGGCTCAAGCGCGTGCGCGCGCCGCTCCCGGCCGGCCGCCGGATCGTCGTGCGGCTGCGGCCGCGCGCGAAGGCGATCAAGCGCATCCGCAACGCGCTGCGGCGCAACCGGCGGGTGACGATGGCCGTCAGCGCGACCGCGGTCGACGCGGCCGGCAACACCGGCCGCGTGCAACGGCGGCTGAAGGTCAGGCGCGGCTAGCGCTCGTCGTCGTCCGAGTCGTCCGAGTCGTCCGAGTCGTCGGACTCGGAGTCGTCTGAGTCGTCGTCCTCTTCCTCGCCGACCATCGCCGGGTCGGGCGGAGCGTCCGGATCGCTGGGGCCGCCGGGGATCGGCTCGCCCTTGTACTCGTCGGGGTCGTCGACCTCTTCGCCCTCGATCGTGACCGAGCCGTCCTCGTGGTGGCGCAGCGACGACGGGCCGAGCTTCTCGGTGGCGGCGTCGTCGTAGCCCTCCTCGCCCTCGGGACCCCCGTAGGTCAGGTACTTGGCCTTGCCGCCGGGCCAGTCCTCGAGCTTCTCGGGCGGGTCGCCCTCCTCGAGGTCGGACATGACCTCCTTGGCCTCTTCGACCTCCTGCTCCTCCTGCTGGGCGGCCTCCTGGGCGGATTCGCCGGAGCCGGCGTCGGGGTCTGCGGCGTTCTCCTGCTCTTGCTCGGACATGCCGCGGGGAGTACCCCAGGCCCGGAAAGAGAAACGGCGGCACCCGTGGGTGCCGCCGTTCCTTGCGAATCCTTTGCGCGTGCTGCTCGCCCTCCAGGACGGATGCCAGCCTAACGTCGCACCGGGAGTCTGTGTATTAACTTTGTGTCAGGACTCGGAGACCAGCGGCTCCCGCATCGAGCGCGTGTCGGGAGCGCGCTTGTAGGGCTGCTCGTCCTTGACGTCCTCCTCGTGGTACACGGACTCGGCGTTGACCGCCCAGATGTCGTGGCCGGCGCCGGTGAGGATGTTGTCCACGGCGCGGATGGCGGTCAGCATCGAGTGGTCCGAGTTGTTGTAACGGTGCAGACCATTGCGTCCCACCTGCTGCAGGTTCGAGACGCCCTCGAGCCAGCCGCGGATGACGTCGACGCGCTGCGAGTAGTCGGCGTCGTACATCGGATACGCGAGCGGGACGCGGGTCACGAAGCCACCCTCGACCTTGTCGCGGGAGACCAGGCCGAGCTGCTCGAGCTCGTCCTTGGCGAGCTCGACGAGCGCGTCGTCCTGCATCTCCCACAGCTCGTCGCCCGAGAAGCAGAAGTACTCGAGGCCGACGCAGGCCTTGGACTCGTCCGGGACCATCCACGGGCTCCAGGAGCGGTAGTTCTGGATCCGGCCGACGTGGACCGACGGCTCGTGGATGTAGATCCAGTTGTCGGGGAACAGGTCCTCGCCGTCGATCACGAGCGCGACGGTCAGGAAGTCGCGGTAGCGCAGGCCCTGGGCCGCGCCCTGCACGTCACCGGTGGCGGCGGCGCCGGCCAGCCCGACGGTCGCGCGGAGCGGCAGCGAGGAGATCACGTGCGCGGGCTCGATGCGCTCGCCGCCCGCGACGACCGCGGCGACCCGGCCGTCGCGGATCTCGAGCTCCTGCACCGGCGCGCCGAGGCGGACCTCGCCGCCCGCGGCGATGATCTCGTCGGCCATCGTCTCCCACATCTGGCCCGGGCCGAAGCGCGGGTAGTGGAACTTGGTGATGAGCGACTTGACCTTGTCGCCCTTGTTGCCGAAGAACGCGGCCTTGGCGGCCGAGAAGAACGACAGGCCCTTGATCCGCTGGGCCGCCCACTCGGCGCGGATCTCCGAGGTCGGCACGCCCCACACCTTCTCGGTGTAGGACTTGAAGAACAGGTTGAAGAGGCGCTTGCCGAAGCGGTTGGAGACCCACTGCTCGAAGTTGTCCTCACGGCCCTTGGGCTTGACGAGCGCCCACAGGTAGGAGACGCCGGAGCGGATCAGCTCGACCGGGCCGAGCTTCTTGATGACGTCGCGGCCGTTGAGCGGGTAGTCGAGGAACTTGCCGTTCCAGAAGATGCGCGACATGCGCGGGCGCTCGAGGAACTCCTCGCGCATGACCTCGTGCCAGAGGTCGTCGACCTCCTTGGACTTCGTGAAGAAGCGGTGGCCGCCGAGATCGAAGCGGAAGCCGTCGCGGACCTCGGTCTTGGCGAGCCCGCCGACCTGGTCCTCGGCTTCGAAGACGATCACCGGCACGCCCTTCCTGGCGAGCAGGTAGCCGGCCGTCAGGCCGGCGGGGCCCCCGCCGAGGACGGCGACGGGCGCGCGGTCGGAGGTGCGGGCGGGAGTCTGTACGACATCGAACTCAACAGTGGACATGGCCCACACCCTGTCCACTCCCACGCGCCCGCACACGCGCGCCTAACCCTCGCTAACAGGCCTTAATCGGGCTCGGGCGGCAGTACGCTGCAGGCGTGCAGACCGCCACCGCGCTGGACATCCTGCTGGTCGACGACGACGGCCCGCTGCGGGACATGCTCACGCGCTCCTTCGAGCGCGAGGGGCACCGCGTGACCGCGGTGGCCGACGGCGAGGCAGCGCTCAAGGCGGCGGGCGACAAGCCGTTCGACGTCGTGCTGCTCGACGTCGCGCTCGGCGAGGGTCCGACGGGCCATGACGTCGCGCGGCTGCTGCGCCGCCGCCGCGACGTGGTGCCGATCATCATGCTCACCGCGCTGGACTCCGAGGCCGACGCCGTCCAGGGCCTCGAGGCGGGCGCCGACGACTACGTCACCAAGCCGTTCGGGCTCGCGGAGCTGCGCAGCCGCATCCGCGCCGTGCTGCGGCGCGCGCACGGCCGCGTGGTCGAGGGCAACTTCGCCGTCGGCCCGGTCTCGCTCGACCGCGAGCTGCGGCGCGTCGAGGTCGAGGGCAGCGCGGTGCGGCTGACGTTCAGCGAGTTCGAGCTGCTCGCCTGCCTGATGGGGCGGCCGGGCCGCGCCTTCAACCGCCAGGAGCTGCTGCGCGCGATCTGGGGCGACAGCGCCTATCGCGACCCGCGGGCGATCGACGTCCACATCCGCCACCTGCGCGAGAAGCTCGAGGGGACGCCGGAGGAGCCGAGCCTGATCCTCACCGTGCCCGGCACGGGCTACCGCTTCCGCGAGGCATGAGACTGCGCCTGCGCTGGGGCTTCGGAGGCCTGCGCGGGCGCTTGCTGATCGCGCTCGTCGTCACGAGCGTCGTCACGCTGGCGGCGACTGCCGCCGTCGTGCTCGGCCCGCTCCAGCAGCGGCTGCGCGACCAGAGCACCGACAGCCTGCGCGCCGCCGTGCTCGCCGCGCGCCCGCGCTTCGAGGACGCGCTCGCGCGGCGCACCCACCTCGAGCGCACGCTCGCCCTCAGCTCGGAGGCGTTCGAGCTGTCCGACCAGACCGACGGCCGCGTGCTCGTCACCGACCTCGCGCTGACGCCGGCGGACGACGACGAGTCGCCGCCCGGCTTCCTCGCCGACTCCGACAGCGGGCCGCCGCCGCGCCAGGCGTTCCTGGGCGCGGTGCGCACGCTCAACCGCCAGCAGACCGTGCTCGACGTGCGCGGCGACGACCTCGTGATCGGCGTCCCGCTCTACCGCGAGGGCGGCGTGGTCGGCGCGGTCGTCGCCCAGCGGCGGCTGACCGAGGTCACCAACGCCGTCCAGGAGGTGCGCAACGCGCTGCTCGCCGCCGCCGGCGTCGGCCTGCTCGTGGCGGTCGCGCTCGCGGTCGCCCTGGCCAGCACGCTGCTGCGCCGGCTCGGGCGGCTGCGCGCCGCCGCGCTCCGCATCACCGCCGAGGGCCCGGACGTCTCGATGCCGCGCGACACCGGCCACGACGAGGTCGGCGACCTCGCCCGCGCGCTCGCGCGCATGCAGGAGGAGCTGCGCCGGCAGGAGGCGGCGCGGCGCGCGTTCGTGGCGACCGCGTCGCACGAGCTGCGGACCCCGCTGACGATGCTCCAGGGCACGATGGAGCTGCTCGAGGAGGACCTCGACGCGAGCAGGCCGGACATCACCGACGCGCAGCGCCAGGTCGCCACCGCGCGGCTCGAGCTGCAGCGGCTCTCGACGCTGGCCGAGGAGCTGCTCGACCTCTCGCGCCTCGACGCGGCGGTCGCCCTGCGCACGGAGTCGGTCGAGCTCGGCGAGCTGGCGCGCGCCGTGGCGGCCGAGTTCGGGCTGCGCGCGCGCGATCACGACACCGCGATCGAGGTCGTCCCGCCCGACGGCCCGTGCTGGGTCCGCGGCGACCCCGACGCGGTCGCCCGCGTCGTGCGGATCCTGATCGACAACGCGCTGCGCTACGGCGACGGCCGGCCGGTCCATGTGACCGCTTCCGGCGCGACGATCGAGGTCGCCGACCGCGGCCCCGGCGTGCCGCAAGAGGAGCGCGACCGCATCTTCGAGCGCTTCTATCGCGGCCGCGCGCGCGGCGCGGTCGGCGGCTTCGGGCTCGGGCTGGCGATCGGACGCGAGCTCGCGGAGCGCATGGGCGGCACGCTCACGCTCTCGGACCGGGCGGGCGGCGGCACGCGCTTCGTGCTCTCGCTGCCGCGCTCGCCGGGCGGGCTCGGCGACCCCGCCCCGCGGCCCGAGGCGACCGTGCCCTAGGGGGTCGCCTTCATCAGCACCGTCGCCCGGAGCGGCTTCGGCCCGTACTTCTCCTTCAGCGGCGGGTAGATCGACGTCGGGCGGAAGCGCCGGTCGTTCGTGACGTACTGCTCCCACTCCTCGGAGCGCTGCCGCACGAGCTTGGTCCACGGGGCGCGCCAGCTCGTGAGGTCGTCGCCGATGATCGGCCGCACGAGGACGAGCCGGCGGCCGGGCGCGAGCTGGTCGAGGATCGGCTGGAGGTCGCGCTCCGGGGAGGTGGCGCGCAGGCGATCGACGGCGTCGCGCCAGTCGAAGACGCCGACGTCGGGCACGGAGCCCATCGGGGTCGCGTAGCGCAGCCCGTCGGGGAGGTAGTGCGCGAGCACGGGCACCTGCTCGGGATGCGTGGAGAGCACGACGTCGCCCGGCCGCAGGCTGGGCGAGATCGCCGCCGCGACCTGGCTCACGTTGCTCTTGCGCGTCGGCGGCTCGTCGTAGAACCAGAGGGTCGCGACGACGATGAGGGCGAACAGGCCGACGCCGCGCGCGGCGGCGAGACCGGCCGCGGACAGCAGCAGGAACGGAGGGATCGCGGCGGCGAGGTAGCGGCCGACCCATGCGGGCGAGACCTGCGAGGCCGCGAAGGCGAGCAGCACGGTCCCGAAGGCCACGATCGCGACCGCGAGCACGGCACGGCCCTCGGCGGTCAGCCGGCGACCGTGTCCGGCCCGCACGAGCGCGGCGGCGCCCGCGCCGCCCGCCACCAGGACGACGAGCCATGCCGACGAGCCGAGCAGCCGGTGCGGCACGTCCTCCGTGAGCTCCTCGAAGCCGGGCCGCCGCGACCAGGGCGCTCCCGTGTGGGCGGCCTGGAACAGCAGCGTGGGCACCCACGGGAGGTAGAGCAGCGCGGTCAGGCCGAAGCCGAGCGCGCCGTCGCGGAGCCGCGCCCGCCGGTCCGCGGCGGGCGCCAGCCAGAGGAGCACGAGCCACGCGGCGAACAGCGCGACACCGAAGAAGAGCCCCCAGTTGTGGGTGTAGAGCTCGACCGCGAGGACCAGCCCGAACCACACGGGCCAGCGCCGCGCGGGGCGCTCGTCGGCGGTGTACGCACGCAGGAACAGCGCCGTCGCGAGCATCCCCAGCAGCACGACCAGCGCGTACATCCGCGTCTCCTGCGCGTAGTGCGTGATGAACGGGTTGAGCGCGGCCAGCACCGCGGCGATCCACGCGGCGCGGCGGCCGAACACGAGCCCGGCGCCCCAGAACGCGACCGGGATCGTCGCGAGCGCGAACAGCAGCGAGAGCCAGTGCGTCGCGCGCTCGCCCTGCCCGACGAGCGCCATCCAGAGGTTCAGCAGGCCGTAGTAGAGCGGCGGCGATCCGTCCTGGCGGAGGACGCCCGGGATGTCGGTGAGCGGGCGGTCGGCGATCCCGACCGACAGGCCCTCGTCGATCCAGTAGCCCGTGCCGAGCTCGCCCGTGCGCAGGTACAGGCTGAGGCCGACGAGGAGTGCGAGCCCCAGCGGCACGGCGACGCGTGCGCTCGTGACCGACCGTGCCCGCAGCTCCCACGCCGGGCGCGAGACGTAGGTGGCCATGGGGCGCAGGATAGAGAGGCGATCAGGCGGCGCAGGCGCGCCGCACGATCCATTTCGCCGTCTCCGTGAAGGGCTCGAAGCGCGCGTCGCGCGACAGCTCGGAGTGGCGTGCGGCGATCACGATCCCCGGCGGCTCGGCGTCGATCCCGATCTGGCCGCCGTGGCTCTGGAGGTGCCAGGCGACCGCCTGGACCTGGTACGGGCCGGTGTAGACCTTGCCGCAGCGCTTGACCGCGGCGCGCCCCCCGGCCTTGTCGATCGCGACCGGGAGCGTGTTGTAGAAGTCGGCCTCAGAGCGCGTCTTCTGCGCGCTGACGCGCAGCTCGTCGAGGTCGGCGAGCACGAACGGCGTGGCCGCGAGCACGAGCACGGCGGCCAGCCCCACCCCGACCGCGCGGCCGAAGCGCGCGCCGGCCGCGCGCACGAGCTCGACCCAGCCCACGCCCGCCAGCACGCACAGCAGCGCGGCCGGGAGCGCGACGTAGCGCAGGTTGCCGGCGAAGCCGGCCTCCGTCATCAGCCCCACCACGATCATCAGCACGGCGGCGACCGCGAACAGCGACAGCCGCAGATCCCACCGCCGCGCGCGGATCGGCGCCACCAGCGCGACGAGCGAGCCGATCAGCACCGGCACGCTGAGGATCCCCGACGAGAGCCGGAACACCTCGAGGAACGGGCGGTCGGCGAACGCGGGCGAGTCCGGGTTCGGCTGGTGCGCGCGGTTGGCGGCGCGCAGCCAGTCGCCCGACCCCCAGTACTCGGGCGCGAACCAGAGGAAGCCGTTGGCCGCGAAGACGCCCGCGACGAGCAGCCGCCGCCGCGGCTCGATCCAGCCGAGCCACAGCCCGTAGAGCCCGAAGAACGGCCACACCTCGGGCCGCAGCAGCGCGGCGCCGAACCCGAGCAGGAAGGCGTCGGTGCGGCGCCCGTCGAGGTGGCGCTCGACCGCCCACAGGCAGAGCGCGACGAGGATCCCCTCGGAGTTGCCGCGCCAGAAGTTGCGGATGAACTCGTCGGCGAGGAACAGCGAGAGCGCCGCGATCACGCCGGCCGCCCGGCCGCCCATGCGTGAGCCGAGCCGGTAGGCCATCGCGATCGCGAGGAAGCCGCCGCCGCGCGCGATGACCAGCCACAGGTCCGGCGCCGCCGCGTCGCCGGCGAACGAGAAGACGGTGGTGAAGAACACCGGCAGCGGCTTCCACGACGGGCCGCTGACCGTGTTGAGGTCGAGCTGTCCGATCTCGCGCCCCCAGATGATCCACGCCCACGGGTCATAGGTGGGCGAGGATGGCCCGAGCAGCGACAGCGCGCCGAGCACGAGGCAGGCGAGCACGACCAGCTTCCACGGGCGGGGCGCACCGGTCGCGGCATCGCCCGCGTGGGCGGAGGGGACAGGGGCGGCCGGCGTCAGGCGCGTGCGCAGGGCGGCGACGGACACGCCGGGCATCATGCCGCTCCGGCGCGTCGCTCGTATGTCACGAGCGTGATCGAGCCGTCGACCACGCGCTCCTCGACCGGCACGAACCCGCGGCCCTCGTAGAAGCGGCGCGCGGGCGCGTTGACGGCGCCGGTGGCCACGACCGAGCGCTCGGCGTCGGCCTCGAGCGCGTCCAGGGCGTCGAGCAGGTGCCCGGCGATGCCGCGGCGGAAGCGGTCGGGGTGGACGACGAGCCGGTGGATGTCGACCAGCGGGCCGCTGCGCTTCCACGCCACGGCGCCGACGAGCCGGTCGCCCTCGTAGGCGCCGAGGAAGCGCTCGCCGGTGCGGCGCAGCCGGCGCGGGCTCTCCTTCAGCGCGGGCAGCGTGCGCACGCCGAGCAGGTCCGCCTCGACGCGGTAGGACGCGCGCTGGAGCACGACCACCGCCTCGGCCACCCCCTTGGCGCCGAGGTCGAGCTCCCGGACCTCGACGCTCACGCCAGGCCCAGCGCGGCGCGCAGCGCGGGCGGCGCCTCGGCCTCGGGGTCCTCGCCCTCGCCCCACACGGCGAGCCCGCGGTCGAGCGCGCCGAGGCGCACGCCGCAGCCGCGCGCGAGGTCCGCGGCGCGGCGCTCGAGCAGCAGCGCGTCGCCCGAGACGAGCAGGCGCTTGGCGGCGAGCGTCGTCGCGTCGTCGGTCTTGCCGACGTGCAGGGTGTCGGCGACGACGTCGCAGACGCCCGCGGCGCCGAGCGTGTTCAGCAGCTCGTAGCGCGCGCCGCGACCCAGCCCGGGCAGCGCGAGGCGCTCGAAGGCGCGCCCGAAGCGCCGCTCCGGCGACCACGCCGGGTCGCCGAGGAAGGCGTCGGACTGCGAGCCGCTGCGCTCCACCCAGGCGCGGTAGGCGGGGATCGTCCGCGCGTCGGTGCCGGGCAGGTCGGGCAGCTCGCCGCTCGCCCAGCCCGGCCGCGAGGCGACGATCGCCTCGTGCAGCTCGCGCGCGCCGGGCGGCACCAGCGCGAGCAGGAACGCGAGCCACAGCGCCTCCTCGCGGTCCGGCTCCTCGGCCACCGCGGGATGCGGCCCGGGCGGCTCGAGCCGGGCGTCGGCCCACGCCAGCGCGGCGGCCAGGCGCTCGGCGTCGGCGGTCGCCCGCAGGCCCGGGACGAGCGCGTTGCGATAGCCGTCGTCGGCAGCGCGCGCGACGCGCCGCGTGACGACACCGGGGGCGCGACGCGTGGTCGTGGTGCTGCGCGAGCGGCTGCGGGCCGGCCGCGCCGGCGCGCTCGCCGCGCGTTCGGCGGCGAGCTCCTTCGAGCAGATCGGGCAGTTCTGAGTCAGGCGGTTGTGGCGGCAGAAGAGCGGCACGCGCGGTCAGGTTGAACGTAGCGGCTCGGCGATCACGCGGGCCCGGCGCTCCGGGGTCAGCGTGAGCGAGCGCCGGCGCATGCGCTCGCCGGCGGGCCGGTCGGGCCGCACGGTCACGCGCGAGGCGACCGCGCCCAGCACCTCGGTCATCTCCATCGCCGCGAACGCGGCGCCGACGCAGCGGCGCACGCCCCCGCCGAACGGGATCCACGCGTAGCCGTCGGGCGCGTCGTCGCCGAGGAAGCGCTCGGGGCGGAACGCCGTCGGCTCGGGATAGAGGTCGGCGCGGCGATGCGTGAGGTAGATGCAGGGCGCGACGTGCACGCCGGCGGGCAGCTCCCAGCCGCCGAGCGCGAGCGGCGCGACGAGCTTGCGCGCGGCGATCGTGAGCACCGGCCGCGTGCGCAGCACCTCCTTGACGACCGCGTCCGCGTATCCCGGCTCCTCCGCGCGCAGTCGCTCGAGCACCTCGGGGTGACGGGCGAGGCGCTCGACCGCCCAGGCCAGCGCGCCCGCGGTCGTCTCGTGCCCGGCGGCGAGCAGCGTCACGAGCTGGTCGCGCAGCTCGTCGTCCTCCGAGCCCGCGGCGATCAGCTCGTCGAGGATCGCGTCGCCGGGCTCGCGCCGCCGCGCCCGGATCACCGCGGTCAGCTCGCGCTCGACGCCGGCCAGCGCGCGCCGGAAGCCGAGGTCGTTGCCGGTGAGCGAGAAGAACAGCATCCGCGGCAGCGACATCGTCATGTCGAGCGTGTCGCGGATCGCGGAGCGCAGCGCGGGCAGCTCGGCGCCGAAGACGACGCGCATGATCACGTCGAGCGTGAGCGCCTGCATGCGCGCGTGGACGGCGATCGGCTCGCCCGCGGGCCAGCGCTCGACCTCGGCGGCGGCGAGCCGCGCGATCAGTTCGCGGTGCGCGCGCATGCGGTCGCCGTGGAACGGCGGCAGCATGAGCTTGCGCTGGCGCAGGTGCGCGGCGCCGTCGAGGACGAGGATCGAGCTCGGCCCGACGAACGGCTCGATGAAGCTCGAGCTCGCGCCGGCGATCGCCACCTCCGGCGGCGCGGCGAACACGGTGCGCACGTCGGCGGGGTCGGAGACGATCACGAGCGGCGCGTCGGTCCATGCGGTGCGCAGCGTGAACGGCACGCCGTGGCGGGCGGCGCTGCGGCGCAGCAGCGCCGTCGGCCGCGCCAGCCACTCCCATGTCTGGAGGGCCGGCGGGGCGGTGGGTCCGGGCGGCAGCACCGCCCCGGACGTTACGACGTGCGCAGGTGCGCGCGGCCGAGCGGTCCGCGGACGCGCCGCGGCGCGTCGCCGCCGAGCTGGCGGGCGCGCAGGCGGAGCAGCTCCGCGTGCAGGGCGGTGGGCCGGAACGGGTCGGCGACGGCGAGGCCGCCGTCGAGCGCGAGCGCGGCGCCGAGCTCGCCGTCCACGTCCGCGACGAGCACGCCGTGGTCGGCCGCGGCCGCGGCCAGGAGCTCGCCCGCGCGGCGGTCGCCGTCGAGCGTGCCGAGCGCGACCAGCGCGCCCGCGTCGGCGGGCGTGGCGAGCCGGATGGCGACGTCGCCGGCGACGTCGGCCGGGGCGGCGCGCCCTGACGTGGCAGCGCCGCGGCGGGCGGAACGACGGCGGGCGGCGGCGGCGTGCTGGTCAGCGGCGACTGCGTTGATGAAGCCTGCGGCGAGAAGGGGATGCATCATCACTCCTCCGAGATAACTGCTGTTTACATTACGACAGTTACTATATCACCTCCTATGCTATTTTGATGGTTATGCAGGAAACCGAACTGGATCTGATCGAGGCGTTCGTCAACACCGTCGACATCGAGGACGGCGCGGAGGAGCTGGACACCCCGGAGGCGCTCGCCGCCTGGCTGGCCGCCCACGGGCTGGAGGTCGAGCCCGTCGGCCACGACGACCTCGCCGCCGCCGTCGCGCTGCGCGAGCACCTGCGCGCGCTGCTGCTGGCCAACAACGGCGCCGCGCTCGACCCCGCGGTCCCCGCCGCGCTCAACGCGGCGGCCGAGCGCGCGCGCCTGACGGTCGCGCTCGACGCCGGCGGCCACGCCCGCGTCGAGCCGCGCGCGGACGGGATCGACCGCGTGGCCGGCCGCCTGCTCGGCATCGTGGCCCGCGCGCAGGCCGAGGGCACGTGGGAGCGGCTGAAGGCGTGTCCGTGGCACACCTGCCAGGTCGCGTTCTACGACCACTCCCGCAACCGCTCGCGGACGTGGTGCTCGATGGCCGTCTGCGGCAACCGCGCGAAGGCGCAGACCTACCGCCGCCGTCAGGCCTAGTGGCCTAGGGCCAGCCCTCCGGGAACGCGAACGTCTCGCCGCCGAGCTGCGCGATCACCGCCTCGCCGGGCCGCGCCGCGAGCATGAACGGCTGGTCGGGGTCGCGCGTCGCGAACTCCGCGGTCGCCACCGAGCGCCCGCCGAACGCCGCCGCCAGCGCGACCACCGCGCCGGCGAGGCCCGCCAGCGCGCCGATCGGCGCCGCCAGCTCGCCCGTGTCGGGATCGACGGTCAGCGCCGTGGGCGGGACCGGCACGACGTCCGGCAGCGCCGCGGGCGCGACCTGCCCGACGGCGGCGACCGCGACGGGCTCGGTGGCCCCCTCCTCGGTCAGCTCGAGGCCCTCGCCCGTCCACTCGATCATCGTCGCCTCGGCCTCGCCCTCGTCGACGAGCAGGACGACCCGCTGCGCGCCGGCGCGCGAGGCAAGCTCCGCGACGCTCGCGAGCGCGACCGCGTGGCGGCCGACCGCGTCGCTCACCGGACGGGCTCGGGCACGCCGAGCTCGCGCCGACCTTCGATGACGACCATACGCTCCGTCTCCGAGGCATCGGCCACGCCCATCGTGCGCAGGTAGCCGAGCCGCTCGAGCGCGACCGGGCCGAGCGTGCCCGCGTGCTCCGCGGCGACGCTCGTCGACAGGCCGCAGGCGGCGAGCCGGCGCTCGGACTCGGCGGGGTCGGCGAGGCTCGAATGGACGAGCAGCACGCGGCCGCCCGAGCGCAGGTGCGCGGCGGCGGCGTCGCAGATGCGGTCGAGGAACTCCCGCCCGTCGGGCCCCGCGTCCCACGCACGCGCGGCCCCGCGCGTGTCGGCGTCGGGCGGCGCCGGGATGTAGGGCGGGTTGGACACGATCAGGTCGAAGCGTCGCCCTTCGACCGGACCGAACAGGTCGCCGCGCAGGACCTCGAGCGAGAGGCGGTTGAGGCGGGCGTTCAGGCGCGCGTTGAGAACGGCGCGCCGGCTGATGTCGACCGCGGTCGCGCGCGCCCCGAGCCGAGCGGCGGTGAGCCCGAGGATCCCGGTGCCGGTGCAGAGGTCGAGCACCTCGCGCCCGCGCAGCCCGCTGCCGTCGCGCGCCATCACGCCGCCCAGCAGGGCAGCGTCGCTCGGCGGGCGCAGCACTCCGGGAAACACGACGATCCGCATCGCGTCGGAGCCTCCCCCGCATCCGCACCCCGCAATCGCGGGTAGCGTGCGCGCATGCCGGAGGGGCTCACCGCGGAGGGCTGGCGGACCCTCCTCGACAACGTGCCCGATCACACGATCGGCGTCGAGGAGGAGCTGATGCTGCTCGATCCCGCGACGCTCGACCTGCTGCCGGCCGCGGCGACGGTGATCACGGAGCTCGGCGACGCGGTGCCGCTACGACCCGAGCTGCCCGCGGCCCAGGTCGAGACCGCGTCGCCGGTGTGCGCGAGGATCGCCGAGGCGGCCGCGGCGCTCGCCGCCTCGCGCCGCGCGCTCGCGGCGGGCTTGGAGGGCCGGGCGCGCCTCGCGGGCGCCGGCGCGCACCCGTTCGCGGCGGCCGAGGGCCCGTTTCGCGACGACCCGAAGTACGCGCCGCTGATCGCGGAGTTCCGCTGGGTGCTGCCGCGCCAGCTCGTGTTCGGCCAGCACGTCCATGTGGCGGTCCGCGGCGCCGAGCGCGCGCTCGCGGTCTACAACGCGCTGCGCTCGCACCTCCCCGACGTCGCCGCGCTGGCCGGCAACGCCCCCTGGTACGAGGGGCGCGACACCGGGCTCGCCTCGGTGCGGCCGAAGCTGAGCGAGCTGCTCCCGCGCCAGGGCGTCCCGCCGCCCTACGCGTCGTGGGAGGAGCGCGCCGAGTACGAGCGCTGGGGCCGCCGCAGCCGCCTGTTCCCCGACCACGGCGAGCCCTGGTGGGAGCTGCGCCCACACGACGAGCTGGGGACGATCGAGCTGCGCGTGCCCGACGCGCAGAGCACGCCCGAGGACGCCGCCGGGGTGCTCGCGTTCGCGGCCGGGCTGGTGGTGTGGCTGGCCGAGCGGCACGACGCCGGCGAGGCGCTGCCCGTGCACGACGGCGCGCGCATCGCCGAGAACCGCTGGCGCGCGCTGCGCCACGGCCTCGCGGGCAGCCTGCTCGACCTCGAGACCGGCGAGCCGCAGCCCGCGCGCGAGCGCGTGCTCGCGCTGATCGACGCCGTCGGGCCCGCCGTCGAGCGGCTCGGTGGCGCCGCCGAGCTCGAGCACGCCCGCGCGCTCGCCGCCCGCAACGGCGCCGAGCGCCAGCGCGCGGTCGCCGCCGAGCGCGGGCCGCGCGGGCTCGCGGAATGGCTCGCGGACGCCTTCCTGCCATGACGTCCAACGTCGGACCGCGGACTTCAGACGGCGGGCGGTATGCCCGAGCCGCGAAAATCGGGGAGTCTCAGGGGGTGACGCTCGCCGACGACCCGCTCCCGCTGATCGCCGACTACGAGCGCGCCGCAGCGTGCTACGACGAGGCGATCGCCGACGACGGCACGATCCGCCCGGCCGCCGAGGGAGCGATGCGTGCGCTCGACGGCCACGATCTCGAGGCGCTCGCGGTCAGCGTCGAGCGCCAGGGCGCGGACGAGGGCGTCGTCTTCCACTCCTCCGACGGCGACGAGGTGTTCGTGGTCGATCCCGTGCCGCGCGTGCTCGCCGCCGCCGAATGGTCCGACGTCGAGGCCGGGCTCGCGCAGCGCGTGCGCGCGCTCAACGCGTTCGTCGCCGACATCTACGGCGAGCGGCGGATCGTGGCCGAGGGGGTCGTGCCGGCGCGCGTGATCGACGGCGCGGAGTACTACGAGCCGGAGATGGAGGGCGTGCGGCCGCCGGGCGACCTGTGGATCGGCATCGCCGGCCTCGACCTGGTGCGCGACGCCGACGGCGACTTCCGGGTGCTCGAGGACAACGTGCGCACCCCCAGCGGCTTCGCCTACGCGGCGGCGGCGCGGCGTGCGCTGGCCGCGCACCTCGAGATCCCGCCCGGCGACGCGCCGCGCACGCTCGACGACGTGCCGGCGATGCTGATGGAGTCGCTGCGCGCCGCCTCCCCCGCCGACGGCGACCCGCGCGCGGTGGTGCTGACCGACGGCATCGAGAACTCCGCCTACTACGAGCACGAGTGGGCGGCGACGCAGCTCGGGATCCCGCTGGTCGAGCCCGACGCGCTCGACCTCGACGCGGTCGACGTCGTGTACCGGCGCACGAACGCGGACCGCCTCGACACCGAGGTCGGCCGGCTGCTGCTGGAGCCGCTGCGCTCAGGCCGCCTCGGCGTCGTCAACGCGTTCGGCACGGGCGTGGCCGACGACAAGCTCACGCACGCCTACGTCGAGGACATGATCCGCTTCTACCTGCATGAGGAGCCGCTGCTGCCGTCCGTGGAGACGTTCGACCTCGGCGAGCCCGAGGTGCTGGAGCGCGCGCTCGACGTGTTCGACGAGCTCGTGGTCAAGCCGCGCGGCGGCTACGGCGGCGAGGGCGTCTGGGTGCTCCCGCATGCTGAGGACCATGACCGCGAGGCCGCCCGCCGCCGCGTGCGCGAGGCGCCCGAGGACTACGTCGCCCAGCGCATGGTGATGATCTCGTCGCACCCGACGGTGGTCGGCGGGCGGCTCGAGCCGCGCCACATCGACCTGCGCCCGTACGTCTTCCTGGCCCGCGACGGGGCGGTGCGCACGCTGCCCGGCGGGCTCACGCGCGTCGCGTTCGACGCGGGCTCGCTGATCGTCAACTCGTCGCAGAACGGCGGCGCCAAGGACACGTGGGTGCTGCCGTGAGCCGGCCGCTGATCGGGGTCACGACCTCCGAGGTGCGGCTCGCCGAGCAGACCGACCCGAGCCCGGAGGGCGATCCGCCGCAGCGCGAGATGGCGCTCGGGATGATGTACATGCGCGCGATCGAGCTCGCCGGCGGGCTGCCGGTCGTGCTGCCGCCGCTCGGCCACGACACGATCGCGCCGCTGCTCGACCGCCTCGACGGCGTGTGCCTGTCGGGCGGGCCCGACCTCGACCCGGCGGGCTACGGCGCCGACGAGCGCAGCCCGGAGCTCGGCACCACCGAGCCCGAGCTCGACGCCTACGAGCTCGCGCTCGCCCAGCTCGCCGACGCGCGCGGCGTGCCGCTGCTGGGCATCTGCCGCGGCTCGCAGGCGCTCAACGTCGCGCGCGGCGGCACCCTGCACCAGCACGTCGGCGACGTCGTCGACGGCTCGGTCGAGCACCGGCAGGCCGCGCGCGGCCGGGTGACGACGCACGCGGTGCGGATCGAGCCCGGCTCGCGGCTCGCGCAGGTCATGGACGTCGCCGAGGCCGACGTCAACTCCTTCCACCACCAGGCCGCCGACCGCCTGGGGCAGGATCTCCTCCCGGTCGCGTGGTCGCCGGACGGTATCGTCGAGGGCATCGAAAGCACGGGCGCTGCGCTCTATCTCGGTGTGCAATGGCACGCGGAATCGCTCGTCGAGCGGCCGGAGCATCTCGCCCTGTTCCGCGAGCTGGTCGAGCAGGCCGGCGCCTACGCGAGCAGCGGCCGATCGCGGCGAGCGGCATGAGCCACGGGCACTGGGCCGACTGGAACACGGAGGCCGCCGAGGCGCCGTGGACGGTCGGCATCGAGGAGGAGGTGATGCTCCTCGAGCCGAACGGGTGGAACCTCACGTCGCGCTCCGAGGAGGTGCTCGCCGCGCTGCCCGCGGAGATGCTGCCGCGCACCGCCGCCGAGACCCACGGCTCGGCGCTCGAGCTGGCCACCGAGCCGCACGCCGACGTCCCCGCCGCGATCGACGAGCTGCGCCGCCTGCGCTGCGGGCTCGCGACGGTGACCGAGCCGCTCGGGATCCGCGGGGCCGTCGCGGGCACGCACCCGTTCACGCTCTGGGAGGACGTCGAGGTCTCGCCGGGGGCGCGCTACCAGTTCCTCTACTCGTCGATGCGCGAGCTCGCGCGCCGCGAGCCGACGTTCGGCCTGCACGTGCACGTGGCCGTGCCGGACCCGGAGCAGGCCGTGCAGTCCTACAACCGCATGCGCACCCACCTGCCGCTCCTGCTCGCGCTGTCGGGCAACTCGCCGTTCTGGCAGGGCCGCGACACCGGGCTGTGCTCGATGCGCACGCCGCTCTTCCAGGCGTTCCCGCGCGTCGGGATCCCGCGCGAGTTCCGCTCCTACGAGGACTACGTCGAGGGCATCGACGTGCTGCTGCGCTGCGACGCGTTCCCCGAGCCGACGTTCCTGTGGTGGGACGTGCGGCTGCAGCCGCGCTTCGGCACGCTCGAGGTGCGCGTCATGGACGCGCAGACGCGCGTGGCCGACACCGCGGCGATCGCCGCGCTCGTGCAGTGCCTCGTGCGGCTGGAGTCGCACGAGGGGTACGCCGGGCACGCGCTGGTCACCCGGCCCGAGGTGCTCGAGGAGAACCGCTTCATCGCCGCGCGTGACGGCATGGGCGCCCAGCTGATCGACCCCGGCCACGACCGCCGGCGCCCGGCGCAGGAGTGGCTCGAGGGGATGCTGGCCGCCTGCGCCCCGCACGCGGCCGACCTCGGCTGCGTCGACGAGCTCGAGTCGGTGCGCGAGCTCGCGACCGCGACGGGCGCCGTGCGCCAGCGCTCGCGCGCCGGCCGGGGCACGGCGCCGCAGCTCGGGCGGCTGATGCGGGCGCTGCACGCGGACTTCACCTCGGCACGCTCAGAGCCCGCGATCCTGACCGTCTGATGTGCGGCATCGCGGGGGAGCTGCGGCGCGGGGCGCCGCCCGACCGCGAGGCCCTGGCGCGGATGAGCGAGGTGCTGGCGCCGCGCGGGCCGGACGGTGACGGCCTGTGGCTCGACGGCCGCGCGGGGCTCGCGCACCGGCGGCTCTCGATCATCGACCTGTCCGAGCGCGGCGCGCAGCCGATGGTCGACGACGCGCTCGGGCTGACGATCGTCTTCAACGGCATCGTCTACAACCACCGCGAGCTGCGAGCGGAGCTCGAGCGCGCCGGCCACGCGTTCCGCTCCACGAGCGACACCGAGGTGCTGCTCAAGGGCTGGGCCGAGTGGGGCGAGGGGCTCCTGGACCGGCTCGCGGGCATGTTCGCGTTCTGCCTCGTCGAGCACGGCTCAGGGCGCAGCGTGCTCGCGCGCGACCGGCTCGGCAAGAAGCCGCTGTACCTGCAGGAGCTGGACGACGGCGGGCTGCGCCTCGCCTCCTCGCTGCCCGCGCTGGTGGCGGCCGGGGGCGTCGACACGAGCGTCGACCCGGTCGCGCTGCACCACTACCTGTCGTTCCACTCGATCGTCCCGGCGCCGCGGACGATCCTGCGCGGCGTGCGCAAGCTCCCGCCGGCGACGGTGCTCGTGATCGAGCCGGACGGCCGGCGGCGCGAGCGCCGCTACTGGGACCCGCCGTTCGCGCGCGACCCGGCGCGCGCGGACTGGACCGAGGCCGACTGGGACGACGCCGTGCTCGAGGCGCTGCGGGTGGCTGTGCGGCGGCGGATGGTCTCCGACGTGCCGGTGGGGATCCTGCTGTCGGGCGGGCTCGACTCCTCGCTGATCGTCGCGCTGCTGGCCGAGCAGGGGCAGACCGGGCTCGCGACGTTCTCCGTCGGCTTCCGCGACGTCGGCGAGCGCGTCGGGGACGAGTTCGAGTTCTCCGACCTCGTGGCGCGCGAGTTCGGGACCGACCACCACCAGATCCGCGTCGAGCCGGAGCGGCTGATGCCGGCGCTGCCGCGCGCGATCGCGGCGATGAGCGAGCCGATGGTGTCGCACGACGCTGTCGCGTTCTTCCTGCTCTCCGAGGAGGTCGCGAAGGTCCGCAAGGTCGTCCAGTCGGGCCAGGGCGCGGACGAGGTGTTCGCCGGCTACTACTGGTACCCGCCGCTGCTGGAGGCCGACGGCGACGGGCTCGAGGTCTACGCCTCGAGCTTCTTCGACCGCGACCACGAGCACGTGGCGGGCCTCGTCAACGAGCCCCTCGACCGCGATCCCTCGCGCTCCTTCGCCGCCGACTGGTTCGCCCGTCCGGGTGCGGCCACCGCGATCGACCGCGGGCTGCGGCTCGACGCCGAGGTGATGCTCGTCGACGACCCCGTCAAGCGCGTCGACAACATGACGATGGCGCACGGGCTGGAGGCGCGGACGCCGTTCCTCGACCACGAGCTCGTCGAGCTGGCGGCGGCCTGCCCGCCCGAGCACAAGCTCGCCGACGGCGGCAAGGGCGTCCTGAAGCGGGCGGCGCGGGGCGTCGTGCCCGACGCGGTGATCGACCGGCCCAAGGGCTACTTCCCGGTGCCCGCGCTCTCGCACCTGGAAGGCCCGGTGCTGGAGCTCGTGGGCGACGCGCTGCGCTCGGGCGCGGCGCGCTCGCGCGGGCTGTTCCGCGACGACGTCGTGGAGACGATGCTCGCGGCGCCGAACGAGCACCGCACGAACCTCGACGGGTCGACGCTGTGGCAGCTCGGCCTGCTCGAGCTGTGGCTGCAGACGCACGTGGGCTGATGCGGCGCTCGCCGGAGGAGATCGCGGCGATCCTGCGCGCGAAGGAGCGCATCGACCGGCTCGACTTCTATCCGGCGCCCGTGCGGATCGGGCACGTGCGCGTGCTGGTGACCCCGTGGCTGTTCCGGATCCCCGGCTTCCGGCGCTTCCACGGCTACGAGTTCGGGACGCTGATCCTGCTCAAGTTGCCGCTGGCCGACGCGTCGGACGACCTGATCGTGCATGAGCTGTGCCACGTCTGGCAGCACCAGCACAAGCCGGTCGGGATGTGGCTCTCGTATCTGTACCGGGGATACCGCAACAACCCGCACGAGATCGAGGCGCGCGCCGCGGCGGCGCTGACCCGCGAGCCCGGCGGGCCGGTCGGGCCCGCGGAGCGCGAGGCGGGGCTCGCCGCGGCGGTGCGGCGCTAGAAGTACGCCGTGCGCAGCTCCGCCTCGAGCTCGTCCTCGGTGGCGGGGGTGAGCGCGTTGCGCTCCGCGGCGTGGCGGGCGGCGTCGAGGAAGACGCCGGCGCCGAGCGCGGCTGACGCCTCGTCCGCGAGCACGCGCTTGACCGCCGCGGCGGCGGTGGCGTCGCCCTCGGCGGCGGCGTCGATCGCTCGCTCGAGGTCGGCGCGCCCGGGCTGCGGGAGCTGCACCTCGGCGAAGCGCCGCAGCAGCGCGGCCGACGCCTCGGGGCCGCCGCGGCTGCTGTCGCGCGTGGCGACGAGCCGCCAGTCCTTCGGCGCGGTGACCTCGCGCGAGCCGTCGGGCAGCGACAGGGGCAGGCCGCCGAGGAACGACGACAGGTCGCCGAACGCCTTGTCGAGCTTGGCGCGGTCGATCTCGTCGACGATCAGCCACTTCTTCTTGCCGGCGGCGGCGAGCACGTGGCCCTGGGTGAAGCCACTCTCGCCGACGCGGCCGACGGTGTCGTGCGCGCCCCACTTCGGGCTCGCGGTGGCGAGCGCCGCGCCCTCCGAGCGCCCGGCCTGGACGGCGGCCTTGGCGACGGCGAGCGCGAGCGAGGTCTTCCCCGATCCGGCGGGTCCGGCGATCACGACGTGCTTGCCGGAGGCGAGCGCGGCGATGACGTTGGCGTAGACCGAATCGGGCAGCTGGAGGCCGGAGCCCTCGGCGGCGGCCTTCAGCGCGCCGAGGTCGATGAAGCCGGTGGGCTGGCGCGGCGAGGTGGCGGCGGCCACGGGGGCGGCGGCCACCCCGGGCTCCGGGACGACGGGCGTCTCCTCCGCGGCTGAGCCGTCCCCGACGGGCGCCGCGACGGCGGGCTCTGGCTCCGGTGCGGGCGGGACGGGGGCGGGCGCCTCGACGGCCGGGACCTCCGCCACGGCGGGCGGGGGCTCCTCCTCGACGAGCTCGGCGGGCACCTCGACGACGGGCATCGGCGCCTCCTCGGCGGGCGTCGCGTCGGGCGGAGGCACGGACGCGGCCGCCTCCTCCGCGTCGGCGGCGACCTCGGGCGCGGCGGACTCCACCCCGGGGCCTTCCACGTCGACCGGCTCCTCGGCGGTCGGCTGCGCGAGCGGGTCGCCGGAGGTCATGTCGGCGGGCGCCTCGGGCTCCTCCTCGACCTCCGCGGGCGGCGGCGTCGAGGCGGCCGGGTCGACGGCGGCCGCGGCGGCCTGCTCGGGGCTGATCGCGGAGTACGCGCGGGTCGCCTCGTCGGGGGCGGCCGTCTCCCAGATGTCGGAGGGCGGGACGGGGCGGGCGGGCGCGTCAGGCGCGGCGGCGGCCGGCGGGGCGCCCTGGCCGGCGACGTCCTCGTACTCGCCGGTGTCGGTGGCGGGCGGGAGCTCCGGCTCCTCCTCGGCGGCGACGGCCGCGGGCTCCTCGGCGGGCTGCGCCTCCTCCTCCGGCTCGGCTGCGGGGGCGGGAGCGGTCGCGGCCGCCCACTCCGCCTCGCCCTCGGCCGCGGCGGCCTCGGGGCCGCCCGGGTTGAGCTGGCCGGCGAGGTCGCGCAGCGACATGTGGACCGGCAGCGTGAGCTCGGACTTCGTCTGCCTGCCGATCTCGGTCAGCTGCATCTGGTCGTCGAGCAGCTCGAGGTCGCGCAGGAACGTCGCGTAGCGCTCGCCCTGGCTCTCGAGCGTGCCCTCGTTGTCCCAGCCCGCGCGGCCGAGGTGCCCGAGCGCGCGGCCGAAGTCGAGCCGCGAGACGTGGAAGTCGGGCGGGCTCGAGGCGTACAGCGACAGGCCGATCGCCACGCCGTGGTAGATCGAGTCCGTCATGTGGCGCTCGAAGAGCTGGCGCCGCAGCCACTCCGCCTGGCCCGGGGAGACGTCGAAGACCGCGTTCTCGTCGGTGTCGCGCACGTAGCGCTTGCCGACCTCGGTCAGCTCGACCGTGCCGCGGTCCTCCTTGAGGAGTCCGGCGGAGCGAGCGAACGAGACGAACTGCCGCGTCCGGCCGAGCGCGTTCTCGAGGCCGGGCGGGAACAGCTCCTCGATCGAGAACTCGGTGATGAACTCGTCGAGGCGGAGGCGCTCGCGCGCGTTGATCGCGCGCAGCAGGCCGTGGGTGTCACCGAGACGGGGAGCTGGGATGGGACGCATGGCGGCAACCTAAACCGCCGCGCCGCGCGAGGTCCAGTCCCGCATGTCAGCGTGCGACCCGGGTCGGCCGGCTGCCGGCCCGGGCACGCGGCGGATCAGCTGGACTTCTCGGCGGGCGAGGCGGCCTCCTTGGCGCTCTCGGCGGCCGCGGCGGTGGCCTTCTCGGAGCCCGCGGCGGGCTTGGCCTTGGCGGCCGGCTTCGGCTTCGCGGCGGCCGGCTTGGGCTTGGCCTCGGTCGTCGGAGCCGACGTGGTCTGCGTCCCGACCGGCTTGGCCGACTCGGCCGGCTTGGCCGACGTGTCGGCCTTCGGCTTCGCGTCGGCCGCGGTGGGCTTCGGCTTCGTCGCGGCGGGCTTGGCCTCGGCCTTCGGCTTCGACGCCGCGGCGGGCTTGGCCGCCGCCTTCGGCTTCGACGTCGCCGGCTTGGCGGCGGCCTTCGGCTTCGACGCCGGCTTGGCCTCAGGCTCCGCGGCTGCCTGCGCCGACGTGGCCGCGGCCGCCGTGGCCTTGGACTTCGCCGCGGCGGACTTCTTGGGCTTCGGCTTCGGCTTCGCTGCGGCCTTGGGCTTGGTGGTCGACGACTTCGGCGCGTTCTTCGCGCCCGCCTTCGGGGCGCTCTTGCGCGCCGCGGGCTTGCGCGCGCTCGTCCCCGCAGCACGCGTGCGCTCGGTCTTCGTGGAGCCGGGCGTCTCGGCGCCGGTCTTCGTCCCGCCCGCGCGGGTGGGCTTCGGCGCGGTCTCGGTCTCGGTGATCGGCGCTTCGTCATCGCGACCGGCGACGACCTTGCGCACACGATCGACGACGCCGGTGATGATGTCTTTGGGTGTAGGAGCCATACACCCACTGTATGCAGAGCGCCCGCACCGGAAACCCGGGGGCGTACGGAGTGCGACTACGCGACGAGCGGCAGCGGCGCGAAGGGCGCGCCGCAGGCGATGTCGACGGCCTCGCTGGCCGTGTAGGTCTCGGCGATCTCGCCGTCGGCGGAGCGCAGCTCGGCCCAGGCGCGGCCGAACCGGCGGTCGACCTCGAAGTGCAGCTCGAGAGCTTCGCCGTGAAAGAGCTCCTGAGCCCGCTCCCACGCCGCGTCGATCTCGGCCAGGACCTCAGGCGGCGGTCCCGGAAGCGAGTCGGTATCGGCGTGGAAGCGGAACATCAGGCGATCCTTTCAGGAGCGGAGCACGCTGCACGAGGATCATCGGCGCGATTCATCCATCGGTCCATGGGGTGCTGACCCCAAGCCTGCTAAGACGCTGATAAATGGCCTCGGGAGCGCACACGGAGCTGATCCTCGCGGGGCTCCTGTTCTGCACCGCGGTGCTGGTCACGGCCGCCCGCGTCCTCGACGTCCCGTACCCGATCTTCCTGGTAATCGGCGGGTTGCTGCTCGGCTTGATCCCCGGGACGACCGTCGAGCTCGAGCCCGATCTCGTGCTGCTGATCTTCCTGCCGCCGCTGCTCTACGCGGCGTCGTTCTTCACCGGCCTGCGCGAGCTGCGCGAGAACCTCGGCCAGATCGGCGTGCTCGCGATCGGGCTCGTGCTCGCCACCGCCCTGGCGGTGGCGGTCGTCGCCCACGCGGTGATCGACGGCATGTCGTGGCCGGCGGCGTTCGTGCTCGGTGCGATCGTCTCCCCCACCGACCCCGTGGCGGCGACCGCGATCGCGGGCCGCATCGGCGTCCCGCGCCGCGTCGTCGCGATCGTCGAGGGCGAGGCGCTGATCAACGACGCGACCGCGCTCGTCGCCTACAAGGTCGCGGTCGCCGCCGTCCTCACCGGCACGTTCAGCGCGTTCGAAGCCAGCGCGGAGTTCCTGTACTCCGGCATCGGCGGCGCGGCGCTCGGCCTCGCCGTCGGCTGGGTGGTCGCCCAGGTCCGCGAGCGCCTCGACGATCCGCCGGTCGAGATCACGATCGCGCTCATGAGCGGGTACCTGGCCTATCTGCCGGCCGAGGAGCTCGGGCTCTCGGGCGTCACCGCCGCCGTCGCGATCGGCCTGTACATGGGCTCGCAGACGAGCCGCCTCACCAACTCGACCGTGCGCATGCAGGGCGACGCGGTGTGGACGATCCTCACGTTCCTGCTCAACTCGTTCCTGTTCGTCCTGATCGGCTTGCAGCTCCCCGGGATCCTCGACGACCTGCGCGAAGCCGACCTGCCGCTCGACGAGGCGATCGCGTACGCCGCGATCGTGTCCGGGATCGTGATCGCGATCCGGCTCGTGTGGACGTACGTGTTCGCCTATCTGCCGCACGTCCTCCGCGCGTACCGCGAGCGCGTCTTCTTCCCCGAGCCGCGCAACGTCGCGATCGTGGGCTGGATGGGGATGCGCGGCGCCGTGTCCTTGGCCGCCGCGCTCGCGCTGCCGGTCACGCTCGACGACGGCTCGCGCTTCGAGGAGCGCGGCGTGATCCTGTTCGTCGTCTTCGGGGTGATCCTCGCCACGCTCGTGGTGCAGGGCCTGACGCTGCCGTGGCTGATCCGGCTGCTCGGCGTCGAGCCCGGCACCGACCACGTCGACGAGGAGGCGCGCGCCCGCCTCCAGGCGGCCGAGGCGGCGCTGGCCGAGATCGACCGGCTGGCCGAGGAGGACTGGACGCGCGACGACACCATCCAGCGCCTGCGCCAGCAGTACAACTACCGGCGCCGGCGCTTCGCGGCCCGCTTCGACGACGACGAGGACGACGGCGCGTACGAGCACCGCGCGTCCAAGTTCAGCCGCATGCTGGTGTCCGTGATCGAGGCGCAGCGCGCGGCGCTCGAGCAGATGCGCCGCGAGGGCGAGATCAGCGACGAGGTGGCCCGCACCGTGGCCCGCGACCTCGACCTCGAGGAGAGCCGGCTCGCGGAGGCAAGGGAGTAGCTAGAGCCCGGCGGGGTGACGGGCGACGAAGCCGCCCGCGCCGCCGCGCAGGTCGTTCTGCCAGCGCGAACCGGTGACCTTCGCCCCGGACGTGTCGAAGCGGATGCCCGCGACCTCCATGTACACGTGGCCGGGATTGGAGTAGATCGTGATCCACTTGCCCTTGCCGGGCTTGCCCCAGTGCATGAGCCCGCTCGAGTCGCTCGGGCCGGAGATCAGCCCGGCGGCGTAGAGCGCGAACGAGACCGAGCCCGAGCAGTCGTAGCCCGTGTCGACGAAGCGCCCGTGGCCGCCGCCCCACTTGTACGGGGTGCGGGCGATGGCGTTGCCGGCCTCGATGATCTTGAGCACGGCGTTGGGCGCGTCCAGCGGCGGCAGCGCGACGCCGTTGTCGAGCGCGGTCGCGTTGCGGGTGCCGCCGTTGATCGCGCTCGGGGTGTCGCCGCGCTCGCGAGTGGCGGACGCGGGGCCGGTCGGCTTCGGGGTGGCGGGCTCCTCGGCGACGCCGGACTCGACCGCCTCCGGCGCCTCGCTCTGGCCCGCGACGGGCTCGACGAGCTTCGGCCGCGGCTTGGGCAGCGGCGGCTGCTCGGCGTACTCGGCCGCCTTGACGTCGCCGCGCGGCTCGGCCACGGCGCCGCAGCCGGTCAGCGCGACGAGCGCGAGCGCGCAGATCAGGCTCAGGCGGACCAGAAGCTCGTCCTCCTCATGGCGCCCGCCTTGGTCAGGCCGATGTGGATGTGGTTGCGATGGGCCACCGTGGGGTCGACGCGCTTGCGCCTGGTGCCGTGCTTGTTGAAGCAGGCAGCGTAGGGCTCGAACGCGTTCATCCCCGCTCTCCAGTACCCGCAGTCCCAGATCATCTCCTCGATGCCCATGCGGCGCGCCAGCGCCTGCGGGTTCCCGTGCGCGTCGGGCGCCAGGAGCAGCCGCGCGAGCCGCTCCGCCTCGCGACGGTGGCCGGGCCTCGTGGCGTCGAGGTGCCAGTCGATCGCGCGGCCCTCGGCGTGCAGCGACGCCTGCTTCTTGCCCCACTTCTCGCAGCGGTAGGTCCCCCACGACTCGCCGCGGACGTTGGCCTCGAGCCAGCGCTGGAGCGCGACCATGCCGGGCCGCGGGGTCTTCGTGCAGCGCGTGGCGGGATCGTAGACGGGGTCTTCGATCGGCACGGCGAGCAGGCGGTCGGCGGGGTTGTCGGGGACCGGCTCCGGCACCGCGGGGAGCCGGATGCGCGCGTGCGCGGGCGCCACGAGCAGCAGGCTGGCGAGGATGGCGAGCAGCAGACGCATTCACCAGTCCATCGGCCCGCGTGGACGGGACTTGAGTGGCATCCTCGTGCCCATGGCCACCTGGACCGAGGTCACCGCCGCCGCCCCGGAGCTCGCGCAGCGCGCGCGCGAGCTGTTCGAGGCCCACAAGCACCTGACGCTCGCGACGCTGCGCGGGGACGGCTCCCCGCGCATCAGCGGCATCGAGTGCCGCTTCATCGAGGACGACCTGTGGTTCGGCTCGATGCCGGACGCGGTCAAGGCGCGCGACCTGCAGCGAGACCCGCGCTTCGCGCTGCACTCGGGCACCGGCGACGCGGATCAGTGGAAGGGCGACGCGAAGGTGGCCGGCCGGGTCGAGGAGATCGGCGGCGGGGAGCTCCGCGCGAAGATCTTCAAGGCCATGGGCTCTCCGGACTCGGGCGGGGCGCACCTGTTCCGGGCGGAGCTGACGGAGGTGTCGACGGTCCGCCTGGGCGAGCCCGCCGACCACCTCCTGATCGACTCCTGGCGCGAGGGCGAGGAGCCGCGGCAGCTCAAGCGCTGAGCAGGCCCGCGAGCTTGTCGAGCTGCTGCTCCCAGCCCATCTGGGCGTTGGGGCCCATCTCCGCGTTGTAGGGACCGCTCGTGATCTCGACGCGGGTGGCGCCGCCCTCGTCGTGGAACTCGATGCGCGTGTCGATCGCCTCGAGCATCCCGAAGTCGGGCATCGGCTCGTGGCGCAGGATCAACAGCTCAGGTGAGGAGACCTCGAGGATCTCCTGGCGGACGGGGTACTCCTGGCCGCCGGCGGTCTGGACCATCGTGAGGTCGTAGCGGCCTCCTTCGCGGAGGTCGATGGTGACCGAGTCCCTCGGGACGTCGAAGTGCTCGGGCCCCCACCACTGCATGACCTGCTCGGGGTCGGTGAACGCCGCGAACACGGCCTCGCGTGGAGCGTCGAACACGCGGGTCACGTCGACCTGGGTAGCGGATTCAGGCATCGTGGTCCTGTCCTTTCTTGAGGCTTTGGAGGTGGGCGCCAAGCCGGTCCATCCGGCCCTCCCACAGCTGGCGGTAGGGCTCCATCCACGCGTTCGCCTCTTCGAGCGGCTCCACACGGAGCGCGCTCGGCCGGTACTGCGCCTGGCGGTCGCGAGCGATGAGCCCGGCGCGCTCGAGCACCTTCAGGTGGCGCGAGATCGCGGGCAGGCTGATGGCGAACGGAGCGGCGAGCTCGTTCACCGTCGCCTCACCGTCGAAGAGCCGGGCAAGGATCGCCCTTCGTGTGGGATCGGCGAGGGCGGCGAACGTCTGGCTGAGTTGGTCGGTGGGCATTTAACGTATCGGTTAAATACTGCCAGCGTTGTCAAGGGGCGACGCGGTCTGGCCCGACCGAAAACTGATCGTCGAACTCGACGGCTACACCTTCCACCACACGCGCGCCGCCTTCGAACACGACCGCCAACGCGACCGCCACCTCACCGCGGCCGGCTGGCGCGTCATCCGCATCACCTGGCGAGATCTCGACGACCCCACCACGCTCGCCGCCGAGCTCCGCGCCCTAGGGCTCTAGCGCCTGCGCGAGGTCCGCGATCAGGTCCGCCGCCGCCTCGATCCCGCACGAGAGCCGCACGAGATCGGCCGGCACCGCCGCCGTCGAGCCCTCGACCGACTGGTGCGTCATCGCCTGCGGCACTTCGATCAGGGACTCGACGCCGCCGAGCGACTCCGCGAGCGAGAACACGCGCGTCGTCGACGCGATACGAACCGCGTCCGGATGCCGGAACGAGACCATCCCGCCGAAGCCGGGCCAGCGCACGTCCGCGACGCCCGCCTGTTCCTGCAGCCAGCCGGAGACCGCGAGCCCGTTGGCGTCGTGCGCCGCGACGCGCAGGTGCAGCGTGCGCAGCCCGCGGTGGACGAGGAAGCAGTCGAACGGCCCCGGCACCGCGCCGACGGCGTTCTGCACGAACTTGACCTTCTCGTGCAGCGCCGGATCGCGCACGATCGCCGCGCCGCCGACCGTGTCCGAGTGCCCACCGAGGTACTTCGTCGTCGAGTGCACAACGGCGTCGGCGCCCAGCTCGAGCGGCCGCTGGTGCACCGGCGTGGCGAACGTGTTGTCCACCACGACCAGCGCTCCCCGCCGACGCTCGAGCACGCCGGCGAGGTCGATCACCCTCAATGAGGGGTTCGTCGGGGTCTCCACCCAGATCAGCGCGGTGTCGTCGCGCACGGCGGCGCTCAGAGCGTCCAGGTCGGTCTGGTCGACCATGTCGTACTCGATCCCGAAGCGCGACAGGACCTTGTCGACGAGCCGGTACGTCCCGCCGTACAGGTCGTTCGGCAGCACCACATGCCCGGGCCCCACCGCGGTCAACACGGCATGTTCCGCGGCCATCCCCGAGCTGAAAGCACACGCCAGCCCACCCTCGAGCTCACCCAGCGCCGTTTCCAGCGCGGCACGGGTCGGGTTGGCGCTCCTCGAATAGTCGAACTCGCCGACGAACGTCCCCGGCTCGGGCTGCACGTACGTCGACGTCTGGTGGATCGCCGGGATCACCGAGCCGTAGCTCGGGTCGGGGGTCAGCCCCGCGTGCACGCAGCGGGTCGCGAACTCGGTCATGTGACCAGCGACTCGAGCAGGTCGGCGCGGGTGAGGATGCCCCGCGGTGTGCCGTTGTCCATCACCGTGATCGCCCCCCGCTCGCCGGCGAGGAGCTCGACCGCCTCCCGCACCGAATCGCCGGTCGACACCGCCGGGAACGGCTCCTCCATCACCTCGACGATGACCGAGTCCATGGTCGCCGGGTTGGCGAACGCCCGCCGCAGCAGGCCGCGCTCGCCGACCGAGCCGACGATGTCGTCCTCTTCCACCACCGGCAGCTGGGAGACGCTGTGCTCGTGCAGCAGCGCGATCGCCTCGCGCACCGTCTGGCCGGGGCTGACGACGACGAACGGGGGCATCTCGCCGGCTGCGTCCTTGGCGTGGAGGACCTCGCCGACGGTCTTGTCCTCCTGGCGCTCGAGGAAGCCGTAGGAGTCCATCCAGGCGTCGTTGAAGATCTTGGAGAGATAGGCGCGGCCGCCGTCGGGGAGGATCACCGCGATCAGCGCGCTCTCGTCGAGGTCGCGCGCGACCTCGAGCGCCGCGTGGACCGCGAGCCCGCACGAGCCGCCCACGAGCATCCCCTCGGTCTCGGCCAGCCGGCGCGTGGTGATGAAGCTGTCGCGATCGCTCACCGTCACGTAGCGGTCGGTGACCGAGGGGTCGTAGGTCGCGGGCCAGAAGTCCTCCCCCACGCCCTCGACGAGGTAGGGATGGACCTCGTCGTTGGAGTAGATCGAGCCCTTCGGGTCGGCGCCGATGATCTCGATCGCCGGGTTCTGCTCTTTCAGGTAGCGCGCCATCCCGGTGATCGTCCCGCCGGTGCCGACGCCGACGACGAGGTGCGTGAGCTTGCCCTCGGTCTGCCGCCACAGCTCCGGCCCGGTCGTCTCGTAGTGGGTCTGCGGGTTGGCGGGGTTCGCGTACTGGTTGGGCTGGAAGGCGCCGGGGATGTCGCGCGAGAGGCGGTCGGCGACGCGGTAGTAGGAGCGCGGCGACTCGGGCGGCACGTCGGTCGGGGCCACCACGACCTCGGCGCCGTAGGCGCGCAGGAGGTCGATCTTCTCCTTGCTCATCTTGTCCGGCATCACCGCGATGACGCGGTAGCCCTTCAACCGCGCGGCGATCGCGAGGCCGGTGCCGGTGTTGCCCGAGGTCGGCTCGACGATCGTGCCGCCGGGCTTGAGGCGGCCGTCCTGCTCCGCGGCCTCCACGAGCCGGATCGCGACCCGGTCCTTGATCGAGCCGCCGGGGTTGAACACCTCGAGCTTCGCGACGATCTGGGGCTTGAGGCCGGCGCCGATGCGGCTCAGGCGGACGAGCGGCGTCTCCCCGATCGTGTCGAGGATCGAGTCCTTGATCTCGGACATGGGCGTCAGGATACGGCCGCATGGGTTCGCGAGAGATCGGGCGGGTGGTGGGACTGTGGCGCTACCCGGTGAAGTCGATGGCTGCGGAGCGGCTCGAGGCGGTCGACGTCGACTGGCACGGGCTCGCCGGCGACCGCCGGTGGGCGTTCATCCGCGGCGACGTGCCGCGCAGCGGCTTCCCGTGGCTGACCATCCGCGAACAGGCGTCGATGCTGCAGCACGTGCCGCGGTTCGCGGACGTCGATCGGCCGGATGAGTCGCGGGTGGTCGTGCGCACGCCCGCGGGCGAGGAGCTCGACGTGCTGGACCCGGCGCTGGCGGCCTCGCTCGGCTCGGGCGTGCGGGTGATCAAGCAGAACCGCGGTGTGTTCGACGCGATGCCGCTGTCGCTGATCACGACGCAGGCGGTGGCGGGAGTGGGTCCCGAGCTGGACCCCCAGCGCTTTCGCCCGAACCTGCTGGTGGAGGCGACGGGCGGCGGCGGGCCGGTGCCGGAGAACGACTGGGTGGGGTGCGTGCTGCGGATCGGCGGGCTCACGATGCGCGTCGACCAGCGCGACCAGCGCTGCGTGGTCGTCAACGTCGATCCGGCGACCGGCGAACGGGATCCGGCGGTGCTGAAGGAGATCGCGCGAACACGCGAGACATGCCTGGGCGTCTACGGCTCGATCGTGCAGCCGGGGCGCGTGGCGATGGGCGATCCCGTCACGCTCGACGAGTGAGATTTTCCACGCACTTTGCGCAGATTTCTGTGCATCGTGGGGCGAAGCGTCGCGAACAACTCACTACACCTCCCTGATCAGTAAGCAGTTCTCGTGAGGGGGACAGGGGCGGCCCGTGGCGACACGGATGTTCGATCAACGGCCAGCAGCGGCGCGGACGAGCGCGCTCGTCGCGCGCCACGGCGACCTGCTGAACCGCGTCGCGCGGCAGTACTCGCTGTGCGCGGACGACGCGCAGGACGCCGTCCAGCGCGCGCTCGAGATCTACCTGCGGCGGGCGGAGTCGCTGGACCCCTCGACCGAACTGGCGTGGCTCAAGGTCGTCGTCAAGCACGAAGCGCTGGCGGTGCGCCGGGCGCGCGCGGGGGTCACGAGCGAGGAGGTCGACCTCGACGCGGTGCCCGCCGTCGCACAGCGGTCGATCGAGGAGCGGCTCGAGTCGGCCGAGCGGGTGTCCCGGTCGGCGGAGGTCATGCGGCGCCTGAAGCGCGACGAGGCGCGGGCGCTGATGCTCAAGGCCGAGGGTCTGTCCTACGTCGAGATCGGCGAGCGGCTCGGTTGGACGTATACGAAGGTCAACCGTTGCATCACGGAGGGGCGGCGCCGCTTCATGCGCCTCTACGAGGAGCTCGAGACGGGCGCCGAGTGCGATCGGCTCGCGCCGACCCTGGTCGCCCTGGCCGCGGGTGAGGCGTCGAGTGAGGCGCTGCTCGAGCTGCGGCCGCATCTGCGGAACTGCCCGGGGTGCCGGGCAACGGTGCGCGAGCTGCACGCGTCACGGCTGGGGCGGCTCACCGCGTGGCTGCCGCTGGGCGCCGTGGTCGAGCCGGCGCGCGCGTTCCTGGAGCGGTTCCGCGGTGGGCGTTCGGGCGGCGGGGAAGCGGTGGAGATGCGGCCGCTGGAGCAGTCCGAGAAGCTCGACGAGGCGTTCCGCCGGATGAACTCCGGCGAGGCGGCGATCCAGCCGGTGGCGCCGTCGGTCGCCGAGCACGCGACGCGCCTCTCCACGGCGCGGGTCAACCTCCGCGGCTGGCTCGAGACGGCGCTGCAGCGGTTGCAGAGCTCCGACGTCGCGCTGGGCATGCACACCGCGGCGAGCGGAGGCGGAGGCCGGGTCGCCTCGGTGGCCGCGCTGATCGGCATCTGCGTGTCGGGCGTGGGAGCGGGCACCTATTGCGTCGCGACGGCGCTGCTGCCGGATCCGAAGCCCGCGGTCCGAAGCGAGGCGAAGCCCGCGGCGAAGCGCAAGGGCGAAGCACGCGACGCGAAGCTCGTCCGCCTCCCGAACCCCGCAGCGCGCGCGGCGACGCCCACGACCACGCCGGCACCCGCGCGCCGAACCCGGTCAGCTCACGCCAACAAGCCCAAGCCGAAGCCTCACGAGCAGCCACCGATCTCCCCCGCCGCGGCAGGCACCCAGGACTTCTCATTCGAACAGGCCGCCGATCCCGGACCGGTCACGCCGGCAGCCGCACCATCGACCGGAGGAGGGGAATTCGAACCGTGATCCGCCGCCTGTCAATCCTGCTCGCCTGCGCCGCAGTCGTCGCGGCCGCGTGGCCGTCGTCCGCGAGCGCGGGCGACGTACGTCGTCAAGGCCTGCTTCTCGAACGCGGTCAACAACGCGTGGGACTCGTTCCGCGCCACACCGGTTCGCTGCGACGCCTACTGTCGACTGCCGAGGCGTCGTCCGGGCGGTGATGTCGAGTCCGGGCATGGTCGCCCGCAACACCGGCGGCCCGGGCCTCGCGGTGCTCGTCTCGCACGCGCGGATGTACGTTCGACGCTCCGCCGGGCGCCCGCATCGTCTACCTGAGCGGCGGGACGAAGCAAAACAGCGCGGGCGGGCTGGCAGGCGGGCATCCACGACGAGACCGGGAACCAGTGGCTGTCTGCTGCAGCACGCTGTCGACGTGGCAGGCGTTCCACCTCGAACGTGTCGAGCCATCGAGTTCGGCGCGCTCGCCATGTCTGCGCCATCGTGACGGATGCCGCGCGACGCGATGTACGGCTACGTCGCGCTGCGCGACGTCAGCGTGACGATCGCGACGACAACACGCCGAACGTTGCGATCCCGGGCGGGTCGCTCAGTCGCCGGCGGGTGGCGGAGCGGAGTGCAAGAGGTGACGATGCGGCGCCGCGATGGGGTCGGGATCGCGCGGACGGTCGGCGCTCATCGATGACGTCGGGACACCAGCGGGACAGCACCCTGCGACGACACACGCGTCGTGCCATGCCCGAAGCGGACCACGACCGCCTGCGATCGACACTCGGACGCTCACGGACGGCCGCCACACGCTGTCGACGTGCGACGCTCGATAGCGCGCAGAACACGCGACCGTGATCACGCGCCGATCGCGATCGACAACACGCGCTCCGGGCTCGCCGCAAGGCCTCGCGGTCGGCGGGCGGAGCCGGCTGGAGGTCGAAGAACGAGTTCCGGCTGTCGTGGCGCAATCCACCCGAGCGACACGCTCCGATCGTTCGGGCGCAGTGGTGGCGATCTGCCCGCTCGTCAATCCGGCACGTGACCCGCTCGGTGCCCCACGACGACGCTCGGACGACAACGGTGACCTCTACCGCCATCGCCGTTCCCCGGCCCGGGCAGTGGCGTGCGCACGTCTGGCTCCGCGACGCTGCCGGCAACGAGAGCCCGCAGAACGCGGCCGAGACGGATCCTCCGCTTCGACAACGCGCCGCCGACGATCGCTGATCCGACAGCGTCCGCCGACCAGCCCGGCGCTCGTCCGCGTACGGCACGCGACGGGCTGTCTCGGCTTGCGGTCGCGCGAGGTCCTGCTTCGCAGGCGCGGGGAAGCCCGTCGTGGGTGAGCCTGCCCGTGTCGCCCGAGCGCGACGGGTTCTCCGCTTTCGTCAACGACGAACGCTTCGGGACGGCGTCTATGAGCTCCGCGCGCGCGCGGTCGACGTCGCGGGCAACGAACAGTCGACGGACGCTGCTCGACGGGGACGCCCGCGCTGCTCGCGCTGCCCTTGCGGATCAAGACGCGGCTGGCCGTCGGGCGCCCGAGAAGGTGCGAGCCCGCGGCGCGGGCGGCAAGCGGCGGTACCGCATCGTTCTCATCGAGAGGCCACGTGCCAGCTACGGCCGAACGATCCCACTGCGAGGCCGGCTCACGAGCCCCGGCGGAAATCCGCTCGCCGGTCGCGAGGTCCAGGTGGCGGAGCGGACGAAGGTCGTCGGAGCGCACTGGCGGCCCATCGCGACCGTGCGCACTAACCGAACCGGCCGGTTCACGTTCAAGGCCCTGCGCGGCCCGAGCCGTACGCTCCGGTTCCGCTTCGGCGGCGGAGACACGATCCGCGGGCGTACCGCGCTCGTCAGGCTCGGCGTGCGCGCGTCGACGACGCTGCGGGCCAGCCGCAGCAGCGTCGTCAACGGCGAGGACGTGACCTTCCGAGGCCGCGTCCGCGGCGCCCCGATCCCGGCGACGGGCAAGCTGATCGAGCTGCAGGCGCGGACGCGCGGCGGCTGGCGCACGTTCGCCACCACCCGCGCGAGCGTCCGGAACCGGCCGGTGGGCCTACGCCTATCGGTTCTCCGCCACGCGCGGCACCGTCCGCTACCGCTTCCGCGCGCGTGTCCCGAGGGAGTCCGGGCTTCCCGTACGAGTCGGGGACCAGCAGCCCGGTGGGCGTTCGGGTCCGAGGGCTCTAGGGTTCGCAACTTCTGGGCGTCTCGACGTATCTGCTTGCTGAGAGGAGTGTGAAGCAATGAAGAGCGATCCGAGAACGCCTGAGCTACGCGAACGTCACGGCCACGTTGGCGCTGTTCCTGGCGCTCGGCGGCACGTCGTACGCGCTGACGCTGCCGCGCAACAGCGTCGGGTCGCAGCAGATCCGCGCGAAGGCGGTCGGCGCGAGCGAGCTCCGAACCGGCAGCGTCCGATCGTCGGACGTGAAGGACCGAGCGCTCGGTGTCCGGGATCTCTCGCGTCGAGCGCGAGCGTCGCTCCGGGGCGCGGCCGGGCCTGCCGGCCCGGCGGGTACGCCTCCGCTGTCACCTACCGCGCCGCAATCGATGCAGCAGGCGGCCGGCTTCGAGGCAATGCGAAGGTCGAGCGACGCCGCGAGGCATCAACGGCTACCTCGATCGGCTTCGACACGTCCGTCGCCGAATGCATCTCGACCGCGACGCTCGCGAACGTCGACGGCAGCAGACCCCCCACCCGGCCGCATCACAGTCGGGCGCGAGGGTGGCGGCGTGCTGGTGAGGACGTTCGACGCCGCAGGGAACCCCGCGTTCGCTCCCCTTCCACCTCATCGTCGCCTGCTGACCTAGCTCGCGACGCCCTGCTCCTCCAGCCACTGAGCCACGGCCGCGGGTGGGTTCCCGTTGAACTCCGCCCGCGCCGCGAGGCGGAGTAGCTCCTCGCCGTCGTCCTCGAACTCGTCGCGGCGGAACGACAGGTAGGTCGCGACCGCCGCGGCCATCTGGAGCGACGGGACCTCGCCTTGCGGGTCCAGCGCGCCCGCGGCTTCATTCATGCGCTGTTCGACGTCTTCCAACGCAGAGACCGGCTCCTCGGCGTCTTCGAACCTCAAGAAGAAGTCGGCGAGGTCTGCGTCGGTGCCGGCCGGGTCGCAGACCTCGACCGCGCGGTGGACGACCTGGGAGAGGGTGATCGGGGCTGGTTCTGTCGGCATACGCCAGCCCTACCCGACCTCTCCCGGGTCAATCCGCCGCTTGTCAGCGTGCTGAGCGGCTAGGCCGGCACGGCCGCGACCGGCCGGGCGTGCTTCTCCGCCCAGTCCAGAGCGAAGTCCGCGACCTCTTCCCAGCCCTCCTGGCCCACGATGTTGTGGGTGCGGCCGGGGAACTCGCGGTACTCGGCCTCGTTGCCGCTCTTCTCGTACTTCGCCGCGATCTTCGCGACGACCTTGCCTGGCGTGACGTGGTCGTCGGTGCCGCCGATGAACAGGAGCGGGGCGCGGTCGTGGCCCTCGAAGTCGACCCTGAACGGCGTGCCCGGCGCGACGTTCGCGAGCGCGCCCGCGAACAGCACCTTCGAGGCCGCCGGGGCGGCGTAGCGCTCGTAGACGGGGCGCGACTCCTCCTCGGACAGGTTGTTCGTGAACGCGTACTGGAACTGCTTGAGCGTGATCGGGACGCCCTTGCCGCGTGCGTTCAGCGGGTTGCCGAGGACGCCGAGCGTGGAGCGCACCGTCGAGAGCGGCAGGTCGCGGATCCCGCGCACCACAGCCGAGGCGACCCCCACGCCGGCGGCGCCGAGCCCGCGGTCGATCAGCAGCTGCACGAACGAGCCGCCGAAGGAGTGGCCCATGAGGATCGGCGGCTTGTCGAGCGCGCGGATCACGCTCTCGTAGTGATCGAGGATCTCCTCGACCGTGGTGTCCTTGACGCTCTCCGGATGCGCACGCAGCTCGCCCGGCGCGTCGTCGAACCCCGGCCAGCTCGGCGCGATGACCTTGTAGCCGCGGGCCTCGAAGCGCCCGATCCACTTCTCCCAGCTGAGGGGCGTCATCCACAGGCCGTGGATGAGGACGATGGTGTCGGGACCTTCTGGTGTGGGGGGCATGGCTCCGACACTAGCCCTCGCCCGCAAGTTTCCGTCGGCTCCCCTCGTTCGGGCTCAGTGCCAGTCCACCAAGCCCCGGGGTTCACACGTGCCACGCATCGCCCTCGCCGTCTCGCTCACGCTCGCCGCCGCGCTCTTCGCCGGCAGCACGACCGCGCTCGCCGCCGAGAGCCCGCTGCTCGCCCCGCGGACGCTGCTCGACGCCCCGCTCGCCGCACCGAGCGGTACGCACACGACCGCCTGCCACCGCGCCTACCGGCCGAACCGCCCCGGCGTCGCCACCCGCACCGTCAGCGCCCCCGGGCCCGGCCAGCTCACGATCAGGCTCAACGGCACCCAGGGCGACTGGGACGTCGCGGTGTTCGACGCCGCCGGCCGCGCGCTCGCCGCCGACGCGTCGCCCGACGCGCAGGAGGTCGCCCTCGGCTACACCACCGGCGGCCCGCTGCACATCCAGGCCTGCCGCCGCGATGGCACCGCCGCCTCCGCCCCCGCCACGCTCGAGTTCGCCGCCATCCGCGAAGGCGCGGCCGAGAAGGCGAAGGCCAACCCGCCCCAGCTCGTCAGCGTCATCACGCCCAACAAGACCCGCAAGGACGAGCTGCTCGCGCTGAACCTCGACATGACCGAGCACGGCGGCAAGGAGACCCTCGGCGTCGTCCTCCACGGCAAGCAGGACGAGGACGCGCTGCGCAAGGCCGGCTTCCGCTGGCGCGTGCTCGTGCCCGACCTCGTGCAGCAGAGCCGCGAGGACCGCGCCGCCGACCGCCGCTACGCCGCTCGCGCGACCCGCTCCGCCTTCCCGAGCGGCCGCGACACGTACCGCACGCTGGCCGAGTACAACGAGGAGCTCAAGACGCTCGCCGCCGAGAACCCCAACCTCGTCCGGCTGATCACGCTCCCCAACAAGACGTGGATGGGCAAGGACGTCCTCGGCATCGAGATCACCGAGAACGTCACCCGCAACGACGGCAAGCCCGCCTTCTTCAACATGGGCGTCCACCACGCCCGCGAGTGGCCCTCCGGCGAGCACGCGATGGAGTGGGGCATCGAGCTGATCAACGGCTTCAAGGCCGGCGACGCCCGCGCGACGAACATCGTCCGCAACAGCCGCAACATCGTCGTGCCGATCGTCAACCCCGACGGCTTCGACGCGTCGCGCACGGCCGGCGCCGCCTTCCCCGAGGGTCGCGACGAGGCCGTCGACGACACCGTCTACCTCGGCGCGGGCGGCCTGACCGGCGGCGAGTACCGGCGCAAGAACTGCCGGCTGCCCGACGACTCGGAGGCCGGCAACTGCACGACGTCCGTCGGCCTGGCCGAGAACGGCGTCGACCCGAACCGCAACTACGGCGGCCTGTGGGGCGGCCCCGGCGCCGACCCGAGCAACCCGCTCGTCCAGACCTACCGCGGCCCCGGCCCGTTCTCCGAGCCCGAGTCGCGCAACGTCCAGTGGCTCGTCTCGCGCAACCAGGTGATGTCGCTGATCACGAACCACACGACGGCGGGCCTGGTCCTCCGCGCGCCCGGCCTCGCCGCGATCGGCGACCCCGTCGACGAGAACCGCGGCTACAAGGCGCTCGGCGACGACATGGCGAAGCACAACGGCTACTTCAGCCAGAAGAGCTTCGAGCTCTACGACACCACCGGCACGACGGAGGACTGGAGCTACAACGCCACCGGCGGCTTCGGCTTCACGTTCGAGATCTACTGCGGCGCGCCGAACTACGAGACCGGCGACTGCGACGACCCGGCCTTCCACCCGCTCTACGAGACGGTGGCCAACGAGTGGACCGGCGACAACCCGCAGGCCAACCACACGCTCCCCGGCGCGCCCGACGCGGGCTTCGACGGCAAGGGCAACCGCGAGGCGTACTACATCGCCGCCGAGAGCGCCCTCAACGAGCAGCGCCACAGCGTGCTCGAGGGCAGCGCGCCGGCCGGCGCCACGCTGCGGCTGACCAAGCAGTTCAAGACCGAGACGTTCCCCCAGCCGCCCGACGACAAGCCGCTGCTGGTCGACGACAAGCTCGAGACGACCTACGACGTCGGCTCCGACGGCCGCGTCCGCTGGCACGTCAACCCGTCGACGCGGCCGATCGTGGCCAAGGCCACCGGCGTGCCCGACGCGGGCGAGCCCGGCCCGGCGGAGAGCCAGACCGGCGGCGTCGCCGGCTCCTCGACCACCGATGACGACCCGGACGACGGCGCCGCGGTCGCCACCGGCGAGCCGGAGTCCACGGGCACCGAGTCCTTCAACGACCACCCGATCACGGTCCCGGCCGGCGACAACGCGGCGATGAGCGTGCGCGTGTCGTGGCCGAGCCAGACCGGTGACTGGGACGTCAGGCTCTACGCGGACGAGAACGGCGACGGCAACTCACAGGAAGACGAGGCGGTCATCGGCAAGAGCCAGACCGGGCCGAGCAATGTCGAGGAGGTCACGGTCAACGGCTCGCCCCGCCTCGTGAACGGCACCAAGTACGTGCTGCGCGTGAACAACTTCGCCGCCACGGCCGCGGACAACTACGAGGTCGACATCACGTACGCGGCACCGCCGCCGTTCAAGCCGGCGCAGGTCGAGAGCTACACGCTCACGTGCGAGCAGGGCGGGCGCGTGTTCGAGACCCAGCAGGTCCAGATCGACCGCGGCCAGGTCAAGCAGCTCGACCTGAGCGCGTGCTCGGCCGCGATCGCGGCGGCCGGAGCCACCCCCATCTCCGCGCCCAGCACGCCCGCGTGCGCCTCGGCCGCGATCCTGCGCGGCGTGAAGGCGAGCGCCGCCGGGAGCGGCGTGCGCTTTGCGTTCGCCAAGCGCGTCCGCCAGCGCGTCAACGTCGACGTCTTCCAGGTCGCCGTCGGGCGGCGGGTGGTCGGCGAGCGGCTCGTCGCGCGCTTCCGCAACAAGAACCGCTCGTTCACCTGGAACGGGCGCTCCAAGCGCAAGAAGGTCAAGCCCGGCTACTTCTTCGCGCGCTACTCGATCCGGCTCCCGAACGGCCAGCGCGACATCCGCCGCAAGGTGCTGCGCCTGCAGAACGGGCGCTTCACGGCGCGGCCGGACTTTTACCGCCGCGACACGTGCGGGCTCCTGCGCTCCTACAAGCTCGAGCGCCCCGCGTTCGGCGGCAGCACCAAGCGGCCGCTGCGCGTCGCCTTCCGCCTCACGCGGGCGGCGAACGTGCGCATCCAGGTGGTGCGCGGCAACCGCTCCGAGACGATCGTGCGCTCCAAGCGCTTCGCGGGCGGCCGCACGCGCCGCGTGAGCCTGCGCTCCGCCGGGCTGCGCAAGGGCGACTACCGGGTGCGGATCCGGGTCACCCGCGCCGGCAGCCGGACCGTGACGTCGACGCTGACGTCGCGCAAGCTCTAGGCCAGCTGCTCGCCGCGAGCCCGCCCGCAGGGTTGCGGGCGGGCTCGCGCATCTCTATGGTTTGTCGCGCAAACTAGTTTGGAGCGACACCGATGAAGCGAGAAACCCAAGCGGCGGCGAGCTACTCCTCCTTCCGGGGACTGCTGCAGATCCCCGCGGGCGTGCTGATCGTCCTGGCGGCCCTGGCCAACTGGGAGGTCGGGCCGTTCAGCGAGGCCTGGGCGTTCCCGGTCGCCCTCGTCCTCCTCGGCCTGGCGTCGCTGCCGATCTACCGGCACTACCACGACCACTACGGGCGCATCGAGGCGTCCACCCGACAGCAGGCCAAGACCGTCGCCGCGCTCGCCATCGCCGTCGTGGTGGTGCTCGTCGGCTCACTGCTCCTGCGCAGCCGCGCGTCGTGGTCGCTCGACCTGCCCGTCAACCCGATCGCGATCACGTTCGCGCTGGTCATGCTGGTCTCGCACCTGCTGGGCGCGGGTGTGCGGAGGCATCACGTCGTGATCTGGGGCGGGCTGCTCGTCGCGGGCGCGCTACCGGTCTGGGACGGCGAGGATCCGAGCAACGTCGGCCTCCTGCTCGCGGGCGTGGCGACGACGCTGAGCGGCCTGTTCGACCACCGCGAGTTCGTCCGCACCTTCGGAAGGGCCGACGCGCTCGGTGCCTGAGCTCACCCTCGACAAGCTCATCCACGAGCCGGGCCGGCTGGCGATCCTGACGGTGCTCTCGTCGGTCAAGAGCGCCGACTTCGTCTTCCTCCAGCGGGCGACCGGACTCACCAAGGGCAACCTCTCGAGCCACCTCGCGAAGCTCGAGGCGGCCGGGCTCGTGAGCATCGAGAAGCGCTTCATCCGCCGCAAGCCGAACACGAACCTCGCGCTGACGCCGCTCGGGCGGGAGCGGATCGCCCGGCACTGGGCCCAGCTGGAGCGCCTCAAGCGCCTCGCGACGCCCGACGAGTGACGTTGCCGCTCGCAGTGCGACAATCGGCCCGATGACCTCCGCCGGCGCCGTTCAAGCAGACCTGCCCATCACGACCGCGCAGGAGCTGCCCGGCGTACAGGTCGCCCAGAGCCTGGGCCTCTGCTTCGGCCTGATCGTGCGGTCGATGGGCTTCGCCAAGGGCTTCACGGCGAGCTTCTCCGCGCTGCGGTCGGGCGAGGTGAGTCAGTACACCGAGGTGCTCGAGGACTCGCGCCGCCACGCGGTGGACCGGATGACCGCAAACGCCCACGTGCTCGGCGCCGACGCGATCATCGCCGTCCGCTTCGACTCGTCGGAGATGGGCAAGGGCCTGACCGAGATCCTCGCCTACGGCACCGCGGTGAAGCTCGCGCGGTGACCCAAGCTGACGCGGCCGCCGCCGAGCTCGGACGCCACTACGTCGCGGGGCACCTGGAGGCCGGCGAGCTCGACGAGCGGTTGGGCCGTCTCTACGCCGCGCCCGAGTCCGCCGTGGCGTTGCTGGAGGATCTGCCGGCGCTCGAGCCCGCCGTCCCTGCTCCCGTCGCCAGCCGCAAGGGCTGGTGGCGCCGCCGCCACGGCGAGAGCGACGGTGCGCACCCGGACTGGATCCCGACCTCCGAGCGCTTCCTCGACCCGACCACCGACCGCCTGATGCGCGTCTGGCTGGACCAGCAGACGCGCACGCGGCACTACGTGGCCGAGCCCCGCTAGTCGAGCACGCGCGCGAGCCGGCGCTCGAGCGCGCCCGCGAGGATCTCGCGGGTCGTGCCCTCCTCGAAGCGCTCGACGAGCTCGGCCATGAAGCCCTCGATCACGAGCCGCTGCGCCCGCGGCTCGGGCAGCCCGCGCGAGCGCAGGTAGAAGACCTGGTCCTTGTCGATCTGCGCGATCGCGGCCGCATGGGTGCAGCGGACGTCGTTGGCGAGGATCTCGAGGCCCGGGATCGCGTCGACGTGCGCGCGCTTGGAGAGCAGCAGGTTGCGGCACTCCTGGAACGCATCGGTCTGCTGGGCGCCCGGATCGACCTTGATCACGCCTCGCCAGACCGCCGACGAGCGGCCCGCCAGGATCCCGCGGAAGGCGAGGTCGGAGAAGGTGTTGGGCGCCGCGTGCTCCTGCGTCGTGTCGAAGTCGACGTGCTGGCGGCCCTGCGGCACGTAGGCGCCGGTGACCTTGCCCTCGGCGCCCTCGCCGGCGAGCTTGGTCTCCATCCGCACGCGGCCGCGCGCCGAGCCGAAGCCGACCGCGACCCAGTCGAGCTTGCCGTCGCGCTGCACCTCGGCCCGCTGCGCGCCGAAGATCCACGACTTCTCGTTGAGGTCCTGGCCGCAGACGTAGCGGAGCTTGGCGTTCTGCCCGACCACGAGCTCGACGACGGTGTTGAGCAGCGTCTCGCTCTCGGCGTCGCCGGAGAGGTACTGCTCCCACACCTCGGCCTCGGCGCCCTCCTCGAGCACGATCAGCACGCGCCGCTGCAGGGCGGTGCCGGCGGCGGCGGTGACGGCGTTGAGCAGGATCGGCGCCTCGACGCGCACGCCGCGCGGGACGTACACGAACGCGCCGGAGACCCAGCCGGCGTCGTTGGCCGCCACGAAGATGTCGTCGGCGGGGACGATCGTGCCGAGGTGCGGCTCGACCAGCTCCGGGTACTGCTGCGCGGCGGCGTCGAGCGCCATCACGGTCGGGCTCTCGGGCGTGCCGGGCTCGCCGACGTCGCTGTGGCCGTCGACCTGGGTGAGCGTGATGCCCTCCGCGGGGGTCTCGAACAGCGGCTCGGGCAGCGTCAGCTCGGCGTCGGCGGGCGCCGCGTCGAAACGGTCCAGCTCAAACTTCCCGAGGTCGGTGAACTCCCAGCCCGTCGCGCCCTTGAAGCGCGGCAGGTCGAGCTCGTCCCTCAAGGAAGCGGCGCGCTCTCGGCGCGCCGCAAGCCACTCCGGCTCGTGGATGGTGGCCTCAGCCAATGGAGCCCTCCATCTGCAGCTCGATGAGGCGGTTCATCTCGACCGCGTACTCCATCGGGAGCTCCTTGACGATCGGCTCGATGAAGCCGTTGACGATCAGCTTGCCCGCCTCCTCCTCGGAGAGGCCGCGGCTCATCAGGTAGAAGAGCTGCTCCTCGCCGATCTTGGAGACCGACGCCTCGTGGCCGACGTCGACGTCGTCCTCGCCGATGCGGATCGTCGGGTAGGTGTCAGAGCGCGAGTCCTCGTCGAGCAGGAGCGCGTCGCAGACGACCTTGGACTTCGAGCCGTGCGCGCCCTTGGCGACCTCGAGCAGGCCGCGGTAGGAGGAGCGCCCGCCGTCCTTGGAGATCGACTTGGCGAAGATGTTCGACGTCGTGTTCGGCGCCGCGTGGATGATCTTCGCGCCCGCGTCCTGGTGCTGGCCGTTGCCGGCGAACGCGATCGAGAGCACCTCGCCGTGGGCGCGCTCGCCCATCAGGTAGACGCTCGGGTACTTCATCGTCAGCTTCGAGCCGAGGTTGCAGTCGACCCACTCGACCGTCGCGTCGGTCTCGGCGATCGCGCGCTTGGTCACGAGGTTGTAGACGTTCTGCGACCAGTTCTGCACGGTCGTGTAGCGGATCCGCGCGCCCGGCTTGGCGATCAGCTCGACCACGGCGGAGTGCAGCGAGTCCGACGACCAGATCGGCGCCGTGCAGCCCTCGACGTAGTGCACGTAGGAGCCCTCGTCGGCGATGATCAGCGTCCGCTCGAACTGGCCCATGTTCTCGGTGTTGATGCGGAAGTAGGCCTGCAGCGGCATCTCGACGTGCACGCCCGGCGGGACGTAGACGAACGAGCCGCCCGACCACACCGCGGAGTTCAGCGCCGCGAGCTTGTTGTCGTTCGAGGGGATGATCGTCGCGAAGTACTCGCGTACGAGGTCCTCGTGCTCACGCAGGCCCGAGTCCATGTCCATGAACACGACGCCCTGCTTCTCGAGGTCCTCGCGCACCTGGTGGTAGACGACCTCGGACTCGTACTGGGCGCCGACGCCGGAGAGGAACTTGCGCTCGGCCTCCGGGATGCCCAGCTTGTCGAAGGTGTTCTTGATGTCCTCGGGGACGTCGTCCCAGGTCGTCGAGGACTTCTCCGACGCGCGGACGAAGTAGTGGATGTTGTCGTAGTCGACGTCGGCCAGATACGGCGAGCCCCACGTCGGCTGCGGGCGCGACATGAAGTGCTCGTAGGCCTTGAGGCGGAACTCGAGCATCCAGTCCGGCTCGTTCTTGAACTCCGAGATCTGCTTGACGAGCTCGGGCGTGAGGCCCTTGGGAGCCTTGAAGGCGTAGCCCGTCTCAGAGTCGTGGAAGCCGAACTTCGTCTTGTAGTCGGCGTTGATGCCGACCAGCGCCTGCTGCTCGGCGATCGTTTCAGGCGTCGCCATAGGTCAATCGACCTCCAGTCGGATCACGCCGGCCGCGACCGACACCGGAAAGGTGTCGATCGGGACGTACGCGGGCAAATTCAGGGGCTTCCCGGTGCGCAGGTCGAACACGGAGCCGTGCCGCGGGCACTCCACGGTGCACGTCTCTGGGTCGACCTCGCCCTCGAGCAGGTTGCCATCATCGTGTGAGCAGCGGTCCTCGATGGCGACCAGCTCGCCGTTGCAGTTGAAGACGCCGATCTCGAGGTCCTCCCATTCGACGAGACGGTGCTCGCCGGGGGGCAGCTCCTCGAGGGGGCAGATGTCGATCACAGGGGTCATTTGTCACGAACTCCGACTGCTCAAGTCGGACTTGAGAGTCTAGCGGCCGGAGCTCGCGCAGCTCAGCCGTAGGCGAGCAAGCGGCAGGGCCCGCCGGAGCCCTCCTCCCACGGCACGACGCCGACCGACACGAAGGCGCCCTTGGGGCGCAGCGCGGACAGGTTGGCGACGTTCTCGATGCCGTAGCGGTCGGCGCCCAGCAGCCGGTTGTGGACGGCGAACGTGGTCGAGTTGCCCGGGTCGAGGCTGAGCGTGTCGACGCCGATCCCCTGGATCTTGCGAGTCAGGAGCAGCTCCAAGGCGTCGATCCCGAAGCCGGGGAAGTGGTAGGTGGTGCCGACGGTGCCCTTGTACGCCGCGTCGTCGTTGACCTTGGAGGCCCAGCCCGAGTTCATGAAGACGACGGCGCCGCGCGGGATGCGGCCGTGGCGGCGCTCGTAGCGGGCCACGTCGTCAGGCGTGACCTCGGCGTCGGGGTCCGAGGCGGCGCGGCGGGAGATGTCGATCACCGCCGCGGGCGCGAGCAGCTCCTCGGGGCGCAGCTGCGGCACCCGGCGGCCGCCCGGGATGAAGTGCCCCGGGGCGTCCATGTGCGTGCCGGAGTGCTCGCCGAAGGTCCACTCCTGCGAGTAGAAGCCGTCCGGGTCGTAGTTCTTGAGCGTGCGCCGGGTCGGCTCGTCGCCGGTGTAGACCGGGAAGCCGGCGGTGAAGGTGTGCGTGAGGTCGGTGACCCGGCCGAAGCCCTTGCCGTGGCCGTGGCCGTGGCCGCGGCCGCGGCCCCGCTTGCGGCCGCGCTTGGCCTCGGCCGTGCCGGGGATGGCCGCCGCCAGGGCGACCGCGCCCCCGCCGGCCAGGAGCGCGCGCCGGCTGACGCCCTCGCGCTCGTTCTGCTCACGGACGGTCTCGATGGTGCCGGGCAGGCACATTCTGGCTCCCCTCGATTGCTTGGCGCGCAAGATAGTTCAGACTCCCGCCGCGTGCTTGACGTCATCACGCTGGTGGAGGGCGGGCAGCGCGCCGAGGCGGTCGCGGAGCGGCTGATCGCGTGGCTGGGCGAGGCGCGCGAGTCGCTCGATCTCGCGCTCTACGACGTCCGCCTGCCGGGCGAGCTGGGCGACGCGGTCGGCGGCGCGATCCGCGGCGCGCACGCCCGCGGGGTGCGGGTGCGGATCATGTTCAACGAGGAGGAGCGCGAGGAGGAGCCGCGGCCCTTCGAGCCGCCGCCGCCGCGCACGGAGCCCGAGCTGCTCGAGCAGCTCGGCGTGCCGGTCAAGGGCATCCCGGGCTGGCGCGACCTCATGCACCACAAGTACGTCGTGCGCGACGGCACGGCCGTGTGGACGGGCTCGGCGAACTGGACGATCGACAACTGGACGCGGGCCGAGAACGTGCTCGCGACCGTCGAGTCGCGCGGGCTCGCGACCGCCTACACGCGCGACTTCCAGCAGCTGTGGCAACGCGAGCGGATCGACGACCGCGACGGCTTCGACGCCCCGTGGGCCCAGGTCGGCAACGCGGGCGTGCGCCCGTGGTTCTGCCCCGGGCGCGGGCCCGAGCTGTCGCACCGGATCGCCAAGCGGATCGGCGCCGCGCGCACGCGCGTGCGCATCGCCTCGCCGGTGCTGACCGCCGGCCCGATCCTCGGCACGCTCAACGAGGTCCTGGCCGAGGGCCGGCTCGACGTGCGCGGGGTGTGCGACGCCACCCAGGTCCGCCAGGTGTTCGGCCAGTGGGCGCAGAACCCCCGCTCGCGATGGAAGGGGCCGCTGCTCGAGCGCGCGCTCGAGGTCTTCCACGGCAAGCGCTCGACGCCCTACCGCCCCGACTCGGTCCACGACTTCATGCACGCGAAGGTGACCGTCGCCGACGACACGGTCTTCCTCGGATCGTTCAACCTCTCGCGCTCGGGCGAGACGAACGCCGAGAACGTGCTCGAGATCACCGACCCCGCGCTCGCGGACCGGCTGGCGGGCTGGATCGACGAGCTCCGGGAGCGCTACCCGCCCTACTAGTCTCCGCGGCGTGGACGACGTGCATGCGCACCTGGCGGGCGCCTATGAGCGGGCCGCGCCCACCTACGACCGCGCGCCGTTCTCCCACCATGCGCCGTTCGGCGAGCGGCTCGCCCAGCTCGTGGTGCTCGGGCCCGGCGGCCGGGTGCTCGACGTCGGGTGCGGCGCCGGCGGCGCGCTGCTGCCCGCGGCGTGGCGCGTCGGGCCGACCGGCGAGGCGGTCGGGATCGACCTCTCCGAGGGGATGGTCGCGCGCACGCGCGAGGCGGCGGCGGAAGCCGGCCTCGACTGGGTGCGGGCCGAGGTCGGCGACGGCGCGTCGCTGGCGTTCGAGGACGCGTCCTTCGACGCCGTGCTGTGCGCGTTCACGCTCGCGGCGATCCCCGACGCCGAGGCGGCGCTGGCCGAGATGCGCCGCGTGCTGCGGCCGACCGGGTCGCTCGGCGTGGCCGTGTGGGAGAGCCTCGTCGACAGCCAGTGGCGGTGGGAGGGCGAGCTGATGCAGGAGGCCGCCGACCAGGCGCCGCCGGAGCTCCTCGAGACGGTCGGCCGGCTGAGCGCGCGCTTCCCGGACGGGGAGAAGCTGCGCGCGGCGCTCGAGGCGGCCGGGTTCCGCGACGTCGAAGTGGCGCCGATGCACGTCGACCGCACCTATCCGACCGCGGACTCGTGGTGGGAGTGGTTCATGTCCGGCGGCGCGCGAGCGTTCATCGAGTCGTTGCCCGAGGCGGCGCAGGAGCGCTTCCGCGAGGGCGGCCTGGCGCGGCTGGCCGGCGCGAGTGAAGACGCGCGGACGCGCCGCTTCGTGGCCGCGCTCGCGCACGCGCGCGTGTGAGCCGGCGGCTGCGGGCGATCGTCGACGGGCTCGGCCTGCGGCCGGGCGAGCGCGTGCTCGAGATCGGGTGCGGGCACGGCGTCGCCGCGACGTTCATCTGCGAGGCCGGCGCGCGCCTGACCGCGGTCGACCGCTCGCCGAAGATGATCGAGGCGGCGGTGCGGCGCAACGCGGCGTGGGTCGAGGCGGGCAGCGCCGAGTTCCTCGTCGCCTCGCTCGAGGCGCTCGACCTCGGCGACCGGCGCTTCGACACGATCCTCGCGGTGCGCGTCGGGCTCTTCCATCGCGAGCCGGCGCGGGCGCGCGCGCTCGCGGAGCCGTGGCTGGCGCCGGGCGGGCGGCTCGTCGCGGCGTTCGACGAGCCGGTCGCGAACCGGTAGCGTCCGCGGCGCGCGCGAGGGCGCACCCTGGTCCGCGGGCAGGGGCTCAGCCCCACCTCGACGGTAGAGCGGAAGCTTCTGTTCCGATCGACCTCGGCCCGGCGTGCGGACCTCGGGCGACACGTGAGGTGATCGGAGATGGACGCAGGACGGATCGATCTCGACCGCGCCCGGCGCGAGGCCAAGCGGCGCGTCAAGGCGGCGGGCGGCGCGCTCAAGCTCGCGGAGGCCCAGCTCGCGATCGCGCGCGAGCTCGGAGAGGACAGCTGGCCGCGGCTCGTGCGCCGCGCGGAGGCGGAGTCCGTGGCCCGGGAGGACCGCGCGCGGCAGCTCGTGGACGAGGCGACGAACGGGCGGCTCGACCACGCCGAGGCGCTGCTCGCCCTCGACCCCGGCCTCGCGCGCGAGGGGTTCGACGCCGCGCTCGTGCTCGGCGACGCGGAGCGCGTGCGCGCGGCGCTCGCGCGCGACCCGGAGCTGGCGCGAAGGCCGGGCGGCGCGCGCGACTGGCTGCCGCTGCTCTACCCGTGCCACTCGGCGTTCCTGGGCGGCGAGCGCACGGATGGGCTGCTCGACTGCGCCCGGGCGCTGCTCGCCGCCGGCGCCGACCCGGACTCGAGCTGGGAGCACCCCGAGTTCGGCACGCTCGGCGCGCTCTACGGCGCGGCCGGCGTCGCCCACGAGCCGCGCATGACCGCACTCCTGCTCGAGGCGGGCGCGAACCCGGACGACGACGAGTCGGTCTACCACGCCACCGAGACCGCCGACGACGCCTGCCTGCGGCTGCTGCTCGCGGCCGGCGCGAAGGTCGAGGGGACGAACGCGATCGCGCACTGCCTCGACGTCGAGCGCCCGGCGATGCTGCGGCTCCTGCTCGACCACGAGCCCGGCCACGAGGTGCCGCGCTCGCTGCTGTGGGCCGTCTACCGCGAGCGCTCGCCGGAGGTGATCCGGATGCTGGTGGCGGCGGGCGCCGACCCCAACGCATGGGACGAGAAGAACGAGCGCACGCCGTACGGGCTCGCGTGGCGGATGGGCCGCCCCGACCTCTGCGAGCTGCTCGCCGAGCTCGGCGCGCGGCGCGAGGTCGGCCCGGTCGACGAGCTGATCGGGCTGTGCTTCGCCGGCGACCGTGAGGGAGCGCTGCGCCTGGCACGGGCCGACCCCGCGCGCGTCGAGCGGATCCGCGACGAGTTCTACGAGGCGCTGCACCAGGCCGCCGCGGAGGGCCGCCGCGCCGCGGTCGAGATCCTGCTCGAGCTCGGCGTGGCGATCGACCGGCCCGGGCAGATGGGCGGCACGCCGCTGCACCACGCGGCCTGGTGGGGCCACGACGACGTCGTGGCGGCGCTGCTCGAGCGCGGCGCCGACCCGCGGCGCCCCGCCGAGCCCGGCATCGGCGGCAGCGCGCTCGGCTGGTGCGCGCACGGCTCGTTCCACTCCCCCGGGCCGGTCGTGGGCGGCGGCACCGGCCACCTCCGGATCGCGTGGCGCCTCGTGCAGGCGGGCGCCGAGATCGAGCCGGACATGGCCCACGAGGCCGCGCCCGAGCTCGCCGAGTGGCTCGAGGAGCCGACCGCCTAGCCGCCCGCGGAGTAGTCCTCGGCCTCGAGCCGCGGGTAGCGCCCGGTGGTCCGGCCCTTGAAGGGGAAGCCCTTCTGGAGCCGGCAGCCGGGCGACGCCTGCGCGCCCGTCGTCGGCTTCTTCTCGCCCGAGTTGTTGCAGTCGAAGCTCGGGAGGATCTTGAACTCCGCGCCCTCGGGCGTCGACAGCACGCCGAGCGGGTTCGGGTACGCGTTGCCGCGGTTGGTCGCCACGCGCTTCGGGTGGATCGAGGCCGTCTCCGCGCCCGAGCGGGCCGAACTGCCGCAGGTAGTGGCCGAGCTGGCCCTCGCCCGGGTTCGCGGTCTTCGCCGCCGTCGCCACGCCGAGGTTGGCGAACATGTCCGACAGCGTGTACTGGTGCACGCCGATGTACTCGAGGATCGGGTTGAGCTGCGCGAGGAACGGCCCGAACTCGGCGAGCGTCGGGCGGAGCTCGTCGAAGATCTCGACCGTGGCGGGCAGCGATCGCTTCGAGATCGTGATCAGCGGGTCGAAGTCGCGGAAGAAGCGCTGCAGGTGCGGCGAGAAGTCGCCGACCGAGTCGAGCGTCGGGCCGAGGTCGCGCAGCGCCGGCTGCATGTCGCGCACCAGCGGCAGCGCCTTGGTCGAGAACGACTCGAGGCGCGTCGCGGTCGCCTTCGACTCGTCGAGGAACGTCGGGAACACCTGCCACGACGTCCGCGAACGCCTCGCTGCTCCTCGGCGATCGCGGAGAACACGTCGTCCTGCGACGTGATCAGCGGCTCCAGCTGGTCCTCGCGCTCGGGTCAGCGCGCCGAACACCACGCCCGTGTTCTTGACGAGCCCCTGCAGCGCGGCGCGCTGCTCGTCGAGCGTCTCGAACAGGTCGCCGCCCGTCTCCACGAACGCCGGGAGGTTGCCGAACGAGTCGTTGAGGTCGCGCCCGCGCCCCTCGACCGACCGCGCCGAGGTCCTGCTGCCAGGTCCGGAACGCCGCGCGCGTGAACGGGTCGAGCGAGTCGAGGATCTCGTCGAGCTCGACGCTCTCCTGCACGTGCCGGTCCTCCAAGCGGCCGTTCTCCTCGACGAACGGCGCGCGGTCCGAGCCCTGCGTCATCTCCACGAACGTCTCGCCCAGCAGCGTCTTTGGCGCAGGATCGCGCGGGCGTCCTCGCGGATCGGCGCGTAGCGGCGCTCGATCTCGAGCGTCGCCAGCGTCCGGCTCGAGCCGGGGTCGCGCCGCTTGGCCACGACCTTTCCGATGCGCACGCCGCGCGAGCGCACGTCGGCCTCGACTGCGAGCTGGGTGGCCTCGGGGAACGCGACCTGGACCCGGTAGCCCTTCGGCTTGAGCGGGATCGGACCGCCGAACGAGAGCCACAGGAACAGCGAGCAGCCCGAAGCACGACAGCGCGAAGACGACCATGATGAGGATGCGCGGGACCGAGGGGGCCTGGGTGCTCACGGCGTCAGCTCACCCCCGCAGACGGCCGGATCGTTGAGCACGCCGCTGAGGCCGAGCAGGAACTCCGACTCGGGCGCGGAGGCGGCGGTGTTGGAGAGCACGTTGCAGGTGCCGCCGAGCACGAGCGGGCGGAAGATGCCGTTGGCGTCCTGGCCCGAGAACAGCGACACCGAGGTGTGCGAGAGCCAGGCCAGGTGGAACAGGTAGCCCTCCTCGCGGTCCTTCGTGTCCGGCCCCTCGCGGCCGCCCGGGTTGAACGCCGAGCAGGTTGAACAGCCGGTTGAGCTGGTGCACGGTGCGCTTGAGCGTCGGGTCGGCCTCGCGAGGTCGTGCGGCCGCCGGGTCGAGCTCGCGCACCAGCGGCCGCAGCTCGCGCACGAACGGCCGGATGTCGTCGCCGCAGCAGCGGCTCGACCTCGCGCGCGAACGGCTGGCGTCGCCGCGTTGGCGCGGTCGAGCGCGCGCACGGCCGGCCGCAGGCGCTCGGACGCCGGCGCGAGCACCTCCGCGAACGTCTCGACCTTGCCGAGCGTCTCCGTCGTCTGCGCGAGCGCGCTCGGCAGCTCGCGCACGGTCGCGGCGACGTTGACGCGCTCGGCGGCGAACTGCCGCGAACACGCCGGCCGACGCGTCCACGAGCTGGGCCAGCTCGTCGTCCTTGCGCCCCAGCTCCGTGTTGAGGTCGGTCGAGCGAGTTGATCAGGCGCCGGAGGTCCTTGCGGCGGCCGGCGACCTCGCCCGACACCTTCGCGATGTCGCGGTAGGTCGGCTCGAAGCGCTTGAGCACCGCGTTGAGGTCGTCGGCGCGCCCCTCCAGCCCGCCGCGCGCGCCGTTGACAGCAGCAGCTTGAGGTAGTCGCGCGTGTCGGCGTCGAGCGCGGACGAGGAACTCGTCGGGGTTGACGTCGGGCAGCGTCGAGGCGATCGGCATCCGCCAGCCCGCCTTCGCGCGCGCGGCGCCGAGCCGCGGCCCGGCGTCAGCTCGATGAACATGTCCTTGAGCCCCGTCTTCGGGCCGCAGCAGCCCGGTCCAGTTCTCTCGCACGAGGCCCTCGTACTTCGCGTCGAGGTCCATCGTGATGATCGCCCGGCCGTCCTCGAGCTTGACCTTGGAGATGTCGCCGACGCGCACGCCCGAGACGCGCACGGTCTGGCCCTGGCCCGGCGTCACGGCCTGCCCGGTCGAGAACTCGCCCTGGAGGCGGAACGGCTGCTCCTCGATGATCGGGAAGCGCAGCCGCTGCTCGTTGAGGATGTAGACCGAGCACGCCGCGGCGATCGGCCAGCAGGCCGAGGATGGCGAGCGAAGTCGACGCGGTGCTCGCGGATGGCGCGCTTCACGGCCGCGCCTTCTGGAGCAGGGGGAGCTGCGAGGGCTCGAGCGGCGTGTCGCCGATCGGGATCTCGACGCCGACCTCGTCGAGCTCCTCGTCCAGCCACTCCGTCGCGCGCTCCTGCGCCGCCGCGATCGCCTCTTGCACGGCCGGCAGCGCGTAGTCGACCTCGGTCGCCTTCGGCGCGGCCTGGACGTTCGTGCGCAGGTCCGGCGGCGCCTGCGTCTCGCACGGCACGTCACCGCTGCAGCGGCGGCTGCCCCGGGGCCTTCGGCGGGTTGACGCCCTGCAGCGGCAGCCCGGTGACGAAGAAGCGCCCGGCGCCGAGGTGGCGTACGCGTAGTTGAGGCGCCGTTGGCGAGCGAGCGCACGTACTGGCCGTTGGCGTCGAAGTGCGCGACTCGGCCGCGATGCCCGGGCAGCCACTTGACCTGCTCCTGGAAGACCGGGCCGGTGGCGGGGAAGTTCGGGTCCTCGATCTTGTCGTTGCGCCACGGGACGACGACCTCGTTGGAGCACGAGCGAGAGCAGCCGCAGCTCCTTCTGCAGCGCGACGCCCTCGACGTTGAGCTCGGCGAGGTGCGGGCACCGTCGTGCGCAGGTCGCGCACGAGCCCGCGCAGCTCGGCCGGCGAGACGAGCCCGCGCAGCTGCTTGACCAGCCGGCAGCGTCGCGTCGAGCGCCGGGCCCGACGAGCGCACCGCCGGCCGCAGGTCGGCGATCAGGCGCCGGAACGGCGGGAACGCGGCGTTGAGGTCGCCGAGCGCGCTGCGTCCGGCGATCAGCGTGCGCGGCAGCTCGGCGATCGCGGCGGTGAGGTTGCGACTCCTCAGACGCGAACGCCTCCGCCGTGCGCGCGAGGTCGGTCACGAGCGCCTGCAGCTGCTGCGGCGAGCGGTCGAGGCCGCGCGCGAACTTGTCGGCGCCGGCGATGTAGCCGGACAGGTCGTGCTCCTCGCTGCCCGAGCGTCGCCTCGTTGACGATCGCGGAGTCGCGGAACGCCGGCTCCCAGTACGGGATCGAGCGGTTGTAGCCCTTGGCGCCGCCGTCGCGCGAGCGCGCGGCCGTACTCGTCGAGCACGACGCTGGAGGTCCTGGCGCGTGTCGGACTGCAGCGAGCTCAGCAGCTCGCCGAACTGCACCGGCGCGGCGGTCTGCTGCACGGGGATCCGCGTCGCCCTCCTTCAGCTCCGGCGACGACGGCGAGCCCGGCCTGCACCTCGACGAACCAGTTGCCCTCCAGGAAGATCCGCGGCCGGATCTTCAGTCGCGCGTCCTCGTGCAGCGGCAGGCCCTTGTCGTCGATCTCCATCGTCACGATCGCGCCCTCGCCGTCGGGCCCGCCCGCCTTGACCGGCTCGATCTTCGTGACCTTGCCGACTTGCACGCCCGCGACGCGCACCGGCGACTTGACCTTGAGGTCGTTGGCGGAGCGGAACGCCGCAGTGAACTCGAAGCGGTCCGCGAACGGGTTGGACTTCGTGAAGCCGAAGTAGGTGCCGACCGCGATCACGATGAGCGCGAGGAGCCCGGCGGCGAAGGGCGAGAGGCGGCTCACGGGTCGAGCTCCGGCGGGATCTTGGGGACCTCGGGCGCGTCGGGCTGACGCGTGTAGGTCTGGCCTTCGGGGACCCGCTCGCGGCCCGTGAACGTGGTGCCCTGGTTGCCCGGGAGTGTGCGGGTCGACGACGGTCTTGAAGCGCTTGTCGCCGTAGACGTTCTGGCGCTCGACGTAGCCGCGCTGGCCCGACTCGCAGTCCGCGTTGCCCTCGTTGTCGACGGCCGCCGAGTAGTTGTTGGAGTGCAGGAACTGCGGCGTGCCGGAGCGCACGTTCTCGCCGTTGGCGGGCTCGGCGGCGCCGAGCGAGGTGACGGAGTTGTCCTGGCGGCCGGCCTGGTTGAGCAGCGTGCGCTGCGAGCCGCCGGTCGGGTCGGGCTCCGTCAGGTGCTCGGCGACGTGCGTCCACGAGTAGTTGAAGTAGTTGCAGACCGTGATGTAGGGGCCGACGAAGCGCACGGTCGGGTTGAGCGTCGTACCGTCGTGTCGTCAGCCCGCGCAGCGCCGTGCCGGTGCCGGGCGCCTCCATCAGCTCGTCGCAGCGAGACGAGGACGTTCTGCGCAGCTCCTCGTTGATCTCCGGCGAGCGCTTGAGCACCGGGATGCCCGTCCGCAGCGCCGGCATGATCCGCGGCAGCGTGCGCGGCAGCTCCTGGGCGCGCGTCGTCGAGCGCGATCGAGAAGTCGCGCAGCGCGGCGAGGAACGGGCGCTGCACGCGGAACGAGCTGGATGCCGTCGTCCATCGTCGGCGCGGACTTCGTGATCGTCGCCTTCAGCGCCTCGGGGTCGCGCGACCACGCCTCGAACGTGTCCGCCCCGGCGGTGAACAGTGGGCGTAGCGGCCGGCCACCGGGCGCGACCGTGCGGGTGAAGTCGTCGAGCTCGCTGAAGAAGCGGCCGAGCCGCGTCTCGCGCTCCGCCAGCGTGCTCATCACCGGCTCGAGGTGCTCGAGGAAGCGCGGCGCCTCGGCGATCGTGCGGTTCAGGCTCCCGCCGCGCATCGCGAACGCGTCGCCGAAGCCGCTGCAGGTTGCGCCGCGCGCCCGCGCGCGTCGGCTCGTCGAAGATGTCCGTAGAACTCGTCGAGCTCGACCGGGAAGCGCGTCTGGTCGACGCGCATCGTGTCGCCGTCCTCGAACAGCTCCTTCGAGCGCCCGCGCGTGAGCTCGACGTACTTGAGGCCGAGCACCGAGCGCGGCCGGATCGACGACGCGCGAGTCGACCGGGATCTCCGAGCTGCTTCTGGTCGATCTTGAGCGTCGCGATCGCGCCGACCTTGCCGCCGGGCAGCGGCCGCGCCTTCATGTCGTCGACGACGCCGATGCGGAAGCCGCCCTCGCGGATCTCGTTGCCGGGCAGCAGGTTGGCGCCGTTCTCGAGCTCGACCTTGAGCTGCTTCGTCGGTACGAACGGCAGCCCCTGGTTGGCGTTGTAGGAGAGGAAGACCGCGACGTTGACGACGAGCAGGGTCACGGCGCCCACGAGCACCGGGTTGGCGAACACGCTGGAGCCGGTGCGCTTGCGGCTCATGGCGCGAGGAGGTAGTCGAGGGCCGGGCTGATGTCCAGCGGCGCCACGGGGGTCCCGGGAACCGTGACGTTCGGCGCGGTCGGCGAGGGAAGCGTGACGTTCGGCACCGCCGGCGCGGGGAGCGCCGGATCCGCGCCCTGGCGCGGCGCGGCCGCCCCGGGGCGCCGCGCGCGCTCCTGCTTGGCCGACCGCTCCTGCTTCGCCGAGCGCTTCTTCGTCTTCTTCGTCGAGCGCGAGGACTTCCGCGAGCTCGCCGCGTCCTGCTCGTCGATCCCGGGCCGGCCCGGACCGAGCGCGGCGAGGCAGCGGTCGAGCTCGCGATCCTTGGCCTGCTCGGCGTCCGCGTACTGCGCGCACTTGTCGTCGAGGAACGCCGAGACCTTGAGCAGGTACGAGTTGTCGTCGAAGAGGTTCGTCGCCTGCGACTGGCGGAAGATGTACTGCGAGGATCGCCTCGAAGCCGGTGAAGCCCTGCCCGCCGGGCGAGCGCGGGTCCTTCTCGACCGCGAACTTGCGGTCGTCGAGGTGCTCGAGCGTGATCGCGAGGTTCGTCGGCGAGCTCGGGCAGCGGCTCGGCGAACTCGCGCGAGCTCGGCGGATCTGCGGCCGCGCCGGCGCGGACGGTCGCGCGGCCGGCGCGGGCGGCCGCGGCGAGCGTGCGGAACGCGGGCCGCGACGCCTCGCTGAACGGCCCGAGCGTGTCGAAGAAGCGGGTCAGCCGGCGGCGCCTGCGCCGACAGCGTCCGCAGCGCCGGCGTCTGCGCGTCGGCGGCCTCGCCGAGGCGCGCCATCGTCGGGCGCAGCTCGCGCAGGAAGGTCGGGAAGCGCTGGAACTGCGCGCGGATGTCCTCGCGCCGCTCCGCGCTCGACGCGCGGCGGTGTCGCGCGCCTCGCGGACGAAGCGCGTGACCTCGGTGCGGTTGTCGGCCAGCCGCGTGACCACGCGCTCGGCGTTCGTCGGTCAGGTCGCGGATCGATCCGCCGCTGCGTCGGCCAGCTCGGCGAGCACCTTGTCGGTCTCGCGCAGCGCCGGGTTGGCGCGGCGGATCGTCTCGTTGAGGTCGGTCGCCGCGGGCGGCGAGCGCCGCGCCGAGCTCGCCGACGATGATCGAGAAGCGCTCGCGGTAGGGCCGGCGCATGATGTTGTTGACGAGGTCGACGGGGACCGTCGAGCCGGTCTGGCTCGACCGGGATGCGCGCGCCCGTGCTCGAGCTTGCGCTCGCTCGTCCCGGGCTTGCAGTCGAGGAAGTACTCGCCGATCAGCGACTGCGGGCGCGACTCGCAGAAGACGTCGCTGCGCAGGTCGCCGAAGCCCGCCCTGGTCGATCTCGATGTCGACGAGCGCGCGGTAGCTGCGCCGGTCGATCGCGAAGCGCCTTGATCTTGCCGGCGCGCACGCCGGCGACCTTGACGTCGGCGCCCTCGATCGAGCCCGAACGCGTTGTCGAGCTCGACGCGGTAGCGCTTGCCGCCGTCGTCCCCCGCGCCCATCGAGGCGAACGCCGCGGCGCCGGCGGCGGAGAGCAGGAGGAAGACGATGAGAACGCGCGATCACGGGCCGGGCGGGATCTGGGTCGGGTCGCAGTTGAAGTCGCCGCTCGGCCGGAACGGGTTCGAGCCGTCGGCGCGCGGGGCGCTCGGTCGAGCCCGGGCAGCGGTTGCGCTGGCCGAGCGCGGCGACCTCGCTGAACACCTTGCGCGCGCATGTCCTCGGGCACCGGCTGAGCGTGCCGTCGAGGAACGCGAACGCGCTGACACGTGGTGGACACGCGGCTGGCGGAGCCGTTGGCGTCGTAGATGCCGGAGTGGCAGAAGTCGTCGAACCAGCCGGTGAGGTCGACCGCGTAGGGCCGCTGGAAGGCGAACTGCGGCGTCTGCGCGCTCAGCGAGCGGCGCGGCGGCGGCGAACGAGCCGTCGCGCTGCTTGCCGTTGTAGGTGCCGGGCCGGGTCGTGACGTCGCGGAACGGCAGCGTCGAGTGCGCGAGGTCGATCAGGTCGTTGCGCCTCGCCCTTCGTCTTGACGAGCATCGAGAGGTCGCGGAACGTCGGTCGTCGCGTCGCGGGCGAACGGGCGCAGCTCGGCGAGCACGGCGCGCAGCTTGGGCGTGACCGGGCGTCGACTCCTCGACCAGCGGGTCGAGGTCGTCGAGCGTCGCGCGCAGGTTCACGAACGTCGTGTTGGCGCGGCGCATGAACGGCGGCGAGCTCGGCGATCGCGCGCGTCAGCGAGGTCCGCTCCTCCGCGATCGCGCCGAGCGTCACGGCGAGCCGGTCGACGAGCAGCGCCAGGTCGTCGTCGCGCGTCGGCGAGGTCGGTGACCAGCTTCGAGTTGGAGACGAGGAAGCGCTGCAGCGCTGCGCTCGTCGTAGGTCAGCTCCTCGAACAGCCGGCTGCGAGCGCGACGAGCGACGGGTTGAGGTACTCCCAGCCGGCGTTGGCCTCCTTGACGCGGCCCTCGTAGGAGTCGCCGAAGCCGCGGACGACGTTGCGCAGGCCCTTCTTCGTGCGCTCGTCGAACAGCGAGAAGAGCTGGTCGAGGTCGACCGCCGTCGTCGTGTCCTCGACCGGGATCACGCCGCCGTCGGGGATCTCCTTCTGCTCCTCGCCGGGCGGCATCATCGAGGTCGACGTAGCGGTTGGCGACGCCGGACAGCGAGGCCATGCGGATCGTTCGCCTGCGTGCCGCGCCGCAGCGGCGCGACCTCGCCGTCGATCTCGAGCACGACCTCGGCGTGGCCGTCGTCGGCGAGCTCGATCGACTTGACCGTGCCGACCGGCTGGCCCGACGGCCTGGACGAGGTTGCCCTTGACGAGCTGCCCGGCGCTCAGGAAGCGCGCGGTGACTTCATACGAGGGGCTGCCGCCGACGAGCAGGAACGCGGCGAGCACGATCGCGAGGACGAGCGCCGCAGCGGCAGCGATCCTCGCGACGGTCGAGCCCTTGTCGCCCTCGGCGGCCTCGCCGGCCAAGCCCAGCCTCCTTGCAGTGCTTTGACACGCCGACTATCGGCGCATCGGGCGTCGGATCATGGTGAAGCCGCGCTTCCCGCGCAACCGAGAACCGTTGTGACATTGAGCACATACCCGGTCTACGCCGGTTCGAACAGGAGCGCCGTGACCACCGGCCGCGACTCGGGCGCCGGCTGGTCGTGGTTCGAGTACGGCCGGTTGAGCAGGTGGCCGCGGTGCACGAGCGTCGCCGATCCGCCGCCGTCGAGGTTGATCGCCTCGCGGGCGCCGAAGGAGATCAGCAGCCGGGCGAGCCGGACACGGTCGGAGATGTGCACGCACGAGCGGGTGGCGGATGAGGTAGACGGTTGTCTCGCCGCCGTCGCGCGTGCGGAAGCGGAGAAGCTCGTACTGGCTCAGGCGCCGGACTCCGCGGCGCTGGGCGGCGTATCCGACTCCCATGCCGCGGACTGGCCGAGGCCGGCGCTCTTGAGCACCTTCAGCGAGAGCAGTGCGCACTTCATGCGCGTGGCGGAGATGTCGATCCCGAGCAGGTCGAGGATGAAGGTCCTGTCGAGCCGCACGAGCTCCTCGACCGGCATCCCGATCACCTCGTCGGAGGCCATCGACGCGCTCGCCTGGGAGATCGCGCAGCCGTGGCCGGAGAAGCGCAGCTCCTCGACCTTGTTGTCGCCGTCGACCTTGATCTGCACCTTCAGCTCGTCGCCGCACAGCGGGTTGAAGTCCTCGAACTCGAGGTCGGCGTCGGGCAGCTCGCCCCAGTTATGCGGCTGCTTGTAGTGATCGAGGATGTTCTCCCGGTAGAGCTCGTCCATCAGCCGAACACACTACGAACCGAGCCGAAGGCGTCGACCAGGCGGTCGACGTCGTCGCGCGTCGTGTGGACGGCGAAGCTCGCGCGCGACGTCGCGGCGACGCCGAGGCGGCGCATCAGCGGCTGCGCGCAGTGGTGGCCGGCGCGGATGCAGACGCCCTCGCGGCCGATGATCTCGGACACGTCGTGCGGGTGCGCGCCGTCGAGGTTGAACGCCAGGGCGCCCCCGCGGACGTCGACGTCGGCGGGTCCGTAGACGGTGACGTCATCGAGCTCGCCGAAGCGCTCGAGCGCGTAGGCGGCGATCTCCCGGCCGTGCTCGCGCACGGCGTCCATCCCGATCTCGGACAGGAAGTCGACCGCGGCGCCCAGGCCGATGGCCTCGGCGACGGCGGAGGTGCCGGCCTCGAAGCGCGCGGGCGGCTCCATGTACGTCGACTCGTCGCGGCCCACGCGCTTGATCATGTGCCCGCCGCCGAGCCAGGGCGGCATCGCCTCGAGCAGCTCCATGCGCCCGTGGAGCACGCCGATGCCGGTCGGGCCGTAGGCCTTGTGCCCGGTCCAGGCGTAGAAGTCGGCGCCCAGGGCGCCAACGTCGACCGGCAGGTGCGGCACCGCCTGCGCGCCGTCGACCACCAGGATCGCGCCGGCTCGATGTGCCCGCAGCGCGATCTCCTCGATCGGGTTGATGGTCGAGAGCACGTTGGACACGTGGGCGACCGCGAGGACCTTCGGGTCCAACGACAACACCTCATCGAGGGAGTCGAGGTCGAGCCGGCCGTCGTCCGTGATGCCGACGTACTCGAGCCGCGCGCCGCGGTCCTGGGCCAGCATCTGCCAGGGCACGATGTTGGAGTGGTGCTCCATCTCGGTGAGGGCGATCACGTCGCCTTCGTTCACGTTGGCGCGGCCCCACGACCACGCGACGAGGTTGATCGCCTCGGTCGCGTTGCGGGTGAACACGGTCTCGCCGGGCGTCGAGCCGGCGAACGCGGCGATCCGGCCGCGCGCGCCCTCGAACATCTCCGTCGCCTCGGCGGCGAGCGCGTAGGTCGAGCGGTGCACCGTCGCCCGCGCCTCGAGGTAGTAGCGGTCCATCGCCTCGATCACGCTCCGCGGCGTCTGTGACGTCGCCGCGGAGTCGAGATAGGCGATCCCCTCGCGCTCGAGCACGGGGAACTCGCCGGAGGCGGGGACCGTCAGGCTCATGCGGCGGCGGCGACCTCGTCCTTGATCCAGCCGTAGCCGCGCTTCTCGAGCTGCTCGACGAGCTCGGGCCCGCCCTCCTTGACGATCCGGCCGTCGAACATGATGTGCACGAACTGCGGGATCACCATGTGCAGGATGCGCTGGTAGTGGGTGATGATCAGCACGCCCATGTCCGAGTCCTTCGAGATCGTGTTGACCCCGTTGGCGACGGTGTTCAGCGCGTCGATGTCGAGGCCCGAGTCGGTCTCGTCCAGCACCGCGAGCTTGGGCTTCTGGAGCGCCATCTGGAGGATCTCCATGCGCTTCTTCTCGCCGCCCGAGAAGCCGTCGTTGATGTAGCGCGACGAGAACTCCTTCGGCACGTGCGTGAGCTCCATCGCGGCCTCGACCGTCTGGCGGAACTCCTTCAGCGGGATCGGCTGCTCGCCGCGCGCCTCGCGGTGCGCGTTGATCACCATGCGCAGGTACTTCGTGGTCGTCACGCCCGGGATGGCGACGGGGTACTGGAACGCCATGAACAGGCCGGCGACCGCCCGCGCGTCGGGATCGGCCTCCGTGATGTCCTCGCCGTCGAAGAGGATCTGGCCCTCCGTGACCTCGAGGTTCGGGTGGCCCATGATCGCGTTGGCCAGGGTCGACTTGCCGGACCCGTTCGGGCCCATCAGCGCGTGGAACTCGCCTGAGCGGACGTGCAGGTCCACGCCGCGCAGGATGGACTTCTCCCCTGCGCTGACGTGCAGGTTGCGGATCTCGAGGTCAGCCATGGTCTCCTAAGTGAGCGAAAGGTCTTTGTCGGACTGGGCGAACTCGACGAGCTCGCCCAGCGTGGTGCGCTGCAGGGACTTGATGACGCCCATCTGCACGCGCGTCCACATCAGCTTGGTGGCGCAGTGGCTCTCGTCGGTGCCGTGCGAGCACAGCACGCGGGTGTCGTCCTTGTCCTGGACGAAGCACTCCATCGGAGCGATCGCGCCTTCGAGCGCGAGCACCACCGCGTCCATCGTGATCTCCTCGGCGGGACGGGCGAGCACGTAGCCGCCGTGGGCGCCGCGCGTCGCCTCGACCAGCGAGGCCTTCTTCAGCAGCGCCGCGATCCGCTCGAGGTACGCCAGCGGCAGGTTCTCGGCCGCCGCGACCGCCTTGAGCGACACCGGTCCGGACTCCGCGCGCAGGCCCAGCTGGATGAGCAGCCGGACCCCGTACTCCGCCTTGGTGGTGAAGATCATCGAGGTCCTAATCCTACCAGCGGGGTCGGAGTTGACTCCGACCCCGCGGGCAGGTTCCCGCTACTCGTAGGCGAGCGCGGTGAGCACGTCCATCCGCGCCGCGCGGCGCGCGGGCAGGATGGCGGCGAGCACGCCGGCGGCGATCGCGACGACGACGAACGCGGCCAGCGAGCCAACAGGGACCGCGAACGTCAGGCCCTCCTCCGCGAACACGGACGCCAGCACCGCGGCGGCCACGAGCCCGAGCGCGATGCCCATCGCGGCGCCCAGCAGCGCCGTGATGATCGACTCGTGGCGGATCATCCGCCGGACCTGGCGGCGCGTCATGCCGACCGCGCGCAGCATGCCCAGCTCGCGGGTGCGCTCGAACGTCGAGAGCACGAGCGTGTTGACGATCCCGAACAGGGACACGATGACCGCCAGGGCCAGCAGCACCATGAAGATGGCGAGCAGCGAGTCGATGTCGGCCGTCATGTCGGCGATGAAGCCGTCCTTGGTCAGGACGTGCGCGTCCGGGAAGCCGCCGAGCGCCTTCTCGAGCGCGCCGGCGTCGGACGTCGTGACGAACGCGAGCCGGTCGCGCTCGGTCTCGAACGCGCGCTCGAACGCGGCCATCGACACCGTGATCGGGCCGAGGCCGAGCGAGTCCAGGACCGGCGACTCCTCGACGCCGCGCACCGTCAGCGGGAGCTTCACGCCCTTCGCCGACGTGAGCGTGAACGAGTCGCCGACCGCCAACCCGTGCTCCGTAGCCCAGCCGTCGTCGACGACCGCGCCCTCCGTGCCGAGCGACGAGAGCACCGCGTCCGAACCGGACTTCCACTCAAAGCGCAGTTGCGCGCCCTGCACGGCGTTCACGATCTCCTTGTCACCGGCCACGAGGCCGCCGTCCTGGCGCAGCACCCCGACCGCGGAGACACCCGGGACCGACGAGGCAACCCGCGCGATCTCCGGGTCCATCGGCGACCAGCCGTCCTGCGCGGTGATGACGTGCGAGGCGGCGACGCGGTCGCCGAGCGTGCCCTTCGTCTCCTCACGCAGGCCGTTGGCGACCACGGTCACCGCGGTCACGAGCATCACGCCGATCATCAGCGCGCTCGCCGTGACGGCCGTGCGGCCGGGATGGCGCATCGCGTTGCGGCGCGCGAGCCGCCCCGCGGAGCCGCCGACGGCGGCCGCGGGAGCGCCCACGAGCCCGGCCGCCCCACGCACGATCCGCGACGGCAGCCGCAGCCTGCGGCTCGCCGGGTCGCTGTCGCGCAGCGCGGCGACGGGAGCGATCTTCGTCGCCCGCCGCGCCGGCCGGAAGCCCGCCACCAGCGTCACGAGCGTGCCCACCAGCAGGGCCACGATCGCGGTCCGCGCCTCGAACACCGTGCCCGACTCGGGCAGCGAGAGGTCCATCGCGCCGAACACCGCGTTCAGCCCCGCGGCGATGCCGAAGCCCGCCGCGATGCCGACGATCGACGCGCCGAGCCCGAGCGCGAGCGCCTCGAGCAGCACCGAGCCGAGCACCTGGCGGCGCGCGGCGCCGACCATCCGCAGCATCGCGAACTCGCGCGTGCGCTGGGCGACGGTGATCGAGAGCGTGTTGAAGATCGTGAACGCGCCGACGAGGATCGCCACGCCGCCGAACACGAGCAGGACGGTCTTGATGATGCCGATGAAGCCCTTCAGGCCGTCGAGCGTGAAGCGGTCGTGGGCCGCGGCCGTCTGGACCTCGGCGCCGCGGCCGAGCCGCTCGCCGATCGCCGCGCGGACGTCCGCCGCCGGCGTGCCGGGCTTGCCGGCCACCAGCACGGAGTCGTAGCGGCCCTGCTTGTCGAACAGCTGCTGCGCGGTCTCGAGGTCGAACACCGCCGCCGAGGCGGTGCCGAGCGACTTCACCGTCCCGAAGCGGGCGATGCCCACCACGGCGAAGCTGCCGGCCTCGCCGCGCGTGGAGATCCGCACGCGGTCGCCGATGCCGTAGCGCTGCTTCTCGGCCGTCGTGGCGTCGATGACGACCTCGCCCGGCCCGACGGCCCAGCGGCCGTCCTGGAGGCGGAACGCGGTCAGCTTCTCGGCGCCGGCGACCTTCGAGTCGAAGCCCGTGCCGAAGTACGGGCCGTCGCCGGACGGCTTGCCGTCGCGGCCGACGATCTGCGCCTGGTCGGAGATGTCCCCGACCGCGGTGGCGACCTGCGGCACCGCGCGCACGTCGTCGACGAGCGAGGCGGCCACGGTCGGCCGCTGCACCGTCCAGTCGTCGGACGAGTCGACCTTGAACGCGGTGCGCGACGTGACGACCGCGTCCGTGCCGTCGTAGGCGGCGGACGACAGCGAGTCGGCGGCGCCGCGCATCGTGTCGGTCAGCGTGAAGGCCGCGCTCACCATGCCGACGCCGAGCACGATGGCCAGCATCGTCAGCAGGGTGCGCACGGGCCGGCTCGCCAGACCCTTGAGGGCGACGCGGGTCATCGCTGGGTCGCCTCCTTCATCGCGGCGAGGATCTGCTCCTCGTCGGGCGTCTCGAGGTCGTTGACGATCCGGCCGTCGGCCAGGAACAGCACGCGGTCGGCGGACGCCGCCGCGCGCGGGTCGTGCGTGACCATCACCGTCGTCTGCCGGTCGAGCTCGACGGCCTCGCGCAGCAGCGCGAGCACCTCGGTGCCCGACGTCGAGTCGAGGTTGCCGGTCGGCTCGTCGGCGAACAGCACCGTCGGCTGCGAGGCCAGCGCGCGGGCGATCGCGACGCGCTGCTGCTGCCCGCCCGAGAGCTGCGACGGGCGATGGCGCAGGCGCTCGCCGAGGCCGACGCGGGCGATCAGCGACTCGACGGCGGCCTTGTCGGGCTTGCGCCCGGCGATCGAGAGCGGCAGGAGGATGTTCTCCTCCGCCGTCAGCATCGGCAGCAGGTTGAACGACTGGAACACGAAGCCGATGTGCTGCCGGCGCAGCTTGGTGAGCTGCTTGTCCGGCAGCTCGGTGATGTCGACACCACCGATCTTCACGCGGCCGTTCGTCGGGCGGTCGAGCCCGGCGAGCAGGTGCATGAGGGTGGACTTGCCGGAGCCGGACGGGCCCATGACCGCCGTGAACTGGCCGGTCGGGACCTCGAGCGTCACGCCGCGCAGCGCGCGGACGGCCGACTCGCCGTCGCCGTAGTGGCGCGCCACGCGCGTGGCCGAGACGGCGATGTCGAGGGCCGGGCGCGCGGCCGTGGAGGTGTGGGTCAGCATGCGGTCCTTTCGAGGGGGAGATCAGGCGGGGCAGGCCGCCTCGGCCGCGAGGCGCGAGATGGCGTGGGTCAGGGCGCCCGCGGACAGCAGGGCGTTGGTCGCCTCCGCGAGGAGGCGGCCGGTGATGCCCTGGCCGGAGCGGACGGACACGGAGGCGTGGACCTCCGAGCCACCCTTGGTGGCGGCAAGCTCGTAGTTGACGTCGAGGCCGACAGGGCCGTCGGCGGCGAGCGACAGCCGGCGGCGCTGCACCTCGTGGACCTCGACGACGAAGCCGACGCGGCGGCCGGCGAGGCGGCCCGACACGCGGGCGGTCGTCCCCGCCATCAGGCGCGGCGTGTCGAGGTCGTCGACGTCGAACGGCAGCGGCGCCCAGCGGGCGATCGCGTCAGGGTCCGTGAGGATGTCGAGGACGGCCTCGGGGGCGGCGTCGACGGTGGTGGTCGCGGTCCAGGTCTTCATGGTGCGACAACTCTCCCGGCGCGCGGCCTCCGTGTCGTCGGCCTGCATGACGATCCTGTGCGGGCGCCTGGACGACACCGCGTCCTCCTCAGGGATGACCCGCGGATCGTCAGACCGGACGACGAAGCGTCCCCGCGCGCGCGTTAGGTTTGCGCTGGATGCAGCCCCTCCGTGCCCTGGTCACGCGCGTGCGCGCGCTCCCACCCGCCCGCTTCGACGCCGTGCTCGCCGCCCTGCTGCTCGCCGAGGCGCTGTTCGAGCTGTTCGTCTTCACGCCGGTCACGGGCGTCGACGCCGTGCTGATCGCCCTGACGCTCACCGTCATGGCGGGCGGGCTGGCCGTGCGCCGGCGCGTGCCCGTGACCGCGATGGCGATCGTCCTCAGCGGCTTCATCGTCGTGCTCCAGATCGGCGGCACCGCGTATGACTCCAACACGGCGGGCCCGTTCTTCTGGATGCTGCTCGCGTCCTACACGGTCGGCGCCTGCACCGAGGGCCGCCACCTGTGGTTCGGCGCGCTCGTCGCCGCGGCGCTGAACGGGCTCAGCACCGGCACCGACGACTACACCAACGACGTCACCGCGTTCGTGAACTCGATCGCGCTCGGGGTCGCCGCGCCGATGCTGTTCGCGACCGTGATGCGCAACCGCGCGCGGCTCAACCACGCGTTGCGCGAGAAGGCGCAGCAGCTCGCCGAGAGCCACGACGGGGCCGCGGAGAGCGCGGCGCTCGAGGAGCGGACGCGGATCGCGGGCGAGCTGCACGACGTGGTCGCCCACGCGCTGAGCGCGATGACCGTGCAGGCGGCGGCCGCGCGGCGGATGGCCGAGCGCGACCCGGCGCACGCCGAGACCGCGTTCGCGACCGTCGAGGCGACCGGGCGCGAGGCCCTCACGGAGCTGCGCCGCCTGCTCGGCGTGCTGCGCCGCGAGGACGAGGACATCGCGCTCTCGCCGCAGCCGGGCCTCGCCCACGTGGGCTCGCTCGTGCGCCGCTCGCTCGCGGCCGGGCTCCCGGTCGAGCTGCGCGTCGAGGGCGAGCCGAAGCTGCTGTCGGCGGGCGTCGACCTGACCGGCTACCGGCTCGTGCAGGAGGCGCTCAGCCGTGCCCGCGACGCCGAGGCCGGGCGCGCTTCCGTGACGCTGCGCTACGAGGCCTCGGGCCTGACCATCGAGATCGCCGACGACGGCGCGCCGAGCGGGCGCCGCCTGCTCGGGCTGCGCGAGCGCGTGGTGGTGTATGGCGGCCAGGTCCAGGCCGGGCCGGTGGGCGGCTCGGGCTGGCGCGTGAGCGCGCGGCTGCCGGTCGGGCGCGACGAGGCTCCCCTGCCGGCGGTGGAGACGGCAGCATGAGACGACTGCGCCGCATCGACCCGCGCGTCTTCGACTGGGTGCTCGCGCTCGCGCTCGGCATCGGCGGCGCGATCGAGGCCGCCACGAGGGACAGTGTCCAGGGCCCGGTGGTGCTCAACGTGCTCGCGATGTCGTGCATCGCGATCGCAGTGCTCGTGCGCCGGCAGCGCGCGCTGCTCGGGCTCGGGATCTGGATGGGCGTGGCGCTCGTGATGGCGGCGTTCCTCACCCAGCCGTCGGAGATGTCGGCGCTCTTCCTCGGGCTGATGGTGTTCCCGTACGCGGTCGGCGCCCACACGGAGGGCCGGCGCGCCTACGCCGGGCTCGCGCTCGCCGTCGCGACGATCGTCGTGGTCGCGCTCGACTCCGACTCGTTCGTGTGGGGCGACATCTTCTTCCCGGGGATCTTCGCCACGCTGCTGTGGCTCGCCGGCCGCGCGGTGCGCAGCCGCAGCCGCCTGACCGCCGAGCTGCACGAGGCGACGCTGCGGCTGCACGAGCAGCGCGAGGCCGAGGCGCACGCGGCGGTCGCCGAGGAGCGCCGGCGGATCGCCCGCGAGATGCACGACGTCGTCGCCCACAGCGTCTCCACGATGGTCATCCAGGCCGGCGGGGCGCGCCGGATCCTCACGCGCGACCCCGCCCGCGCCGTCGAGGCGGCCGCGCTGATCGAGCGCACCGGGCGCGAGGCGCTCGGCGAGATGCGCCACCTGCTCGGCGTCCTGCACGCGGGCGAGAACCTCGCGGCGCTGACGCCGCAGCCGACGCTGCTCCAGCTCGACGCGCTCGCCGAGCGCTCGCGCAGCGCCGGGCTGCCGGTCGAGCTGTCCGTCAGCGGGGAGCGCCGCGAGCTGCCGCCGGGCGTCGACCTCGCCGCCTACCGCGTGGTCCAGGAGGCGCTGACGAACTCGCTCAAGCACGGCGGCGGCAGCGCGACCGTGACCGTCGAGTACGGCGAGTGCGACCTCCGCGTCGCGATCGCCGACGCCGGCAGCGGCCGCGCCGGCGCGGTCCAGGGCAGCGGCCAGGGCCTGCGCGGCATGCGCGAGCGCGTGCGCGTGTGCGGCGGCGAGCTGCATGCCGGGCCGCGCCCGGAAGGCGGCTTCGAGGTGCGCGCGCACCTGCCGGTGCAGAACGAGGAAGAGGCGGCGCTCACCGCGGCCGCCGGCCGCAGCGAACTGGAGGCAAGCGCATGAGCGTCCGCATCATGATCGCCGACGATCAGGCGCTGGTCCGCGCCGGGTTCAAGATGATCCTCGACGCCGAGGACGACATCGAGGTCGTCGGCGAGGCGCATGACGGCCTACAGGCGGTCGACATGGCGCGGCGGCTGAAGCCCGACGTGGTGCTGATGGACATCCGCATGCCCGAGCTCGACGGCATCGAGGCGACGCGGCGCGTCACCCAGGCCGAGGGCGACGAGCCGCCGGTGCGGGTGATCATGCTGACCACCTTCGACCTCAACGAGTACGTCTACGAGGCGCTGCGCGCGGGCGCCAGCGGCTTCCTCTTGAAGGACGTGCCGCCCGAGCAGCTGGCCGCGGGCATCCGCGTGGTGGCCGGCGGCGAGGCGCTGCTGGCGCCGTCGATCACGCGCCGGCTGATCGAGGAGTTCGCCGAGGTCGCGCCCGCGATCCCCGAGGCGCCGCCCGGCCTCGACGAGCTGACCGCGCGCGAGCTCGAGGTGTTCAGGTGCGTCGCCCGCGGGCTCTCGAACGCCGAGATCGCCGCCGAGCTGATCGTGAGCGAGACGACCGTCAAGACCCACGTCGCGCGCATGCTGATGAAGCTCGGGCTGCGCGACCGCGTGCAGGCCGTGGTGCTCGCCTACGAGTCGGGTGTGGCGATCCCGGGCCGCGGCACGTAGCCTGCCGCGGATGCGATCCGTCCTCCTCGCGGCGCTCGGCCTGGCGCTGCTGCCCGCCGCCGCCTCTGCCGGTCCCGTCGTCACCGTCCCCGGCGCCCCCGGGCCCGGCCCCGCGCGCTATGACCGCGTGAGCTACGAGCGCTTCGGCCCCAGCTCGGCGAAGCGCGTCCTGATCCTCGTCCCCGGCACCCAGGGCGGTGCGGGTGACTTCTCTTTGGTTGGGCCGGAGCTCGTCAAGCGCGTGAAGGGGCTGCAGGTGTGGGCCTATGACCGGCGCTCGCAGGCGTTCGAGGATCACAAGGGCTTCGCCTCGGGCGATCCGGATCAGGCGTTCAACTACTACCTCGGCGGCGGAGGGTTCACCCCCGTCTCCGGCGACTCGGTGCCGTTCGTGCGCGAGTGGGGCCTGCGGCTCGCGCTCGAGGACCTGCGGCGCGTCGTCCGGCGCGCGCGGCGCGGGGGCCGCGAGGTGATCCTCGGCGGGCACTCGCTCGGCGCCTCGATGGCGGTCGCCTACGCGGCGTGGGACTTCCGCGGCCGCCCCGGCCACCGCGACCTCTCCGGGCTCGTGCTGATCGACGGCGGGCTGCTCGGCACGTTCACCTCGCCGCAGCTCGAGGGTGTGCGGCGGCGGCTCGCGGCGCTGCGCGCCGGCGACCCGTTCCTCGACCTGCTGGGCATCGGCGTGCCGTGGGCGTCGGGCGTGTTCGGCGGCGTGGCGGCGAGCTACGCGCGGGTCAAGCCCGACGAGCGGGCGACGTTCGTCGACTACCCCGCCATCCCGGCGTCGCTGAAGGCGGGCTTCCCGGTCACCAACGAGGGCGGGCTCGGCTACGCGTTCGACCACTCGACGTCGCCGTCCGCGCTGTCGCTGATCCACGTGCGCGCGGGCGAGCTCGCCGCGACCGGCGACCCGCGGCCGTGGGTCGACGGCGAGGTGACGCCGATCCAGAACCTGGCGCGCGTGTTCGGCCGCTCACCCGTCGACGCGACCGAGTGGTACTTCCCGAACCGCCTGTCGCTCGACGTCGACGGCGCGAGCGCGCTCGGGCGCAACGCGATCACGAAGCTGCTCGGGCTGCGGCCGTTCCACCGGCGCACGATCCGGCTGCCGCTCTACGCGCTGCAGACCGACCTGACCGACGGGCGCGTGCTGCGCGGCGCGCGGCGGCTGCTGGCGTCGTCGCGGATCCCGCCGCGGCGCGCGAAGTTCGTCGACGCCTCGCGCACCGACTCGCACCTCGACCCGCTGACCGCGGCGCCGGCCCGCAGCCGCTTCCTGCGGACCGTCGTACCGTGGTTGAGGAGATGAAGCACCTTCCCTTCGACCCCGAGACGTTCCGCTGGGACGGCGTCGAGCAGCGCGACTACAAGGAGAGCGAGGGCAAGCGCCGCGGCATGGGCTGGCGCGGGCTCACGCGCCACACGCTCGTGCCCGGCGGCAGCGTCGAGGCCGGCTTCGAGCAGCGCTACTTCGAGATCGAGCCCGGCGGCTACTCGAGCCTGGAGAAGCACGAGCACGTCCACGTCGTGGTGACGCTGCGCGGGCGCGGGCGCGTGCTGGTCGGCGACCGCGTGGTCGAGCTCGGGCCGATGGAGCTGCTCGAGGTGCCGCCCTCGGCGGCGCACCGCTGGATCAACGCCGGCGACGAGCCGTGGGGCTTCCTGTGCACGGTCGACACCGAGCGCGACCGGCCGCAGCCGCTCGACGACGCGGAGTGGGACGCGCTGAAGGCGCAGCCCGAGACCGCGCCCTTCATCTTCTAGGCGCCCGGCAATACCGCCTCCCGCGCCCCTTACGCTTTACGGCAAAACGGTGTATTTGGCCGGGGGCGGGGCGTGCAGCCGCCCGGCGAGCGCCTCGGGCAGGTCTCGAGCGAGATTTCGGGGCCGAGCAGCTCCGCCCACGGCCACTCCCCCGCGGCGAGGATCTCCAGCGCGTCCGCCAGGTAGCGCGGGGCGTGGTGGTAGGTGCCGGTCAGCGTGATCTCGTCGTAGTGCACGCGCGCGGTCGGGACGGTGAACGTGCTGTCGCGCGCGCAGCCGCCGAACAGGTTCACGGTGCCGCCGGGCGCGGCCATGGCGACCGCGAGCTCCCACGCCTCGGGGCGGCCGACGGCCTCGACGACGAGATCGGCCGCATCCACGCGCTCGACGTCGGCCGGGCCGCGCTCGGCGACGATGGTCTCGGCGGCGCCGAAGCGCTCGGCGGCGGCGAGCCGCTCGGGGTGCGGGTCGAGGACGACCACCCGCGCGCCGGCGGAGGCGAGCAGCGCGCACTGCATCAGGCCGAGCGACCCTGCTCCGAGGACGATCGCCGACTCCGGCACCGAGACCACGTCCAGCGCGTGCACGACGCAGCCGAGCGGCTCCGCCAGCGCCGCGACGCGGAGGTCGAGCCCGGCGGGCACGGGGTGCAGGTTCTTCTCGACGATCCGCTCCGGCACCAGCACGCGCTCGGCGAACCCGCCGAGCAGGTACTGCAGGTCCTCGCACAGGCTCTCGCGCCCGCGCGCGCAGGCGCGGCAGACCCCGCACGGCGCCGAGTTGCCGCAGAACACGCGCTCCCCGTCGACCGTCCCGGCGAACTCGTGGCCGAGCCGCGACGGGTAGGAAGCGATCGACGGGTGGCCGCGCGCGACGGACTTGACGTCGGTCGCGCAGCTCAGCGCCGCGCCGATCTCCAGCACCACCTCGCCTGGGCCCGCCTCCGGGTCCGGGACGTCCTCGACCCGCAGGTCGCCCGGCGCGTGGAGGACGGCCGCCCTCATGCCTCGCTCGTGACGATCACCTTGACGCCCGCGCGGCTGCGCGCGGCCGCGAGCGCCTCGGCGGTCCGCTCGAGCGGGAAGCGGTGGGTGACGAGCTTGTCCGCCGGGATCGCGCCGGCCGCGATCAGCCCGAGTGCGGCGCGCGTGTCGGCCGGGCCGGCCGAGTAGGTGGCCTGGACCTCGAGCTCGCGGAAGAACAGCTCGTAGGCGTCGAACGAGCGGCGCTCGCCCGGCTGCGACGGCGCGAACAACTGCACCACCGCGCCGCGGTCGGCCACCGCCAGCGCCAGCTCCCACGCCGGCTCCGCGCCCGTGCACAGCATGACCACGGTGGGCTTGCCGCCGAGCGCCGCCTCGATCGGCTCCGCCTCCGCCTCGACGCCGGCCGCCCCGAGCGACGACGCCAGCGCGCGCCGCTCCGCGATCGGCTCGGCGACCGCGACCGCCGCGCCGACGTGGAGCGCGCCGAGCGCGCACATCAGCCCCATCTGGCCGCCGCCGACCACCAGCAGCCGCGTGGCCGCGCCGACCCGCGCGCGGCGCAGCCCGCGCACGCAGCACGCCAGCGGCTCGACGAGCGTCGCGGCCTCGTCGCTCACGCCGTCGGGGACGACGAGCAGGTCGCGCGCGGCGTTCTCGGCCGGCACGAGGATCCGCTCCGCGAAGCCGCCCGGGTGGATGCGCGTGGCCCGGAACGTGTCGCACAGTGTCTCGTGCCCGCGCCGGCAGACCTCGCACTCGCCGCACGGCACGTGATGGTGGACGCACACGCGCTCGCCGACCTCGGGCAGCGGCGCTTCGACGGCCTCGCCCCGCGCCACCACGACACCCACCGGCTCGTGCCCGAGCACGACCGGCGCGCGCGGGTCCACGTACCAGCGCATGAGGTCCGAGCCGCAGACGCCGCAGGCGCGCATCGCGACGAGCACCTCGCCCGGCCCGGGCTCGGGCACGCCCTGCTCCTCGAGCCGGACCTCGCCGTCGCGCTGGTAGACCGCCGCCCTCACGCGGCCGTCGGCGCCGCCAGCGCGTCGGCGATCGACACGTCGAACGGCGGTCGCAGCACGCCTGCGTCGCACACGATCGCGGTCACGAGCGCGGCGGGCGTCACGTCGAAGGCCGGGTTCCAGACCGCCACGTCGTCGGGCAGCCCGGCCGCGGCCCGCACCTCGGAGCCCTGGCGCTGCTCGATGTCGACGGCGGCGCCGTCGGGCGTCCCGGCGTCGAGCGTGGAGCGCGGGACCGCGACGTAGAACGGCACGCCGTGGTGGTGCGCGGCGATCGCGAGCGCGTAGGTGCCGATCTTGTTCGCGGTATCGCCGTTGGCCGTCACGCGGTCGGCGCCCACGATCACTGCGTCGACGTCGCCCTGTGCGAGCCGCGCAGCCGCGGCCCCCTCGGTCAGCACCGTCACCGGAATGCCGGCTTGCTGGAGCTCCCAGGCGGTCAGGCGCGCGCCCTGCAGCAAAGGGCGCGTCTCGCACGCGAGCACCTCGACCGGATCGCCGGCCGCCGCCTTGGCGTACACGACGCCGAGCGCGGTGCCCCAGCCCCCGGTCGCGAGCCGGCCGGTGTTGCAGAGCGTGAGCAGCGTGCGCGCGTGCGGGAGCTCGGCGCGGCCGTGCTCGCCGATCAGGCGGCACGCCTCGTGGTCCTCCTCGAGGATCGCCACCGCCTCGGCCTCCAGCGCCGCGACGCTCCGCCCCGCCGTCAGCACGCGGTCGACCGCCCACGCGAGGTTGACGGCGGTCGGACGGGCGGCGCGGATCGCGGCCGCACCCTCCTCCAGCCGGTCCTGGCGGGCCGCGAGCACCACGCCGAACGCACCGCAGATCCCGATCGCCGGCGCGCCGCGGACGGCGAGCCGGCGAATGGCGTCGACCACCTCCTCGGGCGTCTCGAGCCGCAGCAGCACCTCCGCGGCGGGCAGCTTCGTCTGGTCGATGATCTCGACCGCGTCGCCGCGCCAGGCCACCGCCGCGCGCAGATCCTCCATCATGCCGTCTCCTCGACCGCCATCGCGGCGACCGCCTCGGCGCTCACGAAGCGCTCGAGCAGGAGCCGCTCCACCACCGCGATCACCATCCGCGAGGCCGCCGCCTTGGCGTCGTCCTCGAGCGTCTCGAGGTCGCCGACGTGCGCGAGCCCGACCACGCGCCGGGCCGCCTCGGCAGCCGCGAACGCGCAGGCGTCGGCGCGGATGCGCGCGATCCAGTCCTCCAGGAACGGGTCGGGGAAGCCGCGCTCGTCGACCCGCTCCGGCCACAGCGCGCGCAGCTCCGCCTCGAAGGCGTCCCAGGCGGCGGTGAACTGGCCCGCCACCCAGCTCCCGTGCTTCTCGCGGCCCAGCACCCGGTCGCGCGCCAGCGCAACGGTGAAGTTCGCCCACAGCAGGCCGAGGTCGAAGCCGACCGGCCCGTAGAAGCAGAACTCGCCGTCGAACGCGCGCGTCGAGCCGTCGTCGCGCACCATCACCGACCCCGTGTGCAGGTCGCCGTGGATCAGCGCCTCCCCGCGCGTCATGAACGCGTGCTTGGCCGCGGCCGCCGCGCGGCGGATCTCCGGCCGCTGGAGGCGCTCGGCGGCGTCGCGGATCTCCTCCTGGAACCAGTTGCGCTCGGCGCCGGAGAACGGCTCGGTGAGCACGAGGTCCTCGGTGATCTCGCACAGCTCGGGCGAGACCGCCTCGGCCGCGAGCAGCTTCTGCGCCTTCGCCTCCGTCCCGAGCAGCGAGGTGTGGAACGCGAGCCGGCCGACGTAGCGGCCCATGCTGTCGGCGGCGCGGTCGTGGATCTCGCCCTCGATCAGCGCCGTGCGCCACACGCGGTGGTCGGAGAGGTCCTCGACCGCGAGCACGTAGCGCTCGGCGTCGAAGCCGTAGAAGTCGGGCAGGAACTCGGGCGCGAAGCGGCCGTGCGTCTCGTAGCAGCGCGCCTCGGCGACGGCGCGCCGCGGCGTGAACGGCCACTCGGGCCCGATCAGCCGCACGTAGGGCAGCGCCTGCTTGAGCACGACCCCGCGCCCGCTCGCGTCCTGGCAGACGAACACGAGGTTGAGGTTGCCGTCGCCGATCTCCTGCACGTCGAGCGAGCTCGTGTCGACGAGCCGCGCCAGCTCGGGCCGCGCGTCGATGTAAGGCGCCGCGGTCTCCGGCGTCAGCAGCTCGTAGGTCTCGTCGACCACGCTCATCGCGCACTCGACTCTACGAGGAAGGCGGCCACGGCCTCCTGATACCCGGGTACGTCCATGAGGAAGGAGTCGTGCCCCCAGGGCGACTCGATCTCCTCGTGGCGAACATCGGCGCCGAGCGCCTCGAGCTCCGCCTTGATGTGCAGCGAGTGCTGGGTCCCGAAGCGCCAGTCGCTGTCGAACGAGATCGCCAGGAAGCGGGTGTCCGGCTTGGCCGGCCGCTCGGCGAAGGGATCGAAGTAGTCCATGACCCGCGACAGGTAGAGATACGTGCCGGGATCGAAGCGCGCGAGGAAGATCTCGGCCTGGTGGTCGAGGTAGTGCTCGACCTCGAAGTCGGAGTCCATCGTCATCGGCCCCTCCGCGCGGCGGGCGCGGCCGAACTTCAGCTCCATCCCGAGCTCGGACAGGTAGGTGACGTGGGCGAGCATGCGCGCGAACGCCATGCCCTCGTGGCCATCGCGGCGGATCGCCGCGCGCGCCGCCTTCGAAAGGGCGATGTTCTGCGCGCTCAGCCGCGCGCTGGCGCAGACCAGCACCGCGCGCGCGACCTCGGCGGGGTGGTCGAGCGCCCACTGCAGCGCCTGCATCCCGCCCAGCGAGCCGCCGATCGCGGCGTGGAGCCGCTCCACGCCGAGCTGCGCGAGCAGCGCGCGGTGGACCGACACGAGGTCGCGCACGCTGAAGAGGGGGAAGCGCAGGCCGTAGGGCTCGCCGGTCGCCGGGTCGATCGACGACGGCCCGGTCGTCCCGCGGCAGCCGCCGAGCAGGTTCGGGCAGATGACGAAGAAGCGGTCGGTGTCGACGGGCCTGCCGGGGCCGACGAGCCGGTCCCACCACACCGTCGCCTGCGCGTCGCCGGTCAGCGCGTGGCACACGAAGACGGCGGGCGCGCCCGGGTCGCCGTAGGTCTCGTAGGCGACCTCGACCGGCGCGAGCCGCGCGCCCGACTCGAGGACGAGCTCCGTCAGCCGCGCGTGCGCTTCGATGAGATCACGCCCGTGTCGAAGCCGGCGAGGTGCAGCCCGCCGTGGAAGCGCGCGTGCTCGATCTTCACGCAGCGGTTGGTCACGACGTCGAGCTCGGCCTCGTGCGCGATCCGCACCGCCTCGTCGCTGTGCAGCCCGAGCTGGATCCACAGCGCGCCGGCGCCGGCCGCCACCGCCTCCTCCGCGACCTCGGGCAGGTCGTCGGGCCGGCGGAAGACGTCGACGATGTCGGGCTCGCCGGGCAGGTCGGCCAGCGACGGGTAGGTCTTCAGCCCGAGGATCTCGTCGTCGTTCGGCGTGACCGGCCAGACCTCGTAGTCGGTGCTGTTGGAGCGCAGGTAGGTGAGCACGAAGTGGCTCGCCCGGTTCGGCTTGCTCGACGCGCCGACGACGGCGATCGTCTTCGCGCCGCGCAGGAGCGCGCGGCGGGCGAGCGCGCCCGGCGGCGTCCAGGTCCCGCGCGCGGTCTCGACCTCGGACTTGCTCATCCCAGCGCGCGGTCGAGGTCGTAGAGGATGTCGTCGGGGTCCTCGATGCCGACGCTCAGCCGCACGAGCTCGGGCAGCACGCCGGCGGCCTCGAGCGCGGGCTCGGAGAGCTGGCGGTGGGTGGTCGAGGCGGGGTGGATGACGAGCGTCTTCGTGTCCCCGACGTTGGCGAGGTGCGAGCACAGCTCGACCGCGCCGATGAAGCGCTCGCCGGCCTCGCGGCCCTCGGCCATGCCGAACGAGAACACCGCGCCCGGCCCGCGCGGCATGTACTTCTGCGCCAGCGCGTGGTTGGGGTCGCCCGGCAGCCCGCCGTAGCGGACCCAGCTCACGCGCTCGTCGGCCTCCAGGAACTCGGCCACGATCTGCGCGTTGGCGACGTGCGCGTCCATCCGCAGCGGCAGCGTCTCCATGCCCTGGAGGAGCATGAACGCGTTGAACGGCGACAGCACGCCGCCGAGGTTGCGCAGGCCCTCGACGCGCAGCTTGGTCGCGAACCCGTACTCGCCGAAGTTGTCCCAGAAGCGCAGGTTGCCGTAGGTGGCGACCGGCTCCGTCATCACCGGGAAGTTGCCGTTGTCCCACGGGAACTCGCCCGAGTCGACGATGACGCCGCCGATCGAGGTGCCGTGGCCGCCCAGGAACTTCGTCGCCGAGTGCAGGACGATGTCGGCCCCGTGCTCGAGCGGGCGGCAGAGGTGCGGCGTGGCGAGCGTGGCGTCGACCGCGAACGGGACGCCGGCGTCGTGGGCGATCGCGCCGAGCGCCTCGAGGTCGGCGATCGTGCCCGCCGGGTTGGCGATGATCTCCGTGTAGAGCAGCTTCGTCCGCCCCGGCTCGATCGCGGCGGCGAACGCGCCGGGGTCGTCGGCGGGCACGAACGTCGTCTCGATGCCGAGCCGTCGCAGCGTGACGTCGAGCAGCGTGTAGGTGCCGCCGTAGAGCGCCGAGCTGGCCACGATGTGCTCGCCGCCCTGGCAGAGCTGGGTGAACAGCAGCGTCTCGGCGGCCTGCCCGCTGCCGGTCGCCACGGCGCCGATCCCGCCCTCGAGGCTCGCCACGCGCTCCTCGAACGCGGCGACCGTCGGGTTGCCGAGGCGCGAGTAGATGTTCCCGTACTTCTGCAGCGAGAACAGGTCGGCGGCGTCCTCGACGTCCTCGAACACGAACGAGGTCGTCTGGTAGATCGGCACCGCCCGCGCCCCGGTGGTCGGGTCGGGCCGCCCGCCGGCGTGGATCGCGCGTGTGCGCTCGCCCCAGGCGCGGTCCTCGATCGACGTCATGCGGCCGAAGGTAGCAAGCTCACGCGGCCCCGCCGAAGCGCTCGGTCCGCACCCGCTCGGGGTCGTGGCCGGCCCGCAGCAGCAGCGTCGCGGCGGTCTCGACGAACGCGGTCGGGCCGCACACGAAGACGTGCGGGCGCGCCTCGGGCGGCGGGCTCGCGAGCAGCTCCGCGTCGACGCGGCGCCGCTGCCCGGCCCGCGTGAGCGTGACCGCCACGTCCACCCCGGCCCCCTCCCACTCCGCCAGCTCGTCGCGGTAGAGCAGATCCTCGTCCGTGCGCACGGAAAGCACCAGCCGCGTGTCGAGATCAGCGCCCTGGGCGAGCCGGTGGCGCAGCATCGCCCGCAGCGGCACCAGCCCGGCGCCGCCCGCGACGAGCAGCAGCGGGCCCCCGTCGTCGACGTGCCACGAGAACGAGCGCCCGCCCGGGCCGCGGATCTCGAAGCGGTCGCCGACGCGCGCGTCGCCGGCCAGCCAGGGCGAGACCTCGCCGTCCGCGAGCCGCCCCACGGTCAGCTCGAGCCGCGGATCCTCGGGGCACGAGGCGAGCGAGTACGGCCGCTGCGTCGCGTAGCCGTCCTCGGCGGTCAGCCGCACGTCGAGGCTCTGCCCGGCGCGGTGCCCGCGCCAGTCCGGGGCGTCGATCGCGACCGTGCGGATCCAGCGGGTCTCATCCCGGACCTCCACCACCTCGGCGGGGATCCACGGGCTGCGGCGGCCGATCTCCGTCAATCGTCGTCGTAGCGCTGCTCGCGCCAGGGGTCGCCGCGCATGTGGTAGCCGTTGACCTCCCAGTAGCCCGGCCGGTCGGCGTCGAGCAGCTCGAGCTCGCGCACCCACTTCGCGCTCTTCCAGAAGTAGAGGTGCGGCACGAGCAGGCGGGCGGGCCCGCCGTGCGGCGGGCTCAGCGGCTCGCCCTCGTACTCGTACGCGATCCAGGCGCGGCCGCCGGTCACGTCGTCGAGCGGCAGGTTGGTGGTGTAGCCGCCCGTGCAGTGCGCGACGAGGTGGGTGGCGCCGCGCGGGCCGGCCTCGGCGAGCAGCGTGTCGACCGACACGCCGGTCCACGTGGTGTCGAGCTTGGTCCATTGCGTGACGCAGTGGATGTCGCGCGTGACGGTCTCCGCCGGGAGGGCCAGCAGCTCGTCCCACGACCAGGCGCCGGGGCGCTCGACGGCGCCTCCTATGCTCAGGCGCCAGTTCTCGGCGGCGTCGATGGGGGTTGGGCCGGTGGCGAGAACGGGAAAGTCACGGGTCAGGTACTGACCCGGCGGCAGGCGCTCGGGCTCGTCCGGTGGGCGACCTCGAAAGCCGCGTGAGACGACGGGCGACATTCCCTTGCACCTTCTCAGAGCTGGAGACCGCATGCGATTCCGATACCTGGTGACCGTCTTCGCCGTCCTGGTCCTCGCGGGCTGCGGCTCAGACGATGAAGGCAGCGGCGGCGGCGGTGGCGACGCCAAGAAGAGCGTCATCTACGTCAGCACGAACCCGCTCGGCACCAACCAGTTCCTGAACCTGATCGCCGACGGGGCGAAGGCGGGCGGCGAGCAGTGCGGCGCGACCGTCAAGGTCATCCAGTCCAACGACCCCAACCAGCTCGCGGCCAACCTGCGCGCGGCCGTGCAGGCCAAGCCCGACCTGATCGTCGCCAACTCGTTCGACTCGGTCGAGACGATCTCCGGCCTCGTCAAGCAGGCGCCCGACCAGAAGTGGGCGCTCGTCGACGCGGCGGTCGAGAAGGCCCCGAACGTCCGCGGGATCCTGTTCAAGGAGAACGAGGGCATGTACCTGATCGGCGCCGCCTATGCGCTGCTGGCCAAGGGCGGCCAGGGCGACTTCCCGGCCTCCAAGGCCGTCGGCTTCGTCGGCGCGATCGACAACGCGCTCGTACGCCGCTGGTACAACGGCTACCAGCAGGGCGTCAACGACACGAGCGCGGGCACGAAGGTGCTCTCCGGCTGGGGCAACTCGTTCAACGACCCGGCTACCAGCAAGGAGCTCGCGCTGTCGCAGAACACGAAGGGCGCGAAGTACATCGCCGGCGTCGCCGCCGCGGGCAACTCGGGCGTCTTCGAGGCCGCCGCGGACCGCGACTTCTACACCAGCGGCGTCGACATCGACGAGCGCTCCAAGGACCCGGAGCACATCCTCACGTCGATGGTCAAGCGCTCCGACCAGGCCGTCCAGCAGGCGGTCTGCGACGTCGCCGAGGACAAGTTCAAGGGCGGCGCGCAGATGCTCGGGATCAAGGAGAACGCGGTCGGCCCCGAGTTCCTCACGCTCCCGCAGGAAGATCTGAAGGAGCCCTCCAAGCTGCCGGAGGAGGTCCAGACCCAGCTCAAGGACCTCAAGGAGCAGATCGCGTCGGGGAAGATCACCGTCAAGCAGTGACCGCGGTCGAGCTGCTCGGCGTCGTCAAGCGCTACGGCCCCGTCACGGCGCTCGACGGCGTCGACCTGCGCGTCGCGCGCGGCGAGGTGCATGCGGTCGTCGGGGAGAACGGCGCCGGCAAGACCACGCTCATGAGCGTGCTCGCCGGCGTCGTCGCGCCCGACGCCGGCGAGATCCGGCTCGACGACGAGCCGGTGGCGATCGGCTCGGTGGAGGACGCCTACGCCCACGGCATCGGGATGGTCCACCAGCACTTCAAGCTGTTCCGGGAGCTGACCGTCGCCGAGAACGTCGTGATGGGGCGCGAGCCGCGGCGGCGCGGCGGCTACGACCACGCCGCCGCCGAGGAGCTCGTGGCCGAGCTCGGCCGCCGGCACGGCCTGCGCGTCGACCCGCGGGCGCCGGTCGGGGACCTGTCGGTGGGCGACCAGCAGCGCGTCGAGATCCTGCGCGCGCTGCACCGCGCCGGCGACGTGCTGATCCTCGACGAGCCGACGGCGGTGCTGACCCCGCAGGAGACCGAGGGCCTGTTCGCGACCGCGCGCGAGCTGGCGGCCGCCGGGCGCACGGTGCTGTTCATCTCCCACAAGCTGCGCGAGGTGCTCGAGGTGTCCGACACCGTCACGGTCATGCGCCGCGGCCAGGTCACCGGCACGCGCCCGGCGAGTGAGACCGACGCGGCCGAGCTGACGCGGCTGATGGTCGGCCGCGCCGTCGACCTGCGGCGCGTCGAGCCGGCGCAGCCGCCCGGCGCGCCGGCGCTCGAGGTGCGCGGCCTGTCCGGCCCGGGCCTGCACGACGTTGACCTCGACGTGCGCGAGGGCGAGATCCTCGGCGTCGCCGGCGTCGACGGCAACGGCCAGACCGAGCTGGCCGAGACGCTCGCGGGTCTGCGCGCCGCGGACGAAGGGACGGTGCGGATCGGCGGCGCCGACCTCACCGGCGCGAGCGTCGCGGAGCGCCGGGCGGCCGGGCTCGGCTACATCCCCGACGACCGCTACGCGCGCGGCCTCGCCCGCGCCGCCTCGGTCTCCGACAACCTGCTGATGGGCCGCCACCACGGGCGGCTCGCCCCGCGCGGGCTGCTCGACCGGCGCGCGATCGCCGAGCGTGCACGGCAGCTCGTCGAGCGCTTCGACGTGCGCATCGGCTCGGTCGGCGACGCCGCCGCGACGCTGTCGGGCGGCAACGCGCAGAAGCTCGTGATCGCGCGCGAGTTGGCAGGCGACCCGGCGCTCGTGATCGCCTCGCAGCCGACGCGCGGGATCGACGTCGGCGCCGCCGAGTTCGTGCACTCGGAGCTGCGGGCGCGCCGCGACGCGGGCGCGGGCGTGCTGCTGATCAGCGCCGACCTCGACGAGCTGCTGGCGGTCGCCGACCGCATCGTCGTGCTCTACGACGGGCGGATCGCCGGCGAGTCGCCGGCCGTGGACGCGGACGAGCATCAGATCGGGCTGTGGATGGCCGGAGCCGGGGATGACGGCCGCGCAGCTGCCTGAGCGCGGCCTGCGCTCGCGCACGCAGGCGCTCGTCGTGCTGGCCGGCGCGCCGCTGATCGCGGTCGCCGTCGCGCTCGGCGTCGGCGCGCTGTTCGTGCTGCTCGCCGCCGAGTCGCCCGCGAGCGCCTACTCCGCGCTGCTCGACGGCTCGGTCGGCTCCACCGCCTCGCTCGCCCAGTCGCTGACCACCGCGGTCCCGGTGATCCTCACCGGCGTCGGCATGGGGCTCGCGTTCCGGGTCGGGCTGTTCAACCTCGGCGGCGAGGGGCAGATGATCTTCGGCGCGCTCGCCACCGCCGTGGCCGGCGACGCGCTGCGCGGCGCGGGCGGCGCGGTGGCGCTGATCGGCGCGCTGCTCGCGGGCGCGCTCGCCGGTGGCGCGTGGGCGCTGCTGCCGGCCTGGTGGGAGGCGTGGTTCCGCGTGCCGCTCGTCGTCACGACGCTGCTGCTCAACTACATCGCCGCGCTGTTCGCGACCTACCTCGCCGTCTATCCGCTGCGCGACCGCTCGGGCGGCTCGACCGTCGCCCAGACCGCCGAGCTGCCCGCGGGGACGCAGCTGCCGATCGTGATCGAGGCGACGCCGCTGCACCTCGGCATCGTGCCCGCGCTCCTGCTGCCGCTGGCGGTGGCGTGGCTGCTGAGCCGCACCTCGCTCGGCTACGCGATGCGCATGACCGGGCTCAACCGCGACTTCGCCGAGGCCGGCGGCGTGCCGATGCGGCGCACGATCCTCGTCACGATGGGGCTGAGCGGGGCGCTGTGCGGGCTGGCGGGCACGCTGCTGGTGCTCGGCGAGACCCACCGCTACGTCAACGACTCCGTCGTCGGGCCGGGCACGGCGTGGACGGGGCTGACGGCCGGGATGCTGGCCGCCTTCAACCCGGCGCTGACCGCGGTCAGCGGCTTCTTCCTGGCCGCGCTGCAGACCGGCGGGACCGGGCTGCAGCTGCGCACGAACGTGCCACTGCAGCTCGTCAACGTCATCCAGGCCGTGATCATCCTGATGGTCGCGGTGCGGCTGTGGCTCGCGCGCCAGGTGCGGCTGGGGCGGCGCGGATGAGCGACATCCTCGACTGGGGCCTGATCGTCTCGGCGATCCGCCTCACGAGCCCGATCCTGCTCGCCGCGCTCGGCGGCCTGTTCACCGACCGCGCCGGCATGTTCAACATCAGCCTCGAGGGCCAGATGCTGGTCGGCGCGTTCTTCGGCGTCGCCGGGCTGTACTGGACCGAGAGCGCGTGGGCCGGGCTCGGGCTCGCGGTCGTGGCCGCCACCGTGCTGTCGCTGCTGTTCGGCCTGTGGGTGATCAAGCTCGGCGGCGACGCGATCATCGTCGGCCTTGCCGTCAACCTGCTCGCGGTCGGACTGACCGCCTACCTGACGCTGCCGGTGTTCGGCGTGCAGGGCTCGTTCGACGACCCCGCGCTGGAGGGCCTGCCGACGCTGTGGGGCCACTCGCCGCTCGTCTACCTCGGCGCCGCGCTCGTGCCCGCGATCTGGTGGCTGTTCTACCGCCACCCGTTCGGCGTGCGGCTGCGCGCGGTCGGCGAGGACGCCGAGGCGGCGACGGAGGCGGGCATCGACGCCGACCGCATGAAGTTCTCCGCCTGCGCGCTCTGCGGCGTGCTGTGCGGGCTCGCCGGCGGGCAGCTCGCGCTCTCGCTCGTCACGCAGTGGGTCCAGGGGATGACGGCCGGGCGCGGCTTCATCGCGCTCGTGGCGATCATGCTCGCGCGCTCGCACCCGATCGGGGTCGGGCTGGCGGCGGCGCTGTTCGGGTTCGCCTACGCGCTGTCGGTGCGGCTGCAGGGCGAGGGCATCCCGCCGCAGTTCGTGGCGATGCTGCCCTACGTGCTGACGCTCGCCGCGCTCGTGCTGCTGGCGCGGCGTGCGAAGGTGCGCACCGCATGAGGCGCGTCGTGCTCGACATGGACGTGGGGATCGACGACGCGATCGCGATCGCGCTGCTCGCCGCGCGCGAGGACGCCGAGGTCGTCGCGCTCGGCAGCGTCCACGGCAACTGCTCGGTCGAGGACTCGACGCGCAACGCCCTCGTCGTGCTCGAGGCGTGCGGGCTCGGCGACGTGCCGGTGGCCCGCGGCGCCGAGGCGCCGCTGGAGGTCCCGCTCCACCTGGCCGGCTTCGTCCACGGCGCGGACGGGCTCGGCGACGTCGGCTTCCCCGCCCCCGCGGGCGCGCCGACCGGCGAGCACGCCGCCGACCAGCTCGTGCGGCTCGGGCGCGACGCGCCGGGCGAGCTCGACCTGCTCGCGGTCGGCCCGCTCACGAACCTCGGGCTCGCGCTGCAGCGCGACCCGCAGGCGCTCCAGCGCTACCGCTCGGTGGTGATCATGGGCGGCTCCGGCCCGTATCCCGCGCCGGGCGTGCTGCGCGAGTTCGACGCCAACATCGACCACGATCCCCACGCCGCGCGGCTCGTGTTCCATGCCCCGCGGACCGAGCTCGTGATGGTCGGCGTCAACGTGACGAGCCCGGCGATCCTCGACGAGGACGCGATCGCCGAGATCGCCGCCGCCGACACGCCGCAGGCGCGGCTCGTCTCCGCGATCCTGCCGTTCTACCTCGACTTCTACCGCCACAAGTGGGGCCGCCGCATCTGCTCGATGCACGACCCGCTGGCGGCAGCGATCCTCGCCGACCCGTCCTACGCGACCGCCTGGCTCGAGGGGCCGGTCAACGTCATCCACGACGGGTCGCTCGCGCGGGCGTGGCTGATGGCGCGCGAGGACGGCGGGGCGATCGTCCAGGACGTCGAGCCCGCGCCGCCGACGCGGGTCATCACGGCCGTCGACTCTGCCCGGTTTCGCGACGACCTCGTCGCCGCGCTCGTGGCGTAGGCTCCCGCCGCGATGACGAAGCTGCTGATCGGCGGGGAGCTCGTGGACGGCGACGGGCCCGCCCTCGACGTCGAGGACCCGGCGCGCGCCGAGGTCCACGCGAGCGTCGCGCTGCCGTCCGAGGAGCAGGTCGACGCCGCCATCGCCGCGGCCCGCGAGGCGGCGGGCCCCTGGGGCGCGACGCCGGCGGGCGAGCGCGCGGAGATGCTCCACGAGGTCGCCGCGCGGATCCGGGCGCGCACCGACGAGCTGGCGGAGATCATGACCCGCGAGGGCGGCAAGCCGCGGATCGAGAACTCCGACGAGGTCGGCTGGGTCGTGGCGGCGTTCGACTACTACGCGGAGATGGGGCGCAACTTCGCGGGCCGCGTGATCCCGCCGATCGAGGCCTCGCAGCTTGCGCTGGTGGTCAAGGAGCCGATGGGCGTCGTCGCCTGCATCGTGCCGTGGAACTACCCGCTGCTGCTGCTGGCCTGGAAGCTCGCGCCCGCCCTGGCGGCGGGCAACGCGACCGTCTGCAAGCCGTCGGAGCTGACGCCGCTCTCGACGCTCGCGCTGGCCGAGTGCTTCGAGCCGCTGCCGCCGGGCGTCGTCAACCTCGTGCCGGGCGGCGGCGACGTCGGCGCGCGGATCGTCGAGGACGAGCGGATCGACTGCGTCGCGTTCACCGGCTCGGTCGAGACCGGCAAGCGGATCGCGCACACGTGCGTCGACCGCGTGGCCCGGATCAACCTCGAGCTCGGGGGCAAGGACCCGTTCATCGTCTGCGCCGACGTCGCGGCCGAGATCGAGGTGGCCGCGCGCGGCGGCGCGTGGGCGGCGTACCTCAACGCCGGCCAGGTCTGCACGTCGGCGGAGCGCTTCTACGTCGAGCACTCGGTCTACGACGACTTCGTCGGCGCGTTCGTCGAGCACGCGCGCACGCTGCGGGTCGGCGACCCGATGGACGACACCACCGACATGGGGCCGATGGTCTCCGAGCACCAGCGCGCGAAGGTCGAGGCGCAGCTCTCGAACGGCGGTGGACGCCGGCGCCGAGATCGTGTTCGGCGGCGACCACGCGGGCCACGACCGCGGCTGGTTCATGGCGCCGACCGTGGTGACCGGCGCGGCGCCGTCGACCGACCTGCTGCGCGAGGAGACGTTCGGCCCGGTCGCCCCGATCGTCCCGGTGAAGTCGCTGGACGAGGCGATCGCGCTCGCCAACGGCACGCGCTTCGGGCTCGGCGCGAACGTCTACACGCGCGACCTGCGCACCATCTTCCGCTGCATGCGCGAGCTGAAGGCGGGGACGGTGTGGATCAACGACCCGCTGACCGACAACGACGCCGGGCCGTTCGGCGGCTACAAGCAGTCGGGGCTGGGGCGCGAGCTCGGGCAGGAGGGCCTCGAGGCGTTCCAGGAGACCAAGCACATCCACATCGAGTCCGAGCTGGCGCCGAAGGACTGGTGGTACCCCTATGGCTGAGCGCCGGTACGCCACGTCGGGCTCGCCCTACGAGGGGCCGATCGGCTTCTCGCGCGCGATCCGCGCGGGTGACCGGATCTGCGTCGCGGGCACGGGGCCGGTGTGGCCGGACGGCTCCTGCGACCCGGACGTCCACGCCCAGGCGATGCGCGCGTTCAAGGTCGGCGCGACGGCGCTGTCGGAGCTCGGCGCCTCGCTCAAGGACGTCGTGCGCACGCGCATGTACCTGGTCGACGCCGAGCGACTGGGAAGCGGTCGGCCGCGCGCACTCGTCGTACTTCGACGCCGTCCGCCCGGCCGCCACCATGGTCGTCGTCAGCGGCTTCCTCGACCCGCGCTGGCGCGTCGAGATCGAGCTCGAGGCGGTCTCCGGCCTGACCTGATCCTCATGCTCCGGTGCAGGGCTGCCGATGCCACTCGTACACCAGAGCAGGGCTTCTCGACCCAGGCACCCCCGCCGCGAGGCGGATCCGCAAAGCCACGGGACTCCACCGGAGTCCGCCGGGCTACCGCACGAGTGCCACCACGGTGGCACCGAGGAACGTCGCAGAACCCGCTCGTCATAACGGGGGGCCTTCGTGTCCAACCGCACCTTCAAGCGCACCGGAAGGGTCGGCGTCGCACTCGCCGTCGGATGCGCCTTCGCCGCCGTCCCGGCGGCCGCACAGGCAGCAGCGATCAATCTCGCGACCGCGAGCCCTTTCGTGGTCCTCGGCGGCTCGACCGTCACCAACACGGGTCCGTCGGTTCTGAACGGCGACCTCGGCGTCTCCCCCGGCACGGCGCTGCCCGGCTTCGACACCGCCGTGCTCAACGGCGCCGTCCATGCCAATGACGGCGTCGCCGCGCAGGCCCAGCTCGACGTGACGACCGCATACGACGTCGCGGCCGGCGAGCCCACCCCGCCCGCCAACGACCTCACCGACGAGGACCTCGGCAACCGGATCCTCACGGCCGGCAACTACAGCTTCAGCACTTCAGCCCAGCTCACGGGCCCGCTCACGCTCGACGCGCAGGGCGACCCGAACGCGCGCTTCGTGTTCAACGTCGGCTCGCAGCTGACGACGGCCTCGGCCAGCTCGGTCCTGCTGATCAACGGCGCCTCGCCGTGCAACGTCTACTGGCGCGTCGGCACCTCGGCCGTGCTCGGCTCCACCACCCAGTTCAAGGGCAACCTGATGGCGCTCGCGTCGATCTCCCTGAACAACGCGGCGACCGTCCAGGGCCGCCTGCTGGCCCGCAACGGCCAGGTCAGCCTCATCAACAACGTCATCGACGGCTCGATGTGCGGCACCAGCAGCTCGGCGCCGACACCCACGCCGTCGCCGGGTGACACCACGACGCCGGGCGGCACCACAGGTCCCGGCGGCACCGCCACGCCTGGCGGCACGGGCAACCAGGCACCGCCGGCCAGCCAGTCGCAGACCCCGACCCGCCGCGGCACCGCGCGGCTCCGTCGCCCGCCGACCACCACGACGTCGCGCCGGAACGGCCGGCCCTGCACCGAGGGCTTCCACGCCACGGTCACCGGCCGCATGATCCGCCGCGTCATCTTCAGCCTCGACGGCCGTCGCATCGGCACGCGCAACAGTCCCGCGTTCCGCCAGTACGTGAAGGCGTCCTCCGGGCGCAGCCACGTCGTCTCGGCCCGCGTCGGCTTCAAGGACGCGACGCACAGCAAGACGCTGAGGTTCCGGTACCGCGCCTGCGCCGCTCAGGTGCTGAACCCCCGCCAGGGCCCGTCGGTGTTCACCGGATGAACCATGCCGTCGTCACCGCGCTCGCGGTGACGCTCTCGACGGTCGTCGCGGGCGGGATCCTCACGGACCCCGCCCGTGCCGCCGCCGGGAAGAAGCTCCCGGCCGCCCAGCCGCTGCTCGTGCTCGAGCGCGATCACATCGCCCGGGCCCGCCCGAGCGTCCGGTCACGCCGGCTCGAGACGGTCCCCGCGCGGCGCCCGCTCACCGGCGTGCGCACCGTGCTCCCGGTGATCGGCCACGCCACCAGCAAGGACGGGCGCTCGTGGACCCGCGTCCGGCTCCCCGGGCGGCCCAGCGGCCACACGGGCTGGCTCCCCTCTTCCCGGACGCGACGCTCCTCGACCCCGTGGCGACTTGCGCTCGACCTGTCGGCGCGGCGGGTCACCGTCTACGAGCACGGCCGCGTCGTGCGGCGGTTCTCCGCGGTCATCGGCACCGCCTCCACGCCGACGCCCCAGGGGCGCTTCTTCATCGAGGAGGGCCTCGCGCTCTCTAGCGGCCACGGCGGCCCCTACGCGCTCGCCACGAGCGCGCGCTCCGCGGTGCTTCAGGAGTTCGAGGGCGGCCCCGGGCAGATCGCGCTCCACGGCACGGACGGCCTCTCCGGCGCGCTCGGCACCGCGGCCTCGCACGGCTGCATCCGATTGAGCACCAGCTCGATCACCTGGCTCGCCAGGCGCATCGGCGCCGGCGTGCCGCTCACCGTCACCGCCTAGCGCGGCGCGACGGGCGAGCCGCCCGGCAGACGGCCGGCACGCTCGAGTAGTCGGCGAACACGGTCACCATCACGCTGCCCGGCGTCTCGTCGTGCGCATGCCCCAGCAGGTGGCCGAGCTCGTGCGTCATCGTGGCGCAGAAGATGCCCCAGTCCGCCCGCATGCTCGCCGCGGTCGGCCAGCGCCGGCGCGCGAAGGCGATCGTGCAGTTGCGATAGCTGCTCGCCGGCGCGGACAGGTTGTTCGCCCCCAGCGGGGTGTCGAACGTGACCCAGGCGCCGGTGTCCGGCGTCAGCCCGGGCGCCAGCGGGCGCCGCGCGACCAGCTTGACCTGCCCGCCGCACGGCACGGCGTCCCAGTAGCGCGCAGCAGCGTCCGCCGCCGCCTGGAGCGGCGCTCGCGCGGCGGCCCCGGCGGTCGCCGGGAGGGCGAGCGACACGACGATCGCGGCAGCGAGCAGGAGGCGGCGGAGGGGCACCTCGACAGGCTCGCGCGACGGCCCGCTCGATCCCTCATCCCGCCGGGATGGACCGGGGGGACCCGAGGGGGAACAAAGGGTGTCCAGTGGCATCACCCTCGGGCCGCGGGCTGCCGATGCCACCAGTGCATGGATGCGGCCCCCCCGATCACCGTCGCCGTCGCCCGCTTCGACGACCTCCTCGCGCTCGGCCTCCGGGCCGTGCTCGAGGACGACCCGGGCGTGCGCGTCGTCGCGCAGGACATCGAGCACGACCGCCTCGGCGTCGTGCTCCAGGCGCACCGCCCGAGCGTGCTGATCCTCGACGCCGCCCGGCTCGCCGGCGCCGGCGCCGTGCGCGAGCTGAGCATCGAGCATCCCGAGACGCACCTGGTGCTGTTCGGCGACGGCCTGTCGAATCTCGAGAGCAGCCAGCTGCTGGCCTTCGGCGCGAGCGCGTGCCTCGACAGGACGACGCAGGCGCGCGACCTGCGGAGCGCGATCCACCTCGCCGGGCGCGGGCTCCAGGTGATGTTCCGCGGGCCGGCGCACGCCACCCGCGGCGTGCTGACCCAGCGCGAGGGCGACGTGCTCCTCCTCCTGCGCGAGGACCGCTCGAACGCGCAGATCGCGCTCACGCTCGACATCGGCGTCGAGACGGTTCGGACCCACGCGCGCAGCGTCTACCGCAAGCTCGGCGTCCCCTCGCGGCGCGCGCTCGTCGCGGCCCGCTAGCCACCGATCGCGTAGCGCGCGAACAGATAGCCGCCGGACTCGTGCAGCGAGCGCAGCTCGAGCTCGAGCTGCGCCGGGCCGCTGTAGATCGTCAGCGGATCGGGGCCGCCGGCCAGCTTCGGCGCGATCACGAGGTGGAGCTCGTCGGCCAGGCCCGCGGGCAGCAGCGTGCCGTTGAGCCCGGGGCCGCCCTCGCAGTCGATCGACTCGACGCCGTGCTCGGCGCGCAGCCGGCGCAGCGCGGTGGCGAGATCGGGCTCGCGCAGGTAGCTCACGCTCGCCGCGCACGGCGGCAGCTCCGCGTCCGGCGACGGCGTGACGATCACGACGCGGTTCCCCGGCGCGGCGAGCAGGCCGCGGTCGACCGGCAGGGCGACCGAGCGCGAGACCACGACCGCGAGCTGCTCCATCGGGCCGTAGCCCTCGACGCGCACGGTCTCGGCGCCCACCATCACCGCGTCGACGCGCTCGCGCAGCGCGTGGAAGAGCTCGTAGTCGGCGCGGTTGGCGATCGGCGCCGTGCGGCCGGCGATCGTGGCGCGGCCGTCGGCCGTGGCGATCATGTTGACCAGCACGAACGGCCGCTCCGGCGGGGCCGCGCCGGGGATCTCGGCGGCGAGGTGCGCGGCGGTCAGGCCGTCCGCGGCGTCGGGGAGCAGGCGGCGGAAGGGCTCCATCGCCGCGTGAGGCTAGACTGCGGCCATCCGTGCCGGGCGTTCGCCCGGCGAAGCAGTGCCCGCGTTCGTTGTTGTTGCTTTCGCACCTCCCGCGTCGCCCGCACACTCTCCCGGGAGGATCAGATGGCCGGAGGCACCAAGAAGAAGACGACCATGGCGAAGCTCAACCGCGAGGCGAAGCTGCGCGACAAGCGCGCCCGCAAGGCGGAGCGCAAGGACGCCCGCAAGCAGGCCGCGCTCAATCCGCCCGTGGAGAACGACGCCGAGGTCGCGGGCGACGCCGAGGTGGAGAGCGACGCCGAGGAGCGCTCGCCCGTCGGTTGACGGCGCCGGGCCTGGCTGGGAAGGTCGGGGCCTGTCCGCCCCTGCCCTGACGCACCTCGCCGACGACCCAGAGCTCGCGGTCCAGCTCGCCGTCGGCACGCAGCACTTCCGCGGCGGCGTGATCACGCTGACCGTCCACGGGGATGGCCGCGCCACCGTCGTGCGGCGCGATGCCGACAGCGAGGAGCGCGCCGAGGGTGAGCTGACCGCCGACGAGCGGCGCGCGCTCGGCGACGAGCTCGACTCGCTCGGGCTGGTCGAGCTGCGGCCGGCCGGCGGCGCGCGCGAGCCCGACGACGTCCCGGTCGAGGTGATGGTCGCGCAGGGCGGGCGCGCGGTGCACGAGCAGAGCCTGTGGTACGGGGACCGCTACAAGGACGCCGCGCTGGACCGCCTGATCCGGCGCTTCGACGAGCTCGTCGACCGCTTCGGGGTGGCGCCGGGATGAGGGAGGCCCGCGAGCGCGAGCCGGCGCCCCGCGTCCCACCGGCGGCCGCGGCGCCCGTCGCCTCGCGCGCCGCGCGGGTGCTCGCGCTGCAGCGCACGGCGGGCAACCGCGCGACGGCGCACGCGGTCGCGCTCATGCGGACGCCGAAGGAGGTGGCGGTCACGCGCTCCGATCCCCCCTATGGCTGGACGGCGAACTTCTCCGCCGATCTCACGGGCTCGGAGTGCGTCATCACGATCCGGGCCAAGATCGCCCGTGACGCCGACGTGACCGAGGATGAGGAGAAGGCGGTCAAGGCGCAGACCAGCACCGAGTTCACCCGCATCTGGGACTCGAAGTTCGAGTTCGTCGACGAGGGCTGGTTCTGGGACGACGAGTACCTCGTCCGCGTCAAGCTCCAGTACGTCGACAAGGACGAGCACGTCGTGATCTCGCTGCACAAGGGCACGGGCCACGACAACCGCCGCAACTGGTACGTCGCGTCGACGGCGACCGATCGCGCGCACGAGCTGGGCCATCAGCTCGGGCTGCTGGACGAGTACATCGACGCGAAGGTCGTCAACCGCAAGGACGCGACGGCGCCCGGCGTCTTCACCGACAACTCGATCATGGGCAACTACCCCAAGGAGGGCGCGGCGAAGGCGAGCGCCAAGCTCCGCCACGGCGAGTCGATCGCCAAGGAGGTCGGCCGCGTCCACGGCAAGACGCTGACCACGCGGATGCGGGCCGCGGCCGCGGCGACCAAGTAGTCACTCCGCCGGCGCGGGCGCGGGTTCCTCCTCGCGGCGCTGGGACAGCGCGAAGTACGAGACCGCGGCCAGCCCGAACGCGACGAACACGCCGTAGCGGTAGAGCTGGTCGAGGAACGTCGGGTCGGCCACCACCCCGCCCTCCGTCGTGGCGGCGTTGAGGAAGCCCGGGATGACCGGGATCACGCCGATCGCGACGGCCGCGAGCGCGCGCAGGTTGTAGCCGCTCGAGAACCAGTAGCGGCCGGCGCCCGGCCGGTAGAGGTCGACGACGTCGAGCACCGTCTTCCGCAGCACCCAGTAGTCGACGATCATCACCCCCGCGAACGCGGCGAGCAGGCTGCCGTAGCCGACGAGCCAGGTGAAGATGTACGCGCCGACGTCCTCGTAGAGCTTCCACGGCAGCGAGACGATCCCGATCACCGCGGTGATCAGACCGCCCGTGCGGAACGAGATCTGCCGCGGCGACAGGTTCGAGAAGTCGTTCGACGGCGAGACGACGTTGGCCGCCATGTTGGTCGTCAGCTGCGCGATGACGATCACGATCATCGCCAGGACGAGCAGGATCGGCAGGTCATCGAGCAGGCGCGCGACGAGCGCCACCGGATCCCAGATCGCCTCGTCGTAGACGACGATCGTGGCGGCCGTCACGGCGATGCCGACGAACGAGAACGCCGTCATCGTGAGCGGCATCGCGAGCGACTGGCCGACGACCTGCGACTTCTGGTCGCGCGCGTAGCGCGTGAAGTCCGGGATGTTGAGCGAGAGCGTGATCCAGTAGCCGATGTTGGCCGCCAGGCCGGGCGCGAACAGCGACCAGAAGTCCTGGTCGTCGGTCAGCAGCTGGGACGAGGCCGAGAACACGTTGCCGATGCCGCCGCCCGCGTCGAAGCCCCAGATCAGCAGCGCGGCGCTGCCGCCGATCAGCAACGGGGCGGCGGTCCGCTCGAGCCAGCGGATGCCCTCGATCCCGCGCAGGATGATCGCCACCTCGACGAGCCAGAACGCCCCGAACGCGATCGCCTTGTGGCCGCCGACGTCCGCCCAGCCGTTCCACAGCGTCGCCATCAGCGTGTCGACCGCGAGCGCGCCGATCCACGTCTGGATGCCGAACCACCCGCAGGCGACGAGCGCGCGCGCCATCGCGGCGACGTTCGCGCCGCGGATCCCGAAGCTCGAGCGCACCAGGACCGGGAACGGGATCCCGTACTTCGTCCCCGGATGCGCGTTGAGCAGCATCGGGATCAGCACGATGACGTTGCCGAGGGAAACCGTCAGGAGGCCCTGCCACCACGACATGCCGGCCGCGATCAGGCCGGACGCGAGCGTGTAGGTCGTGGTGACGACCGACAGCCCGATCCAGAGCGCGGCGAAGTCGTACGTCCCCCAGGTCCGGCGGCTCGCCTCGGTCGGTGCGAGGTCGCCGTTCGAGAGCGGCGACTCGGCGATCGTGCGATCGGAATGGATGGTGCTCATGAACCTGCCCCCCGGTCGGTTCGTGACGGTGCGCGCCCTAGCGTGCCAGAACGAAAGGCGGCATGCTTGACCGATGGCACGGGTGCACGCCGAAAGGGACTCGGACCCGCAGGCGGAGCCGGCCGCCACGGCCGCCGCGCCCGCGCGCGCGGCTTCGCTCGCGGGCCTGAGCCCGTCCGCGGTCCTGGGGCTGCAGCGCTCGGCCGGCAACGCGGCGGTCGGGCGGCTGCTCCAGCGCGCGATCTCCTTCGACGCCTGCAGCTCGAGCGAGGAGACGACGATCCGCGCCTCGCACACCCGCGCGATCGAGCTCGTCAAGAACGCGCTGACGAAGCTCGACGCCTACGACGGCACGAATCCGGCCGAGGTACACAGCGGGCTCTCGACGCACCTGAAGAGCACGTCCACGTTCGTCGCCTGGGCCGTGGGCAACCACCTGCGCAACGCGCGCTCCGGGGCGGCCGACGCGACGTACGAGTGCAACCCGCACGGCACGGCGCGCGGATGGTCGGCCTGGTGCGTACCGTTCACCGACATCGAGCTGCACCCGGCGTGGTTCGCCGACACGGACATCGACGCGCGGGCGCGGACGATGATCCACGAGTGGCTGCATCGCTACGACTGCCGCTTCGACCTCGGCTACGAGCACGGTGAGGGCTACTCCGAGCAGGGCACGATCACGTCGCTGCTGAACGCGGACTCGATCGCGCATTTCGTGATCTCGGTGCGCTGACTTCCGGTCTGGCCTTTCGGCCGTGGCGGCCGATGCCGCGAGCGGATTTCATCCCGGCCATGAGCGACGACCCGCGCGTCTTCTACCTCGTCGCGGCCGAGCGAGCCGATGAGCTGCTGCCGCCGCTGCGCGAACACTTCGCCGAGGAACCGCGGGTCGCGGTGCTCGTCGATCGGCGGACGTCGAAGCGCTCCGACCAGCCGTCCGAGGCACGGCCGCGCGCGCCGGTCGCCGAGCGCGACCCGGCACGCGCGCTCCCACCCGCGCTGCGTCCGGAGGCGCGTCACCTGCGGCTGGTGCAGCCCTTGGAGCCTGTGCGGCGCACGTACGAGGACGTCGCCCTGGCCGACCTCATCGACGAGGCGCTGGCGGGCGAGCCGGAGGCGGTGTCGGAGCTGTGGTGGCGGGTCTCCGAGCGTGTGCAGACGCGGCTGCGGCTGGCCATCGGCGTGTTCGCCGCCGAGCGCGCGACGAGCCAGCTGCTCGGGCGGCTGCTCGATGAGCTCCCCGGCTACGACCCCGAGCGCGAGCCGCTGACCGTCTGGCTCGACGTGGTCGTCGACCGCTTCTGCGCCGATCGCATCCCCGCCTGAGAAGCTTGCGGGGTGCCCGGCCCCGTCACCGTCCCGCCGCTGCCCGCGCCGCTGACCTGGGACGTCGAGCCGGCGAGCTCGAGCTTCGACGACGACGTCCTCACGATCGAGGCGCCCGCCCGCTGCGACCTCTTCAACGACCCGGCCGGGAGCGCGCCGGAGACGGGCGCGCCGCGGCTGCTCGGCCCCGTCGAGGGCGACTTCCAGCTCTCGGCGCGCGTGCGGTGCACGTTCGCGGGCGCCTTCGACGCGGGCGCGCTGCTCGTGTGGGCCGGCGAGGAGCGGTGGGTCAAGCTCGCCTTCGAGGTCTCGCCGCACGGCGAGGCGGGGGTCGTCTCAGTCGTCACCGACGGGCTGTCCGACGACGCGAACGCGTTCGCCGTCGCGGGCGACGCGGTGTGGCTGCGGGTGTCGCGGATGGGCAGCGCGTGCGCGCTGCACGCCCGGCTCGACGACGAGCCGTGGCGCTTCGTCCGCCACTTCCCGCTCCCCGGCGAGCTGCGCGCCGGCTTCCTCGCGCAGTCGCCGGTGGGGGACGGCGCGACCGCCACGTTCGACGAGATCGGCTACACCCCCGAGCGCCTGGCCGACCTGCGCTCGGGGGTGTGACCGGGGCTAGGCCTCCGCGTCGGGATCCTCGTCGGCGGCCAGCTTCAGCGAGCCGTCGAGGACCTCCTGGAGGTGGCGCTGCTGGATCGGCAGCGCCCAGTCGGTGAGCTTGCGCAGCTCGGCGTTGCCCGCCTTCTCGTTGAGCTTCGCGACGATCGACCAGTGCCCGACCTCGCCGGCTTCGGCCATGGTGAGGAACTCGAACCCGTCCAGCGGGTCCTCCTCGTCGGCGAGGTAGGCCTCGCGCATCTCGGTCGCCTCGCCCTTGACCTCGCGGGCCTGGTCGAGGATCGCGGTCTTCTTGCCGTCGAAGGTGCCGGCGAGCTCGGTGCACCGCTTCTGCGTCTCGCTCGCCTCCTCGCGCGCCTGCTGGAGCTTCTTGTCCAGCGCGGCGTGCTCGGAGCCCAGCATGCCGCGCACCTCCTGCACGGCATCCTGGGCGGCCATGGCCAGACCGAGCACCTCGGCCAGCTTGCTCTCCAGCTTGGTCAGCGTGGCCACTAGGAGACGGCCTCCTTGATCTTGCCCATGACGCCGTTGGTGTCGTTGGCGACGACGCCGGTCGGCTCGTCGGGCAGGCCCGCGGCCGTCCGGAGCTTGCGCGCGATCTCGGCGATCTCCTCCGGCGCGTAGTCGGGCGCGAAGACGCCCTCCTGCGCGGGCAGGTCGAACGGCGCGAAGCCCTCCGGCGGGTTGTCGATGACCTGCAGCTCGTCCCCGGTCTCGGGGTGCGGGCCGTTGAAGACGGCGGCCAGCTCCTGGTAGTCGCTCGGCGAGAAGCGGTAGAGCTTGGTGTGCTCGCCGCGCTCGATGTGCGGCTGCGACTCCGGGATCTTCTCGGTCGGGATCCGCGGCGACGGGAACAGCTTCATGAGGTTGGCGCCGGTGAGGTTCTCGACCGCGCGCGCGTAGGCGACCTGGTGGACGCCGCCGCGGACGAGCAGGTAGCCGGTCAGCGCACGCGCCGCCGGGTGGTCGCACATCTCGTAGACCTTGAGCTTGTTGTTGCGCGCCCCGGTCTCGAGGAAGAAGTTGTGCGTGAGGTCCTCGACGAGGTCGCCGGTGGAGGTGATGTAGTCGCCGTTCCACGGCTTGCCGTTCGAGTCCTGGCACAGCGCCGCGGCGCCGCCGGCGATGATCTGCTGCGGGTTGAGCAGATCGGCAGGCTTGGGCAGGTCGCCCTTCTCGCCGGCGCCGGTGAGCATCGTGTTGATCGTGGTCGCTACGAGCTCGATGTGGCCGAACTCCTCGGCGGCGATGTTCGCGACCAGGTCGTAGAACGGCCGCGCGCTCTGGCGCAGGCGGAAGTTGAACGACTGGAACGTGTAGTTCATGAAGGTCGACATCTCGCCGAACTTGCCGCCCATCAGCTCCTGCACGACGGCCGCGCCGGCGGGGTCGGGGCTCGAGGGCGGGGGCAGCTCGGTCTGGAGCCGGTCGATGCGCAGGATCATGGGTACCTCCGGGAAGATTGGTCAGACCTTTGCGGCCTAGCCCCGCCGGCGGTGCCCGCAAACGTGCGTGGTCAGGCTTCGTGCCCCGGATCGATCCGCTTGGCGCGGTGGAACTTGAACTCGTCGGCGTCGGTCCCCCGCTCGGCCTCCACCGGCTCGAGCAGGAGCGCGTCGTGGTCGCCGGCGTCCACGCGCGCCAGCACGCGGCCGACGAAGCGGTTCGGGCACCCGTCGAGCAGCGGCGTGCCGCCCGGACCGGGGCGCCACTCGCAGCGCGCGAACTTGTCGACCTCGTCGCCCGTCTCGCCGCCGAACAGCTCGGCGAGCTCGCCCGCGTCCTCGGGGACGAAGTGCACGCCGAGCAGCTCCGTGCCGCGCCCGACGCGGTACGTGCGGTTGTTGTGCGAGAGGCAGACGAGGAAGCGCGAGGGGTCGATGCTCGCCTGCGTCGCGAAGCCGACGAGGCAGCCCGAGCGCTCGCCGTCCGCGCACGCCGTGACGATGAACATCGGATAGTCGAGCTCGCCGACCAGCGAGTTGAACGTCGACTGCGGCCCGATCACGCCGCGTCGCGCTCGCCGGGCAGCAGGACATGCACGACGCCCTGGCCGCCGGCGAGGGCCTCGCCGCCGCCGGGCGCGCCCCCGAGCCGTCCGATCAGCGTCGCCAGGCCGTTCACCGCACCGTGCGCCCGCGAGACGGAGTAGTGGCGCACCGGCGCGCCGTCGCGCTCGATCACGCCGCCCGAGACCGATACGCCGAGCGACGTGGTGCGCACGCGCAGCTCGCCGGACGACTCGACGAGCCGAACGGCCGACGCGAGCTCGGCCAGGTGCCGGGGGTGCCCGATGCCGGTGCGGCCGCGCGTGGCGAGCATCGCGACGACCATCCCGGCGAGCGCGAGCACGTGCCAGAGCACGAACGGCAATGCGCCGGCCGCCTCGAGCGCGATCGTCACGGCCGTCACCGCCAGCAGCGTCCACTGGACGTGCGAGAAGCCGCGCCAGTAGGCGCGCACGCTGTCGCCCCGCAGGTACTCGAGCGCGAAGCGGATCGCCCCGTAGCCGACGACGTAGAGGCCCGCGGCGGTGCCGGCCGGAGCCCCCGCCAGCACGGCGACGACGCCGGCGGCGACCAGCCCGAGCACCAGGACCGCCTCAACCAGCTGCACGGGGAAGAGGCGGACGCCGGCGAGCTCGGGCGAAAAGCCGCCGGCGACGTGCTCGTCGCCGTAGCGCGGCCCGAACGCGGCCGGCTTTCCGTGGCAGCAGCCGGCCATCAGGCACCCGACGCGGCCGAAGCCGAGCACGGTGCCCAGCCCGAGCAGCACCGTGTCGAGGTGGGCGAGCACCGGCGCGCCGGCCAGCCACAGCGCGAGCGGGAACGTCACGAGGAATGCGATCTCGTGGTGCAGGTAGCGGTGGCGCTCCTCGCCGGTGACGATCTTCGTCCCCAGCGCGACCGCGAACGAGGTAGCGGCGCCGACCGGGATCAGCAGCGCCGCGGTGACGAGCGCCAGCCCCTGCTCCCGCGTCAGCGCGAGGTGCAGCACGATCGCGAGCGCGAAGCCGGCGGCGCCCCAGGCCCCGTACGCGGGCCAGCTCCGGCCCGCCAGGTGCACGGTCGGCGCCATACGCGCGCCCAGCGAGCCGCTCAGCGGCTCACCGCACCTTCTGCTTCAGCTTGCCCTCGGGCATGATCTGCGCGCACGCGTAGTTGAAGTTCGTCCCGTCTCCAGCCTTCACGAGGACCCACTTTCCGATGCCCGCGGCGCTGGTCGTGGCCGGGAGCCGGATCTTGTACTGCCCGTTGCGGATCCGGGCCTTGAACTGCAGCTCGATGGCGTTGGCGATATTGCAGTTGTCGCCTCCCTCGGTGTAGTAGAGCTGGGCGACCCCCTCGTCGATCCCGCTCACGGTGCCCTCGATCTCGGGTGATCCGCCCTGGGCGGGGCGGTCGGCCTCGTCGATGGTGACCTGGATCTGGTCGGACAGCTGATCGCCCGGCACCTCGTCGATCTTCTCGGGGCTCACGCCGCACAACTTCGGCATCGGCCGGACGCCCGACTTGAGGGCCGGCATGGCGTTCTGGCGCACATTGCCCCACAGGGCCGAGATCGCGCGCAGCGCAGAGCGGTCGGCGTCCCGCTCCAGCGCGCCGTGGGCGGCGCCACCGTACGACATCGCCTGAACCGCCGGCTCGGCGTCGCGCTGCTGGGCGACGTGGGCGAGCTCGTGCGCGAGCAGCGCGTCGCCCGCCAGCGTGCCGGGCGTCGGCGCGTCGTGGCCGAGCACGATGTCGCTCCCGTGGGCGAACGCGACGGCGTCCTGCGCGCGAGCGGACACCGCGGCCTCGGGGCCGGTGTGGACGCGCACGTCGTCGAAGCTCGTACCGAAGGCGCCCTCCATGCGCCCACGGACCCCCGGGTCGAGCGGCTGGCCAGGGCCGAGCCGGAGCACGGCCTGATTTCCGGCGGTCCGCTGCAGGGTGCGGACCGCGGGCACGTCGAGCGGCTCCCCGGTCGCGACCTGGTCAGTCAGATGCTTGACGTCGTCGGCCGGGACGAGGCCCCTGGCCTCCTCCTCCCGCTGCCGTCGACGATCGCGCTTGCGCATGGGCGTGCGGCGCCAGCCTATGCAGGACGACCTGTGCCGCACAAGGCCGCAGGTGCAGGAATTAGGGCAGGTTCCAGGCCTTGAGCACGCGCCGCTCGCGCTCGAAGCCCAGGACGGAGACCGAGCTGGTGCCGAGCACCAGCTTGCCGCCGCCGTCGGGAGGGAGGCCGATCCAGCGCGCCCCGAGCGTGCGCAGCAGGTGGGCGTGGGCGAACACGAGCGTGTCGCCGTCGGCCGCCAGCGCGCGCTCGATGACGCGATCCGCGCGCGCGCCGACCGCCTCCAGCGTCTCGCCGCCGGGGAGGTCGTCGCTCCACACGTCCCAGCCCGGGCGCTCCACGCGGATCTCCTTCGTGGTCAGGCCCTCGTACTCGCCGTAGAGGCGCTCGCGCAGGTCGTCGTCGAGCTCGATCCGGCCTCCGAAGCCCGCCAGCTCGGCGGTCTGGCGCGCGCGCTGCAGCGGCGAGGAGAGGACGAGCGCGAACTCGCGGCCCTCGAGCCGCGGCGCGACCGTGCGCGCCTGGGCCTCGCCCGCCTCGGTCAGCGGGAGGTCGGTGTCGCCGGTGTGGCGCCGCGTGCGGCTCCACTCGGTCTCCCCGTGGCGGACGAGGACGAGCTCGCTCACAGCCGTGCGCGGTAGCGCCGCATCGCCGGGCGGGCGAAGTCGCCGTGCGTGCGCTTGCGCATGCGGGCGACGCGCTCGTGGTGGTAGGGGCTCGAGAGGCTCTCGGCGTGGCCGATGACGTCGCGCGTGCGGATGCCGTGGCGCGCCTGCAGCCAGCGCGTGAGCCGCAGCGAGGCGCGCAGCTGCGCGGGCCGGCCGAGGATCTCGGCGTCGGAGCGCCCCACGTGCTCGATCCCGATCGCGCGGTCGTTGAGCCCGACCGTGTGGCGGCAGATGAGCTTGAGCGACACGAGCTGGTGGATCGTGCCATCGCGGTCGATCACGAAGTGCGCGCAGACGCCGGGGCGCTCGCCGAACTCGACGTCGGGCGCGTTGGCGGCGAACGTGTTGAACGCGGAGCTGAACGTGCTCGACGCGGTGAAGTGCTGCACGATCACCTTCGGCTGCAGGGTGTGCGTGGACGTGCCGTAGTGGCGCTCGGCGTAGGCCCGCGTCTGGGCGCGGCGCGCGGCGCCGAACGGAATGCCGCGCCAGACGATGCGCGGGCGCGCCTGCGACGCGGCGGCGCTCGGCGCCGCGGCCAGCACCGCCCGCGCGTGGCGGCGCGCCGACGGGATGCTGAGCGGCCCGGCGGGCAGCTCGACCACGAACGAGCTCGTGCCGGGATGCGCGTGGTTCTGCCAGCTCGTGGCGGTACCGCGGTAGTTCGGCAGCCGCCGCGCCGGCAGGCCGACGCGGCGCGCGTAGCCGCGCACGACCCGCGGGTCGGCGCCGGAGGACAGGTTCACCATGCGCAGGTGCTGGTGGTACCAGACGCTGACGTCCGGCCGGATCCGCCGCACGAGCCGGCGCACCGCGCGCGACTCCGGCTCCGAGAACGCGCGGCGGCCGGGGAAGTAGGTGTCGAACGGCCTGCCGCCGCCCGCCCAGCGCCGGCCGAAGTTGCGGTTGAGGTCGACGCCGCGCGCGTTCTGGCGCGTGCCGCGGCGCACGCCGTCGGGGTTGACCGACCCGACCAGCCACAGCTCGACGCCCTCCGGCGGGCGCGTGCGCCGCAGCTGCTCGAGCACCGCGAGGCCGGCGGTCTCGTTGCCGTGGATCGAGCCGACGACGAGCACCTTCACAGGGCCCGCGCCCACGCGCTCGGCGCGCAGCGGGCGGTCCTGCGCGGAGTGCCCGAACACGAGCGCGGCGGTGGCGGCGGCGAGGGCCAGCATGGGACCGCACGGTAGCGTCCGGCCCCGCATGGACTCCGTGGTGATCGTCGGCGCCGGCACGTTCGGCGCATCGCTCGCATGGTGGCTGGCGCGCGACGGCGCCGGCGTCACGCTCGTCGACCAGTTCGAGCCCGGCGACCGGCGCGCGACGTCGGGCGGCGAGACGCGCCTGATCCGCTGCGGCCACGGCGACGACCCCGGCTACACGGCCTCCGCGCGCCGCGCGCGCACGCTGTGGCGCGAGCTCGAGGCCGAGTCGGGCGCGGACCTGCTGATCGAGTGCGGGCTCGTCTGGTTCGCGCGCCGGGCCGACGGCTGGGAGGCCGCCTCCGAGCGGACGATGCGCGCGCAGGACATCCCCGTCGAGCGGCTGGGTGTCGACGAGGGCGCGCGGCTGTTCCCCAGCTTCCGCGGCGACGACCTCGAGTTCCTCCTGCACGAGCCGGAGGCCGGCGTGCTCCGCGCCCAGCTCGCCACCCGGACGCTGGCGCGGCAGGCCGCCGCGCACGGCGCGCGCGTCGTCCGCGGCCGCGCGACGCCCGAAGGCGACCGCGTTGTCGTGGGCGACGAGCGCCTCGAAGCCGACGCGGTCGTGTGGGCCTGCGGCGGCTGGCTCGCGGACCTCTTCCCGGGCCTCGTGTCGCTGAAGACCACGCACCAGGACCTCTTCTTCATGGACGCCGGCGAGCCGTGGACGCACACGCCCGGATGGGTCGACTACGACGGCGCCGTCTACGGCACCGGCGACCTCGACGGACTCGGCGTCAAGGGCGCCCCGGACTTCGAAGGTCCGCCGCTGGCGCCCGACGCCGAGCTCCCGGACTCCAACCCCGCCAACGAGCGCTGGATCCGCGACTACTTCGCCGGCCGCTTCCCGGCGCTCGCCGAGGCGCCGCTCAAGGGCTCGACCAGCTGCCGCTACGAGCTCTCGCCCGACTCGCACTTCATCGCCGCCCCGCACCCCGAGCACCCGGGCGTGTGGCTGCTCGGCGGCGGCTCCGGCCACGGCTTCAAGCACGGCCCGGCGATGGCCGAGGCGGTCGCCGGCACGCTGCGCGGCGGCGCGGTCCTGCCCGAGCGCTATGGGCTGGGCGAGCGGGACCCGGGCCACTCCATGCGCACCGCGGGCTCGAACCCGCAGGCCGGCGAGGCCGGGCCGGGCTAGCGCACCGTAACTCCGGGTATCAACCCCGGGTGATGCGCACCGCGCTGCTGTCCCTCGCCCTCCTGCTGCTCGCCGCCGCGCCGGCCGGAGCGCAGGAGAACCCGATCTTCCAGTCGCCCGGCATCCCGCCGCCGGGCGCCAACGACCCCGCGTGCGTGCCCGCGCCCGAGCACCCGTACCCGGTGATCCTCGTCCACGGGACGTTCGGCGACATGACGGTGTCGTGGAACACGCTCTCGCCCGCGCTGCGCTCGCGCGGGTTCTGCGTCTGGGCACTCGACTACGGCCGCCGCGGCACCGGCCCGATCGACGCCTCCGCGGACCAGCTCGTCGCGTTCATCGACGAGGTGCGGGCGAAGACCGGCGCCGCCAAGGTGTCGCTGCTCGGCCACTCGCAGGGCGGGATGCTCTCGCGCTACGTCGCGGTCCGCCGCGGCCGGCTCGGCGTCGTCGACGACATCGTCGGGTTCGCGCCCTCGAGCCATGGCACGACGAACCCGCTCGCGGGGGGCGCCGGCGTGTTCGGCTGCACGGCCTGCGTCGAGCAGCAGGCGGGCTCGGCGTTCATGCGCAAGGTCAACGAGCCGCCGCCCGAGGCGCCCGGCCCCGCCTGGTACACGGTGCTGACCACGAAGCACGACGAGGTCGTCACGCCCTACCAGTCGCAGGCGCTCGCCGGCGACCACGCGACCAACGTGGTGCTCCAGGACAAGTGCCCGGCGGACCCGTTCGAGCACGTCACGATCGTCGGCGACCCGGTCGCGACCCAGTGGGCGATCAACGCGCTCGAGCAGCCCGGCGCCGCCGACCCGGGCTTCCAGCCCGACTGCACCGGGCTCGCGGTCGCCCCCGCCAAGCCGCTGAAGATCGCGCTCGGCAAGCGTACGCGCGCCGGGATCCGCGTCCGCTGCAGCGGCCCGGAGGGCGCCGTCTGCATCGGCCGGCTGCTCAGCGGCCGCCGGGCGAAGGCGTTCCGCATCCGCGCCGGCACCAGCCGGGTCGTGCGACTGCGGCTCGGCAGGACGCGCCGCGTCCGCGCGGTGATGCCGCAGCCCGGCGGCGGTGTCCAGGTGGCGAAGCGCCGCTACCGGTTGCGCTGACGCCTCCGGCCCGCGAGGATCGGGCCATGTACGACTACGTGATCGTCGGCGCCGGCTCTGCCGGCTGCGTGCTGGCCAACCGCCTGTCCGAGGACCCGGACTGCTCCGTCTGCCTCGTCGAGGCCGGCCCGCCGGACACCGAGGACGGCCTGCACATCCCGGTCGCCTTCTCCCAGCTCTACAAGACGCCCTTCGACTGGGACTTCGCGACCGAGCCCGAGCCCGCGCTCGACGGCCGCAGCGTCTACCTCCCGCGTGGCCGCGTGCTCGGCGGCTCCTCCTCGCTGAACGCGATGATCTACATCCGCGGCAACCGCCGCGACTACGACGAGTGGCGCGACCTCGGCAACGCCGGCTGGGGCTGGGACGACGTGCTGCCCTACTTCAAGCGCGCCGAGGACAACGAGCGCGGCGCGTCGGAGTTCCACGGCGCCGGCGGGCCGCTGTCCGTCTCGGACTCGCATTCCATGCACCCGCTCGCGGACGCCTTCGTCGACGCGGCCGCGGCGACCGGGATCGGCAAGCTCGAGGACTTCAACACCGGCGAGCAGGACGGCGTCGGCCGGTACCAGCTGACGCAGCGCAACGGGATGCGGTGCTCGACCGCGGTGGCCTATCTCCACCCCGCGCTGCCGCGACCGAACCTGACGCTGATCCCGATGGCGTTCGTGACCCGCGTGCTGTTCGACGGCACGCGCGCATCGGGCGTCGAGGCCGTCGTCGACGGTGCGCCGACCGCGCTGGAGGCGTCGCAGGAGGTCATCCTCTGCGCCGGCGCCTATCAGTCGCCGCAGCTGCTGATGCTCTCCGGCATCGGCCCGCGCGACGAGCTGGGCGGCTACGGGATCGACGTGCTGGTCGACCAGCCCGAGGTGGGCGGCAACCTCCAGGACCACCTCAACGCCGGGATCATCCTCTTCACCGACGACCCGACGACGCTCGAGACGGCCGAGACGGAAGAGAACGTCGCGCTCCTGCAGACGCAGGGCCGCGGCCCGCTGACGTCCAACATCGCCGAGTCCGGCGGCTTCTGGCGCTCGCGCGACGGTCTCGACGCGCCCGACGTGCAGTTCCACTTCGCGCCCGTGATGTTCGCCGAGGAGGGCCTGCTGGAGCCGTTCGACCACGCCTACTCCTACGGCGCGTGCGTGGTCAAGCCGACCTCGCGCGGGCGCGTCTCGCTGCGCTCCGCCGACCCCGCCGACAAGCCGCGCATCCTCACGAACTTCCTCGGCACCGAGGAGGACTGGGCGGTACAGGTCGCCGGCATCCGCAAGTGCCTGGAGATCCGCGAGCAGCAGCCGCTGAAGGGCTACGAGCGCGCGCCCTACGAGGTCCCGGACTCCGACGACGAGGCCGCGATCCGCGAGCACGTGCGCGCGAAGGGCCACCACCTCTACCACCCGGTCGGCACCTGCGCGATGGGCCGGGTCGTCGACGCGGAGCTGCGCGTCCAGGGCGTCGACGGCCTGCGCGTGGTCGACGCCTCGGTGATGCCGACGCTCGTGCGCGGCAACACCAACGCGCCGACGATCATGATCGCGGAGAAGGCCGCGGACCTGGTGCGCGGCGGGGTCGCCGCGCCGGCGGCGACCGCGAGCCGTCTAGTCCGAGCGCGCGTAGTCGATCACGGCCCCCGCCACGGCGGCGAGGGGCACGGCGACGAACGCCCCGACGAGGCCGGCGACGACGCCGCCCGCCGTCAGCGCGAGCAGCACCACGACCGGGTGCAGCTCGATCCTGCGCCCGACCAGCAGCGGCTGCAGGAGGTTGCCGTCGAGCTGCTGCACGACGACGATCGCGATGCCGACCACCAGCGCCGCGAGCCCGCCCTTCGCCACCAGCGCGACGAGCACCGCCGCGGCCCCGATCACGACCGCGCCGACCACCGGGAAGAACGAGGCGAGGAACGTCAGCACGGTGAGCGGCATCGCCAGCGGGACGCCCATCACCACCAGCACCGCCCCGATCAGCAGCGAGTCGATCAGCGCGACCAGCGCGACGCCGTGCAGGTAGCCGGTGAGCACGTGCCACACGCGCTCGCCCAGCTCCTCGGCCGTGTCGCGGTGGCGGCCGAACAGCCCTGCGATCCAGCTCCACATCATGCGCCCGTCCTTGACGAAGAAGAACGTCAGCACGAACGTCAGGAGGATCGCGGCGAGCACGTTGAGCGCCGCCAGCGCGCCCGAGACGGCGCCGCCGGTGAGGTTCCCGCCGCTGCCCTTGAGGCTCTTGACGCCGTCGTCGACCGCCTTGTCGACCTCGGCCTGCGAGACCCCGAGCGGCCGCAGCAGCTCGCCGGCCTTGCGGCTGCCCTGCTCGACGTTGGTCCCGACCTCGCCGAGCTCGGAGACGAACGGCGGCACGATCAGCGTCAGCACGACCGCGAGCAGCGCGATCCCGCCGGTCACCACGAGCAGGGCCGCGGCGCGCTCGTGCATCCCGCGGTCGCGCAGCCGGTGGGCGAGCGGCACGAGCAGCGTCGCGAGCAGCAGCGCGACGATGACCGGGACGACGACCAGGAGCAGCTTGCCCGCGACGTAGCCCACCACGTAGAGCGCGAGCGCGAGCAGCCCGATCCGCCACGTCCAGGCGGCGGCGACGACGAGACCGCGCGGGACGCCCTCGGGCGGGCCGGCTGTCAGCTCACGGGGTACTCCGTTGCCCCCGGCCTTGGGGGCAGACTGCGTACGCGCCATGTCCAGGAGGGTCCCCGGACTGCGGCGTGCGCACGCCTGCGGTCAGCGCAGCGGTGCGGGCTTGGCCCGTTCGCCCTTCTTGTAGGTCCGCATGACGATGCGGCGGCGGACCGTGCGATTGCCCGCGGACGAGCGCATCTTCGCGGTCACCGTGATGCCGACGCGGCCCTTGAGGCGGAGCTGGCGCTTGAGGCGGCGCAGCGCCTTCGGCGTGAGCTTGAGCCAGAAGCGCTGCTCGCGGCCGATGCGCTTGGTCTTGAACCAGCGCTTCTGCTTCTTGATCACGCGCTTGGCCATCAGCGTCTTGGGCTTCTTCGCCTTCTTGCCCTTCTTCTTGGCCGGCTTCGGCGCGTTGTCGATCTTGGCGCTGAAGCGCAGCTTGCACTTGACGTCGCACTTCGCGTAGACGGCCAGCTTGCGCGGCTTGATGACCCGCTGGGCCGGCAGGCGCAGGTGCACGAGCGCCGGGCGGACCGGCGTCGGGGTCGGCCCGGGCGCGGGGGTGACGGCAGGCGGCGGGACCGGCGTCGAGGGCGTGGGCTTCGGCTTGGGCTTGCCCGGCGTCGCCGTCGGGTGGGCGTGGGCGTCGGGGTCGGCGTCGGATCGATCGCGCTCATCTGCCAGCGCAGCGCGAGCTCGATCCGCGAGCCCTTGAGCAGGTTGTCGCCCAGCGCCGGGCCGGCGGGCCGGCCGGAGTCGGGGAAGAGCGCGGTCACGCGGTAGGTACGGCCCTGGCCGCCCGGCACCGTGCCCAGCCCGAGCGGGGCGCTGCGCGTGAGCGAGGTCTCGATCGGCGGGCGGCCCGAGGTGAGGTCCTCGAGGCGCAGGCGCATCACGTCCGAGAGGCGGCCGCCGAACGCGCCGGGGGTGTCGAGCACGTCGTCGATCGTCAGATCGAGGGTCCCGGCCTTGTCGCCGAGGTTCGTCAGCGTGACGATGCCGGTGACGCTGCCGCCGGGCAGCAGGCGCTCGCCGTGCAGCAGCGCGACGCCGTCGCGGGTCGCGGAGAGCGTGAGCGGCCCGTCGGCCTGCAGCCGCCCGAGCTCCGCCTCGCGCGGGCCCGCCGAGGCGACGCCGGTCAGCGCGAGCAGGAGCGCGACGACAGGTACGACAGCCCCGGGACGGCGGAACATCTCATGCAGTCCCGCGCTCGGCGACCAGGCGGCCGCCTTCGCGCCAGAGGCGCGCCAGCATGAAGAGGACGATCAGGAGCGCCGGCAGCACGAGCAGGGCCATCCGCAGGTGCGGGGTGCCGAGCGCGACGAAGACCCAGCCGAGGTACGGGACGGCGAAGCTGTAGCGAGCTTGCGTCGGCTTGTCGAGCTGGAAGGGGCGCATGTCCGGGGCGGCGTTGTTGTCGCCCTGGGTGCGGAAGACGGGGCCGCCCTTCTCGCCGCGCTTGACCGAGATGATCCGGTGCGTGACGGGCTGGCGGCGGCCGGGCGGCTGGTAGGTGATGACGTCGCCGGCGCGCAGCTGCCGCACCGGCACGACCTCGTCGAAGACCAGCGAGCCGCGGTGGATCGTGGGCTCCATCGAGCTGCCCACGAGGACGTAGCGCTCGTAGCCCAGCAGGCCGGGGACGAACGTCGCCGCGACGGCGGCGAGCGCCACCAGGAGCAGAACGGCCGTGAGCCCGCGGCCGGCCATATTGGCCAGCGCGCGGGCTCGAGTACCGATGGTCGTCTGCGACCGGGTCATTACTCGGCGACCGACTCCCAGAGGAAATCGACCTCGACGTTGTCGCCCTTGTAGACGTTGTCGCCCGCGTTCGGGCCCGACGGCGTGCCGTTGTCCGGGAAGTGGACCGTGAACTTGTAGTCGCGGCTGTTGCCGGCGGCGATGTCGCCCATGTCCTGCTCGGGCATGTCGGCGATCGTGCCCTCGTAGATCTCGACGGGCGTCGAGGTGCTGACGTCCTCGATCGTGAGCTCGAGGTTCTCGGACAGCGGGTTGGCGCCGTCGGAGTCGACGACGTTGTCCTTGGAGAGCGTGAACTCGCCGTCGACGTTGCCGTCGTTGCCGATCGTGACCGTGCCGACGCCGTCGTCGCCCGGGAGGAGACCAGCGACGTTGAGGATCATGCCGGGGGCCTTCGAGTTGCTGTGGCTCAGGTTGCCGGCGGTGACGATGTTGCCGACGTTGGCCGAGGTGCTCGTGAACGACGCACCCGAGGCGACGGCCATCATGGCCGCGAGCGCCAGCGCGAACAGAGCACCGACGATCTTGTTGGGGGATGCCTGCCAGAGGGCAGTTACGCGCTGCATGATTTCCTGACGCTCCTAAGGGGGAAGGGGGATCTGCCTCCCTATCGACAGCGCGTCCAGAATCTCTTGAAGATCTAACTAGGACAAACGTCCACCCTGGCCACTCGTATGAGCGGCCGGCTAGTCGACGAGGCGGCGCTCCACGGCCCAGCGACTGAGCTCGTGGCGGTTCGAGAGCTGCAGCTTGCGCAGCACCGCTGACACGTGGGCCTCGACGGTCTTGGCGGAGATATGGAGCCTCAGGGCGATCTCCTTGTACATGTAGCCGCGGGCGATGTGCTGCAGCACCTCGCGCTCGCGCGCGGTCAGCTGGTCGAGCTCGGGGTCGATCTCGGCTGGCGCCGGCGCGGTCGTCCCGCCCGCGAACGCGTCGAGCACGAAGCCGGCCAGCCGCGGGGAGAACACCGCGTCGCCGCCGGCCACGCGACGCACGGCGTCCGCGAGCTCGGGGCCGGAGATCGTCTTCGTGACGTAGCCGCGCGCGCCCGCGCGGATGATCGCGATGACGTCCTCGGCGGCGTCCGACACCGACAGCGCGAGGAAGCGCTGGGCCGGCCGCCGGAGCGCCACGTCGCGGATCACCTGCACGCCGCCGCCGCCGGGCATCTGGACGTCGAGCAGCACGACGTCGGGCTCGAGCTCGATCACGCAGCGCACCGCGTCCTCGACGGTGGCGGCGTCGCCGAGCACCTCGACGAGCCCGTCGAGCTCGGCGCGCACGCCGGCGCGGAACAGCTGGTGGTCGTCGACGATCACGACGCTCGGGGCGCTCATGAGCGGCGCAGCCTCAGCTCGACCTCGGTGCCCTCGCCGGGCACCGAGTGGATCATCGCGGTGCCGCCGTGGCGCTCCATACGCCCGACGATCGACTCGCGCACGCCGCGGCGGTCGGCGGGGACGGCGGCGAGGTCGAAGCCGGGCCCGCGATCGCGCACGAACACCTCGACCTCGTGCTCGCGGGCCTCCGCGTACACGGACACCGAGCCCGCGCCGAACTTCGCGGCGTTGACGATCGCCTCGCGCGCCGCCGCGACGAGCGCCTCGGCCTCGTCGTCGAGCGGCGCGTCGCCGACCGCCACCACGTCGACCGGCACGGCGTGCGCCTCCTCGACCTCGGCGGCGGCGAGCTCCAGCGCGGCCGCGAACGTCGAGCGCTCGCCGTACGGCCGGCCGCCGTTGAGCCACGCGCGCAGCTCGCGCTCCTGGCGGCGCGCGAGCGCGGCGACGTCGCGCGGGTTGTCGGCCTGGCGCTGCATCAGCGCGAGCGTCTGGAGCACGGAATCGTGGAGATGCGCGGCGAGCTCGGCGCGCTCCTGCGAGCGCACGCGCTCCGCGCGCTCGTCGGCGAGCCCGCGCACGAGCCGGATCCACCACGGCGCGAGGATCAGCGTGCCCGCGACGAGCACGACGACGACCGGCAGGAGCACGTCGCGGGCGGGCCGCAGCGCGTCGTTGAAGTAGAGGAAGAGGAGCGCAGCCCCGACCACCAGCGCGACGCCGAGCGCCGCGCGGCCGAGCGCGCTGCCGCTCTGGCGCCGGCGCTCCGCGCGCTCCTCCGGCGCGGGCGCGGGCTCGGCGGCGCGCGCCGACTGGCGCCAGATCAGCGCGCCGCCCGCGGCGGCGAGCACCGCCGGCCACACGAGCCCGTCGCCGATCCACAGCCCCCACGCGCGGAACAGCAGCAGCAGCGCCATCATCAGCATCCCGATGCCGATCGCCACGCTCCAGGTGTCGCGGCTGCCGGGCACGCTCAGCGGGGTGACGCGCGACTCGCCGACGGCGGGCAGCAGCGCCCACGCCAGCAGGTAGGCGAACACGCCCAGGCCGCCGGCCGCGGTCGCCGCCACGAACACGATGCGCAGAACGATCGGGTCGATCCCGAGCCGCCGCCCGAGGCCGGCGCAGACGCCGCCGATGATCGCTCCGTCGCGATCGCGGCGCAGCGGCTGCGGCGGTGCGGCCGGCGGCTCCAGCGCGCTCATGCCCGCCATGTTCGCAGCGTCCTCCGTCAGCGCCGCTTGCCGGTGAGCCCGACGGCCAGCAGGATCGTGCCGATCGTGCCGAGCAGCGCCGGCCACAGGTAGCCGAAGCGGAGATCGATCGTGCCGGTCTGGTCCAGCAGGAGCAGGACGCCGAGCGCGCACACGGCGAGCCCGGCGGCCAGGGAGGCGGGGTCGAAGTCGCGGGACATCAGACGGCCTCCACGCAGGCGCGGTTGGCCTCGGAGTCGGGGACCGGCGCGGAGCGATTGCTCCCGAGGCGGAAGTTCTCGTCGAAGCGGTCCTCGACGCGGTCGTCGTGCTCCCAGTCGGTGAACCGCGTGCGGGTGTTGACCACCTGCAGCTCGCCGATCCCGACATCGCCGTCGATCACCAGCCGCTTGACGCCGGCCCTGTCGATCGGGCTGCGGCGCCAGTCGATGTCGAGACCGCCGGTGTCGCGGTCGAGCACGCGGCCGTAGCCGGCGCCGATCCGCACGTCGGAGGCGACGCAGACGTCATCGGGGACGATCACGCGCAGGCTGCCGATGCCCATCTCGAGCTTGAGCGGCGTGCGGCCGGGCGGCAGGTCGACCTGGGTGAGGTCGACGCGCAGCTCGCCCATGCCGAGCTCGTAGCCGTCGCGCAGCTCGCCGACGGAGGTCGGCTGGTAGTCGCGCTCGCCGACACCGCCGTCGACGTCGATGCCGGCGGCGGCGACGAAGCCGAGCGGGATGGCGAGGATCAGCGCGGGCAGCACGAGCCACCGGCGGCCGCCCATGAACGCCGACACCGTGAGGGCGGCGCCGACCGCGATCACGAGCCCGGCGATGACCGCGCCGCCGCCGGCGGCGGCGCCGACCACGACGGCGAAGAAGCCGACGAACGCGACGAAGAGCAGCAGCAGGCCGAGCCCGATCTTGGCGGCGGGGTTGCCTTCACCCTCGTTGCCGCCCGCGGCGCGCCACAGCAGCACGCCGACGAGGCCGACCAGCGCGATCGCGATCAGCGGCGGCGCGAGGAAGAACAGACCAGGACCGATCACGATCAGCGCGGCGAGCGCCAGCACGATCCCGCCCGCGATCGTCGCGACGCGGCTGCGGTCGGCGGGCTCCTGGCCCGGCAGCGCGTCGGAGGGCACGAGCAGCCAGGCGGCGATGTAGCCGAGCACGCCCGCGCCGCCGGCGAGCGCCAGCACGACGAACCCGATCCGGAAGATGATCGGATCGATGTCGAAGTAGCGGCCGAGGCCGCCGGAGACGCCGCCCAGCACGCGATCGGAGCCGGAGCGCGTCAGCTTCCGCGGCGCGATCGGGGGCTCCGGCGGGGCGGTTCTTCGGGCTTCTCGGGAGGGGTGGGAGCGTCGGTCATCGAATCAGTCCAGTCATGCGGGGAGGGGGGACGCTCAGCAGCGTGCCGTACAAGCGCGGCCGCGCCAATTGGGAATTGCCCCTAGGGGATCCCGTATCAAGACCCTCAAGTCGCGCTCGTAGACTGACGACAAGTGAGTACGCCAGGAAGTGAGTTTCAGCACATGACAAGCGACCGCACCCAGGCCTATGGCCGCATCGTGAAGACGCTCGAGGACCTCGGGCCGGCAAAGCTGCTGGCCGCCGAGCAGGAGCGTATCCGCGACGCCGCCGATACCCAGATCTTCGCCTCCGGGCCCGACGATCACGTGCTCGCCGCGCTCGACGACATCCGCGCGCTCGCCGATCACCTCGCCGAGTCCGGCCGTTGGACGGAGGAGCGCGCAGCCCAGCTGATCCGCGACCTCTCCGACTGCGGCCCGCTCGCGGCTCCGGTCGTCTAGTCGCCCTCATCGTCAGCGGCCAGGAAGGCCGGGTCGGCGATCAGGAAGACGCCGATCACGATGAAGGCGAACAGCGCCAGCAGCCCGAGCACGCGCGTGATCGCGCTCTCGAACGCGAGCATCAGCGCGAGGCCGGCGGCCAGGCAGCCGAGCATGACCGGCAGCCACCTCATGGCCGGAAGCGCTGGTCGAGCGGCTCGTAGCTCTGGTCCAGCCGCCCCTGCAGGGTGAGCCGGTAGAGCCACCACAGCGAGGGCGCGAGGATCAGCGCGCCGACCGCCATCGAGACGACGACCGCGCTCAGCACGGCGTCCGCCGCGGCCCCTTGCTCGAGCGTCAGCTCGCCGGGGAGCAGGTACGGATCCTGGGCGAGCGCCCACCCGACGACGAGCGCCGCGACCGCCAGCGCCGCGCTCGCCCGCGCGGCGCCGTGGCGGCCGGTCCACACGAGCGCCAGCGTCACCAGCCCGGCGAGGCCCGAGAGGATCACCATCGCGAGGCCGTCGCCCGAGGTCAGCCCGTCGTAGAGGTCGCGTGCGTCGGAGCGCAGGACGAGCAGCCCGGCGAGCGCCACCACGCCGGTCACGACGCCGGAGCCGAGCGCACGGGCGCGGAACGCGCGCACGAGCTCGGGATATCCGGCGCGCGCGGAGTCGCCGGTCAGGAAGACGGCCGCCAGGTGGGCGCCGCTGACCACGCCGAGCGCGCCGATCAGCACCGAGGTCGGGTTGAGCCACGAGCTCCAGGGGTCGCCCTCGGCGTTGCCGACCTCGACCCGTCCCGACGCCACTCCACCGATCGCGGCGCCGAGGCAGAACGGGATCAGCACCGAGCTGAGCGCGAACAGCGCGCCCAGCCCGCGCGCCTCGTTCATGGTCGCCGCCTGCCCGCGCAGCACGAACGCGGCGCCGCGGAAGATGATGCCCAGCGCCGCCAGGAAGAGCGGGATCGACAGCGTCGAGAAGATCGAGCCGAACGCGACCGGGAACGCCGTCCACACCATCACGAGCACGAAGATCAGCCACACGTGGTTGGCCTCCCACACCGGGCTCATGGAGCGCTGCACCATCCCCCGCACCGCACCGCCGCGCTCGGCGCCACCGGCCGTGAGATCCCAGAGGCCCGCGCCGAAGTCGGCGCTGCCGAGCACCGCGTACGCGGTCACGCCGAGGATCACGAGGCCGACGCACAGCTCCGGCAGCATCAGCCCTCGACCTCCGCTTCCGCCGGGCGCCGCGTGAGCCGCCGCAGCAGCCACGCGACGCCGGCCCCGAGGCTGAGGTAGACGGCGACGAGCACCGCGAAGGCGACCTCGAGCCCGTCGGCCGAGGTGACCGCCTGCGTGGTCCGCATCGTCTCGTAGACGATCCACGGCTGGCGCCCGACCTCGGTGGTGATCCAGCCCGCGATCATCGCCACCATCGACAGCGGTCCGGCCGCCATCACGGCGCGGTAGAACCAGCGCGAGCGCGGCAATCGCCGCCGCCGCAGCCAGGTGACGAAGAAGATCGTGCCGAGCAGCGCCAGCCCGGTGCCGATCCCGACCATCACCTGGAACGACCAGTGCACGATGTTGACGGGCGGGCGGTCCCCCGCCGGCACCGAGTCGAGTCCGACGACCTCGGCGTTGGGGTCGTGGTCGGCGAGCAGCGACAGCAGCTTCGGCACCTGGATCCCGTAGCGCATCTCGCCGCTGTCGGCGTCGTAGAAGCCGCCGATGGTGAACGGCGCGCCCGCCGTCGTGCGCTGCAGGCCCTCGATCGCCGCCAGCTTGACCGGCTGCGTCTCGGCGATGTGGCGCGCGGCCCAGTCGCCGACCACGACCTGCACCGGCGAGGCCAGCGACGCGAACGCGAGCGTGACCACCAGCGCCGTGCGGTGGTAGTGGTCGCGGCGGCCGCGCAGCCAAGCGAACGCGTAGACCCCGGCGACCAGGAAGCCGGCGACGATGTAGCCGGCCAGGTACATGTGGATGATCTCGTGCCACATGTTCTGGTTGAACAGCGCGTCCCACGGGCGCGGGTTCTCGACCCGGCCGCCGACGACGTCGAAGCCGTCCGGGCTGTTCATCCAGCCGTTGACCGCGATCACGTTGAAGCTGCCCGCGAAGCCGGACACGACGACCGGCACGCCGGCGAGGAAGTGCGCCCGCGGCGACAGCCGGTCCCAGCCGTAGACGTAGATCGCGATGAAGATCGCCTCGACGAAGAACGAGATGCCCTCGAGCGCGAACGCGATCCCGAACACCTCGCCGAACGTGGCCATGAACTCCGGCCACAGCAGGCCGAACTCGAACGACAGGATCGTCCCGGTCACGACCCCGACGGCGAACAGGATCAGCGCCACCTTCGACCAGCGCTTGGCCAGCGCCTTGTACGTCGGGTCGCCGGTGCGCAGGTAGAGCCCCTCGACGAACAGGAACATCGCCGGGAACGCGATCCCGAAGCACACGATCGGGATGTGCACGGCCAGCGACAGCGCCTGCATCCGGCGCGCCAGCAACGCGTCCGGCTGCGGCTCCCCGCCCAGCGTCTCCACGACCTCTTGCGCGAAGACGATGAGAGTGCTCATGGCCTACGTGCCGCTGTGGCTCTCTCGCGCCATCTGCGCCACGACCTCGTCGTGGCGCGCCGAGTGCCGGCCCGCGCCGACCCACGCGTAGCGGAACGCGAGCCCGGCCGCGAGGTAGAGCACACTCGCGAGGTGGTGGACCCAGGGCCCGCCGCGCTCGCGCGCGAGCCGCAGCCCGAGCCCGGCGCGCACCGCCCACTTGGCGAACGTGAACAGCTTGCCGGGCCGCCCGACCTCGAGCCCGGACGCGAGCTCGCCGAGCCGCTTCTCGTTGATGATCGAGAGGGTCAGCTCCGCCGCCATCGCGCCGGTCTCGACCGTGCCGAGCGCGCGCCGCGTCGGGTGGCCGACCGGCAGCCCGTCGGCGACGAGCGCGAGCCGGCAGGCCGCGGCGCCGGTGGCGGCCGCGGTGCAGACGAAGATCGGGCCGAGGAACAGCCGCGAGCGCGCCCACACCGGCACCGCCGTCGACGCGAGCAGCACGCCCGTGTACGAGCCGAGGTAGCCGCCGACGACCGCGTTGGCCGCGCCGAGCGCCCGCGCCTCGCGGCGCCGCCCGAGCAGGTCGGCGCCGACCGCGGCCGCGGCCAGGTTGCCGAACAGCGTCAGCGCCCACGCGCCCATCGACATCGGCGAGCGCGGCTTGAAGATCCGCAGCATGTTCACGAACCGCTCCGGGCGGCCGAGGTCGAGGATCAGCAGCACGGGCGACGGCCCGAGCGCGCCCAGCGCGACCTTGCGCGCCACCGCGGCGGACCGCTCGTCGCCCGCGAGGTCGCAGGCGAGCGCGACGAACGAGGAGCCGGCGGCGATGCCGCCGAACCAGAAGTAGAGCGGGACCTCCCACGTCCAGACCGGCGGGTTGATGATCGGCCCCTGGATGATCTGCGGCAGCTCGCCCTCACGGGCGTCCTTGGCCGCCTGCCGGACGGCCTCCATGTCGGCCTCGGGCCCGCGGTAGCCCGTGTCCTCGCCGTAGAGGTAGGACCAGCGGCCGTCCTTCCACTCGCCGATGTGGAGCTCGACCTTCTCGCCGGTCTTCTCGCCGAACGCGGGCGAGGCGGGCTTGCCGATGGCCGGCTCCGGGTCGAGGCGCTCGTCGCTCACCGCGCCTTCTCCCACAGGAACGCCGCCGCGACGCCCGCGGCGGCCAGCAGCCCGGCGCCCATCGCGGCGATCGTGGCCGGCACGACGTTCTCCTGGATCGGCGAGTCGGCCTGCGCGGGCAGCCCGTAGCGCTCGGGCTTCTCGGTAAGCAGGAAGAACGCGCCGAGCCCGCCCGCGAGCTGGTCGGCGGCCTCGTCGCCGGCGCCGTAGAGGTAGGCGCCCTCGACACCGCGCGCGTGCAGCGCCGCGACGCGCCGCGCCGCGACCTCGACGAGCTCCTCGTAGGGGCCGAACTGGATCGAATCGGTCGGGCACGCCTTCGCGCACGCCGGCTCGAGCCCGTCCTCGAGGCGGTCGTAGCAGAGCGTGCACTTGGCGGCGCGACCGTCCTCGGGCACGCGATCGACGACGCCGAACGGGCACGCGGGGATGCAGTAGCCGCAGCCGTTGCAGACGTCGGGCTGCAGCACGACGCTCTCGAACTCCGTGCGGATCAGCGCGCCGGTCGGGCAGGCGTCGAGGCAGCCCGCGTTCGTGCAGTGCTTGCAGACGTCGGACATGAAGACCCAGTTGTCGAACGCGGCCACCGCGGCTTGCACGTCGACGGGGCCGTTCTCCACGACCTTCTCCTCCGCCCACGCGATGAGGTCCGGGACCTCCTCCTCCGTCACCCCGCCGCCGGCGTCGGCGAGCTCGACGAAGCGCACGTGGCGCCAGGTGCTGCCCGACAGCCGCCCGGTGTGGTCGTAGGAGCCGCCTTTGCGGAACTCGCCGCCGTCGGAGGGCAGGTCGTTCCACTGCTTGCAGGCGACCTCGCACGCCTTGCAGCCGATGCACACGGTGGTGTCGGTGAAGAAGCCCATGCGCTGGGCGTCCGGCCGGTCGACGGCGATCTCGGTCATGACGTGGCGGTGTCCTCCGACGGCGCGTCGCTCGCAGGTTCGGCATCGCTCCGCTGCTGGACGCCGCTGAGCCTCGCGGTCGTCTCGCCCGACCGGCGGCCGGCGCGGACGTCGCAGGTGAACGCCTTGTCCTCCTGGATGGAGACGTTCGGGTCGGAGGCGAGCGCGCCGAGGTCGTTGGCGCTGTCGCCGGGCGAGTCGCCGCCGAAGCCCCAGTGCCACGGCAGCGCGATCTGGTGCACGAGCTGGCCCTCGATGCGCAGCGGCCGCATGCGCTCGGTGACGCGGGCGCGCGCCTCGATCTCCGCGCGCGCGGTCTCGATCACCATCCACCCGCCGTCCTCGATCCCGCGCTCCTCGGCGAGCAGCGGGTCGATCTCGGCGAACATCTCCGGCTGCAGCTCCGCCAGCCACGGCAGGTTGCGGCTCATCGCGCCGGCCGTGTGGTGCTCGGTGAGCCGGAAGGTCGTGGCGACGAACGGGTAGCGCGGGTCGCCCGTCGGGTGCGTCGGGTTGTCCGACCGGTTCCAGGTCAGCGTCGCCGGGTTGCAGCCGACCTCGGGATAGAGCAGGTTCGGCACCGGTGACTCGAACGGCTCGTAGTGCGTCGGCATCGGGCCGTCGCGGAGGCCGGCGGGCGAGAACAGCCAGCCCTTGCCGTCGGCCATCATGATGAACGGGTCGGTGCCGGCGATCGCGTCCATGCCCATGGAGTCGGACTCGGGCTTGTAGTCCGGCGGCTTGGCGGGCGGGAAGTCCGGCACGTCGTAGCCCGTCCACTTCTCCTCGTCCGCGTCCCACCAGACGTAGCGCTTGCGCTCCGACCACGGCGTGCCGTCCGGCGCGGCCGACGCGCGGTTGTAGAGGAGGCGGCGGTTGGCCGGCCAGGCCCACGCCCACTCCGGCGACACCCAGCCGCCGGGCGCGTCGAGGTCGCCGGGCTCGCGGCGACGGGTCTGGTTGACGCCGTCGGCGTAGCAGCCGGCGTAGATCCAGCAGCCGCTGGCGGTCGAGCCGTCGGCCTTCAGCTCGGCGAAGCCCGACACCGGCTTGCCCGACTCCATGTCGAAGCCGTTGATCTCCTTGAGCACCGCCTCGGCGTCGGGCTCGCGGATCTCGCCGTGTTCGGGGTAGTCCCAGGTGAGGTTGCGGATCGGCCAGTCGCGGTCGACCTCCGACTCGCGGTAGTGCTCGCGCACGCGCTTGAACAGGTGGTGCATGAACCACAGCTCAGAGCGCGCCTCGCCGGGCGGCTCCATCGCCTTGTCGTGCCACTGCAGCAGCCGCTGCGTGTTGGTGAAGTGGCCGTCCTTCTCGATGTGAGAGGCGGCGGGCATGAGGAAGACCTCGGTCTGGATGTCCTCCGGGCGCAGCTCGCCGGAGCGGACCTCCGGGCTGTCGCGCCAGAACGTCGCCGTCTCGAGCTCGGACAGGTCGCGCACCACCAGCCACTTGAGGTGGCCGAGCGCGCGCCGCTGCAGCCCCGAGTGCTGCGAGCCGACGGCCGGGTTCTGGCCCATCACGAACAGGCCGTCGAGCCCGCCGTCGAGCGCGCGCAGCATCGTCGGGAAGTGCGAGTGGTTGCCGGTGATCTTCGGCAGGCGCGGGAAGCCGAAGTCGTTCTCGGGCGTGGCGGCGTCGCCGAAGTAGGCCTTGAGCAGCGAGACGATGTACTTGTCGAAGTTCGCCCACCAGCCGCGCTCGGCGCCGTTCGTGCCCACGTAGGTCTCGAGGTCGAACTCGCCCTCGCGGCCCTTCGGCATCGGCAGGTAGCCGGGCAGCAGGTCGAACAGCGTCGGGATGTCGGTCGAGCCCTGGATCGACGCGTGGCCGCGCATCGCCATGATCCCGCCGCCCGGGCGGCCCATGTTGCCGAGCAGCAGCTGCAGGATCGCCGCGGCGCGGATCATCTGCACGCCGCTCGTGTGCTGGGTCCAGCCGAGCGCGTAACAGAACGCGGTCGTCCGCTCGCGGCCGGAGTTCTTGACCAGCGCCTCCGCGACGCGCAGGAAGTCGGCCTGCGAGATGCCGCACACCTGCTCGACCATCTCGGGCGTGTAGCGCGCGTAGTGGCGCATCAGCTGGCGGAAGACGGTGCGCGGGTGCTCGAGCGTCTGGTCGGTCTTCGGCGCGCCCTGCATCATCCCGGCGCCGATGTGCTCGGTGAACGCCTGCGTGGTGTGCTCGCGGTTGCCGGCCGGCGACGGCACGCTGCCGCCCTCGTAGCTCCACGCGTTCGGGTCGTAGGTCTTGGTCTCCGGGTCCCAGCCGGAGAAGAAGCCCTCGAGGTCCTCGGGGCCCTTGAAGTCCTCGTTGATCAGCGTCGCGGCGTTCGTGTAGTTGAGGACGTACTCCCTGAAGTACGACTCGGTGTCGATCACGTAGCGGATCAGCCCGCCGAGGAACGCGATGTCGGTGCCGGCGCGGATCGGGACGTGCATGTCGGCCATCGCACTCGTGCGCGAGAAGCGCGGGTCGACGTGGATGATCGTCGCGCCGCGCTCGCGGGCCTTCATCGCCCAGCGGAAGCCGACCGGGTGCGCCTCAGCCAGGCTCGACCCCTGGATGAGGATGCAGTCCGCCATCTGCAGGTCCTGCTGGAAGTTGGTGGCGCCGCCGCGCCCGAACGTGGTCCCCAGACCGGGGACCGTGGAGGAGTGTCATATGCGGGCCTGGTTCTCGATCTGGATCGCGCCCATGGCCGTGAAGGCCTTCTTGATGAGGTAGTTCTCCTCGTTGTCGAGCGTCGCGCCGCCGAGGTGCGCGAAGCCCATCGTGCGGTCGACGCGGCGGCCCTCGTCGTCGGTGTCCTGCCAGCCGTTCTCGCGGGCGGCGATCGTGCGCTCGGCGATCATGTCCATCGCCGTCTCGAGGTCGAGCTCCTCCCACTCGGTCCCGCCGGGTCGCCGGTACTTGACGTGCATCAGGCGACCGGGCTGCTGGACGAGCTGGCGCGAGGCCGAGCCCTTCGGGCACAGCGTGCCCTGGCTGATCGGCGAGCGCGGGTTGCCCTCGATGTCGATCAGCTCGCCGTTCTTCGTGTAGACGACCTGGCCGCAGCCGACCGCGCAGTAGGGGCAGATCGACTCGGTGGCCTTCAGCCCGGCGATGCGGGCGCCGGCCTTCTTCGTCTTCTTGGAGACGGCGCTCGGGCCCATGCCCCAGTCGGCCACCCTGCCCACCAGCGGCAGGTTCCGCAGGCGCTCGAACCCCTCCGGCCGGTTCCGCGGCTCCCCCATCGATGGGAAAGCTACCCCGTGAGGGCGAGGGGTAGCCTCGACGTCATGGATGTCCTCGTCGCCGGCGGCCACGGCCAGATCGCCCGCCACCTCCTCCGCAAGCTCTCCGCCGCCGGCCATCACGCCCGCGGCCTGATCCGCAACCCCGACCACGCCGCCGATCTGGAGGCCGACGGGGCGGTGCCCGTGCTGTGCGATCTCGAGCACGACGACCCGGAGCCGCACCTGGGCAGCGCCGACGCGATCGTGTTCGCCGCCGGCGCCGGGCCGGGCAGCGGGCCGGAGCGCAAGCGGACGGTCGACTACGGCGGCGCGGTCAAGCTGATCGAGGCGGCCGAGAAGCTGGGCGTGCGGCGCTACGTGATGGTCTCCTCGATGGGCGCGGGAGACCCGGCGAGCGCCGGCGAGCAGATGCGGCCCTACCAGCAGGCCAAGCACGACGCCGACGTGGCGCTCGCGGACTCGAGCCTCGACTGGACGATCGTGCGCCCGGGCGGGCTGACCGACGCGCCCGGCGCCGGCACGGTCGACCTGGCGCCGTCGCTCGGCCGCTACGGCGAGGTGACGCGCGAGGACGTCGCGTCGGTGCTGCTCGCGGTGCTCGAGGCCGAGAACACCGTGCGCGGGACGTACGAGCTGCTCGGCGGCGACGTGCCGGTGGAGGACGCCGTCGCCGCGCTCTGAGATGGAGGACGAGGAGGTCACGCTGCGCGACGGCTCGCGCGTGCTCGTCCGGCCGGTGCGCCCGGAGGACAAGGAGCTGTTCCTGCGCGGCTGGCAGCGCTTCGGCGAGGAGTCGCGCTACCGCCGCTTCATGGGCGCGAAGGGCGGGCTGACCAAGCGCGACCTCGCCTACTTCACCGAGGTCGACCACGCCGACCACGAGGCGCTCGGCGCGCGCGACGCGGAGACCGGCGAGGGCGTCGGCGTCGCCCGCTACGTGCGGCTCGGCCCGGACTCCCCGGCCGCGGAGGCGGCGGTCGCGGTCGTCGACGACTGGCAGGGGCGCGGGCTCGGCGGCGAGCTGCTGCGGCGCCTGACCCGGCGGGCGCGCGAGCACGGGATCGAGCGCTTCCATGCGCGCCTGTTCGCGTTCAACAAGGGCATGCTCGCGCTGTTCGACGACCTCGGCAAGATGACCGTGCGCCGCGGCAACGGCGACGCCGAGCTCGAGATCGACGTCGAGCTCCCGTGCGAGTCCGGCGACTGCCTGCAGACCGCGCTGAAAGCGGCCGCGGAGGGCAAGGTGGGACTACGACCCTGACCCGCCGCGAGCTCGCGCTCGCCGCCGGCGCGCTCGCTCTGGGCGCTTCGGAGGCGCGCGCCATGCCGGCTCGCGACTGGGCCGTTCCCGCCGCCCGGCGGGCCGGCGGCGCCGGGCCGAAGGCGCTGCGCGAGCTCGCCCGCCGCGTGCGCGGGCCCGTGATCCGGCCGGGCGCGGCGCGCTATTCCGCCGCGGCGCGGGTCTACAACGCGCGCTTCGACGGCGCCCGCCCCGACGCGGTGGTCGAGCCGCTCGACTCGCGCGACGTGCAGGCCGTCCTGCGCTGGGCCGACCGGTACGACGTGCGCGTCACCGCGCGCTCCGGCGGGCATTCCTACGCGGGCTACTCGACGCTCGACCAGGGTGTCGTGGTCGACCTGCGGCGGCTCGACGGCATCGCGATCGATCGCGGCGACCGCCGCGTGAGCGCCGGCGCGGGCGTGCACGCGATCGACCTCGTCGACGCGCTCGCCCGCCACGGCGGCGCCGTCCCGCTCGGCTCGTGCCCGACGGTCGGCCTCGGCGGGCTCGCGCTCGGCGGCGGCTACGGGCTCGCCGCGCGCGCCTGGGGCCTGACCGCCGACAACGTCACGCGCATCACCGCCGTGACGCCCGACGGGCGGCTGCGGCGCGTCGACCGCCGCCGCGACGAGGACCTGTTCTGGGCGCTGCGCGGGGGCGGCGGGGGCAACTTCGCGATCGCCACCCGCTTCGAGCTGCGCGTCCACCGCGCCCGCACCGCCGCCTGGTTCCGCGGCTCGCTCCCCACGAGCGAGATCGGGGCGTGGGAGGCGTGGGCGCCCGAGACCGACCCGGCGCTGACGTCGCTGCTGCAGCTCGGGAGCGACGGAGCCGTGACCGTGCTGGGCCAGCACCTCGGCTCCGAGGCGGAGCTCGCCCGTCTGCTCGGCCCGCTGCGCCGCGCCGGCGCCTCGCTCACCACCGGCACCTCCGCCTACGGCGCGCTGCAGGTGCGCTGGGCCAACGGCCGCAGCACGCCGCGCACGACGTTCTCGGCCAAGTCCCACTACCTCCCCCGCGCGCTGCCCGCGCGCGCCCGCGAGCAGCTGCTCGCCGAGTTGCGCAACAGCCGCTGCAGCATCCTCCTCGACGCCTACGGCGGCGCGCTGAACCGGCCCCGCGCGCGCGACACCGCGTTCGTCCATCGCGACGCCCGCTACTCGATCCAGTACCTCACGTACGCCGGCGACCGCGCCGGGCTGCGGCGGCTGCACCGGATCGTCGCTCCGCACGCCGACGGCGCCTACCAGAACTACATCGACCCCGAGCTCGCGGGCTGGCGGCGCGCCTACTACGGGCGCAACCTCGAGCGCCTGGAGGCCGTGCGCGAGCGCCACGACCCCGATCGCCGCTTCCGCTTCCCACGCGCGATCTAGCGTTAGCCGCAAGCTTTCCGGTGCACCGTCGTTCCCGCCTCCATGGGGAGAATCAAGCTCGCGCTCGCGACCGCCGCTGTCGTGCTGGGCGCCACCGGGACCGCCGCCGCACACCTGATGGACCACGCACCGCCGGGCGGCACCGAGCCCGCTCCCGCCTCGCCCGCGTTCCAGTCCGGCGGGCAGAACGCGGAGTGGGAGCTCGTCGGCACGATCCCGACCGGCAACCCGCACACCGACCTCGACTTCTTCCAGCGCAACGGCGAGACCTACGCGTCGGTCGGCACGCTCGCCGCCGCCGGCAACAAGGGCGGCCAGTCGATCATCAAGCTGACCGAGGGCGGCAAGGTCTCCCCCAGCTACGTCACCGGCCACCCGTCGGCGACCTGCGTCTCGAACCCGAGCGCGGCGCTCGGCCTCCAGCACGATGTCGAGGCCAGCCCCAAGGGCGGCGTCCTGCTCGGCTACCCCAACGTCCACACCGCGCCCGGCGACGCGCAGGTCGTCATCGACGCCACCGACGCCGAGGGCCGCTGCCACGACCAGGGCACGCTCGGGCTCGCCAACGCCCCCGCGGGCGGGCTCGAGATCGTCGACGTCACCGACCCCGCGCAGCCCAAGGAGATCGGGCTCACCAGCCACATCGGCGAGGCGCACACGGTCAACGTCGACCCCAAGCGCCCGCACATCGCCTACGCCGTCACCTCCGACTCCGTCTCGCTCGGCAAGGCCGGCGACCCGCTGTTCCGCCAGAACGAGGACCCGGCCGACGCTGACCGCTTCGACCTCGACGGCTTCGAGGTCGTCGACTTCTCCTCGTGCCTGAACTTCCCCGCCGGCACCACGATCGCGCAGAAGCGCGAGCGCTGCCGGCCCGAGGTCTACCGCTACCGCTACCAGGACGTCCGCTGGGCGCTCGGCAGCGAGATCAAGGATGCGATCTACGGCTGCCACGAGCTCGAGATCCACCCCGACGACCGCCTCACGTGCGGCTCCGGCGCGGCGCTGCTCGACTTCGACATGAAGGGCGCGTTCGACGATCGCGGCACCCCCAACGACTTCTCCGACGACAAGCCGCGCGGCACGAAGCTGCCGTGCCGCACGCGCGACTCGAGCTCGCTGCCGGCCTTCCAGACCGGCGCCAAGGTCGTCGACTGCGTGGTCGGCGAGGGCGGCGCGGACCTCTCGGTCTCCGGCTGGAAGGCGCTCGGCTCGCCGTCGCTCGACGGCGTCGCCTACCGCGGCTCGGTCCACCACCAGGGGCGCGCGGCGACCGGCGAGGCCAACCCGCCGACGACCTCGGCGGAGGACATCGACTTCGACCACGAGGCCGAGCTGTCGCAGTCCAAGGACCTCATCCTCGCCACCGACGAGCGCGGCGGCGGCGTCGCGCCGCCCGGCGCGACCTGCTCGCCCGGCGCCGACATCGCGATCGGCAACGGCGGCCTGCACGCGTACCGCGCGAACGCGCTGCGCACGACCGGCCCCGGCACGCTCGCCGAGTCCCAGCAGGCCTACGCCAAGACCTCCAAGGGCGGCAAGGCGGTCTACCGCGCCACGATCCGCACCCAGCCGCAGGCCTCGATCTGCACCGCGCACGTGTTCCAGCAGATCCCGGGCCAGAACCGCATCTTCATGGGCTGGTACTCGCAGGGCACCCAGGTCGTCGACTTCACCGAGAACGCCGACGGGACGGTCGACTTCAAGGAGGCCGGCTACTTCATCCCGGCGAACGCGAACACCTGGGTCTCGCACATCTTCAAGGTCGAGCGCAACCGCGACGGCTCCTTCAACTACTACGGCGCGACCGGCGACTTCAACATCGGCGCCGGCGGCCGCAACGCGATCGACATCTACAAGGTCCGCCTGCCGGGGGCTCCGATTCCGCGCGGCGGCGTCCCGCCCGGAACCCCGAACTACCCGTTCGCGGACGAGTCGGCGACCGCGTGCGCGTCGAGCCTCGGCTTCGCCCGCGCGACCGCGAAGCCGCGCGGCCGCGGGCTGGCGTTCAACTTCACGCGCCGCGCCCGCAACCCGGTCAAGATCGACGTCTTCCGGACCACCACGGGCCGCCGCGTCACCGGTGAGCGGCGCGTCGCGCGCTTCGACCGCCGCGCGCGCTCGTTCCGCTGGAACGGCCGCGGCCGGCGCGTGCGCGACGGCTACTACGTCGTGCGCTTCGCGGTCCGAGCTGCCAACGGCAAGACCGACTTCCGCCGCGTCGCGCTGCGGCGCGCCAACGGGCGCTTCCGCTCGCTGCCGGCGTTCTTCCGCGGCAAGCAGTGCACGCTCGTGCAGACCTTCAAGCTGGAACGTCCGGTGTTCGGCGGCACGAAGCGCCGCGGGCTCGGCATCGCGTTCCGCCTGAGCCGCCTCGCGCGCGTGACCGTCACAGTCACGCGCCGGGGCAAGGTCGTCAAGCGCTTCAAGCGCCGGGCGAACGCCAACCGCACGTACCGGGTGAAGCTCGGCGCCAAGGGCCGGCGCCGCGGCACCTACCGCGTGACGCTGCGGGCCCAGCGCCCCGGCGCGGCGAGCACCACGACGCTCTCCTCGCGCAAGCTCTAGAAGCCAAAGGGACCGGCGGTCACACCGCCCGCGGCGCTACGGCGTCGCGGGTGCGACCGCCTTGCGCGCCTGGCGCTCGGGCGGGATCTTCACGACGTCCCACGCGAGCCCCGTCTTCTCCATCGCCCAGATCACGCCGGCGGTGATGTCGAGCTCCCAGAACCTCATCCCGTGGCGCGCCGACGTCGGGAACGCGTGGTGGTTGTTGTGCCACGACTCGCCGAACGAGAGCGGGGCGAGCCACAGCAGGTTGCGCGACTCGTCGCCGGTGTCGAAGCGCTTGCGCCCGAAGAAGTGGCACAGCGAGTTGATCGAGTAGGTCACGTGGTGCAGGAGGAACACGCGCACGAGCCCGCCCCACAGCATCCCGGTCAGCCCCGTCATGAGCGAGCCGCCGATGGCGACGCCGAGCACGAACGGCATCGCCAGGCCGATCGCCACCCACAGCACGAACGTGCGGTCGATGAAGCGGATCGTCGGGTCCTCGATCAGGTCGCGCGCGTAGCGGTCCTTCTTGCCGCGCTGGTTGTGGATGAACAGCCAGCCGACGTGGGCGTGGGCGAGGCCCTTGAACGCGCCCTTCCAGCCGCCGCCATGGTCGACGTGCGGCGAGTGCGGGTCACCCTCGACGTCGGTGAAGGCGTGGTGCTTGCGGTGGTCGGCGACCCACGCGATGACCGGGCCCTCGATCGCCGCCGAGCCGAGGGCGGCGAGCGTGGCGCGGATCCACTTCTTCGTCTTGAACGCGCGGTGGGTGAGGTGGCGGTGGAAGCCGAGCGTGATGCCGAGGCCGGTCAGCACGTAGCCGATCAGGAACACGATCACGTCGCTCCAGTGCAGGAACGCGTTCCAGGCGAGCACTCCGGCCGCGCCGACCGCGATGAAGGGCAGGACGGTCACGGTGCCGGTGATGATGCGGTCGCGCGTCTCGTTCGCGACTGGCTCGACGTCGTCGCGTTCCATGACTGCGGTCATGCTGGTGCTCGCTTCCCCTGGTGATGTATTCGTTAGGGCACCCTAACTCACGAGGAGTCGAGGACGCCTTCCAGCGCAAGTACCCGCCTGACGATGGCGAGAGACGAGGCGTAGGTGGAATCCATTCCGTAGTACGAAAGACCGCGCGCGCCCAGCGTTCGCGCCTGCGTGTACGGGGTGTCTGAGGCGTAGTGGATGATCCCGAAGTCGATCGGGAGCTTGGAGAAGTTGACCGCCTCGCCGACCGGGTAGCGATCGACGTCCGCGATCTCGTAGACCGCGTCGCAGAACGGGCCGGCCTCCATCTCGACGACCGTGAACGCCTCGCGGTAGTAGTAGTCGAGGTAGGCGCGGTTCTGCAGGAACGTCGACTTGACCGTGACCGCGCGCTGATTGTCGAGGCCGGAGCCGAAGACGAGGAAGGGCGCGATGTCGTCGACCGAGAACGCGTTGTCGAGCCAGTACGTCGTGCCCGAGTGCTCGTCGTGGATGACCGAGGAGATCATCACGTCGCCGACGTCGGCGTTGAGCGTCGCCGCCTTGCCGAGCACGTAGACGCCGCGCAGGCGGTCGGTGTCCTCGGTGATCTCGCGCAGGATGTTGTAGGCGGCGAGCCCGAGCGGATACTCGACGTTGACGATCACGGCCGGGCAGCTGCGCAGGCGCTCGGGATCCCCGATGCCGAGCCGCGGGTCGAGCACGGCGGGGTCGAGGCGGTCGACCTCGATCACCTGGGCAGAGACGCGCAGCGCGGTGCGGCTGGAGAGGTGGGTGACGCCGACCGCGCGCTCCTCGCGCGAGCGCTGCTCGAAGATGTCGGAGTCCTCGGGATGGCCGCTGAAGTACTCGCGCGCCGCGAAGTAGAGGAAGTTCTCCCACGAGCCCTCGGCCTCGCCGGAGCGGAAGAGGTCGAGCTCGGGCTTGAGGTCGGGGTCGTCGGAGCTGTCGACCCACTCCGTGATCTCGCGCTCGCGGCTGCGGGCCGTGCCCGTCAGAAGGTTGACGATCGAGTGCGGGTTGGAGGAGACGAAGTACAGCGGGCGCTCCTCGAGCCCGAGCTCCTGCAGCGTCTGGCGCACCGGGCGCCACCAGCGGCGCGTCATGCGCGCGTAGCCGACGGCGCTGCCGCCGAGCATCCGCACGCGCAGGTTCTGCCGCCGGTCGTTGACGTCGCGCAGGCGCGCGCCGAAGTCCGCCCCCCACGCCTCGCGCAGCCGCGACCAGTCCTCCTGCGACCCGCCGAGCGCCTCCGAGCACTCCGCCGCGGTCGGCTCGTCGGCCTTGGGCCAGTCGAGCGAGCGCAGCTTGACGCGCAGCTTGTTCCACTCGATCTGGTAGGCGACGAGCGTCGGGATCAGGTCGTCGAGGTCCGACGCGGAGGCGAGCAGGACGGCGAGCAGGCCGTCGCCGTCGTGCGCCCAGCGGCGCCGGCGGGCGGGCGCCTCGAGCGCCTCCCAGTCCTCGATCGGGCCGATGCCGGCGCGCTTGAAGACGACCGCCTCCTGGCCCATCACGATCACCTTCGCGTCGGCGACCTCGTCGGGGAGGCGCCGCGTCGCGTACAGGAACGCTCCGAGATCGAGGTCCTCGGAGGCCGCCAGCGGGTGCAGGCTCGAGTTCATCGACCGGTGGCTCGGCTCGAGCACGCGCACGAGCGTCTCGCCCGACGAGCGCAGGAGCGTCGTGTACGTGCGGTGGTAGAGCTCGACCTCGTCCGAGGACAGCCCGGGCGCGGGCTGCTGCTGGGAGGGAACGCGGAGACGCGGGACGGCCATGCCCCAGAACCTATTGGTTCAGCGGCCCGGGGTCCGCGGGGACGTCGACCGCGAGCTCCTGGAGCGCCGCGAGCGGGACGATGTCGAGCGCCCGCTCGTGGGTCGAGGCGAGCACCACGAAGGCGGCGGCGCCGTCCTGATAGGCGCGCAGCCAGTTGACCGCGGTGACGCACCAGCGGTCGCCGGGCTCGAGGCCGGGAAAGGCGAACTCCGGGCGCGGCGTGGCGAGATCGTTGCCGATCGACTGCTGGTGCTCGAGGAACTCCGCGGTGACGACCGCGCAGATCGTATGGCTGCCGACGTCCCGCTCGTCGGTGTTGCAGCAGCCGTCGCGGAAGAAGCCGGTCACCGGGTCGCTGCCGCAGGTCTCGAGGGGCCCGCCGAGCACGTTGCGTGCGCTCACGTGGGCAGTATTGCGTGCGTGCGCGTGCTCGCTCTCGCCGACAAGCCGCCGCCGCTGGACCCTGCGCTGATGGCGCAGCGGATGGGCGTGCAGGCGATCGTCTGCCTCGGCGACCTCGACCTCGCGTGGATCGAGTCGCTGCGCGCCGTGCGGCTGCCGAAGGTCGGCGTCCACGGCAACCACGACCCGCCGCACCTGCTGCGCGAGGTCGAGGTCGACGACCTCCACCTGCGGCGCACCTCGCTGGGCGGCCTCACGCTGGCCGGCTTCGAGGGCTGCGTCCGCTACGGCGGCGGCGGCCCGCACCACTACACGCAGCGCCAGGCGTCACGGCTCGCGCGGCGGCTGCCGGCCGCCGACGTGCTGATCTGCCACTGCCCGCCGCGCGGCGTCAACGACGATCCGGACGACCCCGCGCACGTCGGCTTCGACGGCCTCCGCGACTGGGTCGAGCGGCATCGCCCGCGCCACATCCTGCACGGCCACACCCACCCGGTCGCCGGGCTCGCGCAGAAGCGCTACGGCGACGCGCGCGTCCACTGGATCGCGGGCGCGCGCGTCGTGCAGCTCGACTAGCCTGCGCGCCGGTACAGGCGCACGGTCAGCGGCGCGAACACCGCGGTGATCAGCGCGCCCTCGCCGATCACGAGCAGCACGTCGCTGAGCTCCGACGTCCCCGCCATCAGCTCGCGCACGGCGGTGACGAGATGCGAGATCGGGTTGACGTCCACGAACGCCTCCAGCCAGCTCGGCAGCGTCGACGGGTCGACGAAGATGTTGCTCAGGAAGACGAGCGGGAACAGCAGCATGAAGCCGGTGTTGAGCACCGCGTTGGGCGCGCGCAGGATCAGGCCGAGCGTCGTGAACACCCAGCTCAGCCCGAACGTGAACCAGACGGTCAGCGCGATCGCGGCGAGGACGCCGAGCGGACCGCCGTCGGCGGCGAAGCCCATGATCAGCCCGAGCACGAGCACGACGACGGAGGCGATCGCGTAGCGGACGCTGTCGCCGACGACCGCGCCGACCAGCGGCGAGGGCCGCCACACGGGCAGCGAGCGGAAGCGGTCGACGACGCCCTTCGTCATGTCCGTGTTGAGCGCCACGCCGGAGTAGACCGACACGAACAGCACGGACTGCACGAGCACGCCGGGCAGGATGAACTGGAGGTACTCGTCGGTCGACCCGGCGACGGCGCCGCCGAACAGGTAGGTGAACATGAGCAGGAACAGCACCGGCGTGACGGTCACGTCGAGCAGCTGCTCCGGCACGTGCTTGATCTTGAGCATGCCGCGCCAGCCGAACGTCAGGCAGTTGGCGAGCGCGCTCGGCCGCTTCGGCGGCTTGCAGGAGACGAGCGCGGTGTGGACGGACTGCTCGAGGTGCAGGTCGGGCTCGGGCGGATGGACGACGCTCATGCCGTCACCTCCTCTTCCTCGACGGGGGCGGGCCGGCCGGTGAGCGCGAGGAAGACCTCGTCGAGCGTCGGCTGGCCGAGCGAGAAGTTGGCGACGTCGAGCCCGGCGGCGAACAGCGCCGCGACGGCCTCCGACGCGACCTCGGCGTTGAGCGCGGGCACCGTCAGCGCGGCGGGGTCGGAGTCGAGCTGCACGGTCGTGTCGAGCGCGCCCATCAGCACGGCGGCGGCGCGCTCGCGCTGCTCGGGATCGGCGACCCGCACGTGCAGCGAGCCCTGGCCGACCGACGCCTTGAGCTCGCCCGGCGTGCCCTCGGCGATCACGCGGCCGTGGTCGATGACCGCGATCCGGTTCGCGAGCTGGTCGGCCTCGTCGAGGTACTGGGTGCACAGCAGCACCGTCGTGCCCTCGCCGACGAGCGCGCGGATGATCTCCCACACCTGGTTGCGCGAGCGCGGGTCGAGCCCGGTGGTCGGCTCGTCGAGGAACATCAGCCGCGGCGTGACGACGATGCTGGCGGCGATGTCGAGCCGGCGGCGCATGCCGCCCGAGTAGTTCTTGACCTGGCGGCCGCTCGCGTCGGAGAGGCCGAACGCGTCGAGCAGCTCGTCCGCGCGGTCCTTCGCGGCGGGGCGCGCGTAGCCGAGCAGGCGCCCCATCAGGATCAGGTTCTCGCGACCCGTGAGGTCCTCGTCGACGGACGCGAGCTGGCCGGTGAGGCTGACGAGGCCGCGCACGGCGTCGGCCTCCTCCACGACGTCGTGGCCGAGCACGCGAGCGGTCCCGGCGTCCGGGCGCAGCAGCGTGGCGAGCATGCGGATGGTGGTCGTCTTGCCGGCGCCGTTGGGGCCGAGCACGCCGTAGACGGCGCCGGCGGGCACCGCGAGGTCGACGCGGTCCACGGCGCGAGTGGTTCCGAAGGACTTGGCGAGGCCGTTTGCCTCGATTGCGAGAGAGCTCATGTCAGCGACACAGCGTGCCGGACCGCGGGCGCCACTTGGGTACGGGCAACCCCACAGCGAGCTCAGCCTTTCGTGCTCAGTCCTCTAGAACGGCTTGGCCGTCATCAGGAAGATCGTGATCACGATCAGCGCGATCGTCACGAACGTCCAGGTGCGCACGGTGGCGAGCGCGCGGTCGTAGGCGGCCTCGTCACCGCCCTCGGCGGAGGCGACGAGGCCCTCCTCGCCCTTGCGCAGCACGGTGGCGCCCAGCCCCGCGATCACGAGCAGCAGCAGGAACGACGTCCCGACCCAGCCCTGGTCCCACAGCTCCGCGTCGGTGGCGAGGTAGATCCCGGCGAGCAGGACGACCCCGATCGCGGGCCCGGTCACGCGCTTGCTGAACGCGATCTGGGCGTGGTGGAAGGCGGCGCGCTGCGCGAGCGGGAAGCGCGCGTTGACGGCGAGGAAGACCGGATACGCGAACAGGGCGCCGAACGCGACCACGACCGCGGTGATGTGGAGCCAGAGGACGGCGTCGTAGAGAGCCACGCGGCCATCATGCCAGCGCGTCCAGCACGATCCGCGTCACCTCGTCGGGGCGCGAGAAGAACGGCGAATGCGAGGCCGGGAGCCGGTGCACGGTGCCTGCCCGCGCGGCCATCGCCTCCTGCGCCGGGGGCGGCACCGCGCGGTCCTGCTCGCAGATCACGTACGTGCTCGGCACGTCGTGCCACGCCGCCGCGGTCTGCGGCGTCGCGATCGCGGCCACGGACTGGGGCCTGAGGAGGCCTGCCGCGAACGCGGCCTGCTCGGGCGTGCAGTCGCCGTAGAGCACCTCCTCGGTCCGCTGCGCGAGGTGCGATCCCGCCGCCTCGTCGACCGCGATCCAGTCGGGCAGCTCGTGCTGCATGGCGTCGAGCAGCGACTCGCCCACCTCGAGCATGAACGCGCACAGGTAGACGAGGCCCGCGGCGCCGGCCGCGCCCTCGCTGATCGCCACGCCGCCGTAGGAGTGGCCGACCACGACGGTGGGCTCGCCCATCCCCGCCACCGCGTCGCGGACCGCGGCGGCGTCGTCGGCCAGGCCGGAGCGGCCGTCGTTGCTGGGCAGCTCGATCACGCGCAGGCCGACGTCGGCGAGCGCGAGGCGATCGATGACCTCCGACCAGCACCACGCCCCGTGCCACGAGCCGGGGACGAGCAGGACGGCGCTCACGCGACCTCGCTCGTGGCCGCGACGGCGACCGGCACGTCGGCGCGCACGGAGGTGCCCCGGCCGGGCGCGCTGTCCACGTGCAGGCGCCCGCCGAGCGCCGCGACGCGGTCCTCGAGCCCGACGAGCCCCGAGCCCGCGGTGTGGTCGGCGCCGCCGACGCCGTCGTCCTCGATCGCCACGAGCAGGCGGTCCCCGAGCGAACGCACCTCGACGTCGGCGTACGAGGCACGCGCGTACTTCGCGACGTTGGTCAGCGACTCCGCGATCACGTAGTAGGCGGCGACCTCGATGGCCGGCGGCGGGCGCTCGGCAACGTCGTAGGTCAGCTCGACCGGCAGCGGCGCGCGCTGGACGAGACCGGTGAGCGCGGCCTCGAGCCCGTGATCGCTGAGCACCGCGGGGTGCAGGCCGCGTGCGAGCTCGCGCAGCTCGGCGAGCGCGGAAGCGAGCTCCTCGGTGGCACGCGCGACCGCGGCGTGCGCGGCCGTGGGGTCGGTGTCGATCAGGCGGTCGGCGATCTGCAGCCCGAGAGCGAGCGTGACGAGCCGCTGCTGCGCGCCGTCGTGGAGGTTGCGCTCGAGCCGTCGGCGCTCGGCGTCGCCCGCGGCGACGATGCGAGCCCGCGACGCGGCGAGCTGCTCGCGCGCCTCGGCGTTGGCGAGCGCCTGCGCGACGAGCTCGGTGAAGCCGGCGATGCGCTCCTCCGCGCCCGGCGCGAACGCGTGGGCGCGGACGCTCGAGACGACGACGCCGCCCCACAGCTCACCGTCGAGCACGATCGGCGCGCCGACGCCCGAGGCGATGCCGAGGTCCTGCAGGCGCTCCGCGAGCGCCCCCGTCAGCCCCGCGTAGTCGTCGACGCGCTCGGGCCGGCCGCTGCGGTAGATCTTCGGCGCGAGCGTCGCCCCGCCGAGCTCGATGTGCGCGCCGAGCGGCATGCTCGGCACGCCCGGCTCGTGCCACGCGCCGATGACGTCGGCGGTGCCGTCGCTGCGATAGCGGACCATGTTCGCGGTCTGGGCGCCGAGCAGCCGGCCGACCTCCTCGGTGACCGCCGGGAACACCCGCGCGGGCTCGCCGGCGGTGGCGACCAGCGTGGCGACCCGCCGGAGCGCCGCCTGCTCGTCGAGCAGCGCCTGCACCGCCGTCGGTCCCCCGGGAGGCTCCATGGCCAGCAACCCTCCCATACGCGGTCCGGCGAGGCGAACACGGGGCTGCGACGATCGGCGATGACGTTTCTCGACACGGAGCGCGCGGCCGCGGCGGCTGCGTTCGAGCTACTGCATGCTCGCGCACGGCTCGAAAATGCTCGAGGAGCTGCTCGAGCCGCACGAGCTGCACGCGCCCTGCGCTGCTTCTTCAGCAAGACGCTCGACGCGCTCGGCGTGCTCCCCGACGCGAGCTACGCGACTCGCTTCGAGCCCGAGCTGCGCGACGCGCTCACGGTGGGCCGCCCGATCGCCGGGCGCTGACGCGGCGCCGCAGCCACTGCGCGAGCTCGGGCGCCGGCATCGGGCGCGCGAGGTAGTGGCCCTGGATCTCGTCGCAGCCCCAGTCGGCGAGCAGGTCGCAGGCCTCGGCGTGGTCGACGCCCTCGGCGACGACGCGGACGCCGAGCCGGCGGCCGAGGTCGACGAGCGAGCGCACGATCGCCGCGTCGCGCTCGTCGTGGGAGATCCGCATGACGAACGAGCGGTCGATCTTGAGCACGTCGACGTGCAGCTCCTTGAGGTGCACGAGCCCCGCGCGGCCGGCGCCGAAGTCGTCGAGCGCGGTGCCGACGCCGATCGCGCGCAGCCCGACGAGCACGTCGACCGTGCGCTCGACGTCGGCCATGACGATCTCCTCGGAGACCTCGATCTCGAGCTGCTCGGGCGCCACGTGGTGGTGGTCGAGCAGCCGCTCGACCTCCGACGGCAGGCCGAGGTCGAGCAGGTCGGCCGGGCCGAGGTTGACGGCCACGCTGATCTCGTGGCCCGCACCGCGCAGGCGGCTGAGCTCCTCGAGCGCGCGGTCGAGCACGAACGCGGTCAGCGCCCGGGTCAGGCCGCTCTGCTCGACCAGCGGCAGGAAGTGACCGGGGCCGAGCAGCCCGCGCTCGGGGTGCTCCCAGCGCACCAGCGCCTCGACGCCGCGGACCTCGCCGCTGCGCAGTTCGGCCTTCGGCTGGTAGTGCAGGACGAGCTGGCCGGCCTCCAGCGCGGCGCCGAGCTCGCCGATCAGCGCGAGCCGCTGGCGGCTGTGGCGGTCCCGGCCGGCGAGGTAGACCTCGTGGCCGGTGCGCATGCGCTTGGCCTGGTACATCGCCACGTCGGCGCGCTGCAGCAGCCCCATCGCGTCCTCGGAGTGCTCGGGGTAGAGCGCGATGCCGACGCTCGCGTCGATGTGCACGCGGATGTCGCCGACCGCGAACGGCTGCTCGAGCGAGGCCCGCAGCCGCAGCCCGGCGGTGCTGGCCGACGCCTCGTCGCCGGGCTGGAGGATGAGCGCGAACTCGTCGCCGCCGAGCCGCGCCAGCGTGTCCTCGCCGCGCAGGAGCTGCTTGAGCCGCGGGCCGATCTGGCGCAGCACCTCGTCGCCCGCGTGATGGCCGAGCGTGTCGTTGAGCTCCTTGAAGCCGTCGAGGTCGATCACCAGCAGCGCGAGCTCGTTCGCCGGCGAGGCGATCGCGGCGTGCAGCGTGTCGACGAGGTGGCGGCGGTTGCCGAGGCCGGTGAGGTCGTCGGTGAGCGCCTGCGTACGGCTCTCGCGCAGCCGCTCGACGACGGTGATTCCGGCGCGCGCCATGCCGGCCACCCACGTCAGGGAGGCGAGCGCGATCGCGACGTCGTCGATGGCCGCGAGCTGGCCGGCCGCGAGCAGCCCGAGCGCGATCGTCGCGAAGCCGAGGATCGCGGTGAGCACGACGGGGCTGAACTCCGGGCCGGGCGTCGCGGGCGGCTCGCGCACCCAGGCGGCCGCGGCGACGGCGAGCGCCGCCACCGGCGCGAGCACGACCCCGGCGCCCAGCGCGGCGACGCCCGCGAGCGCGAGCACCAGCGCCCAGCCCGGCCGCCAGCGGCAGAGCGCGAGCCCGGCCGCGACGCCGCCCGCGCCCAGCGCCGCCGCCGGGGCCGCGCCGGCCTCGATGGCGAGGCCCGCGAGCGCGGTGGCGCCCATGAGCGCGTCGAGCCACGACAGCCGGTCGATCGAGCCCTCGCGGGCGATCACGTGCAGGACGACCGCGACGATCGCGAGCGCGCAGCTGGCGATCGCCGCTGCCTCCGGCTGCTCGGCCAGGTAGCCGGCGGCCGCCGTCGCGAGGGCCAGCGCGAACACCGCGCGGGAGGCGCGCTGCTCGCGGTTGCGGGCGGCCGCGACGAGCGTCGCCGCCGCCCCCGCCGCCAACAGCGCGCCCGCAATGATCTCCACGAGCATTCAGGAATCCTCGCGCATCAGGGAAGCACGAATGGAGAAGACAGCCGCGGGGGGTGGCAGCTAGCCTCGCCCGCTGCATGAGCACACCAAGCGCATCCCCCGCAGTCGAGGCCGAGGGCCTCGTCAAGCACTACCCCGCCAAGAACGGCGACATCGAAGCCGTCCGCGGCGTCGACCTGCGGGTCGACGCGGGCGAGGTGTTCGGCTTCCTCGGGCCAAATGGCGCCGGCAAGTCCACGACCGTGAAGATGCTGACGACGCTGCTCTCGATTACCGCGGGCAGCGCCCGCGTGGCCGGGCTGGACGTCGCCGCCGAGCCCGACGCGGTGCGCCACCGCATCGGCGTCGCGCTGCAGGAGGCGGGGCTCGACCCGCGCCAGACCGGCCGCGAGCTGGTCACCCTGCAGGCGCGGCTGTTCGGGCTCTCGGCGCCCGCCGCCGCGACGCGCACGGAGGAGCTGCTCGAGCTCGTCGAGCTCGAGGACGCCGCCGACCGCCAGATCAAGGGCTACTCCGGCGGCATGAAGCGCCGGCTCGACCTCGCCTCCGCGCTCGTCCACCGGCCCGAGGTGCTGTTCCTCGACGAGCCGACGACCGGCCTCGATCCCGCGAGCCGGCTGACGGTGTGGGACGAGGTGCGGCGCATCAACGAGCGCGGCACGACCGTGTTCCTGACCACGCAGTACCTGGAAGAGGCCGACGTGCTGTGCGACCGGCTGGCGATCATCGACGACGGTCGGATCGTCCGCGAGGGCACGCCCTCGAGCCTCAAGCAGGATCTGCGCGGCCGCCTCGACCTCGACCACGAGCCCACGCTCGACGACGTCTTCCTCGACGCCACCGGCCGCACCCGCCGGCGCGCGGAGGGCGACGTCCAGGAGGTGAAGGCATGAGCCAGGCCTGGTTGCTCGGGCAGCGCGCGATCCGCGAGGCGTGGCGCACGCCGGACGCGCTCATCCCGACGCTGTTCATCCCCCTCTTCTTCCTGGTCGTCAACGTCGGCCAGGCGGCGCGGATCTTCCCCGGCGAGACGACGGAGTTCCTCTACGGCCAGGGCTACGGCGCGTTCCAGGTCCCCGCCTCGCTGCTGCTGGCCAGCTCGTTCGGGATGGCGGCGCTGTTCCTCGTCGAGGAGATCGAGGGCGGGTACTTCGACAAGCTGCGCGCCGCGCCGATCCCGCGCACCGCCATCGTCGTCGGGCGGCTGATCGCCGAGGGCACCAAGGGCCTGTTCATCGCGGCCGCGATCCTGGTGCTGGCGATCATCTTCGGAGTCGAGATCGCGAGCGGCGTGCTCGGGTTCGTGCTGCTCGTCGTGCTCACCGCGGGGTGGGCTGTCGTGTTCGCCGGGCTGATGCAGCTGATCGCGCTCAAGACGCGCAGCGCGGCGGCGACCAACTCGGGGAGCCTGATCTTCTTCCCGCTGCTCTTCCTCACCCCGAACTTCGTGCCACGGGACCTGCTGACGCGGCCGATGGAGATCGCCGCGACGCTCAATCCGGTGACCTACGTGATGGAGGCCCTGCGCTCCCTCATCCTCCGGGACCTCGTGTGGGAGGACATCCTCCCCGGGTTCCTGGTCGTCGCCGTGGTCGGCGCGATCGCGCTCGCGCTCAACGTCCGGATGATCAACCACTACGACTAGCCTCTGCAGCCGTGTCAGGTATCGGGGTGCTGCGCGAAGGGCCGCTGCACGCCGCGGTGAAGGACGCGCTGGCCGAGCCGGGCGATCGCCTCGAGGTGCCGGTCGGGCGCTTCGTGATCGACCTCGTCCGGGCCGACGGCGAGCTGGTCGAGGTGCAGACCGGCGGCTTCGGCCCGCTCGGCAAGAAGCTCGACGCCCTGCTCGACGAGCACCGCATGCGGATCGTCTACCCGATCGCCGCGGAGCGCCGGATCGTCCGGGTCGACGAGCACGGCCAGGTGCTCCGCGTCCGCCGCTCGCCGAAGCGCGCGACGGCCGTCGCGGTGTTCGACCGGCTGGTCGCGTTCCCGTCGCTGCTGACCCACCCGAACCTGACGATCGAGGTGCTGCTGCTGCGCGAGGACCACATCCGACGGCCGCAACCGACGACGACCCGCCGGCGCACCCGCGATCCGGGCGAGCGGCGGATGGCCGAGGTGCTCGATCACGTGACGCTGCGCACACCGCAGGACATCCTCGCGGCGCTGCCCGCGCTGCCGGCCGAGCCGTTCAGCACACGCGAGCTCGCGGCCGTGCTCGGCTGCGACATCGTGCTGGCGCAGCGCACGCTGTACTGCCTGCGCGTGATCGGCATCGTCGAGCCGGCAGGGAAGCGCGGCCGCGCCCCGCTGCACACGCTCGCGGCGCTCACATCGTCCAGATCTCCTTGACCTGGTAGCGGTGCACGCCGCTCGCCTGGTAGCCGGCTCGGCGGCCGGCGTTCCAGCCGGCCTCCGCTTCGGCGTCCGTCTTGTACTCGTAGGAGCCGAAGTCCGAGGCGGTCTTCACCGTGCTCAGCCGGCGTGCGTCGGCGTCGTAGTGGAGGCGGCCCCAGCCGGGGGTCACGCCGCCCGTCCCGCCGACGTCGGTGTCGAAGAAGTAGAACTCGGTGCCGCCGTCGTGCCCGTAGATGAGGATCGAGTGGTCGGGATCGCGGCCGGTCCCGCCGCCATAGGTCCCGCTGATGCAGCGCGCGTGCACGGTCCACCCGTCGTTGAGAGCGACCTGCATCTTCTTGACCCAGTTCCCGAGGTCGTGGCCGTAGACGACGACGTCTCCGCGCTCGAGGTCGCCGCTGCGCGTCTTGTCGCGCTTGATGTCGGCAGCGATGTTGGTGCCCTTGGGGATGGCCGTCCCCGGGGTACGCCGGCCCTCACCGCCGCGGCCTGCGGCGGCCTTCGCTCCGAGACGCTCCGTCGTGTCCTTGCAGGCGATGTTCTCGTAGGCGCGCAGCCCAGCGAGCTTTGAGTACGTGAGGTGCTTGCTCACGTCCGGCGTCGCCGCTCCCGGCTTGCCGTACGCACTCCACAGCTCGCGGTAGAGGGCGCCGCCGAACCCGATGCCCGTCTCGTCCGCGTTGCCCATGAGCTGGATGATCGCGGCGCCCGGCGGGCCCCTGTCCGCCATCGCGGTCTTGATCCTGCCGACGGCCTCCTTGGCGGCCTTCTTGTCGCCGGAGACCGCCATCAGGTAATCGATCGAGTCTCGCACCCAGTTGCGGTCCTCCTCCCTCAGCTCGCGCAGGTGCGGCTCCATGGCCTTGTCCATGCCTCTGGTGAGCGCGTCCGTGAAGGCGAACTGGCCGAAGTTGACGGCCTGGTCGCCGAGGAGCTTCGCGAAGTCCGCAGCGCCGGGCGGGCGCTGGTCGGCCTTGGGACGCCCGAGCTTCGAGCTGACGATGCCGGCCGTGACCCGGTTTCCGACGTCGCGCTGGAGCTGCAGGACCGCCGCCTCGGCGGGACGGAGGGTCGGCGCGCGAACGGCGCCGGCGGGCTCGGCGACCGTCGACGACCGCGTGTCGCGCTCGTGCATCGGTGAGCCGACCCTATCCGGAGACCCCGCTCCGTGCAGCTCAGGCGAAACGCACGGCGATGCCCGGGTAATCGACGATCAGCCCGGCCGAGTCGTACTCGAGCACGGCCCGGAAGTCGCCCTCCGAGGTGTAGTCGAAGCGGCGGTCGTCGAGCCGCCGGTAGGTCTGATCGAGCCGTACGACCGAGAGATCAAGCGCCCGGACGTAGGCCGCGGATGCCTCGGTCACCTCGTCGAGCGGGAGCGGCAGGCGGTGGACCGGCAGCGTGTTCGTGCACGCCGAGGCCTCGATGTCGATGTCGATCAGTCCGTCGAGCTGCGGTGCGGGTTCGCCGTCGACCGTCCAGCCGCCCTCGCCGTCCGAGATGAGGACGGTCTCGCGCGGCCCGGCGACGGTGTCGGACGCCACGCGCGCCTCGCGGGTGCGCCAGCGGTCGTCGAGCGCGATCTCGTAGCGGACCGCGTACGCCTGCCCATCCTCAACCGCGGACGTGTGCCCGCGCAGATTGCCGGGCTGCGCGTAGACGACCTCGAAGCCGTCCACCGCGCCGACGAACCGCCAGGCGGCGAGTGCGGGGAGGTCGGCGAACATCCGTCACAGATAACCGGATCCGCCGTTGAGCCACGCCGGCGTGACGAGCGTGCGCAATCTGTCGTGCCGAGCCGCGCGGCGCGCCATCCGCCGGCACGGGCGGAATCAGACCAACGCCGCTTACGGCGACACCGGTTCGCGATTCCGGCTCGGGCCCTGGTCGTGCACCGTGTACTTCCACAACTACGAGCTGTGGAAGGCGCGTTGCGTACGGGGCTCTCGCGCGTTCCGCGTCGAATACGGATTCTGACCTAGGGCTGCTCGGAAGGAACGCACAGCACCGGACGGGTGCTGATCTGCAGCAGCTTGTGCGGGGTCGAGCCGAGGAACGCGCCGCGGATCGGGCTCTCGCCGGCGGTCCCGACCACGATCACCGTCGCGTCGTGCGCGTCGGCGACGCGGACCAGCGCCTCTGCGGGCTTCGCCACCACCAGCTCGACCGTCGCCGCCACTCCGGCCGCGCCGGCCGCCTCGAGCGCCTTCGCGGTCACCTGACGGCCGCGCTCGGCCAGCGCGTCGCGGTGCGCCGCGAACTCCTCGCCGAGACCGCCCGGCGGCGCGACGCCGTAGACGAGCACGATCGGCTCATCGAACCGAGCGGCGACGTCGAGCGCGACGCGCAACGCCCCGTCGGCGCCGGGCGACTCGTCGTATCCGAGCACCACCGTCATCGGGTCAGCCCTCCAGCGCGTCGGGGTCTTCGATCGGCGCCTTGCGCCCGCGCACGATGTCCGGATCGGCGACGCCCGGCCGCTCGCGCCAGAACCGGCGGTCGCGCGTGCGCCAGACCAGCATCGTCACGATGCCCGCGAGGAAGATCCCGACCCCGATCACCAGCGGCGGCCCCACGCCGAGCCACGACTGCCCGCTGTAGGAGTTCTCCGGATCGGACATGTCGCGGATCGAGAGGATCAGCAGCCAGATCAGCAGTCCTGAGCCGATCAGCGGTCCGATCCCGATCAGCAGCAGGTTCTTCGCGCTCTCGAGCAGGTGGCGGCGGTAGTAGACCGCGCAGGCGATCCCGGTCAGCGAGTAGTAGAACGCGATCAGCAGCGACAGCGCGGTCAGCGAGTCGAACAGCGCGTTCGCCGAGACCTGGTAGATGCCGACGTACCACACGATCGCGATCGCCGCGACCCACCAGGTGCTGACGTCGGGCGTGTGGCGCTGCGGGTGGATGTGCGCGTAGCGCGACGGCAGCGCGTGCCGGCGGGCCATCGAGAGCCCGGTGCGTGACGCCGGGATGATCGTCGTCTGCGTCGACGCGACCGCCGCGGTCGCGACCGCGAACAGGACCACCCAGTCCCAGCCGCCGAGCACGAGCGAGGACAGCTCGGCGAACACGAACTCCTCTTCGTCGGCGTTGTCGGTCAGCCACTGGGTGCCGGCGAACGCCACCACGGCGTAGGCGACCGCGACGTAGGTGATGAGGAGGATGAACGTCGACAGCAGAGCCGCCCGTCCGGGCGTGCTGGCGCCGTCGGTCGTCTCCTCGGCCAGGTTCACGGAGGACTCCCAGCCCCAATAGGCGAAGACGCCCAGCAGCAGGCCCGACGAGAGCGCCCCGCTGCCCTCGCCGAACGGGTTCAGCCAGCTCAGCGCCGGGTCGATCTCCTCGAGCGGGCTCGAACCGTCGAGCGCCTTGAACAGCGCGACGGCCGCAAACGCGAGCAGCGCGAGCACCTGGCCCAAGATCAGCGTGTTCTGGAGCTTCGCCGAGATGTCGGTCCCGAGCACGCAGATCCAGGTCATCAGCAGGATCACGACGATGGCCAGCGGCATCCGGATCCACGCGTTGTCGGCTGCCGCGTCGGCGCCGAGCATCAGCAGCGTGAAGCTCACGCCGACGTCGGCCAGCGACCCGATCACCAGGACGCCGGTCATCGTGATCGCCCAGCCGCCGATCCAGCCGAGCCACGGCCCCATCGCCCGCGTCACCCAGCTGAACGTGGTGCCGCAGTCCCGGTCGACCCGGTTGAGGTAGAGGAACGCGGTGGCGATCAGGGCCATCGGCACGAACGACGCCAGGAGCACCCCCGGAGCGAAGATCCCGACGAGCGCGGCGATGGGACCGATGACCGCGGCCAGCGAATACGCCGGCGACGTCGCGGCGAGCCCGATGACGAGCGCATCGACGAAGCCGATCGCGTCAGCCTTCAGCGTCGGCGTTTCGACCGCATCCTGCGTGATGGGCGCTTCCGTGCTCGCGATGTGCGGTTTCTACCTGATCGGCAGAGCCGGCGTCGGCCCTCGCCCGGCCTCGAGGACCGCACGCGTTCCGCGCTTGACGCGCTTCTCGTGCGCTCGTGGTACGCGACGATCACCGCGACCGACCCGCCGCTCGGCTCGTTCATCAGCCTCATGAGCTGGCACGAGGGTGCGGTGTTCACCGAGTCGCGCCGCTACTACATCCCCGAGACGCCGCTCGGCCCGCTGCTCGAGACCTCGGGCCATGGTGCGTGGAAGCGCACCGGCGCGCGCAGCTTTGCCGCCTTCTTCCGCTTCCTGCTCCAGCAGGCGCCGCCGTCGGCGGGCGCGCCGCTCGGGACCGACAACATCCGCCTCGCGGTGCGGCTCGACCGCGGCGGCGACGCCTACGCGGGGACGTTCGAGTCCACCATCCGCGACCTCAGCGGCGCCGCAGTGTTCACGGCGCGCGGGACGGTGTCGGCCGAGCGGATCGTGGTCTAAGCCGGTAGACGTCACAACGTCCACGCCACCTGGGCGCCAGGATCCGGCACGTAGGCGCAATACGTGCCGGTGCGAACGGCTTGGTCGAGATGCTCGCCGAGCTGGGGGTTGTGTTCGCCGATCCGCGCTATCCCCTGGCGGACGGCGCGAGTCACACCGGATCGAGCGCGTTCAGAGTCAGATGTGGCCCGCCGATCGCGGCCGCCCAGGCCGACCGCGCGCGCGAGCTCCCGGACCAGGAAGTCACGCTCGGCGTCGGCCTGCGCCTCCCGTACCGCGTCCTCGAGGGCGCGCGCCTGCTCGATGTCGTCTTCGATCTCGGCGAGGCGGCGGCGGTAGGCGGTCTTGGCGCGCTCGTCGAGCATCGGACCGGCGTCTCCCAGGGCCATCGGCTGCCCGGTCTCTCCGGCGACCAGGTCCAGCACGTGGATCTCACGGCCAGGGCTGGCGAGGAGCTGTGCGAGATACCGCATCCCCTTGAGATCGCGGACGCGCACGGTCCGCCCGTCGAACACGACCGTCCAGTAGTCGCCCTCACGGCGGAAGACGTTGCTTCCCGCCGTCGTACTGGCCGCGGCTTCGATCCGGTCGAAGATCGTCCGGGCCGCCTCCAGCTCGAGAACCGCGTGGTCCTCGCGGCCACCGGCGCGCAGGGCCGCGGAGAGGACCATTCGCGCGAGTGCCGCCTCATAGGGCGCACCGATCTCGTTCCACAATCGCGCGGATTCCGAGCAGCACCGTTCCGCCTCCGCCGCGTCGCCTTCCGCGAGCCGCACGCGTCCGCGAGCGAGGGTCGCCCCGGCCACCAGCGCCTTGCTCTGAAATCGGGTCGCGACCCGCTCCAGTTCGTCGGCCGCGGCATGGGCTCGGCCGAGGTCGCCGGCCGCGATCTCGATCTCCACCTGCGCGTCGAGCAGCGGCGCCCGCTGCAGCGCGGTGTCGGGTGGCAGCTCCTTCGAAGGGACGCGTGAGGGGCGCTCGAGCGCGTCTCGTATGGCGGTGGTCGCCGCCGCGATATCGCCCCGCGCCAGGCGCACCAGCGCGAGCCCTGGCTGGGGCTCCCAGCCGACGTGATGCGCGGCCAGGAGGGCCTCCTCGGCGCCATCGATGTCGCCCTTGCGCAGCCGGATCCGTCCGAGCTCGCTGAGCGGCCATCCCATCTCACGGCGCAGGTATGGCCGCAGCTCCTCGCAGGCCACCAGCGCCTCGCGCTCCGCCTCGTCGCACGCGCCGCGAAGCCTCAGGATCTCCGCCCGGTGCACGCGGCAGCGGCCATGAAGGCTCCCGATGGCATTCGTGCGGCACCACCGCTCCATCGCGTCAGTCCACTCCTCCGCGGCGTCATACTGCGCGAGTCCCTGCAGGGCGCAGACAAGCTCGCAGTACACGAGCCCGCTCGACAGCGCATCGAGGTCCCCGGAGATCGCCACCACTCCCACCTCGTCAAGCAGCGCCAGTCCCTGCGCGACGTCGCCGTCGAGGATGCGGAGCCGAGCTTCCACCACCCGTCCGACGGCGCAGGCCGCAGCGTCGCACGCGGAGCCCACTTCGACGGCGCGCGCGGACCACTGCCGGGCCGCCTGGACGTCGCCGGTCAGCATCCGCTCGTACGCTCGGACGGCGGCCAGCCACGCGTGCGCCGGCGTCTCGTGCTGACCTTCGAGTAGGTGTTCCGCCCGGGCGAGCCAGCCCCGGACCGGCGCCATCAGCGCGGTGTCCAGGAGCAGGTGCATCGCGACTCGAACCGCCGCGCCGGCCGCTGCGACGACGTCGCCGGCCTGTACGGACAACGCGTGCGTGCGCTCCCACGCCTCGATGGTCACCTCGAGATGGCCGGCCGCGTAGGCGACCTCGCCGAGCAACGGCAGCTCGGCCGGACCCAGGAGCCCGTCCGAGTCGGCCTGCATGAGGAGCTCGAAGCCCTCGTCCCAATCTCCGCGCGCTGCCGCCTCGCTCGCGCGCTGGACGGTCATCGCGGGTCCCCGTAACCGCGACGGTTACGGCCGTATCGAGGTTGCTCACGCATCTGGGTTGAGGACCCACCAATCGAAGCCCGGAGGAATCATGAACCGCGCAAAGGTCAACGGCGTGGAGCTCGAGTACGAGGCGCGCGGAGCAGGGGAGCCGGTGCTGCTGATCGACATGCTCATCGCCGACTGCTTCGTGCCGCTCCTCTCAGAGCCGGCACTTGCCGACCGCTACCAGCTGATCCGCTACCACAAGCGCGGTTGGGTCGGCAGCACGCACACTCCACCGCCGGTGAGCATAGGAGAGCACGCCGCCGACGCCGCCGCGCTGCTCGAGCACCTCGGTGTGCGTCGCGCTCACATCGCGGGCCATTCCACCGGTGCGTCGATCGGAGCCCAGCTGGCCCTCGACCACCCCGACGCCGTGCACACGCTCACTCTGCTGGAGCCGACGCTGGTGTCGTTGCCTCGCGGCGGTGAGTTCTTGAACGCCGCCGCCCCGGTCTTCGACGCATACGCGAGCGGCGACCACTCGGGCGCGTTTGCCATGTTCGCGGCCGCCGCAAGCGGCCTCGAGTGGGAAGACTGCCGAGCGTTGCTCGAGCGGCAGATCCCGGGTGTGGTGACGCAATCGATCAAGGACGCCGACACCTTCTTCGGAGTCGAGCTGCCCGCCGTCGCGCAGTGGAGATTCGGGCCCGAGCAGGCTGCCGCCATTCACAGACCGGTCCTCTCCGTGATCGGCGCGGACACCCAGCCGCTGTGGGTGGAGATCGCCGAGTTCCTCCGCTCCTCGCTCCCGCACCTCCAGGAGTGCACGATCGACGGGGTCGGCCATCTCCTACAGATCCAACGCGCCGAGCCCGTCGCTCAGGCAATCGCGCAGTTCCTGACGCGACACCCGATCCCCGGAGACAGCGCCCGGCACCCTCATCTCGACGACTCGGCACTTATCGCGCCGCGGGCCTGAGCACGCGGCAACCCCAATCGAACCACCAGGAGGGACGATGCCACTCAGGTTTGCGGCCCTCATCGCGAGCTGTGACGGTGGGCTCGCCTGCTAGCACCTACTCGACATCTCGCTTCGGCGCTGGTCTGGGAGCGTCGCGCGAGATGGCGGTTGTGCAAGGCGCTAGCCGCTTGTGCACTGGAGCCCCGCTGGCTCGACGACCCAGTGCCCGGCGCGGTCTCGGATCGTGCGGAGCGTGCCGGTGCAGCGGTCCACGCGGTCGTCATGGGTCGCGACGGATTGGATGTCCACGGTGACCGATGAGCCATCGCGCTCCTTGATCGCGAGACGCTCGAACTCGACCCGGCGCAGTGATGAGAGGTCGCTCCGGAACCGCTCGAAGCTGTTGCCGAACGCTGCCCGCATGCCTGGTCCAGCGAGCCTCCACGCCGCGCGATGATCGCCGGCCGCCGCCCGGCGGTAGAAGGCGCGCACCGTTGCCGTGGCAGACGAGGCCCGCCGGGCGACCGGAGCCGCCGTCGCGGCCGGCTCTTGGACCGGTGTCGGCTGCGAGCGGGAGGCCCCCTGCGCGGGCGGGGACGACGACCGAGGCTCTTGCGTGAGGACGCTTACGAGGACGAGCACTGCTGCCACGCCCGCGACCAGCGCCGCGATCGCAAGCAGGCGCGCCTGCAGGCGGCGCGGCCGGTCGGGCGTTCGCTGCGGCGTGGACGACCGCTCGCCCCGAGGACGCTGCCGCGACTGACGAGCGCGGTCGCGTGCCCGAGCTGGGGCTGTCTCTTTCCCGCCGGCCCGACATGCGTGGTTCAGCTCCTCGAGCAATTGGGACGCAGATCGCTGCCGCTCCTGTGGCTTCGCCGACATGCCTCTCATGAGCACCTCCGCGGCGGCGGCGGGCGTTCCCCGCCGGCGCTCGCGGAGATCGGGCGGCGGCTCCCGCGTGGCCTGGGCCAAGACGGCGCCGACCGTCGTGCCGTCGCGCGGCAGCGTTCCGCTGAGCGCCTGGAAGGCGATGGTCGCGAGCGAGTACACGTCCACCGCGGCCGTGCACGGCTCCGCGCGCGCCTGTTCGGGCGCCATGTAGGCCGGGGTGCCCACGACCGCGCCGGGCGGTGTGATCCTGGTGATCTCGGCCGCGGTGGCGAGGCCGAGGTCGGCGACCTTCACCACGTCGTTCGGACCGACGAGGATGTTCGACGGCTTCAGATCGCGGTGCACGACGCCGTGGCCGTGCACATGGTCGAGGACCGCGGCGACCGGCTCGAGCAGTTCCACTGTGCGGTCCCAGCCCAGCGGCGCCGAAGCGAGCACGTCGGCGAGCGTCTCGCCGCGGACGTATTCCATCACCAGCAACAGGTCGTCCTCGTCCATCAACATGTCGTAGACAGGCAGGAGGTTGGGGTGGCGCAACGAGGCCATGATCCGCGCCTCCCGCCGCAGACGCTGCCCTGTCTGCTCCGTCACCTCCGCACCATGGAGTCGCTTGACGGCTACCTCTCGGCCGAGGCGTTCATCCCGCGCGAGGAACACCGCCGCGCTCCCGCCGGCCCCAAGGCGGCCGATCACGCGGTAGCGCCCGGCGAAGACTGTCGCCTCAGAGCTGCTCATCGCAGCGAACTGTACGGCGCGCGGTCGATCACCCCGGCGCTTGGCGACGGCGATGAGTCCGGTTGTTTGCGAGAGTCTCAGCCATGCGTCGTGATGAACGACGCGGCGGCGCTCTTCGGCACGCGCGGGCTCGTGAAGATCCGCGGCGAGGCGGGCGACGCGGTCCACGTCCGCATCGACGAGCGGATCGGATAGTTCCAGTCGCCGGCACGGTGCAGCGGCCGGTCGGGCTCGCCTGAGCGGGACACCCGCGGGCGACGGGCTCGGGCGCCGCGCGGCGGTGTCAGCGCCGACCGCCGAACTCCCAGTCGAGGATCTCGATGTCGTAGTGCTCGTCGAATCCGGCCTGTCCAATCGCCGCGACGGCCTCACGCGCGGGCGCTTGGAGCGCCACGACGAATCCCGCGGGCGTCGCGTCGTCGGGCGTGCGTAGTTCGCCATGGACGATGACGTCCTCACGCGGCAGAGCCGTGAAGTCCGGCGATCCGGCATGCTCGCTCGCTGCGGACGGGCGGTGCGCGATCACCAGGAAGCGTGGATCGGCACCGACTCCACGGAACTCCCACATCGTCCGGCCCAGCAGGTTCTCGAAGCGGCGGATGACGTGCCCGTCAAACAGACCCGCGCGGTTGTACGGCTCGCGCTCGACGAATTCGCGCGCTGCGTCGGCGCTTGGCAGGTCGACGATGTGAAGGCTGCCCGTCCACGTCAATCGGTCCGACCCCAAGGTGGGGCCGCGGGCGGTCATTCGCTCGGCGAACCTGTCCATGTAGGACCAGTGCTCCTCGTCGAGCGCGGGATCGTGCTCGACACTCGCGGCGTCGCGCGTGGCACGGCTGTAGACGAAAAAGTCGATGGCGACCGAGGGTACGTGGGCGAGCCTCGGACGTGGTGCTCCGCCGGTGACCCCGGTCGGTAAAGAAGTCAGAAACCCGGCTCGTCCAGAAGGCCCAGGGAGCGCGCGCGAGCCCGTGCCGGAGCCGGGTCGTAGGGCGCGCGGCGCCAGGTGGCGAGGCGGTGCTCGAGGTCCAGCAGCAGCCAGAACGCGCCCTCGGCCGCCTGCGCGTCGAGCCCGCCCCACCATCCGAGCCGCGAGGGTGCCGGTGCGCCCACCGCGCCCGGGTTGAGCAGCCACTTGCCGTCGGAGACGTCGAGCGGCACCCCGACCTCGATCCGCTCCGCCCTCGCCCGGCCGCCGGGCGTCTGCCGCCACGCCGCCGCCAGGTGCGTGTGGCCGACGAGCCCGAGCGCGAGCCGCTGGACCGCCAGGCAGTCCGCCGCGTTGTGCGCCCCGACGTACTCGTGCACCGGATTGCGCGGGCTGGCGTGCCAGCACTGCACCGTTCGCAGCCGCGCAGCGGGCTTGCGCGACCGCATCCACGCCACGTCGTCATCCCCCAGCTGCTCGATCGCCAGCTCGATCGAGCGCACCGCCGGCGACTCCGGCGCTCCGAAACGCGTCGGCTCAGCCGACCCCGTCGCGCCGTAGTCGTGGTTGCCCATCAACGCGACCGCGCAGCGCTCGCGGGTCACAGCAACCACGTGCGCCGGATCGGGACCGCACCCGATCATGTCCCCCAGCGACCACAGCTGCTCGACGCCCGCAGACGAAGCGGCCGCCAGCACGGCATCGAACGCCTCCGCGTGCGCGTGCGTGTCACCGAAGACCGCGACGAGCACGGCCCGGAATCCCTACTCCTTGGAGTACGGAACGCCGTCGGCCGCCGGCGGGATCGAGCGGCCCACCAGCCCTGCCACGGCGATCAAAGTCACCACATACGGCAGCGCCTGCAGCAATGTCGCGGAGCTCTCACTGAAAACCGGCAGCCGCTGCGCCAGCGCCTGGGTGAAGCCGAACAGCAGCGCAGCCGCCAGAGCCGCCCCCGGCCGCCACTTGCCCACGATGACCACGGCCAGCGCGATGAAGCCGCGCCCCGCCGTCATGCTCTGGTTGAACGAGTGGACGAAGCCGATGGAGAGGAACGCGCCGCCCATCGCCGCCAGCACGCCCGAGGCGACCACCGCGAGGTAGCGGATCCAGTAGACCGAGATGCCGACGGTCGCCGCCGCCCGCGGGTTCTCGCCGACCGACCGCACGCGCAGGCCGCTCGGGGTGCGGAACAGGAAGATCGACGCGATCGGCACGAGGATGATCGCGATCCAGACCATCAGATTGAGGCGCTCCAGGGCCGGCCCGAAGAACGGGATCCAGTCGATCGGAAGCGTCACGTCGGGCACCTCCGGCACCCCGTCCGGCGTGCCCTCCTCGCCGTAGTGGTTGAGGAACACGTAGCCGGTGATGCCGAGTGCGAGGAAGTTGAGCGCGAAGCCGGAGACGATCTGGTCGGCGCGCAGCGTCACGGCGAAGAACGCGTGGACGAGCGCCAGCGCGCCGCCGGCGGCCATGCCGAGCAGCAGCCCCGGGATCCAGCCGCCCAGGATGTCCGCGCCGAAGATCGCGAAGAACGCGCCCATGAGCATCATGCCCTCGAGGCCGATGTTCACGACGCCGGCGCGCTCGCTGATCACCCCGCCGAGCGCGCCGAACACCAGCGGCGTGGCGAAGCGCAGCATCGCGGCGGCGAGCGCGGACCAGACGACGACGCGGTCGAGGTTCGCCTCGCCCGACTGCGTCGAAGCGATCGCGCCCACCGCCCCGATCACGCCAGCCGCAACAGCGCCCCACCCCAGCCGCTTGGCGCCCTCGCGCACCGTCCACACGCCCAGGCCGATCGCGACGAGCGCCACCACGACCGACGGCACCGGCGAGCGGATCATCAGCGGCGGCAGCGCGATCCACCAGGCGAGGATGCCGAGCGCGACCCCGCCCCAGCCGGTCCAGGTCGTGCGCTCGACGGCCGCCAGGTCGAGCCGCCCGCGCGAAACGGTGGCCGCGGTCACGCCCCCGCCTCCGTCTGCCCGGGCTCAACCTCAGGCCGGGACCGCCGAGGCCGCAGCTTGTAGAGCTTCGTCACGATGATCGGCGCCGACACGAGCAGCACGATCAGGCCCATGATCATCAGCGTCAGGTTCCCTGCCAGCTCGGGCGGGAACACGGCCGGATCGAGGTTGCGCACCGACGTGCCGTTGATGAGCGCGCCGAACAGCAAGGCGCTGAACAGCACGCCGCTCGTCGTGTTGCGCCCGAGCAGCGCGACCGCGATGCCGATGAAGCCGGCGCCGATGACGCTCGCGTTCTGGAGGTCGTTCGTCGCGACCGCGAACTGCCAGCCGAGCACATCGATCGCGCCCGCCAGGCCCGCGAAGCCGCCGCACCACAGCATCACCTTCGTGTAGGTCCGCCCCGCGTGGATGCCGCCGTACTCGGCCGCGTCGGGGTTGAAGCCGACCGCGCGCGCCTCGTAGCCGGCGACCGACCGGTTCAAGAGCACCCAGAACAGCGCGAGCACGACCGCGGCGATGAAGATGCCAACGTGGAGCCCTTGGAGCTCCGGGTCGCCCCAGAACACCGGCAGCCGTGTGTCGCCGAACACGGGGTTCGAGATCGGGATCGACACGTCGGACTCCGCGTCGGAGTGCAGCGGGCCGCCGAGCCCGAACGCCCACACGCCGATCCACAGCGCGACGTAGTTGAGCATGATCGTCGTGATCACCTCGTTGGCGCCGGTCCTCGCCTTCAGGAAGCCGGCGAGCCCGCCCCATAGGGCGCCCGCCGCTGTCCCGAGCGCGAGCGCGAGCACGATGTGGAGGAAGCCCGGGAGCCCCTCGAGCGACGAGCCGACCCACACGCCCAGGTAGAGCCCGGCCCAGTACTGGCCCTGGCCGCCGATGTTGAACAGGCCGGCGCGGAACGCGTAGGCGACGGCCATGCCGGTGAGGATCAACGGCGTCGTGAGGATCAGCGTCTGCTGCAGGTTCAGCGCCGCCAGCGTCCGGTCCTCGGCCGAGATCCACGGGAAGAACCAGTTCAGCCCCGAGCCCTCGAAGATCGCCTGGTAGGTCGTGAACGGGCTCGAGCCCGTGATCGCGATGACGAGACCGCCGATGAAGAACGCGATCAGGCCGGTCGCGAGCGGCGTGATGATGCCGCCCGCGCGCAGGTAGCCCGACAGCTTCGACGCGACGGTGAGGTTCTGCTGGCCGCCGGCTCCACTCACGACGCAGCGGCTTCCCGCTTGCCGCCGAGCATGGCGACGCCGAACTCCTCCTCGGATGCCTCGGGCGGCAGCTCCGCGACGAAGCGCCCGTCGTAGATCACGAACACGCGATCCGACAGCGAGCGGATCTCCTCGAGCTCGAGCGACACGAGCAGGACCGCGCGGCCCGCGTCGCGCTGCTCGATCAGCCTCCGATGGACGTACTCGATGGCGCCGACGTCGAGCCCGCGCGTCGGCTGCGCGGCCATCAGCACCTTCGGCTCCTCGGCGATCTCGCGCGCAATCACGACCTTCTGCTGGTTGCCGCCCGAAAGCGACAGCGCGAGCGCCTCGCACCCGCCACCGCGCACGTCGTACTCCTCGAGCAGCGGCGCGGCGCGCTGGTTCATGCGCGTCGGCGAGATCAGCCCGCGCTTGGCGATCGGCGCGCGGTTGTAGTCGCGCAGGCACATGTTCTCGGCGAGGTTGAAGTCGAGCACGAGCCCGCGGCGGTGGCGGTCCTCCGCGATGTGGCCGATGCCGGCGTTCAGCTTGCCGCGGACGTCGGCGTCGGTGACGTCCACGCCGTCGACGCGGATCGTGCCCGCCTCCGCCCGGCGCAGGCCCGCGATCGTCTCCACGAGCTCGCCCTGGCCGTTGTCGTCGACGCCGGCGATGCCGACGATCTCGCCCGCGCGGACCTCGAGGTCGAGCCCGCGCACGGCCGGCAGGCCGCGGTCGTCGAGGACCTCGAGCCCGCTGACCTCGAGCAGCGGCTCGCCCGGCTTCGCCGAGTCCTTGGCGACGCGGAACAGCACGTCGCGCCCGACCATCATGCGCGCGAGCGACTCCTCCGTCGCGCCCTCGGTCGTGACCGTGTCCATCTTCTTGCCGCGCCGCAGCACGCTCACACGGTCGGCGATGTCGAGCACCTCGCCGAGCTTGTGCGAGATGAAGACGATCGACTTGCCCTCGGCCGTCAGCGTGCGCAGGATCCGGAACAGCTCCTGCGTCTCCTGCGCGGTCAGCACCGCGGTCGGCTCGTCGAGGATCAGCACGTCGGCGCCGCGGTCGAGCGCGCGCAGGATCTCGACCCGCTGCTGCTGGCCGACGGAGATGTCGCCCACCCGCGCGTCGGGATCGACCGCGAGGCCGAACCGGTCCGACAGCTCGCGCACCCGCTTGGCCGCGGCCTTGGTGTCGAGCAGCAGGCCCTTGCGCGGCTCGTCGGCGAGGACGATGTTCTCCGCCACCGTCATCACCGGGACGAGCATGAAGTGCTGGAACACCATGCCGATCCCGCGCTCGATGGCGGTCTTCGGCGAGTCGATCAAGACCGGCTCGCCGTTCAACCGCATCTCGCCCTCGTCGGGCGCGTACAGCCCGTAGAGGACGCTCATCAGCGTCGACTTGCCCGCGCCGTTCTCCCCCAGCAGGGCATGGACCTCTCCGCGGCGCAGGTCGAAGTCGACGCGGTCGTTTGCGACGACCGCGCCGAATCGTTTGGTTACGCCGCGGAGCTCGAGTGCGAGATCCTCGGCCAGCGCTACTTCACCGTGCTCGGGATGTCGGTGACCTCGCCCGCGGCGATCTGGTCGGAGACCTCCTTGACGTCGGCCTCGAACGGCTGGCCGGCGGCGGACACCTTGCCGAGGCCGACTCCGCCGTTCTTGACGTCGAAGAGGCCGTCCTCGCCGGCCTTGAACGAGCCGTCCTGCACGGCCTTGGCGGTCTCGAACACCGAGACGTCGACCTTCTTGAGCGCCGAGGTCATCACGTTCGAGTTGACGTAGCCCTGGTCGGCGTCGACGCCGATGCCCTGGACGTTCTTCTCCTTGGCGGCGTCGAGCGCGCCGAGCCCGCACTGGCCCGCGACCGCGAAGACGACCTGCGAGCCGTTGTCGATCTGGTTGAGCGCGATCTCCTTGCACTTCGCCTGGTCGACGAAGTCCTGCGAGTACTCGAACTCGGTCTTGACCTCGGGGTTGGCCTTCTTCGCGCCGGCCATGTAGCCCGCGATGTAGGCGTCCACCGCGGGCACCTTCTGCCCGCCGACGGCCGTGACGACCTGGTCGCCGCCCTTGTCCTTGGCGTACAGCCCCGCCATCGTGCCGACGAGATAGCCCGCCTCGGCCTCCTTGAACAGGAGCCCGCGGACGTTCGTGGGCTTGCCCTTCAGCGCGCCGGCGGGGAAGTCGACGATCGCGAAGTTCGTCTGCGGGAACGACTTGGCGACCTTGGCGGTCGCGTCGCCCATCAGGAAGCCGACGGCGACCACGAGGTCGTACTTCTGCCGCGCCAGCGACGAGAGGTTCGGCACGTAGTCGGCGTTGGACTTGGACGTGACGACGCGGATGTCGGCGCCGAGCTCGGCCTTCGCCTGCTGCAGCCCCTTGTACGCGAGCGCGTTGAAGCCGCGGTCGTTGAGGCCGCCGATGTCGGTGACCATGGCCACCTTGATCTTCTTCTCCGCCGGTGTGCTGGTGCCGCCGCTGCTGCCGCCGCCGCCCTCGTCGTCCTCACCGCAGGCGGCGATCGCCGCCGTGCCGAGTACGAGCAATGCAACGAGCAGCAATCGACTCAAGAGATGCCTCACGTACGAACCCTCCTCAGGGACCGGAACAATTCGGCGCAGCCTAAACGAGATCGAGCAGCCGACGCCGTACTTCCTCCTCGACGAAAGCCGCTCGGAGCGCGGTCCTCGTCACCTCGCGCAGCGCTGCCTCGTCGAAGCCCATGCGCTCGGCGGCCACGTCGTACTCGCCCCCGATCGACGCATCCCAGTACGGCGGGTCGTCCGAGCCGAGCGTGACGGCCACCCCGGCGGCGCGCAGCGCGGGCAGCGGATGCTCCTCATAGCTGGGGTAGAGGCCGAGCATCACGTTCGAGGTGGGACATACCTCGAGCACCGTTCCCCGGTCCGCCAGCTCCCTGACGAGCTCGGGATCCTCGCTGGCGCGCACCCCGTGGCCGATCCGGCTGACGCCGAGCGCGAGGCCGCCGCGGACGCTCTCCGGGCCGCCCCACTCGCCGGCGTGGACGGTCAGGCCGAGCCCTGCCTCGCGCGCGATGTCGAACGCGTCGGCGAACTCGCCGGGCGGGAAGCCGGCCTCGTCGCCGCCCATGCCGAACCCGGTGACGTACGGGTGCGGCGCCTCGACGGTGCGGCGGGCGACCTCGCGCGCCTTCTCGGGGCCGAAGTGGCGGACGCAGCTCATGACGATCCGGCCCTCGATGCCGGTCTCCGCGCGCGCGTCGTCGATGCCCTGCGCGAGCGCGCCGAGGTGTTCCTCGTCGGACAGGCCGACGTCGGCGGCGTGGTCGGCGGAGGCGGTCAGCTCGACGTAGATCGCGCCCTCGGCCGCGCACTTGACGAGGTACTCGTAGACGATGTCGCGGTAGTCCTCGGGCGTGCGGATGACGCTGGTGGCGGCGTCGTAGGTCTTGAGGAAGTCGAGGAAGTCCGTCCACAGGAACTTCCCGTCGTCGCCGATCACGCCGTCGGGCACTTTGAGGCCGTTGCGCTCCGCGATGCGGCGGACCAGGTCGGGCGAGGCCGCGCCCTCGACGTGGACGTGCAGCTCGGCCTTGGGGACGCTCACGCGGCGGACGGGCGGTGCTCGAAGCCCAGCTGGGTCGAGCGGACCTTGTCGACGCGGACGACGTAGCCGCGCGACGTCGGCGGCTTGTAGGGGAACTTCTCGCCCGTGTACTTGAGGGCCAGCCAGTCGGCGATGTCGTGCGCCGCCTCGGCGCCGCGGACCTCGATCACGGCACCGCGCAGCTGGGCGGTCTGGTACGGGTCGTCGTGGTCGGTGATCGAGATCGCCACGCGCGGGTCGCGCGCCATGTTGCGCGCCTTCAGCGAGCCCTCCTGGGTGAAGAAGACGACGTTGTCGCCCTCGAGGCCGGCCCACAGCGCGACCGAGTGGGGCGAGCCGTCGGGCATCGCCGTGGCGAGGTGGGCGTAGTTCGCTCCCTCGAACAGCTCCCGGACCTCGGGCGGCAGCTCGGCCATCAGCGCGAGCCTATCCGCTCGACGAGCGGCGGCGGCTCGACGGGGCCCTCGCCGGTGGTGATCGCGGCGCGGACGGCGTCCTCGGCCCTGGCGGCCGACTGCTCGTCGCGGGCGTGGACCGTCGCGAGCAGCGCGGCGTCCTCGCCGAGGCCGGCCACGCCGGTGAGGCCGACGGCCGGGTCGATGTCGTCGGTCTCGCGCCGGCGGCCGCCGCCGAGCTCCATCACGACGAGGCCGAGCGCGCGGACGTCGATGGCGTGGACGACCCCGGTGCCGGTCACCTCGCGGCGCACGGGCGCCTCGGCGAGGTGGCGGTCGGGCGCCTCGAGGAGGTCGGCGGGGCCGCCGAGCGCGGCGGCCATGCGGCCGAAGCGCTCGGCCGCGGCGCCGGACCCCAGCGCCTCCTGCGGGTCGGCGTCGAGGCCGGCCAGCTCGAGCGCGGCGCGGGCCAGCTCGAGCGTCACCTCGACGAGCCGCGGCTCGCCGGTGCCGTCGCGCAGGACGTCGAGGGCCTCGCGCACCTCGAGCGCGTTGCCGGCCGTGCGGCCGAGCACCTGGTCCATGTCGGTGAGCAGCGCGGCGCAGGGCAGGCCCGCGCCCTCGGAGACCTCGGCGATCGCTCGCCCGAGCTCGGCCGAGGCCTCGCGCGTGGGCATGAACGCGCCGGAGCCGGCCTTGATGTCCATGACGAGCGCGTCGAGCCCCTCGGCGAGCTTCTTGGACAGGATCGAGGCGACGATCAGCGGGATCGACTCGACGGTGCCGGTGGCGTCGCGCAGCGCGTAGAGGCGCCGGTCGGCGGGCGCGAGCTCGGCGGTCTGGCCGACGATCGCGCAGCCGGTCTCGGCCACGACTGCGCGCAGGCGCTCGAGCTGGGGCCGCGAGTCGTAGCCGGGGATCGAGTCGAGCTTGTCGAGCGTGCCGCCGGTGTGGCCGAGCCCGCGGCCCGAGATCATCGGCACGTAGGCGCCGCAGGCGGCCAGCAGCGGGGCGAGGATCAGCGACACCTTGTCCCCGACGCCGCCGGTCGAGTGCTTGTCGACGACCGGGCCGGGGAGGTCCCAGCTCAGCACCGAGCCGGAGTCGCGCATCCCCGTGGTCAGCGCGACGCGCTCGCGCGGCTCGAGGTCGCGGAAGAAGACCGCCATCGCGAACGCGGCGGCCTGCCCGTCGGTGATGCCGCCGTCGGCGATGCCCTGCACGAACCAGGCGATCTCCTCGTCGGAGAGCGCGCCGCCGTCGCGCTTCTTGCGGATCAGCTCCTGGGCGAAGAACGTCACAGGCGGCTCGCCACCCACCTGCGCAGCAGCGGGCCGAGCTCGGCGGCGCCCCGCTTGCCCTCCTCGAGCGTCTGCTCGTGCGAGAGCGCGACCTCGCCCATGCCCTCGGCGAGGTTCGTGACCACGCTGACCGCCGCGACCCTGAGGCCGCAGTGGCGCGCGACGATCGCCTCGGGGACGGTGCTCATCCCCACGAGGTCGGCGCCGAGCGTGCGGAACGCGCGGATCTCCGCCGGCGTCTCGAAGCTCGGGCCGCTGACCGCGAGGTAGACCCCGTCGTGCAGCGTCGTGCCGAGCTCGTCGGCCGCGCGGTGCAGGCCGGCGCGCAGCTCGGGGTCGTAGGCCTCGGAGAGGCTGGGGAAGCGCGGGCCGACCGCCTCGTCGTTCGCGCCCACGAGCGGGTTGAAGCCCTGGAGGTTGATGTGGTCGGTCAGGGCGACGAGGCTGCCCGGCCCGGCCTCGGGGCGCAGCGAGCCGGCGGCGTTGGTGAGCAGGAGGCTCTCGGCTCCGAGCAGGCGCAGCGCGCGGATCGGGGTCGTGACGGCGGCCGCCTCGATCCCCTCGTAGACGTGCGAGCGGCCCTGGAAGCAGGCGACCGGCACGCCGTCGAGCGTGCCGAGCGCGAGCGCGCCCGCGTGGCCGTGGACGGTCCCGACGCGGAAGCCGGTGATGTCGGAGTAGGGGATCTGGACCGCGTCCTCGAGCTCCTCGACGAGCGCGCCGAGGCCGGAGCCGAGCACCATGCCGAGCCGCGGGCGGAAGCCGGGCGCGCGCTGCTCGATCGCCGCGGCGGCCTCGGCGGGCCGGCTCATGCGAGGTGCTCCGGCCCGAAGGAGAACGGCAGCAGCTCGCCGAGCGAGGTCGTGCGGCGCACGCGCTCCATGTCCGCGAGGTGGATCGGCGCGTCGTCGGGCGTGAACTCGCGCAGCCGCTGGCGGCAGCCGCCGCACGGCGGGCACTCCTGGTCGCTCGGCGCGGCGACCACGACCTCGGCCACCCGCCCGCCGCCGCCCGCCACCATCGCGCCGATCGCCGACGCCTCCGCGCACTGCCCCTGCGGGTAGGCGGCGTTCTCGACGTTGGCGCCGGCGAAGCGGCGGCCGTCCTCGGTGCGCACGGCGGCGCCGACCGGGAAGTCGGAGTACGGCGCGTACGCGCGCGACGCCGCCTCGCGCGCCATGGCGAGCAGCTCGGGGTCCGGGGCGGCGGCCCGCGCGGCGTCCGCGTACGAGCCGTCGCGCAGCTCCCTGATGTGCAGCGCGTCGCGCAGCTGTTGCACCTGCGCGTGCTCGCGTGACAGATCCGAGTCGGCTTCCGCGACCGCCTCGAGCTCGACGAACGAGCCGAGGCCGCTGACCTCGTCGAGGTGGATGCGCACCGTCTCCCACAGCAGCAGGTGGCGGCGCTTCTCGACCACGACGTCGACACCGAGCGACTCGGTCAGGGCCGGCAGCAGGCCCTCGGGCGCCGGCACCACCCGGTACGCGGAGACGCGGACGGACGCGTCGTCGGGGCGCGAGTACGAGATCAGGTGCGTCCCGCCCGGCTCCTCCTCGCGCAGCTTCAGGCGCCCCTCGCCGACGCGGAAGTAGGTGTCGCGCTGGACGATCACCCCCTGGTCGGCGGCGCCGAGCGCGAGCGCGCGCTCGAGCGTGCGCGCCGGCTCCGGGTCGGTCGCCTTCAGCTCGACGTTGCGGCGCGGCCCGCTCACCGGCCCGAGGCTATAGCGTGCGCCCGCGTGGACGGAGTGACCGTCGTCGATCACCCGCTCGTGGCCCGCCATCTCAGCGTGCTGCGCGACGAGGCGACGCCGAGCGGCGAGTTCCGCCGCCGCCTCCGCGAGGCCGCGATGCTCATCGGCTTCGAGGCGCTGCGCGACCTGCGCCTCGAGGAGATCGACGTCGCCACGCCGCTCGAGACGACGCGCGGCGCGCGCCTCGGCGACGACATCGTCGTGATCGCGATCCTGCGCGCCGGGCTCGGCATGGTCGAGGGCTTCCTCGGGCTGATGCCGGAGGCGCGCGTCGGCCACCTCGGCATGTACCGCGACGAGGCCGAGCTCTCGCCGGTGGGCTACTACGAGTCGATCCCCACCCACGGCCCCGAGGCCGAGATCGTGCTCGTCGACCCGATGCTCGCCACCGGCGGCAGCGCGGCCAGCGCGCTGGCCCGCCTCAAGGAGCGCGGCGCGAAGCGACTGCGCTTCGTCTGCCTCGTCGCCGCGCCGGAAGGCATCGAGAAGGTGCGCGGCGAGCACCCCGACGTGCCGATCTTCTGCGCCTCCGTCGACCGCGAGCTCGACGAGCGGGGCTACATCCGCCCCGGGCTCGGCGACGCCGGCGATCGCCAGTACGGCACGGACTAGGCGAGCACCTCGACCGCGTTGGTCCCGCGCGCGACGCGGAAGCGCGCGAGCGTGAACGACGCCGAGCGCGGCTCGGCGATCGTGCGCGGCGCGCGGTACTGGACGAGCAGCTCGTTCGCGCGCGCCTCGAGCACGCCGTAGCCCTTGTACTGCTGGTTGGAGAACTTGATGTGCGGGTTGGCGCCGCGCACCACCGAGTCGGCCGGGAACGAGATCACGCTCCCGCCGTCCTCGCCGTACTGGTCGGCGATGCCGCGCGAGGTGATCGCGCCGCCGACGAACTCGGTCGCCACCGCGCCCGGCTCGCCCGGCCCCTCGCGGCCCGAGGGCGTCACGTTGCCGGCGAAGAACGTGTGGATGTCGCCGGTCAGGAACGACACGCCGCCGATCCCGCGCGAGCCGATGAAGTCGAGCAGCTCGCGGCGCTCGGCCTTGTAGCCGTCCCACGAGTCGTAGGTGAACGAGGCGCCGCGCGGCGCCACCTCGAGCGCCATCACCATCAGCGGGTTGGCGACGAGCTTCCAGGTGGCGGAGGAGGCGGCGAGCCCGCCCGTGAACCACGCCTTCTGCTCGGGGCCGAGCATCGTGCGGCCGGGCGCCTCGGCCTCCGGGCAGGGCTCGACCACGGGGTCGCCGCACGGCTGGTCTGAGCGGTAGCGGCGCTGGTCGAGCACGAACAGCTCGGCGTGGCGGCCGAGGCGGGCGTTGCCGTAGACCCGGTCGCCGTCGCGCAGCATCGGCATGTGCTCGAAGAACGCCTGGTAGCCGTTGGCGCGGCGCTCGAGGAACGGCACGCGGTTGACCGGCGACTGGTCGCCCTCGTGGTCGGCGGCGTAGTTGTCCTCGACCTCGTGGTCGTCCCAGGTGGAGAGCAGCGAGTGGGTCTCGCGCACGCGCAGGAGGTTCGAGTCCGTGTGGTAGAGCCGGTACTTGTCGCGGTACTCGGCGAGCGTCTGGACGTCGCCGTCGCGGTTCGGACCCGTCGAGTCCTTCCGCGGCGCGCCGTCCTCGTAGTAGTTCTTCTCGTAGACGTAGTCGCCGAGGCAGACGACGACGTCGAGGTCCTGCTCCTCCGCCAGCGCGGCGTGCGCCGTGTAGAAGCCGCTGTTGTACTCCTGGCAGGAGAAGAAGCCGACCCGGGTCGGCTCGTTGGAGTCGGCCGGCCGCAGCGTGCGGAAGCGCCCGACCGGCGACGACCGGTCGCAGGTGAGGAAGCGGTAGTAGTAGGCCTCGCCGGGGCGCAGCCGGGCGCTCTCGAGCCGGACGTTGACCGCGTAGTCGTGGGCGGGGCTCGGGTTGACGCTGTGGCGCGCGAGCACCGAGCGGAAGTCGGGGTCGGCGGCGACCTCGTACTGGATCAGCCCCGGGCGCTCGAGCTGGGAGAGCTTCGTCCACAGCGTGATGCCGTTCGTCGACGGCTGGCCGGAGGCGACGCTCTGGGCGAAGACGCCGCCGCGGGCGACCTCGGTGCCGCTCTGGCCGAGCGCGCTGCGCCAGTTGCCGGTGAGCGCGACGACGCCGGCGCCGGCGGCGCCGGCCAGGAGGCTGCGGCGGGTGAAGGGTGCGTTCACGAGGAGTGAGGCCGCGGCGCGGCACCGCCGTGTATACACAACAACCGAGTTTCCGGTGTCACCAGCCCGTGCCCTCCTCCTCGCCGTCCTGGCGCTGCTCCTCGCGGCGGCGCCCGCGCGCGCCCAGGCGCCCGCTCCCCCGCTCGTCTACGTGTTCGTGGTCGACGGGCTCGACGGCGACGCGGTCGACGCGGGGCAGGCGCCGTTCCTCGCGTCGCTGCTGCGGGGGGACGACGGCTCGCGGGCGACGTACTGGCGCGAGTCGCGCTCGATCATGGTCGCCGAGACGAACCCGAACCACGTCGCGATGGCGACCGGCGCCTACGCCGACGGGTCGGGGATCCCGGGCAACGCGTTCGCGGTCCGCGGCGCGACCGACGGCGGGACGTGCCCGGCGGCGACGAGCCCGTCGGCGCCGCCGGCGGAGACCGACGGCCAGTCGCCGGGCTGCCTGCGGGCGGAGACGTTCTTCGCGGCGATCGAGCGGTCGGCGCCCGGGCTCGTCACGGCGGGGATCTTCGGCAAGCCCAAGCTCGCCCGCATCTTCGCGGGGCGCGACGCGACGCCGGGGCGATACGACGCCGACTATCTGTGGACGCCGTGCCTGCCCAGCGGCGACGAGACGCCGTACTGCAAGGAGGTGCCGGCGCGCCCGAACGACGGCTACACGCTGAACGACAGCACCGTCATGGACGAGGTCATGCGGACCGTGCGCGAGGGCGTGCGCGGGGACGGGAAGACGTTCACCGGCGGCGGCGCGCGGCCGAGCCTGACGTTCGTGAACTTCCCGGGCGTCGACTCCGCGGGCCACGGGGCCGGGCGCGGCCCCGCCTACGACACCGCGGTCGGCGCGGCCGACGGCGAGATCGAGCGCTTCGTGGCGCAGCAGAAGCAGCTCGGGCTGTGGGGGCGCAGCGTGATCGTGCTGCTCTCGGACCACTCGATGGAGACGACCCCGCAGAAGAGCTCGCTGACCGCGCGCTTCACGGCGGCGGGGATCTCCTCGGACGACTACGCGATCGTGCAGAACGGCTCGGCGGCGTTCGTCTACGCGGTGCGCCGCGACGCCGGGCGCTTCGCGCTGCTGAAGCGGCTGCGCGCGGCGGCGCTCGGCGACTCCGCGGCGCCGCTGGCGGGGCCGCCCGCCTTCGAGGCGCTGTACCGCGAGCCGAACCCCGAGGACGGCGCGAGCGCGCACACGCTTGGGACGATGCACCCGGCGTGGCGGCTCGGCGGGGATCGCACCGGCGACCTCGTGGTCACCGCGCGCGGGCCGGACGGCGCGTTCAACGAGCCGAACCCGCTGACCGGCAACCACGGCGGGCCGCAGACGCGCGACAACTTCTTCGCCGCCATCGGGGGCGGTGCGCTGGTGCGGCCGCAGGCGATCGCGGGCGCGGTCGATCCGCGCTTCGACGACACCGAGCGCAACCCGGGGCAGTCGGAGAACGTCGACGTCGCGCCGACCGTCACGCGCCTGCTCGGCGTGCGGGCGCCGGCGCAGAGCGCCGGGCGCTTCCTGTCCGAGGCGTTCGACCTCGGGCTGCTGCCGCGGGCGGCGGCCGGCGGGGCGGACGGGCGCGCGTGCGCGCGCTCGTCGGGCTTCCGGTCGGCGTCGGTGCGGCCGAGCGGCCGTGGGCTGCGCTTCGCGTTCGCGCGGCGCGGGCGCGGCGGGGTGACCGCCGACGTCTTCCAGGCCTCGATCGGCCGGCGCCTGCTCGGCAACCGCCGGATCGCGCACTTCGGCGGGCGACGGAAGTCGTTCCGCTGGGCCGGGCGGCGCGCTCGTGACGGCCAGCTGTTCGCGCGCCTGCGCGTGGTGGGGCCGGACGGACGCGCCGACGTGCGGCGCTTCGCGCTCGCGCGGCGGCGCGGGCGGTTCGCGCGGCGGCCCGCGTTCTACCGCCGCGCGTCGTGCGGCGCGATCTCCTCCTTCAAGCTCGAGCGGCCGGTGTTCGGCGGGCGCTCGAACGCCGAGGTCGACGTGACCTACCGGCTCGCCGGCCGCGGGCGCACGACGCTCGAGCTGCTGCGAGGCTCGCGCCCCGTGCGCCGCCTCGCCCCGACCCGTGTGCGCGCGGCCAACCGGGCCCACCGCGTCCGGATCGCCGCGGAGGGCCTGCGCCGCGGCGACTTTCGAGTGCGGCTGACGGTGCGGGCCGGCGGGAAGACGACGAGGGCGGTCTTGACCGCGAGGAAGCTGTGAAGGGCGCGCTCGTCGCGGTCCTCATCGCGCTCGCCGCGGGCGGGACGTGGCTCGCCTTCGGCGGCACCGACGAGTGCCGTGCGCAGGGCGGCGGCGGGGACGTCGAGCCGCGGGCCGGCTGCGCGGGAGGCTCCGCGACGGCCTGCGCGGCGAACGCCGGCTTCGTGCGCGCGGCCGCGGTGCCGCGGGGGCGGAACGTGCGCTTCCGCTTCACGCGCCGGCTGAAGCGGCCGGTGACGGTCGAGGTGTTCCAGTCCGCAACCGGCCGGCGGATCCTCGGCAACCGGCGGATCGCGCGCTTCACGCGGAAGTCGCGGTCGTTCACCTGGAACGGCCGCCGGGCGCGCGACGGGTACCTGTTCGCGCGCTTCCGCGTCGGCAAGGACGTGCGGCGCAGCGTGCTCGTGCGCCGCGGCGGCCGCTTCAAGCGCGGGCGCAGCTTCTACCGCCGCGCGAGCTGCGCGACGCTCGCCCAGTTCAAGCTCGAGCGGCCGGTGTTCGGCGGGCCGCGCAACCGCGCGCTCGGGATCGCCTATCGCGTGGCCGTCCGCGCGCGGGTGAGCGTGGTCGTGCGGCGCGGCCGCAAGGTCGTACGCCGCTTCCGCACGCGTACGGAACGCGCGCGCGAGACCGTGCGCCTGCGCCTCGCCTCCGAGAAGCTCCGCCGCGGCCGCCACCGCGTGACGATCACGGTGCGGCCCGAGCGCGGCGTCGCGACCCGGGCGTCGCTGTACGCGCAGCGGCTCTGAGCGGGCGGATCAGGAACACGCCGGCCACGCCCAGCGCGAGCGCCAGGAGCACGCCCTCCGGCCACAGCAGGTTGCCACCGTCGGCGGCGACGGGCTCCGAGGCCGGTGCGGCGTCGATCAGGCCCGCGGCCGGGTACGGCTCGGCGCCGGCTGTCGACTTGCGGATCAGCGCGGCCTGCTCGGCCGTCATCTCGTACCACGCGCCGTCCTCGTAGCGGACGGCACGGTGGCGAGGGCGAGGGCGGCGACCGCCGCCGGGATGAGCCTGCGGTGCATGTTGCGCTCCCTTCTCATCGGACGGAGCGGGCGATCGCGAGCGCCCGCGACTTGGGTACGTCGGCCTCGAGACGCAGCGTGAGCTCGCCGCGCTCCCAGAGCAAGGTCGGGCCGGCCAGCCGCGCCGGGGCGTCGCGGACGTTCCCGGCGGGGTCGACGTAGAACAGGACGTGCGGGGCGCCGCCGAGCCAGTAGCCCGGCTCGCCGTCGACCTCCACGGGCTCGACCGTCGTGTCCGGGCCGGTCACCTTCTTGATCAGGTCCGGGCTCGTGCTCCCGCGGAACTGCGTGAACAGCGCGCGCGGCTCGTCGTAGAAGAGCGTGAGGAACTCGCCGTCGCGGTACACCGAGTCGGGCTTCCCGAGCTCGCCGGGCACGAGGGCGCCCGCCGGCAGCGGGACGCGCTCGCCGAGGCTGAGCGTGGACGGCGCCGGCTTCGGCGTCTCCGGCACGCGCTCGATCCGCACGCCCTGGATGCCCAGCCAGCGGAGCACGGCGCTGCGCGCGGAGGGGACCGCGGCCACGCCGCCGAGCAGGAGCACGAGGGCGGCGAGCGGGATCGCCACCCGCGGGCGCCAGCGCCGCCGCGGCGCGGCGGCCTCCGGCTCGGCCCGCAGCCGCGCGATCACCGCGGGCGCCACGTCCGGCTCGGCCGGGAAGTCGACATGCGCGGCGAGCTCTTGCAGGCGCGTCTCGATCACCGCGCCACCTCCTCGCGCAGCTCCGCCTCGAGCCGGGCCAGCGCGCGCGAGAGCCGCGACTTGACCGTCCCGGCGCGCCACCCGAGCGCCGCCGCCGTCTCGGCCTCGTTCAGCCCGAGCAGGTAGCGGCAGGCCACGACCTGCCGGTGCTCCTCGCGCAGCGTGTCGATCGCGCCGAGCAGCTGCGCGCGCTGCTCCTGGGCGAGGAGCGCCGCCTCCGGAGACGGGGCCGCGCCGCCGGAGGGGCGCTCCTCGGCCAGGTTGAGCTCGAAGCGCGTGCGCCGGCCGGCCGCGCGGCGCTTGTTGCGCGCCTCGTTGGCCACGATCGCCAGCAGCCACGGCCGGAACGGCGCGTCCTCGCGGAAGCGGTCCAGCGCGCGATACGCCTTGACGAAGGCGTCCTGCACGACCTCTTCGGCGTCGGCGGCCGAGCCCGTGATGACGTATGCGGTGCGGAAAGCGATCCCCTGGTGGTCGCGGACGAGCTGCTCGTAGTCGTTGAGATCCCGTGGTCGGCCCACCACGACCCCTTCTACACCGGCCGCGAGAACCCGGTTCCCGCTCGGGCGTCTAGCCTCAGGTGGTGCCCGCCACCCGCGACGACCTCCGCAACGTCGCCATCGTCGCCCACGTCGACCATGGCAAGACGACCCTCGTGGACGCCATGCTCTGGCAGTCCGGCGCGTTCCGCGCCAACCAGGACGTCGCCGATCGCGTCATGGACTCGATGGACCTCGAGCGCGAGAAGGGCATCACGATCCTCGCCAAGAACACGTCGGTCCGCTACCGCGACGTCAAGCTCAACATCATCGACACCCCCGGCCACGCCGACTTCGGCGGGGAGGTCGAGCGCGGGCTGACGATGGTCGACGGCATCCTGCTGCTCGTCGACGCGTCCGAGGGGCCGCTGCCGCAGACGCGGTTCGTGCTGCGCAAGGCGCTCGAGGCGCGGCTGCCGGTGATCCTCGTCGTCAACAAGGTGGATCGCCCGGACGCGCGCATCGCCGAGGTGGTCGACGAGGTCTACGAGCTGTTCCTCGACCTCGACGCCGACGAGTCGCAGATCGAGTTCCCGATCGTCTACTGCAACGCGAAGGCCGGGCGAGCGGGGCTCGCGGCGGACCCCGACGCGCTCGGCGAGGACCTGGGCCCGCTGATGGACCTGCTGCTCGAGCACATCCCGGCGCCGTCCTACGAGCCCGACCACCCGCTGCAGGCGCACGTCACGAACCTCGACGCGTCGCCCTACGTCGGCCGGCTCGCGCTCTGCCGCGTACGCAACGGGACGATCCGCAAGGGCCAGCCGATCGCCTGGTGCCGCGCCGACGGCACGATCGCGAACGCGCAGGTCGGCGAGCTCTACGTCACCGACGCGCTCGACCGCGTCGACGCCGAGGAGGCCGGGCCGGGCGAGATCATCGCCGTCGCCGGCATCGCCGAGGTCACGATCGGCGAGACGCTCGCCGACCGCGACGACCCGCGGGCGCTGCCCGTGATCACGGTCGACGAGCCGTCGCTGGCGGTCACCATCGGCATCAACACGTCGCCGCTCGCCGGCCAGGACGGCGGCAAGCTGACCGCCCGCCAGGTCCGCGACCGGCTCGAGCAGGAACTGGTCGGCAACGTCTCGCTGCGCGTGGGCGACACCGAGCGCCCCGAGGTCTGGGAGGTCCAGGGCCGCGGCGAGCTGCAGCTCGCGATCCTCGTCGAGCTGATGCGCCGCGAGGGCTTCGAGCTCACCGTCGGCCAGCCCCAGGTGCTCACGCGCGAGATCAACGGCAAGATCCACGAGCCGCTCGAGCGCATGACGATCGACGTCCCGGAGGACTACGTCGGCGTCGTCACGCAACTGCTCGCGCTGCGCAAGGGCCGCATGGAGCACATGGTCAACCACGGCACCGGCTGGGTGCGGATGGACTACCTCGTTCCCGCCCGCGGGCTGATCGGCTTCCGCACCGAGTTCCTCACCGAGACGCGCGGCACCGGCCTCATCCACCACGTCTTCGAGCGCTGGGAGCCGTGGGCGGGCGAGCTGCGCACGCGCCCCAGCGGCGCGCTCGTCGCCGACCGCCGCGGCACCGCGGCCCAGTTCGCGCTGATGAACCTGCAGGAGCGCGGGACGATGTTCGTCGGGCCCGGCGAGGAGGTCTACGAGGGCATGATCGTCGGCGAGAACGCCCGCGCCGACGACCTCGACGTCAACGCCGTGCGCGAGAAGCACCTCACCAACATCCGCTCCTCGACCTCCGAGGTCCTGGTGCGGCTCGTGCCGCACCGCCAGCTGTCGCTGGACCAGGCGCTCGAGTTCCTCCGCGAGGACGAGTGCGTCGAGGTGACCCCGGAGCGCGTGCGGCTCCGCAAGGTCATCCTCGAGCGCACCGAGCGCGTGAAGGCGGGCCGCCGGGCCCGCGCGAACGCGGCTCCTGTCTGACGTCTGCGGCAGCGCCGCCGAACGTCAACGGCGGCTGGGTGGGGAGGGTGTCCGGGAGGCGGTGCCGAGTTTCTGCGCCCTGGACGGTCCGCGACGGGGCGAGGGCGCAGAAACTCGGCTCGCACCGCGCGCCCCTCCCCCCGGGCTTCCCCTCAATGCGGCCGTTGACGTCCGCCGGCGCTGCCGCGGACGCCTGACTTACCGCCGGTTGTCGCGCGCGCGGCCGCGGCCGCGGTTGCGGCTGCCACCGCCGCCGCCGCCGACCCGGGCCGGGGCGTGGCCGTTCTCCGCGCTCGTGTGGGCCGGGAACTCCAGCCCGAGGCGCTTGGCGATCGTGCCCATCTCGCGCGTCTGGTCGCCGAGGACGAACGTGATCGCGACGCCGTCGCGGCCCGCGCGGCCGGTGCGGCCCGTGCGGTGCACGTAGCCGTCCTGGTCCTCGGGCGCGTCGAAGTTGATGACGTGGCTGACGTCGGCGACGTCGATGCCGCGGGCGGCGACGTCGGTCGCGATCAGCACGTCGACGTCCCAGCGCTCGAACGCGGCCAGCGCGCGCTCGCGCTGGTTCTGCGTCTTGTTGCCGTGGATCGCCATCGAGTCCACGCCGCGGGCCTTCAGGCGCTTGACGAGGCGGTCGGCGCCGCGCTTGGTGCGGACGAACACGAGCGCGAGGTCGCGCTTGCCCTCGAGCTCGCGCACGAGCGCCTCGAGCTTGGCCTCGTGGAGGACCGTGACGAAGCGGTGCTCGACCTGCGCGGACTTCTGCTCGGTCGGCTTGTGCGTGTGGCGCCGCGCGTTGCGCGTGTACTCGCGCGCCAGGTCGCCGGGGGCGCCGGCGAGCGTGGCGGAGAACAGCAGCGTCTGGCGGCTGGACGGCGTGCGCTTGACGATCCGCTCGAGGTCGGGGCGGAAGCCCATGTCCATCATGCGGTCGGCCTCGTCGAGGACGAGGATGCGGATGCGGCCGAGGTCGATGTCGCCGCGCTGCATGAGGTCGAGCAGGCGGCCCGGCGTCGCGACCAGCAGGTGCGCCTTGCGGGCCAGCTTGGCCTGACGCTCGATGCCGACGCCGCCGTAGACGGCGGCGACGCTGAGGCCTCGGGCCTCGGCGACGTCACGGGCGTCGTCGACGATCTGGCCGGCGAGCTCGCGCGTCGGGGCGAGGACGAGCGCCGCGGGGCGCGGGTCGTTCGCGCTCAGGCGCTCGAGGATGGGCAGGACGAAGGCGAGCGTCTTGCCGGAGCCGGTGGGCGACTCGGCGAGGACGTCGTGGCCCTCCAGCGCGTCGGGGATGACGAGCTTCTGTACGGCGAAGGGTTCGGTGATGCCGCGGCGCGCAAGCGCGCCCGTAGCGGCGGACGACACGCCGAGATCGGCGAACGTTCGGGAAGACATATCGGTGCTGCTCCTGACAATGGTGATGCGGGAGATTCGAAAAGACCCGGACCACGCGGAGCGCACTCGAAGGCTCAAACCTCACGGGTGACGGCGTCACCCATGCCCTGCACGGTAGCAGCGTCCAACGTGCGGCCAGAAACATCAAGCCCAACCAGACCTCGGCCGACAACTATCCGGTGCCACGGAGGGTCACTCGCCACCTCGTCGCTGTGCTCGCCTCCGTGGCGGCCATCGCAGCCCTGCCCGCGTCCGCGTTCGCCGGCGTCACGGAGTTCACGACCGGCCTCGGCGTGGACAACACGCCGGCCGACATCGCCGCCGGCCCGGACGGCGCCCTCTGGTTCACCGAGCCCGGCCTGCTGCCCGCCATCGGCCGCATCACGACCAGCGGCGACATCACGCAGTACCCGGTCGCCCTGCTCCAGGAGCCGGGCGAGATCACAGCCGGCCCCGACGGCGCGCTGTGGTTCACCGAGCGCGGCCTGACCGAGAAGATCGGCCGCCTCGACCCCGCGGACGGCGACATCACGTACACGTCGCTCGACCCCGGCACGATCCCGACCGGGATCACCGCCGGCAAGGACGGCGCGCTCTACTTCGGCATGAGGGGCACGGCCAAGATCGGCCGCATCACGACCGCCGGCGAGGTCACCGAGTTCGACGCCCAGCTCTACGCGGGCGACACGCTCAACGACGTCGCCGCCGGCCCGGACGGCGATATCTGGTTCACCGTCGAGCACGAGCTGCCCATCGGCGCCGCCCGCATCTGGGACGTCGCGAAGATCGGCCGCCTCTGCCCCGACGACGGCAGCGTCCAGCACTTCGACGGCGGCCTCAGCAGCATGCGGCCGAACCAGATCACGGCCGCCTCCGACGGCAAGCTCTACTTCACCGAGGCCGACGACCCCGCCGGCATCGGCCGCATCAAGTCCGACGGCTCGATCCAGGAGTACCGCACCGGTCTCGCCACCGACGCCGCGCCCGCCGGCATCGCCGAGGGCGGCGACGGCGCCCTCTGGTTCAGCTCTCCCGGACGCGTCGGGCGCCTGTGGGCGCCGGGCCACGCCTTCACCGAGATCAACACGGCGACCAACTCGGCCGGCATCGCCCGCGGCCCCGACGGCAACGTGTGGTTCACCAGCAACGCCGGCATCAGCCGCGTCACGGTCGCGCCGCGCGCCGAGCTCAAGCTCGAGCAGAAGAGCACCGCCGCCCGCCACGACCTCAACGACGGCGAGCTCGAGGCGACCGTCGCACCGAACTCGCAGCCGACCACCTTCCACGTCGAGTACGGGCCGGAGAAGGGCGAGTACGAGCAGCAGTCCGCGCCGCTCGACGCGGGCGACGGCGCCGACCCGGTCGATGAGATCGTCGAGCTCGACCTCGAGCCGAGCTCGCACTACCACGCCCGCCTCGTCGCCACCAACGCCTCCGGCGAGGCGCGCTCCGACGACGTCGAGCTGTGGACGGACGCCGCGGGCCGGCTCAGCGACTTCGATCCCACGGTCCCGCCGATCGACGAGGTGCCCAAGCCCAGGCCCGAGACCGGGAAGCCGGCCGACACCCCCGGCAACGGCCCCGTCGTCACGACGCCCCCGGCCGCGGACGGCCCGGTCGCCCCGCCGGTGCTCGGCGAGGCCGTCGTCGTGCGGCCGCTCAGCGGCGCCGTGCGCGTCAAGACCCCCGGCGCCGCGGGCTACACCCCGCTCGCCGCCGGCGCGAACCTCCCGGTCGGCACGCTCGTCGACACCCGCGCGGGCAGGATCCGCCTGCAGAGCGCGCGCAACGCCCGCGGGCGCACCCAGTCCGGCACGTTCTGGGGCGGCGTCTTCCAGGTCCGTCAGAGCCGCCGCAGCCGCGGCATGACCGCGCTGCACCTGCGCGGCGGCAGCTTCCGCCGTTGCGGCGCCCGCGCCGGCGTCTCCGTCCTGGCCCGCGAGTCGGGCGGCCGCCGCCGCATCGTCCGGCGCCTGTGGGGCAAGGACAAGCACTCGCGCTTCCGCACCCACGGCCGCGACAGCGTCGCCACCGTGCGCGGCACCCGCTGGTCGACCACCGACCGCTGCGACGGCACGGTGACCCGGGTGACCGAGGGCAAGGTGCTGGTCCGCGACCTGCACGCCAAGCGCAAGGTCCTGCTGTCCGCGGGCAGCGCCTACCTGGCACGCCACCGGCGGTAACCACGCCATGGTCCGGGGCAGGGACACCATGGCGATCCTGGTCGCGACACTCGCCGCGATCGCGCTGGCGCTCGTGGCCAAGGACGCGGCCCTGCTCGACGGCATCGAGGACGAGACCGTCGCGATGCGCTTCCAGGCGCGCGGCGACCACGTGCCCAAGGACGTCGCGGTCGTCGCCATCGACGACGTCACGTTCTCCGACCTCGAGCAGCAGTGGCCGTTCCCGCGCTCGCTGCACGCGCGCGCGGTCGACGCGCTGCGCAAGGCCGGCGCGCGCCGGATCGTCTACGACGTCCAGTTCACCGAGCCGACCACCGAGCGCGAGGACCTGAAGCTGTTCAACGCGATCGAGCGCGCGAACGGGGTGGTGCTCGCGACGACGGAGACCGACGGCCGCGGTGGCACGAACGTGCTGGGCGGCGACGAGAACGTGACCGCCGCGCGGGCGCACACCGCGGCCGCGAACCTCGAGACCGACCGCGGCGGCGTCATCCACCGCTTCCCCTACTCGGCCGGCGGGCTGCGCAGCGTCGCGGTCGTCACCGCCGAGCTGGCCCGCGGCCGCCCCTTCCCCACGAAGCCGTTCGACGACGGCGAGGCATGGATCGACTACGCCGGCCCGCGCGGCACCGTGCCGACGTACCACTTCTCCGACCTCGTCAACGGCCGTGTCGACCCCGAGAAGCTGCGCAACCGCATCGTGGTGATCGGCGCGAGCGCGCCGACGCTCCAGGACGTCCACGCGACCCCGACCGCCAGCGACCAGCTGATGTCGGGGCCGGAGATCCAGGCCAACGCGATCTCGACCGCGCTGCGCGGGATGCCGCTGCGCGACGCGCCGGACTGGACGGGCGTGCTCGCCCTGCTGCTGCTCGGCGCGCTGCCCGGGCTCGCGCACCTGCGCATGCGCGGCCTGCGCGCCGCCGCGGTCACGCCGGTCGCCGCGCTCGCGTTCGCGGCGGTCGTGCAGGTCACGTTCACCGCCGGCCTCGTGATCACCGCGACCTACCCGCTGCTCGCGCTCGCGCTCGGCACGCTCGGCACGATGAGCGCGGCGTTCGTCACCGAGCGCCGCGAGCGCCGCCGCGTCGCGGCCGAGAACGACGTGCTCGAGGAGCGCGTGCACGAGCGCACCACGCAGCTGCGCGAGAGCCAGCTCGAGATCGTGCAGCGCCTCAGCCAGGCGGCGGAGTCGCGCGACGGCGACACCGGCGAGCACATCCACCGCATCAGCCGCATGACCTACCTGCTCGCGCGCCGGATCGGGCTGCCCGAGCCCGAGGCCGAGCTGATCGGCCACGCCAGCGCGATGCACGACGTCGGCAAGATCGGCATCCCCGACCGCGTGCTGCTCAAGCCCGGCAAGCTCGACGCGGAGGAGTGGGAGATCATGCAGTCCCACACCACGGTCGGCGGCACGATCCTCGAGGGCTCCTCCTCACCGCTGCTGCAGCAGGCCCACGAGATCGCGCTGACACATCACGAGCGCTGGGACGGCAGCGGCTACCCGGCGGGCCTGAAGGGCGAGGAGATCCCGCTCGCCGCGCGCATCACCTCGGTCTGCGACGTCTTCGACGCGCTGCGCTCGCGCCGCCCCTACAAGGAGCGGTGGCCGCTGGAGGAGACGCTGGCGGAGCTGGAAGCGCAGCGGGGCCGCCAGTTCGACCCCGCGCTCGTCGACGCGTTCCTCGCGCTCGCGCCGACGCTCGGGCCCGACCTCGTGCAGGAGGACGAGCCGAGCATCGGCGTGCTCACGTTCGCTCAGTCGACGGCGGCCGGCACGACCGAGCGGACCCACTCGCGCAGGACGTCGCCGCCCACGCGGGCGTAGACACCGGGCTTGCCGGGCCGCGCGCAGCCCTCGCCGAAGCTCGTCGCGCCCACGACCTTCAGCGCGCCGCCGACACGGCCGAACATCGGGCCGCCGGAGTCGCCCTGGCAGGTGTCGGTGCCGCCCTGGGGGTAGCCCGCGCACACCATCGAGGTGGCGTCGAAGTCGCTGTAGGCGCCGGCGCAGTAGGCGTCCGTGGTGATCGGCACCTGCGCCTTCTGGAGCGTGTCGGGCGTGTCGCCGCCCTCCGAGGTGGTGCCGAAGCCGACGATGTCCTCGAGCGTCCCGGGGGCCCAGCTCGCCGCGCCGCCCGCGCCGACGACCTTGGTCGGCGCCTTCGTCGCGTTGCGCGAGAGCTTGAGGATCGAGATGTCGTAGCCCGCGTTGAGCATGTAGTTCGGCTGCATCACGACCTGCGAGACCGGGACCTTCTCGCCCTGGCCCGGCTTGTTGGAGCCGATGTAGACCTCGATCAGCTGGGGCGGATACGCGGCCGGCGAGGCGACGCCCGTGCCGCCGGTGATCGAGCTGCAGTGCCCGGCGGTGAGCACCGCGTTGGGCGCGATCAGCGTGCCGGTGCAGAGGAAGCCCTTGGCGATGACGACCTCGGAGACCGAGGGGAACTCGCCCGGCGCGGCGTCGGAGCCGCCGACGATGGCCATCGAGGGAGAGGCGGAGAACGCCAGCGCAGCGGCGGTCGCGGCCACGAGCGTTGAGAGTCTGCGTGAGAAGGTCATGCGGGCTGCAACGCAGCCCGCGCGCCGAACTTGCGCCTAGAAGGGAGTGAACGGCCCGGCCGCGAGCGTCGAGAGGTCGTGCGCGCGCAGCCCCTCCTCCGTCAGCGTGAACAGCCGCCCGCCGAGCACGAGCGTGCGCTGAACGAGGCCGTTGTCGGCGCTGCGGCCGACCTCGCTGATGCCGGCCATGCGGTCGACGCGCAAGCCGATCGCCTGCGTGCCCGGACCCGCGCCGGAGACCGGGAAGACCGCGAGCCGCGACGGCGCCCACCACAGGAACGCGCGGTGGTCGTACTCGGCCTCGCTCGAGGTGAACTCGCCGAGCGCGCGCTTGTGCAGCAGCTTCGGCGCGGCCGGGTCGGCGACGTCGAAGAGCGACAGCTGCGCGCCCTGGCGGCGGCCCTCCTCGGTGGCGTCCTGGCCGATCCCGAGCAGCTCGTGCTCGCCCACCGGGTGCAGGTAGGCGGAGTAGCCGAGGATCTTGAGCTCGCCGGTCACCTTCGGCGCGCGCGGATCGGCGAGGTCGAGCGTGTAGAGCGGGTCGACCTGGCGGAACGTGACGACGTAGCCGCGGTCGCCGATGAAGCGCACCGCGTAGATGCGCTCGGTGCGGCCGAGGCCGCTGACCTGGCCGATCCGCTGGAGCGCGGCGCCCTGCGTCTCGAGCACGGTGACGTGGCTCTGCGTCTCGCCGCCTCCGTCCTCCGTGGTGGCCGCGCGCAGCACGCCCTTGTACTCGGAGAGCGAGAACTGGTTGAGCAGGTCGCCCGGGACCTGGCCGCTCGCGCGGTAGACCGTGCTCTCATCGCCGGCGAGGTCGAAGCGGTGGATCGACGTGTCGTTGCGCTCCCAGCCGCCGCTCGTCGCGACGTAGAGGCTGGTGGCCGACCCGTAGACCGTCTCGGCGTCCGTCATCACGGCGTCGGAGTCGACCGCGGGCAGGCCGCGCTGGAGGTCGATCGTCAGCACCGTCAGCATGCCGGCGCCGGTGAAGCGCGGGGTGCGGCGGACGTCGTCGCAGGCCACGATCGCGCGCTTGCGCTTGCGGCCCGTGCGGCGGTTGCGCAGCGTCGCCGACGGCACCCAGCCCGCCTTGCGAGCGCGCAGCGGCTTGCGCTTCGCGGCGACGGCGGCCCCCGGCGCGCCGCCGTCGACCGGGATCGGCATCGGCGGCGGATTGGGAATCGGGACCTCGAGCGCGCGCGGGGTGGAGCGCAGGACGACGCGCACGGTGTGGTCGTGCAGGCGCGCGCTCACGTAGTCGCCGTCGACGGTCAGCGTCCGCAGCACGCGCATCGCCGCCGGGTTGGCGATGTCGATCTCGGTCAGGATCGTGCCGCCGCCGGCGGCGCGCGACATCGTCAGCACGCGCCGCCCCTGCGCCAGCAGCTCGCCGCCGCTGCCGCCGATCGGGATGGAGTCGAGCTTGCTCGGGACGGGCGAGCGCGCTTCGACCGCATGGAGGCGGCCGCCGGTCAGCGCGAAGACGTTGCGGCCGTCGCTCTTGACGATGTCGGGCTCGTCGACGCCGGCCTCCTGGATGTTCGTCGACGACGTGTCCTCACCGACGGCGCCGGACTCGGGCGCAGGCGCGGGAGCAGCCATCGGCGGCGGCCCGCCGTCATCCTCGCCGCCGCCGGAGACCGGCATCGGCGCCGGGCGGAACGGCGGTGGCGGCGCCACCACGCGCCTCGGCGTCGGAGCGTGGCGGCGGGCGTAGGAGATCAGCCCGGCGCAGCTCTGGAACGCCTTCAGGCGCGGCGTCTTGGCGCGCTTGGCGCCCTCGGCGGCGGGGACGACCGCGAGGCCGAGCCCGACGAGGACGAGAACCGCGAGCGTGCGCACGGCGCGAGCCTATGCGCCCGCGCGGGGGCGCGTCTAGACCGCGTAGGCGAACGGGTGGTGGAAGACGTCCATCGCGCTGTTCGGCGCCGTGACCGGGATCTCGAAGGCGTTGCCCGCCTTGCGGTCGTTGACGCGGACGTGGACCGCGTCGGTGCCCGGGTCCCACATCAGCCACACGTCGATGCCGTCGTTGTTGCGGTGGTGGAGCTCGCGATGGGAGGTGGTGGAGGCCATGGCGGAACTGTCGCGAAACCGCGGGGGCCGCGACAGGGGGCTGCCCAGCCCGCGGCAGGGGGCTGGCTCGCTTCTTCTCGGTACGGTCAGCCCCCATGATCGGTCGGGAGCGCCAGACAGCCATCTACCTCGGCGGGGTCAGCGGGCGGCGGCCGCGCGTGCCGCTCGACCCGGAGCGCCTCCAGGCGGCCGCGCGCAAGGCCATGCCGGAGGACGCGTACGCCTACGTCGCGGCGGGCGCCGGCACCGAGGACACGGTGCGCGAGAACCGCGCCGCGTTCGCCCGCAGGCGGATCGTCCCGCGGATGCTGCGCGGCGCCGCGCGGCCCGACGCCTCGGTCGAGCTGTTCGGCCGCCGGCTCGACTCGCCGTTCCTGCTCGCGCCCGTCGGCGTGCTCGAGCTCGCGCACCGCGAGGCCGACGTCGCGGTGGCGCGCGCGGCGCGCGCGACCGGCGTGCCGATGGTCTTCTCCAACCAGGCGTCGCGCCCGATGGAGGAGTGCGCCGAGGCGCTCGGCGACTCCCCCCGCTGGTTCCAGCTCTACTGGAGCACCTCCGACGAGCTCGTCGAGAGCCTCGTCGGGCGCGCCGAGGCGTGCGGCTGCGAGGCGATCGTGCTCACGCTCGACACGACGATCGTGGGCTGGCGCCCGCGCGACCTCGAGCCCGCGTTCCTCCCGTTCCTGCGCGGCCAGGGCATCGCCCAGTACACGAGCGACCCGGTGTTCAGGCGGCTGATGGCCGAGGGGCCGGGCGACGGCGCGGGGAGCCCTCAGCCGGCACCGACGCCCCAGGCCCTGCGCACGCTCGTGCAGCTCACGCGCGCGTATCCCGGGCCGTTCCTCAAGAACCTGTCGAGCGGCCGCGGGCGCGCGGCCGTGCAGCGCTTCACCGAGATCTTCTCGCGGCCGCAGCTGTCGTGGGACGACCTGCCGTTCCTGCGCGAGCGCACCAAGCTGCCGATCCTGCTCAAGGGAATCCTGCACCCCGACGACGCGCGCCGCGCGCTCGACGCGGGCGTCGACGGCATCGTCGTCTCCAACCACGGCGGCCGCCAGGTCGACGGCGCGATCGCGACGCTCGACGCGCTGCCGGGCGTGGTCGCCGCCGTCGACGGCCGCGTGCCGGTGCTGCTGGACTCCGGCGTCCGCAGCGGCGCCGACGCGTTCAAGGCGCTCGCGCTCGGCGCCCGCGCGGTGCTGATCGGGCGCGCCTACGTGTGGGGGCTCGCGGTCGCGGGCCAGGCGGGCGTGCGCGAGGTGCTCGAGAACCTGCGCGCGGAGCTCGACCTCACGATGGCGCTGGCGGGCTGCGAGTCGCTGGCCGAGGTCGGCCCGGAGACGCTGCAGGATGTGGGCTAGATGGTTGATTTCGCGGCCGCCGTGCCCGGCTGTGCGTGACCCGTGGATGCAGGGCGGTGCACGCCGAGGGGGATCGTGGCAGCGCCACCTCCCCCTTCCGGCGGGTGCCGCCCTGCGCCGCGGGACGCGTGCAGACGGGTGCGGGGGTCGTGGAATCGACCATCTAAGCGCGCGGCCGCCGTGCTGGCGCTGTTCGCGCTGGCGGGCTGCGGCGAGAAGGAGGAGCCGGACGCCACGCAGGCGCGCGCCGTCACCGGCACGCTGAACCTCGACCGCCCCGCCGCGCCGCCGGACGCCGGCACGACGACCGGGCACCGCGCGCCGTACACGGCGACCACGCGGCGCAGCGCGCTCGCGTTCGGCGGCCGGGTCGCGCCGCCCTCGAGCCGCGTGACGCTCGCTCGCCGCGGCGGCGGCGACGACGCCGCCGCCGTGCAGGTCGGCGCCGACGGGCGCTTCCGCGCGCGGGCGCGCGGGCTGCGCAAGGGCGCGAACCGGTTCGTGCTGCAGGGGACGGCGCCGGGGCTCCAGCCCCTGCGGATCGACGTGACGATCACCCGGCGAGGCTAGTGATCGACGTCGCGACCGCGGCCGGCAGCGTGCTGGCCGCCTTCGGCCTCTCCGGGGCGGCGGGGCTCAACGCGTGGATCCCGCTGCTCGCCGCCGGGCTGCTCGACCGCGCCGGCCAGCTCCAGCTCGCCGAGCCCTACGACGTCATCGCCACCACGCCGGGGCTGCTCGTGATCGGGACGCTGTTCGTGCTCGACTTCGTCGGCGACAAGGTGCCGGCCATCGATCATCTGCTGCACGCGATCGGCACGGTCGTCCACCCGGCGTCGGGCGCGATCGTGTTCGCCGGGCCGACCGAGGCGCCGACCGACATCCCGTCGATCGTGCTGTTCGCGCTCGGCGCCACCGTGGCCGGCTCGCTGCACGCGACGCGCGCGACGATCCGGCCGGCGTCGACCACGCTCACCGCGGGGGCGGGGAACCCGGTGCTGTCGTTCGCGGAGGACGTGAGCTCGGCGGTGCTGAGCGTCGTCGCCGTCCTGGCGCCGCTCCTCGGCGTGCTGATGCTGATCGTGATCGCCGCCGTCGCGGTGCTGTGGTGGATGCGGATCCGCCGCGCCCGCGCGCGGCGCGGGCTACGCTGATGCGGCTGCTGCCGCTCCTTCTCACCGCGCTCGCGCTGGCGGGCCCCGCGCTCTCATCCCAAGCCCCGACGGCCGCCCCCCAGCGGCCGAACTTCGTCGTGATCATGACCGACGACCAGACCTACCGGGACATGGCGGCGATGCCGCGCACGCGCCGGCTGATCGGCGCGGCCGGCGCGCGCTTCACGCGCTCCTACGTGTCCTATCCGCTCTGCTGCCCGTCGCGGGCGACGTACCTGACGGGGCAGTACAACCACAACAACGGCGTCCACACGAACACGCCGCCGCAGGGCGGCTTCGAGGCGCTCGACGCCGAGCACACGCTGCCGGTGTGGCTGAGCGCGGCGGGCTACCGGACCTCGCACATCGGCAAGTACCTCAACGGCTACGGCCTCCGGCGCAAGCCCAACGTGCCGCCCGGCTGGACCGACTGGCACGGCGGCATCGACAAGAGCACCTACCAGATGTACGGCTACAAGCTGTACGAGAACGGCGTCGTCAACCAGTACGGCAACTTCGACGTCGAGGACCCGGCGCTCTACCAGACCGACGTGTTCGCGCAGAAGGCCGTGGCGTCGATCGAGGGCACCGCCCCGGGCACGCCGCTGTTCCTGTCGCTCATGTTCGTCGCGCCGCACGGCGAGTCGGTCGACCCCGGCTCGACGACCCAGCCGTTCATCCGCCCGGCGCCGCGCGACGTCGGGCGCTTCAGCCGCCTGCGCATGCCGCGCGCGCTGCGCGGCGAGGCCGACGTGCGCGACAAGCCGCCCTACGTGCGCAAGCTGCGGCGGGCGAGCGGCGCGGGCGCCGCGCGCATGAAGGACGACTTCCAGGCGCGGCGCGAGTCGCTGATCGCCGTCGACGCGGCGGTCGAGCGGGTCGTGGGCGCGCTCGCGCGCACCGGCCGGCTCGGCTCGACCTACGTCCTCTTCACCTCCGACAACGGCTTCTTCCAGGGCGAGCACCGGATCCAGAAGGGCAAGTACCTCGCCTACGACCCGTCGTCGCACGTGCCGCTGATGATCCGCGGCCCCGGCATCCCGCCCGGCACGGTGTCGGGCGAGCTCGTCACGAACGCCGACCTCGCCCCGACGATCCTCGAGGCGGCGGGCGCGAGCGCCGACCGGCCGATGGACGGCCGCTCGCTGCTCCCGTTCGCGCGCGACGGGCGCTTCCGCACGCGGCGGCCGGTCCTGCACGAAGGGCTCGAGGCGGGCGACATCGACCGCGACGGCGCGCCCACGGGCGGCACCGTCGGCGAGTACCACGCGATCCGCACCGCCCGCTACCTCTACATCGAGTGGATCAACGGCGCGATCGAGCTCTACGACCGCGCGCGTGATCCCAACGAGCTCCAGTCGCGCCACCGCGACCGCCGCTACCGGCGGATCCGCCGCTCGCTCCGCCGCGAGCTGGTGCGCCTGCGCACCTGCGCGGGCGACGGCTGCCGACAGCCGACGGGTCCGCTCGGCCGTTAGTGGGTCTTCTCGTGACGTTGCACTCGAAAGACCGGCCGCCGGCGCCGCCAGGCAAGGACGCAGGCCTGAAGGAATACCTCTGGTATTTCGAGGGTCGAGGACGATGCCTGGCGGTGATCGGCGGTCGCCGATTTCGGGTGGAACGTTGCGGGAAGGCCCACTAGCCTGCGCCGATGCCGATCCGCCTGATTTCGTCGTCGTCGTCGTCGTCCTCGCCTTCCCCGCCGCCGCCTCGGCGCAGACGGGCCCGTACGACGAGCTCGGCGGGCCGATCAGCGCCTATCCGTCCCCGGGCACCCCCTCAGCCAGCCCCGGCACGCAGATCTCGCTGCGCGGCGGCCCCGCCAACCGCATGGGCCGCATCACCGTCACGGGCTCGCGCAGCGGCCGCCACGCCGGCCGACTGCGCGCGCACTCCGACGGCAGGGGCGCGAGCTTCGTGCTGCGGCGCAGGCTGCGCGGCGGGGAGCGGGTCACCGTGCGGACCGAACTTCCGGTCCGCGGCACGCGCAACGGAGATTTCACGTTCCGCACCGCGCGCATCCCGCGGCGCGTGACGATCCAGAACCTCATCCTCGAGAACATCCCGGCCAAGAAGACGCGCCTGTTCCGCTCGCGTCCCGACCTCGCGCCGCCGTTCGTCACGGTCGACACGGCGCGCCCCGGCGTCGCGCCCGGCCACCTGTTCCTGAGCCCGAAGTCCAAGCGCGACGAGAAGCAGGCGGGCCCGCTGATCGCCGACAACCGCGGCGAGCCGATCTGGTTCCAGCCGCTGCCCGGGATCCAGGCCGCGACCGACTTCCGCGCGCAGACCTACCAGGGCAAGCCGGTGCTGACCTACTGGCGGGGCACCTCGCGCCAGGGCATCGGCGTCGGCGAGATGGTGATCCGCGACCAGTCCTACCACGTGATCCGCCGCATCCGCACGCCCAACGGCTTCAAGCCTGACCTGCACGAGTTCGTGATCACGCCCGAGGGCAAGGCGGTGATCATCAGCTACCCCGTCGTGCGCGCGAACCTGAGGGCGGTGAAGGGGAAGCGCCGCGACCTCGTCGTCGACTCGGTGATCCAGGAGATCGACATCGCCACCGGGCTCGTGACGTTCGAGTGGCACTCGCTCGGCAACGTCCCGCTGACCGAGTCGTTCTCGGCGCCGCGCCCCGGCACCCCGTTCGACTACGTGCACTCCAACTCGGTCAACCTCGACACGGACGGCGACTTCCTGATGTCGGCCCGCAACACGTGGACGATCTACAAGATCGACCGCGAGACCGGCCGCATCCTGTGGCGCCTGGGCGGCAAGCGCAGCACGTTCCGGCTCCCCCGCCCCGCGCAGTTCGCGTGGCAGCACGACGCGCACCGCCGCGCCGACGGGGCGATCACCGTGTTCGACAACTCCGCCTTCCCGCCCGTGCGCAAGTTCTCGCGCGCGCTCGCGATCCGGATCGACCACCGGCGCCGCACCGCCTCGCTGCTCTCGGCCGCGCGGCATCCCAAGCGGCTGCTGGCGGCGACGCAGGGCAACCGCCAGAACCTCGCCAACGGCAACTTCCTCGTCGGCTGGGGCTCGCAGCGCACGCTGACCGAGTACGACGCGCGCGGGAACGTGCTGTTCAACGCGTTCCTGTCACTCGGCTACGAGTCCTACCGCGCCTACCGCATGCCGTGGGTCGGCCTGCCGAGGTCGCGGCCGGTGGTCAAGGCCGCCGACGAGCCCGGCGCCGGGACCGACGCGTACATGAGCTGGAACGGCGCGACCGAGGTCGCGGAGTGGGAGCTGTTCGCCGGCTCGAGCGCGAGCACGCTGCAGTCCGTGGGCCGGGCGCCACGGCGCGGGTTCGAGACGAAGATGAGGATGCGCGGCGTGCCGCGCTTCGTGCAGGTCCGCGCGCGCGACGCCGCGGGCCAGGTCCTCTCGACCTCCGCCCCCACGCGCGTCACCCGCCGCTGAGCGGGTAAGACCGCCCGGGATGGCGGTCGTCGAGACGAACATCCCGGCCCGGCTGGACCGGTTGCCGTGGGCGCGCTGGCACTGGATGGTGCTGGTCGGGCTCGGCACCGTCTGGATCCTCGACGGCCTCGAGGTCACGATCGTCGGCACGATCTCCTCGCGCCTGACCGAGGACGGCTCGGGGATCGAGATCAGCGAGGCGCAGATCGGCCAGGCGGCCGCGGTCTACGTCGCGGGCGCGTGCATCGGCGCGCTGTTCTTCGGCTGGCTCGCCGACCGGCTGGGGCGCAAGAAGCTGTTCCTGATCACGCTCGCGGTGTACCTCGTGGCCACGGTCGCCACCGCGTTCTCGACCTCGTTCCTCATGTTCGCGATCTGCCGCTTCTTCACCGGCGCCGGGATCGGCGGCGAGTACGCGGCGATCAACTCCGCGATCGACGAGCTGATCCCCGCGCGCGTCCGCGGCACCGTCGACCTCCTCATCAACGGCTCGTTCTGGCTCGGCACCGCGTTCGGCGCCGCGCTCTCGATCGTGCTGCTCAACGAGGACATCTTCGCCGCCGACGTCGGCTGGCGGGTCGCGTTCGGCCTCGGCGCCGTGCTCGGCATCGGGATCCTGCTCGTGCGCCGGCACGTGCCCGAGAGCCCGCGCTGGATGTTCATCCACGGCAAGCTCGACGACGCCGAGGAGCTCGTCGGCGACATCGAGAGCCAGGTCAAGGAGTCCGCCGGCGTCTCCGAGCTCAAGGAGCCCAAGAAGTCGATCAAGGTGCAGGAGCAGGAGAACGTGGGGCTGCTCACGATCGCCAAGACCGTGTTCGGCGCCTACCCGCGGCGGACCGTCGTCGGCCTGTCGCTGTTCATCGGGCAGGCGTTCCTCTACAACGCCGTGTTCTTCACCTACGCGCTCGTGCTGGGCACGTTCTACGACGTCAAGCCCGCGAGCGTGGGCTGGTACATCATCCCGTTCGCGATCGGCAACTTCCTCGGGCCGCTGGTCCTGGGCCGGCTGTTCGACTCGGTCGGGCGCAAGCCGATGATCGCCGGCACGTACATCCTCTCCGGCGTCCTGCTGATCATCACGGCGTTCCTGTTCAAGGCCGACGTGTGGACGGCCCAGACGCAGACCGCGGCGTGGTGCGTGATCTTCTTCTTCGCCTCGGCGGGCGCGAGCGCCGCCTACCTGACCGTCAGCGAGATCTTCCCGATGGAGACGCGCGCGATGGCGATCGCCTTCTTCTACGCGGTCGGCACCGCGGTCGGCGGCATCACGGGGCCGCTGCTGTTCGGCAGGCTGATCGAGACGGGCAAGGAGACCAACGTCTTCTGGGGCTACGTCCTCGGCGCGTCGCTCATGATCGTCGCGGGGATCGTCCAGGCGCTGATCGGTGTCGAGGCGGCGAAGCGCGACCTCGAGGACATCGCGGAGCCGCTGTCGGCGAAGGACGTCGAGGAGCCCGCTCCGCGGCGTCGCCGCTTCGGCCCGAGCGAGGGCGGCGCGTCCTACTCGCCCGTCCAGCAGTCCTCCACGCGCGTGCCCGACGAGGACATCGACGAGGAGGTCGCGGCGATCGCGGGCGCGCTCGCGGAGGCCGGAGAGCTCAGCCGCGACGAGCTGGGCCGGCGCGTGAACTGCCGGCACTGGGGCCCGGGGCGCTACCGGCGGGCGCTGTTCGCGGCGGAGGCGCGCGGGGCGATCCGGCGCGCGGGCCGCGGGCGGTTCGCGCCCTCATAGGCTGTTGGGCATGCGGCTCAGCGTGCTCGACCAGTCTCCGATCTCGGAGGGCATGACCGGCGCGGACGCGCTGGCCAACACGCTCGACCTCGCGCGCGCGTGCGAGGCGCTCGGCTACCACCGCTACTGGCTCGCCGAGCACCACGGCGGGCCGATGCTCGCCGGGCCGAGCCCGGAGGCGCTGATCCCCGCTGTCGCGGCCGCGACCTCGACGATCCGGGTCGGGAGCGGCGGCGTGATGCTGCCGCACTACTCGCCGTTCAAGGTGGCCGAGACGTTCAGCCTGCTCGCCGGCCTGTTCCCGGGCCGCATCGACCTCGGCATCGGCCGCGCCGCCGGCACCGACCCGATGACGACGTTCGCGCTCCAGCGCGACCGCCGCACGGCCGCGCCCGACGACTTCCCGGAGCAGCTCGCCGAGCTGCTCGCGCACTACGACGAGGCGTTCCCGGCCGACCATCCCTTCGCGCGCCTCGGGCGCTTCCTGCCCGGCGCGCCCGAGCAGCCGGAGCCGTGGCTGCTCGGCTCCTCGGCGCAGAGCGGGATCTGGGCGGCGCAGCTCGGGCTGCCCTACGCGTTCGCCGACTTCATCAACCCGGAGGGCGCGGCGTTCGCGCAGCGCTACCGCGAGGACTTCACGCCGTCGCCGCGCCTGTCAAACGCGCGCGTGGCGGTTGCCGTGTGGGCGATCTGCGCCGAGACCGACGAGGAGGCGGAGCGGCTCGCGACGAGCGGGCGGATGACGTTCACGCTGCTGCGCCAGGGCCGCCTGATCGCGGTGCCGCCGCCCGAGACGGCGGAGCGCTTCATCGCGCAGCAGGAGCACGTCGGCCGCCGCGGCGTCATCGGCTCGCCGGCGAAGGTGCGGGCGGAGATCGAGGCGATCGCGTCGCGCTACGGGGCGGAGGAGGTCATCGTCGTCTCGATCACCTACGACCACGCCGCGCGCGTCCGGTCGTACGAGCTGATCGCCGAGGCGTTCGGCCTCGAGCCCGCCGGCGAGGCCGCCGCGGCGCATGCCGGCTGAGTACCGCGCGGCCTTCCTGGACTGGATGGCCTGTGCCGCGCGCGGCCGGTCGGAGCCCGCGGCCCGCGCCGCCGAGGCGGCGGACGACCCGGTGGTCGCGCTCGGCACCGCCGGGCACGTGCTCGACTTCGACGACACCTACCTGCCGGGCATCGCGCACCTGAGCGCGCCGACCGCGCCCGCCGCGCTCGTGCTCGGCGCCGAGCTGGGCGCGACCACGGACGACGTGCTCGCCGCCTACGCGGAGGGCTTCGAGGCGATGGGCGCGCTCGCCGCCGCCGGCCGGCCCGCGCTCTACGACCGCGGCTGGCACCCGACCGCGGTCTGCGGCGCGGTCGGCGCCGCGGTGGCGTGCGCTGCCCTGCTCGACGCCGACCGCGAGACCGCCGCCGCGCTCGCCGCGCTGCGCGCCGGCGGGCTGCGCGCGGCGTTCGGCTCCGACGGCAAGTCGCTCCAGGTCGGCCTCGCGGCCGCGACCGGCGTGGCGGCGGCACGGCTCGCCGCGGCCGGCGCGACCGTGGGGCGCGAGCGCGTCGCCGCCGCGTGGCGCGAGGCGTACGGCGGCGAGTGGGCGCTGGACGGCGGCGGCGCGATCACGCAGAACTGGATCAAGGCCTGGCCGTGCTGCCTGCAGACGCACGGCGCGATCGAGTGCGCCGAGCGCGTGGACGGCGTCCCCGACGGGCCGCTCGTCGTGCTCGCGCACCCCGTCTCCCGCCAGGCGGCCGGCTACGACGGCGTCGAGACGCCGCTGCAGGCCAAGTTCTCGATCCCCTACACGACCGCGTTCACGCTCCTGCACGGCGGCCCGCGCGTCGACGACTTCGCCGCGCTCGACCCCCAGGTCCAGGCGCTGGCCGAGCGCATCGCCGTCCGCACCGATCCCGCGCTCGGCGAGTCGGAGTTCGCGCTGCTCGCCGGCGACGGGGAGCTCACGCGCGTCGACGCCGCCCGCGGCTCGCCGCAGCACCCGCTCTCCCCCGACGACCTCCGCGCGAAGGTGCGCGACCTCGCCGGCGACCGCTTCGACGACCTGGCCGGCGAGCACCCCGCCGGGGAGCTCCTCGCGCGGCTCTAGGACCGAACGGCAACGGCGCAGGTAAGCGGCTGGGTTCGAGGGGTGTGCTGCGTTTGTGGGAATTATTGCCATCAACTGGCCACACCCCCTCTGGACCCACCCCTCAATGCGGCCGTGGACGTTCGCGCGCCTCTAGGCCCGCGGCTTCCGCAGCAGCGTGGAGACGCCGCGCCCGACGAGCACGTAGACCGCCAGCGCGAGGCCCCAGTTGACCGCGACCTGGAGCTTGGGGTCGTCGAGCGTGAAGAAGTCCTCGAACGGCCCGACGAGCCAGCGCGCGGCGTCGAGCCAGGCGTCGACGATGCTGTTGTCGCGGTTCGCCTCGAGCACGACGAGCAGCACGCCGACGGCGATCACCACCGCGACGAGCGCCGTCACCACGTCGACGACGCGCGCGAGGAAGCCGAGCGCGCCGTAGGCGCGCTTCACGGACCCGCCTCGATCGCGGCCCGCACCTCGTCCTCCCGCGGGTCGTTACCGAAGCCGGTCAGGCACCACGTCGCGCCCGCCGCCTCCCATGGGCGGTGGTCGACGTCCGCCGGGTTCGTGACCACGAGGTCGCCGCCGCCCAGCTCCGCCGCCAGCTCGGCGAGCGCGTCCGGCCCTGGCAGCTCGATCGGGAACAGCCCGTCCCAGCGCGCGGCGCGCCGGACCGGCCGCCGGTTCGGCCACCGCGCCGCCACCCACACGGGGATCCGCGGCTGCTGCACGGGCACGGGCTGGAACTCCCCGCCCCACAGCTGCGCCAGCCGCTCGAGGTCGGCGTCCAACCGCCGCCCTCGCTCCTTCGGATCGGTTTCGCCGCCGAAGTCCGCGAACTCGCCGTGGTCGTCGCCGCCGATGCCGACGCCGAGCACGAGCCGCCCGCCGCTCAGACGGTCGAGCGTGACGGTCTCGCGCGCCAGCTTCTCCACCCGCCGGCGCGGCGTCGGCGTCACGAGCGGGCCGATCCGCACGCGCTCGGTGGCGCTCGCGATCGCCGCCATCGCCACCCACGGGTCCGCGAGCCGCTCGACGTCGGTGTAGACGATGTGGTCCCAGAGGAAGAAGCCGTCCCAGCCGGCCGCCTCGGTCTCGGCCGCCAGCTGCGCGAGCACGCGCGCCTCGGAGAGCTCCCCGAAGGGGGCGACGAAGATCGCTCGGCGGGCGGGCACGCGCGGAAGCTAGCCGAACACGGGGAACGCGCGCCGGCGCGCGAGCGCGTCCATCCCGTGCTGGATCGACTCCCGGACCTCTTCGTACTTGCGGTCCACGTAGTCGTCGTCCTTCGCCTTCGCCGGGTCGCGCGAGAGCTTCACCGGCGGCTGGAAGGCGGTGCGGATCTTCGTCGGCAGCGGGATCTCGGGCAGCATCGCCGGGCCGATCCCCCACGGCGCGCTGACCGCGATCGGGAACATCTTCAGCCGCGCGACCTTGTCGAGCTGCAGCGCCTTCGCCAGGCGCCGCCCGCGGGCGAGCACCGGCATCGAGTCCGGCCCGCCGACGGTCGCGATCGGCACGATCGGCACGCCCGCGTTGATCGCCATGCGGATGAAGCCCTTGCGCCCCGCGAGCACGGCCTCGTCGCGGTCGCTCCACGGCCGCAACGAGTCGATCTCGCCGCCCGGCCACAGCGCGACGTCGTGGCCCTCGGCGAGCGCGCTCGCGATCGAGTCCGGGGCCGCCGGGAGCACGCCCATGCGGCGGAAGTAGGAGCCGATGACCGGCGCCGCCATCAGCGCGTCGTGCGCGGTGCCGTGCAGCGGGCGCTCGGTGCCGAAGCGCCGCCACCACTGGATGCCGACCGTCCACGCGTCCCACACGAACGGGGCGCCGGAGTGGATGCCGACCAGCAGCACGGGCGGGTCGGGCAGGTGCTCCCAGCCCTCGATCTCCATCCGGAACCAGTAGTCCATGAGCGGGTTCCAGAGGTACTTCTGGCGATTCATGAAGCGGTCGTCGAGGCCCTCCAGCGTCCACTCGCCCGCGCGCTCGGCGACCCAGCCGGCGGCGCCGTCGGCGTCCTCGCGGCGCTCCTGCATCTTCTCGCGCGCCGCCGCGGCGTTGCGCTCGCGCTGGGTCGTGGCCATCAGGAGGCCCGCTTGCGGCCGGCCACCGCCACGTACTCGAGCGGCTCACCCGCGGTCGACAGGCGGTGGACGTAGCGGCGGGTGTCCAGCACCTCGAGCGCGCCCTCGCGGACCATCCGCCGGATCAGCCCGCGGAAGCCGCTCTCCTCGTTCTCCTCGAGGAAGTCGGCCTTGATGTTGAACGCGATCCACGCGCCGTCCTTCGCGGTGGCGTACGCCTCGGAGAACGCCTCCGGCGGGATGTCGTCGAAGCCGAGCGCGGCGACGAGCGTCAGCAGCGTCGGCGTGCCGAGGCGGGCCCGCTGGGCGTCGTCGAGGTCGGTGAGGTCGCAGACGACGTAGTCGTCGTAGACCGTCGGCCGGTCGCGCGCCGCGGCCGTCGCGGCCTCCTGGATGATGTCGACGCCGACGATGTGCGGCACGCCGAGCCGGTCGATCTGCTCGCCGACGAGGCCGTTGCCGGCGCCGACGTCGAGCGCGGTGAGCGTCTCTGCGCCGACGTTCGCGGCCTCGAGCTGCTCTGCGAGCAGCCCCACCACCACCTCGGGCGAGTTGCACTTCAGATGGTCGTGGAAGATCTGCTCGTAGAGGCCGGGGACCTCGTAGATCTCGTGGTAGTCGTGGAAGCGGATGGTCCGGCGCTCGTCGCCGACCTTCACCTCGCACCACTCGGTGTCCTGCGAAGCGGCCGCCTCGTCGTCTGACGGGAAGCGGACGCTGACCTTCGGAAGAGTGTCAGTCATTCCTTCAATTCCTGCCCGATCGCGCGAGGGATAGTCTCCGAGCTCGATGGAGGAGAGCCTGCCGGTCGGGGTCCATCTGGTCGGAAGCGTGCCGCTCGGGAGCGCCGAGGAGGTCTTCCGCCGGACCGCCGGCGCGCTCGGCGACCGCATCCGCCGCATCCCGGACGGCGAGACGGGCGCGCGCTCGGACTGGATCGTCTGGCAGTACCCGCTGTTCTCGGCGCAGCCGCAGTTCGAGATCGGCCCGCCCGGCGCCTCGTCCTACCGCGCGCTGCCGCAGCTGCGGCTGCGCACCGGGGAGGACGCGGGCGGCATGGCGTTCGAGGAGCTCGGCTACGCGTCGGCCGCGATGGCCTCCTACCGCACGTTCGCGCAGCTCAAGCGCGACGGCGCGATCCCGCCGGGCTGCCGCTTCCTGGTCTCGCTCCCGACCCCGCTCGCCCCGGTCAGCGCGTTCGTCGCCCTCGAGCACCAGGCCGACCTCGAGCCGGTCTATGAGGCGCAGATGCGCAGCGAGGTCGAGCGGATCCTCGAGGCGATCCCGGCCGACCAGCTCGCGATCCAGTGGGACGCCCGCTACGAGTTCGCGATGCTGGAGGGCGCGATCGCCGTCTGGTTCGACGACCTGCGGGCCGGCATCGTCGAGCGCCTGCTGCGGCTCGCGCGGCTCGTCCCCGCGGGCGTCGAGCTCGGCTTCCACCTCTGTTACGGCGACGACGAGCACGGCCACTTCGCCGAGCCGGAGGACGCGGGCAAGCTCGTCGCGATCGCCAACGCGCTCGCGGCGTCGCTGGAGCGGCCGCTGAGCTGGATCCACATGCCGGTGCCGCACGACCGTGACGACGACGCCTACTTCGCGCCGCTCGCCGACCTGCGGCTCCCCGGTGAGACCGAGCTCTACCTCGGCCTCCTGCACCCGGCCGACGGCGAGGACGGCGCGCGCCGCCGGATCGCCGCCGCGCAGCGCCACGTCGCCGGGTTCGGCGTCGCGACGGAGTGCGGCTGGGGCCGCGGCGGCGCCGCCGCGGTCGACGGCCTGCTGGAGCTGCACCGCGCGGTCAGCGCGCCGCTGCCCGGCGACGGGGGCGAGGGCGTCCAGCCGTTCCGCTGGCCCGCCGGCTTCGAGCCGATCCTCGACGAGGACTGGACGAACCGCGACGTCGACGAGGCCGGCATCGCCTACGACCACGTCGACGCCCACGGCTGGTACCGCAACCTCGACCTCACGGTCGAGGACCTCGTCGGCACGCTGCGCGACGGCGACCTGTTGCTCGACTACTCGGGCGGCACCGGGATCCTGCTCGACCGCCTGCGGCTGCGCGTGTTCGACCGCCGGGTCGGCGTGGTGATCGTCGACGCCTCGGCGAAGTTCCTGCGCGTCGCGCTCGAGAAGTACCAAGGCGACCCGCTCGTCGCGCTGCGGCTGCTGCGCTACCTCAAGGACGAGAAGCGGCTGCAGACGCTCGACGAGGTGCTCGACCTCGAGTTCGACGCGCTCGCGTGCACGAACGCGATCCACCTCTACCCCGACCTCCCGCAGACGCTCGAGGCGTGGACGCGCGCGCTGCGCCCCGGCGGCAGCGTCTTCATCAACTCGGGCAACATCCGCAACCCGCGCGCGAAGCCGTCCGAGTGGATCCTCGACGAGACGGTCTGGGTCATCAACGACCTCGCCGAGGGGCTCGTGCGCTCCGACCCGCAGTACGTCCACTACCGCGAGGCGGTCGACGACGTCGAGCGCATGAAGGCGCACGCCGACCACCGCAACCGCGTGTTCGTGCCGCCGCGCCCGCTCGAGTTCTACGTCGACGCGCTGCGCGCGGCCGGCTTCGAGGTGCTCGACGTGCGCGAGGAGACGATCGAGGCGAAGGTCAGCGAGTGGTTCGAGTTCCTCAGCGCGTACCACGACGCGGTGCTCGGATGGGTCGGCGGCACGCAGCGGATCGACGGCGCCGAGCCGACGCCCGGCGCGGTGCGCGACCGCCTGCACCTGATCCGCCACGCGATGGAGACGCTGTTCGGCGGCCGCCCATCGTTCAACGCCTGCTGGACCTACATCACCGCGCGCAAGCCCTGACGCGTCCGGCGCGGGCGTCAGTCTTCCCGCGTGACTCCGGCCGCACGGACGCTGAGAGCCCTGGTCGTCGCCGCGCTCGTCGGCGGCTTCGCCTACGCCTGGGGGCCCGAGGGCTTCTGGATCTGCGTGCCCGGCGCGCTCGTCGTCGCCTCCGCCGAGCCGTCCCCGCGCGCCGCCCTCGGCAGCGCGCTGCTCGTCGTGCTCGCGGCCGCCGTCGTCGCCCCGCCGCCGCTGATGCCCGCCGCGCTGGTCGTGCCGGCCAGCCTCGGCGTGCTGCTCGCGCTGCGGGCGCGGCTCGAGCGCGAGCGCGACGCCATGCGCCGCTACGCGCTGCGCGACCCGCTGACCGGGCTGGCCAACCGGCGCGCGCTGGACGAGCGGCTGGGCTATGAGATCGCGCGCCACGCGCGCCACGGCGAGCCGTTCACCGTGCTCGCGCTCGACCTCGACGGCTTCAAGGCCGTCAACGACCGCTTCGGCCACGACGCCGGCGACGAGCTGCTGTGCGACGCCGCCGCGGCGCTCGTCGACGCCGTGCGCGCGCAGGACACCGTGGTGCGCCTCGGCGGCGACGAGTTCTGCGTGCTCGCGCCGCAGACCGGCGCGGGGAGCGCCGAGCACCTGATCGACCGCGTGCGCGGCTCGCTGGCCGGCGTGACCGCGGGCCTCAGCGGGCTCAGCGCCAGCATCGGCGTCGCCGTCTTCCCCGCCGACGGCACGACGCCCGAGGCGCTGCTCGCCGCGGCGGACCAGGCCGCGCTCGAGGCGAAGCGCCACTCGCGCTCGCGGCGGGCGCAGCGCCGCGCCGCGTGAAGCTCGCGCGCCGCTGGCTGGACCGCGTCGAGCTGACGACGTACCGCGCCTGCGCCGAGTTCGTCGAGGACCGCGGCCACCGCGACGCGGCGCAGATCGCGTTCTTCGCGCTGCTCTCCTTCATCCCGCTCGCGCTGCTGCTGGTCGGCGCCTTCGGCCTCGCGTTCGACGACGAGGAGGTGCGCGAGCGCGTGATCGCGACGGTCTTCGACCACATCCCGCTCGCGCGCGAGGACGACCGGGACCAGCTCCAGCGCACGGTCGACGACGCGCTCGAGGGCGCGGGCCGCCTCGGCCCCGCCTCGATCCTGCTGCTGCTCGTCGCCGCCACCGGGATCATGGGCGCGCTGCGCCACGCGATCAACGAGGCGTGGGACATCCACACGCGCCCGCCGCTGGTGTGGCGCAAGCTGCTCGACCTCGCGCTCGTCGTCGGGGGCACGCTCGTGCTCGCGGCGGCGGCGCTGCTCGACACCATCGCCGACGCGCTGCCGTGGGTGCTGACCGGGCTCGTCGTGCTCTTCCTCTACCGCTGGCTGCCGGACCCGCGCCCGAAGACGCGCGAGATCTGGCCCGGCGCGCTCGTCGCCGTGCTGCTGCTGGAGGTGGTGCGCGACGTGCTCGAGCTCTACTTCGAGGAGCTGTCGGACTTCGGCGCGCTCTACGGCTCGCTCGGGGCGCTGATGGCGCTGCTCGTGTTCGTGTTCGCGGCGGCCAACGTGCTCGTGTTCGGCGCCGAGTTCGCCTCCGAGTGGTCGCGGCTGCCGCCGCCGGACGAGACGCGCGAGACTGTCGCGCGCGGTCACGCCCGGATCCGCCGCGCGCTCCCGTTCTGATGCGTCTCGCCCTCCCCCTCCTGCTCCTGCTCGTGCTCGCCGGCTGCGGCGAGGAGGACGTGCGCGACCGCGTCGACGCCGCACGCGAGAAGGTCGAGCGCGAGGTCGAGCAGCGCGTCGAGCGCGCCCGCGACGAGTTCGAGGAGCGCCGCGAGCGCTTCGGCAAGCGCATCGAGGAGGTGCTCGGCGACCTCGAGCGCGCCGTCCCGCGTGCCGAGCGCACGAGCCCGACCGTGCGCTCGCGCGGGCGCAACGAGCCGACGACGATCGACGCGTTCCTCACCGACGTGCTGCAGGACGTCGACCGCTACTGGACCCGCACGTTCGCGGCGGCGCGGCTGCCCGAGCCGCGCGTGCGCTACGTCTGGGTCCCGCCGGGCGCCCGCGTGCTCACCGGCTGCGGCGCCCAGGCCGACGACCGCGCCGCCTTCTACTGCCCGGCCGACGACACCATCTACGTCGCGCAGCGCTTCGCCGCCGACCTCTACAACGGCGTCGCCCGCGGCCTGCCGGGCGAGAGCACCGGGATCGGCCGCGCCGCCGGCGACTTCGCGGTCGCCTACGTGCTCGCGCACGAGTACGCCCACAACCTCCAGCAGGAGCTCGGGATCTTCGACAACCGCGTGACGGAGTCGGCGCGGCCGTTCGAGCTGCAGGCCGACTGCTTCGCGGGCACGTGGGCGCACTCCGTCTTCGAGCAGGGTGAGCTGCAGCCGGGCGACCTCGAGGAGGCGACGAACGCGGCGCTCGCGGTCGGCGACTTCGACGTCGGCAACGCCCAGCACCACGGCACGCCGCAGGAGCGGCGCGACGCGCTGCTCGCCGGCTACGAGAGCGGCGACCCGTCGGTCTGCAGCCGCTACGTCGCCACCTAGACGGCGCGCGCCAGCCGGCTCGCCAGGCCCTGCAGGTGCTCGATCAGCTCCGGCGGCTCGTGGACCTCGAAGTCGACGCCGAGCATCATGATCCGCGCGCCGAGCCACTCGAGGTTGTCGTCGCCGGTGCGGTACTCGCAGCGGTCGTCCCCGAGCGGCTCGAACGGGCCGACGTAGCGTGGCGCACGCTCGGTCATCTCCTCCGCCGCGGCGTGCAGCGTCAGCCGCGCCTCGTAGCGGTTGGGCCGCGCGGAGAAGCTCTGCGAGACGTAGGTGGCGGCGTCCTTGGCCGGCAGCTCGCGCGGCTCGAAGCGCCGGCCGGTCGCCGGGCGCGACAGGCGGTCGAGGCGGAACGTGCGCCAGTCCTCGCGCCCGCAGTCCCACGCCACGAGGTACCAGCGGCGGCCGACGTGGACGAGCGAGTGCGGCTCGACCTCGCGGCGCGTCTTCTCGCCCTCGCGCGCCTCGTAGCCGAAGCGCAGCCGCTCGTGGTCGCGGCAGGCGGCGGCGATCAGCGTCAGCACCTGCGGGTCGGCGGTCGGGCCGCCACCGGTGGCGAGCGTCGACGTGGCCGCGCCGAGCGCCTGCACGCGCCGGCGCAGGTGCGCGGGCAGCACCTGCTCGAGCTTGACGAGCGCGCGCACCGACGTCTCCTCGATCCCGGTCACCGAGGTGCGCGCCGCCGTGCGCAGGCCGACCGCGATCGCGATCGCCTCCTCGTCGTCGAGCAGCAGCGGCGGCAGCGCCGTGCCGGCCGCGAGCCGGTAGCCGCCCGCCGGGCCGGTCAGCGACTCCACGGGGTAGCCGAGCTCGCGCAGGCGGTCGACGTCGCGGCGGACGGTGCGCCCGGAGACGTCGAGGCGGTCGGCGAGCTCGTGCCCCGGCCAGTCGCGGCGCCCCTGCAGCAGCGACAGCAGCGTCAGCAGCCGGCTCGACGGGGTGTGGTCAGCCACACTCTTGATCCTCGCGGATATTAAGGACAGAAGCTGACCTAAACGGCTGGGAGGGTTCACGAATGCACTCACCCTCCCCAGCCATCTCGGTGGAAGGCCTCGTCAAGTCGTTCGGCGCGGTGCGCGCGCTGGACGGCGTCGACCTCGAGGCCGCCCCCGGCACCGTGCTCGGCGTGCTCGGCCCCAACGGGGCCGGCAAGACGACGACGGTCCGCATCCTCTCCACCCTCCTCTCCCCCGACGCCGGTACGGCGCGCGTGGCCGGCCTCGACGTCGTCCGCGACGCGAACAAGCTGCGCGCCCAGATCGGGCTCGCCGGCCAGCACGCCGCGGTCGACGAGAACCTCACCGGGCTCGAGAACCTGACGCTCGTCGGGCGCCTCTACGGCCAGCGCCGCCGCGCAGCGCAGGCACGCGGGCGCGAGCTGCTCGAGCGCTTCGACCTCACCGACGCCGCCGAGCGCGTGGCGAAGACGTACTCGGGCGGCATGCGCCGCCGGCTCGACCTCGCGGCCGCGCTCGTCGCGCGTCCGCCGGTGCTGTTCCTGGACGAGCCGACGACCGGGCTCGACCCGCGCAGCCGCATGGAGCTGTGGGTGACGATCGAGGACCTCGTCGCCGACGGCACGACCGTGCTGCTGACCACCCAGTACCTCGACGAGGCCGACCGGCTCGCCGACCGCATCGCGGTCATCGACCGCGGCGCGGTGATCGCCGACGGCACCGCCGACGAGCTCAAGGACCGGGTCGGCGGCGAGCGCCTCGAGGTCCACCTCACCGACAGCACCGAGCCGCTCGAGGCGGCATGGGTGCTCGGCGCGATGTCCGGCGAGCCGCCGCAGATCGACGGCCAGACCGTGCGCCTGCCGGTCGAGCGCGGCAGCGGCGCGATCATGGAGGCGATCCGCCGCCTCGACGAGGCGAAGCTGCCGGTCGACGACGTGGCGGTCCGCCGCCCGACGCTCGACGACGTCTTCCTCTCCCTGACCGGCCACGCCGCCGAGTCGAAGACCGACGACGAGACCGAGCTGGAGGTGGCCGCATGACCCGCCTGGCATCCGACGCGCTGGTGATGGCCGAGCGCAACCTCGTGCGCCTGCCGCGCGCCCCCGACCTGCTGATCGCGTTCACGATCCAGCCGGTCATGTTCGTGCTGCTGTTCGCCTACGTGTTCGGCGGCGCGATCCAGACGCCGGGCTACGACTACGTCGACTTCCTGATCCCGGGGATCATCGTCCAGAACATCGCGTTCGGCGGCTTCGTGACCGCCCTCGGCCTGGCCGAGGACATGACGAAGGGCCTGATCGACCGCTTCCGCTCGCTGCCGACCGCGCGCGCCTCGGTGCTCGCCGGCCGCACGCTGGCGGACGTGGTGACGAACCTGCTGTCGATCGCCGTGCTGCTCGGGACCGGGCTCGTGATCGGCTTCTCGTTCGACGCGAGCGCGCTCGAGATCCTCGGCGGCGTCGGCCTGCTGCTGCTGTTCGGCTTCGCGTTCTCGTGGATCTTCGCGCTGCTCGGGATGTCGGTCTCCTCACCCGAGGCGGCCAACGGCATCGGGTTCACCGCGATCTTCCCGATCACGTTCATCTCGGCCGCGTTCGTGCCGGTCGAGTCGATGCCGTCGGGGCTGCAGGAGTTCGCCGAGGTCAACCCGATCACGGTCGTGGTCGACGCGATGCGCGCGCTCTGGCTCGGCGCGCCGGCGGGCGACAGCATCTGGGGCGCGGTCGCGTGGTCGATCGCCCTGATCGCGGTGTTCGCGCCGCTCGCGGTCGCGAAGTACCGCCGGACGGCGTCGCACTAGCGCTCGGGCCGGAGCGTGATCAACAGCACGCGCAGCATCAGCGCGAACGCGATCAGCAGCAGGTTGTACCCGAGCACGTCGAACAGGCTCGTCGACGCGCCGACGGCCGGCCCGCCCGCCGTGCCGAGCAGCAGCACGCCCATCAGGCCCACCGCCGCTCCCAGGAACGAGAGCAGGACCTGATGGAGCATGGTGGTGACGACGCGGCGGTCGCGCTGGTCGGCGAACAGCCGCACGTTGACCGCCAGCCGCCCGTCCTCGAGCGCAGCCGTGATGCGCTCGAGGCGGTGCGGCACGCGCCGCAGCACCGGCAGCAGCGCGAGCATCTCGTCCGCGACGGTCTCGCGCAGCTGCGCCGGGCGCAGGCCGCGCTGCAGCTCGGCGGCGGCGAAGCTGCGCGACTCGTCGAGCAGGTCGAAGCCCGGCGCCACCAGCGCGAGGCTGCCCTCGAGCGCGGCGAGCGAGCGGAAGACCCCGGCCACGGCCGGCGGCACGGCGAGGCCGAAGCCGGCCACCACCTCGAGCAGGCCGGTGAACGTCTCGAGCGAGGCGGTCTCGGGCCCGAGGTGGCGGGCGACGAACTGGCCGACCGCGCGCTCCAGGCGCCGCTCGTCGAGCTCCTCGGGCCGGCCCGCGACGTCGATCAGCGCGTCGCGCAGGCCGACGGCGTCACGGCGCTCGACCGCGACGAGCAGATCCTGGAGCGCGATCCGCAGGGCCGCGTCGAGGCGCCCGACCGAACCGAAGTCCAGCAGCGCGAGCCCGCCCGCGCGCAGCACGAGGATGTTCCCCGGGTGCGGGTCGGCGTGGAAGACGCCGTCGCGCGTGATCTGCAGGAGCACGTGGTGCAGGAGCGCGCGGGCGAGCGCCGGCCGGTCCGTGCCGGGCCGGGCGAGCAGCGCCTCCGCGCTCCCGAGCGGCAGGCCGTCGAGGCGCTCCAGCACGAGCATGCGGCGGCTCGAGAGGCGGTCGTGCACCGCCGGGATCAGCACGCCCTCGCCGGACGGCGCGGCGCGCAGGTTGCGCGCCTCGACGCGGAAGTCCAGCTCCTCCCGCATGGCGGCGGCGAAGCCGGCGGCGAGCTCGACGACGTTCAGCCCGCGCGGGCCGCGCGGCTCGATCGTCGACAGCGCGTGCGTGCCGCGCGCGGTGCGCCCGTCGATGAAGCGCGCGAGCCGGCCGAGGATGTCGAGGTCGCGCTCGATCTCCGGCCCGATGCCCGGGCGCTGCACCTTGACCACGACCTCGGCGCCGCAGCGCAGCCGCGCGCGGTGGACCTGGGCGATCGACGCGGCCGCCAGCGGCTCGCGCTCGAACGCGGCGAACACGGTGTCGACGGGCGCCGCGAGCTCCTCCTCGAGCACGCGCTCGATGGCCGGCCACGGGGCCGGGACCGCGTCGCTCTGGAGCCGCTCGAGCTCCGCGACGAGCTCGGGGCCGAGCAGGTCGCGGCGGGAGGAGAGCAGCTGCCCGAGCTTCACGAACGTCACGCCGCCCTCGTCGAGCGCCTCGCGCACGGCGCGTGCGCGCGCCGCCGGAGAGTCGCGACCGCGGGCACGCGCCCGGATCGCGAGGCGGGCGATCTGCACGTACCGCCGGGTGCGCGCGAGCCGGCGCTTGATGCCGCCGCGCGCCGGCATGGCCGAGCGGCTCGGCAGCGCTGCCTCCGCGACCGCGAGGAAGGCCATCGCGACGAGCACCGCGATGCCGAGCAGCACCGGCACGAACGCCCAGGCTTCGACCGGCCGCGTGATCGTGGCGCCGACCAGCGCCGCCGCGACGTAGCCGATCGCCGCCGCCAGCGCGGTGCGCAGCACGCTCACCTGCAGTCCGAGCAGCCGCCGCGACGTCACGGCGAGGCCGGTGAGGACGATGACGCCGAACGCCAGCCCGGTCAGGATCTGCAGGCTGTCGGTCACCATGCCGCCGAAGCTAGGCGAGCGCGGCGGGCGGCGCGCGCAGGGAGCCCACCGGCGGGACCTCCGGGTAGCCGCACTGTGGCGCGCGCGGCCGGTTGCCAGCATCGTCGGCATGGTCAGGACGGTGCTCGTGGTCGACGATCATGCGGGGTTCAGGGAACTGGCCCGGGCATTGCTCGAGGACGGCGGGTACGCGGTCGTGGCGGAAGCGGGCGACGGCGCGTCGGCGCTCGAGGTCGCGCGGGCGGTGCGGCCCGACGCGGTGCTGCTCGACGTGCACCTGCCCGACATGGACGGCTTCACGGTCGCCGCTGCACTGGCGCGGGAGCACCCGGCGCCGCGTGTCGTCCTCACCTCGACCGACGCCGACGAGGAGGTCGGCTCGCTGGTGCGGCGCTCGGGGGCGCTGCGCTTCGTCCCCAAGGATGCGCTGGCCGATGCCGCGCTGGGGGCTCTTTGGCAGGCCCCGGCGTGAGGAGTACCGTTCCAGACCGGGAGGCTCGGCAGATGCGGGTAGTGATCGGCGAGGACCAGGCCCTCCTGCGCGAGGGCATCGGCCGGCTGTTGGAAGAGGCGGGCTTCGACGTAGTCGGCAAGGCCGGCGACGCGGTCGACCTGCGGCGCAAGGTCGGCGCGCACAAGCCCGACGTCGCGCTCGTCGACATCCGGATGCCGCCGACCCACACCGACGACGGGCTGCGCGCGGCGATCCAGATCCGCTCCGAGCACCCGGCCACGCGCGTGCTCGTGCTCTCGCAGTACGTGGAGGAGCGCTACGCGATCGACCTCATCGGCGGCTGCGCCGAGGGCGTCGGCTACCTGCTCAAGGATCGCGTCGGCGACCTCGACGAGTTCGCCGAGGCGGTGCGCCGCGTCGGCGAGGGCGGCTCCGTGCTCGACCCCGAGGTCGTCACCCGCATGCTCGCCCGCACCCGCGAGGCCGACCCGGTCGAGGACCTCAGCCCGCGCGAGCGCGACGTGCTGGAGCTGATGGCCCAGGGCCGCTCCAACCACGGCATCGCCGAGAAGCTGTGGATCACGGAGAGCGCCGTCGAGAAGCACGTCACGGCGATCTTCGAGAAGCTCAACCTGGAGCGCGAGTTCGAGGGCAACCGGCGCGTGCTCGCCGTGCTCACGTTCCTCCGCGGGGCATGACGGCGATCGCCGAGTCGCCGGACCGGCTCGAGGCGCTGCTGCGCGAGCAGGCCGCGCTGCGGCGCGTCGCGACGCTGGTGGCGCAGGACGCCGAGCCGGCGCGCATCTTCGCGAGCGTGTGCGAGGAGGTCGGCTGCGTGCTCGGCGTCACGACCACGAACCTCCTGCGCTACGAGGACGACGGGACGGCGAGCATCGTCGGCGCGTGGGGCGCGCAGGGCGCCCCGCTGGTCCCGATCGCCTCGCAGCCGCTGCCGCTCGACGGCGAGACGGTGGCGCCGCGCATCCACCGCAGCGGGCGGACGGTGCGCATCGACGACTTCGACGGGCTCGAGGACGAGCTCGCGCTGCGCGTGCGCGCGCTCGGTATCCGCTCGGCGGTCGGCGCGCCGATCATCGTGGCCGGGAGGCTGTGGGGCGCGGTCATCGCCTCCGACGCCCGCGCGTACCACCTGCCCGCCGACGCCGAGCCCCGCATCTCGAACTTCGCCCAGCTGATCACCGACGCGCTCGCGAACACCGACGCGCGCGAGCAGCTCGCCGCCTCGCGGGCGCGGATCCTGAAGGCCGGCGACGAGGAGCGGCGGCGGCTGGGCCGCGACCTCCACGACGGCGCCCAGCAGCGGCTCGTCAGCGCGATCATCAGCCTGCAGCTCGCGCAGAAGCGCTGGGCGCGCGACCCGGACCGCGCGCGCGCGCACGTCGACGACGCGCTCGGCGACGCCCAGGCCGCGATCGGCGAGCTGCGCGAGCTCGCGGCCGGCATCCACCCCTCCGTGCTGACCGACCGCGGACTGCCCGCGGCGCTGGAGACGCTCGCGAGCCGCTCGCCGGTGCCGGTCACGCTCGACGCCGAGCTCGACGGCCGGCTGCCGATGTCGGTCGAGACGACCGCCTACTTCGTGGTCGCCGAGGCGCTCACCAACGTCGGCAAGCACGCGCGCGCGTCGCGCGTCGCGGTCGGCGTGCGGGTGGCGGGCGAGCAGCTCGAGATCGAGGTGCTCGACGACGGCGCCGGCGGCGCGGACGCGTCCGCCGGCTCCGGCCTGAGCGGGCTCGCCGACCGCGTCAGCGCGCTGTGCGGGACGCTCGAAGTCTCGAGCCCGCCCGGGCGCGGCACGCGCATCCACGCGCGCATCTCGCTGAACTAGGGTTCACGGCCAGTGACGTGGGCCGCCTGCACGATCGCGGCGAAGGCACGGCTGCCGTCCGCGCGCGTCGTCGCGACGTCGTTTGCCGAGCACCATCCCGGGGTGCCGTTCTTCGTGCTGCTCGCCGACGAGGTCGAGGGCTGCTTCGACCCGGCGGCGGAGCCGTACGAGCTGATCGGCCTCGACGCGCTCGCGCTGCCCGACCTGCGGACCCGCTGCTTCCGCTACGAGCGCGAGCAGCTCTCCTACGCGCTGACGCCGACCCTGCTCCGGCACGTGCTCGGGCTGGGGTTCGAGCGCGCGCTGTTCCTCAAGCAGGAGAGCCTCGTGTGCGGGTCGCTCGACGCCGCGGTGGCCCGGCTCGACGAGGACGCGATCCTGCTGACGCCGCACCTGCTCGAGCCGCTGGACCCGGACCGCGAGCTGACGATCCTGCAGTCGGGCGTCTACAACCTCGGCTTTCTCGGCGTCGCCGACCGCGCGCCCGCGCGCGAGTTCCTCGCGTGGTGGGAGGCGCGCCTGGCGACCGACTGCCGCCACGCGGTCGCCGAGGGGCTGCACTGGGAGCAGCGGTGGGCCGACCTCGTGCCCTCGCTGTTCGGGGACGTCGGCGTGCTGCGCGACCAGCGGATCAACGTCGGGCACTGGAACCTGCCGGAGCGCAGCGTCGAGGACGTGCGGCTGTTCCGCTTCAGCGGCTACGAGCCGGACGCGCCCGAGCGCGCGACGCGCTACGCCGACCGGCTCGCCACGGGCTCGCTCAACGGCGCCGGCGAGCACTTCGAGCGCTACCGCGCGGCGCTGCTGGACGCCGGCTGGGAGGAGGCCCGCGCGTGGCCGTACGCGTTCGACCGCTTCGCGAACGGCGAGCCGGTCCCGGCGATCGCCCGCGCGCTGCACGACGAGCTCGGGGCCGAGCGCTTCGGCGATCCGTTCGCGGTCGGGCCCGGCTCGTTCGCGGCGTGGCTGCGCGAGCCGGCCGACGCGCGCTGGCCGGCCGTGAGCCGACTGTGGCTCGAGCTGCACGCGCGCCGCGACGACCTCCGCGCGGCGTTCCCGGCGCCGCTCGGCGCCGACCGTCGCCGGTTCGCCGCGTGGGCGCGCGGCGGCGGCGCGGCGGAGCACGGCCTGCCGGCGGCGCTCGACCCGCGCGCGAGCCGGGCGGGCACGCGCGCGGTGGTCACGATCGCCGGCCGCAACCGCCTGCCGGCCGCGCGCGTGCTGGCGGCGTCGCTGCGCGAGCACACGCCGGGGGTGGCGCTGCACGTCGTCGTCGCCGACGTACTGCACCCCACCGGCGACGACGAGCCGTTCGTGGCGCACGGCGTCGCCGAGCTCGATCTCCCGCCGGGCGTCGGCCTCGGCACCGGCCCGCTCGAGCTGTGCGTGCGCCTCAAGCCGGCGGCGCTCGCGGCGCTGCTCGACGAGGGCCACTCGGCGGTCCTCTTCCTCGACCCCGACCAGTGGGTCCTGGGCGACCTCGAGCCGCTGTGGGCGGCGATCGAGCGCAGCGCGATCGTGCTGACGCCGCACCTGACGGCGCCCGTCGCCGCCGGGCGCGAGCGGATGCTGCTGCGCGCGGGCACCCACAACGCCGGGGCGCTCGGCGTGAGCGACCGGCCCGCGGCGCGGGCGATGCTCGCGTGGTGGGCGGAGCGGCTCGACGCCGCCAACCACGACCGCGTCGACGAGGGCGCCTACTACGACCAGCGCTGGCTCGACCTCGTGCCGTCGCTGTTCGACGGCGTCGAGGTCCTGCGCGACGACCGCTTCAACGTCGGCCACTGGAACCTGCCCGAGCGCGACGCCGCCGACGTGCGGCTGCTGCACGCGAGCGGCTTCGATCCCGAGCGGCCGCGCACCATCACCGGCCACGACCCGCGGCTCGGCGAGCTGGAGGCCACGCGCGTCGCGGCGCTGCTCGAGCGCTACGCGGAGGCGCTGCTCGCCGCGGGCGCACGCGAGGCCGCCGCGCTCCCGTGGGGCTGGTCGCGCTTCGCCGACGGCACGCCGGTGCCGCGCGGCGCGGGCGAGCTGCTCGCCGCGCTCGGGCCCGACGGCGCCGCGTTCCGCGCCGACCCGCTGGCCGCCGGCCCGGGCAGCTTCGCCGCCTGGCTGGCCGGCCCCGCCGACGATCGGGCGCCCCGGATCACACGGCTGTGGACCGCCGTCCACGCCCAGCGCGCGGACCTGCGCGAGGCGTTCCCCGACCCGCTCGGCACGGACCGCGCGGCGTTCGCGCGCTGGATCGCCGAGCACGGCGCGAGCGAGCACGGCGTCGAGCCGCCGCCGAAACGCCGGTTCACGGCGCGCCGGCGGTCCGGTAGCGTCGCTCCATGAGCGAGCTTCAGGATCGGAACCGGGCCGTGTGGTCGGCGGGCGACTGGGACGCCGTCGCGGACCACATCGCCTCCGTCGGGCCCCGCCTTCTCGACCGCGTCGGGATCGAGCCGGGCATGCGCGTGCTGGACGTCGGCACGGGCTCGGGCAGCAACGTCGCCATCGAAGAGCTGCCGTTCGCCGACGCGAGCTTCGACCGCGTGCTCTCCACCTTCGGCCACATGCGCCCCCTGGAGTCCAGCCGCCGCCGCTGTGGGGCGACCGCGACCACGTGCGCGAGACCGTCGCGCCGCTCGAGCCGGAGTTCGCCGAGGACGCCGTCGTCTACGAGCACGACTCCCCGGATGCCCTGGCGATGTTCTTCTTCGAGAACTTCGCCGACTACCGCGCGATGCTCGTCGAGGTCAACGAGGCGTCCGACGGCACGATGAAGGCGACCGCCGACTACCTCGTCACGATCGTCAAGCCCTGACCATGGGGCGGGAGCGCACCACCCCCTCCGACGGGTACACACCCTGGTCGCCGGAGGGCCGCTGACCGGATACTCGGTGCTCCCCGCCAGAGGAGAACGAGATGACTCAGAACGGTCACGCCGGACGCGAGGTCCTGCCCGCCCCCGACCGCCGCCACGCGGCGCTGACGACGTATGACGCGAAGGACCCGGACACGTCGTTCGCTCCGATCGAGCCACTGCGTCCTCCGGCCGGGGCGCCGAACGTGCTGGTCGTCCTCCTCGACGACGTGGGCTTCGCCGGGTCCAGCGCGTTCGGTGGCGCGATCGCGACGCCGAACGCGGAGCGGCTCGCCGCCGGCGGGCTGAAGTACAACCGCTTCCACACGACGGCGCTGTGCTCGCCGACGCGGGCGGCGCTCCTGAGCGGGCGCAACCATCACATGGTCGGGATGGGCGGCATCACCGAGATCGCCACCGCGGCTCCGGGCTACAGCTCTCAGCGGCCGAACGACTGCGCTCCGCTGGCGGAGATCCTCAAGCTGAACGGCTACTCGACCGCCCAGTTCGGCAAGTGCCACGAGATCCCGGTCTGGGAGACCAGCCCGCTCGGCCCGTTCGACAACTGGCCCACCGGGAGCGGCTTCGAGTACTTCTACGGCTTCGTCGGCGGCGAGGCGCACCAGTACTACCCGGCGCTCTACGAGGGGACGACGCCGGTCGAGCCGTGGGGCACGCCCGACGAGGGCTACCACCTCATGGGCGACATGGCCGACAAGGCGATCAGCTGGGTGCGCCAGCAGAAGTCGCTGATGCCCGACAAGCCGTTCTTCGCCTACTTCGCGCCCGGCGCGACGCACGCCCCGCACCACGTGCCCAAGGAGTGGGCGGACAAGTACGCCGGCCGCTTCGACTCCGGGTGGGACGCGCTGCGCGAGGAGATCTTCGCGCGCCAGAAGCAGCTCGGCGTCATCCCTGCCGACGCGGAGCTCACCGTCCGCCACGACGAGATCCCCGCCTGGGACGAGATGCCCGAGGAGCTCAAGCCGGTGCTGCGGCGCCAGATGGAGGTCTACGCCGGCTTCCTGGAGTTCACCGACCACCACGTCGGCCGGCTGTTCGACGCGCTCGAAGACCTCGAGGTCTTCGACAACACGCTCGTCTACTACATCATCGGCGACAACGGCGCGTCGGCCGAGGGCACGCTGAACGGCACGTTCAACGAGATGATCAACTTCAACGGCGCCGCCGCGATCGAGACGCCGGAGTTCCTGATGGAGCGCCTGGACGAGCTGGGCGGGCCGGACTCCTACAACCACTACGCCGTCGGCTGGGCGCACGCGATGGACACGCCGTACCAGTGGACCAAGCAGGTCGCCTCGCACTTCGGCGGGACCCGCAACGGCACGATCGTGCACTGGCCCGACGGCTTCGCGTCGAAGGGCGAGGTCCGGACGCAGTTCTCGCACGTCATCGATGTCGCGGCGACCGTGCTCGACGCCGCGAGGCTCCCGGAGCCGAAGTTCGTCAAGGGGATCCAGCAGATTCCGATCCAGGGCGTCAGCATGCGCTACTCGTTCGACGACGCGGCGGCCGCCGAGCAACACGAGACGCAGTACTTCGAGATGTTCGGCAACCGCGGCATCTACCACAAGGGCTGGACCGCGGTGACGCGCCACAAGACGCCGTGGCTGCTCGTCGGTGAGGAGGTCCCGGCGTTCGACGACGACGTGTGGGAGCTCTACGACACCGGCGTGGACTGGACGCAGTTCGAGGACCTCGCGCTGCAACATCCCGAGAAGCTCCACGAGCTCCAGCGGCTGTTCCTGATCGAGGCCACCAAGAACAACGTGCTGCCGCTCGACGACCGGGCCGCGGAGCGGCTCCTGGCCGAGGTCGCCGGCCGGCCGGCGCTCGTGAAGGGCAACCGCCAGCGACTGTTCGGCGGCATGGGACGACTCACCGAGTCCTCGGTCGTCTCGATCAAGAACAAGTCGCACGCCGTGACCGCCGAGATCGTCGTGCCCGACGGCGGCGCGCAGGGCGTGGTCATCGCCCAGGGCGGCAGCATCGGCGGCTGGGCCCTCTACATGGTCGACGGGCGGCTGCGCTATTGCTACAACCTGCTCGGCGTCCAGCGCTTCTACGTCGGCTCCGACCGCAACCTCACGGCCGGCGGCCACCAGGTGCGGATGGAGTTCGACTACGCCGGCCCGGGGCTGGGCAAGGGCGGCACGGTCAGCCTCTTCGTCGACGGCGAGAAGGTCGGCGAGGGCGCCGTGGCAGCGACCGCCGCGATGATCTTCTCGGCCGACGACACCTGCGACGTCGGCAAGGAGGGCGGCGCGCTCGTGGCCGAGGACTACCCCGTCCCGAACGACTTCACCGGGGAGATCAACTGGGTCGAGATCGACGTCGCCGAGGCCGCGCAGGACGCCGACCACTTCCTGGATCCCGACGAGCTGCTGCGCGTCGCGATGGCACGGCAATGACCCGTTGAGCGCGAGTGCCGCCTGGCGAGGGGCGGCTTCCGTATGCTCGCCGCAATCGGGATTCACGGAGGAGGAGGGACTCTTCGATGACCGCCATCGATCGGCGCGAGTTTCTGAAGCAGGCCGGCCTGTCGACTGCCGCGCTCACGGCACTCGGGGGACCGCTCCAAGGGGTGTTCGCGCGCGGCGCGCTCGCCGCCGGCTCGACCGGCGTCGCGCGCAACAACGGCGGCTACGGCCCGCTGCGGCCGGCGCCGGACCTCAGCGACGGCGTGGTGCGCCTGCACCTGCCCAAGGGCTTCGAGTACCGCAGCTTCACGCCGACCGGCACGCTGATGAGCGATGGCGTGATCACGCCCGGCCGCCACGACGGCATGGCCGCCTTCCCCTGGGGCCACGGCCGCTACCGGCTCGTCCGCAACCACGAGGTCAACGGGCCCACGCCGGCCTTCGGCTCGCCGGACAAGGCGTACGACCGGATGGCCGGAGGCGGCACGACGACGCTCGAGGTCAACCATCACGCCAGCAAGGTCAGCTCGTGGGTCAGCTGCAACGGAACCCAGATGAACTGCGCCGGCGGTGCGATGCCCTGGGGCAGCTGGATCACCTGCGAGGAGACCGTCAACGGCCCGGACGTCGGTCCGGACTTCACCGGCGCTGACAACACGCTGCTGCAGCGCCAGCACGGCTACATCTTCGAGGTCCCCGTGAGCTGGGATCGGGGCGAGCACCGCACCCCCGTGCCGATCCGCGCGGCCGGCCGCTTCCCGCACGAGGCGGTCGACGTCGACCCCTGGAGCGGCATCCTCTACCTGACCGAGGACAACTTCGCCTTCCCCTCGGGCTTCTACCGCTACCTCCCGCCGAAGCACCCGATGAAGGCGCGCCGGCTGCTCGACGGCGGGAAGCTGCAGATGCTCAAGGTCAAGCGGACCAGGAACGCCGAGCTCGACCATGGCCAGGAGCCGGGCGTGAGCCACCGCGTCGAGTGGGTCACGATCGACGAGCCGGACACCACGTTCCCCGCAGGCACGACGAACGACCAGGCGCTCGTGTTCGTCGGCGACCAGGGGCGCGCGAAGGGCGCGGCGATCTTCAGCCGCCTCGAGGGCATCTTCTACGACTCCGGCAAGGTCTACCTCGTGTCGACCCAGGGCGGCGACACGCCCGCGGGCGAGCCACCGCCGTCAGGCTACGGCGACGGCTTCGGCCAGCTCTGGGTCTACGACACCCGGCGGGAGACGCTCACGTTGCTCTTCGAGTCGCCGAGCCGCACCGTCCTCGAGCTGCCCGACAACATGTGCATCAGCCCGCAGGGCTCCTCCCTCCTCTGCGAGGACGGCCCGACCGAGAACTACCTGCGGGGCGTGACCCGCAGGGGTGAGATCTTCGACTTCGCGCTCAACGCGATCCCCCAGCGGATGGCGGAGGAGTTCGCGGGCTCGACGTTCTCATCCGACGGCAAGGTCCTGTTCGTGAACATCCAGGCCAGCTCCGGGACCACGTTCGCGATCTGGGGCCCGTGGCGAAAGGGGGCGCTCTAGCTCGTCAGACCGTCTCTTGCGTCCGCGGGACGATGGTGGGAGTGTGGATCGTCGGCTCAGCGCACCGACTCCTGCCCTTCGGCTGAAGGAGCTGAGATGGAGACGCCAGCCAAGCAGCGCATCCTCGTGGTGGCCAACCGCACGGCGGCCACGCACCGGCTCCTCGACGAGGTCACACGCCGGCGCAGGAGCGGGCCTTGCGAGTTCGCGCTGCTGATCCCCGACGCCGGTGACCGCAAGCAGGCCGACTGGACGCTCGAGAACGCCCTGCCGCTGCTCGGGCGAGCCGCCGGCGGCGCGGTGGAGGGCATCCTCGGTGGCGCCGATCCCTTCACGTCGGTGCGCGACACGCTGCGCGACGGGCGCTTCGACGAGATCATCGTGTCGACCCTGCCCCAGAAGACCTCCAAGTGGCTCCGGCGCGACCTCGTCCGCAAGATCGAGAGCCTCGGGTTGCCGGTGACGACCGTCACCCCCGAGCAGCAGTCACTCAGGGACGGCATCGAAGACAGCGATGACGTGACGCGCGGGCACTCGTGCCGCGATGAGACGCTCCCTGCTCGCCCTGGCCGCCACGATCGCGGCGCTCGCCGGCCCCGGCGCCGCGCTGGCCGAGGGCGCCTCGAGCATGACCACGGTCTCTCGCGTGTTCGGGGACGTGACAGAGCGCGGCGGGTCTGAGCTCGATGCGTTCTCCCTCGACTCGGACACGGTGGGTCGGCCCGACCTGTCCGGCTTGGCGGAAGACCCGGGCGGCACGGCGCGCAGCGACGCCGACGTGGCGTTCCAGACCGCGACGGTGGTGGGCGGCGAGCAGCTGTCCGCCCAGGGGAGCGCGTCGGCGAGGAGCGGCCTCCCCGTCCGGGAGTCCCAGAGCACCAGTGGTGTGGTGGCCGAGTTCACCCTCACCGAGCCCGCGAGCTACAGCGCGACGGGCACGCTCAGCGGGAGCAACGCCGCCGGTCAGTGCTGCCGCGTGACGTCGGCGCGGCTGACCGATGAGGACGGCAACAAGCTGTTCGAGTCCGTCGTGAGCAGCGGCGAGTCATCGGCGAGCGTGGCCGGCAGCGGGACGCTGCCGGCCGGCGAGTACCGGCTCCAGCTCGAGGCGAGCGCCGGCTTCGGCTTCGGCGCCGCGGCGAGCGACACGTCGGGCAGCGCCGCTTCGACGTACCTTCCCCTGACGCTCCCGGGCGCCGACGCCGACGGCGACGGCCTTCCCGACGAGTGGGAGACCGACGGGGTCGACGTCGACGACGACGGCTCGATCGACCTCGATCTGCCGGGGATGGGCGCCGACCCACGGCACAAGGACATCTTCGTCGAGCTCGACTTCATGCCGCCCCACCAGTTCGAGCTGGCGGCCGGGAACCAGATCGCGAAGGCCTTCGCCGACGCCCCGGTCGCCAACCCCGACGGGACGGCCGGCGTCACGCTGCACCTGGACAACGGCCCCGGCTCCGTGATGAACCCGCGCACCGGCGCGCTGTGGGGCAGCCGCTCGCGGCAGACCTCCGTTCCCCATCAGGCCCTGCTCGGCTCCGTGACTGCCGACCAGTACGACTGGGGGCCATTCGATGCGCTGAAGGCCGCGCACTTCCCGTCCGCCCGCCGGACGGCGTTCCACTACGCGATCTCCGCGCACGGTCACGACGGCCGTGTCAGCGGCGTCGCACGCGACATCCCGAGCAGCGACCTGCTCGTCACGCTCGGCGCCGGCTGCCAGTCCTTGACGGGCTTCGACTGCACGCTGGATGCCACTGCCCAGGCCGGGACGCTGATGCACGAGCTCGGTCACAACCTCGGCCTGCGCCACGGTGGGAACGACGACCTCGTCAACAAGCCGAACTACCTCTCGGTGATGAACTACAGCTTCCAGCTCACCGGGCTCATGCGGTCGAACCTGACGTTCGTCCTGGACTTCTCGCGGTTCGCGATCCCGCTGAACGAGACGGCGCTCGACGAAACGCACGGCTTCGGCGCGACGACCGCTCCGGCGAACACGTTCAACACACAGGGCAGGTGTCCCGGCGGGGCCCGGGCGACCTGGTTCGTGGCGGACGGCCCGACCGACTTCAACTGCGACGGCCCGACCACCGGGACCGTGTCCTCGGACATCAGCGGCGACGGAGCCAAGACCGCGCTGCCCGGGTTCGTCGACTGGCCCGCGCTCGTCTTCGACGGCGGCGCGGTCGGCGGGTCCGGCGTGGCGCTTCCCTCCGAGACCCTGGTGATCGAGCCGCCATTCGAGGAGCTCCTGGCCAGCAAGAAGGCTCTCGAGGACTACGTCGCAGCCCAGCAGCGTCCACCGGACCCGCCGGCGACCCCGGGTCAGGCCGCGACGCCCACCAGCACGGTCCCGACCGGCGCCACGCCGCTCGCCATCACGACGCTCAGGGTCCGGCCCTCGCGATTCCGCGCCGCCCGCCGCGGATCGAGCATCGGCAGCCGCGGCGTCGCCGCCGTCAGCTACACCCTCACTGGGGCGGCGCGGGTGCGGTTCAGCGTCGAGCGCCTGGTCGCCGGACGCCGCCGGGCCGGCCGCTGCCGGCCCGCGAAGACGGCGCCACGCGGCAAGCGCTGCGTGCGTCAGGTCACCGTGCGCGGCGGCTTCACGCACACGGGCACGGCCGGGGCCAACACCTTCCGCTTCACGGGCCGCCTTGCCCGCAAGAGGCTGGCGCCCGGCAGCTACCGCCTCATCGCCACGCCGGTCAGCTCGGCCGGCGGCCTGGGCACCCCGCGCCGCACCTCCTTCGCGATCCGCCGCTGACGATGGTGCGCCCCGCGGCCCCCTGATTCGTCCCGACGAGCGTGGTCGTCTCGCGCCCGCGGCTACCCACCGCCCATGTCCGTCCTAACGATGCGCGCAGTCGACCTCCCGTCCGGCGAGACGATCCCCGTCCTCGGCATGGGCACGTGGCACCTGGCCGAGGGCCGCCATCCGCCGGAGGTCGAACTGGACGCGCTGCGCACCGGGCCTCGACCTCGGGATGACGCTGATCGACACCGCCGAGCTCTGCGGCGGCGGCGCGAGCGAGCGGCTCGTCGGCCGGGCGATCGCCGGCCGCCGCGACGATGTGTTCCTGGTCAGCAAGGTGAGGCCCACCCACGCGACCTACGACGGGACGCTCGCCGCCTGCGACGCGAGCCTGCGCAGCGTCACGGGACGTAGAGCGCCCAGCCGAGGACCTCGCCAGTCGGCGAGATCCGAATCGCGTGGTTCGTTGCTCGGCGGCGGTCGAAGTCCGAGTTCCAGATGGTCTCGGGCGGTCGATAGGCGCCGGGCGGCAGCCGGCCGGCGCCCTGCGCGTTACAGCGGAAGATCTCGAGCGTCCGGTCGTCCTCTTCGAAGCGCGCGGTGTCACATCTCATCTCGACGCTCCCCCAGTAGGACGGAAGGTCGGCGGAGGTGACCCAGCTCGAATGAGCGCTGACGATCACGCCGAGGAGGACCGCAAACGCGACGAGGGCCACGATCACGAGCGCTGGCCCGCCCGAGAACGACGGGGGCTTCGGCTTCGCGAGGGCCTCCGGCTTCGGCGAGCCCGTTCTTCTCAGGCTCTCGGCCCACAGCGGCTCGTAAGGCTCGCGGTCGTCGTCCATCCTTTCCACCACAGGCTAGGCCAGCCGCGCCGCGCGAGCGCGCCACCGGCCCGTTAAGCACGAAAGCCGCCTGGCGAGAGGCGGCTTCCGTATAGCGGGGGCGGGATTCGAACCCGCGACCTTCGGGTTATGAGCCCGACGAGCTACCTGGCTGCTCCACCCCGCGGCGAGCCGTCAAGTTTACCAACTGGCACAACCCATGTGCAGCGCGAAAAGCCGGTACGAGGTGGCCGCCTACTTCGTCCACGAGATGCACCACGCGGTCCAGTTCCACGGACCCGACGGGCAAGAAGCAGACCACGCTGGGGCCGAACCAGCTCGACTCCTACCAGCGCTACTACCAGCGCGAGTGGGGGCGGCTCAACAAGCCGAAGCCCTAGCTGCCGACGAGCGCGCGCAACCGCCTCGCGTTGCCGGGAGCGAACTCCTCCCAATCGTTGTTGAAGTAGGCGAACACGTCGACCTCGCCCGCGAGCGCGCGCACTCGCGCGGCCCACTCGGCGAGCTCCGTCTCGGAGTAGTTCCCGCGCCGCCCGCGGCGGCCGTGGTGGAAGCGCAGGTAGGTGAAGTCGGCGGTCAGCACCTCGGGCGTCTCGCGCCGGCGCTTGTCGTCGTGGAGCACGAACGCGGCCCCGTGCGCGCGCAGCAGCGCGAACACCGGCTCGGCGAACCACGACGGGTGGCGCAGCTCGAACGCGTGGCGCCCCGGCGGGAGGTTCGAGAGCGCGTGCTCGAGGCGGTCGTCGTCGCGTGCGAAGCGGTCGGGGAGCTGCCACAGGACCGGGCCGAGCTTGGGTGACTCCGCGAGCGGCGCGATCGAGTCGTAGAAGCGCCCGACGCCGCGGTCCATGTCCGTGAGGCGCTTCATGTGCGTCAGGTAGCGCGAGGACTTGACCGCGAAGCAGAACTCAGGCGGCGTGTGGTGCACCCAGCCGTCGACCGCCGAGGGCGACGCGAGCCGGTAGAAGGTCGCGTTGACCTCGACGGTGTCGAACTGCGTGGCGTAGTGCTCGAGCCACCGCCGCGCCGGCAGGCGCGGCGGGTAGAACGTCTCCTTCCAGCTGGCGTAGTTCCAGCCCGAGCAGCCGATGCGGACGCTCAGCCGGCGACCCTCACCTTGGTGATCGGGCCCTCCTGGCGGCAGTCCGAGGTGTTCCCGCCCTCACAGGCGATCCGGTAGGCCTGCCAGTAGTAGGTGCCGGGGGAGTTGAGCCAGAACTCGGGGAAGTCGAAGAACTTCATCTTGACGCTGAACTTCGAGCTCGTGCGCTTGGCGCGCTGGATCGCTTCGGCCTTCGTCGCGTTGGGGCAGATGATCCCCTCGGCGTCCTTCTTCTTGTTCTTGCAGACGTGGATGTAGATCTGGCCCGGGCCGTTGACTCGGCCCTTCAAGGTCGGTCGCTTGCCGGCGGGGATGGACTTCCCGGCCTTCGGCGACGTCGGGGTGATGCCGTTCTTGGTGGCGGCGGCTGCGACCGTGGGAACGGCGAGCAGGGCGGCGGTGGCGAGGATGAGCGTTAGGCGAGCTGACATGCGCCCACCCTAACCACCAGAATGCGGCCCCGGCAATGGCCCGCTGCTTCGTGACCCGCCGCATCCCCGGCCCGGCGCTGGATCGCCTGATCGACGCACACGACGTCGACGTGTGGCCGCACCGGCTCCCGCCCACGCCCGACGAGCTGCGCGAGCACGTCTCGAACGTCGAAGGACTGCTGAGTCTGCTCACGGACACCGTCGACGAGGCGCTGCTCGACGGCGGCGCCCGACCTGCGCGCGATCTCCAACTACGCGGTCGGCACCGACAACGTCGACCTCGACGCCGCGACCGCGCGCGGCATCCCGGTCGGCAACACCCCCGACGTGCTCACCGACGCGACCGCCGACCTCGCGTTCGCGCTCATGCTCGCGTTCGCGCGGCGGCTGCCTGAGGGCGAGCGCGACGTGCGCGAGGGCCAGTGGGTGACGTTCGAGCCCGACCGCAACCTCGGCGCCGAGGTGACGGGCGCGACGCTCGGGATCGTCGGCTTCGGACGCATCGGCCAGGCGGTCGCGCGGCGCGCGGAGGGCTTCGGGATGGAGGTGCTCCACAGCGCGCGCTCCAGCGGCGTCCCGCTCGAGGAGCTGCTCGAGCGCTCCGACTTCGTCAGCCTGCACTGCCCGCTCACGCCCGACACGCACCACCTGATCGACTGGGACGCCCTCGACCGCATGAAGCCGACCGCGCTGCTGATCAACACCGCGCGCGGGCCGATCGTCGACACCGCCGCGCTCCAGCGCGCGCTGCACGAGCGCGCCATCGGCGGCGCCGCGCTCGACGTCACCGACCCCGAGCCGCTGCCCGCCGACCATCCGCTGCTGGGCGCGCCGAACCTGCTCGTCGTGCCGCACATCGGCTCGGCGACGGTGCGGACCCGCCACAAGATGACCGAGATCGCCGTCGACAACCTGCTCGCCGCGCTGGCCGGCGAGCCGATGCCGCACCAGGCCAACTGACCCGCGTCGCGGTCGTCGACATCGGGACGAACTCGACGCGGCTGCTGATCGCCGACGTCGAGGACGGCGCCGTGACCGAGGTCGAGCGGCGCTCGATCGTCACGCGCCTCGGCGAGGGCGTCGACGCGACCGGCGCGCTCGGCGACGAGCCGCAGCGCCGTGTCTTCGGCGTGCTCGCCCGCTACGCCGACGCGATCGCGGAGCACGGCGCGGAGCGCACCACGGCGGTGCTGACCTCGGCGGTGCGCGACGCGTCCAACGGCGCGGGCTTCGCAGACACCGTGCGCACGCGCTTCGGCTTCGACGCCCGCATCATCGACGGCGACGAGGAGGCGCGCCTGACCTACCTCGGCGCCACCGCCACCCGCGACGCGCCCGCCAGCGGCGGGCTGCTGGTGATCGACATCGGGGGCGGCTCGACCGAGCTCGTGGTCGGCGAGGGCGCCGAGGTGGTCTTCCACGTCTCGACCCAGATCGGCGTCGTCCGCCACTCGGAGCGCCACCTGCACTCCGATCCGCCGGCGGCGGAGGAGCTCGCGGCGCTCACCGAAGCGGTCGAGCGGGAGCTGGCGCGGGCCGTTCCGGAGCGCGAGGGCGTCGTCGCCGCGGTGGCCGTGGCCGGCACCGCGACGCAGGCCGCGGGCATCGATCGTGGCGCCGAGGGACTCGACGTCGAGGGCCACCGGCTCTCGGACGAGCGGTTGCGCGCCATGCTTACCGACTTGGCGTCAGTTCCGCTCGCGCGGCGCCGGGAGGTGCCCGGACTCGACCCGGATCGGGCCCCGACGATCGTGAGCGGCGTAGTGGTGCTGCTTTGCGCCCTGGCGGCATTCGGCCTCGCCGAGGTGGAGGTCTCGGACCGCGACATCCTCTGGGGAGCAGCGATTGAGACAGGACGGTCCACCACGTCCAACTGACACCCCCCAGATGGGGGGTTTCTGGACGTTTGTTTGATTGCTCGTCGCGTTCGCGCCGGAGGAGAATCGTCCCGTCAGTAAGGGCGGTCGTGCCTCCCGCCGCCGTCCGCTGACGCATAGGCCCGGGCGATGCCGCATACAACGGCGCCTCCCGCCGTTCGGGCCACTCAATAGGCCCCCCAAGGCACGTACCCCTGCCCGTCCTGACGGGGCCAACCGTGAAGCCGCCCGCCCCCGCCGCGGGCGGCTTCTCGGTTAAGCCAGGTTCGACGAGCGCGGGTAGGCGACGGTCGGGTCCGTCAGCACGTTGACGAGCGCCGGCTTGCCCGCGCTCAGCGCGCGCTCGAGCGCGGGCTTCATCTCGTCCGGCGCGCGCACGAGCTCGCCGTGGCAGCCGAGCGCCTCCACGACGTGGTCGTAGCGCGTCTCGGGCCGCAGGTCGGCGGCGACCGAGTAGCCGTAGAGGAACTCCATCGGGTGCTTCTCGAGCGCCCAGATCCCGTTGTTGCCCATCACGCCGACGACGTTGACGCCGTGGCGCGCGAGCGTGTCGTACTCCATCCCGGAGAAGCCGAACGCGCCGTCGCCGAGCAGCAGCACGACCTGGCGGTCGGGGTGCGCGAGCTTGGCGGCGAGCGCGTAGCCCGGGCCCGAGCCGAGGCAGCCGAACGGGCCGGGGTCGAGCCAGCAGCCCGGCTCGTAGGAGTCGATCACGCGGCCGGCGTAGGAGACGAAGTCGCCGCCGTCGCCGATCACGATCGCGTTGCGGTCGAGCACCTCGCCGAGCTCCGCGTACAGGCGCATCGGGTGCAGCGGCGCGCGGCCGTCGGCGCGCAGCTCGCGCTCGGCCTCGCGCTTCTCGCGCTCGGCGGCGCGGATCGTCTCGACCCACTCGGTCGTCGCGGGACCCCTCCCCTCCGCGAGCCCGGAGAGGATCGCGGGCAGGTCGCCGTAGAGCTCCTCGGCGGGCGACCGCGGGTGGTCGCGCTCGGGCTCGGCGACGTCGATCACCACGATCTCCGTGTCCTCGCCGAACGACTTGCCGAAGCCGAGCCGGAAGTCCATCGGCACGCCCACCACCAGCGCGACGTCGGCGCCCTTCAGCGCCGTGCTCCGGGCGCGCGAGAAGAACAGCTCGTGGTCGGCGGGGATGCACCCGCGCGCGAGGCCGTTGAGGAAGACGGGGATCCCGCGCGCCTCGACCAGCTCGCGCAGCGCCACCTCGCCACGGCCCCAGTAGAGGTCCGTGCCGGCCATGATCACCGGCCGCTCCGCGTCGGCGAGCAGCGCGAGCGCGCGGGCGAGGTCGGGCACCGGCGGCTCCGGCCGCCGCGCCGGCTCGTCCTCCCCGGTCTCGTCGCCGGCCTCCATGAACACGTGATCGAGCGGGAGGTCGACGAACGCGGGGCCCGAGTGCGGCTTCAGCGCCGCCGCCCATGCCTCGTCGACGAGCGCGGGGATCTCGGCGGTCGAGCCGGCGGTGGCGGCGAAGCGCGTGAGCGGCCGCACGAACGGCACGTGGTCGATCTCCTGCAGCGACCCCTGGCCCCAGCGCATCGCCGGCGCGCGGCCGCCGAGCACGAGCATCGGGGAGTGGTTCTGCAGCGCGGAGCCGAGCGCGCTCATCCCGTTGGTGACCCCCGGCCCGGCGGTGAGCGCGCACACGCCGGGCTCGCGCGTCACCTTCGCCCACCCCTCGGCGGCGAACGCGGCGCACGACTCGTGGCGCACGTCGACGATGTCGATGCCCTCCTCGCGGCAGCCGTCGTAGACCGAGAAGAGGTGGCCGCCGGACAGCGTGAAGAGCTTCGTCACGCCGTGGGCGGCAAGGCGGCGGGCGACCAGGCGGCCCCCGTGAACAGCGGTCGTCTCCGTCGTCATGGGTCGGAATCTACCCCCCGGTCGGGGGGTCCGACGTCGGCATCACGTGCGCGCGCCGCAACGCGGCTCTAGCGTCCTGGCCATGGACGAATCCCAGCTCACCGTCATCCCGGGGAGCCACACCCCGTACGCCGACCTGGACCAGCTGCTCAACGAGTCCGACTACGCGTGGGCCACGCTCGCGCAGGTCCCGGACGACGCCGAGCGCCCGGACACGGTCGACGCGATGAACGCGCAGATCCTCGCCGGGCTCGTCAGCCCTTAACCGCCGCGGCGCGCGAGCGCGGGCGACGCCTGACGCACCGACGCCGCTGCGGCACCGACGCGCTGCTCGCCCCAGAACAGCGAGCGGCCGACGCGCAGGACCGGCAGCCGGTCGGCTCCTGCCGCCAGCAGCTTCCGGCCGACGGCCTCGGCGGCGCCGTCGCGGCGCGTGTCGCCCGCGGCGGCGAAGCACTCGATCAGCGGGATGCCGGCGGCGGCCGCGGCCTCCGCGAGGATCTCCGGGTCGTCGAGGTCGAAGCCGCCGCAGAACGCGAGCCGGCCCGCGGCGAGCACGAACGCGCCGCCGCGACCCTGGTCGGCGGCGAACGCGGCCGCGCGCATCGCGGCCGGCACCTGGGCCGGGAAGCGGTCGGGCCACACGAGCGGCAGGCGCAGCTCCGCCGCGCGGCGCTCGGCGGCGGCGCGGACGCGCTCGGCGCCCTCCGGGTCCGAAACGAGACAGCGGCGCTGCAGCGTCTCAGAGGACGCGGCGGTCCACGTGACGTGCGGGAACGCGCGCTGGACGCGCTCCGTCGCGAGGTACGTGAAAGGACACGCGAGATCGAAGAACAGCTGCGCCCGCAGCGGCTCTCGCCTTCTCGCCTGTCGGTGCACAGCATCCCTCCGCTGTGCGAGATCGATGACTTCGCCCATGGCCCCTTCCGGCTCTTCGTTCCGCCCTGTCGAAGAGGTCCAACGAGCCGGTAGCAAAGAACTGGCGCAAAAGTCAGATGGGAAGGAGCCGCAACAGCCGGTATGCTGACTTTCACACGTTCTACCGCCGAAAACCGGAGGGTCGCATCCCGACCGCGCCGCCCCCCAAGCGTCACCCGTATGACCAGTGGTCCCCAGATGCACGCGCCCTCGATCTGGTGGGCGACAAGTGGACCCTGCTCATCATCCGCGACCTCGCCGCCGGGCCCCGGCGCTTCGTCGAGCTGCAACGGGTGTTGCCGGGCATCTCGACCGAGCAGCTGCGCTCGCGCCTGAACCGGATGGTCGCCGACGGCCTGCTCACGCGGCAGCGCTATCGCGAGGTCCCGCCGCGCGTCGACTACGAGCTGACGGAGCGCTCGCGCGAGCTCATGCCGGTGCTCGGCGCGCTCGCGCAGTGGGGCTACGACTGGACGTGGACGGCGCCGCGCGACGGCGAGGACGTCAACGTCGGCGCGATCTTTCGCCTCGCCCCCGGCCTGCTGTCCCCGCCGCCCGGCGTCGACGGCGCGGTCGAACTCGTCGTCGACGCTGAGGGCGAGACGCCCGAGCGCCGCTTCCTGCTCACGATCGGCGACGGCCGCGTCGAGATCGCCGAGCGCGAGCGCGACGGCACGCCGACGGCCACCGTGCGCGGCAGCGTCGCCGCGTGGGTGCGCGCGCTCGGCCCGGACGGCGCCGTCGACGACCTCGAGTTCGACGGCAACCGCGGGCTCGCCGACGCGCTGCTCTCGGGCTTCTCCGAGGCCGCGCAGCGCAGCAGCGCCCAGGCCGCCTAGCTACTTCGACTCGCCGTAGCTCTCTTCCCGCACGTGCGGGAACGCGCCCTGCAGCTTCTGCGTCTCGTCGCCGAAGTCGACGGGGTCGGCGAGACGGCAGCCCGGGGTGCCCTCGCTCGGCGCGATCTCGCCACCCGACGGCTTGCAGTCGTAGTTCGGGAAGATGCCCTTGCCCTCGAGGTCGCCGAACCACGCGCCCGGCGGCGGGTAGGAGTTGCCGCGGTTGGTCTTCAGGCGCTCGCGGTGGATCGCGAGGCTCTCCGTGCCGGTCGGGCCGAACTGGCGCAGGTAGTGGCCGACGCCGCCGCCCGGCGAGGGCGTCGTGTCGGCGAGCGCCGCCGCGCCGTTGGTGAGGAAGTCGGTGACCTGGAACTGCGAGGCCTCGAAGAACTGCAGGATCGGGTTGATCTGCTGCAGGAACGGGGTCAGCTCGGCGAGCGTCGGCTCGAGCCCGCGGAGGACCTCGCTGCCGGCGGGCAGGCCGGTGCGCCCGGCCTTGATGAGCGGGTCGAGGTCGCGGAAGAAGCGCCGCAGGTCGGGCGCCAGCGCGCGCACGTCGCGCAGCGTCGGCTGGAGGTCGCGCGCCACGGGCTGGAGATCCTGGATCAGCGGGCGCGTGTCCGTCGAGAAGGTCTGGAGCCGCTCGACGGTCGCCTTCGACTCGTCGAGGAAGGTCGGGAAGATGCGGATCGCCTCGGCGAGGCTGTCGTTCTCGGCGGCGGTCGCGTCGAACACGCGGCCCGCCGACGTGATCAGGTTCGCGAGCTGCTGCTCGTTCTCCGTCAGCGCGCCGAACGTCACGCCCGTGTTCTTGACGAGGCGGGTGACCGCGCCCTCCTGCGAGTCGAGCACCTCGAGGATGTCGGCGCCGTCGTGCGCGAAGCCCGGCAGCGTGCCGAGCGCGTCGTTGAAGTCACGGCCGCGGCCGTTGATCCCCTCGGCGAGATCCTGCTGCCAGTTGCGGAACGCGGCGCGGGTCTGCGGGTCGAGCGCCTGGAAGATCTCGTCGAGCTCGACCGTCGGCTTGACCTGGCCGTTGGGCAGCCGCCCGCCCTCGGCGATCGTCTTCTTCGACGAACCCGGCGTCAGCTCGACGTAGGTCTCGCCGAGCAGCGACTTCTGCCGCAGGGTGGCCTTCGTGTCGGCCCGCAGGGGCGCGAACTCGCGGTCGATCTCGAGCACGGCGAGCGTGCGGTTGGAGCCCGGGTCGAGCGTCTTCTCGCGCAGCTTGCCGACCGACACGCCGGCCACCCGCACGTCCGCCTCGAGGCCGAGCTGGGTCGCCTCGGCGAAGCCGACCTGGACGCGGTAGCCCTTCGGCTTGAGCGGGATCGGGCCGCCGAACGACAGCCACAGGAACAGCAGCAGGCCGAAGCACGAGAGCGCGAAGACGACCATGACGAGGATGCGCGAGAAGGACGGGACGGAGGTCTGCATCAGCCCTTGCCCTTCTTGCCCTTGCTGATCGGCAAGTCCAGGTCTGGCAGCTCGGGGATGCCGCCGCCCTGGCCGTTGCACGCCGCGGACTCGGTCAGCAGCGGCGTCAGCAGCGCGGTGAACTCGAGCTCGGGCTGTGCCTGCAGCACCTGTGTCAGCGTGGCGCACGGCGTCGCGAGCGTCACGGGCCGCAGCGTGCCGTGGGCGTCGGAGCTCGAGAACAGCTGCGTCGCGGCGTGGTTGGTCCACGCCAGCCAGAACAGGTAGCCCTCCTGGCGCGCGGCGTTGTCCGGGCCCTCGCGGCCGCCCGGGTTGTAGCCGAGCAGGTTGAGGAAGCGGTTCATGCGCAGGAACACCTGCGTCAGGTCGGGCGCGGCCGCCGCGGCCTGCTGCGAAACCGGGCGCAGGTCGCGCACGAGCGGGCGCGACTCGCGCACGAACGGCCGGATGCTCTTGCGCAACTGCGGGGCCGCCTCACGCGCGAACGGCCGCACGGCCTCGTTGGCGGGGTCGAGCGCGCGCGCCGCCGGGCGCAGCTTCTGCGCCGTCGGCCCGAGCAGCTCGGCGAACGTCTCGACGCGGCCCAGCGTGTCCGTGGCCTGCGTCAGCGTGGAGGGCAGCTCGCGCACGGCGGAGGAGACGTTGGACTGCTCCTTGGCGAACGCGCCGAACACCGCGGACGAGGACTCGACGAGGTTCGCGAGATCGTCGTCGCGCGACGCCAGCTCGCGCGACAGGACGTTCAGCGACGTGACCAGGCGGCGCAGGTTCTTGCGCCGCGTCGCGACCGCGCCGTTGACGCGCGCGAGGTCGCGGTGCGTCGGCTCGAAGCGCGCGAAGAAGTCGCGCAGGTCGCCGCCGCGGCCCTCGGTCCCGCGGCCGAGCCCGTTGACGAGCAGCTGCAGGTACTCGCGCGTGTCGGTGTCGAGCACGGCCAGCACCTCGTCGGGGTTCACGTCCGGCTGCGTGGCGCGGATCGGGATCGTGAAGCCCTCCTTGGCCACCGGCGCGTCGCCGCCGCCGGGCTCGAGGTCGATGAACATGTCCTTGAGGCCGGTCTTGGGCCGGAGCAGCGCGCTCGCGTTCGTATGGACCAGGTCCTTGTACTCCTGGTCGATGTCCATCTTGATGACGGCCTTGCCGTCGTCGAGCTCGACGCCGCCGATGTCGCCGATCCGCACGCCCGCGACGCGCACGGTCTGGCCCTGCCCCGCGACGACGGCCTGCGCGGTCGAGAACTCGGCCTTCAGCTGGTATGGCTTCGGCTCGATGAACGGGAAGCGCATCCGCTGCTGGTCGAGGATGTAGAACGAGACGCCGGCCGCGACGATGATCAGGCCGATGATCGCGGCGAAATTCCCGAGGTTCTTCTTGATCGCGGTCACTTGCCGTTCCTCTTCGCGATCTTCTCGACGGTCTCGCGCGTGATGTCCTTGTCGCCCACCTTGAACTTGTCCGCGAGGCCCTCCTGCTTGAGCGAGAGCTTCATCAGATCGATGCCGTACTTGCGGACGTCGGCCCAGCGCGCCTTGAACTTCGGGTCGTTGGTGTCGACCTGGGTCTGCTTGGGCGGAGCGCCCGCTTCGGAGCGCAGGTCCGGCGGCTGCTGGTTCTCGCACGGCTGCTCCGCGTCGAGCGGCGGGCGCGCCTTCGGCTTCGGCGGGTTGACGCCCTGCAGCGGGTTCGCCGTGGTGCCGAACGTGTTCGGGCCGAACTGGACGAGGTTGGTGCCGCCCGCGGCCAGCACGCGGAACCACTGGCCGTTCGCGTCGCCCGAGCGGCTCTCACCGGCCAGGCCGGGGAACGGCTTGGGCAGCTCGGTGTAGACCGGGCCGGTGGACGGGAACTTCTCGTCCTCGAGCTTGTCCTTGCTCCACGGCAGGATGACCTCGTTCTGGCAGCTCGCCGAGGAGCGGATCTGGCGGCTGAGCGGGACGGCCTCCTGCGCCAGCCGCGCGAGCGCCGGCACGGTCGGGCGCAGATCGGCGGTCAGCCCGCGCAGCTCGGGCTTCGACACGAGCCCGCGCAGCTGCTGGAGCAGCGGCATCGACACGTCGATCGTCTCCTCGGAGGATGCAACGCCGGGCCGCAGGTCCTGCGCGAGCCCGCGCACGCCCGGGAACGAGCGGTTGAGCGCGTCGAGCGCGGGCTGGGCGACGCGCAGCGTGCGCGGCAGCTCGGCGATCGCCGCCTCGAGGTTGCCGTTCTCGCGAGCGAAGGCGCCGGCGGTCACGCGGAAGTTCGTGATCAGGTCCTTGAGCTGCTCCGGGTTGCGGTCGAGCGCGCCGGCGACGACCCCCATCTCCTTGATGTAGCCCGAGAGGTCGTGCTCGTTCTCGCCGAGCATCGCCTCGGAGACGATGGCGCTGTCGCGGTAGGCCGGCTTCCAGTACTTGATCGACTCGTTGAAGCCCTTGGCACCCTTGCCCTTGAGGCCTGAGGCGTACTCGCGCAGGAACGTCTTGAGGTCCTCGCGCGTGTCGGTCTGCAGCGCAGTCAGGACCTGGTCGAGCTGGACCGGCGTGTCGGTCTGCTGGACCGGGAACGTGTGGTTGTCGGCGACCTCCTTGCCGCCCAGGCCCGGGTTGACGTCGACGAAGAAGTTGCCCTCGAGGAAGATGCGCGGGCGGATCTTGAACGTGGCGTCGGAGTGCAGCGGGCGCCCCTTGTCCTGGATCCGCATCGTCACCACGGCGCCGTTGTCGCCCTTGCGCACGCGCTCGACCTTGGTGACCTTCCCGACCTCGACGCCGGCGATCCGGACCGGCGAGGCGGTGCGCAGGTTGTTCGCGCTCTTGAACGCGGCCTTGACCTCGTAGTGCGAGCGGAACGGGATCGACTTCGTGAAGCCGAGGTACACGCCGACCACGGTCACGACGAGCGCGATGACGCCGACGGTGAAGGTGCTCATGCCCCCGCTGCGCCGTCTCATTTCTCACCGCTCGATGACGTGGGCATGTCCTTGTAGAAGCCCGTCTCCGGCGTCGCCGTGAACGTCTGGCCCTTGGGCACGCGCGGGCGGCCGGTGAACGTCGGGCCCTGTGCGCCCGGCGTGCGGGCGTCCTGGTTGATCTTGTACGTGCGGTCGTAGAACTTGGCGTTGCGCTCCTGGAAGCCGCGCTGGCCGGCCTCGCAGTCGGCGCGGCCGTCGGGCGTGACCGCGGCGCCGTACGGAGCCGCCTGCAGGAACTGCTTGTTGCCCTCGATGACCTCGTTGCCGTTGGCCGGCGCGTCGGCGCCCATCGAGCCGAGCGAGTCGTCCTGGCGGCCGGTGACGTTGGCGAGTGCGCGCTGGGACTGGCCGGTGCTGTCGTCCTCGGAGAAGTGCTCGGCGAGGTAGGTGAAGAAGTAGTTCGGGGCGTTGCAGACGGTGACGTAGGGCCCGTAGAAGCGCATCTGCGGGTTGAGCGACGTGACGGTCGCCGTCAGCGCGCGGATCGCCGCGTTGGTCGACGGCGCCGACGTGAGGTCGTCGAGCGCCTTGAACGTGCCCTCGAGCTTCTCGTTGAGCTCGGGCATGCGGCGCTGGACGCGCGTGCCGGTCTCGAGCGCCGGGTTGATCTCGGGCAGCGCGCCGCGCAGCTCGGCGGTGGCGCCCGAGAAGTCCTCGGAGAACGTCGTGAGGTCGCGCAGGAACGGCCGCTGGACCCGGAAGGACTCGATCGCCGCGTCCATCGTCGGGGGCTGCTTGGAGATGAACTGCTTGAGCGCCTCGGGGTCGCGGGCGAGCGCCTCGAACGTGTCGGCCATCGTCGTGAACAGCCGCGCGTTGGTGTCGGAGACGGGGGCGACGATGCGCGCGGCATCGCCGAGCTCCTTGAAGAAGTTGGGGAGCTCGGTCTTCGGATCGGCGAGGTTGCGGGCGACCGGCTCGAGGTGCCCGAACAGGCGCGGAGCCTCCTCGACCGTGCGCCCGACGGCGGCGCCGCGACCCGCGAACGAGTCGCCGAAGCCCTGCAGGTTCAGCTGGCTCGCGCGCCGCGTCTTCTCGTCGAACATCTTGAAGACCTCGTCGAGGTCGACGTTGACCTCGGTCTGCTCCAGCGGAACGGTGTCGCCGTCCTGGAACGCCTTCTTCGAGCTGCCCTCGGTGAGCTCGAGGTACTTGAGGCCGAGCGCGGAGCGCGGGCGGATGCGCCAGCGCGAGTCCGCGGGGATGTCGCCGATCGTCTTGTCGAGCTTGAGCTTGAGCTCGGCGCCGACGCGGCCCTCGGAGAGCTGCACGGGCTTCATGTCCTCGACGACGCCGACGCGGAAGCCGCCGGAGCGGATCTCGTTGCCCTTGACCAGGTTCTGCCCGTTGGCGAAGCGCACGTTCAGCGACGTCGTCGGCACGAACGGCAGGCCGTTGTTGGCGTTGTAGGACAGGAAGACCGCGACGATGATCACGAGCACCGTCACCGCCCCGACGAGCACGGGGTTGGCGAACACGGATGACGCGGAGCGGGCTCTCATGGGCTCAGGAGGTAGTCGAGGAGGGCCTGCGGATCGGGGGCCGACTGGCCGGAGCCGCCGTTGCCGAGGTTCGGCAGCGAGGGGGCGGGGACGTTCGGCGCGGGGACGCTCGGCACGTTGACGTTGGGCAGCGCCGGCACCGCCGGCTTGTTGTCGCCGCCGCCGTTGCGCAGCAGGCGCTCCAGCGCCTTCTTGAGGTCGGGCTGGCCGGGCGTGTTCTCGCTCTTCTTCTCAGCCTCGCGCTTGCTGCCCTTCTTCGACTTCTTCTTCTTGCTGTTCGACTCGACGTGCGGCTCGTGGCCGGGGTCGTCGACGCCGGTGTCGCTCGGATCGGGCGTGGTGACGCCGGGCTGGTTGGGACCGAGCGCGGCGAGGCAGCGGCTGATGAAGCCCGGGCTCTCCTTCTCCTTGCGCCGCAGCGAGTCGGCGTTCTGGTACTCGCTGCACTCCGAGGCCGACAGGTTGATCTTCAGGATGTGGCCGTTCTCATCGAAGATGTTGATGGCCATCATCTGGTCGAAGATGTAGGAGAGGACCGCCTCGAAGCCGGTGTAGCCCTTGCCGCCCGGTGAGCGCTTGTCGGCCTCGACGGCGCGCCCGCGGTCGTCGAGGTCGCGCAGCACGATCTCGAGGTTGTTCGCGAGCTCCGGCGCCTTCTCCGTGGTCTTGGTGAGCTCGGCCACGGTCGGGCGCGCGCTGCGGATCGCGGGCCGCCCGGCATCCGCGGTCTTCGCGAGCGAGCGGACGTTGACGCGGCTCGCCTCCGAGAACGGCCCGAGGTTCTCGAGGAAGCGCTCGAGCTGGCCGGCGGACGCGTTGAGGTCGCGCAGGTAGGGCGAGGAGGCGTCGGCGGTGGCGCCCAGCTCGGCGAACGTCGGGCGCAGCTCGCGCAGGAACGTCGGCAGCCGCTGCAGGCTCCCCTCGATGTCCTGGCGGCGCTCGGCGGACGCGGTCGCCGCATCCTCGGACTCCTTGACGAAGCGCCCGACGTTGCGGCGGTTGCGCGCGAGGTCGCCGATCACGAGGTCCGCGTCGGTCGCGAGGTCCTTGAGCACGTTGTTCTGGCGGGCGAGGACCTTCAGCACCTTGTCGGTCTCGCGCAGCGCCGGGCTGGCGCGGCGGATCGTGGCGTTGACGTCCTCCGCGCGGCCGCCGACGCCGGCGCCGAGCTCGTTGAGGATGACCCGCAGGCGCTCGCGGTAGGGGCGTCGCATGACGTTGGCGAGGAGGTCGGGCGGGATCGTCGAGGCGGTCTGCTCGACCGGGATCTTCGCCCCGGCCTTCAGCTCGCTGGACGACTTGCCGGGCGTGCAGTCGATGTAGTACTCGCCGATCAGCGACTGCGGGCGCGACTCGCAGTAGACGTCCTCGCGCAGCGAGCCGAAGCCGTTCTTGGTGATCTCGAAGTCGATCAGCGCGCGCTTCGTCTCGTGGTCGAGGCGCAGCTTGGAGATCGTCCCGGCGCGCACCCCGGCGACCTTCACGTCGCCGCCCTTGACGAGGCCGAACGCGTTGTCGAACTCGACCGTGAACTGGTTGCCCTTCTCCTCCTTGGCGCCGCTCTGGGTGAGCAGGTAGGCGCCGGCGGAGGCGAGCACGAGGATGACGGCCAGGACGCGCCTCATCTCACTCCCCCGGGAGGACCTGCGACGGGTCGCAGGAGAAGTCGGGGCTGGGCTTCCACGGGCCCTTGCCGTCGTCGGTCTTGTGCTCGCCGCCGCCCGGGCAGCGGTTGTTCTGGCGCGTCTCGAGCGTGGCGTTGAGCATCTCGTCGCGCAGCTCGGGCGGGACCAGCTCGTACTGGCCCGCGCCGCCGGAGCCGGTGAGCGCGAACGGGTTCGCGTGGATGCCCACGCGCGAGGCGGCGCCGAGCGCGTCGTAGGTGCCGGAGTGGCTGAAGTCGTCGAACCAGCCGAGCAGGTCGGGGGTGTAGGGGCGGAAGAACGCGAACTCGGGCGCCAGGCCCTTGAGCGCGTCCTGCGAGGCCTTGAACGCCCCGTCGCGCTCCTTGCCGTTGGCCTGGACCTTGCGCGTGGTCACGTCGCGCAGCGGCACCTGGAGGTTGGTCAGCTCGATCAGGTCGTTGGCGCCGCCGGGGCGCTTGACGATCTTCGAGAGGTCGTTGATCGTCGGGCGCGCGTCACGCGCGAGCGGGCGCAGCTCGGCGAGGAACGGGCGCAGCTTCTTGGCGACGGGCTTCGAGTCCTCGACGAGCGGGTCGAGGTCGTCGAGCGCGGCGCGCAGGTTGACGAACGTCGTGTTGGCGCGGCGCTGGAAGTCGGGGAGGCGGCGGATCGACTCGGCGAGCGCCGACTGCTGGTTGCCGATCGCCGTCGTCGTCGTCGCGAGCTCGTCGACGAGGCCGCTGACGTCCTCCCGGCGGTCCGCGATGTCGGTGACGAGGTCCGAGGACGAGACGATGAAGCGCTCGAGCAGCGGCGTGTCGCGGTTGAGCTCGCGGAACAGGCGGCTCGAGGCGGCGAGCGCCGGGTTGAGGTAGGCGATCCCTTCGTTGAACTCCTTGCCCTGCCCCTTGATCTGGTTGGCCGACCCGTGGATGACGCCCTGCAGCGCCTTGCGGGTCTCGGGATCGAACGTGTCGAAGAGCTGGTCGAGGTCGACCGCGGTGGTCGTCGCGTCCTGCTCGATCAGCCCGCCGTCGGGGATCTTCTTGGCGCTCTGCGGCGCCATGCGCAGGTCGATGTAGCGGTTGGCGACGCCGGACAGCGACGCCTGGCGGATCGTGGCGAGCGTGCCGCGGCGCAGCGGCGCGTAGTCCTCCTCGATCGTCAGCGTGATCTCGGCCTGGCCGTCCTCGGTCAGGTCGATGTCCTTGACCTCGCCGACCGGCGCGCCGCCGGTCTGCACGAGGTTGCCCTTGACGATCTGGGCGGCGTTCTGGAAGCGCGCCTTGACCGTGTAGCCGCCGCCCGACCCACCGAGCAGCAGCACGGCGATGACCACGCCAACGACGAGAACGGCGGCCAAGGCCGCCGCGCGAACGATGAGATCCCCCGTGAGCCGCATTCCAGAAATTCCCCGAACCCTGCAACGAAACGGCGCCGGTGAACTTGCGGTCCTCCGTGACGGCCGTCACACCTGGCGCCTACGGTGAGGAGGGGTACCCGCTACTCCGGATTCCTTGTCCTCGGAGCTTCCGCCTAACAGAAGCTCAACGTTCGGGACGGGTCAGCGGTGGGCGAAGGGGACCGTCTGGGTGCGGCGCTCGCGCGGAAGGCGGCGCGGGCCGGCTCCCGGCACCCGGCGCTCGACCTCCATCTCGCCACCGCACAGCTCGCACGGCTTGGCGGGATTCGCGGTCGAGAACAGGCTCCAGCGCGCGTCGCCGCACTCGGTGCAGCGAACGGCCTGGAGTCGCATGGCGCGGACGGCGTCCATAGGCCGGGACTACCCTGCTGGATTTCTTGAGCAAACGCAACCGGTCGCGTATACGCGCGTACGCACGGTGCGAAGTTTCGTGGCGAACAAACGATGCCCGGGGTGGGACTCGAACCCACACGTCCTCACGGACAGCCGGGTTTAAGCCGGCCGCGTATCTCCAGTTCCGCCACCCGGGCGCGACCAGGGAATCGTACGGCTACCCTGGATTGGAGCAACTTCGCCGCCCCTCGTCGGTTGTACGGGCGGCAGTTCCTTTTCACGCGTGGAAGCTTCAGCCCTTACTCACGCCGGCTCAGCCGGCCTTCATGGTCGTTCGCCCCTGCTCAGATTGCAGTCGGACGAGCGTCTTGTCGCGCTCGTACGGCGCGGGAACCAGGCTGCCTTCGAGGCGCTCGTCGCGCGCTACCAGTCGCGGCTGCTGGCGTTCTGCCGCCACATGCTGTCCTCGAAGGAGGACGCCGAGGATGTGCTGCAGGAGGTCTTCGCCGCCGCGTTCAACGCGATGCTCGCCGACGAGCGCGCGATCAACGTGCGGCCGTGGCTCTACCGGATCGCCCGCAACCGCTCGCTGAACCACCTGCGGCGCGCGCAGGCGGTCGGCGTCGACTCGATGGACATCCACCTGTCCGAGGGCGGGCTGACGACCGCGGACAAGGTCCACAAGCGCGAGGAGTTCCGCCAGCTCGTCGCCGACGTGCAGGACCTGCCGGAGACGCAGCGCACCGCGCTGCTGCTGCGCGAGATCGACGCGCTCTCCTACGAGCAGATCTCCGAGGCGATGGAGACGACGGTGCCGTCCGTCAAGTCGCTGCTCGTGCGCGCCCGCGTGTCGCTCGCCGAGGCGGCCGAGGCGCGGCTGCTGACCTGCGAGGAGGTGCGCGACGAGCTCGGCGAGGTCGCCGAAGGGCTGCGCCGCACGAGCGCCCCCGTGCGCCGCCACCTGCGCACCTGCGATCGCTGCACCCTGTTCCGCAAGCAGCTGCGCGAGACCAACAAGGCGCTCGCCGCGATCTTCCCGGTCGCCCCGCTGCTGCTGCTCAAGAAGACGCTGCTCGCCCACCTCGGCACGACCGCCGCGGCCGGCGGGAGCACCGCCGCCGCCGCGGGCGGTGGCACCGCCGCCGCCGGCGCCGCAGCCGGTGGAGCGCTGCAGGCGGGCGCGAGCGCGCTGGCCACCAAGGCCGCCGCCGGGCTCGCCGCCGCCGCCATCGTGACCGCGGGCGCCGTCGAGGCCAAGCACGTCGCCGTCGACCGCCAGCAGGCCCCGACCGCCGTCGCCGCGGTCGCGCCCGCCAACGCCGACGCGCCCGCGCCGGCCGCCCCGGTCGCCGTCCGCTCGGCCCCGCAGCCCGCCGCCACGAAGCGCGGCGACGCGACCCGCAAGCGCGGCGCGCGCGAGGACGCCGCGCCGGCCAAGAAGAAGCCCGCCGCGCCGGCCAAGGCCGAGGACAAGGACGCGACGCTCGTCGCCGCGCTCGTCCCGATGCGCGAGCAGCGCGAGGGCGACACGACGACGCCGTCGGAGCAGGCCGGCACCACGCAGCCCGGCGGCGGCGCGCTCCCGCCCGGCCAGACCGCGCCGGCGACCCAGCCCGCCCCGCCGCCCGAGCAGCAGCCGTCGCCGCAGCCGACCCCCGGCCCGGCCGAGCCGACGCCCACGGGCTCGCCGACGCCGACGCCGACGCCGACGCCCACGCCGCCTCCGAGCGTCACCCCGACGCCCACGCCGCCGCCGGCCGTGACGCCGCAGCCCGGCGTCCCGACCGAGCCCTCGCGCTAGGCCCGCACGCCGTCAGGCGTCGCCGGCAAACGCCGCGCTCAGTGGATCCGCGCGCCGACGGGGACGTCGGCGTCGGGACGCAGCAGGATCACGCGGCCGTCCGCGTCCGATGCGCCGACCGTCAGCACCTCGGACATGAACGGCCCGATCTGGCGCGGCGGGAAGTTGACGACCGCGACGACGAGGGTGCCCTCGAGCTCCTCGCGGGAGTACTCGGTGATCTGCGCCGACGAGCGCTTGACGCCGATCTCCGGGCCGAAGTCGATCGTCAGCTTCCAGGCCGGCTTGCGCGCCTCCGGGAAGTCGTCGACGGCCGTCACGCGGCCGACCCGCAGGTCGACCGCGAGGAACTGGTCGAAGTCGATCTCCGGCGTGCTCATGCCGCCTGCAGCAGGCCGATCACCTTCATGCGCCGCTCGAGCGCCTTCATCGCGAACGCGCGCGTCTCGGCCACCGAGACGCCGAACAGCGTCTGCTCGTCGTCGTCGCCCTCCATCCACGGCGGCTTGAGCACGCCGTCGGCCACCGGCCCGACCTCGACCAGCGTGCGCTGGATGGCGTCGATGTAGCGCGGGTCGCGGCGGGCCATGTCGCGCAGGAAGCGCGCGCCGAACGCGACGTGGCGGTGCTCGTCGCGCGCGACCTTGGTGAAGCCCTCGACGAAGCCCGGCAGCGTTCCCACCCGCTCGTTGTAGTCCATGATGAAGTGCTGGCCGGTGAGGGCGAGCATGCCCTCGATGACCATGTGGTAGATCGTCACGGCCTCGACGAGCGTCTCGGTGTCCTCGGGCTCGACGGCGAGCCGGTCGACCCGCGAGTGCAGCATCTCGTCGAAGAGGACGCCGAACTCCTCGTTGATGTACTGCACGTTCTCCTCGAGCCGGTCCTGCAGGTTGTCGGCCTCGAGCACGCCGACCTCGGAGTAGAAGCGGTCGAAGAACGCGACGTGGCGCGCCTCGTCAGCGATCTGCGTGCACAGGAACAGCCGCATGTCCTCCTGCGGCGCGGCTCGCATCATCGGGCCGAGCTCGGCGGCGACGCGCTGCTCGCCGATGAAGAACGAGGACAGCCCGTACATGCGCTGGAAGCGCTCCTCGGGGTCGATGCGCTCGTGCCAGTCGATCCGGTCCTGCGTGAAGTCGATGTCCTGCGTCGCCCACTGCTGGCGCTCCCACAGCTGGTAGAGCTGGCCGTAGTCGAGGAGCTTCGTCCCTCGGTCCGCAGACTCCAGCAGCGCGGGATCGCTTGTCGCCTGGTAATCGGTGCGCGCGGTGCGCGGGGCGGTGTCGGACATGCGGGGAGCCTACAGCGCTCCTGGCTGGCTGGCCAACCTAAGGTTCCGGCGCGTCCGTCGGCGGCTCGGGCGCGCTGGGGGCGAACGCGGTGGGCGCCGCACTCGGCGTCGGTGTGGGCGTCGTCGCGGGGCGCTCGCCCTCGCCGCAGCCGGCGAGCCCGAGCGCCGCGACGGCGGCGACTGCTAGTCGCCGATCGAGAACAGCGCCTCCAGGTCGTGCTCCGAGAACACCTCGAACGCCACCATCGTGTGCGTCCGCTTGATGCCCTCGAGCTGCGCGAGCCGGCCCGTGATGAGCGGCGCGAGGTCGTCGGGCTCGCGCACGCGCATGATCGCCACGAAGTCCCACTCGCCGGTCACGGAGTAGGCCTCGGCGACGCCCTCGACGTCCGCGAGCTGCCCGCCGAGCGACGGCATCGCCGAGCGCTCGGCCTCGATCAGGACGATCGCGTGGGTCACGCGGAGTGCGTCTCCCCGGGCGCCAGGATCACGACCTTCGCGCTGGTCTGCGACTCGACGTCGGCCTTGAACGCCTCGGCGTCGGTCTCGATCACCGGCATCGTGTCGTAGTGGATCGGGATGACCGTCGTCGGCTCGATGAACTCGACGGCGGTGACGGCGTCGAGGCGGTCCATCGTGTAGTGGCCGCCGATCGGCACGAGCGCGACGTCGACGTGGTCGCCGCGGCGCGCGATCAGCTTCATGTCGGAGAACAGCGCGGTGTCGCCGAGGTGGTAGACGAGCGTCTCGCCGACCATCACCAGCAGGCCGGCGGGCGGCGTCACGGTGCCGTTCGGCGTCGTCGACGTGTGCCAGGCGGGCACCATCTTGACCCAGCCCCAGTCGAACTCCACCGTGCCGCCGAAGTTGGGGTCGAAGACGTTCTCGATCCCCTGCTCGCCGATCTCGGACGCGATCTCGGTCAGCGCCACGACGGTCGCGTTCGTGCGCTTGGCGATGTCGATGATGTCGCCGTAGTGGTCCGGGTGCCCGTGGGTCAGCAGGATGTGGGTCGGCTCGAGCTCGGACGCGTCGACGGCGGCCTTCGGGTTGCCGGTGATGAACGGGTCGATCAGGACCCGCGTCTCGCCCGACACGAGCTCGACGGCCGAGTGGCCCAGGAAGCGGATCTCCACTGCCATGTCAGTCAGTCTCCTCTGTCAGCTGTCTCGCAAGCTCGTACCCGACCGCGACGCCGATGAGCATGCTCACGCGCGTCTCCTCCGCGATCAGCGTCTGCACGGCGGCGATCCGCTCGTCCGGGTCGGCGATGCCGGCGGCGCGCAGGACCTCCGCCTGGTGGGCGGAGCCGAACCAGTCGGCGGACTCCAGGGCCTCGTTGAGGATCCCCTGCAGCTGCGGCGCGGTGCTCGCCACCAGCCGCTGGGCCTCGTCCAGCTTCCCCGGCTCGCTGAGCGCCTCCAGCGCAGCGTCGAGCTGCGCGTCGGTGTACTCGGGCACGGCCGGGCATCATAGGCGGCGATGCCCCCCGCCCTGACCTCCCTCTCCCACGGCGCGGGCTGCGGCTGCAAGCTGTCCGCCGCCGACCTGCGGCCGATCGTCGCCGGCCTCCCGCGCCCCTCCGACCCGCGCGTGCTCGTCGCCGCCGACACCGCCGACGACGCCGGCGTCGTGCGGCTCACCGACGAGCTCGCGCTCGTGCAGACCGTCGACTTCTTCACGCCGATCGTCGACGACCCCTACGCGTTCGGGCGCATCGCCGCCACCAACGCGCTGTCGGACATCTACGCGATGGGCGCGACGCCGGTGGCGGCGCTGAACCTCGTCGCGTACCCGCTCGAGACGCTGGGGCCGGAGATCCTCGCCGCGATCCTGCGCGGCGGCCTCGACGCCGTCGAGGCGGCGGGCGCGAGCGTCGTCGGCGGCCACTCGATCGACGACCCCGAGCCGAAGTACGGGCTCGCGGTGACCGGGACGGTGCACCCGGACGCGATCCTGACCAACGCCGGCGGCAGGGCGGGCGACGCGCTCGTGCTGACCAAGCCGCTGGGCGCCGGCACGGTGGCGACCGCGATCAAGCGCGGGCTGGCCGATGACGCGCTGGTCGAGCGGGCGATCACGGTGATGACGACGCTCAACGACCGCGCCGCGGCCGCGGCGCGCGAGGCCGGCGCGCACGCGCTCACCGACGTCACCGGCTTCGGCCTGCTCGGCCACGTGCACGAGCTGGCGGCGGCGAGCGGCCTCGCCGCCGAGATCGACGCCGCCGCCGTGCCGGCCATCGACGGCGTGCTCGACCTGCTCGCGACGGAGGACGCGCTCGCGGGCGGCTCGAAGCGCAACCGGGCCGACGCGGAGTCGTTCACGACGTGGGCGGGTGAGGTGCCCGAGCCGCGGCGCCGGCTGGTGTGCGACGCGATGACCTCCGGCGGGCTGCTGGCGGCCGTCCCCGGGGAGATGGAGGGCTGGGTCGTCGGGCGGCTCGTCGCGGGCGAGCCGGGCGCGATCGCCGTGCGCTAGCGCTGCGGCGCGCGGGCGAGCAGCAGACCGAGCACGATCCCGACCACGCCGCCGCCGAGGCCGGCCAGCGGGTGCGCCTCGGGCGCCGCGATCGGGACGAGCACGAGCAGCACCGCGAGCGCGAGCACGCCGAGCATGTCCGCGTCGTCCTCCTCGCCGCGGCGGCGCGTGAGCACGTCGCGCATCGTCCACGCGGCGAGCAGACCGAGCGCGGCGGAGTTGGCGCCCCAGGCGGCGGTGCCTTCGTCGACCGCGACGACCAGCGCCGAGCCGGCGGCGCCGCAGAGCAGGAACACGAGCAGCGCGACCAGCATCCCGTGCCGCCGCTCGAGCAGCCAGCCGAACAGGAAGATGACGCCGACGGCCGCGATCTCGTAGCCGACCGAGTTGTAGATGAAGAGCGTGGTGACGAGCCGCCACCACTCGCCGTCGACGAAGCCCTGGAGCGCGATCTGCGACGCGCCCCAGAGCCCCGCCTGGTAGCCGAGCGTCACCACGATCGCGGCGAGCGTGACCGCGATCGTCCCGTACGGCCGGCGGTCGGCGCGCACGCCGGGGATCTCGCCCGGCTTGAGGCGGCTCAGCTTCGGCCGCTCACGGCGGCGCTTCGGCTCGCGCGGGGTCCCGCCCTTGTCGAGCTTGGGGGCCCGCTTGCGCAGGCGCGTGCCGCAGTAGGGGCACTCCGTGATGTACGGGGACACCTCGGAGTTGCACTTCTTGCAGACGACGAAGAGCTCGGGACCGCTCGCCACGTCTCCGAGTCTACGCCGACGGCGGATCCGGGACGGTTGCTTGCGCGATCTCGCGCACGACCTCCTCGAGGTCGTGGTTCGCCTCGTAGACGATCGCCTGCCGGTGCGCGCCGTTCCCGTGCTCGAGCAGGTCGTCGATCGACGCGAGCTCATCCTCGGAGCCGAGGTCCTGCGCGTGCTCGCGCAGCCGGTCGCGGACGCGGCGGGCGAGCGTGCGCGTGGCGACGCGCTCGTAGCTCGGCAGATCGACCATCTCGCCGTCGAGGCCGTGACGGGCGGCGATCCAGCGGTTCTCGTCGAGCATCTCGAACGGGTGGTCGCTGAGCGACTCGCCCGCCTCGTAGTGCTCGGCGAGCTCCTTGACCATCGCCTGGATCAGCGCCGCCAGCCCGAGCGTGTGCTCGACCCGCGTCTGCCCGTCCATCGCGCGGATCTCGACCGTCCCGAAGTTCGGGTGCGGGCGGACGTCGTACCAGAGGTAGGTGTAGTCCTCGACGGTCTTGGCGTCGACCATGAAGCCGATCCGCTCCTCGAAGTCCTTCCAGTCGCGGTAGGCGGGCGGCATGCCGACGCGGGGGAACTGGCGGAAGATCGGCATCCGCGTCGAGGCCAGGCCGGTCGCGTGGCCGCGCCAGAACGGCGAGTTGGCCGACAGCGCGAGCAGCAGCGGGACGTGCACGCGCATGCCGTTGGCGACGTGGATGGCCTTGTCGGCGTCGTCGATGCCGACGTGCACGTGGAGGCCGAAGATGACCTCCTGGCGGGCGACGAAGCGCAGCGCGTCGATCAGGTCGCGGTAGCGCGGGCGTGCGGAGATGCGCTGGTCCTCCCAGAGCGCGAACGGGTGCGTGCCGGCCGAGCCGACGGTGAGGTCGCGGCGCGCGGCGATCTCGGCGACGCGGCGGCGCAGGCCGCGCAGCTCGGCGCCCGCCTCGCGCGTGTCCTCGCACGGCTTGGTGGCGATCTCGAGCACCGACTCGTGCAGCTCGGGCTTGATGTCGCCACCGCCGTCGTCGCCCGCGTCCTCGAGCAGGCCCTCGATCGCGTTGGCGAGCTGCCACCCGTCGGGGTCGAGGATCATCAGCTCCTCCTCGATGCCCAGCGTGTAGCTCGGACCGGTGAAGTTCGGCTTCACGGCGCGGGAGGGTAGCCTGTTCCCCGCTTCGCACAGTCACGACAAAGGTGGATCCCCATGGCCCTCGGCTACCACGGAAAGCTCTACATCCTCGCCTTCGACCACCGGGGCTCCTTCCAGAAGAAGATGTTCGGGATCGAGGGCGATCCCACCCCGGAGGAGACGGACACGATCAGCGACGCCAAGAAGCTGATCTACGAAGGCATGGAGATCGCCGTCGAGCGCGGCGTCGACGCCGAGGCGACCGGCGTGCTCGTCGACGAGCAGTTCGGCTCCGACATCCCGAAGCTCGCCCGCGAGCACGGCCTCAAGCTCGCGCAGCCGGTCGAGAAGTCCGGGCAGGAGGAGTTCGACTTCCAGTACGACGAGGACTTCGGCCAGCACATCCTCGACAACGACCCCGACTTCTCGAAGGTCCTCGTGCGCCTGAACCCGGAGGGCGACGCGGAGATGAACGAGCGCCAGCTCGGCCGGCTGAAGGAGCTCGCCGACTGGCTGCACGAGAACGACCGCCTGTTCCTCTTCGAGCTGCTGGTGCCGGCCGAGGACCATCAGCTCGAGAAGGTCGACGGCGACACCGACCGCTACGACGCCGAGCTGCGCCCCGAGCTGATGCGGCGCGCGATCGAGCAGATCCAGGACTACGGCATCGAGGTCGACATCTGGAAGATCGAGGGCGTCGACGCGCAGGAGGACGCCGAGATGCTGATCAAGCAGACGCGCTCCGGCGAGGGCCGCGAAGGCGTCACCTCCGTGCTGCTCGGCCGCGGCGCGTCCGACGAGAAGGTCGACCACTGGCTGCAGCAGGCGGCGCCCGTGGAGGGCTTCATCGGCTTCGCGATCGGCCGTTCGATCTGGTGGGACGCACTCAAGGGCTTCCTCGACGAGGGCCTCGACCGCCGCGCCGCCGCGGAGCAGATCGCCGACAACTACCTGCGCTTCATCAAGGTCTACGACGACGCGGAATCCGCCGCGCGGGTCTAGCCCTCCTCGTCCTCGTCCTCGCCGGCTGCTCCGCGCAGCCGGCGGGACCGGCGCGGGAGGGGATGGTCACGCGGGTCGTCGACGGCGACACGATCCACGTCACGGTCGACGGGCGGCGCGAGAAGGTCCGCTACATCGGCGTCGACACGCCGGAGTCGGTCAAGCCCGGCGCGCCGGTGCAGTGCTTCGCCAAGCGGGCGGCAAGGTTCAACGAGCGGCTGGTGGAGGGCGAGCGGGTGCGGCTGGTGCTCGACCTCGAGGCGCGCGACCGCTACGGGCGGCTGCTGGCTTATGTGTACCGCGACCGTGACGACCTGTTCGTCAACGCCGCGCTGGTGCGCCGCGGCTACGCGGTCGCGCTCACGATCCCGCCCAACGTGGAGCACGCCGGGGAGTTCCGCCGGCTGGCCGCAGCGGCGCGCCGGGACGGGCGCGGGCTGTGGTCGAATTGTGGATCGTCATAAGATTGACGACGTGTCCATGCGGATGCGACAGAGCCTGGCCGACATCGAGGCCGCCTTCGTCGAGGAGATCGACGCCGATCGCGAGCGCCGCGAGCGGATCCAGCAGCAGGCGATCCGGCGGACCCGGGTCCGTCACCGCGAGCGCGTCCACAAGCAGGGCTCGCTGCGGTTCTGGCTCGTCCTGATGACGCTCATCGCCACCGCGGTCATCGTGACGATCGCGATGTTCGAGACGCTGTATTACGTGATGGGCTGAGCAAGTAACGTCGCCGAAGGCGAGTTCGACGAAGTCAACTCGCCTGGCAGGCGAAACCTACTTTTCTGGCTTACTGCTCAGCCGCTTGAGAGCGTCATCGACCTCGGCGCGTGCCGAAGCACCCGCGGCGACGTTCTCCTGCTGGATCTCCAGATATACTTCTTTTCGGAAAACCGGGATGTCGCGCGGCGCCTGGATGCCGATCCGGACTTTCTCGCCCATGATCGACAAGACGGACACCTCGATGTCGTCTCCGATCATGATCGACTGATTTGACTTTCGGGTCAGTACCAGCATTCCGCCGCCGTCTCCCTGCCGAGTCGAGCGATGCTCTCACCGTACCCCACCGAGGGAAGCGTAGACCCATTTCGACGCCCGGGGAATGGGGCCTGCACCCGAGAGGACGCGGGCGTGTGCGCTAGTCTCCCCGCCCGCCATGAGTCGTAGGTCGCTGCGTCCGCAGCTGAATCAGATTCGCGGGTGGGTCCGGCAGGGCCGCACCGACGCCTGGATCGCCCACCAGCTTGAAGTGACCGTGCAGCAGATCCAGTCCTTCAAGCGTGAGAACGACCTCGAGGCCGACGGCGACAACGCCGCCGCCACCGAGGAGGTCGACCTCCGCGCCGAGGACGACGCCGCCATCGCCGCGGAGCTCGAGGCCGAGGAGGCCCGCCGCGCCGAGGAGGAGGCCAAGCTCGCCGAGGAGGCCGCCAAGCGCGCCGCCGAGGAGGAGGACGAGGACGAGAAGCCCGCGCCCCGTCGCCGCGCGACACGCAGCCGCAGCCGGAGCCGCAAGCGCACCGGGCCGCTCGAGGGGACGTTCGACCACGGCGAGGAGGGCTACGGCCTGTGGCTCGACCCCGCCGTCGAGGACGACCCGGTCTACGCCGAGCACTGGGCCGGCCACCGTCCCGTCGAGGTCACGATCGAGGAGGACCAGATCGTGATCAAGCGGGCCGGCGGCGGTGACGAGGGCGAAGACTGAGCAGGAGCGCCTGCGGGCCTACCGCCGGGCGCACTTCGAGCTGAGCACCAGCCGGGCCGAGCCGTTCGCGCACGGCGTCGCGGTCTACACGCCCGCGCATCCCACGAAGTGGGACCTCAACCTGCTCGTGGTGGACGACGCCGCAGGCGTCTCCGCCGAGACCCTGATCGCGGAGGCCGAGCGGCTGCAGGCGCCGGCGGCGCTGCGCCACCGCAAGCTCGAGGTGCTGGCCGGCGGCGACGCACTCGTGGCGGACTTCGAGGCGGCCGGCGGCTGGACGACGGAGCAGGTCGTCGTGATGGCGCTGCGCGGCGCCGACGTGCGCGGCGCCGCACAGGCGGAGGTCCGCGAGGTCGGCTTCGGAGCCATCCGGCCGCTGATGGAGGCGTGGTACGGCGAGTCGATGAGCGCGGCCGAGGCGCGAGACCTCGCCGATTCCGACGCCGACACGTTCCCCGCGGCGGGCGCGCGCTGCTTCCTCGTCGAGCGCGACGGCGAGACGGCCGCGTGCTGCCACCTCCTGGGCATCGGCGGCGTCGGCCAGGTCGAGGGGGTCTACACCGCGGCGGCCCACCGCGGCCACGGGCTCGCGAGCGCGGTCATCCGTCACGCCGTGGCGGAGTCACGGGCACGCGGCGACGACCTCGTGATGATCCTGGCCGACGCCGACGACTGGCCCCAGCAGCTCTACGAGCGACTGGGGTTCGAGACGATCGACGCGTACCGGAGCTTCACGAAGAAGCCGCCGGCCTAGCCCCGTCGACCCCCCGCATAATCAGTCGCCTCGCGCAGATAGCGCGCGAACGCCGCATCGGTCACGATCCGGACGTCCCAGGCGTAGGGGTGCTCGGGCGCGAGCGCGTAGGCGAGGTCGGAGGTCCAGCCCGTGCCCTCGTCGTAGAGGTCCGCGAGCTCCTGGGTGGTGAAGGGGCCGCCGAGCCGGCGGCGCAGCTCGGCCACGAGCTGGCGCGTCACGCGCTCGAGCGTCGGGCGCTGGTCGGCGGGGGCGGACTCGAGGCGGCGAAGGCCCGCGGCCCACTGGTCGGCGGCGGTGTCGAACGGCACCTGCCGCAGGCTAGCGCGAGGGCTTCGGCAGGCCCTCGACGATGTAGGCGCGCTCGCCCGCCTTCACCATGCCGAGGCGGCGCGCCTCGCGCTCGAGCGCGGACTCGCGCCGGAGCTCGTCGCGGCGGGCGCGCAGCCGCTCGTTCTCGGCGCGCAGGTCCGCGACCTCCTCGCGCTTCTGGCCGGCCTCGCGCCACGTCGAGACCCAGTTCTTCGTCGGCCCGATGTAGAGATAGAGCACGAGGACGAGGACGAACAGGAGCGCCCACCGGCCCAGGCGATCCCAGCGGATGCGGGTGTGCGCGGCGGCCATCCGTTGCGCCTTCGTTCGACGCCCCCGCCGTCCTTCCTGTGCAACGAACTACCCGCGGAACACAGAGCGCCCGGGGAACTCCGCGTCCCCGCCGAGCGCTTCCTCGATCCGGAGCAGCTGGTTGTACTTCGCGACGCGGTCGCTCCGCGACGGCGCGCCGGTCTTGATCTGGCCGCAGCCGGTGGCGACCGCGAGGTCGGCGATCGTCGTGTCCTCGGTCTCGCCGGAGCGATGGGACATGACCGCCGTGTAGCCCGCCTCGCGCGCCATCCCGATCGCGTCGAGCGTCTCCGACAGCGTGCCGATCTGGTTGACCTTGATGAGGATCGAGTTCGCGACGCCGAGGTCGATGCCGCGCTTGAGCCGCTCCGTGTTGGTGACGAACAGGTCGTCGCCGACGAGCTGCACCGTGTCGCCCAGCAGCTGCGTGAGGCCCTTCCAGCCGTCCCAGTCCTCCTCGTCCATCCCGTCCTCGATCGAGAGGATCGGGTAGCGCGAGCAGACGTCGCCCCAGTAGCCGGCCATCTCGTCGGGCGACAGCTCGCGGCTCTCGTGCGCGAGGTCGTAGCGCCCGTCGGAGAAGATCTCGCTGGTCGCCGGGTCGAGCGCGATCACGATGTCCTCGCCCGGCGTGTAGCCCGCCGCCTCGATCCCCTTCATCAACGCGTCGAGGGCGGCCTCGTTGGACTTCAGGTTCGGCGCGAAGCCGCCCTCGTCGCCGACACCGCCGCCCATCCCCTCGTCGTGCAGCCACTTCTTGAGGTGGTGGAAGACCTCGGCGCCCATGCGCAGGCACTCCGTGAACGACGGCGCGCCGACCGGGACGATCATGAACTCCTGGAAGTCGACGGAGTTGTCGGCGTGGGCGCCGCCGTTGAGCACGTTCATCATCGGCACCGGCAGGATCCGCGCCGCGTCGCCGCCGAGGTAGCGCCACAGCGGCAGGTTCTCCTCCATCGCCGCCGCCCGCGCGCCGGCCAGCGAGACGCCGAGGATCGCGTTGGCGCCGAGGCGCTCCTTGTTCGGCGTCCCGTCGAGCTCGCACAGCGCGGTGTCGAGCCCGCGCTGGTCGAGCGCGTCGACGCCGCTGACCGCCTCGGCGATCTCGCCGTTGACGTTCGCGACCGCGTTGGTCACGCCCTTGCCCATCCAGGCGTCGCCGCCGTCGCGCAGCTCCGTGGCCTCGAACTCGCCGGTCGAGGCGCCGCTCGGGACCGCGGCGCGGCCCTGCGCACCGGAGCGCAGGACCACGTCCACTTCGACCGTCGGGTTGCCGCGGGAGTCGAGGATCTGGCGGGCGTGGACGGTCTCGATCTGGCTCACGGCTCCCGCAGGCTAGCGAGCAGCGCCGGGAGCGGCGGTCCCGTGAACTCGACCCCGCGCGCGGCGAACGCCGCGTTGGCCGCGGCGACCGCCTCGTCGGGCGGCGGGCCCGCGGGCAGCACCGGCAGCTCGCCGCGGACGGCGGGCTCGGAGACGACGTGGAACGCCTCCTCGAGGCCGCCCGGCGTGCAGGCGAACAGCACCCGCGCGGTCTCGGAGCGGACGGCGAAGCCGTGCTGGATCCCCCGCGGGAGGACGACGGCGTCGCCCGGCCCGGCCTCGATCAGCTCGTGGCCGCGCTGGAACGTGAGCTCGCCCTCGAGCACGTAGTAGGTCTCGTCCTCGCGGGCGTGGATGTGGACGGGCGGCTCGGCGCCGGGGCGGGTGAGCGCCTCGGCGAGCGTCAGCGCGCCGCCCGTCTCGGCGGCGGTGATGAGCCAGGTGAAGGTGGAGCCGGCGAAGGCTTCTGTGGTGGTGTTCATGGCGCCGAAGCTACGGTCGGCGCGGCGCGAAGTGAAATACCGATTCGCGCGCGATTGATCGCGCGCCGCGATCAATCGGCGGCGCACACCTCGCGGGCGCAGGCGGCGAACGCCTCGACCAGCGGGTCGTCGGCCGCCGCGCGTCGGCAGATCGCCACCGTGGCGCCCGGCAGCCCGGAGACCTCCCGCGCGGCGATGTCCGCGAACGGCAGCGTCGTGGCGATCGAGGCCGGGATGGCGGCGATCGCGGCGCCGGAGCGGACCGCGGCGAACATGTCCTCGAACCCGGTCACCGTGGCGCCGACCGGGGGCGGAGCCCCGCGCTGCTCGTCGAGCGTCCAGAACGCGCCCGCCACCGCGTCGACGCCCTCGACCCAGCACATCGGCTCGGCGAGCAGGTCGGCCACGTCCAGCGCGTCGCGCGCGGCCAGCGGGTGGTCCGCCGCGACCACCGCCATGCGCCGGTCGTCGAACAGCGGATCGCAGGCCAGGCCGTCGTCGCGGAACGGCAGCCACACCATCGCGAGGTCGGCGTCGCCGGAGCGCACGCCGCCGGACGGGTCGGCGAAGTCGACGTTGCGCACCGACACCGCGACCTGCGGGCGCTCGGCGGCGAACGCGCGCAGGATCCGCGGGGTCACGTCGAGCGCGGCGGTGGCGAGCAGGCCGACGGTGAGCGCACCCGTCTCGCCGGCCGCTGCGCGCCGCGCGGCGCGCAGCGCGTCGTCCACCCCGGCCAGCAGCGCCGGCGTCGCCTCGAGCAGCGCGCGGCCTGCCGGGGTCAGCTCGACGCGGCGCGTCGTGCGCTCGAGCAGGCGTGCGCCGACGCGCTGCTCGAGCTGGCGGATCTGCGCGCTCAGGGCCGGCTGCGCGAGGTGCAGCCGCTCGGCCGCGCGCGTGAAGTTGAGCTCCTCCGCGACCGCGACGAACGAGCGCAGGTGCCGGAGCTCGACGTCCACTAGATCTACGCCTCGCGCATGCGTGCCTCGGCGTAGTAGCCGAGCTGGGCGTCCGGGCTCAGGGCGTCCCAGTCGGCGCCCGCGCGCTCGGCGAGCGCCGCGGCGGTCTCGACGCGGCCGCGGAAGCGGTCGCTCGCCGCCCGCAGCGCGAGCTCCGGATCGACCTTCAGCTTGCGCGCGACGTTGACCGCGGCGAACAGCACGTCGCCGACCTCGTGGAACGCCGCGTCGCGGTCGCCCTCGGCCGCGCGCAGCTCCTCGAGCTCGCCCTCGACCGCGTCGTAGGGGACGTGCGCGAAGTCGAAGCCCGTCGTGGCCGCGCGCCGCTGCACCTTGCGCGCGTACAGCGGCCCGGGCAGGTTCTCGGGCACCTCGCCGAAGATCCCCGGCTCGCGGCCGGGCTCGTCGCGCTTGATCGCGTCCCAGTTGCGGAGCACCTCGCCCGCGTGCTCGACCTCCACGTCGCCGAACACGTGCGGATGGCGGCGGATCAGCTTCTGCCGGCAGTGCTCGGCGACCTCGGCCAGCGAGCCCGCGCCGCGCTCCTCGAGCAGCAGCGAGAGGAAGTGGACCTGGAAGAGGACGTCGCCGAGCTCGTCGAGCAGCTTCGCGTCGTCGCCCGCGTGGGCGGAGGCGGCCAGCTCGTAGGCCTCCTCCACCGTGTGCGGGACGATCGAGCGCTCGTCCTGCTCGCGATCCCAGGGGCACTCCTCGCGCAGGCGGCGGGTGAGCGCGTCGAGGCGCTCAACCGCCGCTGCAGAGTCCTCGGGGCCGCTCAGCGTTCCTCGGGCGTCGCCGTCGGCTGGGCGGGCTGTGTCGGCTGCGTCGGCTGGCCCGCGGGCGGCGTCGGGGTCGGCGTCGCCTTCGGCGCGTTCTTGCAGTCCGCCGTGCGGTAGCCCTCGCGGCAGTCCGTCTTCTCCTTCCAGCGCTTCCGGAAGGACTTGACGAACTTGTCGAGCGCCTTCTGCTGGTTCTCGGAGGCGAGCGTCTGCTTGATCGTCTCCTTCGCCTGCGCGAGCGACTGCTGCGAGGCCGGGGTGATCTTGGTGACGTCGAAGACGTAGTAGCCGAACTGGGTCTTGACCGGGCCGACCAGCTCGCCCTTCTTCGCCTTGAAGATGGCGGAGTCGAGGGCCTTCTCCTGCTGGCCCTTGGCGACGGCCGGCAGCTTGCCGCCCTGCGCCTTCGACGCCTGGTCGATCGAGTACTTCTTGGCGACCTCCTTGAACGAGTCGCCGTCCTCGAGCGCAGCCTTGGCCTGCTTGGCCTTGGCCTCGCCCTTGGTCAGGACGATCCGCAGGTCACGCCGCTCGGGCTGCGCGAAGCGCGCCTTGTTCTTGTTGTAGTAGGCCTCGATCTGGGCGTCGGTGACCTTGTCCTCGCCCTTCGTGACCTTCTCGCGGATCTTGTTCGACAGCGTGTCGAGGCGGACGCGCTTGAGGATGTCGGCCTCGGTCTGGCCCGAGTCCTTGAGGAACTTCTCGAAGTCGGCGTCCTTGGGGAACGCCTCCTTGCGCTGCTTGTCGAAGGACTTCTTGATCTCCTCCTCGGTGACCTTGATGTCCATCTCCTTGGCCTCGCCCTCGATCCACTCGAACGAGATCAGCAGCTGGAGGACCTGGTCGCGGAGCGCCTCGTACTCCTGCTTGCACTGCGTCTTGAGCTGCGCGTCGGTGACCTTCGGCTGGCCCTTGGCGGGCTTCGGCGTGGTCTTGCGCTTCTGGTTGACGCACTCGGCGTAATCGGGCGGCTTCGGCGCGGCCGCGCCGGCCTGGCCGCCTGACTTCGAGGCGACGGTGAGCCAGTGCTCGAAGTCGTTCTTCTCGATGGCGGTCCCGTCGACCTCGGCGACCGCGTTACCCGGGACGCCGCCGCAACCGGCGACGAGCGTGGCGGGCACAAAAAAGGCGCAGAGCGCCAGGGTGCACAGCTTCGTCTTCGTCATCACGCGAATCGAGGGTAGCGGGTCACTTCTCAAGAAACACTAAGAGCCAGCAGCGCGTCCGCAGCCCGCACCACGGCGGGAAATTGCTCCGCCGGATCGTCCGGGACGCGCATCGAGAGCTGCGACTTGCCGGACTCGTACAGGATCCCGGGGATCTCCGCGCGCAGCTGCTTCGCCCGCACGGAGTCGAGCTCGATCGGCGTCACGGCGAGCCTGCCCTGGCGGAACGTCACCGCCCGCGCGCCCGCCTGGCCGAGCTTGATGCGGGCCTGCTGGAGCGTGATCAGGTTCTCCAGCGGCTCCGGCGGATCACCGAACCGATCGGAAAGCTCCGCCCGCAGCTCGACCAGCTCGGCCACCTCGCGGGCGCCCGCGATCCGCCGGTGGACCTCGACCTTGGCCTGCTCGTAGGGGATGTAGTCGGTCGGCACGTAGGCGTCGACGTTGACGTCGAGCCGCACGGGCTCGGGCAGATCCTCCTCGTCGACGGCGCCGTCGCCCATCGCGCGGACCGCCTCGTCGAGCATCTGCATGTAGAGCTCGAACCCGAGCGCCGCGACGTGGCCGGACTGCTCGTCGCCGAGCAGGTTGCCGGCGCCGCGCAGCTCGAGGTCGCGCATCGCGATCTTGAAGCCGGAGCCGAGCTCCGTGTAGTCCGACAGCGCGGCCAGGCGGTTGGCCGCCTCCTCGGTCAGCGCGCCCGCGCTCGGGTAGAGCAGGTAGGCGTAGGCGCGCTCCCGGGAGCGGCCGACGCGGCCGCGGATCTGGTAGAGCTGCGACAGGCCGAAGGTGTCGGAGCGCTCGACGATCAGCGTGTTGGCCTGCGGGATGTCGATGCCGGACTCGATGATCGAGGTCGACACGAGCACGTCGGCGTCGCCGCGCAGGAACTCGAACATCCGCTCCTCGAGCACCTTCTCGTCCATCTGGCCGTGGGCGACCGTGAAGCTCATCCCCGGGCACAGGGCGCGCAGGCGCTCGGCGGTCTCGTCGATGTCCTCGATCCGGTTGTGGAGGAAGAACGCCTGGCCCTCGCGCGCCTTCTCGCGCTCCAGCGCCTGCTTGACCAGCCCCTCGTCGTACTCGCCGACGTAGGTCTTGACCGGGCGGCGGCCCTCGGGCGGGGTCTCGATCACGGAGATGTCGCGGATGCCCGCCAGCGACATCTGCAGCGTGCGCGGGATCGGCGTCGCGCTCATCGAGATCACGTCGACCTTGAGGCGCAGCTGGCGCAGCAGCTCCTTCTGCTTGACGCCGAAGCGCTGCTCCTCGTCGACGATCAGCAGCCCGAGGTCCTTCGCGCGCACGTCGCGCGAGAGCAGGCGGTGCGTGCCGATGAGGATGTCGGTCTTGCCCTCGGAGAACGCCTTGACGGCGGCGCGCTGCTCGGCGGGCGGGCGGAAGCGGCTGACGTGCGCGATCGTGAACGGGTAGTCGCGCAGGCGCTCGGTGAACGTGCCGAAGTGCTGCTGGGCGAGGATCGTCGTCGGCACGAGCATCAGCACCTGCTTGCCGGCGTTGGCCGACTTGAAGGCGGCGCGCAGCGCGACCTCGGTCTTGCCGTAGCCGACGTCGCCGCAGATCAGGCGGTCCATCGGGCGCTCGGCCTCCATGTCCCACTTGACGTGCTCGATCGCCTCGCGCTGGTCGGGCGTCTCGCGGTACGGGAACGCGGTCTCGAACTCGCGCAGCCAGTCCGAGTCGGGCGGGAACGAGAACCCGCGCCGGCGGCGGCGCTCGGCGTACAGGTTGAGCAGCTCGCCGGCGAGCTCCTGGGCCGCGCGGCGGGCGCGCGCCTTCATCGTCTCCCAGCGCGTGCCCCCGAGCTTGGAGAGCGGCGGGTGGTCGCCGCCCGCGCCGACGTAGCGCGAGATCTTCGCGAGCTGGTCGACCGGCATGAAGACGCGGTCTGAGCCCTGGAACTCGAGGTCGAGGTAGTCGCGCGTGACCCCCGCGACGGTCTTCGTGTCGAAGCCCGCGAAGCGGGCGAGCCCGTGGTCCTCGTGGACGACGATGTCGCCGGTGCGCAGGTCGGCGAACGAGCGCAGCAGCCCGCGGCCGCGGCGCGTCGGCCGCTCCGCGCGGCCCCGGCGGTGGATCAGCCGGTGCTCGGGGATCACGGCGAGCTTCAGCGGCGGGGCGACGAAGCCGTCGCGCAGGTTGGCCTCGGAGAAGACGAGCGCGCCGAGCGTGTCCTTGTCCCACGTCGCCCGGAGGCGCTGCAGGTTGTAGGCGGCACGCTCGCCCTGGCCGCGCTGCGGCCACGCGACGAGCGTCGTGTAGCCGGAGCGCGTGAGCTTCTCGAGCTCCGGCTCGGCCTCCTTCAGCGAGCGCGCGGCGAACTCGGCGGCCTGGGCGCGGAACTCGATCGGCTGAGAGCCGGAGATCGAGGAGAGGCGGAGGGGCTTCGCTGCCTCGAGCGCGGCCGTAATGGCGTCCGGCTTGACGTAGAGGTGGTGCGCGTCGGTGTCGTGGAACGCGGCGCAGACGTCGTCCCAGTGGTCGCGCAGCGCGGGCTCGAGGTCCTCGTCGGCGGCGATCACGACGTCCGTGTGGCCGGGCAGGAGCGACAGCAGCTCGCGGAAGCGGTCGACGGGCAGCAGCTCGGCGACGTCGGGGCGGCTCTCCTCGTCCTCGAGCGCGGCCATCTCGGCGAGCTCGCGGTGCTCGGCGGCGAGCTCGGCGGCGGGCGCGATCTCGACCCGCTTCGCCTCGCCGAGCGAGCGCTGGGTGAACGTCGAGAACCAGCGCAGCGACTCGATCTCGATGTCGAACAGCTCGACGCGGACCGCGCGCTCCTCGGTGGCGGGGTAGATGTCGAGCAGCCCGCCGCGGACCGCGAACTGCCCGCGGTCCTCGACCTGGTCGACGCGCTCGTAGCCGGCCGCGACGAGCTTGAGGATCGTCTCGTCGAGGTCGAGCAGCTCGCCGACCTCGAGCGTGAAGCCGTGCGGGCGCAACTCCGGGTCGGGGACCTTCTCGGACAGCGCGACGGCGGAGACGACGACGACCGGCGCCTCCTCGCCCGGGCTCGCCTCCAAGATGCTGTCCAGCGCCGCCACGCGAAGGCCGACGAGGTGGGCCGGCGGCGCGAGGTGCGACTCGTAGGCGACGCCACGGCTGGGGTAGAAGCGGACGGGCCGCGGGCGCAGCCACGCGCGCAGGTCGGCTGCGAGGTCGCGGGCCGCGCGGTCGTCGCCGGCGACGACCACCGTCGGGCGCCGCACGTCGCGGTCGGCGACCGCGGCGATCAGGAACGGGCGGAGCGACTGCGAGACGAACGCTGAAGCGCCCGGCTCCTCCAGCTTCGGGGCGTCGGGGTGATGCTCGAGATGGCGGAGGAGGGGGCGGAGGGACAAACCCCAGCCGAGTCTACGAAGCCGCGGCCCTCAAGCCGTCGGACTCCTTGAGCGTCAGCGCCCAGGCCATCGTGTCGAACAGGCCGCGGGGCACCGACGCGGGCACCGCGGCCCACTCGACCGGGCCCCAGTCGCCGAGTGCGCGCTCGAGCGCGTCGCCGAGCGTGGCGCTGCCGGGCTCGGTGGCGGGCAGCTCCGGGATCGGGCCGACGCCGAACGCGTGCACGAACCACGCCGTCTCCCCCACGCCGGCGTGGAGGTGGAAGCCGTCGCCGACGCGCTCCTCGGCCAGCAGCAGCGTGACGTCGTCGGCCTCCGCGATCAGCCGCGGGCCGGGGAGCCGCCGCGCGGCAAGCATCGGGATCAGCTCGAGCCGGCGCAGCAGCAGGTTGGCCGCCAGCACGCCGGCGGGGCCGATCGCGAAGCGGTCGAGCGGCGTCAGCGGGTCGCCGGCATGCCAGACGCCGCAGAAGCCGCCGCCGAAGCCGCAGTAGTGCTCGGTCTCCGACCAGTCGACGAAACGCCCGCCGACCGGCTGGACGCCCCAGCGACGGCTTGTCGCGTCGAGGCAGGGAGCCGCGCCGTCGGCCGGTGGCCTGGCCGCGGTGTGGACCTGCTCGAGCTTGCGGCGACGCCGCAGAAGGCCCATTCAGGAAGCATCGGCCCGCCTCGCGGTGATGTTGAGCCGCACGTACTCGACGGCCGGCTCCGGCATGGCCGCGAGGACGGCGTCGACGAACGCGTCGCGCCGCTCCTCCGGCAGCCGCTCCACGTGCGAGCCGAGCATGATCGTCGCCATGTACTCGCGCGGGTCGTCGGGCTCGACGCGGACCTGCTGCAGCCACGCGCGCGCGTCGGCGAACCCGCTGCGCTCCAGCCGCGCCGTCGTCTCCTCCGGCGAGGCGAACGTCCACGGCCCCGCCCAGCCGGCCAGCGCGGGCTCGGCGACCGCGTCGATCGCCGCCTGCACCGTGGCGACGTTGCCGGCGCCGCCGCACTGGGCGACGAGCCGCCCGCCCGGCCGCAGCGCCGCGAACAGCCGCTCGAACAGCCGGTCGTGGTCGGGGATCCAGTGGAACGTCGCGGTCGAGAGGATCGCGTCGACCGGCGCGTCCAGGTCGAGCTCGAGCAGGTCCGCGGCGAACACCTCGACGCCCGGGCCGAGCCGCTCGCGCGCCTCCGCGACCATCGCCGGCGACCCGTCGACCGCGACGACCTCGCCGCGCGGCAGGCGCTCGACCAGCGCCGCCGTCACGCGGCCGGTGCCGCAGCCGGCGTCGAGCACGCGCTCGTCGCCGCGCAGCTCGAGCCGGTCGAGCACCTCGCGCCCCATCGCCTCCATCGGCGCCGAGATCCGCTGGTAGGACTCGGCGTTCCAGTCGCGCGGCGTCAACTGCCGGACGCCTGCGCGACGTACGCCGCAACCGCATCGATGTCCGCGCCGCTGAGCGAGTCGCCGAACGCGGGCATGCCGCCGGGGCCGCTGCGGACGGTCGCCGCGACCGTCTCCGCGTCGAGGCCGGCGTCGTCGAGCGACGGACCCGCGATCCCGCTCGTGCCCGCGTCCGCGAGCGTGTGGCAGGTGCCGCAGTTGTCCGTGAAGACGGCCTTGCCGTCCGCGGCCTCGGCCGGCGCCGCGGCCTCGTCGGAGCTCGACGCATACGGCGCCGCGCCGGCGGCCTCGGTCCGGGGCTGCGACTCGTCCTTCGCCACGACCTGCGGGCCGATGAGCAGCATCACCACGAGGGCGGCGGCCAGCAGCCACGACAGCGGCGCCAGGACGCGGTCGACGTTCGTCAGCACCATCAGAGCGCCGGGAAGCCGCTCTCGCGGATGAACCAGAGCCCGCTCGTGTACCACGCGCCCACGAGCAGCGCGAACATCAGCCCGCCCGCGACCGGCAGCGCGAGCCCCGGCAGGCTGTGCGAGCGCACGATCGTCACCTTCGCGGCGAACGCGCCGTAGACCGCGCAGCCGACGAGCGAGTGCGCGAGCACGCGCGCGTCGGTGTCCTGGAAGCCCAGCGACCACAGGCAGTGGTAGGCGACCGGCAGCGAGACGACGAACGCGAGCCGCCCGCAGATCCGGTGCAGCGGGCCGACCCAGCCGGGCGCCTCCCCGCCGAGGCGGCCGTACAGCCACAGCGCGAGCAGCAGCTGCACGCACGCGAGCACGACCGCGGCCGTCCCCAGCCACACCTTCATCGCGATCGTCGAGGAGAAGAACAGCGTGAACACGAGCTGCTGGCTCGGGTCGTGGACCTGCCCGTAGATCCCCAGCGCGAGCGCCACGGCCGCGCCGAGGGCGGCGACGGCGAGCAGCCGCGGCGTGGCGGAGGGAGCGCTGGCGGCGGTCATCTGCGCGAATCTCCCACATCCACCACTCCCCGATCAAGCCGTGTCGAGCACCACCCGCTCGGCCTCGTCGCGCGCGCGCTCGATCAGCTCGCGCACTTCCTCCTTGGGCTGCCGCCACGAGCCGAGGACGTGGCCGGAGACGATGTCGGAGTCCGTGGCGTCCGGCCGGCCGACGCCGATGCGCACGCGCCAGAACTCGGCACCGCCCAGATCGCGCTTGAGCGACTTGAGCCCGTTGTGCCCCGCAAGCCCGCCGCCCTCCTTGACCCGGATGTCGCCGAACGCGAGGTCGATCTCGTCGTGGATGACGAGGATCCGGTCCAGCCCGAGCTTGTAGGACCCGCGCGCGGGCCCGACCGAGCGGCCCGACTCGTTCATGAACGTCTGCGGCTTGAGGACGGCGACGCGCGGCCCGCCCGGGCCGGTGCGGCCCTCGGTCAGCTCACCGGCGAACTTCTTCTTCGGCTTCGGCAGGTCCCAGCGGGCGATCAGCGCGTCGGCGACCTGGAAGCCGGCGTTATGGGGGGAGTTCGCGTAGGACGGGCCGGGATTGCCGAGCCCGACGACCAGCCAGTCGACCGGTGTAGAAGAGAAGAGCTTCAGCTGTCGTCGTCGGAGGAGGCCGACTCGGCCTCGTCGCCGGTCGCGCCCTCGGCCTGCGCCTCGGCGTCAGCCTGCGCGGCCTCGAGCTCCTCGCCCTCGAGCGGCTCGCCGTCGTCGCCCACGAGCTCGGTCTCGGTCTCGATCTCCTCTTCCACCGGCTCCTGCGTCGGCGGGGTGATCGTGGCGATGACGGTCTCGTCGAGGTCGTCGAGCAGCGTGACGCCCTCGGGGACGGTGACCGCCGACAGCGTGAGCGTGGCGTTCATCTCGAGGTCCGACACGTCGTGCGTGATCGAGTCCGGGATGTCGTCCGGGAGCGCCTCGATGTTGAGCTCGCGCGTCTCCTGGCTCAGCACGCCGCCCTCGGTCACGCCGGGGGCGTCGTCGCCGCCGGTGAGCTCGAGCACGACGGTGGAGTGGATCGGCTTGCTCATGTCCACGCGCAGGAGGTCGAGGTGGATCGCCTCGCCGCGCAGCGGGTGGTTCTGGACGTCCTTGACGATGACCGGGGTCGGCGAGGCGTCGTCGATCTTGAGGTCGAGCACGGCGCCGGCGTGGGCGAGCGTGGCGCGCAGCACGAGCGCGTCGACCGCGAACGTCTGCGGCTCGTCGCCGCCGCCGTAGACGATGCCGGGCACGAGGCCCTGCTTGCGCAGGCGGCGCGTCGAGCGCGAGCCCTCGACGGGGCGCGCGGTGACGGTGAGTGCCTGATGATCCGAACCGGCCATAACGGGCGGCCATGCTAGCGAAGTGGGTGCGAGGATCCCGCTCTCTGGGTAGATTGGAACTCGATGTCGCCCGATGCCGAGCTGATGCTCATCTTCGGCACGCTCCACCTGATCGCGGTGGCGCTCGGCGTCGCGCTGTTCGTGATGTTCCTCCGCTCCGAGGCGACGCAGGAGTGGAAGCCACCGGACGAGGACGACGGCGGCGGCGGAGGCGGCAACGACCGCCTCCCGGGCCGCCCCAAGAGCTCACCCCCGGGCGGCCTGCCGCTGCCCGACGCGGTCCCGCCCACGGTCCGCCTGCGCTCGCACGAGCGCCTGCGCGACCTGAAGCCGCGCCCGCTCCGCCGCCCGGCCCGCGAGCCGGCGCGCAATCCCGTCCGGCGCTAGCCGCTAACCGCGCCGCGGGTTTCGCCCTCTGGGCGAATACCCGCAAGGGAACCTGGCCTTCTGGGCCAGCGTTCCCCGCCCCTGGGCCAGCGTTTACCCAAATTGCTTCGTCGCCGCGTAGTTGCGGCGCAGCTCCTCCCACGCCGGCTTGCGCGCGAAGTCGCCGTACTTGAGCAGGCCCTTCTGGTGGACCGGCGGGTTCGGGCGCGGGTTGCCGCCCTCCCAGCCCGGGCGCACCTTGAACTCGTTGAGCGCCCAGTACATCGCGCCGCTGAGCCAGCCCTTGGCGGCGTAGGTGGCGAGGTGGAAGTTCACGAAGTCCTGCTGGAACGCCCACGTGCCCTTCTCCTCCACCGGGCCGTCGCGGTTCGCCTCCGCCCCGAACTCGGTGATCATCACGGCCTGCTCGGGGTAGCAGTTGCGGACCTGGTCGAGGTAGCCGGAGAGCTTCGTGCGGTCGAAGATCGAGCCCTGGGGGCCGGGGTACCAGCCGAAGTACTCGTTGATGCCGATGATGTCGAGCGGCGCGTAGGCCTTCTGGCAGCCGACCGCGGGGTAGCCGGCGACCGCGATGCCGACGGGGCGGCTGGGATCGAGCGCCTTGGCCTGGCGGACGGCGTTCTTGATGTAGTTCGCCTGCGTCGGGCCGGGGCGCGACGAGAGCTCGTTGGCGATCGACCACACGAACACCGACGGGTGGTTCTGGTTGGCGATGATGTTCTTCTCGAGCTCCTTCGCCGCCTGCGTGGTGACGAGGTTCTTCGCCAGGTTCGCGGTCTTGATCGCGTAGACCGGGACCTCGGACCAGATCATCACGCCCTCGCGGTCCGCGAGCTCGTGGGTGTAGGGATGCATCGGGTAGTGGGTGCGCATCGCCGTCGCCCCCACCGCCTTCGTCTCGGCGACGAGGCGCTCGCGGAACGCGTTGTCGACCGCGAAGCCCTGCTGCTGGGAGTCCTCGTGGACGCCGACGCCGCGCAGGTGCGTCTGCTGCCCGTTGAGGATCAGACGGCCGTCGCCGCTCACGCGGATCGAGCGGATGCCGGTCTTGAGCCGGTAGCTGCCGACCGTCCGGCCGCCCGCGCTCGCCCGCAGGTTGACGTTGTAGAGGTTGGGCCGCGCGGGCGACCAGACGCGCGGGTTGCGCATCCGGAACGTCGTGCTGAACGAGGCGACGCCGTTGGCCGAGACCCCGCGCGAGCCGAGGCTCAGCCGGCGCGAGCCGAAGTTGCCGCTGATGCGGATGTTCTGGCCGCTGCCGCGCACGTTGCGCACGATCGCGCGCACCTGCACGGTGGCCGTGCAGCTCGCGCAGGCCAGCCGCGGGATCACGCGCACGGACTTCCAGTCGACCACGTTGAGCTTCTTGAGGTAGACCTCGCGCTGCAGGCCCGAGTAGTTCCACCAGCCGCCGGTCGGCGTGCCGTCGGTCGCGAGGCCCGAGGGCGGGAAGTCGGTCGAGCGGCGCTTGGAGTCGACGCGGATCACGAGCCGGTTCGTGCCGCGGCGCTTGAGGCCGTTGAGGCGGAACTCGAACGGGATGTAGGCACCGCGGTTGGTGCCCACCCGCCGGCCGTTGAGCCACACCGTCGAGCGGTAGTTGACCGACTCGAAGCGGACAGCCCACTCGAGCGCGCGGCTCGCGTCGGGCAGCGAGAAGTCCTTGCGGTACCAGCCGACGCCGCCGATCATCGAGGCCGGCGAGTCGTCGCCGAGGTTCCAGACGTTCGGCGCCGTCACGCGGCTCCAGCCGGCGGTGCTGGCGCTGCGATTCCAGCGGCTGCGGAGGCCCGCGTTGGTCGGGTCGAGCCGGAACAGCCACGTGCCGTCCATCAGGTAGCGGCCGGACGGGCCCTCGTAGTACAGGGTCTTGTTCGCCGGCTTGTCGGCGGCCGCCGCGGCGCCCGGCAGAGCCAGGGCGAGCAGTGCGACAAGGGGCAGGAGCAGTCTCAGGGGGCCTCGCATCCGCGGCATCACAACACAGCGTCCGGCTGGAAGTCGCGGCGCCCCGTCAGCGGCATGGCGCATCGAGGCCGATCGGGTTCGAGATCGCCAGCAGCTCGACGCCGCCGCCGGTCAGCGGGCCCTCGCGGCGGGCCTTGACGCACTGCACCACCGGCAGCGAATCGCCGGCCCGCCACGCCACGCGACCGGTGCCCGAGCGGCGCGTCATCGTCACCCGGATCGACGGGCGGTAGGTCAGGATCTCGACCTGCCCCGGGCGCTCCAGCTCCGCCACCCGCTCACGGGTCACGCGCGCGCAGGCCGGCTCGGCCGCGCACGCCGGCAGGTCGGCGAGCACCGCGTCGGCGTCGCCGCGCGCCTGCGCCCGCACGACGTCGATCACTCGCGACCGCTCGGCGCCCGAGCCGGTCAGCGAGCGCGCGAGCAGGAACGAGATGCCGAGGAAGACGAACGTCCCGAAGGCGATCGCGGTGATGAGCGTGACGCGGCGCACGGCCGCGGCACGCTACCCAGTCTCGTGGAAGTCGTCGCCCGAGAGCTCGAGGAAGCGCTCGACCGACGCCTCCTGGTGAGTGAGCCGCTCGCCCGCGCGGCGGGCGTGCTCGGCCGCCGCCTCGAGGAAGTCCTCCAGGCAGCGCTCCGGGTCGTCGGGCAGCGGGTAGACGCGGGCGACGTCCTGCTGCGCGCACACGATCCCCATCGGCGGGCGCCCCTCGGCGAGCGGGCGGGCGCCGCACACGGCGGTGACGACGATCTGCTTGTCGGGCGCGACGAGCGCGGCCGGCAGCAGCCGGTGGGCGGGCAGGCGGACGTCGAGCACGATCCGGCGGTCGACGTCGACGCGCGTGCGCACGAGGTCCTCGAACGGCTCCTGCCAGACCGCGAGCACGGTGTCGGCGGCGGCGAGCGCGTCGCGCAGCGCGCCGGCCTGCTCCGCGTACAGCGACTCGGCCTCGTCGCGGTCGCGCGCGGAGGCGAGGTCGAGGTCGCAGGGCACCCGCAGCAGCTCGTCAGGGCCGACCGCGCTGCCGGCCCCGCGCTGGCCGTGGGTGATGTAGGTCTGGATCGTGCCGAGGTCGCGGCGGCCGTGGAAGACGACCGTCAGCGCATCGCACAGTGCGAGCCCGCCGACCCGCAGGGCGACGGCGGCCGAGGCGTCCTGATCGATCAGGGCGCGACGGAGGAGATCGTCGGCGTGGGCGTCGTCCATGGCCATTTATCGGCTGCTCGTGAACGCATTGTTACCCACGGGCGGGACAGTGGATAGCCTCCGCGGCGATGAAGCTCCTCTACAAGCCGTTCGGGCTGATCTTCGGCATCATCGGCGGCCTGCTCGGCAAGCAGCTGTTCGACTTCGTGTGGACCAAGCTCGACGACCGTGAGCCGCCCGAGGCGACGACGCAGGAAGCGACCTGGCCGAGGGTGCTCGCCGCCGCGGCCGTGGAGGGCATCGCGTTCAAGACCTCTCGCGCCTTGGTCGACCGCTACGGCGCCAAGGGCTGGTACTACCTGACCGGCGCCTGGCCGGGCGAGAAGCGCCCGGACCCGGACGCGTAGAGCTCCTCGATCTCGGCCGCGTAGCGCAGCGCGATCGCGCGCCGCTTGAGCTTCAGCGTCGGGGTCAGCTCCTCGCCGCCCGGCTGCCACTCGGCCGGCAGGATCGCGAAGCGCTTGACCCGCTCGACGCGCCCGAGCCCGGCGTTGGCCGCCTCCACCGCGGCCGCGATCGCGGAGCGCACCTCGGGGTGGGTGCTGAGCGCCGTGACCGACGCGTCGTCGAGGCCGTGCCCGGTCGCGAACTCGACCGCGGCGTCGGGGTCGAGCGCGATCAGCGCGGTCACGTAGGCGCGGCGGTCGCCGATCGCGGCGGCGTGGCCGATCAGCGGCGAGGCCGCCACGAGCCGGGTCTCGATGTTCGCCGGGGAGAGGTTCTTGCCGCCCGCGGTGACGATGAGCTCCTTCTTGCGGTCGACGATCGCGACGTAGCCGTCGGCGACGTGGGCGACGTCGCCGGTGTGCAGCCAGCCGTCGGCGTCGATCGCTTCGGCGGTGGCGGCGGGGTCGTCGCGGTAGCCGCGCATCACGGTCGGGCCGCGGACGAGCAGCTCGCCGTCGGCGGCGAGATCGATTTCGACGCCCGGCAGCGCGGTCCCGCACGTGCCGGCGCGGATCGCGTCGGGCGGGTTCGCGATCGTCGCGCCCGCGGTCTCCGACATCCCCCACGCCTCGGCGATCGGGAGCCCGAGCGCCTCGAACGAGCGCAGGACGTCGATCGGCATCGGGGCGGCGCCGCCGCCCAGGTGCTCGGCGGCGTCGAGCCCGATTCGCGCGGCCGCGTCCTCTCCGATCCCCTGGACCGCGTCGTGCAGCTTCTCCCAGATCCGCGGCACCGCGCCGAAGATCGTCGGCCGCACGCCGGGGAGCTGGAAGATCACCGTGCGCAGGTCGGCGACCGACGTGATCGTGAAGCCGAGCGTCAGCGAGGCGCCCCAGTGGCTCGACCAGCGGTCGACGACGTGGGCGGTGGGCAGGTAGGAGATCGCCCGCCCGCCCGGCGTCACCGGGTAGCGCTCCCACCACGCGCGGCACTCGGCCAGCGCGTTGGCGTGCGTGAGCTCGACGCCCTTCGGCGGGCCGGTCGTGCCCGACGTGTAGATGATCGCGGCGAGGTCGTCCCGCCCCACCGCCCGCCAGGTCTCGGCGAAGCGGAAGGCGCTCGAGCCGGTGCCCTCGAGCTCGGCGAGGCTGATGATGTGGTCGTCGGCGCCGTCGAGCTGGACGAGGTGCGCGACCTGCGGGGCGTGGCGGCGGGCGGCCTGCACGGTCTCCAGGAAGTGGCGCTCGGTGACGACCACACGGCACCCGGCGTTGCGGAACTGGTGGGCGGCCTGCTCGGGCGTGCTCGTGCTGTAGACCGAGAACGGCACCGCGCCGAGGTGCAGCACGGCGGTGTCGACGAGGTGGAACTCGGGGCGGTTGACCAGCATCAGCCCGACCGTGTCGCCGCGCTCGACGCCGAGCGCCGCGAGCCCGCCGGCGATCGCCTCGACCCGTTCGGCGTACTCGCGCCACGTGATCGCGACGCCGTCCCCGGGGGTGCGCAGCGCGACGTCGTCGGGGCGCTCGGCGACGGTCAGCTGGAACGCGTGGGAGAGCGTCGGCGCGTCGAGTGCCGGCGGGCGCGCCGCGGCGACCGGGAGCTCCATGCCGCGACCCTAACTCAACCTCCGCCGCGGAGCACGAAGCCGCGCTCGGCCAGCGTGGCGAGCTGGTCCTCGAAGCGGCCGAAGTCGCGCTGGAGCAGTGCGTCGAGCGGGCGGCCGGCGGGACCCTCGCGGCGCACCCAGCGCCGCAGCACGGGCGCGCCGGCCTGCTCCTCCGCCTCGGCCAGCAGGTCGAGCAGGATCGGCAGCTCGGGCCGGTGGTCGAGATCGCCGCCGACGACCTCGAGCGGGTCGGCGTCGAGCACGACCAGCAGCTCGTCGTCGTCGAGCCCGAGCAGCTCCTGCAGGCGCGCGGCGCTCAGAAGAGCTGGTTCTCGCCGCCGAACACCTCGGACACGGAGTCGTCGGTGAAGATGCGGCGGATCGAGTCCGTGAGCAGGTCGGCGCAGGAGAGGACGCGGACGTTGTCCGGCGCGCCGGGGAGCGTCGGGATCGTGTCGGTGACGACGATCTGCTCGAAGTTCGCCGACGCGAGGTTCTCGTACGTGCCCTCGCTGAACACCGCGTGGGTGGCGGCGGCGTAGACGCGCGCGGCGCCCTCGTCGATCACGGTCTGGGCGGCTGCCTTGAGCGTGCCGGCGGTGCCGATCATGTCGTCGACGATGACGGCGGTCTTGCCGGCGACCTCGCCGATGACGTAGCCGATCTCGGCGACCTGCTGGGCGGGGCGCTCCTTGTTGAGGATCGCCAGCTCGGCCCCGATCTTCGACGCGAAGTTCTTGGCCAGCTTCACGCGGCCGGCGTCGGGCGAGACGACCACGAGGTCCTCGAGCCCCAGGTCGGAGAAGTACTGCGTGAGCATGAACAGCGCGGTCATGTGGTCGACCGGCTTGGAGAAGAAGCCCTGGATCTGGCCCGCGTGGAGGTCCATCGTCAGCACGCGGTCGGCGCCCGCCGACTCGAGCGCGCGGGCCACGAGGCGGGCGGAGATCGGCTCGCGCGGGGACGACTTCTTGTCCTGGCGCGAGTAGCCGAACCACGGCGACACGGCGATCACGCGGTGGGCGGAGGCGCCGACCGCCGCGTCGATCATCAGCAGCAGCTCCATCAGCGAGTCGTTCGGCGTCATGCCGGTGGCGGAGTTGCCGCACGTCGGCTGGACGATGAAGACGTCGGCGCCGCGGATCGACTCCTGGTAGCGGCAGTAGACCTCGCCGTCGGCGAACGTCTTGAGCGTCACGCCGCCGAGATCGACCCCCAGCTTGCTCCCGATGCGCGCCGCCAGCCCGGGGTTCGCGCGGCCCGAGAACAGCATCAGCCGCTTGCCGTACGCAAGCTCCAGCGAGGTGGCCGGGAGGGGGTGTGAGTCCAGCGCGCTCACCGCAGAGCGGAGTGTACGCGCGGGTGCCGACGTAGCGTCGACGGTCACCGCTCTTTGCGAGGAGCGCGCTCGGCGTAGCCCTCGATGTTGCGCTGTCGCTCGCGCGCGATCCCCAACGCGCCGGGAGGGACATCGTCGGTGATCACCGAGCCGGCGCCGGTGTAGGCGCCGTCGCCGACCTTGACGGGGGCGACGAACGAGGTGTGAACGCTGACCTTGACGCCCGCCCCGATCGTGGTGCGGTGCTTGTTGGCGCCGTCGTAGTTGGCGGTGATCGTGCCGGCGCCGACGTTGGAGCCCGCGCCGATGTCGGCGTCGCCGATGTAGGAGAGGTGCGGCACCTTCGTGCCCTCGCCGACCTGGGAGTTCTTGATCTCCACGAACGTGCCGGCCTTGGCGCCGTCGTGCAGATGGGCCTTGGGCCGCAGGTAGGCGAACGGGCCGACGGAGACGCCGCTGCCGAGCTCGGCCTCCTGCAGGTAGGAGTGGACGATCCGGGTGTCGTCGCCGGCCGTCGTGTCGATCAGCGTCGTCAGCGGGCCGATCTCGCAGCGCTCGCCGATGCGCGTCGCGCCGCGCAGGAACGTGCCGGGCTCGACGATCGTGTCGCGGCCGATCTCGACGCCCGCGTCGATCAGCGTCGAGGCCGGGTCGACGATCGTGACCCCGGCGAGCCCGTGGGCGCGGTGGATCCGCTCCTGGGCGAGCCGGCGGACGTGGGCGAGCTCGACGCGGCTGTTGACGCCGAGCGTGAGCGTCGCGTCGGTGACGACGTGGGCGCCGACGTCCTTGCCGCCGGCGCGCAGCAGCGGCAGAACGTCAGGGAGGTAGAGCTCGCCCTGCGCGTTGTCGGAGGTCAGCGAGCCGAGCGCGCCGAGCAGGTCGCCGCCGCGGAACGCGTAGATGCCCGTGTTGACCTCGCGGATCGCCTCCTCCTCCGGCGTGGCGTCGCCGGGCTTCTTCGTCTCCACCACGCGCTCGACGCTGCCGTCGGACGCGCGCACCACGCGCCCGTAGCCGCTGGGGTCTTCGAGCTCCATCGTCGCCATCGTGGCCGCGGCGCCGCTCTCCTCGTGGGCGCGCGCGAGCGCCGTGATCGCGTCGGCGGTGATGAGCGGGACGTCGCCGTAGAGGACGAGGACGGTGTCGTCCTCGCCGATGTGGTCAGCGGCGGAGCGGACGGCGTCGCCGGTGCCGTTGGGCTCCTGCTGGATGGCGATCTCGACGCCCTCGGGCAGCGCGCCGTCGAGCGGTCGCTCCGGGCCGTCGACGACGACGACCCGCCCGGCGCCGGCCTCGCGCGCGGCCGCGATCGGCCATTCGATCATCGGCCGCCCGCAGAGCGGATGCAGCACCTTCGGAGTCGCGGACTTCATGCGCGTGCCCTCGCCGGCGGCGAGGATCAGCACGGTGGGAGCGGGCACCGTCGCATCGTAGTATCGGGCGGCACGCGGAGCCTTTGGGGGGTGGTGTAATCGGCAGCACAGGGCTCTTTGGAAGCCCGAGTCCCGGTTCAAGTCCGGGCCCCCCAGTCCTCGGACCTCGTCCGACCTGGATGCGAACATGTGTTCGTGTCACGAGGTGGACCGAGCTACTCCGAAAGTCAGGCCCGGGAAGCAATTGCCGCGTCACTGTCCTACGCCGAAGCGCTGCGCCGCCTCGGCATGCGCGCGGCCGGAGGCAATTGGAAGACGCTCCGCCGATACGCCACGGAGGTGTGGCACATCCCGGTCGGCCACTTCGATCCCGCCGCGGCTCGCCGCGCAGCGCTCGTGCGCGAGCCGGTCCCGCTCGAAGCGATCCTCGTCGAGGACTCGTCGTTCAGCCGCAGCCATCTCAAGAAGCGCCTCTACGCGGCCGGCATCAAGCGCCGCGAGTGCGAGATGTGTGGCCAGACGGAGCTCTGGCGCGGTCGCCAGATGTCGCTGATCCTCGATCACGTGAACGGAGTCGGTACCGACAACCGGATCGAGAATCTCCGGATCGTGTGCCCGAACTGCGCGGCCACGCTCGACACGCACTGCGGGCGCAACAAGCGCCTCCTCCGTGCCTGTGTGGTCTGCGATGAGGCGTTCCGCGCCGCGTCCCCCGGTCAGCGGCACTGCTCGCACAGTTGCGGGGGTCGGTCGGCGGCCAGCCTCGAGGCGGCGCTGGCGACGAGACGAGTCGAGCGGCCGCCCTACAAGCAGCTGTTGCGCGAGATCCGGGAGACGAGCTGGGCTGCGGTCGGGCGCAAGTACGGCGTGTCCGACAACGCGGTGCGGAAGTGGGTTCGGTGGTACGAGACGGAGCTGGAGGCCGTGTGAGGCTCAGTCCTGCTTGTGCAGGACGTACCACTCCACGAAGCTCGAGCAGCGGCCGTCGGCGGCGAACTCCAGCTCGTAGAGGTTGGAGAAGACCTTGCCGCTGGCGTAGCGCGTCTCGCCCTTCGCGATCGCGCGGTCGCCGTCGATCAGCGCGGGCGCGTAGCTGGCCTGCCACGAACCCGGCTCGTCGGGCTCCGCGACCCACGACTCGAGGATCGCGTCGGCGCCTTCGAGCGGTGTGCTGTAGGGCTCGTAGGCGTAGCGCGCGTCGTCGGTGAAGAGGGCGCGGATGGCCGCGGGTTCGTAGCTGCGCCACGCCGCGATGTAGTCCTCGCACCAGCGCTGGACGTGCTCAGGCGTCACCATGGAGGCGAGTCTATGGCGACGATCCGCCCCGAGCGGCCGGAGGACGCCGACGGCGCGCGCGCCGTCCACGAGCGCGCGTTCGGGGCGGACTCGGGCGAGGCGGAGCTGGTCGAGGCGCTGCGGGCGGACGGCGCTCACGTGCCGGAGCTGTGCCTCGTGGCGATCGAGGGCGAGACCGTCGCCGGCCACGTCTTCTACAGCCGCGCGCGGCTCGCCTCCGGGCACGAGGTGCTCGCGCTCGCCCCGATGGCGGTGCTGCCCGAGCGCCAGCGCGCCGGGGTGGGCTCGCGGCTGGTCGAGGCGTCGCTGCGCCGCGCGGCCGACACGCCGTTCCCGCTCGTCGTCGTGCTGGGCCACCCCGAGTACTACCCGCGCTTCGGCTTCGTGCCGGCCGCCGAGTACGGCGTGCTCGCGCCGTGGGAGGTGCCGTCCGAGGCGTGGATGGTGCACCTGCTGCCCGCCTACGACCAGGCGGCACGCGGCGTCGTGACGTACGCGGAGGCCTTCGACGCCGTCACCTGATCCGCCCGTCCCGCCAGGGGCTACCGGCCCTGGCGACCGGATTCCGGCGCTACAGTCAGCGCCGCTGATGCGCGCCCGCCTCCTCGCCGCCGCCCTCGGGGCGGCCCTCCTCGCGGGTTCCGCTCCGGGCATCGCCCACGCCGGCGATCCGATCATGCCGCTGTCGGAGCTGCGCGCCGGCATGCGCTGCACGGCCTACTCGGTCATCCGCGGGACGGAGATCAGCGCGTTCGACGCCGAGATCGTCGACGTCGTCTCCGGCGACGCGTCGGCCAACGACGGGCCGCGGATCCTCGTCCGCCTGGCCGGCGAGGCGGTCGACCGCACCGGCGTCGGCCCCGGCTTCTCCGGCTCGCCGATCTACTGCGACGGGCGCAACGCCGGCGCGATCTCGGAGTCGATCGGCGAGTACGGCGGCAAGACCGTGCTCGCCACGCCGATCGAGGAGATCCTGGCCAACCCGCCCGACGCGCCGCGCGGCAAGCCGGTCGCGCGCAGCTCACGGGTCGGGCGTGTGCTGCCGCTCGCGGCGCCGCTGACCGTCTCAGGCCTCGACCGCGGGCTCGCCGCCGCCCTGACCCGCGCGGGCAGCACGAGCCGGCGCCGCCAGGTCCTCGCCGCCCCCGCGATGCCGCTGACCCCGTTCCCCGCGAGCCCGCCGCGTCCCGGCTCGGCGATGAGCGTCGGCTACTCCTCCGGTGACCTCGCCGTCGGCGCGGTCGGCACAGTGGCCTACGTCGACGGCGACCGCGTGTGGGGCTTCGGCCACCCGTTCGAGAACTCCGGCCTGCGCGCGCTGCTGCTCCAGGACGCCTACGTCTACACGGTCATCTCGAACCCCAACGCCGGCGACGACACCGGCTCGACCTACAAGCTCGCCGCCGTCGGGCACGACCTCGGAACGATCTCCAACGACGCCACCGCGGCGGTCGTCGGCCGCTCCGGCGCGACCCCGCCCACCATCCCCGTGCGCGTCTTCAGCCACGACGAGGACACGGGAGAACGCGCCGTGCTGGGCTCGCAGGTCGTCGACGAGACCGACGCCGGCACGCCGACCGGCGGCTCCGCGCTCAGCTTCGTGGCGCCGCTCGCGATCGCCCAGGGCGCCTCGGCGATCCTGCGCAGCGCCCCCGGCAAGCTGAGCGGCACGGTCTGCATCCAGATCAGGCTGCGCGAGCGCAAGCGCCCGCTGCGCTTCTGCAACCGCTACGTCTCCGCGATCGCGCCGTCCGACCCCGAGGCGGGCGCCAACATCGTCGCCGCGGGCGGCGCCTCCGACGCGCTGTCGGCGATCACGGAGCTCGACGAGTACAAGCCGCGCGCGCTCCACGTCACCGAGCTCGCGGCCCGCGTCAAGCTGCAGCGCGGCCTGCGCCAGGCGTTCATCCGCTCCGTCGAGCTGCCGCGGCGCGTGCGGCCCGGCCGCCGCGTCCGCGCGCGCCTGCACCTGCAGGTCGTCCGCGGCCCGCGCATCACCCGCACGTTCCGCCTGCGCATCCCGAGCGGGCTCGACCGCGGCCGGCGCTCGCTGACGTTCCTGGGCCGCGACGTCGACGACCCCGACTCCGACCTGTTCGGCGCGCTCGTCGAGACGATCACGATCGGCGGCGACGACGAGGGCGACTCCGCCGGGCGCTACGGCCCGCGCACGATCGAACAGCTCGCCGAGCGGATCGAGGACCTCGGCCGCTACGACGGCGTGCGCCTGCGCGCCGGCGGCGTGCGCACGCGCGCCTATCGCGACGCCGACCTGCGGATCTCCGGCCGCGCGACGGCCACCGTGCGCGTCGTGCGCAAGCGCCGCTAGCGCAAAGCGCGCAACCCCTCCTCACCAGAGCCGTTCGAGAGAGTGGTTCCATTCTCCAGACCCCAAGGGGGTTGCCATGAGGTCTCGCGCACTCGCCGCGCTCGCGGCGGGCTCGATCCTGGCCGTGCCGACGGCCGCGCAGGCGGACGTCTTCAACGGCCGCATCGCGTTCTCCAGCTTCCGCACCAGTCCGGCGGGCAATGTCGGGGACATCTTCAGCATCAACCACGACGGCAGCGACCTGCGGCAGCTGACGACCAATCCGGAGGACGACGCCCAGTCCGACTGGGCGCCCGACGGCCGCGACATCGCCTACCGCATCCGCAAGCCGCTGATGACGACCAACTTCGAGGTGTCGCGGATGACCGCCGCCGGCACCGGCCACACGCGGCTGACGTTCTCGCCCGACGGCGAGGCCTCCAGCCAGCCGACCTGGTTCCCGGACCGCAGCCGCATGCTGTTCCGCCGCAGCCGGCCCCGCCTGTCGGAGATGTGGACGATGAACCCCGACGGCACGGACCAGCTGCGGGTGCCCGACGACCCGCCGGGCCACCAGTTCTATCCCAGCGTCTCGCCAGACGGGACGCGCCTCATGTTTGCCAGCGTCAAGTCGCCGACCGGCGACACGGACCGGGCGATCGAGACGCAATCCCCCGCCGGGGGGCCCGTGACGACCCTGTTCGACTTCCCGGGAACGTTCGACTCCGCCCCCGCGTGGTCGCCGGACGGCACGAAGATCGCGTTCGAGTCCAACGTCAACGTGCTCGACACCAACCCGGGCAACGACATGGAGATCTGGGTCATGAACGCCGACGGGAGCCATCCCGTCAAGCTCACCGACAACACGGCCCACGACGAGGGCCCGGCGTGGTCGCCCGACGGCACGATGCTCGCCTACTCGAGCGGGCCGACCAACCTCACGGTCGACATCAACGTCATGACCGCGGCGGGCGTGCACCTGCGCACGCTCACCGACTACACGGGCCGTGACGAGTCGCCCGACTGGCAGCCGATCCCCGCTCCCGACACGGACCGCCGCTGCGGCGACGTCGCCGCCGGCGGGCCGACCGACGTCCGGGCGGCCGGCCGCGGCATGCGCTGCCGCAAGGCGCGCCGGCTGGCGACGCTGTGGTCGACCGGCGAGCGGCCGTGGCGGCTGCGCAAGTGGGACGTCGAGACCGAGGACTTCGGCGGCGTGACGCGGGTCGTGATGACCCGTGACGGCAAGCGCGGCCGTCACCGGCACGACGACCGCCTCGTCGCCTTCCTCGTGCCGACCCCGGTCTCGAGCTAGGCGGCGGCGGTCACGCCGAGCTCGCTGGCGACGGCGTCGAGGGCCGCGGCGATCACGCTCGCCGCGCCTTCGATGTCGTCGCGCGTCGCGATCAGCGCCGGCGACATGCCGACGGCGTCGCCGAGCGGGCGCACGAGCACGCCGCGGTCGCGGCACTCGGTCCACACGCGCATCGGCGCCTTCGGCTCGCGCGCGAGCGCGTCGGTCGAGAGCGCGACGGCGGCGAGCGCGCCGGTGCCTGCCCGCACCTCGCCCACGAGCGCGTGCGACTCGAGCGGCCGCAGCACCGCCTCGAGGTCGGCCTCGAGCTCCAGCCCACGGGCCAGCAGGCCCTCGCGCTCGATGATGTCGAGGTTGGCCAGCGCGACCGCGCAGCTCGTCGGGTGGCCGGCGTAGGTCGGCCCGTGGCGGAACCACGGCGGGTTCGGCTCGTCCCAGAACGGCGACGCGATCGTGCCGCTGATGACGGTGCCGCCGAGCGGCAGGTAGCCGCTCGTGACGCCCTTGGCGAACACGATCATGTCGGGCCGCATGCCCCAGCGCTCGGGCCCGAACCATTCGCCGAGCCGCCCGAAGCCGGCGATCACCGCGTCGATCACGAGCAGCACGCCGGTGCGCTTGCACAGCGCCTCGACCGCCTCCAGGTAGCCGGGCCGCGGCGGGTGCACGCCGCCCGCGCCGATCACCGGCTCGACGAACACGGCCGCCACGCGGTCGGCGCCGACGCGCTCGATCTCGGCCTCGAGCGCCTCGAGCGAGTCGTGCGGCACCTGCGAGGAGTGGGGATCGAGCGGGCCGACGGCCTCGCGGTTGGCGGCGATGCCGCCGAGGCTCGTGCCGAGGCCGTGCGTGCCGTGGTAGCCCTGGCTGCGCGAGATCAGGTGGACGCGCTCCGGCCGCCCGGTGGCGGCGAAGTAGCGCCGCGCGAGCTTGGCCGCGGTGTCGATCGAGTCGCCGCCGCCGCTGGTGAGGAAGACCTTCGCGTCGTCGACCGGCGCGAGCGCGGCCAGCCGGTCGGTCAGCTCGCGCGCCCGCGGGTTCGAGAAGGAGCCGAACGCGGAGTAGCTCGCGAGCTCGCGCATCTGCGCCGCGGCGGCGTCGGCGAGCTCGGTGCGGCCGTGACCCACGTTGACGTTCCACAGGCTCGCGGTGCCGTCGAAGTAGCGGCGGCCCTCCTCGTCGGTGACGTGGACCCCCTCCCCGCTGACGATCGTCAGCTCGGCGGAGCGGGTGGCGTGCATGTCCGCGAACGGGTGCCAGAAGCGTGAGTCGGATGAGGCCATCGACCCAAAGTAGCTGACCTTTTCCGGCCCGGGTGGCAGAAGCTGCCGGGCGCGGTCAGCCGGAGCGGTGGAACCGGTAGACGATCCCGGCCGGCGCGAGCGCGGCCTCGTCGACCTTCGGGACGGCCGCGCCCAGCACGCGCGCGAACGACTCCGTGCTCGCCGCGATCAGCTCGAGCAGCCGCTCGACCGGCGTCGGCTCCGGCTGTACCCCGTTGGCGTAGTCCGTCGCGTAGCCGATCAGCGCGAACGGCAGCTCCGCCTCCCCCGCGAGCACGGTCTCCGGCCCGGCCGTCTGCGAGACCGCCGTCACGCCGGCGGCGGCGAGCCCGCGGATCTCCGCCTTCGTGTTGAAGCGCGGGCCGTCGACGTGCCCGTAGCAGCCGCCGTCGCGCATCGTCACGCCCGCCTCCGCCGCGCCCGCGAGCAGCGCCGCGCGCAGCGGCGGCGAGTAGGGGTCGTCGTAGATCCAGTGGCCGCGGTCGTGATGGCCGGACTGCTGGTGGAACGTGCACAGCGAGCCGTCGGGGAGCCGGTTGGCGAGGAAGTGGAGGTCGTCGAAGCAGATCAGCGAGCCGAGCTCGACGCCCGGGTCGACCGCCCCGCAGACCGTGACCGCGAGCACCCCGGCCGCGCCGAGCTGCTGCAGCGCGGCGAGGTTGGCCTGATGCGTGACGTGGTTGGAGAGCCGCACGTGGCCCTCGCCGTGGCGCGAGACGTGCAGCACCTCGACGCCCGCGAACGTGCCGCGCGAGACGAGCGCGTCGCCCCACTCGGTGGCCACGGGCTCGGGGCCGGTGCCCTCGAAGCCGGGGAGCGAGTACGTGCCCGAGCCGGTGATGATCCCCAGCGCCACGGGCGGCAGGCTACCGGCGCGGCGGAACGCTGACGACCGGCACGCCGCCGGCGTCGCGCACCGCCTTCTCCGTCACGCCGGGGAGCTCGCCGACCGTGCGGTAGGTGATCGTGAGCGGGTCGAGCCCGAAGTCCTGCGCGTGCTCGGGGTCGAGCCGCTCGACGAGCGGCTTGGAGGCGAGCAGCACGCCGTCGCGCGCGGTCTGCTGGATGCGCGCGCACTCGTTGACCTCGTCGCCGAGCGCGGTCACCTCGAGCCGGCCGCCGGTGACGACCTGGCCGAGGTAGAGCGCGCCGCCCCAGTGCACGCCGGCGTTGATCCTGAGCTCGCCGCGCGCCATCCCGGTCGGGCGCCAGTCGACGATCTCGCGCCCGGCGTCGAGCGCGGCCGCGCACGCCTCGGCGCGCGAGCCCGCGTGCTCGGCGAGGAAGAACGCGGTCATGCCGTCGCCCGCGTGGCGGCCGACGATCCCGGCGCGCGAGATGGCGGCGTGGTCGGCCTCGGTCGAGAAGTCGCGGATGAGCTCGAACCAGCGCTGGGAGGAGAGGTGGCGGGCGAGGTCGCCCGAGGCCTGGATGTCGGCGAACAGGATCGCGGTCTCGTGGCGGGCCGGCTGCAGCAGCTCCGCCATGCGGGCGAACATGCCCTGGTTGCCGCGCGTGATCAGCGAGACGATGCTGGCGGGCGCGGCGGGCAGGTAGAGGATCACCCAGCCCACCTCGTCGGGCAGCGCGAACGTGAGGCAGCGCGTCTGGGCCGGCGGGAGGCCCGGCTGGAGGTAGGTCAGCTCCGCCCACCACAGTGCCTTCGGCTCCTGCGGCTCGAGCGGGCCGAGCGCGCGGTCGAGCTCGTCGGGCAGCAGCGCGCGGATCGCGTCGGCGCCGCCCGGCGTCGCGTGGGCCATCAGCGGGATGTTGGTCCGCAGCCAGCGCAGCGAGTCCTCGTCGGGGACCATGCCGTGCAGCTCCGCCGCGCGGATGGCGATCGCGTGCCGGCCGAGGCCGAGCTCCTCCATCGAGCGGTCGCCGGCGAAGAAGCGGAACTGGCTCGTGAGGTAGACGAGCCGCCACTCGCCGTCGTAGACCTCCGCGGCACCGCCCGTCGTCTCCAGCTGCTCGGCGACGTCGGAGAGCCGGGGGTCGGTGATCATCGGTCCTTGGTGCCGCGGCGGACGCGGCCGGCGCCCGCGCCGGCCTCGCTCGCGGGGCCCTGCGGCGAGGCGATGCCGAGCACGCGCATCGCCTTCAGCCCGAGGCCGAGGCGCTCGCGGCCGTCGGTCGAGCCGACGTCGAGGCCGGAGAGGTCGCGCACGCGCTCGAGCCGGTAGCGGACCGTGTGGCGGTGGGTGTAGAGCTTCTGCGCCGTGCCGGCCACGTTGCCGTCGGACTCGAGGAACGTCTCGAGCGTCTGCACGAGGTCGGTCTCGTACTGCGCGTCGTACGCGACGAGGGGCTGCACGGTCTCGATGTAGAAGCGCTCGAGCTCGGCGGGGTCCTCGCTCATCGCGGGCAGCAGGAGCCGGTAGGCGCCGGTGTCCTCGAACGCCAGCACCTGCAGCGGGTCGTCGATGTGGGCGGGCCGGGTCTCGGCGACGTTGGCCGCCAGCAGCGCCTCGTTGCCCGCGCGGTAGAGGTCGACGGGATCGTTGGCGACCCGCGAGTGGCCGACCGCGAACGTGAAGCCGTGCAGCGAGCTCTGCAGCTCGCGGGCGACCGCGTCGGCCACACGGCGGACGCCGTCGTCCTCCGCCTCGGGCAGGAGCACGACGACCTGGCCGGCGCTCTCGCTGGCGGCCGGGATGACGGCGGCGAGCGAGCCGGGCGCGCTCGTGCGGGCGGCGCGCTCGGCGGCGCCGAGCACGCGGGCGCGCCAGTCGTCGTCGCTCGGCGCCAGGTGGTGGGCGCGCACGACGATCACGGCGCCGCCGCCGGAGAGGTCGATGCCGAGCTCCTCGCCGCGCGCGACGAGGTCGCCGCGGTCGGTCACGTCGCGCTGGAGCACCGCGCGCAGGAACGCGCCCTGCGCCGCCTCCGACGCACGCTCGGGCGCGCGCAGGCGCTCGACCTCGGAGGCGATCAGCGTCGTCACGACCCGCAGCAGCGCGGCCGGCGGCTCCTCGCCCGAGCGGGCGCGCAGGCGCAGGCGGCCGACGACGTTGTCGCCCACCCGCAGCTCGTGCGTCTCCACCCCGGGGGCGTCCGCCATCAGCGAGCGCTCGTCGGCGGACGAGCGCGCGGCGACCGCGAGCACGCCGCTCGAGCGGTCGATCAGGATCAAGGAGGCTTCCAGCGCGCGAGCCGCGGCGCGCACGACCTCGGGGAGCCCGAGACCGCCCTCGACGGCCTGCGTGATGGCCTCGAGAGCACCGAGGTCCGGCGCGGCCGCCACCTGGCGGGCCGGCTGGGACATCCCCCTAAGCTTAGAGCCGCGCACCCCCGCGGGTTTCGCCCTCTGGGCGAACACCCGATAGCGAACCCGGCCCTCTGGGCCGGCGTTCGCCTAGATTTCGTCGTAGTACCAGAGGATCGCGGCGCCGAGGCCGGCGCCGGCCATCGCGAACGCCGCGAGGATGTAGACGCTCAGCACGATCGCCACGATCCGCTCCCAGACGCGCGAGAACGACCCCCACGCCGGCACGAGCACGAGCGCCGCCCAGGCGATGACGGAGATACCGGCCGCGGTCCCGGCGATGACAAGGGTGAGCGTGTCATTGCTCATCGCCTTCAGTTTTACGCACCGCCCCGATGACGAGCGCAACGACGCCGCAGAGCGCGTAGACGGCGGTCGCGAGCGCGAAGCCGCCGAGCACGTCGGAGAGGTAGTGCGCGCGCAGGTAGATGCGGCTCGCGCCGACGGCGGCGGCGATCGCGACCGCGATCGCCACGAGCGCGAAGCGCGTCGACCAGCGGTGGCCGCCGCGGGCCATCACGACCGCGCAGGCGACGTAGGCGACCGCGTAGGCGGAGTGGCCGGAGGGATACGCGAGGCCCTCGGTGTCGGAGTACTGGCCGCTCGGCCGCGCCCGCGCCTCCGTGTCCTTCGCGATGTGGACGAGCGCGAACGTGAGCGCGTGCGCCACGACGAGCGCCACTCCCTCGCGGGCGCGATGCTGACGCGCTGCCCAGATCGCGGTGGCGATGACGACGGCCGCGGTGACGGGCAGCGAGCCCACGTGGGTGAGGACGCGGACCGCGTCGATGGCGGCGTCCATGGCGAGCGTGTCGCCGATGTCGAACGCCTCGCGGTCGAACGGCGCGAGCGGCTCCGGCCCGATCAGCCACGCGAGCCCGAAGAACACGTACGTGCCGACGGCGGCCAGCGCGAGCAGCGTCGTCAGCTCGAGGCCGAACTGGGCGTGGTCGGCGATGAAGTTCGCCGGCCCGCGCACGCGCCGCCACATCGGGCTGCGGTCGAGCCGCTGCTGGACCTGCGCGCGGAACTTCTCGTCGCGACGCAGGCGCAGCACGAACCAGATCGCCCCGCCCACGACGACGAGCCCGGTGAGCGCGGCGGCGCCGCGGCCGATGTAGGCCTCGACGCGGTCGAGCGACTGCCAGAAGAAGTAGCCGAGCAGGCAGAACAGCGCCGCCCACAGACCGGCGCCGAGCACGTCGTAGGGCAGGAACTTGCGCATCTCCATCCGCGAGGCGCCCGCGATGAACGGCGCGATCGCGCGCACGAGCCCGATGAAGCGGCCGATCAGGATCGTCAGGCCGCCGCGGCGGTCGAAGAAGTCCTCGACGTAGACGAGGCGCTCCTCGGTGATCTTCAGCCGCGGGCCGTGGCGCTCGAGGAAGCCGCGGCCGAGCTTGCGCCCGAGCATGTAGGAGGTCAGGTCGCCCGCGACCGCGCACGCCCACACCAGCCCGATCAGGATGTAGATCGAGATCTCGCCCTGGCCGGCGACCACGCCGCCGATCAGGATCGTGGTCTCGCCCGGCGCGATCAGCCCGATGAACGCGCCCGTCTCCGCGAACGCGAGCACGCCGACGAGGAGGTAGGTCCACTTGCCGAGGCGCTGCCCGACGTCCTCGATCAGCTCCGTCAGGTTCGGCGGCTCGACGACCCCGAACCCCCAGAGGCCGAGGCAGGCGACGACGAGCGCCCCGAGCCCGAGCACGACCTTGCCGAGCTTGCGCCGCCGCACGACGAGGAAGACAGCGAGGCCGACCGCGCCGGCGAGGGGGAAGGGATGCATCAGCCGGGACTTACCCGGGCCCAGTCCTCGCCCACGGGCTCGGCCGCGACGGCACGCGGCCACGCGCCGGTCGCGGCGCGCGCGCGAGCCGGGCCGTCCGGGCCGGTGAAGAGGCCGACCACGGTCGGGCCGGAGCCGGAGACCATGGCGTGCGCGGCGCCGGCTTCGCGGGCGGCGGCGAGCGCGTCGTCGATTGCGGGGCAGAGCGAGCGGGCCGCGTCCTCGAGGTCGTTGTGGATCCGGCCGGCGGGGTCGATCTCGGCCAGCTCGGCGTGCGAGCGCGTGAGCTCGAGGCGGTCGGCCTCGCGGTAGACGTCGGGGGTGCGCAGCTCCGCGTCGACGGGCAGCACGAGCACGCCCAGCGGCTCCGGGTCCGGCAGGCGCTCCACGTGCTCGCCGGCGCCGGTCATCAGCACCCGCCCGGGGCGCAGCAGGCTGGGCACGTCGGCGCCGAGGCGCATGGCCAGGTCCGGCGGCACGGGCAGCCCGGACGCGTGCGCGGCGAGCCGCAGCGCCGCGGCGGCGTCGGAGGAGCCACCGCCCATGCCGGCCGCGACGGGGATCCGCTTGACGATCGTGAGCCGCTGCGGCGGCGCGTCCCACCCCGTCGCCTCGCGGAACAGCTGCAGCGCGCGGCCCGCGAGGTTCGGGCCCTCGACGCCCGGGCAGACGACCTCGTCCGCGCCGCCCGCGGCGGGCTCGAGCGTCACGTCGTCGGCGAGCGAGAGCGCCTGCACGACGGACACGAGCGGGTGCAGCCCGTCCGCGCGCGGCTCGCCGACGAACAGGCACAGGTTGACCTTGCCGGGCGCGCGGGTGGACAGCCTCATCGCATCGCCTCGTGCAGCGCGCGCCACTCGCCGGGCGCGAGCACCTCCGCCCGCGCGTCGGGCGGGCGGCCGATCGCCTCGAGCGCCGCCCGCGCCCGGTCGCGGTCCATGCCCGCCAGCGCCAGCGAGCCGGGCAGCGCCTTGCGGCGGTGCGCGAAGCCGGCGCTGACGAGCGCGCGCAGCGCCGGGTCGGGCGGCGGGCCGGTGCGGCGCAGGCCGACGAGCACGGAGTCGACGTTCGGCACCGGGTGGAAGACGTTGCGCGACACGGGCCGCAGGACGCGCACGTCGCACGCGAGCTGCGCGAGCACCGACGTCGCGCCGTAGGCGGAGCTGCCCGGCTTGGCCGCGAGCCGCTCCCCCACCTCGCGCTGCACCATCGCCACCTGCGTCGTCACGCCGGGCAGCTCCTCGACGACCCGCAGGATCACGGTCGCGGCGACGCCGTAGGGGAGGTTCGCGACGACCTTCGTCGGCGCCGGCTCCAGACCCAGCAGGTCGAGCCGCACCGCGTCGCCGAAGTGCAGCGTCGAGTTCGGGTGCGGGTCGAGGGCGTCGCGCAGCGCCGGCTCGAGCCGCGGGTCCACCTCGACCACGTGCACGTGCGCCACGCGCTCCGCCAGGTACTCGCTCAGCACCCCGAGCCCGCCGCCGACCTCGAGCACGACGTCCTCGGGGGTCAGCTCGGCCTGGAGGCCGATGACCCCCAGCAGGTTCGAGTCGATCAGGAAGTTCTGCCCCAGGTCGCGGTTGGGGCGGATCCCGAACGCCTTCATGCGGCGCAGGCTGGGCTGCGCCGGAAGCTCGCTCACCAGCCGAACAGGCGCGCGGCGTTGGCCTCGACCGCCTGCTCGAGCTCCCGGTAGTCGATGCCGCGGGCCTCGGCGATGAACTCCGCGGTGTAGACGACGTACGCGCTCTGGTTGCGGTGCTTGCGGACCGCCTGCGGGGTCAGGTAGGGCGCGTCGGTCTCGACGAGCAGGCGGTCGAGCGGGACGCGCACGGCGGCGTCGGCGAGCTCGGTCGACTTCGGGTAGGTGACGTTGCCGGCGAACGAGATCCACCAGCCGCGCTCGAGGCACTCGTCGAGCCGGTCGGGCATCGAGAAGCAGTGCATGACGACCTCGACGCCCTGGGCGCGGGTCGCGAGCGTGTTGACGGTGTCGTCGTCGGCCGCGCGCGTGTGGATGACGAGCGGCTTGCCGGCCGCGCGGGCGACCTCGATCTGGGCGAGGAACGCGCGCTCCTGGTCCTCGCGCGGCGCGCGGTCGCGGTAGTAGTCGAGCCCGGTCTCCCCGACCGCCCGGCAGAGCGGCTCCTGCGCGAGCTCGGCGAGCTCCTCCGCCGCGGCGTCGTCGAAGCCGTGCGCCGAGTTCGGGTGCCGGCCGACCGCGGCGAAGACCTCGTCGAAGCGCTCGGCGGCGGCGAGCGCCGCGCGGCAGCCCGCCGAGTCCATCCCGATCGTGAGGATCCGGTTGACGCCCACCTGGCGTGCCGCGGCCACCAGCTCGTCCTCGGGCGCGGGGCCGTGGTCGAGGTGGGTGTGCGAGTCGATCACTGTGGCTTGGGGAAGAGTTGCGGCAGCTCGCCCACCGGCGCGCCGCCGGGGCTCTCGCCGAACGCGGCGGCGCTCAGCTCGAGCCGCTCGTCGCCGAGCGCGGCCAGCAGCTTGCCCGTCGACTCGGGCATGTAAGGCGAGAGCAGCACGGTCAGCATGCGCAGGCCCTCGGCGAGCGAGCGCAGCGTGGTCTGCAGCTCGGCCGCGGCGCCGGGGTCCTTGGCGAGCTTCCACGGCGCCTTCTCCTCGACGTAGCGGTTGAGCCGCCGCACGCGCGCCCAGATGCGGTCGAGCGCCTGCGTGATCTCGGCGCGGTCGAGCAGCTCGCACACCTCGGCGGCGAGCCCGTCGAAGTCGCCGCGCAGCTCCGGGTCGACGTCGACGTCCGGCACCGCGCCGTCGCAGTAGCGGCCGATCATGTTCAGCGTGCGGCTGGCGAGGTTGCCGTACTCGTTGGCGAGCTCGGACGTGTAGCGCTCGGCGAACGTGGTCGTCGAGACGGAGCCGTCGAGCCCGAAGGAGACCTCGCGGAAGCAGTAGTACCGGAGCGCGTCGGTGCCGAACTGGTCCATCACCTCGAACGGGTCGAGCACGTTGCCCAGCGACTTGGACATCTTGTGCTCCTCGCCCGACGCGTCCTTCATCAGCAGGAAGCCGTGGATGAAGAGGTGCTCGGGCAGCGGGATGTCGGCGGCGAGCAGCATCGCCGGCCAGAAGACCGCGTGGAACTTGAGGATGTCCTTGCCGATGACGTGGAAGTCGGCGGGCCAGAAGACCTCCGTCTCGTCCTGCCCGTCGTGGGCGAAGGAGAGCGCCGTGTAGTAGTTGAGGAGCGCGTCGAACCAGACGTAGAAGACGTGCTCGGGATCCCAGGGGACGGGCACGCCCCAGTCGAGCTTCGCGCGGCTGAGAGAGACGTCCTGGAGCCCGCCGGCGATGAACGAGCGCGCCTCGTTGAAGCGCACGCGCGGGAGCACGAAGTCGGACTGCCCGTCGTAGAGCTGCTCGAGCTGCTCCTGGAAGGACGAGAGGCGGAAGAACCAGTTCTCCTCGCGCTCGCGGTCGAGCGGGATGCGGTGGATCGGGCAGGTGTTCTCCGGCCCGATCTCGGCGTCGGTCTTGAAGTCCGCGCAGCGGGGGCAGTACCAGCCCTCGTACATGCCCTTGTAGACGTGGCCGTTGTCGTAGATGCGCTGCATGACCTCCTGGACCCGCTTGCCGTGGCGCGGGTCGGAGGTGCGGATGAAGAAGTCGATGCTCGCGTTGATGCGCGGCATCAGGTCCTGGAAGCGGGCGGCGTTGCGGTCGGCGAGCTCCTTGGGCGTGACGCCCTCGCGCTCGGCCGCCTGGGCGACCGGCTCGCCGTGCTCGTCGGTGCCGGTGAGGAAGAAGACGTCCTCGCCGCGCTGCCGCATGTGGCGGGCGAGGATGTCGGCGCCGATCGTCGTGTACGCGTGCCCGAGGTGGGGCGCGGCGTTGACGTAGTAGATCGGGGTGGTGACGTAGAAGGCCATCGGCGGCCTCCACGTTAGATACTCGGGGTCATGGAACGCTTCAACCTCCTGGCTGCCTCGCCCGAGTACGACGACAGCGACCCCGAGGGCTACCGCGCGGGAATGGATCGCTTCGGGCCGAAGATCGGCGCGGCGCAGCTCGGCGGCTCGGTCTACGAGCTGCCCCCGGGGCAGAGCATCTGCCCCTATCACTACGAGTGGCCCGAGGAGGAGTGGCTGATGCCGCTCGACGGGACGGTGGTCGTCCGGACGCCGGCCGGCGAGGAAGAGCTGGGGCAGTGGGAGATCGTCGCGTTCCCGCCCGGGCCGGAGGGCGCGCACAAGGTCACGAACCGCGGCTCGGCGGTGGTGCGGGTGCTGATGATCTCGCCGAAGCCCGACTACTCGGTCGCCGTCTATCCCGACAGCGACAAGCTGCTCGCCACCACGCCGCACGACCGGCTCATGTCGCGGCGGTCGTCCGGCGTCGACTACTACGACGGGGAGGCGTGAGCATGGAGCCGCTCGTGTTCGAGACGGCCGTCGACCTCGCGACCGAGACGCCCACGCAGACGTTCAACGGGCACGAGCTGACGAGCATCCAGCCCGTGGCCGAGATGAAGACGGAGTGGCTGATGGACTCCTGACCCCACAAGGCGTAGGGTCGATGCGGGAACGGATCACCTTCATGGGACGGCACATCTCGACGCGCGGCCTGCGCGTCCTCGCAGTCTCGGCGCTGACCATCGGCGTGCTCGCGACGTTGGCGACGGCGGCCGGGCCCGGCGGCTGGGACCATCTCGGCACCGGCAGCCACGCCGGGGGCGATTCGCTCGACGCCGTCGCCAACGCGTTGGAGGCGACCCCTGACGGGTTGCTGTACGTCGGCGGAGCGTTCACGGACGCCGGCGGAGTGCTCAACGCCGATCGCATCGCGAAGTGGAACGGCAGCAGCTGGAGCGCCGTCAGCTCGTCGACCTCGCAGATCACAAACGGCCAGGTCGACGCCATCGCGGTCTTCGACGGCGAGGTCTACGCCGGCGGCACGTTCACGCACGCGAACGAGGATGCCAACAACCTCGCGGTCTGGGACGGCGACAGCTGGGAGCCGGCCTGCATCGACTCCGATCCGACGGAGCCGGCGTTCAACGGCAACGTAACCAGCCTGCAGATCGTCGGGGAGCTCCTGTACGTCGGCGGCGAGTTCCAAGACGGCGCGCACGTTCTCTCCGCCGACTACCTGCTGACCTGCCACCTGGAGACGCGCGTGGCGAGTTCCACGGTCGCCGATGAGGCCCACGCCATCTCGGGCGGTCCGGTGTACGCGCTGACGGCCGACAGCGACGGCACGCTCTACGCGGGCGGAGGGTTCGCCAACCTCAATCAGATTCCCGCCGCCGACCGCGTCGCCGCGCTCCCCGAAGGCGGCACCTGGGAGCCCATGGCCGGGGGCCTCACCACGTTCGTCCGCGGTCTCACCACCGTCGGGACCGAGGTGTACGTCGGCACGGACGCGGACGATGTCGCGGGCATCGCGGAGGCGGACCGCGTCGTGAAATGGGACGGGACGGCGTGGAGTGCCCTCGGATCCGACACCGCCGGTGACAACGGGTGGTTCCCGCCGGGGACCTCGATCTACGGCCTGGCCGGCACCGGCTCGCACCTGTTCGTCACAGGCTCGTTCCAGAACGCGAACGGCGACCCGCGCGCCGACCACGTCGCCTGGTTCGACGGCGGCGCCTGGCACGCGGTCGGCTCGAACGGCTCCGGCGACGGGCCGTTCCCCGCCGAAGGGCATGCCCTCGCGGTCATCGACCGGCGGCTCTACGCCGCCGGGGCGTTCACCAGCGCCGGCGGCGACCCCCAGGCGCGCTCCGCCGCCTCGTTCGAGCTGTCGCAGATCATCGCCTACCCGACGCCGACCGTGACCCCGGGGCCGAGTGCGCAGCCGACGCCCACGGTGACCCCCGGCCCGGCCCCCATCCCGACGCCGACGGTCACGCCCGCTCCCACGCCGCCCGACACCACGGCGCCGAAGACGTCGCTCCGCAAGGCCCGGATCAACCAGGCGAAGCGGAAGGCGACCTTCACGTTCGGCTCAGGCGAGGCGGCCGCCGGCTTCCTCTGCAAGCTCGACAAGCAGCGGTTCAAGCCGTGCAGGTCGCCGAAGACCTACAAGAAGCTCAAGCGCGGCAAGCACGTCTTCCGGGTCAAGGCGCGCGACCGTGCCGGCAACCTCGACAGGACGCCGATCGTCAAGCGCTTCCGGATCAAGCGGCCGCGCTAGGCGGACTTCCAGACCCCGAACACGACGCCCTGCGGGTCGGCCGCGTAGGCGGCCCACCCTGCGTCGCCGATCTGGCGCTCCGGCGAGATCACCTTGCCGCCGGCGGCCTCGACCTTGGCGAGCGCCTCGCCGATGTCGGGCACGTCGATCGTGAGGAGGGCGTTCTGCGTGTGCGGGAAGTCGCTCGCGCGCATGATGCCGCCGTTGATCCCGAGCTCCCCCTCGCCGGTGTCGACGAGCCAGTAGGTCTGCCCCTCCCACGACTGGTTCGTCCAGCCGAACGCGTCCCCGAAGAACTTCACGGACTGCTCGGGGTCGTCGGAGAGGAGCTCGAAGTGGACGACGCGCGGCACGGTGCACCCTCCTGTCTGCGGCGATACGGAAGCCTCAACCTACCGGCCCCCGCGAGACCCGCAAGCCCGAGCGCGAGGCCGAGCCAGGCGGTCCACGGAGCGAGCGCCGCGGGGCGCGGCGGCGGAGCCGGGCGGAGGGGGCGCGGCGTCGCGCGCGGGCGCGGAGCGCGGACGAGCGGCGCCGGCGGAGGCGAGCGGCCGCGGGTGAGGAACGGCAGCGGGTCGACGTAGCCCCAGGGCCGGCCTTCACGGCGCACGCCGAGGTGCAGCGGCCCCGCCGCGCGACCGAGCCGCGCGCCGGCCCCGACGCGCGCGCCGGCGCGGACCGCGCGCTCGACCGGCGCGTACGACACCCGCCAGCGGCCGCAGCGCATGCTCACCGTCCCCTTGCCGGCCACCCGCCCGGCGAACGCGACCCGGCCCGAGCACGCCGCCCGCACCGTCTCGCCCGGCGCGGCCGCCAGGTCCACCCCGCGGTGCTGCCCGCGCGCGAAGGGATCGGGCCCGAGCTCGAAGAGCCGCGTCGGCTCACCCGCGACCGGCGGCTGCCAGCCCGCGGCGGTGCTCGGCGCGGCGGCCAGGATGCACAGGGCGGCGAGGACGGCGATGGCGCGGCACATCCGCGCGACGCTACGCCCGCCGCCGTGCTGCGACGCCCTCGCGGCGTCAATCGTCGCGCTGTTGCGCGCCTTCCGTCACAGCTCGGTACAGATCGTTGGCGGCTCCGCCCGTGAGCTCGGCCACGACCGAGGCCGCCGGGCGCGCGCGGGCGCCCGCCTCGACGAGCCGGCGGACGGCGTCGACGGCGCGCGGGTCGGCGCCCTCGCGCGGCGGCGCGGCGCCGATGACGAGCACGACCTCGCCGCGCGGCGGCGCGCCGGCGTAGCGGGCCGCGAGCTCGGCGGCGCTGCCCCGGACGACCTCCTCGTGCAGCTTCGTGAGCTCGCGGCAGACCGCGACCGGCCGCTCCGGGTCGAGCTCGGCCAGGGCGGCGAGCGAGGCGGCGACGCGGCGGGGGGACTCGAACGCGACGACGGTGTCGTCGGCGGCGAAGAGGGCGTCCTGCCCCGACCGCTTGCGCGGCAGGAAGCCGGCGAAGCGCCAGCGGTCCGCGGGCAGGCCGCTCGCCACCAGCGCCGCGAGCGCCGCGCTCGGCCCGGGCAGCACCTCGACCTCGAGCCCCGCGGCGATGCAGCCCGCGACCAGCACGTAGCCCGGGTCGCTGACCAGGGGCATGCCGGCGTCGGACACGAGCGCGACGACCGCGCCGTCGCGCATCCGGGTCACGAGCTCCGGCGTCCGCTCGCGCTCGTTGTGCTCGTGGTAGGAGAGCAGCGTCGCCTGCACGCCGTAGCGCTCGAGCAGGACACGCGTGCGCCGCGTGTCCTCGCACGCCACGAGGTCGGCCTCGCGCAGCGCGGCGAGCACGCGCAGCGTCACGTCCTCGAGGTTGCCGATCGGCGTCGGGCAGACCACGAGGCGGCCTGAAGCGGAACCGGTCATTCCGGACCGGAGGGCGGCCGGTCGCCCCACTCCGCCGCGTCCGGATCGTGCGCCAGCAGCGCGGCCCCGATCATCCCCGACTCGGCGCCGAACGACGTCGCGACGACGCGCGCCATCTCCTTCGCCGGCGACAGCGCGCGCTTCATCAGCACCTCGCGCGCGGGCGCCAGCAGCAGCTCGCCCGCCGCGATCACGCCGCCACCGATGACCACGACCTCGGGGTTGAAGATGTTCACGAGGTTCGCGATCCCGACCCCGAGCCGCTCGCCGATCACGCGCACGGCCGCGCCCGCGACCGGGTCGCCGTCGAACGCCAGCTCCGTCACCAGCGGCCCGGTCAGCGGCCGCCCCTCCTCGAGGAAGCGCCCCAGCGGCGTGTCCGGCTCGCGCGCCACCCGCAGCGCCGCCTCGCGCACGAGCGCGGTCCCCGAGGCGACCGCCTCGAGGCAGCCCCAGTTCGGGCAGTTGCCCTGGCACGGCGGGCCGTTGATGTCGACGACCATGTGCCCCATCTCGGCGCCCGCGCCCGCCCACCCGCGATACAGGCGGCCGCCCAGCACCAGGCCACCGCCGATCCCCGTCCCGATCGTCAGCAGCGCCACGTCGGACGAGCCCTTCGCCGCGCCCGCGCGCGCCTCCGCCCAGACCGCGCAGTTGGCGTCGTTGTCGACCTCGACCGGAAGGCCGAGCCGCTCGCTCATCACCTCGCCGAACTTCAGATCGGCCAGCGGGAGGTTGACCGCCTGCACCGCCACGCCGGTCCTGCGATCGAACGTGCAGGGGATCCCGAACCCGACGGCCTTTATGTCGCCGTCAACCGCCTCGCTAGCCTCTTGGACCGCGTCGACCGCCGCGTCGAGCAGCGCAGCTTGGTCGATTCCGAAGGCCTCCCGGCGCGTTCGGTGGTGGACGGTGAGCCGCTCTGGATCGACCGCTCCCGCCAGGAGCTTGGTCCCGCCCAGATCGACGCCGATCACAAAGCGGGCAGGCACTTCGACCACCATACCCCGCGTTCGCCATGGCCGACGAGAAGCCCACCTACACCAAATACCGCTCCCGCCCCAAGCTGTTCGGCGGGAAGGGCTCCAACGGCGCCCGCGACGCGATCGACGACCTGCGCGGCGGCGTGCCCCGCCCGGAGGATCCGGACAAGCGGCGCCTGCGCGAGCGCTTCACGTTCTGGCGCGTGCTCGGCTACGTCGGCGCCCTGGTCGTCGGCTGGCTCCTGTTCTCGCTGCTGCTGTTCCTGATCTCCGCCCAGGTCCAGCGCCAAGGGGTCGACGACGCCGCCGGCACCGCGCTCAAGGACTCGGGCTTCACGCTCACCTCGCCCAACACGATCCTCGTGCTCGGCTCCGACGCGCGGACGAAGGGCACGAAGGAGCCCGGCGCGAACACGATCGGCCAGCCGAGCCGCTCGGACACGATCATGCTGATGCGCGTCGGCGGCGGGAAGTCCGCGCGCCTCTCGATCCCGCGCGACACGCTCGTCGACATCCCCGGACACGGCCGCGACAAGATCAACGCCGCCTACGCCTACGGCGGCCCCGGGCTCGCCACCAAGACGGTCTCGCAGTACCTCGGCATCGACGTCAACCACATCGTCGAGGTCAACTTCGAGAACTTCCCCGCCTTCATCGACTCGCTCGGCGGGATCGACTACCGCGGCGGCTGCGTGATCAGCCGCATCAACGGCGGCGCCCGCAACGGCGGCTACACGCTGCGCCTCAAGCGCGGCGAGAACCACCTCGACGGCGAGCAGGCGCTGGCCCTGGCGCGCACCCGCAAGAACGAGTGCAACCCGGCCGAGAACGACCTCACGCGCGCGCGCCGCCAGCAGAAGATCCTCGCCTCGATCAAGGGCCGGCTGATCAGCCCGAAGACGTTCTTCCGGCTCCCGCTCGTCTCCTGGAACGCTCCCAAGGCGGTCCGCTCGGACATGGCCGGCCCCGCCCTGCTCGGCCTGTTCGGCTCGGTGGCGACGAGCGGCTCACCCGACACCCGCGTGCTGCGCGGCAACCCGGACGGCAACGGCCTGACCGTGCCGGACGACGTCAAGCAGCGCGAGGTGAAGCGCTTCCTCGACGGTTAATCGAACAGCGCCGCGGCGAGCTCGTCGCGGTGCCAGCGGGCGTCGCCGTACGCGTGGGCGTTGGCCTGCGCGCGTTTGAGGAAGAAGTGCAGGTCGTGCTCCCAGGTGAAGCCGATCCCGCCGTGGACCTGCAGCGCCGACGCCGTGACGCGCGCGCCGCAGTCCGACGCGTAGGCCTTGGCGATGTTGGCCGCCATCCCGCCCGTCTCGGGCTCGTGATCGAGCGCCCACGCCGCCCACAGCACCGCCGAGCGCGCGCCCTCGACCTCGAGCAGCATCTGCGCGCACGCGTGCGAGACGGCCTGGTAGGTGCCGATCGGGCGCTCGAACTGGCTGCGGTCCTTCGCGTAGGCGACCGCCATCTCGAGCGCGCGCTGGCCGAGCCCGACCGACTCCGCCGCGGTCATGACCGCGATCGCGTGCCAGGCGCGCGAGAACGCTTCGTCGTCGCCCGTGAGCTCGTCCGCCTCCGGCCCGTCGAGCCGCACGGTGTACAGCCGGCGCGTGGTGTCGAGCGACTCGACCGGCTCGACCTCCACGTCGCCGGCGTCGACGACGAAGTGCCGCCCGCCCTCGGCGGTGACGACGATCAGGTCGGCCGCGGCCGCGTCGGCCACGGCGATCTTGACCCCGCGCAGGTCCGCGCCGAGCGTCGGGTGGTCGGGCTTGCCGTCGGTGTCCTCGTCCCACTGCGCGACCGTGCCGCGCTTGCCGTCGGCGAGCCGCCCGCCCTCGCCGGCGGCGTCGAGCAGCAGCGCCGCCGCCCACGTGGACGGCAGCGGCGTCGGCGCGCACGCGTAGCCGAGCTCCTCGGCCAGCACCGCGAGCTCGACGATCCCGAGCCCCGACTCCTTCAGCGCCAGCTCCGGCCAGCCGAGCCCCGCGATCTCCTCCCACTGCGCGTCGGTGAAGGCGCGCTCCTCCTCGAGCGCGAGCCGCCGCACCTCCTCGAGCTTGTAGCGGGCGCCGAGGAACTCGCGCGCGGTGCGCTTGATGTCCTGCTGGTCCTCGGAGAGGTCGAAGTTCATTTCGCGCGCGGGAGCCCCAGGACCCGCTCGGCGACGATGTTCTTGAGGATCTCGGTCGTGCCGCCCTCGATCGAGTTGGCGCGCGCCCGCAGGTAGCGGTAGGTCCACGGGTCGTCGACGAGCTGCGCACGTGGGCCCAGGAGATCGAGCGCGAGCTCGCTCAGCGACTGGTTGACCTCCGCCCAGTGCCACTTGCCCAGCGAGCCCTCCGGCCCCGGCGCGCCGTGCGCCTGCAGCTTGCTCAGCCCGCGGTAGGCGGTCAGCCGCAGCACCTGCGCCTCGGCGTAGACCTGCGCGAAGCGCTGGCGCATGATCGGGTCCTTGTCGGCGCCGACCTCGCGCGCGCGCTCGAGCAGCTCGCGCAGCGCGATCTGCACGCTCACCTGGAGCGCGAACGCCAGCCCTGCCCGCTCGTGCATGAGCGTCGTGATCGCCACCGCCCAGCCGTTGTTCTCGCCCCCGACGATGTTCTCGTGCGGGATCCGCGCCTCCTCGATGAAGAGCTCGTTGAACTCCGCCTCGCCGGTGATCTGGCGCAGCGGCCGGATCTCGACCGCGTCCTGCTCCATGTCCATCAGGAAGTAGGTGAGCCCGCGGTGCTTGGCGGCGTCCCCGTCCGTGCGCGCGAGCAGCATGCACCACTTGGCCTGGTGGGCCATCGTCGTCCACACCTTCTGGCCCGTCACCACCCACTCGTCGCCGTCACGCACCGCCTTCGTCTTCAGCGACGCGAGGTCGGAGCCCGACTGCGGCTCGGAGAAGCCCTGGCACCAGATCTCGTCGGCGGACAGGATCGGGCCGAGGTAGCGCTCCTTCTGGTCGTCGGTTCCGTGACCGATGACCGTCGGCCCGCCCATCGCGAGCCCGAGCGTGTTCGCCATCTGCGGCGCGCCCGAGCGCGCGACCTCCTCGGAGAAGATCGCCTGCTCGAACAGCGTGGCGCCCGAGCCGCCGTACTGCTCGGGCCAGCTCAGCCCCGCCCAGCCGCGCTCGTTGAGCTTGCGCTGCCAGGCGCGGCGGAACTCGAAGCCGGCGTCGTCACCCTCGGGCGTCGGCCCGGGATGGTTCGCCTCGAGCCAGCGGCGCACCTCGTCCCGGAACTCGCGCTCGGTCGGCGACAGGGTCAGATCCATTGCGCCGGGACGCTAGCGCGACTCCGCCGAGGATGAGCGCCAGTCCCACGATCGTCGCCGCCGTGATCTCCTCGTCGAGGAGGATCGCGCCGTAGAGCAGGGCGACGCCCGGCGCGAGGTAGGAGACGAGCGACGCGCGGCCCGCGCCCGCCTCCGCGATCAGCGTGTAGAAGATGACGAACGCGAGCGCGGTGCCCACGACGCCGAGCACGAGCACCGCGAGCGTGGCGCGCAGGCCGGGCGCCGACGACGGCGCGGTGGCGATCGCGGCGGGCAGCGTCAGCACGGTGGCGACGAGGATCGAGAGGAACGACGTCGTCATCGAGGTGAGGCCCTTGTAGCGCTTCACGATGAAGCTCGACAGCGCGTAACAGACGGCCGCGCCGACCATCGCCAGTGCGCCCAGGAACGCCCAGATCGAGTGGACGGACTCGACCCCGACGCACAGCGCGACGCCGGCGAGCCCGAGGATCATGCCGCCGAGCGCGACCGGGGGGACCTTCTCGCTCGGGTCGATCAGCGGCGCGAAGGCGGCCACGAACAGCGAGGCGGGCGCGATCAGCACCGCGGTCAGGCCGCTCGGCACCTCGAGCTCGCCGAACGTGATCAGGTTGAACGGCAGCGCGATCGCCACGGTGCCGAGCAGCACCGCGCGCCACGGGCGGACGCGCAGCTCGGCCCAGGCGGCGCGCGCCTCGGCGCCGCCGCCGCGCAGGCGCATGATCGCGTAGAGGACGACCGCCGCCAGCGCGAGCCGGACCCACACGATCACCGCGGGCTCGAGGTCCTCGAGCCCGTACTTGATCAGCAGGTAGGAGCCGCCCCAGACGGAGGCGAGAGCGGCGAGGAGTCCGATGTGACGGGGCGACATGGGCGGTCCAGCGTGACAGCGCCCGCCCCAAAGCACCAATGATCGTTGGCAACCGCGGCTATCAGCCGCGCTTATGAGTCAGACGAGGCGGGCTTCGACGAGGGCTTGGAGTCGGAGGCCGGCTTGGTGTCCGAGGACTTCTTCTCCGCCTGCTTGGCGTCGTGCTTGTCGGCGCCGTCGGAGGCGGACTTGTCCATCTCGCGCTTGCGCCGCGCCGTGCCGTAGTCGGTGTTGTAGAAGCCCTTGCCCTTGAAGTGGACGGCGATCGGGTGGAAGACGCGGGTGACGGGGGCTCCGCAGGTCTCGCACTCGGTGATCGGGGCGTCCGAGATCTTCTGCATCACCTCGAACAGATGGCCGTTCTCGCAGCGGAACTCATAGATCGGCATGGGCGGCGTGAGTATAGGTAGCGCCTAGACTGCGGCCCGCGAATGCCCGACGACGTGGTCACCATGGACAAGATCGTGGCGCTGTGCAAGCGCCGCGGCTTCATCTTCCCCGCCTCCGAGATCTACGGCGGCATCGCCAACACATACGACTACGGGCATTACGGCGTCCTGCTCAAGAACAACGTCGTCGCGCAGTGGTGGAAGGCGATGATCCAGGAGCGCGACGACATCGTCGCGCTGGACTCGGCGATCATCCAGCACCCGCGCACGTGGGAGGCGTCGGGGCACCTCGCCGGCTTCACCGATCCGCTCGTCCAGTGCCTGGGCAAGTGCAAGCAGCGCTTCCGGGCCGACCACCTCGAGGACACGTCGAAGTGCCCGGTGTGCGGCGGCGACCTCACCGAGCCGCGCCAGTTCAACCTCATGTTCGAGACGACGATCGGGCCCGTGAAGGAGTCCGGCTCGACCGTCTACCTGCGCCCCGAGACCGCGCAGGGCATCTTCCTCGACTTCAAGACCGTGCTCGGCTTCGCGCGCCGCAAGCCGCCGTTCGGGATCGCGCAGGTCGGCAAGTCGTTCCGCAACGAGATCACGCCCGGCAACTTCATCTTCCGCACGCTCGAGTTCGAGCAGATGGAGATGGAGTTCTTCGTGCCGCCCGCCGAGGCGGCGCAGTGGCACGAGCACTGGCTGGACGCGCGCATGCAGTGGTACGTCGACCTCGGCATCCGCCCCGACCACCTGATGCTGCGCCCGCACGACGCCGACGAGCTCTCGCACTACTCGTCGGCCACCAGCGACGTCGAGTACCTGTTTCCGATGGGCTGGTCCGAGCTCGAGGGGATCGCCAACCGCGGCGACTTCGACCTGCGCCAGCACGCGGAGTTCTCCCGCGAGAAGCTCGAGTACTTCGACGAGCAGACGCGCGAGCGCTACATCCCGCACGTGATCGAGCCGGCGGCCGGCGTCGGCCGCTCCATGCTCGCGTTCCTGTGCGACGCCTACGACGAGGACGAGATCGGCGGCGAGGCGCGCACCGTCCTCAAGCTCCACCCCGCGCTCGCGCCGGTCAAGGTCGCGGTGCTGCCGCTGCTGCGCAAGGCGGGCCAGCCCGAGGCCGCGCAGGAGATCCACGCGACGCTCAAGCGCGCCGGACTGCAGAGCGAGTACGACTCGGGCGGCTCGATCGGCAAGCGCTACCGGCGCCAGGACGAGATCGGCACGCCGTACTGCGTCACCGTCGACCACCAGACCGCGGAGGACGGGACGGTCACGCTGCGCGATCGCGACACGCTCACGCAGGAGCGGATCGCGATCGCCGCACTCCCCGGCGAGCTCCAGGCGCGGCTGAGCGCTCCCTGGAGCTCCCCGAAGCTCGGCTGAGCGCTCAGCGAATCCGGCGCGCCTGCCGATGCCACCGTGTGAAGCGATGGGTGAGGGTCAAGGTGCTCGTGGGACTCTCCATGGTCTCGTCGCTGGCGCTCGGTCTCGCCGCCATCGCACAGGAGCAGCGGCCGCAACCCGACGCCTGGACGCACACGGGCCTCACGGAGCAGGACCTGCCGGTCCAGCTACGCGCCGACAAGGCCGGGAAGGTACGCACCTTCTACACGCGGATCAGCGGGTCGTGCAGCAACGGCCAGCCGCGCACGATCGGCTGGCGGCCGTCGTCCGACGGCGCGCCGGCGCGCTTCGACGCCCGCGGCCCGCGGTTCGCCGCGGAGGAGGTCTCGCAGCGCACCGCGGCCGACGGCACCTACTCGCACGTCACGCTGCGGATCAGCGGCACGGTCAGCCCGGCCGCCGCGAGCGGAACGGTCCGCTACGTCGCCCGCTACCGCGCGCCGAGCGGCTACGCGAGCACCTGCGAGTCGCCGGTCGTCCGCTGGGCCGCTCCCTGACTGAGGGGAGGCGGAGCGGGTAGGTTCCGCCTCACATGGGCGAGGACATCGCCGCCAAGGTGTTCAGCCGCGAGGACCGGCAGCGCTACCGGCAGAAGGTGCGCACGTGCCTCGACGTTTTCGCGCGCATGCTCGCCGACGCTCGCTTCGACGCGGAGCTGCGGTCGATGGGCCTCGAGATCGAGCTCAACCTGACCGACGAGGCCGGCGACCCCGCGATGCTCAACGCCGCCGTGCTCGAGCGGATCGCCGACGAGGACTTCACGACCGAGCTCGCGCAGTTCAACGTCGAGATCAACATCCCGCCCAAGCTGCTGGCCGACGGCGTCTTCACCGAGCTCGAGGAGCAGGTGCGCGCGAGCCTCAACGCGGCCGAGGACAAAGCGCGCGAGGTCGGCGCGCACATGATGCTCGTGGGGATCCTGCCGACGATCTCCGAGGAGCACCTCAACGACGACGCCTTCAGCGCGAACCCGCGCTACAAGCTCCTCAACGAGCAGATCTTCGCGGCGCGCGGCGAGGACCTCGAGATCACGATCGCGGGCCAGGAGCGGCTGTCGACGTTCGCCGACACGATCGCGCCCGAGGCCGCGTGCACGAGCGTGCAGCTGCACCAGCTCGTCGACCCCGACCGCTTCGCCACCCACTGGAACGCCGCGCAGGCGATCGCCGGCGTCCAGCTCGCGCTCGCCGCCAACTCGCCCTTCTTCTTCGGCCGCGAGCTGTGGCGGGAGACGCGGATCGCGCTCTTCGAGCAGGCGACGGACACGCGGCCGGAGGAGCTCAAGGCGCAAGGCGTGCGCCCGCGCGTGTGGTTCGGCGAGCGCTGGATCACCTCGATCTTCGACCTGTTCGAGGAGAACGTCACGTTCTTCCCCGCGCTGCTGCCGGTGTGCGACGAGGAGGACCCGGTCGAGGTGCTCGCGCGCGGCGACACGCCGAAGCTCGGCGAGCTGCGCCTGCACAACGGCACGATCTACCGCTGGAACCGGCCGGTCTACGACGTCGTCCGCGGCAAGCCGCACCTGCGGGTCGAGAACCGCGTGCTCCCCGCGGGGCCGACGGTCGTCGACACGCTCGCCAACGCGGCCTTCTACTACGGCCTTGTCCGCATGCTCGCCGAGGAGGAGCGCCCGATCTGGTCGCGCATGTCGTTCTCGGCGGCCGAGGAGAACTTCCACCGCGGCGCGCGGGACGGCATCGAGGCGCAGGTGTTCTGGCCCGGGCTCGGCGAGGTGCCGGCGTCCGAGCTCGTGCTGCGGCGGCTGCTGCCGCTCGCCCACGAGGGGCTCTCGAAGTGGGGCGTCGACACGGCGGACCGCGACCGGCTCCTGGGGATCGTCGAGCAGCGCTGCACACTGCACCGCAACGGCGCGACGTGGCAGGCCGAGACGTTCCACCGGCTCTACGACGACAAGGGGCTCGACCGCGCGGACGCGCTGCGCGAGATGACCGTGCGCTACCGGGACCTCATGCACGCCAACGAACCGGTGCACGGCTGGGCTGTCGGCGGCTAGCTTACGCGGCATGCCCGCCGCCGCCGCCGACCAGATCTCCTACGAGGACCTCTACACGCGCTGGGAGAAGAGCAACTGGCGCGCGATGGAGTACGACTTCGCGCAGGACCGGACCGACTGGCACGAGACGTTCTCCGACATCCAGCGCAAGGCCGCGGTGTGGAACTACGCGCTGTTCTTCCACGGCGAGGACTCGGTGGCCGACAACCTGTCGCCGTTCATCGACGCCGCGCCGCGCGAGGAGCAGAAGTACTTCCTCGCCACGCAGCAGGTCGACGAGGCGCGCCACGCCGTGTTCTTCAAGCGCTTCATGCACGAGGTGGTGGGCGCGGGCGACGGGTCGATCGCGTCCGGCCTCGAGGCGACGCGGAGCGAGCTGACCTACGGCTTCGTCAAGACGTTCGAGCACCTCGACCGCGTCACCGACGAGCTGCGGCGCGACCGCTCGCGCACGAAGCTCGCCCAGGCGGTCGCGATGTACCACGTGATCGTCGAGGCGACGCTCGCCCAGCCCGGGCAGCACTTCATCGAGGCGTACCTCGAGCGCGAGGGCGCGCTGCCGGCGTTCCGCGCGGGCATGAAGAACGTCTCGATGGACGAGCAGCGGCACATCGGGTTCGGCGTGAAGCTGCTGCGCGACCTCGCGCGCGAGGACCCGGAGGTGCCCGAGGCGGTGGCGGACCTGCTGCGCGACGTGCTCCCCCACACGGTCGGCGTGTTCGCGCCGCCCGGCTGGGACCGCCGCTACTCCGAGTGCTTCGGCTTCACCCTCGAGGAGATCTACGAGGAGGGCGCGCGCTCGTTCGAGGCCAAGATGCGGGCCGCGGGCCTGCCGGTCGAGGACCTCCCGGGGCCGCTGCTGTACCCGATCGACCTGCCGCCGCGCGAGCGGGCGCTGCGCGGGATGGCGCTGCTGCAGGCGGGCATCCTCGGCCAGAAGAACGGGCCGCCGGCGCGCGATCCGGAGACGATGGCGCTGCTGTTCGACACCGTGCGCCGGGGCGTCGACTTCCGCACCGCGCCGGAGGGGCCGCTGGTCGTGCAGTGGGACTTCCCGGACGCCGACCCGTGGCACCTGCGGCTCAAAGGAGGCTCGACGGCCGTGACGCAGGGGCGGGCCGAGGCGCCGGACATCGTGTTCCGCGCGCGCTACGAGGACTTCGTCGACGTGGTCGGCGGGCGGCTCGACCCGCGGCGGGCGATGGCGACCGGGCGGCTGCGGCCGCGCGGCTCGCTGCGCACGCTGTGGTCGGCGCGCGGGCTCTTCGTGGCCTAGTTCGCGATCCGGCCGGCGGCGGTGAGCGTGAAGCCGCGCTCGCCCACGCGCGAGCCGACCTCGGTGACCTCGATGCGGCTGTCGCGGAAGACGGTCAGCGAGCCGAGGCCGCCCAGCAGCCCCTCGGGCGCGACGACGAGCGCGCCATCCTGGGCGGTCAGGCGGGCGCGGGCGCTGATCGGCCCGACGGCGCCCTCGAGCACGAGCTCGCCGGAGGGATCCTCGACCGGCCGCAGGCGCAGCTGCGAGGGCAGCGCGGCGGCCAGCTCCTGCTCGCTCACCGTCGCCTCGCCGCGCAGGCGCTCTGCGTCCTTGGTCAGCGTGACGGCGTGCAGGCGCAGCGGGCCGAGCAGCACGAGGTCCACGCTCGCGTCGAGCTCCTCGGTCCTGCGCGTCCGGCGCAGCAGCGCGGCGAGCCGGCCGGTGCTGCCGGCGCGCACCTCCGCCATGTCGACCTCGACGCGGTCGGCGCGCTTGAACAGGAGCTTCAGCGCGGGGACGGCCTCGACCGACACGCGCCGGACCTCGCCGGACTTCGCGAGGTCGGACGTGATGCGGCGCTCGGCGATCCGCGGCAGCGCGAGCTGGCCGCCGACGAGGGCGGCCACGAGGAGGCCGATGAGGGCGAGCGCCGCACGCAGCATGGGGCGATGAGGCTAGAGGGCGCAGACCGCGGACGGCTCGGGCCCGCCGACCTTGCGGGCGTCCGCCGCGGTCGCGCGCCAGCCCGCCTCCGTGCGGGCAAGCCGCCACGTCACGACGAAGCGGCGCACCACGGTCGTGCCGCAGGCGCTGCGATCTCCCGCTCGGAGCGTGAGCCAGACGACCGCCCCGTCGCTCACCGGGAACACCTGCAGGTCGCCGGCCGAGTGCGAGACGGTGCGGGCGTAGCCCTTGCGCCAGCCCGCAAACGTGCCGAACGAGCTCCGCACCCCGGGGGCGAGCATCCGCCACGCGACGCCGAACTTCCGCGCGTCGAGGGCGGCGTAGTAGTCGCGCACGAAGTCCCGCGCGGCCCCGGCGACCGGCCCGCGAGGCGCCGCGACCGGGGCGGGTGCGCCCCCGGCCGGAGCGGGCTTGTCCGGGGCGGGCTCGGCCGGGACCGGCTTGCTCGGCGCGGCTTCATCCGGCGCGGGCGCGACCCGGACCGGCTCGTCCGGCGTGCCATCAGCCGGAGCGGGCGCGCCCGCGGCGGGCTTGCCCGGCGCGGCGTCGTCGGGGGCGGCGTCTGCGAGCGCGGGGGCGGCGCCGGCCGCAGGCGCCTTGCTCGACGCGGTGTCATCGGGGGCGGGAGCGGCCGGCTTGCTCGGCGCGGCCTTGCGGCCCTCGGACTCAGCCGGCGGCGCGGGGTCCTTCGGGGCGATGAGGGCGTAGCTTCCGAGGACCTTCGCGCGCGAGCGGTCGGGGACGTCATGGAAGCCGACCGCGATCGCCTGGCTGATCGCGAGCAGCGGCGCGGCGGCCGTGAAGAAGCCGGTCAGGAACCTCGCCCCGTCCGGTGACGCGGGCGGGTGGGCGAGGCCGTGCGTGGCGAGGAGGGCGCTGCCGGCGACCGCGAGGGCGGCCGCCGGCAGGAAGAAGCCGTCCGGGAGGAGGAACGGAACGGCCGCCAGCGCGAGGGCCATGAGCAGCACCGGCGGCGAGAGTCCACCGTGCCGGAGGGTGGCCCAACCCATCATCGCCACGAACGCGCAGACCGCGCTCGCCGCAACGATGGCTCCCAGCCACCGGTGCTGCTCATAGACCGCGCCCGGGTCGGAGTCGGCGACGACCGCAAGCACCAGCGCGGCGCAAAAACACCCGCCCGCGGCGGGCAACGCACTGAGCGCCGCGCCGACTCCGAGCCACGGGCGGGCGGAGGGGGGCTCCACGGCGAGACGCTCCCAGGACGCGGCACCCGTGCACAGAAGAAGACGCGCAGCCAGCCGGGCCGACCGCGTTCCGGATCGGATGCCCGAACGGGCAGCGGGGGCGGGTGGGTCAGCCCAATAATGCGCGTGCCGCGGGCAGCGCGGCGGCGATCGTCGGCCCCCAGTCGTGCTCGGGATCGGCGAGCATGCGCAGGGCGAGGCCGTCGGCGAGCGAGAGCAGGACGGTGACGACGGACTCCGCGTCGGCGGTGGGCGCGATCACGCCCTCGCGCGCCTTCGCCTCGAGCTGCTCGGCGACGTGCTCGCGGATCCGGCGGTGCAGCGCCGCGAGCTCGGCCGCGATCTCGGGCGTCCTGCGCGCGCTCGTGAAGAGCTCGAAGTGCAGCGCGACGAACGAGGGGTCGCGCTCCACGAGGTCCTCCAGCGACGACACGAGCACGCCGAGCAGGTCGTCGGCGGTGTGCGCCGCGGCGATCGCCTCGTCGAGGGCGGCGAGCCGGAGGTCGGAGTCGCGGCGCACGACCTCGACCAGCAGCCGCTCCTTGGTGCCGAAGTAGTAGTGCAGGAGCCCGCGCGAGACGCCCGCCTCGCGCGCCACGTGGTCGAACGTCGAGCCCGCCGCGCCGCGCGCCGCGACCGACGCGCGCATGGCGTCGACGATGCGCTGGGCCTTGTCGCCGCTCAGGGCGCTCGTGCCAGCCTCCACGCGGCGGATGCTAGCTGGCCGTCCAGCCAGCGCACCCTTGCCACACTGGCATGCGATGCGCGCGTCCCTCGTTGCACTCGTCCTCCTCGTCGCGACCGCGGTGGTCGTCGCCCCGTCGGGCGCCGACACCCCTGCGCGCGCCCGGGCGACCGCGTCCGTCGTCAGCGGCGGGCTCGGCGACTTCGGCACCCTCGCGGCCCGCGGCGACGACGAGCAGACCGACGACGACGTCGCGGTCCAGGCCCAGGGGGTGCGGGTCGCCCGGGCGGAGGTCGTCGCGCGCGCCGACCGCGACGGCGGCGCCGGCACCGCTCGCGCCGCGGCGCTCGCGCGCAGCGTCGACCTGTTCGACGGCCTCGTCACCGCCGCGGTCGCGCGCCGCACGGCGACCGCCACGGCAGGCAGGACGGTCCGCGCCGGCCGCGTCGCCGGCCTCGTGCTCGAGGGCCGCCGCGTCGGCGACGTCCGCGCCGACCGCGCCTTCCTGCTCTCCGACGGCAGCAGCGTGGCCGTCAACCGCGGCACCGCCGCCCTCGAGCTCGTGCTCGCCGCGCCCCGCGGCCCGTTCCCCAAGGGCACCCGCGTCCGCGTCGCGGTCGCCGACGCCACGGCGGCCGACGCCGTCGCTCCAACCGCCACCCCCACGCCGACGCCGACCGCCACCCCGAAGGCCAAGCCGGCCAAGACGAAGCCGCCCAAGCGCCGCAAGGCCCCCCGCATCCAGCGCCGCCTCACGAACCAGAACTACGCCTTCCCCGTCTACGGCAAGGCCGACGTCGCCGACGACTTCGGCGCCGCCCGCCAGATCGGCGCCCACCAGGGCAACGACGTCTTCGCCCCCTTCGGCGCGCCCGTGCTCGCCGCCGCCGACGGCACCGTCAGCCGCGTCGGCACCCTCCCCATCTCCGGCAACCGCCTGTGGCTCACCACCCCCGCCGGCGACGCGTTCTTCTACGCCCACCTGTCCGCGTTCGCCCCCGACGCGGTCGACGGCCGCAAGGTCAAGGCCGGCACCGTGCTCGGCTTCACCGGCAACACCGGCGACGCCGAGCCGACCCCGCCGCACGTCCACTTCGAGATCCATCCCGGCGGCCAGAAGAAGGACGCGATCGATCCACATGCCATCCTGCTGGCATGGCAGGAGAACCGCGACGTGCCGCCCGGCGCATGGCTGACACGCCACGGGGAGGACACCGCTGAGCGCCCCGGAGCCCTCGTCGAGGTCCGCGACTTCATCGCCGCCGACTGACGAGGACAAGCACGAGACGCTCGCGGAGAAGCTCCAGCGCCGCCGCGAGCGCCACATCCAGCGCAGCCGGCCCTACCGGATCGCGTTCATGATCCTCGCGTTCGCGGTCGTCCTGACCGGGCTCGCGCTCGTGCCGCTGCCCGGCCCCGGCTGGGCGATCGTCTTCATCGGGCTCGGCATGCTCGCGCTCGAGTTCGAGTGGGCCGAGAACCTGATGGAGAAGGTGCTGAACCGCCTCGAGTTCGCTCAGGAGGCCGCCAGGAACGCGACCCCGCTGCAGAAGGCGCTCGGGATCGCGGGGACGGTCCTCGGGATCGCGGCCTGCGTGGCGGCCGCGATCCTCTGGGACATCCCGCTGCTACCGGTTTAGGAGCTGGTGGTGCCGGCGGTGGCCGGCGTGGAGGACGGCGACGAGGTCGTCGACGTGTACTCGAACTCCTCCTCGGCGCCGAACAGCGCGTCGAGCACCTTCTTGCGCAGACCCTCCGAGACGGCGAGCGCGATCCCGCCGCTGACCACGGTCAGCAGCAGCAGGCGGCCGAAGCTCAGGCCCTTGCGCTTGCTCGGCGCCTCGCGGAGCGCGACGCTGGCGTCGCGGAACGACTCGGCAGCGTTCTTGAGGTCCTTCTGGAGCTTCTTGTCGTCGAAGATCTGCTTCGTCGGCGACTTGCCGTTGGAAAGGCGAGAGGCGGCGTCGCGCGCGGAGGCGTAGGCCTGCCACAGGTTCTCGCGCAGGTCGTCGTCCTCGATCACGCGCTGCACGTACGGTGAGTTCTTCACTGCCACGGCGGCCGCGCCAGCCTTGGCCGCCTTCTTCTTCGCTGCCATGGTCACCTCTCGCTCGGAGTCTTGGTTGCGAGCATACCCTCCAGCGCAGCCTCGAATACCTCGCCCACCGAGTCGACCCACTCGAACTCGAGGTCGCGGCGGAGCACCTCGGGGAAGTCCTCGAGATCGCCCTCGTTGCGCCTCGGCGCGATCACGCGCTTGATCCCGAGGCTCTGCGCGGCCAGCGACTTCTCCTTCAGCCCGCCGATCGGGAGCACCTGGCCGGTGAGCGTGATCTCGCCCGTCATCGCGGTGTCGGCGCGCACCGCGCGACCCGTGACGAGCGACATCAGCGCCGTCGCCATCGTGATGCCCGCGCTCGGCCCGTCCTTGGGGATCGCCCCCGACGGCACGTGCAGGTGGATGTCGTGGGTGACGAAGTAGTCGTCGGGCAGGCCGGGGCAGAGCTCCTGCGCGTGGCCGCGGACGTAGGAGAGCGCGGCCTGCGCCGACTCGCGCATCACGTCGCCGAGCTGGCCGGTCACGATCAGCCGCGGCGGATGCGCGGGGTTGCCGGGCATCGCGGTCGCCTCGACGAACAGGACGTCGCCGCCCACCGGCGTCCACGCCAGGCCGGTCGCGACGCCCGCCTCGCGCGTGCGGCGCTTGACGTCGGGCTGGAAGCGCGGCCGCCCGAGCAGCTCGCGCACCCGCGGCGCGGTGACCGACACCTTCTTCGCGTGGTTGCCCTCGGCCACCTGGCGCGCGACCTTGCGGCAGACGGACCCGATCTCGCGCTCGAGGTTGCGCACACCGGCCTCGCGCGTGTAGTCGGAGATGATCGCCTTCAGGCCGGTGTCGCTGAAGGAGATCTGCGCCTTCTTGAGCCCGTTGCGCTCGATCTGGCGCGGCACCAGGTAGCGCTTGGCGATCTGGAGCTTCTCCTCCTCCGTGTAGCCCGCGAGCTGGATCACCTCCATGCGGTCGCGCAGCGGGCCCGGGACCGTGTCGAGCGTGTTCGCCGTGGTGATGAACATCACGCGCGACAGGTCGAACGGGATGTCGAGGTAGTGGTCGCGGAAGTCGGCGTTCTGCTCCGGGTCGAGCACCTCGAGCATCGCCGAGGCGGGGTCGCCGCGGTAGTCGGCGCCCATCTTGTCGATCTCGTCGATCATGAAGACCGGGTTGTTGGAGCCCGCGTCGCGCAGCGCGCGCACGATCACGCCCGGCATCGCGCCGATGTAGGTGCGGCGGTGGCCGCGGATCTCGGCCTCGTCGCGCATGCCGCCGACCGAGATGCGCTCGAACCCGCGCTCGAGCGCGGACGCGATCGAGCGCCCCAGCGAGGTCTTGCCGACGCCGGGCGGCCCGAGGAAGCAGAGGATCGAGCCCGCGGAATGCGAATCCCGCCCACCCATCAGCCGCCGCACCGCGAGAAATTCAAGAATGCGGTCCTTGACCCGCTCGATGTCGTAGTGGTCGGCGTCGAGCTGCTCTCGCGCGCGCCCCAGGTCGAGGTTGTCCTCCGTCGACACCTCCCACGGCAGCGTCGCGATCCACTCGAGGTAGGTGCGGATGACGCCGTGCTCGGCGGCCGCCTGGGGCAGCTTCTCCAGCCGCGAGAGCTCGCGGTCGGCGACCTTGCGGACGTCCTCGGACATCTTCACCTCGGCCAGCTGCTCGCGCAGCTCCTCGACCTCGGCCGCGGCCGGGTCGCGCTCGCCCAGCTCCTCCTGGATCGCCTTGAGCTGCTCGCGCAGCAGGTACTCGCGCTGCGAGCGGTCGAGCTCGGACTGGACCTGCGACTGGATGCGGGCGCCCATGGCGGCGACCTCGAGCTCGCGCGCGAGGATCTCCGACAGCCGCCGCAGGCGCTTGGCGACGTCGCGCATCTCGAGCAGCTCCTGCTTCTCCTCCGTCTTGATCCGCAGCGAGCCGGCGATCAGGTGCGAGAGCGCCGACGGGTCGTCGATGTTCGCGACCGCCATCTGCAGCTCCTCGGGCAGGTAGGGCGTCTCGTCGATGATGCGCGAGAACGCCTGCTGCACGTTGCGCATGAGCGCGACCAGCTCCGCGCCCTCCTCGACGATGTCGGGCGCCTCGGTGATACGCGCGACGAGGTAGGGCTCCTCGGTGATCCACTCCTCGACGCGCGCCCGCGGGCCGCCCTGGACCAGGATCCGCAGCGTCCCGTCGGGCACCTTGAGCATGCGCGCGACGGTGCCGATCACGCCGTACTCGTAGAGCTGGCCGGGCGCGGGCGACTCCGCCTCCGGGTCGCGGCTGCCGACCATCACGAGCTGGCGGTCGCCGGCCAGCACGTCGTTGACGAGCTGGATCGAGCGCTCCTGGCCGACCGCCAGCGGCGTCAGCGTGTCGGGGAACGTGACGGTGTCGCGCAGCGGCAGCACCGGCAGCTGCCCGGGCAGGGGCGGCGTGCCGACGGAGACGTCGCGGGCGCCGTTGCCGGGCGCCTCGACGTCGATCGTCACGAGTCGCCGTCCTCGGGCACCTGACGCTTGCGCCGACCGGGCTCGATCGGGACGGTGCGCGGGTCGGCGGGCGCGGCGATCGGCAGCTCGACCACGAGCATGCCGTCCTCGTAGGTGGCCTTGGCGGCGTCGGCGTCGACCTCGGCGCCGAGCGCCACGACGCGGCGGAACGGGCCGTGCTCGATCTCGAGCTGCTGGTAGAGCCGCTCCTGGCCCTCGTCGGGCGCGCGGCGGCCGCCGAGGATCAGCTCGCGGCCGCGGATCTCGAGCTCGAGCTGGCCGGGGTCGATGCCCGCCAGGTCAGCGCGCACGATCGCGCGCGGGGGGTTGCCGACGTAGTAGACGTCGACCGACGGCGAGAAGCCGCCGCGGCGCCGCGGGGCGAGGCCGCGGTCGAAGACGTCGCCGAACAGCTCGTCCATCTCGCGGCGCATCCGCTCGAAGTTGGCGAAGAGGTCGCGCTCGGGCATCTGCCCGAAGTAACTGCCGGAACGGTACGCGGTCTCGCACTCTTGGAGGCGGACCGTTCCGGCGAGCCTTTAGACCAACTCGGCGCGCTTGCGCACGAGGCGCGGGTCGACCGCCATCGGCTTGGCGGTCGGCTGCCCGAAGTAGTAGCCCTGCCCGAGGTCGACGCCGAGCTCGAGCATCGCCTCGAACTCGTCGACGCGCTCGATGCCCTCGGCGACCACGCGGCAGTCCTGCTCGTGGGCGACCTCGACGAGCGCCGCGACGAGCCGGCGGCGGGCGGGCGAGTGCTGGATCCCGGCTGTCATCGCGCGGTCGATCTTCGCGATGTCGGGTCTGAGCGCCTCGAGGCAGGCGAGCGACTCGGCGCCGCCGGAGAGGTCGTCGAGCGCGACGAGCGCGCCGCGCTCGCGGTGGGCGTCGACGAGCGCCTTGAGCATCGCGCGGTCGGGCGACCGCTCGGGGCGGATCAGCTCGAGGCAGATGCGGCTCGGGTCGGCGCCGAGGCGGATCACGATCGGCCACGTGGTGCGCATCGAGGACTCGACGTCGAGCACCGCGCGCGGGTCGACGTTGACGAACAGGATCTCGCCGTCGGGCATCAGCGGCAGCCCGACCTCGAGCGCGGCGGCGCGGGCGCGGGAGTCGAAGGAGAAGAGCGCGTCGTGGGCCTCGGCGGCGGCGACGAGCTCGGCCCCGCGCAGCTCGACCTTGCCCATCTTGCCCCGCATCAGCGCCTCGCGGCCGTAGGGCTTGCCGCTGGCGAGGTCGATGATCGGCTGGAAGTGCGGCGTCATCTCCCCGTGGGAGAGGAACTCGGGGAACCAGTCCGTGCGCGTGCGGTCGAGCAGCGTGTCGGCCGGGATCGGCAGGCCCTGCTCGTCGTCGAGCTTGACGGCGAACAGGCAGGCGCGCTCGGAGTGCGAGATCGAGCCCAGCAGCTCCTTGAGGCGATCCTCCCACCCGGGACCGGCGAGCTGGAGCCCTTCGATGGCGATGTCGCCCTCGACCGGCTCGGTCGCCAGGTGCTCGAGCTTGTAGAGCACGGAGGGACGGTGCGACAGCAGTCGCACGCCCTCAGAGTTCTCTGTGGCCTCCCGCGTCGGGTTCACCTAGGCAGCATCGGCCAAAGCGCAGCGGGCCTTGACCGGTGCTAGACGTCGAACGCGGCGCCCTCGCGGGCGACCTCGACGGCGCCGCCGAACGTGCGCTCGGCCTCCTCGCGGGCCCAGTCGTCGCCCAGCTCGTCGGAGAAGTGGGTCAGCAGCACCCGCCGCGCGCCGGCCCGGCGGGCGTGCTCGCCCGCCTCGCCGGGGGTCACGTGGCCGCGCGGGCCCTCGCGCTCCGGGCGCGGCAGCGTGGCCTCGATGATGAGGAGATCGGTGTCGCGCGCGAACTCGACGAGCTCGTCGGCCGGCGCGTGGTCGGCGCCGTAGGTGATGCGCCCGCCGCCGTTACCGGAGGCGATCTCGATCGCGTTGGTGGCGGTGAAGTGCGGAACGGGCTGGAAGCGGAGGCGGAACGGGCCGACCTGGAGCATGTCGGCGGGGTCGTACTCGCGCATCGCGAACGCCTTCTCGATCAGGTCCTCGTTGCCCCACGCGCCGACCACGCGCCGGAACAGCTCGGTCGCGCCGGGCGGGACGTGCAGCTCGGGGCAGGCGGGGCAATCGGTGCCGGGCCAGCGCGCGACCGGCACCGGCTGCTGGCGCGGGGCGTAGGTCAGCGCGTACGAGAACGGCACGAGGTCGAGGAAGTGGTCGGCGTGCAGGTGCGAGATGACGACGGCGTCGATCTCGACGTAGTCGACGAACCGCCGCAGCTTCGAGAAGACGCCGTTGCCGCAGTCGAGCAGCAGGTGGAAGCCGTCCTCCTCGATCAGGTAGCCGCTGCAGGCCCCGTCCGCGTCCTGCCAGGACGGCGACTTGCCGAGCACGGTGATGCGCACGAAGTTGAGGCCCTCCCCCTCGGTGAACTCGCGGACAGACTCTAACCCGGCGAGGGCGACCGAGCTGCTCGCTAGGCGTGGAGCGCGGCCTGCTCCTGGGCGTCCGGGAACGCCCACGCAGCCTGCCGGCGACGCTCCTGCCTGAACACGAAGCGCATCTGCTGCGGCGGGCGCAGGCCCTCCGGATGGTTCGGGCGGAAGGTCGGGCACGGCTCGTCGAGCGCGAGCGCGCAAAGGCCGTTCTTGCGAAAGAAGCAGTCCTCGCAACTGACCTTCTTGACCTGCCTCACTGCCACAACCCCGAGCCCCCTCGTTCACCGATCCGTCACAAGCCGGGCGCTAGTAGAGCGCGCCGAACGCGGGCGTTCAAGAGCCGCCTGGCGGGAGTTCCCGCACAGCGCAGGGTTTTCCTCGGAGTTCCCGCTAGGAGGCCATTTCCATCCCCATTTCGCCCTGGTTGCGAGTCATCCACCCCGCACTTTGGGGACGTACTGTGTGAGCAGCCATGAACGTCCTCGTCACCGGAGCCTCGGGCTATGTCGGCGCCGCCCTCGTCCCCCGCCTGCAGGCGGGCGGGCATCGCGTGCGCGGCTACGGCCGCTCGGCCGCGCGCATCCGCGTGCCCGTCGACGAGGTCGTGGAGGGCGACGCGGTCCTCGGCACCGGCCTCGAGCGGGCGCTCGACGGCGTCGAGGTCGCCTACTTCCTCATCCACTCGATGGAGGGGCCGGGCAACGGCTTCGCCGACCTCGAGCGCAAGGCGGCCGAGCAGTTCGCCGCCGCGGCCGCCGGCGCCGGCGTGCGGCGGATCGTCTACCTCGGCGGGCTCGTGCCGCAGGACGGGCAGATCTCGCGCCACCTCGCGTCGCGGCTGGCGGTGGAGGAGCTCCTGCTGGCGGCCGCCCCGGAGTCGATCGCGATGCGCGCGTCGATCGTGATCGGGGCGCGCTCGCGCTCCTTCCGCTTCCTCGTGCGGCTCGTCGAGCGGATGCCCCTGCTCGCTCTGCCGGCGTGGCGCGACAACCGCACCGCGCCGGTCGACGGCCGCGACATGCTCGAGTTCCTCACCCGCGCCGCGAGCGCCCCGCCGGAGCTCGCGGGCAGGTCGTGGGACATCGGGGGCCCGGACGTGATGAGCTACGGGGAGCTCGTCGAGCGGATCGCCGACGCCATGCTGGTCCGCCGCCCCCGCGTCGGCATCGATGTGACGATGACGGGAGTGGCATCGGTCATGGCGGCCGCGATCGCCGGCGAGGACGTCGGACTCATCGCCCCGCTCATGGAATCGCTCGAACACGACCTGCTGCCCCGCCACGAGGCCGCCCCGGCCTTCGGCGTCCGCCTGCACTCGTTCACCGCCGCCGTCGAGCGGGCGCTGCGCGAGTGGGAGGACGAGGAGGAGCTGGCGGCGCGATGAGCACGGTCTCGGCCACGATCGACCTCGACTGCCCGCCGGAGAACGTCTGGAAGCTGATCATGGATCCGACGCGCTTCAACGAGTGGGTCACGATCCACCGCAAGATCTGTGACGTCGACGACGGCCCCGTGCGCGAGGGCTTCCAGGTCGAGCAGCGGATGGCGCTGCGGGGCGCGCCGTTCACCGTGCACTGGACGCTGACGGAGTGCGACTCGCCCAAGCTCGGCACCTGGGAGGGCAAGGGCCCGGCCGGCTCCTACGCGCGGGTGACCAACCGGCTGAAGGACAACGGCAACGGCGGCACCCACTACGAGTACGAGAACACGTTCGAGGCGCCGGGCGGCGCGATGGGCCGGCTCGCCTCGCGCGTGCTGGTGGGCGGCATGCCCAAGCGCGAGGCCGACAAGTCGCTCAAGAAGCTCAAGCGACTGCTCGAGCAGCCCTAGCCAGCGCGGCCTCCGCTCCCTCGACGAGCTCGCGCACGATCTCCGCCGCGGGCTTGACGTCGTGCACGAGGGCCGCCGACTGGCCGGCGAACGGGATGTACTCGTGCATGCGGTTCTCGCGCAGCGCGGCCATCAGCTCCGGCCCCGTGGTCTCCGGGTCGACGGTCTCCGGCGCCTCGCCCAGGCGGTCGATCAGCGGCGTGCGCAGCGCGCGCGGGTCGGCGGGGCCGCCCGGGCGGTTGTAGGGAGGCAGCACCCGCTCCGAGTGTGGGACCTTGACCGCGTCGAGCGCCTCGGCGTCGACGACCCGCTGCTTCCACTCGCGGGCCACGCCCATCTCCTCGGAGGCGAGGAAGCGCGTCCCGACGAGCACGCCCTGGGCGCCGAGCGCGAGCGCCGCCGCGACCCCGCGACCGTCGGCGATGCCGCCGGCCGCCACGACCGGCGTGTCGCCCGCGACGTCGACGACCTCGGGCACGATCACCATCGTGCTCACCCAGCCCCCGTGGCCGCCGGCCTCGCCGCCCTGGGCGACGATGACGTCGGCGCCCGCGGCGAGCGCGCGCTCCGCCTGGCCGCGGTCGGCCACCTGCTGGATCCACAGGCTGCCCGCGTCGTGCGCCTGCTCGATCAGCTCCGGCATCACGCCGATGTGGAAGGAGATCGCCGCCGGCGCGAGGCGCAGGGTGGCCTCGAACGCGGCGGGGTCGAACGGCCGGATCGTGTGGTTGACGGCGAACGGCCGATCGGTCAGCTCGCGCATCCGCCGCCACTGCGCCTCGAGGTCCTCGACCTCGGCCGCGGCGGTGCCGAGCGAGCCGAGCCCGCCGGCCTCGCACACCGCGGCCGCCAGCGTCACCGCCTCGAAGGGTCCGAACGGCGCACAGAGGATCGGGACGTCGATGCCGAACAGGTCGCACAGCGGAGTGCGCAGCATGGCCAGATCATCGTAGGGTCCGGGCTATGGCGCAAGCCTTCTACGAGCAGCACGGGGACGTCGGCGAGCTGGTGCTCGACGCGCCGCCGCTGAACCTGTTCGGACCCGCCACGTTCGACGACCTCGAGGCGGCGGTAGCCGACGCGCAGGCGGCCCAGCCGCGCGCGCTGATCTTCCGGGCGGCGAACGACGTCGTTTCCGCCGGCGTCGACGTGCACGTGTTCGACGGCCTCGACCCGGCCGGCGCCGACGAGTTGACCGCGCGGCTCATGCGCCTCGCGCACGCGGTCGAGGACCTGCCCCTCCCGACGCTGGCGGTCGCCCACGGGCTGTGCCTGACGGCAGCGCTCGAACTGTCACTGGCGTGTGACCTGCTGTGGGCGGCCGAAGGTGTGCAGTTCGGGCTCGTGGAAGCGGTAGTTGGCATCACGCCGCTCATGGGAGGCACGCAGCGGATCGCCGAGCGCGCGGGCGCCGCGCGCGCACGTGAGTTCGTGATGACCGGCGGGCTGTTCACCGCCGAGACGCTGCACGACTGGGGCGTGGTTAACCGGGTGCTCCCGGCGGAGGACCTGCTGGAGAAGGCGCGCCGCTTCGCCGCCCGCCTGGCCGCCGGGCCGACGCAGGCGCACGCCGCGACCAAGCGGATCGTGCGCGCCCAGGCCGATCACGGCACCCGCGGCGCGGACGAGCGCACCGCGGATTTGACGTCACACCTGTTCGATACGCAGGATACGCGGAACGCGGTGCACTCTTTTCTGGAACACGGACCCGGCAAGGCAAGTTTCACGGGTCAGTGACCTTCCTGTTACATTGACTCACTGTCAGCTGGTCAATTTTGGGAAGGGTTTGCTGAGTGCCTGATTTTCTAGAGGAAAAGCGTAAGGAGATCTCGCAGCGTCTCAAGGAGCTGCGACCGCTCGTCGACGAGTACCACCGCCTCGAGGCCGCCGAGCAGGCGCTGTCGGGCGTCGGTGGCACCACAACGCGCACCAGCACCGCCGCATCACCGCGGCGCCGCGCCGGCCGCCCCAAGGGCTCGGGGGGCGGTCGCCGCGGGCGCCCGAAGGGATCGGGCACCCGCGCCGTCCAGGCGCTCGACCTGGTGAAGGCCCGCCCCGGCATCACCATCCCGGAGCTCGCCGAGGCGATGGGCATCAAGCAGAACTACCTGTACCGCGTGATGCCCGGCCTGGCGGACGAGGGCAAGGTGACCAAATCAGGTCGCGGGTGGCATGCCCGCGAGGCCGCCTAGACGAGATCGAGCTTGGTGACCGCGTCGCGCTCCTCGCGGAGCTCGTTCACGGTCGCCTCGATCTTCTCCTTCGCGAAGTCGTTCACATCGAGGTCCTGCACGATCGACCACTCACCGTTCGCGCACGTGCACGGGAAGCTCGAGATGAGCCCCTCGTCGACGCCGTAGGAGCCGTCGGAGGGCACCGCCATCGACACCCAGTCGCCGTCCGGCGTGCCGAGCACCCAGTTGCGCACGTGGTCGATCGCCGCATTGGCGGCCGAGGCGGCGCTGGAGGCGCCGCGCGCGTCGATGATCGCGGCGCCGCGCTTACCGACCGTGGGCAGGAAGTCGTTCTCGTACCACTCCAGGTCGTCGACCACCTCGGCGGCGTTCTTCCCGTCCACCTTCGCGTTGAACAGGTCGGGGAACATCGTGGGCGAGTGGTTGCCCCACACGCCCATGTTGGTGATGTCGGCGACCGCCGCCCCCGTCTTCTTCGCAAGCTGCGCGATCGCGCGGTTGTGATCCAGGCGCGTCATGGCGTTGAACCGCTCGCGCGGGATGTCGGGCGCGTTGGACTGTGCGATCAGCGCGTTCGTGTTGGCGGGGTTGCCGACCACGAGGATCTTCACGTCGTCGGCCGCGCCGGCGTTGAGGGCCTCGCCCTGCGGCTTGAAGATGCCGCCGTTGGCCTCCAGCAGGTCGGCGCGCTCCATCCCCTTCGAGCGCGGCTTCGCGCCCACGAGCAGCGCCACGTTCACCCCGTCGAAGGCGGCCTTCTGATCGTCGGTGATGTCGATCCCCGACAGCAGCGGGAACGCGCAGTCGTCGAGCTCCATCGCGGTGCCCTCGGCCGCCTTCACGGCATCGGGGATCTCGAGCAGGGTGAGGTGAACCGGCGTGTCGGGCCCGAGCATCTGCCCGCTCGCGACCCGGAACAGGATCGCGTAGCCGATCGCGCCGGCCGCGCCCGTAACTGTGACCTTGACTGGTTCCGCCATCAGTTCATCTCCTCGATCACCGCGTCGGCGAACTCCGAGGTGCCGACGGCGGAGGGGTCGTCACGGGTGGGCTTGAGGTCGTAGGTGACCTTCTCCCCCTTCTTGATCACGCCGGCGATCGCCGCCTCGAGCTTGTCGCCCGCCTCGTGCTCGTCGAGGTGGTGCAACAGCAGCACGCCCGAGAGCATCAGCGCGGTCGGGTTCACCTTGTTCTGCCCCTTGTACTTCGGGGCGGAGCCGTGCGTGGCCTCGAACATCGCCGCCTCGGTGCCGATGTTGGCGCCGGGGGCGAGCCCGAGCCCGCCGATCATGCCCGCGCCGAGGTCGGAGACGATGTCGCCGTAGAGGTTGGGGAGCACGATCACGTCGTACTCCTCGGGGCGTGACACGAGCTGGTTGCAGAGGTTGTCGATGATGCGATCCTCGAACTCGATCTCGGGGTGACGCTCGGCCACCTTGCGCGCGACGTCGAGGAACAGCCCGTCGGTGTGCTTCATGATGTTGGCCTTGTGGGCGGCCGTGACCTTCTTGCGGCCGTTCGCCTTGGCGTACTCGAAGGCCGACTCGACGATGCGGTCGGTGCCGAACTCCGAGATCGGCTTGATCGAGATGCCCGAGCCCTCGCGCACGGGCGAGTCGAGCTCGTCGGCGAGGAACTTCGTCAGCTTCTCGTTGTCCTCCGTGCCGCGCTCGAACTCGATGCCCGCGTAGAGGTCCTCGGTGTTCTCGCGCACGATCACGATGTCCGTCTCCGGAAAGCGCGTGCGCACGCCCTCGTATGACTTGCAGGGGCGGATGCACGCGTAGAGGTCGAGCTCCTTGCGCAGCAGCACGTTGACGGAGCGGAAGCCCGAGCCCACGGGCGTCGTCGTCGGGCCCTTGATCCCGACGCCGTTGCGCTTGATCGAGTCCAGCGTGCGCTCGGGGAACGGCGTCCCCTCGTCGTTGTAGACGTCCTCGCCGGCGGGATGCTCGTCCCACTCGAACTCGACGCCCGTCGCCTCGAGCACCCTCCGGGTGGCCTCGATCAGCTCCGGTCCCGTGCCATCCCCCGGGATCAGCGTCACTTCGTGTGCCATGTGATCCTTTCCAGTGTCAGCTCTGTGCGCCCGCAGGCTAGTGACCGGGGCTGTGCGACGATCTCTGGATGTTCGGCACGGGCAGCTCGTTCCAGCTGGCGCGCGTCCTCGGCATCCGGATCGGGGTCAACGTCTCCTGGTTCATCGTGCTGTTCCTGTTCATCTACCTGTTCCAGGGGTCGTTCGAACGGCAGCTGGCGGCGAGCGACTCGACGGCCTTCGGGGTGGCGGTGGTCGCGGCGGTGCTGTTCTTCGGCTCGATCCTGCTGCACGAGCTCGGGCACGCGATCGCGGCCCGGCGCGAGGGCATCGAGGTGACGGGGATCGAGCTGTTCCTGTTCGGCGGCGTGATGAAGATGAGCCGCGACACCGACTCGCCGGGCGCCGAGTTCCGCGTCGCCGCCGCCGGGCCGCTCGTGACGCTGCTGATCGTCGTCTTCGGCGCCGTGCTGACGATCCTGTTCGCCGGCCCCGACCGCCTGTTCGACGCCGGGCGACTGAGCGGGGACCAGACCGAGGACATCCCGATCGTCCTGCTGTCCGTGCTCGTCGGCTTCAACGTGATCCTGCTGCTGTTCAACCTGGTCCCGGCCTTCCCGCTCGACGGCGGCCGCATCGCCCGCGCCGCGGCCTGGCGGATCACCGGCGACCGCGGGAAGGCCACGCGCATCGCCGGTCGGCTCGGGCAGGGCTTCGCGGTGCTGCTGGCCGGCTACGGCGTCTGGGTCCTGCTGCAGGGCGACCCGTGGGGCCTGTGGAGCGTCATGCTCGGCTGGCTGCTGGGCTCCGCGGCGCGCGGCGCGATCCTCCAGAGCGCGGTCTCCGACCGTCTCGAGGGCATCACGGTCGCCGACCTGATGGACGCCGAGCCGGTGACGATCCCCGCCGCCACGCCGGCCGGGCAGGCCTACGAGGAGTACTTCCTGCGCTACCAGGGCTGGGAGTGGTTCGCGGTCGTCGACGGGGACGGCCGCTTCGCCGGGATCGCCCACCGCGAGCCGCTGCGCCAGGTGGCGGAGGCCGGCGACCAGCGCGCGGTCGGCGAGCTCGTGGTGCCGCTGGGCGCCGACGGCGAGGTCCGCGACGACGCGCCGCTCGAGGCCCTGCTCGCCTCGGAGCCGCTGCGGCGCTTCGGCGCGCTGATGGCGGTCGACGGCGAGGGCCGCCTGCGCGGCGTCGTGACGCTCGAGCAGGTTTCGCGCGCGCTGCGGGCGCACGCCGCGCCCGGCTGACCTTTGCACGGGGAGTATTCTCCAGTCAGGACTCGGGTTTTGCCCTCACTGACGGGGGGCGCGATGGGCTTTCCGGCTGGACGGACCCCGCTGGGAAGCGGTAAGCGCGAAGGCGCCTTGGCGGGGGCCGTCGTAGAGGGGAGTCTCATATGTCCACGTTCCTATGGCTTGGAGTCGGCTGGGTGGGTCTCGCCATCCTGGGCTGGTCCTGGCTCACGGCGGCACACCGGGCCGACCGCACGCGGGCGGCGCCGCCGCCCGTCGTCGAGCCGCGCGCGCGGCTCCGCCGCTGACGCGAGGGGCGCGCTGGCGCCCCGTTGCGCCGGACGTCGAAGCGGCCCGTACCCGCTATAGAGTTGCGCGCCATGCCCGCACACGACGTCCTCATCATCGGCGCCGGATTGGCCGGTCAGCGCGCCGCGCTCGCCGCCGCCGAGGCCGGGTCGTCGGTCGCCATCATGAGCAAGGTCCACCCGGTCCGCTCCCACTCCAACGCGGCCGCAGGCGGCATCAACGCCGCGCTCAACCCGGACGACTCGTGGGAGTCGCACGCGTTCGACACCGTCAAGGGCTCGGACTACCTCGGCGACCAGGACGCGATCGAGATCATGTGCCGCGAGGCGCCGAACGAGGTCCTGTGGCTCGAGCACTCCGGCGTCACCTTCCATCGCAATCCCGAGGGCAAGCTCGGCACGCGGGCGTTCGGCGGCGCCTCGGCGGCCCGCACCTACTACGTGGCCGACATCACGGGCCAGGCGCTGCTGCACGTGCTCTACGAGCAGCTGATGAAGCACCACGAGACGATCGACCGCTACGAGGAGTGGTTCGTGACCGCCGTCGTGCAGGACGGCGACGGCGAGTGCTGCGGCGCGGTCGCGCGCAACATCCGCGACGGCGCGATGCAGCTGTTCGCCGCCAAGTCGGTGATCCTCGCCTCCGGCGGCGCCGGCCAGTGCTTCAAGCCGACCACCAACGCGCTCATCTGCACCGGCGACGGGATCGCGCAGGCCTACCGCGTCGGCGCCCCGCTGATGGACATGGAGATGATCCAGTACCACCCGACCACGCTGGCGGGCAACGGGATCCTCATCACCGAGGGCGCGCGCGGCGAGGGCGCCCATCTCTACAACGCCGAGGGCGAGCGCTTCATGGAGAAGTACGCGCCCAACAAGCTCGAGCTCGCCTCGCGCGACGTCGTCTCGCGCTCCGAGCAGACCGAGATCAACGAGGGCCGCGGCTTCCCCGACGGCACCGTCGCGCTCGACATCACCAAGGTGCCGCGCAAGCGCACGCTCGAGGCGCTGCGCGAGATCGTCAACATCGGGCGCGACTTCGCGGGCGTCGACATCACGCGCGAGCCGATCCACATCAAGCCGGGCTGCCACTACATCATGGGCGGCGTCAAGACCGACGTCTGGGGCGCCACGTCGATCCCGGGCCTGTACGCGGCCGGCGAGGTCGCCTGCGTCTCCGTGCACGGCGGCAACCGCCTGGGCGCCAACTCGCTGCTCGACACGCTGATCTTCGGCCGCCGCTCGGGCGAGCACGCCGCCGAGCGCGCCGCCGGCATGACGATGCCGACCCCGTCGGCCGCGGGCCTGGCCGACGAGCAGAAGATGATCGACGAGATCATCGGGCGCGAGAAGGGCGGCCGCCGCATCTCCGAGATCAAGGACGAGCTCGGCGAGATGATGAACGAGAAGTGCGCGGTGTTCCGCGACGAGGAGGGCCTGACCTCGGCGATGGAGACGATCCAGCGCCTCAAGGAGGAGTCCGGCAGCGCCTACATCGACGACCGCGGCACGGTCTTCAACCAGGACGTCCTGGGCGCGATCGAGCTCGGCTACATGCTCGACTGCGCCGAGGCGATCGTGATGGGCGCACTCGAGCGCAAGGAGTCGCGCGGCGCCCAGTTCCGCCTCGACTTCCCGGAGCGCAACGACGACGAGTGGCTCAAGCACATCACGATCTCCGCCAACGGAGGCGCTCCGAAGGTCGACTACGCTCCGGTGACGATGACCCAGTGGGAGCCCCAGGAGCGGACCTACTAGATGGCCGAGTACACGCTCAAGCTGCGCCGCTACCTGCCCGAGTCCGGCGAGGCGGCGTACTGGGAGGAGTTCAAGATCGACCTCGACGGCACGCGCTCCGTGCTCGACGGGATCCTCCAGGCCAAGGACCGCGACGACGGCTCGATCGGCATCCGCTGCTCATGCCGGGCGGCGATCTGCGGCTCCTGCGGCGTGCGCGTCAACGGCCGGCCGATGCTCGCCTGCCACACCCACCTCGACAAGGCCGCCGAGAGCTCGAGCGACGGCACGATCCAGGTCGAGCCGATGGGCAACATGCCGGTGATCAAGGACCTGATCGTCGACATGGACGCGGTCCACTGGAAGAAGATGCGGCGCGTCACGCCGTGGCTGATCCCCGAGGGCGACCCGCCCGAGCGCGAGTACATCGTGCCCGCGGAGTCGATGATCGACATCACGCAGACGATGGCCTGCATCCAGTGCGGCGCCTGCGTGTCGGACTGCCTCTCGATGGAGGTCGACCCGCTGTTCATCGGCCCGGCCGCGCTCGCCAAGGCCTACCGCTTCGTCGGCGACCCGCGCGACGGCCAGCACGAGCAGCGCCTCAAGGACCTGGCCGAGGACCCGCACGGCATCTACGACTGCACGCACTGCTTCAACTGCATCGAGGCCTGCCCCAAGGGCGTCGCGCCGATGAGCCAGATCATGCGGCTGCGGCGGATCGCGACCGCCGACCACGGGATCAACGACCGCAACAACGGCTACCGCCACGAGCACGCGTTCGTGGACAACATCGAGAAGAACGGGATCCTCCACGAGGCCGACCTGCTGCCCGACTCCTACGGCGGCAAGTTCCACCCCCGCGCGGTGCCCGAGCTGGCGCGCTCGCTGCCCTCGATCCTGAAGGCGCTGCGGACCGGCAAGGTGACGCCGCAGAAGGCGCTGCTGCACCAGCACAAGGCGTCCAAGGAGGTCCGGCGGATCTTCGACCACGTCCACGACAAGGACGAGCGCTACGAGCTCAACCTCTACGTCGTCGGCGAGGAGGACGAGCCGGACCACGAGCCCGAGGGCACCGACAGCACGGCCGCGGGCCATACGCCCGCCGAGAGGAGCCCGAACACGTGAAGGTCGCTTACTGGCCCGGCTGCGTGAGCCGCGGGTTCACGCCGGAGCTGCACGGCTCGATGGCGCAGGTCGCCCCGCTGCTCGACATCGAGCTCGTCGCGCTCGACCGCGCGTCGTGCTGCGGCGCGGGCGTGATCGCCGAGCACAACCAGGAGCTGGCGGACACGCTCAACGCGCGCACCTTCGCGCTCGCCCAGAAGGAGATCGCCGACGGCGCCGAGCTGATGATGAACATCTGCTCGACCTGCCAGGGCTCGCAGAACGAGTGCCAGGAGCGGCTCGACGGCAACACCGAGTACCGCGACCACATCAACGCGACGCTCGAGCCCGAGGGCCTGACGTACCAGAAGGGCATCTCGAACAAGAACTTCCTGTGGCTGATGGTCGAGGAGATCGGCCTCGACGAGATCAAGTCGCGTGTCAAGCGGCCGCTCACCGACCTGCGTGTCGGCCCGTTCTACGGCTGCTACATCGTCCGCCCCACCGACCGCCTCGGCATCGGGCGCGACAACCCGCGCGACCGCTACCTGCAGATGCTGATCGAGGCGCTCGGCGGCACCGTCGTCGACTACGCCGGCATGTACAAGTGCTGCGGCTTCCCGATCATCACCATGAACCGCGAGGCGTCGCTCAAGCAGGCGGGCCGCCACCTCGGCGACGCGATCGACGCCGACGCCGACTGCCTCGTCACGCCGTGCCCGCTGTGCCACCTCAACCTCGACCTCCAGCAGCCCGGGGCGGAGAAGGTCGTCGGGCGGGAGCTGGGGATGCCGGTGCTGCACCTGCCGCAGCTCGTCGGGCTCGCGCTCGGGCTCGAGCCCAAGGAGCTCGGGCTCGGCAAGCACGTCGTCAAGCCCTCGTCGGTCATCGACTGGTCGACCTCCGTGGTCGCCGGCGTCGGCGAGGGCGAGTCGTCGGGCGGCTGGTAGGCGCGCGGACGTCGGCGCGCCGACGAGCCGGCGCCGCACGCCGCGCGGGGCAGGTAGGTTGGCCCGCTTGCTGCCTGATCGCCTGAGACGCAACGGCCACCGCCACGTGGCTCGCTACGCCTGGCCGGCGGGCGTCGCCACCGCCGCCGGCGCCTGGTACACGGCCGACTCGCTGCGCCACCGGCGCGAGAGCGGCCACGGCTACGACCTGCGCGGCGAGTGCGACCCGGCGGGCCCGGACTTCCTGCGCGCGGCGGAGGCGATCACCGGCGCGCCGATCTCGTGGGGCAACGAGGTCGAGCTGCTCGTCAACGGCGACCAGATCTTCCCCTGCTACCTGGAGACGATCCGCCAGGCCGAGAAGACGGTCTGCATGCTCACCTACGCCTACTGGCGCGGGGACATCGCCGACGAGGTGGCCGACGCGCTGTGCGAGCGCGCACAGGCCGGCGTCGAGGTCAACGTGATCATCGACGCCATGGGCGGCGTGCAGATGAAGCCCGACGTGTTCGAGCGGATGGTCGACGGCGGCGTCCGCGTCTCGCGCTTCCGGCCGCCGAAGCCGTACGCGTGGCGACGGCTCGCCAACCGCACGCACCGCAAGATCCTCGTCGCCGACGGCCGCGTCGGGCTGACCGGCGGGGTCGGGATCGCCGAGGAGTGGACCGGCAACGCCCAGGACCCCGATCACTGGCGCGACACCCACGTGCGCGTCCGCGGCCCGATCGTGCGCGGGCTGTTCGGCTCGTTCGCCGAGAACTGGCTCGAGGCGACCGGGGAGGTGCTGGTCGGCGACGGCTACACGCCCGAGCTCGAAGGCAAGGAGGACGGCGGGCCGATGCAGATGGTGCGCTCGAGCGCCGGCGTCGGCGACACCAACGTCGAGGCGCTCTACTACCTCGCGATCGCTGCCGCGCGCGAGACGCTCGACCTCACCGCCGCCTACTTCGTGCCGCGCCCGGCGTTCACCGAGGCGCTCGTCGCCGCGGCGGAGCGCGGCGTCCGCGTCCGCATCCTCGTGCCGGGGGAGCACATCGACAAGGGCTTCGTGCGGGTCGGCGGCCGCGCGAGCTACGACGAGCTGCTGGAGGCCGGCATCGAGCTCTACGAGTACGGCCCGACGATGCTGCACGCCAAGTCGCTCGTGCTCGACGGCGTATGGGCCTCGGTCGGCTCGGTCAACTTCGACAACCGCTCGTTCCAGCTCCACGACGAGGCGACGCTGTGCGTGCAGTCGCGCGACTTCGCGGGCGAGCTGACCGAGCAGTTCGAGCGCGACCTCGAGGTCTCCGAGCGGATCGAGCCCGAGCGCTGGTCGGGCCGCGGGCGCGTGCAGCGCGCGAGCGAGTCGGTGACGAAGCTGGCGCGGCGGGAGCTCTAGGCGGCGGCGCGCGCGCCGACCAGGCCGCGGGAGTGCAGCAGCTCGGCGATCTGGACCGCGTTGGTGGCGGCGCCCTTGTAGAGGTTGTCCGACACCACCCACATCTGCAGCCCGCGCTCGTGCGACGGATCGCGGCGCAACCTGCCGACGAACACGTCGTCCTTGCCCGCGGCGCCCGACGCGGTCGGGTAGGGATCGACGAGCGTCAACCCCGGCATCGCCTCGAGCAGCGCGCGCGCCTCGTCGACCTCGAGCGGCTCGCGGGTCTGGAGGTTGACCGACTCGGAGTGCGAGTAGGTGACCGGGACGCGGGCGCAGGTGACGGAGATCGCGATCGACTCGTCGCCGAGGATCTTGCGCGTCTCGAACATCATCTTGCGCTCCTCGTCGGTGTGGTCGTCGCCGTCGAGGAAGTTGCCGGCGCCGCCGTGGACGTTGAACGCGATCGGGTGCGGATAGGCCTCGGGCGCGGGGATCTCCATGCCGTGGAGCAGCGCGTGCGTCTGGTCCTCGAGCTCCTGCACCGCCGCCTGCCCGGTCCCCGACACGGACTGGTAGGTCGAGACGATCAGGCGCTCGATCCCGGCCGCGTCGTGGATCGGCTTCAGCGCGACCATCAGCTGCATCGTCGAGCAGTTCGGGTTGGCGATGATGCCCTGGTGGGCGTCGAGCGCCTCCGGGTTGACCTCGCTGACCACGAGCGGGATCTCGGGGTCGCGGCGGAACGCGGACGAGTTGTCGACCACGACGCAGCCGGCGGCGGCGAAGCGCGGCGCCCAGGCACGCGAGGTCGTCGCGCCGGCGGAGAAGATCGCGATGTCGAAGCCCTGGATCGACTCCTCGGAGAGGGCCTGGACGACGAGGCCGCCGTCGAGCTCGCGGCCCGCGGAGCGCTCCGAGGCGAACGGGACGATCTCGCTCGCGGGGAACTGCCGCTCGCGCAGCTTCTGGAGCATCACGGTGCCCACGGCGCCGGTGGCGCCCACGACGGCGACGCGCAGGCTCATGGCTTGAAGGGGTGCTCGGGGCGGACGTCGTCGGCGCCGAGCTCGAAGGTCTCGTGCAGGGCGCGGACGGCCTGCGGGACCCGGTCGGCCTGCACGACGCAGGAGATCTTGATGGGTGAGGTGGAGATCATCTCGATGTTGATGTCCTCGCGGCCGAGGGTGGCGAACACTTTGGCAGCCACGCCCGGGTGCGACTTCATTCCCGCGCCCACGACGGACACCTTCCCCATCGTCGGATCCTCGGCGACCCTGAAGATCCCGACGTCGGCGACGACGGGGTCGAGCGCCTTGCGCGCGGTCGGGAGGTCGGCCCGCGGGACGGTGAACGACATGTCCGCGGAGGCGCCCTCGGACTCCGGCTCGTTCTGGATGATCATGTCGACGTTGACGTTCGCGTCGGCGAGCGCCGTGAAGATGCGGCCGGCGACGCCCGGGTTGTCCGGGACGCCGAGCAGCGTGACGCGTGCCTCGTCGGTGGAGTGGGTGACGGCGGTGATCAGCGGTCGTTCCATGGTCTCTTCCTCGCCGACGACAAAGGTACCGGGGTCCTCGTTGAAGCTCGATCGGCAGTGGATGCGGACCCCGTGGGTGCGGGCGTACTCGACCGAGCGCAGCTGCAGCACGCGCGCCCCGGAGGCGGCCATCTCGAGCATCTCCTCGAACGAGACGACCGGCAGCTTGCGGGCGTCGGGGACGATCCGCGGGTCGGCGCTGAACACGCCGGCGACGTCCGTGTAGATCTCGCACACCTCGGCGCCCATGGCGGCCGCGAGGGCGACGGCGGTGGTGTCAGAGCCGCCGCGGCCGAGCGTCGTGACGTCCTTGGCGGTGGAGACGCCCTGGAAGCCGGCCACCAGCACGATCTGGCCCTCCGCGTGCGCGTCGCGGATGCGGTCGGCGCGCACGTCGAGGATGCGCGCCTTCGTGTGGGACGTGTCGGTGACGATGCCCGCCTGCGAGCCGGTGAGCGAGATCGCCCGGTGGCCGAGGTCGTTGATCGCCATCGCGCACAGCGCGCAGCTCATCCGCTCGCCGGTCGAGAGCAGCATGTCCATCTCGCGCGGGTCGGGGGTCGGGGAGACCTCCTCGGCCATCGCGACGAGCTCGTCGGTCATCGAGCCGCGCGCCGACAGCACGGCCACGACGTTGTGGCCCTGCTCGCGGGCGCGCACGATCCGGCGGGCGGCGCGCTTGAGGCGCTCCGCGTCGGCCACCGACGTGCCGCCGAACTTCATGACGACAGTGCTGGTCACGGGCGGGTGAGGCTACAACGCGCGGCGCCCCGCGAGGGCGCGGCCCAGCGTGACCTCGTCGGCGTACTCCAGGTCGCCGCCGACGGGGAGGCCGGAGGCGAGGCGGGTGACCGCGACGCCGGGCGCGCGGGTGCGCAGGCCGTCGGCGATGTGGAGCGCGGTCGCCTCGCCGGTCGTCGTGGGGTTGGTGGCGAGCACGACCTCGCGCACCTCGGCGCCCTCGATGCGCTGGTAGAGCTGCGCGATCTTGAGGTCGTCGGGCTCGACGCCGTCGATCGGCGAGAGCGCGCCGCCGAGCACGTGGTAGCGGCCGCGGTACTCGTGCGTGCGCTCGATCGGGATCACGTCGCCCGGCTCCTCGACGACGCAGATCAGCGCCGGGTCGCGGCGGTCGTCGGAGCAGATCGCGCACAGCGGCCCCTCGGCGAGGTTGGAGCAGATCTCGCAGAGCGTGATCTTCTCCTTCACGTCGCGGATCGCCTCGGCGAGCGCCGCAGCGTCCTCCTTGCTCGTGCGCAGGATGTGGAACGCGAGCCGCTGCGCGGTGCGGTTGCCGATCCCGGGGAGCTTGCCGAGCTCGGTGACGAGCCGCTGGAGGGGCGGGGCCAACAAGGGCTAGAGGCCGGGCAGGCCCAGCCCGCCCAGGCCGCCGGGGCCGCCCAGGCCGCCGGTCGCGGCGCCCATCTTGTCGGCGGCCAGCTCCTGCGCGGAGCGGAGCGCCTCGTTGACGGCGGCGAGGACCGTGTCCTGCAGCATCTCGACGTCCTCGGGGTCGACGGCGTCGGGGTCGATCGTGATCGACTCGATCGCGAGCTCGCCGGTGGCGACGACCTTGACCATGCCGCCGCCCGCGGAGGCCTCGACGCGCTCGTCCTTGAGCGACGCCTGCGCCGCCATCATCTCCTCCTGCATCTTCTGGACCTGCTTGAGCATCTGGTTCATGTTGGGCTGGGGCGGCATCAGGGCGTCTCCTCGGACTCGGGCAGGATCTCGGCCTCGAACTCTTCCACGAACCGCTCGACCAGCTCGTCGGGCGACAGCGTCGCGGCCTCGGGCTCGGGGCCGTCGGCGGCGAGCTCGTGCGCGAGCCGCAGCGACGCGCCGGTGACGGCGCGGATCGCGCGGCCGATCAGCTCGCGGTTGGCGGCGTCCTCGGCCTTGCGCTTCGACAGCCCGGAGGTCTCGGCCCAGGCGAGCGTGAGCTCCCCGTTGCCGAGCGCGGTCGGCCGCGCCACCTTGAGGTGCTCGGCGAGCAGCGGCCGCTCCTGCTGGATCGACTCGATGACCGCCGGCCACAGGTCGGCGAAGGCGTCGAGGTCGAGCCCGACGGCGGCCACGACCGGCTCTCCGCCCGGCTCCGGCTCGATGACCGCGACGGCGGCGACGGCGCCCTCCGGCTCGGCGGCAGGGGCAGCGGGGGTGGGCGGCGGAGCGGGGGCGGCGGGCGGAGCGGTCTCCTTCGGTGCGCCGTTCGCCGGCGCGGCACGGCCGGCGGCGGTCGCGGGGACGTCGGGGGCGCGGCGGGCGGGTGGGGATGGGGTCCGCGCCGGCGATACAGGCCCACGGCCCGCCTCGAGCCGCTCCAGACGCGACTGCAGCGCCTTCGCCGACGCGTCGACCTTCGGCACCGCTGCCTTCACGAGCGCGAGCTCGAGCTGCGTGCGGGCGTCGGAGCCATCCTTCATCGCGCGCAGGCCGACCGCGATCAGGTCGAGCACGCGGACGACGTCGGTCGGGCTCACCCGCCCGGCCTGCTCGCGCAGCCGCTCGTCCTGCTCGGCCGTGATCTGCAGCTCGGCCGGCACCTCGCCGAGCGTCTGCACGACCATGAGCGCCCGCGCGTGCGCCTCGAGGTCGCCGAAGAAGCGGCCGATGTCGCGGCCCGAGTCGGCCAGCCGCGCCGAGGCCAGCAGCGCCGAGCGGGCGTCGCCGGCCGCGACCGCGTCGATCGCGCCGAACAGCAGGTCGGCGTCGGCGGCGCCGAGCACCGCGAGCACGTCGGCGAGCTCGATCGAGGCGCCCGAGTAGGCGAGCAGCTGCTCCAGCGTCCCCAGCGCGTCGCGGAACGAGCCCGTCGCTGAGCGCGCGATCAGCGCGCACGCCTCGTCGGGGATCGCGATCTGCTCCGCGTCGGCCGCGCGCCGCAGCACCGCGGTGATCTGCGCGACCGTCGGGCGGCCGAAGTCGAAGCGGTGGCAGCGGTCGACGACCGTCGGCAGGACCTTGTTGGCCTCGGTCGTGGCGAGCACGAAGATCGTGTGCGGCGGCGGCTCCTCGAGCGTCTTGAGGAACGCGTTCCACGCCTGCGGCGAGAGCATGTGCGCCTCGTCGAGGATGTAGACCTTGTGGCGGCCGGAGACCGGCGCGTAGGCCACCTTCTCCCGCAGGTCGCGGATGTCGTCGACCGAGTTGTTGGACGCCGCGTCCATCTCGATCACGTCGAGCGACGTGGCGCTCGCGATCGACACGCACGAGTCGCACGTCCCGCACGGCGACACGGTCGACCCGTTCACGCAGTTCAGCGACGCGGCGAGGATCTTCGCCATCGAGGTCTTGCCGGTGCCGCGCGAGCCGACGAACAGGTACGCGTGGTGGACCTTGTCCTGCTCGATCGCGTTCGACAGCGTGCGCACCACGTGCTCCTGCCCCACGACGTCCGCGAACGAGCGCGGGCGGTGGCGGCGGTAGAGCGATGCGGAGGAGGGCGGCACGGACGGTCGAGTCTAGACACCGACCCGGTCCCTCCGGCGGCGGAAAAATACGGACCGTGCACCCTCCTTCGAGGCCGGTTCCTCGGGCGCGTTCGCCGCTGGTGGCTCCGGTCGGGCTATCCCGCTGCGCCTGCCGGTGACCGCTTAAGGCTGCTTCCTTCCGGACCTGACCTGGTTCACGGGCCGACATCGCGCGGGACCCGGCCATCGACGCCCCATACGGCGCGCTGACCCCGAGGGCCGGAGCCCCTCATGGAGGGAATTCGGCCCCGCTAGAGCGGATTGCGGGTTCAGGGCTCCGCTACGTCCCCGCCTAGCACGGTCCACCGTTCAGTCTAGCTCTGTCCGCAGTTTTCGCAGCGCGCGGTACACGCGGCCCTCGACCGTGGTCAGCGGCTCGCCCAGCGCCTCGGCGATCTCCGGCACCGTCAGCTCCGCGCCGAAGCGCAGCGCGATCGCCTCGCGCTCCTCGGGGCTGAGGACGGCCAGGGCGCGCTGGATGACGTCGCGGTGCTCGACGGCGTCGTCGGGCGCGTCGACCGCTCCCGCGGCCGGCCCGGTGCGCTCCAGCGCCCGGTCAGCGGCCGCCGATCGCCGCGCGTGGTCGCGCAGCAGGTTGAGCGCGATCGCGTACAGCCACGTCTTGGGCGACCCGCGCCGCCGGTTGAAGCGCGTGCGCGAGCGCAGCGCGCGCTCGAACGTGTCGGCCAGCAGGTCCTCGGCGAGCGCCCGGTCGCCGGTCCGGTACGCGAGGAACCCGAACAGCCCCTGCGCCTCGGCTGCGTAGAGCCGCTCGAAGTCCTCGTCGCGCATCCGGCGCACATCTTCGATCAGGAATCGGCTGGCTCGTTCGTAGTAGGGGGTGAATGAGCCACCACGACGACCTCCAGCCGGACCTGCAGCCGGTCATCGACCAGCTCAGAGCGAATCGCCCCGAGGCGACCGCGCTCGAGCTCGATGGCCTAAAGCAGCGGGTCCTGGCGCGTGTAGCGACTCCCGCACGGAGGCGGACAAGGAGATCTGAACTGATGAAGTCACGACTGGTCGTCCTGACCACACTCGTACTCGGCATGTTGCTGAGCACCGCCGGCGCCGGCCTGGCCGTCTCCGGCATCAGCGGCAACGCCGCCGAGGACCAGTACGAGACCCCGACGCCTTCGACGTCGCCCACCGGCGGCGGCGGCGTGCTCGGCGACGAGGACACCGGCACCGGCGCGCAGCCGGACGACGAGGCCGGCGGCGGCGGTCCCGGCGGCGACGAGGGTGCCGGCGTGCAGCCGTCGCGCCAGGTCGAGGCGGGCGCCAACGACAGCGAGCTGCCGTTCACCGGCTTCGCGGCCGTGCCGATCCTGCTCGGCGGCCTCGTGCTGCTGACCGCGGGCCTCGTGCTGCGGCGCCGAACGGGCGAAGACAGCTAGCCACGAGCTCCAAGCATCGGAAGGACCGAGAGGCGGGCTGCGGCCCGCCTTTCGTCGTTCTCAGCCTTGCGGCACTTCCGCCCGCGCGGCGACGCTGCGCCAGCGAGCGGGGGTGCTCGCGCGCAGCCGGCGATCGAGGTCGCGCGCCAGCGGCTCGAGCGGGTTGAGGCGGCGCGCGCGTGCCGCCTCGGCGCGCGGGTCCCGCCCCGCCAGCGCCTGCGTGACGGCGAGCCCGTAGGCGTAGCGCCAGTTGCCGGGGTCGCGCGCGACGGCGGAGCGCATCGCGCGGATCGCCAGCGCGTCCTCGCCCGCCCGCGCGTCGCAGTAGCCGAGGATCTCGTACGGCTCGGCGCGGCTGCCGAACGCCTCCAGCGCGTTCAGCGATGCGTCGACCGCGGTGCCGCAGTCGCGGCGGTCCCACGCCTGGTCCGCGCGGTGCAGCTCGGTCTCGCTGCGCAGCACCATCGCCGGCGTGATCAGCAGGACGAGGCACGCCACGCCGGCGATCAGGCGCGTCAGCCGTGCCGGCGACTGCGCCGGCCGCCCGGCGGGCCGGGCGAGCACCACCCCGGTGGCGGCGAAGTACCAGAGGAACAGCGCGGGCATCTCCCAGTCCCAGTCCACCCCCGCGTGGATGAGCAGCATCCCGCCGGCCGCGGCGAACGCCCCGTACGCGTGGCGCTCGTCGCCGCGCAGGCGCGTCATCGCGACCGCGAGCGGCGTCCCGAGCGCGACGAGCAGCAGCAGGAGCCCGGGCACGCCGAGCTCGGCCGCGACCTCGAAGTACAGCGAGTGCCCGTCGCTGACCTTGAACGGCGGCGCCGGCCGGTCGCGCTCCCACAGCAGCCGGTACGTGCCGGCCCCTGAGCCCCGCACGGGCTCCGCCTCGAAGCCGTCGCGCGCGACGCGCCAGTTCGCGACCCGCCCGTTGTTGCCGGTGCGCGCGAGGCGGTCGCGCAGGTCGGGCGACCCGGGCAGGATCGCGCCGCGCGAGAACTCGCGCCGCTCCTCGTCGATGCGCCGAGGCAGGTCGGTCGCCACGACGACCCCCACGAGGAGCACGAGCGCGCCGATCGCCGCGCCCCAGCGCACGGCCGAGCGGCGGTGCGCGGGCAGTGAGAGGCGGCGTACGCGCGGGTCGACGACCCGCAGCGCGAGCACCCGCAGCAGCCCCGCGGCGAGCGCGCAGACGGCGCCGACCAGCAGCACGCGCTCGCGCTGGCCTTGCGCCGCGGCGTCGGCGAAGCGCGACGTCGCGAGCAGGTCGGCGTCGTAGGCCACCAGCAGCGCCAGCGCGGACGCGGGGACGATCGCGACAAGCGCGCCGGCCAGGCCGCGCGGGTGCGCGATCAGCACGAACAGCACGAGGCCGATCGCGGCCGCGGCGATTCCGCCGCGCGAGAAGGTGAAATAGAGCACCGTCGCGACCGGCGGGAACGCCACGGCGGCCGCGACGCGCGCGGCGGCCGGCTCGTCGTCGGAGGAGGTCACGTGGAGCGCGAGGACCAGGCCGAGGGCCGCGAAGATCCCCATCGCGTTCCAATAGGTGAGTGGGTACGTCAGCCGGTCGTTCGCGTACAGCTCGGCCGAGTTGAAGACGTCCGGGAGCAGCCGCGCGAGGAAGGCCACGACGCAGACCGCGCACACCGCTCCGGCGAGCCAGCGCAGCAGCAACCGCAGGTCGCCCTCGCGCCGCGCGACGAAGCCGAAGAGGACGAGCACGAACAGGTAGAGCAACGCCCGGTCGAACTCGATCGCCGCCCGCCCGGCCGCGTCAGACCACGCCGAGGACACCAGCGTCCACACCGCGAAGAGCGCCAACGCGCCCGTCGCCACGCCCAGCGCGGCGCCGAATCCGGCCCACGGCCGCTCGGCCCTGGTCAGCCTGGCGACCAAGGCGAGCCCGCCCGCGATGCACGCGATCGCCGTTGCGCCGGGGAAGAAACCGCCTGCAAAGAACGCGAGCAGCGCGGTGAGCAGAGCCGGCGCGGCCAGCCACACCATTCTGGTGCGTCGGGGATTGGGGGTTGGCGACGCTGTCAGGAGGGAATCCAGCTCATAGACTGGGAGGCCACTGATGCCGGAGTGAAGGCACCGACGCCGCAGGGAAGCGGACCCGGATATTCGTCGAGACGCGGCTGAGATGCTTAGCTTCTGCGCTCGCCGGACATATCTTGAGCCTCCACTCTCGGCAAGGAAGCGCGTATGGAGAGCATGACGGCGACATCGGCAGACGGAAACGGCACCCTCGCGGTAGCCGGGCCTCTCAGCCCCATATATCTCAGGCCAGGACCGGCCAGCCACCGCGCGGACGCACTCCGCCGTCTGCTCCGCCTGGCCGACGTCGTCGCCGGCGCGATCGCCGGCCTCGCGGCCGCGGTCGTCGCCCAGGCCTCGCTCGGCGAGCTCGGCGTCGTCGCGCTCGCGCTCGCGGTCGCCTGGCCGCTGATCGCCTTCGCGTGCGGCCTGCACAGCGCCGAGGACCTGCGGTCGTGGGCCAGCGGCGCCGGTGAGGCGCCCAAGCTGCTGCTGGCGGCGCTGCTGTTGTCGTGGCCGTTCTACGGCCTGTTCCTGCTCCTCGACGCCGGCGGCGAGGCGTCCTACGCGGCGCTGACGGGCAGCGTCGTCGTCGCCGCCGCGGCCGGCATCACCCGCGCCACGGCGCGCACGTACGCCCATCGCTCGCCGCGCCTGCGGCAGCGCACGCTGATCGTCGGGTCCGGCCTCGTGGCACGCCAGCTCGTCGAGCGGCTGCAGCGCCAGGACGAGCTCGCGCTCGACCCGATCGGCTACCTCGACGCCGACGACCAGGGCTACGGCGACCCCGGGATCCCACCGCTCGGCGGCCTCGACCTGCTGCCCGAGCTGCTCGCGGCCAACCGCGTCGACCGCGTGATGATCGCGTTCTCGCGCGCCGGCCACGAGGATCTCCTGCAGTGCATCCGGCAGTGCCGCGACCACGGCATCGCCGTCGACGTCGTGCCCCGCCTCTTCGAGTTCCTCGACGGCGCGCGCACCGTCGACCACATCGGCGGGATGCCGCTGCTCTCGATCGCGGCGCCCACGTTCACCCGCGGGTCCGCGATCGCCAAGCGCGCGCTCGACGTGGTGCTGTCGTCCCTGACGCTGGTCGCGCTCGCGCCAGTGCTGATCGGCGTGGCGATCGCGATCAAGCTCGACTCGCGCGGGCCGGTGCTGTTCGTGCAGCGTCGCGCGGGCCGCGGCGGCCGCTTCTTCGCGCTCTACAAGTTCCGCTCGATGTACGTCGACGCGACGGTCGAGGTGCGCCAGGACGGCGCGATCGTCAAGCACGTCGGCGACGACCGGATCACGCGCGTCGGGCGCTTCATCCGGCGCTTCTCGCTCGACGAGGCGCCGCAGTTCCTCAACGTCCTGAAGGGCGACATGAGCCTCGTCGGACCGCGTCCGCTCGTCGAGGAGGAGGCGGCCGTGCTGAGCGACTGGCAGGAGCGGCGGGCCGACCTGCGCCCGGGCCTCACCGGCCCGTGGCAGATCTCGGGGCGCTCGCAGATCCCGTTCCAGGAGATGGTCACCTTCGACTATCAGTACGTCGCCGGGTGGTCGCTCGCCCGCGACATCGAGATCCTCATCGCCACGCTCCCGGTCGTCCTCTCGGGCCGGGGCGCGTACTGACCCGCGTGAAGATCCTCCACGTCACCGAGGCGTCCGCGGCGGGGACGCTGCAGGTCGTCCGCACGCTCGCCGCCCGCCAGGCCGCGAGCGGCCACGCCGTGACGCTGGCCTACGCCGACCGGCCGGAGACGCCCGCCGACCTGCCGGGGATCGCCGCCGAGGGCGTGGAGCCTGTCGCGCTCGGCTGGGCGCGGCGCTCGCCGTTCTCACAGCTCGCGGCCGGGCGCGCGCTGCGCCGGCTCGTCCGCGAGCGCTCGCCCGACGTCGTGCACCTGCACTCGTCGTTCGCGGGCGCGGTCGGCGCGCTGTCGCTGCCGCGCGCGGTCACGCTCATCTACACGCCCCACGGCTTCGCCTTCGCCCGCAAGGGCGTCGGGCGCGCGAGCGGCGCGGCGGTGCGGGCGGTCGAGTCGCTCGTGGCACGGCGCTGCGCGCTGCTCGGCGCGGTCTCCGAGTCCGAGGCGGCGCTCGCCCGCGACGGGCTGCACGCGCCGCGCGTCGCGGTCGTCCGCAACGGCATCCCCGAGCTCGACGGCGACCCGGTGGGCAGCGAGCGCGCCGAGCCCGTCGTGGTGGCCACGGGCCGGATCGCCGAGCAGCGGCGCCCCGCGGCGACCGCGCGCATCCTCGCGGCGCTCGCGCCGGCGGCCCGGGTGAACTGGATCGGCGGCGGCGAGGACGACGCCGCGGTGCGCGAGGCGGGGGTCCCCGTCACCGGCTGGCTGCCGCGCGAGCAGGCGCTCGAGCGGCTCGCCGAGGCCACCGTCTACCTCCACTGGTCCGAGTGGGACGGCCAGTCGCTGGCGATCCTCGAGGCGATCGCGCGCGACGTGGTCGTCGTCGCCTCCGACATCCCGGCGAACCGCGAGGTGGTCGGCCCGCGCCAGGTGCGCGCCGACGAGGAATCGGCGATCGCGCTCGCCCGCCGCGTGCTCGGCGATCCGGCGCTGCGCGCCGAGCTGCTCGAGGACCAGCGCCGCCGCGCGCCGGCGTTCTCGGCCACGCGGATGGCCGCCGATTGGCTCGCGACGTACGAGCGCACCATGTCCGCGGTCGCCCCCGACCGCGTCTCCCCCACTACCGCTCCGGTCGCGGGCTCCTAAGATCGGACTGACCAATGGACTTGCGTGATCTCATCGCTCTGGCCTGGAAGCGTCGCTGGGTCGTCCTCGGCGTCTTCCTCACGACCGTCGCCGCCAGCGCGCCCGCGATCCTCGCCCGGCCCACCGAGTACGAGTCGACCGCGGTCGTCGCGCTCACGCCGGACGTCACCCAGGGCCAAGGGCTCGTCGCCTCCGACAGCCTGTCCGCGCTGCTGAGCACCTACGCGGAGACGGCCAAGTCGAGCGTCAACCTCGCGCGCGCCCAGGACGTCCTCGGCAAGAAGCTCGACGCGAACATCGACACGTCGACCGAGGGCGGCAGCGGCATCCTGCGCATCACCGCGCGCACGACCGACCCGGACACGGCGGCGGCCGCCGCGGCGGCGACCGCGCAGGCGTTCACGGAGTCGATCGCCGACAACAAGCTGATGATCGCGACGCTCGTCGACCCAGCGTCGCCGGAGCGCGCGCCTGTGCAGCCGCGCCCACCGCTGCTGTTCGGCGTCGCCGGCCTGCTCGGCCTGTTCGGCGGCGTGCTGCTGGCGCTCGGCTTCGAGCAGTTCCGCCGCCGCATCGACACCGCCGCCGACGTCGCGCAGCACACGCTCGCCCCCGTGCTCGGCCGCCTCGACCGCCAGCGCCGGCTGTCGCGCGGGAGCGCCGCGGTGATCTGGGACGAGAAGGGCTCCGAGGACCTGATGGAGAGCTACCGCGCGCTGCGCACGAACCTCGAGTTCCTGATGGACGAGACGACGCGGGTGATCGAGATCACGAGCCCCGAGGCCGCGCAGGGCAAGTCCACCGTGGTGGCCAACCTGGCGGTCGCGTTCAGCCGCATCGGCATCCAGACGATCGTGCTCGACGCCGACCTGCGGCGCCCGCGCCAGCACGAGATCTTCGGGCTCGACAACAGCTCGGGCCTCTCGACCACGCTCGCGCTCGGGCGCAAGCCGGAGCTCAAGCCGGCCGGCCCCGGCCTGTGGGTGATCACGAGCGGCCCGGTCCCGCCGGACCCGACCGAGATGCTCCACATCCGCCTCCCGAGCGTCATCAAGGCGCTGCGGCGGCGCAAGGCGCTGATCCTCGTCGACACCCCGCCGGTGCTGCCGGTCAGCGACGCGCGCCTCGTGGCGCCGCTCGCCGACGGCGTGATCCTCGTCGCCACGGCGGGGACGCAGAAGCCCGCGAGCTTCCAGGCCGCCCTCGACCGGCTCGCGCTCGTCGACAGCAAGCTGATGGGGATCATCCTCAACAAGGCGGGCGCGGACGACCTCGACGCCGGCAGCTACTACCGCTACGAGGCGACCGGCGAGACCGCGGAGCGGCTCGAGGCGGATCGCCCCACGCGGCCGTGGCCGGAGGAGCCGACCGGTCCGCGCGAGCGGCCGAAGGCGACGCCGCCCCCGGCACGAACCCCAGCCCCACCGGTGGAGCAGGTCTAGGTGCTCGAGCGGCTGCTTGACAGCCGCGCCGCATTCCTGGTGGCGGCGCCCGTCGCCATCCCGCTCGGCTTCGCGGCCGCGATGTGGCCGCTGTGGACGCTCGCCGGCCTCGGCGTGCTTGCGCTCGTGCTGATGACGCTCATGAAGGTCGAGTTCCTGCTGCTGGCGCTCGCCGCGACCCTGCCCTGGGAGAACGCGCTCGCCTGGCCGAGCGAGACGATCTCGGTGGTCAAGATCCTCGGCGTCCTGCTGTTCCTCGCCTGGCTGCTGCGCGCGATGGCGCGCCAGGAGCCGCTGAAGGTCAGCCCGGCGCTCGGATGGGCCGGCTTCTTCCTGTTCGCGGTCCTGCTCTCGACGCTGTTCGCACCCAACCCCGCGGACAGCGTGTTCGACGCGCTCCGCTACCTGCTGTTCGTCATCTTCTTCTTCCTCGTCCTGCAGCTCACGCACACGATCGAGGACGTGCGCAGGGTGGTGCGCGTGTTCGTGCTGTCGTGCACGGTCGCCGCGGGCTGGGGGCTGTACGGGTTCATCGCGCTCAACCTCGAGCGCGCGGCGGGGCCGATCGAGGACCCGAACGACTTCGCCTACCTGATGGTCTGCGCGCTCCCGCTGGCGTGCTACCTGCTCACCGAGCAGAAGAGCCGCCGCGTGATCTGGGCCACGTGCTGCGTGCTGCTGACCGCCGCGACGCTGGCGACGCTGTCGCGCGGCGCGCTGGTCGGCCTTGCCGCGCTCGCGCCGTGGGCGGTGCTCACGCGCCGCGTGCCGCTGAGCGGCCTGCTGCTCGGCGTCGTGACCGTCCTGAGCGTGGCGGGGGTCGCGTTCATGCTGTGGGCGCCGCTGCTCAACGACCGCCTGAGCATGAAGGGGCGCATCGCGGACAAGAACGTCACCGCGCGCGAGGCGCTGTGGACCGGCGCGGTGATGATGGCCGCCGACCGGCCGCTGATCGGCGTCGGGCCGGGGCGCTTCGGCCTCGAGTCGCCGGGCTACGTGCGCAACAACCCGATCCCGCTGGGCGACAACCCGGTCGTCCACAACTCCTACCTGCACGTGCTCGCCGAGATCGGCCTGCTGGGCGTGATCGGCTTCGTCGGCTTCCTCGTCTCGTCGTGGCGACTGCTCGCGCGCGGGCGCCGAAGAGCGATCAGCATCGGGGACCGCGACGGCCGCCGGCTGGCGACCGCGATGCAGGCATCGCTGGTCGTCGCGGTCGTGGCCGGCGCGTTCCTGAGCGAGCAGTTCACGACGCCGTTCTGGATGATCGGAGCGCTCGCGACGGTCGTGGCCGGGGTGCCGCAGGCCGTCCGCGTGACGGCCCCGTCGCACGCAGCGCTGCAGCACGCCGCCGCCACCGGATGAAGGTCGGGCTGGTCAGCACCCTTGCGCGGGGCGGGCCGGTCGAGCACACGGTGACGCTGGCCGGCGCGCTCGCCGCGCGCGGCGTCGAGGTGCTCGCGGCGTGCGCGACGCCGGAGGTCGCGGCGCGGCTCGCGGCGGGGGGAGCGCGCGCCGAGGTGATCCCGCTGCGCCACCAGCTTGACGCCGGCGGCGCCCGCCGGATGCGGCGCGCGCTGGCCGGGGTCGACGTCGTCCACGGGCAAGACCGCCGCGCCGGGCTGTGGACCGGGCTGCTGGCGCCCGCCGCGCGGGTCTACACCGTCCACGGCGTGCCCGAGCCCTACATGCCGCCGCCCGTCGGGAGCGCGCGGCCCGGCCTGCGCGCGCGGCTGCTCTACCGTGGCCTCGACTCGCTCGTCGCGCGCCGCGGCGGCGCGGTGATCGCGGTGTCGAACGCGGTCGAGCGCGTGCTCGTCACGCGCATGGGGTGGCCGGCCGAGCGGATCACCGTGATCCCCAACGGCGTCGCGCTGGGCGCCGTGCTGCCCGCGCGCGGCGAGCTGGTGGGGACGCTGACGAGCTTCGCGCCGGTCAAGGGGCTCGACGTCTTCCTCGACGCCGCCGCCGCGGTGCGCGCGTCGCACCCGCAGGCGCGCTTCGCGCTGTTCGGCGACGGCGAGGGAGCCGCCGCGCTGCAGGCGCGGGCGCGGTCGCTCGGCCTCGACGGCGCGGTCGGCTTCCCGGGCCAGGTGCCGGCGCACGAGGCGCTCGCGCAGCTGGGCGTGCTCGTGCTCTCCTCCTACATGGAAGGCGCGCCGCTGGCGCTGCTCGAGGCGATGGCCGCCGGCGTCCCCGTCGTCGCGACCCGCGTCGGCGGCATCCCCGAGCTGGTGCCCGAGGGCACCGGGCAGCTCGTCGCCCCCGGCGACGCCGCGGGGCTCGCCGCCGCGATCGCGCGGCTGCTGGACGACCCCGCGCTGGCGAACGCCCAGGCCGCGGCCGCGCGGCGCCACGTCGAGGCCGGCGGCGGCGCGGACACGATGGCCGACCGCACGCTCGCGCTCTACGAGGCCCTGCTCGCGCGGTGAGGATCCTCCTCGCCACGCCCGGCACCGACGTCGGCGGCGCCGAGCGCGTCGTGATCGCGCTCGCGCACGCGCTCCCGGCGCGCGGCCACGAGCTGGTGCTGTGGGGCCCGGCGGGCGCGCTCGAGCCCGAGCTGGCCGGCGCGCCGGTCGAGCGGCTCGTGGTGACGGACCGGGGCCGCTCGCCGGCCGGCGTGGTCGAGGGCGTCGCGAACCTGGCGGGCGCGATCCGGCGCGTTCGGCCGGCGGTCGTGCACGCGCACAACCCGCGCGTATCGGCGCTCGCGGCGCTCGCGGCGCGAGCGGGGCGCGGGCCGCGGCGGCCGCCGGTGCTCGCCACCTTCCACGGCGTGCGCCACGCCGAGTACCGCGCGGCCGCCGCGCTGCTGCGCGGCGCCGACGCGGTGACCTGCGTGTCGGCGGACCTCGCCGCCGGGCTGCAGGAGGCCGGGCTGGCCGGCGCGCGGGTCGTGCCCAACAGCGTGGCGGCGCCGCCGCCGCCCGGCGACGCCGCGCTCGCGCGGCTGGAAGCGGAGCTCGGGCTGGGCGGGGCGCCGGTGGTGGTCGCGGTCGGGCGGCTCGTGGAGCAGAAGAACCACGCGCGCCTGCTCGACGCGGCCGCGGAGGTCGACGCGCGCTTCCTGATCGTCGGCGACGGGCCGCTGCGCGGGGAGCTCGAGGAGCAGGTGGCGGCGCTGGGGCTGGGCGACCGGGTGACGCTGACCGGCGTGCGCCACGACGTCCCGGCGCTGCTCGCGCGGGCCGACCTCGTGGTGTTCTCCTCCGACTGGGAGGGGCTGCCGCTCGTCGCGCTCGAGGCGCTGGCGGCGGGCACGCCGGTGCTGAGCACGCCGGTCGAGGGGATGCGCGAGCTGCCGGTCACCGTCGTGACGCCCGACGCGCTGGCAACGGGGATCGCGGACGCGCTCGCGACGCCCAGCGACCTCGGGGCGCGCGGGCGCGCGTACGTGGCCGAGCATCACTCGGAGGCGGCGATGCTCGACGCCTACGAGGCGCTGTACCGCGAGCTCAGCGGCGCGCGCGGACGCTGACGCGCAGGGTCGTCCGGCCGCGCTTGAGGGCCTTGTGGCCCTTGGCGCTCAGGCGCACCTGCACGCGAGCGGTGCGGCGGACGGCGACCTTGCGGCGGCCGACGACGACGCGGCGGCTGCCGCGCAGCGCGACGGTGATGACGCGGCGGCACGGGCGTGCCGTGCCGCGGCAGGCGACGCGGACGCGCAGCGAGCGGCTCGCGCGCTTGCGGGAGCGCGTCGCCGGGCGGGCGGACTGCAAGACGAGGCCGGTGTGGGGGCGCATGACCGTGCCGGTCGACGTGCCGAGGCCGGAGCCGCGGTAGCGGCCGCCGAAGCGCACGGGCACGCTCGACTTGGTGGGGTTGACGAGCACGAGGCCGCGCGCGAACGCGCGCCGGTGCACGCCGCCGGCGATCTCGGACTCCTTGCCCTTGGGAGCGCCGAGGTCGTAGCCGTACTCGGGGAACCACGCCTCGCGGGTGTAGTCGTCGTGGAGCGCGAACGTCGCGTCGCCCTCGGCCGCCAGCAGGGTCGTGGCCCAGCCGTAGCGCGCCGCCGCCCGGTCGCCGAGCGACGAGTGCGAGATGCCGAGGAAGAGCTTGCCCATCGCCTGGACCTGCTTGAGCTGGGCGAGGTTGTCGTCCCAGTCGCTGTCCGTCAGGTGCCCGCCGGCGGGCGAGTCGCCGAACTTCGTGAAGTGCTCCTCCATGCCGCCGGAGACGTACTTGAGCCACGGGGTGACCGCGTCGCGGTAGTCGCGCCACGAGCCGAAGTTCGGGATCACGAGCTTGTTCTGGGCGCGCAGCCGCGGGCCGATGTAGGCGAGCGCGGAGCCGGTGGCCGCCTGGTAGGCGGCGTCGTTGGGGTACTTCGGCACGCGGTCGACGTAGTAGGAGTAGAACAGCGTCGGGTTGGCGTCGTCGACGAGCACGCCGTCCCAGTCGGCGGTCTTGAGCCTCGCGGTGACGTTGGCGAGCCACTTCTCCTGGAAGTCGCGGTTGCCGATGTCGGCGCCCCACACGTAGTTGTAGGAGCGGAACGTGAAGCGGTCGCCGCTCGTGTTGCGCAGGAACCACTCGGGGTGCGCCTCGGCGTCCTGGACGGTGACGCCAGTGCCGGTGTTGCCCCAGCGGTCGGCGCGCGACATGCCCGAGAGGTTGCGGTACATCAGGACCTTGATGCCGGGGTTGGCGGCCTTCATCCGGCGCAGCTTGTCGGTCTGCCAGGCCTGGAGGACGACGACCTGGGCGCGGTCGGCCGTCTTCGAGAAGTCGGCGTGGTAGGCGGCGCCGTCGATCGCGATGCGCACGTGCCCGGCGACCGGGCCCGCGGCGGCGGTCGCCGGCAGGAAGACGCAGGCGACGAGCAGCGCGACCAGCATCGTGCGGATCAAGCGTGCGACCTGCAGAACAACACCCCTTTCGGCAGCCCGGCCGGCCTCGTGGGCCCCGTGACTTTGCGTCCCCGCCTCGCGGCGGGTTTGCCTTTGTCGATATGAGGTTCATCGGTCGCCTGGAGGGCTGACTTGAATGCGCCGCACTACAGTGCGCCCGCCGTGATGATCGATCTGCACTCCCACGTCCTCCCGGGGATCGACGACGGGCCGGCGGATATCGCGGGCTCGCTCGAGGCGCTCGAGGCGGCGGCGCGCGAGGGCACCATCACGCTCGCCGCGACGCCGCACGTGCGCCCCGACCATCCGGACGTGATCCCGGCGGAGCTCGGCGGGCGGACGCGCGACCTCGCGGCCGAGGCAGCGCGCGCGGGGATCGAGATCGAGCTCGTCGCGGGCGGCGAGGTCGACCTCGTGTGGGCGCAGCAGGCGAGCGACGACGACCTGCGCGCGGTGTCGTTCGGGCAGCGCGGCCACGACCTGCTCGTGGAGACGCCCTACGGCGAGCTGAACGAACGCTTCGAGGACCAGCTGTTCAAGCTCGGCCTCCGCGGCTTCCGGATCCTGCTCGCCCACCCCGAGCGCAGCCCGACGTTCCAGCACGACCGGCGGCGCCTCGCCACGCTCGTCGACCACGGCATCCTGCTGCAGGTGACGGCCGTCTCGCTGTCGTCGACCGAGCGCCGCTCGCGCTCGCGCAAGCTGGCGCGTGACCTCGTGCGCGAGGGCCTCGCCCACGTGATCGCCTCCGACACCCACGGCGGCCACATCCCCAGGACGGGGCTGCGCGAGGGGGTCGAGGCCGCCAGCGAGCTCGCGCCGCGGCGCGCGCAATGGATGGTCACCGACGCGCCCGCCGCGATCCTCGCCGGCCATCCGCTGCCGCCGGCGCCGCGGGAGCAGGCCGCGGGCCGCCGGCTGCCGCGGCTGCTGCGGCGGTCCTAGGAGTCGCGGCGGACGACGCGCGCGAGGCGGCTCGCCGTCTCGACGAGCTGCTGCTTGGCGCGATCGCCGCGCGGGCGCGCGCCCGGGCGGGCGGGCGTGACGCCGAGGCGGCGCAGGCCGGCGTTCGCGCGGTGCACGGCGGCGCGGCGGACGACGGCGTCGGTCTCGAAGCCGACCGACAGCGACAGCGAGACGCTGCCGGGGGTCTTGACGAGGTGCGGCACGAGCGCCGGCACGTGGACGCCCTCGCCGGGCGCCAGCTCGAACGACTTCGCGTCGTGCGGCAGGTCGGCGATGTTGCGGTGGCCGCCGGCGCAGAAGCGCTCGACCTCGCGGAGCGCGACCTCGGAGTCGGGGAAGTCGCCGATCGAGACGCGCTTGGCGCCGGTGAGCTGCAGCAGGTAGCCCTGCTCGAGGTCGATGTGGGTCGGCGTGGTCGAGTTCGGCGCCGACAGGAAGAACACCGCCTGGCGCCGGCGGATCCCGCCCTCGCGCGCGGGCAGCGCGCGCGCCACGATCTCGAACAGCTCGTCGAAGAACGCCTGGTAGGACGGCACGCCGTGGATCGGCAGCACCATCCAGCAGCCGTTCGTCTCGATCGTGCGCACGATCTCGCCGGGCGTGAGGTCGGCGCGCGGCACCTCGCCGCCGGGGACGGTGTCGCCGACCGACGCGAGGTTGTGCTCGACGCGGTCGCTCGGCAGCGCGTCGGCCAGCGTGGCGAGCGCCTCGAGCTGGGTGAGCGGATGGTCCTGGAGGTGGTGGCGGACGACGAACGCGCTGCGTCCGAAGCGCTGCTCGACGGTCGCGGGATCGAGCTCGATCAGGGGGTCCACTTGCACGGTCATCGGTCGAGCAGATGGTGGCAGGTCCGCGCCCCGCCGCCACTACGACATCCGCCTGCTCAGCGGGCTTCAACACCGGAGCGCCGGGGGTGCAGTGAGCACCCCCGGCCGTCCCGGCGACTAGCGCCGGAGCGTGACCTTGCCGCGGAAGGTGCCGCCGCGCACGACGAGCGTGACCTTCGGCTTGCGCTTGAGCGTCCTGCGGCCGGCCGCGGTGAAGCGCAGCCGCACGGTCACCGTGGTGCCACGGAATCGGGGGTTCCCCTAGGCGTCGCCCATCCGGGTAGGGTCGGCACGCGGCGGGTGCGCTCGGGCACCCGCCAACGAAAGGACTCGAGATGCCCCACGGCTCCCCTGCCGGGATGGCCAGGAAGGCAGCCAGGCTCGCCGCCTGCGCGGCCCTGCTCGCCGCTGTCGCGATGCCCGCGGTCGCGGATGCCGCATCGGTCGCCTACGTCGACAACGGCGAGGTCTGGCTCGCGTCGCTCGACGGAGCGCAGAAGGCGCGCCTGGCGGCGCCCGTGGTCAACGGCGACGGCGATACGGAGAAGTGGCTCGACGTCACGCAGTCCGACGGCGGGCGGATCGTGGCGGTACGCAACAAGCCGGGCCGGATCTCGAACTTCTCGTGGTTCAAGATCTGGGAGCCCGACGGGAGCTCGACCGTCGAGGGACCGCTCAACGCCCCGAGCGGGTGGACGTCATACACCTATCCGCTCGGCTTCGACATCACCGCGGACGGGTCGCATCTCGTCTACGGGTACTCGAACTCGAGCGGTTGCTGCCCGACGATCTTCGGTCGCGGGACGTACGTCCGGCCGGCGACCAGCAGCTCGCTAAATCCGATCGACATCAGCAGCCAGACGCACCCCTCGCTCTTCGGCCGGCGGATCGTCTCGCTGGACGACGGCTTCACCCCGACGCTCGTCAACGTCCAGGATGCGGGTGGCGGCAACCCCTACAACGACACCTTCACCACGTGGCTCAACGCCTCGGGTGCGGCGCTCGATCTCGAAGGTGTCGACGTCGCGGCCAACGGCCGTCTGGTGGCGCTCGGGTTCGAGGCGTGGGACGGCGGTACGCAGACGGACGGTGTGATCGGCGTCCTCGCGATCCAGGGAGTGGATCAGGACCCCGTAATCCCTGCCGCGGTGGACTGCTCGGTGCCCGCGTCCGGTGTCGCACGGGACGCGTCGCTCGCGCAGGACGCCGGGTCGATCGCATGGAAGGACGACGCCGGCGTCAAGGTCGCCGGCAGTCCGACGACGGCGGCCGAGCCCTGCGTGATGGGAAGCGCTCCGGTGGTGCTCTCCCCGACCGGGACGAACCCGTCGATCGGAGGCGCCGACGTGGCCAGGTTCCTGCCCGCGCCGCCGGTGACCCCGCCGCCGCCCGCCGGCCCCGGCGCAGGGGCGCCCGCCGCGACCGCGCCCCGCGCCCTCGTCGTGACGCTCCCGGCGAGGCTCGCCGCGAGGGCGCTCGCCGCCCGGCGCGGCGTCGGCGTGAAGGTCAAGGTCCGCGGCCCCGGGAAGGTGTCGATCAAGGGCACCGTTCCCGCTCGGCGCGTCGGGCGCCGCGGGAAGCCGGTCGTCGTCGCCAAGGGGTCGCGGTTCGCGCGAGCCGCCGGCACGGTGACGATCCGGCTGCGACTCACCACCCTCGGCCGCAAGCGCGTCCGCCGGCTCAAGGGCGCGCGCCTCTCGCTACGGATCACGCAGGGCTCCCGGAGCGCCACGAAGGTGGTCAAGCTGCGATGACCCGCGGGCGAGGTGAGCGTGCTCGGCGAGGACTCGGCGTGCCACGGTCGCTCGACGCGCCCGCCGCCCGAGCTCACAGATTGTGGTTGACGACCTCGACGTTGTGCCCGTCGGGGTCGAGGACGAACGCGCCGTAGTAGCCCGGGTGGTAGACGGGGCGCTCGCCGGGCCCGCCGTGGTCCTCGTATCCGGCGGCGAGCGCGGCGGCGTGGAAGGCCCGCACCGTGGCGTCGGCCCCGGCGGGGAAGGCGAGGTGGACGTGCTCCGTGAGCGGCCGCTCGTCGTCGATCAGCGAGAAGCTGTAGTCCGTGCCGGCGAACTGCACGCGCCCGGGCTCGTCGTCGCCGAGCCGGAGGCCCGCGTGCGGCGCGATCGTCGCGTAGAAGCGCTTGGACGCCTCGAGGTCGGCGACGCGGATCCACAGGTGGTCGACGCAGCCCGGCGGCACCAGGCTCGGCCGCTCGCCGTGCACGGCCTCGGCGCTGTTGCCGTCCGGGTCGAGCAGGAAGCCCCCGTAGTAGTCGGGCCCGTACTCGGGCCGCGGGCCGGGCGCGCCGTCGTCGCGGAAGCCGGCGTCGATCCCCGCCTGCCAGAAGGCGTCCACGTCCTCGGGGGTCGGGGCGCGGAAGCCGACGTGCAGGCCGCGGGTCACCGGGTGCTCGGGGTCCGTGGGACCGATGTCCCAGTCCTCCCACTCGACGAGCTCGGCGTCCGCGTGGCTCGGCTCGAGGCCCAGCACGGAGAGCACGATGCGGTAGAAGCGCTCGGATGCGGCCAGGTCCGAGACGGCGATGCCGACGTGGTCGAACATCGCCCGAGCCTAGCTCGCACCTACCCGGCCGTGATGGGCGCGGCGGGTTTCGAACCTGCGACCTCTCGCGTGTGAAGCGAGCGCTCTCCCACTGAGCTACGCGCCCTTCGGCCGGACGATGATACGGATCAGGCGCGGCGACTGGGGCGGCCCTCCGTGTCACTCGAGCCATCGCCGATCCCGGCGAGCGAGTGGCAGTGCAGGTCGATCATCACCTCGCCCCCAGGCGCCGGACGCCTCGTGCCAGCACCGCACGCGCGCCGGCGCCCCCACCGAGGGCGTCGGCGACCCACTCCGCGTCGCCCGCCGCGAGCGGGCGGACGACGGGCGCCAGCCCGGCGAAGCAGAGCACGCCCGCGCAGATCGCCGCGACTACCCCCAGGGCGCCGTCGCCGAGCGCCTCGAGCACCATGAACGCCACGGCGCCGACGAGCGCGGCGAGCGCGACGCCGCGCGCCAGCGCTCCCCAGGCGACGTCCATGGGTCGCGTGAGCCTGGCGGCGAGCACGAGGCAGGGAACCCCGGCCACGAGCTGCGTGGACGCGTTCGCAATGCCCGCGCCGAGCGCCTGCAGCGACGGGATGAGGAGCACCGAGAGGGTCACGTCGACCGCCGCCGCGACGAGCATGACCGTGAAGAGGAAGCGCAGCCGTGCCAGCGCGAACAGGAAGGCCTCCGCCGTCAGCAGGATCGGCATCACCAGCAGCGGCGCGAGCAGGACGAGCAGCACGTCTCCCGCGCCCGCGAACGCCTCGCCATAGACCAGCCTGAGGGTTGCCGGTCCCGTCACCGCAGCCCCCGCGACCAGCGGGGGCGTCATGAACGCCAGCAGTCGAGTCGCCCGCCAGAACCCCGAGCGGATGCGGACCTCCTCGCCGGCGCCGACGAGCGTCGCGACGGCGGGCATCGCCACCTTCGCGACGGACTCGGGAATACGCGTCAGCCCGAACACGATCGCGAAGGCGATTGAGTACAGCGCGATCTCGGCGTCGGACGCGACGGCGTCGAGGACGATCAGCTCCGATCGCCGCCACACGAAGTACTGGATCAGCGCGAGCGCGGTCGCGACCCTCGCGAACGACAGGAACTGCCGGTGGACGTCGTCAGGCACCGGCGCGGCCGGCTCGAGCGCGACGGCGAGCCGGCGCGCGAGGCGACTCATCCACGCCAGGTTGACCCCGACGACGGTGGCCTCGACCGCGAAGAACCCGGCGATGCCGCCGCCGGCGGAGAGCACGACGATCGTCGCCGGGACCGCCGCGACGCCCGTGACGACGCCCACCACCGTCGCCTCGCGCCAGCGCTGCGCCCCGACGAGCAGACTCTGGGGCACGGACTGAAGCACGGCGAGGGTCGCGGTCACGCCGGCGAGGATCCAGGCGCCCGCAGGATCGCCGCCGAAGACCGCCACGGCGGCGACGGCGACACCGGCGAGGATCGCCGCCACGATCTCGACCCGCCAGGTCCACGCGTAGAGGCTGAGGGCGACGCCGTGCGCGCGGGCGCCCAGCAACTCGCCGACGAAGCGCGAGAGCGAGCCGGGGAGCCCGGCGACGGCAACGGTCGTCACCGTGATGCCCACGAAGGCGATGAAGCTCTGCCGGCCCATGCCGTCCGGCCCCAGGTAGCGGGCCGCGACGATCGAGAGCAGGAGCAGTTGCACCTGCGGGACGACCCGGCTGAACACGCTCCAGAGCCCGCCGCTGATCACCGACGCGCCGGTCGTGCGGCCGAGTTGCTCCGCGGCGCCGTGCGGCGGATCGGGTTCGGCTGAGGTGGGTGTGGGTCCCGATAGCATCGTCACGCAGTGTTCGGCGCTCATACGGAGCTGGATGTCACGCAATCGTTGCGGGCAGCCGCCCACCGACTACGGCTCCGGGCATCGGAAACACCTCGGGGGCTCGTATTGGTCTACCACGCGATCGCGCGGCGCATGGGCGATCGCGCCACGGAGATCGTCCCGCCGCACGCGGCGGACCTGCTGAACGCGCACATGCTCCACCTCCGCCGCCACTACGAGGTCATCGAGCCGGCAGCGGTGCTCAGTGCGGCGGCCGCGCGCGGCCGCGGGGATCGGGCTCCCGTCGCGGTGACCTTCGACGACGACCTCCCGAGCCATGTCAGGCTCGCCGCGCCGGTGCTGGAGCGCCACGCCGTGCGCGCCACGTTCTTCATCACGGGAGCCGGGCTCGACGGCCCTGTCACCTTCTGGTGGGAGCGGCTCCAGCGCGCATTCGACCGCGGGCTCGAGGCTGAGGATCGCCGCCGGCTGGCCGGCGCGTGCGGGCTCGCACCCGAGGCGCTCGAGGGTCCCGAGGCGATCCGCCGCGTCTCGCGCGCCGTCCAGGAACTGGCGGACGGCGAACCGGTGAAGGCGCTCATCGCGAGCCTCGCGGGCGCGGACCCCGATGACACGGGCCTACGCCCAGCCGATGTCCGGCGCCTCATCGACGGCGGCCACCGGATCGGCTTCCACACACTGCGCCACGACCGCCTGCCGGAACTCGACGACGAGCGGCTCGGCCGCGCGCTCGAGGACGGGCGCGATCGTCTCGCGCGCATCGCGGGGCCGCTCGAGCAGATCGCCTACCCGCACGGGCGAGGCGACGAGCGCGTCGCGGCGGCCGCTGCGCGAGCCGGCTTCAAGCTGGGGTTCACGACGAGCTGGCGGGCGGTGCGGCCGGAAGACGACCCGCGCCTGATCGGCCGCCTCGAGCCGCCGTTCGCTTCGCCCGCGCGGTTCGCCGCGGCCGTCGCCGCGACGCTCGGGGAGCGGCCTTGAGGCTGTCGGTGGTGATGGCGACGCTCGGCCGGGACGGGCTGCTCGACGGGGTCGGCTCCGTGCTCGCCTCGTGCGCAGCCGCCGGAGTGGAATCCGAGGTCGTGCTCGCGTGGCAGGCAGCCGCGGAGCCGCCGGCGCTGCCGGAGAGGGTGCACGTGGTCCACGTGCTGCCCGCTGGACTCTCGTATGCCCGCAACCGGGGCATCGCCGCGGCGGAAGGCGAGGTCGTCGCCTTCGTCGACGACGACGAGCGCGCCACCACCGGCTGGGCGGCCGGCGCGCTGGCCGGCTTCGCGGACGGCGCGGACGCCGTCTTCGGTCCCGTCGACCCCGCCGACGACGATGGCCGGCCGTACTGCGCGCTGCAGGGCGACGGGGTGCGCTGGATCGGCGCACGCGAGCGGCCCTGGAACGCGGGCACGGGCGGCAACATGGCGCTCACGCGCGACGCGCTGGAGCGTCTCGGCGGCTTCGAGCTGCGCCTCGGAGCCGGAACTCCGGCGCACTCGGGGGAGGACACGCATCTGATCGCGCGGCTCCAGCGCGGTGGAGCCCACCTGCGCTGGCGGCCTGAGATGCGGCTCAGCCACCCGACGAAGACCGACGCCGAGGTGCTCGCGTCGCGCTACCCCTACGGCTTCGGTGCCGGGCGCATGGCCAGGCTGCTGTCCTCGCCGCGACTCGCGGCCAAGTACTCGATCGACCTGGGCTATGCCACCCTGGCGGCTGCACGGGAGCGCAGCCCGGACGCCGCGCGCGAGGTGGCCGCGACCGCGCGCGGGTTCGCCGCCGGTGCGCTCCGGCGCGATCGCTGGACCGCGCCGGCCGCGCTACTCGATCGGGCCCCTCCCGAGGTGCAGGACATGCTCGGAGGCGACAGCGTGCGCGGCCTGCCGGTGCCACACCGCGCCGACCCGCACTTCCTCTATGGCGCGGGCGACCGCATCCTGCACGTCTACGCCGAGGTGGACGACCGCCGCCGCGAGGCGCTGCGTGCGCGCGAGCGCCTGGCGCGCGAGGGGCTCCCTCCAGGCATCCCGCAGCTGCTGCTGGCGATCGAGACCCGCGACGCGCTGTGGGTGCTCGAGCAGCGGCTTCCGGGCCGCCCCGCGGATCCCGCGCGCCGCCAGGACTGGTGGCGCGGCGCGACCGCGTTGCTCATCGAGCTCTCGCGGAAGGCCGGATCGCCGCTGCGAGCGGGTCGCTGGTGGGCGTCGACGCGCCCGCGGCTCGCGGACGACCTCCCGGAGCGCTGGCGGGACCCGGTGACGGCTGCGCTGGAGCGACTTGGCGACCGGCCGGGCGTGGTGGTGCACGGCGACGTCCAGCCGAAGAACCTCGTGGTCGAGGGCGACCGCGTAGGGCTGGTCGACTGGGATGGCGCGCTCGTCGACGGCCCTCCCGGCCTCGACGCGATGTTCCTCGCCGTCACGGCGGGCGGCGGCGTGAACGCCGCTCCGCTGCTCGGCGCCCGCGGCGATCCGCTCCTCTCCGAGCTCGGTCTCGAGGGAGACGACGCCGCTGCGGCCGCCCTCGTCGCCGCCGCGACCTGGTGCCAGGCCGAGCGCCGCCGCGAGGAGGGCGGGCCGTTCGCCCGCCTGCTCGACGAGGCGGCGCCCGCGCTCAGACCTTGATCTCGTCGTAGAGGGCCTCGTAGGACCGCGCGACCGCGTCCCACGAATGTGCGCGCTCGACGTAGCGCCGCCCCGCATCGCCGAGGCGACCGCGGCGGTCGGCGTCGAGGAGGACGTTCGCGACCGCCGTCGCGAACGCGTCGTCGCCGTCCGCCACGAGCAGCTCGTGCCCGTCGCGCGCCGCCATGCCCTGCACGGCGAGCGACGTCGCGACCGCCGCCGTGCCGCACGCCATCGCCTCCAGCAGCTTGTTCTTGATTCCCGTGCCGCTCTCCATCGCACATGCGAATACGGCCGCCGAGCGCAGCCACGGCCGTAGGTCCGGAGCGTCGGCCACCACCTCGACGCCGGGGATGTCGGCGAGGGCGGCGACGCGAGGCGACGGGGAGCGCCCTGCCAGCCTCAGCCGCACGTCCGGGACCCGTGCCTGCACGCGCGGGAGGACGCGCTCGGCCAACCCTCGCGCGGCTTGCTCGTTGGCGGGCGTGCGCAGCACGCCGGTGAACAGCAGAGTGCGCGGATCCCGCACCATCGCCGGATCCGGCCGGAAGTGCTCGGCGTCGACGCCGTTGGGGATGAATGCCGTGCGCAGGTGCGGATCGGCCGCTCGCGTCGCCACCGCGTCCTCCTCGCTGACGAGCACGACACGCGCGAAGGGCCGGTACGCGCGGGCCACGTAGCGCTCGACCGCGCGCAGCTGCGCACGCCGCCACGCCGCCTCGGCGCCGCGAGCGTCGCCGAGCTCGGCATGCACGTTGAGCGCCCACGCGTCGAGCGGGGCGATCACCGCAGGAAGGCCTTCCAAGGCGGGCGCGACCCCGGCGAGCACGCCGAGGCCGACATGCGCGACGTCGAACCGCCGCTGCGCACGCGCCCGGCCGATCGCAGCGGCCATCGGCGGCACGAGCCGAGCCACCTCGACCGGCTCGCGGCGGCCGAGCGCCTGCAGCCGGTCGCGGCTGCGCCGCACTCGCCCGGGCGCCGGGGCGGGGATCTCGATCAGCTCGACGCCCGCCGGCGCCGCTCCCTCCTGCTCGGGCCAGCGGAAGCCGATCGCCGTCACCTCGTGGCGCTGCGCGAGCTGCTCGCACAGCGCGCGCAGCTGGAGCCGCGCCCCGTTGAGGGGCGGCAGCGGCGCTTCGGAAGCGCACACGAGGATCCGCATGCGCAGCATCATGCCAGCGCCGCGAAAGGCACAATCACGGCCGATGCGCGCGCTCGTCGTCTGCCCGGTGCTCCCCCATCCGCCCATATCGGGCGGCCAGAAGCGGACCTTCCGGCTGCTCGAGGCGCTCGAGCGCGCCGGTGCCCGGCCGCACCTGGTGACCGCCGACGACACGGCGCCGGAGGCGGCCGAGGCGCTGCGCCGGCGCGGGTGGGACGTCGACGTCGTGCCCGAGCCGCCCGCGACGCTGCGGAGGCACGCAGCGCAGCACCTCGCCCGGCGCCCGAGCCCGTTTCTGAGCGGCGTCGCGGAGCGGATCCGCGTGCTCGCGCCGGACGCCGCCCTGCTGCAGCTCGAGCACACGCAGAGCGCGTACTACTCCGCGTCCGGGCTCCCGACGATCCTCAGCCTGCACAACCTGGACTCGCGCCTGCTCGCCCGCGTCGCCCGCAGCCGGCGGCCGGGCACGCCGGCGTGGGCGCGCGAATGGAACCGCGCGCTCGCCACCCGCAGCACGGAGCGGCGCGAGTTCCCGCGCGCAAGCCTCGTCGTCTGCGTCTCGCATGAAGACGCGGAGGCCGCCGTGCGCACCGGCGCGCGCACGCTGCTCGCGCCGAACGGTGTCGATCGGGAGTTCTTCGACGTGGAGGCCGGCGGCGAACTGAACCGAGCCGCGTTCTTCGGGCATTTCGGCTACGCGCCCAACCGCCGTGGCCTGGAGCGCTTCCTCGAGCGCGGCTGGCCGGAGGTCCGGCGACGACGGCCCGATGCGACCCTGGCGGTCGCCGGGGCGGGACTCGACGAGCCGCTCACCCGGCGCTTCGCCGCCCACGTCGGCGTGGAGGTCCTCGGCCTCGTCGACGACGTCAGCGTGCTGCTCGCCGGCGTGCGTGCCGTCGTCGTACCGCTGTGGGAGGGCGGCGGGACGCGGCTGAAGGTGCTCGAGGCGCTGGCGGCCGCGCGGCCGGTGGCGGGAACGCCGGTCGGCGTGGAGGGCATCGGCTTCGTGCACGGCCGCGAGGGACTGATCGCCGATGATCCGGCCGGGCTCGGTCGAGCGCTCGGCCACCTGCTCGCCGACCCGGAGGGATCGGCCGCAATGGGCGCGGCCGGGCGCCGGCTGGCCGACGAGTTCCGCTGGGAGCGCGTGCTGGCCGAGCTCGAGGCGGCCTATCGCGGCTTCCTGCACGCGTCGTAGACGGGCGCGCATCGCGAACGACCGACGACGGGCGTCTTCGCGCTTCACACGCGAGAGTCAGCGGAAGTCGAGCCGCTTGCGCAGCGCGTCGGCGACCCGGCGAAGCGGGCCGCGGGGCGCGCTCCGCCACGCGACGCCCGCTGCGCCCGCCCGCACAGCGGCGAACCGGCTCGTCTCCACCGAGCCGATCCCGAGCTCGACCGATCCGTTTGCGAACCCGCTCTTGTACGCCTCGTCGCCCTTGCCGAAGTCGACCAGGCCGATGCCGTCCCCCGCCGCCGCCCCGAGCAGGAGGCTGAGATGGACGAGGCCGGGCGAGTCGCGCGCGAAGGCGGCATCGTAGCCCGGGAACCACCAGTGCAGCACGCGGCCCGACCGCAGCCCGAGATGGGCGGCGATCAGCACATCGTCCGCCCAGAGGCAGGACAACGCGCCCTCGAGCGCGCTGGTTCTCGTCGCGTGCAGGCGCTCGAGCAGCTCGACCACCCACCGTCGAGACGTCGTGTCGAACACGCCCGTCCTTCGATACTGGCGCGACTTCCAGGCCAGCAGAGTGTGCAGCGCGGCCGGGCTTCCCTCGGCATCGAGGCGGAGCATGGCGCGGCGCTCGAGCCGCCGCCGCTTGCGCGCCGCCTGACCGGGCGGCCGCGGCGGCGGCCTGGCCGGATCGTCGAGCACGACAACGGGTGACGCCGCCAGCGCGCTGAAGTACGGCCGGAACGGTCCCTGCGCGCCGATCAGATGGCTGAAGGCGAAGCTCTGCAGCCCGAACCCCCGCAGCACCTCACGGGCATCCCACTCGACCTCCGGTCCGACGATGACGCCGTGGTAGTCGGAGAGCTTGCCGCCGACGGGCCGCCCCACGCCGGTCCGCGAGAACTGGAAGGGGAAGAACCCGGCGACGCCTTCTCCGGATCCGCGGAGGACGCCGACGCGCACGTCTCGCCGTACCGCGGCGACCGCTGCCGCGAAGTCGAAGGAGAAGAACGGACTGGACAGCGCAGGTTCGCCACGCCGAATCTCCTCCCAGCGCTCGCGCTCGGGAGGTCCGAGCTCCGCGAACGTCGTCACCTCGCAGGAAAGCACGGCGATTCCACGCGGACATTACCGCCGCGAGTGTGATCTGACACGACGTCCATTGCGACTCCCGCTTCGAGCAGCGGTTCGGTCGCGGTGGCCATCTCGCCCGCCACGTACTCCAGGATCATCCGCTGACAGCCTCGAGGCGCTCGCCGAGCCGGCCGACCCGCTCGCGCCGGCGGCCCGTGCGGCGGCGCCCGTGTCGTCCGTCGAGCAGTCGTCGACGACGATCACCTCCGCGGGCGGGCGGGGGTGCTGGTCGAGCGCGCTGCGCACCGCGCGCGAAACCATCTCTGCGCGGTTGCAGGCAGGGATGACCACGCTGATCGGCAGCGGCTCACATACGGCCGCGCGAGTGCCACGTGCCACGATGTGCTGGAACGTGACCAGCTCTCCCGCGCTCGACGTCACGCTCTACGAGCGCATGCCGCCCGCCGACGTGGTGACGGCCTGGCGCGAGCTCGCGGTGGCGAGCGAGAACCCGTTCGCGCTGCCCGAGTGGCTCGACGCGTGGTGCGAGGCGCACCCGGGCGACCGCCCGCGCATCGTCGTCTCGCGGCGCGGCGAGACGGTCGCCGGCGTGGTGCCGCTCGTCGCACGCGGCACGCGCCGCCGCCGCGAGCTGCTCGCGCCCGGCGACGAGCTGGCTGACGTCTTCGCCCCAGCGTGCGCGCCGGCCGACGCGGCCGCGGTCGCCGAGGCCGTGACGCGCGGGCTGCCCGCGAGCGGGTGGGAGCTGTGGCGGCTGGAGCGCTGCCCCGCCGGCAGCCCGTGGCCCGCTGCCGCCGCCGCGGCCGGGCGGATGTGCGTGCGCTGGCGCGAGGAGCCGCCGCTCGTGGTCGCCGACCTCCGCGACCCGGACGACCTGATCGACGGCCGCCAGCGGCGCGAGCTCGCGCGGCTGCGGCGCAAGCTCGAGGCGGACCACACCGTCGCCGTGCGCGCGAGCGAGAGCGCCGAGGAGGCCCGGCGCGACCTCGGCGCGCTGCTCGAGCTGCACGCGGCGCGCTGGGGCGCGGGCACGTTCACGCCCTCGGTGCGCGCCTTCCACGCCGGCTTCGCCGCCCGCGCGGCCGAGCGCGGCTGGCTGCGGCTGCACACGCTCGAGGTCGACGGCCGGCCGGTGGCCGTGCTCTACGGCTGGCGCCTGGGCGGGCGCGCGTTCGCCTACTCCCAGGCGTTCGATCCCGCGTACGCGCGCTACGCGGTCGGCGTCTCGCTGCTGGCGACCGCGGTCGAGCGCGCCGCCGCCGAGGGCTGCACGCGCTTCGACATGCTGCGCGGCGACGAGCAGCACAAGCAGCGCTTCCGCGTCAGCGCCCACGCGCTCGAGTCCCGGCTCGTCGCCCGCCGCGGCTCCCCCGCCGCGGCCGAGGCGCTGGCCCGCTCGGCCGGCCGGCGGGCGTGGGCGCGGCTACCCGCCCGCGGGCGAGCGCTGATCGGCCGCCTGCGCTAGCCGCCCGCGCGCCTGCTCGATCCGCGCCCGGTCGCGCGGGAGCACGCCCGCGACCAGGGCGTAGGCGGCGATGAACACCGCGCTGCCGGCGGCCAGCCCGGCGATCAGGCCGAACGGCTCCGCCAGCGAGCGGTCCGCGGCCAGCGCCGCGCCGAAGCCCGCGGCGTAGGCGACGACGATTCCCGCGACCTGGCGCAGGGGCAGCCAGCGGCGCGCGGGGCCGTGCAGATGGCGCGCGACGTCGATCCCCTGCAGCGCGGACTGGAGCAGCGTCCCGGCGGCGAAGCCGATCGCCGCGCCGGTGAGCCCGTTGGTCTCGGTCAGCACGATCACCGCGCCGACCTTCGCGACCATCCCGGCCACGGCCGTGATCGTGCTCGCCCACGGCCGGTCGAGCGCGTACTGCGCCTGCGCTCCGATCCCGGTGAGCACGGTCAGCGCCGGCGTGACGAGCAGGATCGCGAGCGCTTCGCTGCCGGCCTCGAAGCCGGGCCCGAAGATGTGCATGACGCCCTCGGCCGCGCCCCCGGCCGCCGCGCCGACCAGCAGCAGCGCGAGCACGGCGTAGCGCGCGGTGTCGAGCAGCGTGCGGTCGAACGCGTCGCCGTCGCCCTCCCCCGCGCGCTCCACCAGCGTCGGCAGCAGCATCTCGTTGACCCGGTAGCCGAACGCGTAGAGGCGGTTCGCGGTCTGCCAGGCGCGGCTGTACGCGCCCACCGCGGCGGCCGGCAGGCTGAGGCCGAGCACCCAGATCGGCGCGTCGTAGCTGATGCCTTCGGCGAGGTTGCCGGGCGCGAGCTTGAGCCCGAAGCGCAGGACCTCGGGCGTCCGCCGGAAGCCGTCGCGCAGCGCCGCCCGCGAGGTCGTCAGCGCCATCCAGCGGCGGACGAGCCAGACGCGCTGGACGAGGGTGCAGGCGGCGCCGAACCCGGTCGCCAGCACGAGCGCCCACACGTCCTCGTCGACAAGGCTCGCGAGCACCGACGCGGCCAGCACGATCAGCGCCTCGGCGAGCCGGATCCAGAACAGCGAGCGGCCGGCGCGGAACGCCGAGAAGACGTTCTCCAGGTTCCAGCCCGGGTTCACGAACACGAGGAACTGGGCGAGCATCACGAGCGCCGGCGCGAGCAGGTCGGGCCGGTCGAGCGGGCCGCGGAACACGAGCGCCGTCGCGCCGGCGAGCAGCGCCGCGACGACGGCGGTCAGGGCCCACGAGACCGCGAAGACGGCGGCGAACAGCCCGGTCACGGCGGGCGAGCGCGCCGGCTCCGTGCTCAGCACGCGCACGAGCGCGGGCCCCTGCCGGAGGTTGGACAGCGACCACGCCGCGAGCGTCGGCGCCGTCACCAGCGCGAACTCGCCGACGATCCGGACGCCGTAGATGCGCGCGATCACGATGCTCGAGACGAGCCCGACCGCCAGCGTCACGAGGAAGCTCAGCCCGCCGAGGCCGAGGCCCGCGCCGAAGCTGCCGCGCCGTGCCTCGGGCCCGCCGGCGCTCACCAGCGCCGCCGGCGGCGCAGCGCGTCGGTCGCCGCCCACCGCTCGTCGGCCGCGTAGTGGTGGGTCGCGAGGTTGCGCGCGAGCCAGTCCGGCTCGAGCCGCGCCACCTCCACCTCGCGGTACCGGGACGAGCTCAGCTCGAGCACCTCCTTGAACACGACCGCGCGGCCGTAGCGGCCGGAGCAGTCCTGCGCCGGGCGCACCAGGCGCCCGTCGTCGCGGATGATCGGCCCGGCCGGCCGCGCGCCGCGGACGTCGGAGACGATCGGGTTGCGCGGGTGCGCGTGCCATGGCCCGCACAGCGCGTCGGCGTGGAAGAGGTGGAGCTCGTCGTCCTGGGACTCGCCCGGCTCGGCGTGCGTGCCGAACAGCCACCAGCAGCCGTCGTGATGCACGAGCGTCGGGTCGTAGAGCGCCACGTCGGCGAGCGTGCAGACAGGCTCCCACTGGTCGGGGAACGAGCGCGCGCGGTAGAGCGTCGTGGCCGACGACATGCGCGCCTCGGGCAGCAGGTAGGTCTCGCCCTCGTGCGGGAACACGAACGGATACGACAGGTGGTGGTCGGTCGCCAGCGCCACGCGCACGTCGTGCAGCCCGCCCGCGTCGTCGAGCTCGCCGACGCTGATGTGCCCGTGGCCGCCGCGCCACGCGACCTCCTCGAAGAACAGCCACGAGCGGTCCTCGGCGCGGAACGGGAAGGGGTCGGCCCAGTCGCGGCCGCGCGGGGGCCGGTGCTGCCGTGCGCCCGCGAAGCTCATGGGCGGCGGCGCGTCCTCCGGCGGGCGGACGACGAACGACCACTGCTCGTGCCACAGCGCGTTGCGGACGCGGTGCCGCGCGAGCCGGGCCGCGATCCGCGCGACGATCCCCAGCAGCGTCCCGACGCTCGGGCCGCCCGAGTGGACGCGTGTGACCTCCGGCTCCTCCAGCTCGGCGACGACCTCCACGCCGTCGCGCAGCTCGCGCAGGCAGCGGCCCGCGAGGTGCCGGCAGCGCAGCAGCGCCGCGCGGCGGACGCGGTGCAGCGAGACGAGGTCGGTCCGGACCGTGGAGCTCGCGAGGATCGCGCGGTCGGACTGCCGCACGAGCGCGACGTGGCTGGCGAGGCGGCCCTCGCGGATGTCGCGCAGGTAGGGGACGTCGTCGCGCCGCTCGCGGCCCACGCCGTGGCGGTAGGTCCAGACGCCGTGGTGCGCGGCCGAGAGCAGCGGGTCGCTCTCGCCACCCAGCGCGAGGGCGACGTCGAGCGGCGCGCCGGCGGGCGGGCCGGCCGCCTGCCCCTGGCGGTGATCGACGATCGGGACGCCCTCGAGCAGCGGGCCGGCGTCGACCCGCGCGAGCGGGTCGGGAGCGGCCGCGAACACGCGCCGGTCGATGGCGCGGTAGAGGCGCAGCAGCGTGTCGGCGGCGCCGCGGTCGGGCGAGCGCTCGGCGGGCGTGAGCACCACGAGCGCCAGCTCGATGCCCTCGGTCTCGTGCAACCCGAAGAGGACGTCGCGCTTCCACCGCGCGATCCGCCGGCCTTCGAGTGACACGCCAACCCGGATGCGGCCCTCCGAGCTCACGCTCGACAGTCTCGCGCCTCTGAGGGCCCGGCGTCGTTCCGCGGGGCCCGAACTCAGCGTATGGTCAACGGGAGCGGCGGCGCGGCGAGCAGGGCGCGCCCGCGCGTGTTCGTCACCCGGCTCGCCACCACGTAGCGCCCGCGCCGCAGCGGGCCGCGCAGGAGCACGCGGAAGCGCCACTGCAAGGCTCCGGCCGGCGTCACCTTGGCGCGCATCCAGACGTGGCGCGAGCAGCGCGCGACGCGCCTGCCGAGGCCGGCGCTGCCCGCGTGCCAGTGGCGGCAGCGCCCGCGCGAGCGCGTCGTGCGCAGCGCGAGCCTGACCCGCGGAGCGGTCGCGATGCCGCGGACGGTGCCCGTCAGCACGCGCGCGCGGCGGCGGGCACGGTCGAGCCGCAGCCGCGCCGACGGTGACGGTGGCGGCTGCGCGGCGTCCCCGCCGGCGGGCGGCGGCGCGGCGGTGGGCGCCGGCTTCGGCGTCGGCGTCGGCGTCGGAGTCGGAGTCGGCTCCGGCGGCGCCGCGTAGCGCGCGGTCAGCGTCGTGTCGGTCGCCGGGACCTCGATGTCGTGCTGGCGCGCGCCGCCGTCGGACCAGCTCTCGAAGCGGCGCGTCACGCCGTCGCGCGTGATCTCGGCCGGCGCCGAGACCGTCGTCTTGTAGCCGATCGCCGACACGAGCGCCGCGGGCGTGTCGTAGTCGGACCCCGAGTAGGTCAGCGGCACCCCGGGCGGCGAGCTGGCCAGCGTGAGGTCGATCGTCTGCGGGTGGATCTCGACCCGGTCCGTGGCCGAGTCCCCCGACTCGTCGGTCGCGGTGAGAATGATCTCGTAGTGGGAGTCGGCGTCGTGGTCGCCGGCGGGGATGAACTCCATCTCGGCGCCGGGCGCGTCGGACTCCACGAGGTGGATGTGGCCGCCGTGGTGCAGCAGGATGCGCCAGCTGAGCTGGTCGCCGCTCAGGTCGCCCTCGTCCGCGTCGGTGGCCGAGCCGCTGAGCTGCACCGGCGTCCCGTGGCGGAACAGGAAGCCGTCGGCCGGGGCCTCGATCGTCGCGACCGGCGGCGTGACGTCGACGCGCACCTGCACCGTGTCCTCGCTCTGGACCCCGCGCGCGTCGGTCACGGTCAGCGTCGCGGTGTAGAGGCCGCGCTCGTCGTAGACGTGCGTCGCGGTCCGGCCCGCGGCGTCCGGGGTGCCGTCGCCGAAGTCCCACGAGTAGCTCACGAGGTCGCCGTCGGGGTCGATCGACTCGTCGGCGCTGAAGTCGACGCTGAGCGGCGCGGCGCCCGTCTCGGGGTCGGCGTGGGCCACCGCCGGCGGCGGCGCGTTGCCGAACACGATCCGCTCCAGGCGGCCGCTGTTGAACGTGCCGTCGGTGAAGCGCAGGTAGGCGAGGTCGCCCTCCGGCGTCAGCTCGAGGTCGACGCCGTCGAAGCCCTCGGCGGAGAACGTCCGGACGTTCTCGATCTCGCCCCCGACGACGTCGAACTGCTTCAGCCAGCCCTGGGTGTAGTCACCGAAGAACCACGAGTTCCGGTGTGCCTCCGGGTAGCGCGTGCCGACCACCTGGGGGCCGACGATGACCGCGCCCTCGCCACCGCCCGAGGCATGGGTGTAGGTGTGGTCCGGCGGCGTGTCCGGGGAGCCGGCCCCGTAGTGCGGCGCGCACTCGGAGAGCTCCGCGTACCCGGGCGTTGGGGCGGCTCCCTCCCAGCACGGCCAGCCGTAGCTGCGGCCGGCCGCGGTCAGGTTGATCTCCTCCGCCGTGTTCCAGCCGACGTCGCCCACGATCGGGCCGGCGTCCGCCCGCAGCTGGAAGCGGAACGGGTTGCGGAAGCCTCTCGCGTAGACCTTCGTGCAAACGGCGTCGAGGTTGAGCTCGCCTGGACAGAACGAGTGGCCCGGCAGGCCGTTGCCCTCGCGGTCGATGTGAAGGATCTTGCCGGCGAGCGACTCGGGGTTGAACGTGCGCAGCGCGGCCGGGTCCGTGGTGGAGTAGCTCGCGCCGTCGCCGTTGCCCACCCACAGCGTCCCGTCCGGGTCCGCGCGCACGGTGCCGATCGTGTGCGAGACGGAGTCCGACGGCATGCAGTCGACGTCGTTGGCGGGAGCGGGGCAGCCGGCGCCCGAGACCGAGCCGAGGAGGATCACCTCGGGCGTCGTCACCGTGTCGTCCGCGTTGACCTTGATGCGCGAGAGCCGTGCGGTCTTCGACCCCGGCCCGGGCTGCGCGTTGTGGGTGTAGAGCAGGTAGACGAAGCCGTTGGTCTCGAAGTCGGCGTCGACCGCGACGCCGAGCATGCCGCGGTCGCCTTCGACGGCGACGTTCGGGATCGTGGTCACGAGCTTCGTGGCCTGAGAGCCCGGGCGCGCGACCTTGACCGCCCCGCGCTTCTCGACGATGAACACGCGACCGTCCGGCGCGTAGGCGAACCCGGTGGAGTCCCATAGCCCCGTCGCGACCGTCACCTTCGAGAAGCCGGGCGGGAGCACCGGGTCGGCGTACGCGGCCGCCGGCGCTGCAAGCAGCGTCACGAGCGAGAGCACACCAAGGAGAAGCCAGCGATCCATGCGTTAGGCAGCGCCGCCCTTCCGCGACCGGCGCCCATCGGCAGGATAGACGCGTATCGCCGGAGCGCCAGCCCCCTCAGCGGATGTTGAGCCGCCGCTCGTCCGTGGGCTGACACGCCCCGCGCCGCCCGGCGCTGCCGGGCGGCCGGGGCGTCAGCCCGCGCGTCAGACCGTGCGCAGCGAGACCGGGAAGCCGCTCGCCGCGGCCTTGGCGAGGATGCCCTGGACCGTCGGGCCCTCCTCGCTGCACGCGCCGGCGCACAGGCGGCTCACGATCCCGAGCGCCTTACCGCTCGCGCGGTGGACCAGCGGCCCGCCGGAGTCGCCCCAGTGGATGGGGCCGGAGACGTCGTAGAGCTCGGCGTTGTCGAAGCCCATGATCGCCATGCGCCCCTCCTGCGTGGCCGGCGTCGTGCCGTAGCCGAGGCCGTAGCCGGAGAGCTGGATCGAGTCGCCGGTGAGCGTGTCGGCCGGGACGGTCGAGCCCGTCGGGTAGGCCGGGTGGCCCTTGACGGCGGGCGAGACGCGGCCGAGGTCCTCGGCGTCGACCTCGATGAAGGCGAAGTCCCACTCGGTGACGTCCGCGTTGCCGATGAAGGCGACCTTGCCGAACGTGGTCCCGTCGATGTCACGGACCGTCTGCCCGACGCTCGCGACGCAATGGGCCGCGGTGCCGAGGTAGGTCTTGCCGCCGCCGGAGTAGGCGAAGTTCAACGTGCAGGAGCCGGCGTCCGTCTCGTGATACGCGCCCGGCTGGAGCGTGACCGCGGCCTGAGCGGCCCCGGGCAGTGCGATGGCCAGAGCCATCGTGGCGAATGTGGCGGTGAGGATTCGTCGCATGGATCACCCCAACGAGCTGGCGCGTTGAAACTTGCGATCGAACCCTCGCCGGGTCGGCGACGTATCGCCCAGGGCCCTGTTACCGGACCGGAGGAGGAGTCGCCGTGAGACGACGCCGAGTGCAGCTGGCCGCCGTCGTGGCCGTCGCGGGTCTGCTGGGGGTGGTCGCCGCCGCGACAGCGGGTGGCGGGAGCCGCGACGTGCGTGAGCACCTGAAGGGCTACGAGGAGGTGCCCGCGGTCTCGACCCTTGCGTCGGGCGAGTTCCGCGCCCGCATCAACGACAGCAGGATCGAGTACAAGCTGACCTACCGCGGTCTCGAGGGCGACGTGACGCAGGCCCACATCCACCTCGGCCAGGAGCGGGTCAACGGAATGATCAGCGCGTTCCTCTGCTTCACGACGCAGACCGTGCCGGCGGGCACGCCGCGCTGCGAGGCGGCCAGGGACGGCACGATCACCGGCACGATCGACGCGACCGACGTGATCGGCCCGGCCGGCCAGGGGATCGACCCGGGCGAGTACAACGAGCTGCTGCGGGCGATCCGCGCCGGCGTGACCTACGCCAACGTCCACTCGTCGAAGTTCCCGTCGGGCGAGATCCGCGCCCAGCTCGACCGCGGGCACGACGACTGGTAGCAGCCGGCTACGGGATCACCGGAACAGCTTCGTCTCGTCGAAGCTGCCGGTGATCCCGAGGCTAGGGAGGCCGGTCAGACTCGGCACGGCGCGCCGCCGGTGTCGCGGCGGGCTCGGGTGAGGCGGCTTCGGGCCCTGCCACAGCGGTCTGACGCATGCCCGGCGACCTTGACCGGCGCGCCCGCCCGGATTCAACGGCATTCGGGGCGGCCATTCGGGCACGCGCGGCGATTCAGCGGCGAACGCGTGCGACGCGGAGCGTCGTCTTCGGCCCATGGCTCCCGCGCTCGACCGAGCGCAGCCGCAGCCGGCGTGCGCGCAAGCGCTGCGCCGCGGGCAGGACGACCCGCACGGTGAGCGAGCGACCGCGCCGGATCCGGTACCGGCGCTTCGCTCCGAAGCGGCTGCCCTTGCGATCGGCCCGCACGGCGAGCGAGCCTGCACACGCGATCCGCAGCTTGCGCGGGCAGCGGAGGCGCACGGCCACCGTCCCGTCGCGGCGGACGCGCAGCGCGCGCGACGGCACGACGACGTTCGGTCCCTCGTTGATCGCGCCCTGGTCGACCTGCTCGCACTCGGCCGAGATCGGGCCGTCGCGCAGATCGGCGCTGTAGCCGTCGGTGCCGCCGTTGCAGTCGACGTCGTCGTGCTCGGCGTCGCGGCCGAGGATGCGGTCGGCGGCGGAGCTGCCCGCGACCGTGTCGGGCCCGATGCCCGGGTCGATGACGGTCGAGATGGACGTGTCGGAGGTCAGCTGGTCCTTGCCCGCGTTGCCGTTCAGTCCCAGCAGCGCCGGCGCGGCCGAGCCCGCGGCCTGCGTGAACTCGAGGATGTCGGACGCGGCCCCGCCGGTCAGCCCCTCGACGTCGGTGCCGATGTCGTCAGCCTCGTTGTCCGCTCCATCGTCGGCAACGCGGGCGCCCCCGACGTTCACGCGCAGGGTCACGCGCGCGGTGCGGGCGGAGTAGTCCGCGGTGTCCCTGCCCGGGCCGCCGTCGAGACGGTCGCCGCGCGCCGCGGTCCCTCCCGGGCCCGCCCGGAACCTGTCGTCGCCGCCCTCCCCGCGCAGCGTGTCCGGCCCGGCGACCTGCTGGTCACCGGCGATTGAATCCATCCGGAGGAGGTCGTTGCCGTCGCCACCCTCGACGACGTCCTGGCCGGCGAAGCCGTTCAAGTCGTCGTTCCCGGCCGCGCCGTCGAGCGCGTCGAAGCCGAGGCCGCCGAGCACCACGTCGTCGCCCGCGCCCCCGTCGACGAACATGTCGCCGAGGACCTTCGCGAGCGCACCGGAGAAGTAGTCCGCACCACCGCCGAGCGTCGCCGTGATCACGCGGTTGCCGACTGCTGGGCAGCGCACCTGCCCGTTGTCCAGCCGCGTGCAGCCCGCCCCTGCCGCGAGCGTCGCGGCGGGAATCGTCTCGCCCCGGGCCTCGGGAATGACGAAGTAGGCGCTCTCCGCCAGGCTGTAGACGGCGCTCGCGCCCTCGCTCGCCGCGTCGCCCTGCACCGAGAGGCCCGAGCCGGCGGAGTAGGTGACCGTGAAGGCGGCCTTCGCCGCGTCCGGAAGCGTGAGCGCGAACGCCAGCGCGAGCGCGGCGGTGAGGGACCGGCGATGGCTGGGCATCGGCCGACCCTAACCGCTTTCCGGTCGGTCAGGTCAGGGAATCTGCTCGCCCGAGATCGCCCGTGCGATGACGAGCCGCTGGATCTCGGAGGTGCCCTCGAAGATCGTGTAGATCTTGGCGTCGCGGTGCCAGCGCTCGACGGGGTACTCGCGCGTGTAGCCGACGCCGCCGAGGATCTGGATCGCGCGCTCGGTCGCCCACACCGCGACCTCGCCGGCCTTCAGCTTGCTCATCGAGCCCTCGGCCGCCGTGAACGGCTTGCCGGTGCGGCCCATCCACGACGCGCGCCACACGAGCAGCCGCGCCGCGTCGATCTCGAGCTTCATGTCGGCGAGCGTGAACGCGATCGCCTGGTTGTGGATGATCTTGCGCCCGAACTGCGAGCGCTCCTTGGCGTAGTCGAGCGAGTACTCGTACGCGGCGCGGGCGATCCCGATCGCCTGGGCGCCGACCGTCGGGCGCGACGCCTCGAACGTCTGCATCGCCGCCTGGCGCTTGCCCGAGCGGCCCTCGCGGGCGCGCGCCATCCGCTCGTCGAGCTTCTCCTTGCCGCCCAGCAGGCAGGAGCCGGGGATGCGGCAGTCGTCGAGGAAGACGTCGGCGGTGTGCGAGGCGCGCAGGCCGTGCTTCTGCACCTTCGTCCCCATCTCCAGGCCCTTGGTGCCGGGCGGGATGACGAACGCGGCCTGGCCGCGCGAGCCGAGCTCGCGGTCGACCGAGGCGACCACGACGTGCACGTTGGCGATGCCGCCGTTGGTCGCCCACGCCTTCTGGCCGTTGAGGACCCACTCGTCCTTGGCCTCGTCGTAGACCGCGCGCGTGCGCAGCGACGAGACGTCGGAGCCGGCGTCGGGCTCGGAGACGCAGAACGCGCCGACCTTGGGATCGTCAGGCGTGCCGAAGCACTGCGGGATCCACTCGCCCATCTGCTCCGGCGTGCCGCTCGAGAAGATGCCGGCGGCCGCGAGCGACGTGCCCATGATCGCCATGCCGATGCCGGCGTCGCCCCAGAACAGCTCCTCGTTGACGATCGGCAGCGTCAGGCCGGAGGGGTCGGCGTAGAACTGCGCGAGCGCCTCGAACCCGTAGAGGCCGATCTTGGCCGCCTCGCCGATGATCGGCCACGGCGTCTCCTCCTTCTCGTCCCACTCGGCGGCGGCCGGCCGCACGACGTCGGCGGCGAAGCCGTGGACCCAGTCGCGGATGTCGCGCTGGTCGTCGGAGAGGTCGAGGTTGAAGGGGACGGGCTCGTCGGGGACCGGGAGTTCGATGGGTTCGGCGCTCATTGAGTGAACGGTAGCGTTCGCGCGCGTCGGGGTCGTCCAGGTCGAACAGCTCCCGGAGCTGGTTGAGCCGGTAGGCGGCGAGCAGCGTCTCGAGGGTGCGCGTGGCCTCGCGCGCGCTCACGCGGCCGAGGACGGCTGCAGCTGGCGAGCGGCCGGCGTGGCGCTGCTCGAGGAGCGTCGAGGAACTGCGACAGCGCGCCCTCCACGCCGGCGCGCAGCCGTCCGCGAAGCGCCCTCGAGCTCGGCGCGTAGGCCGGCATCACGAGCGGATCGTGCGCGAGCAGCAGCGTCGGCGAGCGCCCCCAGCCCCGGCCGCATGGCCGGAGCGAGCTCGGGCGGGAGCCCTTCCCACGGCCGCTCGGCCAACATGGCGGCGAGCCTACTGCGGCGGCCGCGCGACGGGCAGGTCGCGCGCGGCCGCCGCTGGCCCTACGTGCGCGGAAGCAGGCAGAAGAACGCGGTGTCCTTCGACAGCCCCACCCGCGGCCGCGCCGACAGGAACGTCGCCGCCTGCGCCGGCGTCATCCAGCGGCCGGCCTCCTTGACGGGGGCGGCGCCCTCGAAGCGGTAGATGTCCAGGCCGCGCGCGATGTCGTTGCCGTAGAGGAAGAAGCTGCCGTCGGCCTCGATCTCCGGCGTCTTGGCCGCCCACGTGTCGGCCGGGCCGGCGCCGTCGGCGTTCTCGGTCCGGTAGTAGCCGATCTCCTTCATGCCGGCCCCGTCGATCGACGTCGAGCCGAGCGCGATGCCGGTCAGGCCGGAGAGGTCGACCACGTGGACGCCGCCGTTGTAGTAGGCGATCGTCATGACCTGCTCGTCCTCGTGGATGTCGAAGACGTGCGCGGTGCAGGAGTCGGTCGGGCTGTCCGTCGGGCGGACCTGGTCGATGTTCCAGTAGCCGACCTTCTGCGGGCTCGTCTCCATCGAGTCGGTGACCTCGTAGACGTGCACGCCGCCGTTGGGGCACTGGCCCGTGCCGATCGCGCCGGCCACCTCGTCCTCGGCGATCAGGAACTCGCGCTGCTTGCCCGCCGCGTCGACCAGCGTGAACGGGTCCATCTGGTGCCAGACGTTGATCGTCGGGTCGAGGAAGCTCGAGACGATCGTCGGCCGCGCGGGGTTCGTCGTGTTGATGATCACGCCCTGGGAGAGCGCCGCCGAGTAGGCGCGGTCGCCCGCGTCGTTGAAGGTGATGTCGTGCGACTCGGTGCCGAGGCCGGGGCGCGTCGGCAGCGGCAGCTCGCGCACCTTGCGCGGGGCCAGGAAGTCCGAGATGTCGAAGATCTCGATCGCCGGCTGCACCGAGGTGATGAGGTCGGAGTTCGAGTTGTAGAGGTAGTTGCCGCTCGGGTGGATCGAGTGGTTGTGCGTGCCCTGGTCGACGCCGACGAACGAGACCGTCTTGGGCGCGAGCGGGTCCGTGAGCTCGACGATGAACGTGCCGTTCTTGCCGGTGCCGTCGGGCTTGAGCACGTCGAAGCCGAGGGCGGCGGCCTCGCGGTAGCACGTCGAGGTGCCGTCGCCGTAGGTGTCCGACGCGTAGCCGGCGAAGACGCGGCCGGGCTTGCTCGCCTGGCGGAAGACCTGGACGTCGCCCTGCGTGACGCCGCAGTCGTAGGTCGCGACGGTCGACGCGTCGCGCGGGCTCGAGATGTCGACGATCTGCATGCCGTTCTCGTACGAGCCGGCGAGCGCATAGCGGGCGCCGCCCTGATCCAGGAACTCGATGTCGGTGCCGTAGTTCGGCGTGCCGCCGTTGCGCGCCGGATACGGGATGTTCTTGACGTAGCTCATGTTGTCCGAGTGCGCGCCGACCTCGGCGGCGGGCGCCGCGGCGGCGGGCAGCAGAGCGGTCAGCGGGGCGAGCAGAAGTAGGGCAAGGAGTCGTCGCATGCGGGCTCCAACGCACCCGCGAGTCGTTTCTTGCGGTGAGCCCGAGGGTAGGCGCGGAGGCGTGAGGGGGGCTCTGTTCGTGTTGCTGTGCATGCTCGCGTTCCCGGCTGCGGCGGGCGCCGCGACGGCACCGGGCGCGCCGGGCGCGAAGGCGGTCTGGACCGAGGCCGACAAGGACGGCATCGGCACCGCCCACGGCACGCGCAGCAAGGTCTGGTACACGCTCGACGACGGCGCGCTGACCGAGGTCTACTACCCGGACGTCGACACGCCCGCCCTGCGCGACCTGCAGTTCGTGGTCTCCGACGGGAGGACGTTCGCCGAGCGCGAGCGCGAGAGCGCACAGCACCGGATCGCGCTCGCCGACCCGCGCTCGCTGACCTACCGCCAGGTCAACACGACGTCGCGCTACCGGATCACCAAGACGTACGTGACCGACCCCGCACGCCACGCGGTGGTGGTCGACGTCCGCTTCGAGTCGCGCACCGGCAAGCGGCTCCGGCTGTTCGCCCTCGCCGATCCGGCGCTCTCCAACGGCGGCGACGACGACTCCGGCCGCAGCGCGGGCCGGGCGCTGATCGCAAGCGACGCCGAGGCGGCCTCCGCGCTCGTCGCCTCGCCCGGCTTCAGGAAGACGTCGAGCGGCTACCTCGGCACGAGCGACGGCTGGACCGACCTGCGCTCCGACTTCCGCATGAACTGGGCCTACTCCTCGGCGACGAAGGGCAACGTCGTGCAGACCGCGCGCACGCGGCTCGACGGCGTCCGGCGCAAGCGCATGACGCTCGTGCTGGGCTTCGGCCCGAACGGCGCGGCCGCGCGCGCCACCGCGCGCGAGACGCTGCGCCGCGGCTTCGGCCGCGCCGCGCGCGGCTACGCGGACGGCTGGCGCCACTACCTGCGCGGCCTCGCGGGCCGGCCGCGCTCGGCGAGCGGGCTCGCCACCACCTACGACGTGTCGGTGATGACGCTCGCCGCCCACGAGGACAAGACCTACCGCGGCGCCTCGGTTGCCTCGCTGAGCATGCCCTGGGTGTGGGGCCAGGGCCTCTCGAACCCGAGCGACGTCTACCACAAGGTGTGGGCGCGCGACCTCTACCAGGTCGCCACCGCGCAGCTCGCCGCCGGCGACCGCGGCGCCGCCAACCGCTCGCTCGACTATCTCTTCACGCGCCAGCAGAAGCCCGACGGCTGCTTCCCGCAGAACTCCGACGTCGACGGGACCGAGAAGTGGGACAACCTGCAGCTCGACGAGGCCGCCCTGCCCGTCGTGCTCGCCTGGCAGCTGGGCCGTCGCGACGCGAGGACGTACAAAGGCGTCAAGAAGGCGATCGGCTGCGTCCTCGCCAACGGGCCGCAGACGCCGCAGGAGCGCTGGGAGAACCAGGGCGGCTGGTCGCCCGCCACGATCGCGGCGGAGATCGCGGGGCTCGTGACCGCGGCTGACCTCGCGAAGGCCAACGGCGACACGGCCTCGGCCACGGCGTGGCTCGCGAAGGCCGATGAGTGGCAGGCCCAGGTCGAGGGCTGGACCGCGACGACCAACGGGCCGTACTCGCCGAAGCCCTACTACCTGCGCATCACCAAGGACGGCAACCCGAACGCCGGCACGACGTACAACATCGGCGACTCGGGCCCCGAGAACGTCGACCAGCGCAAGGTCGTGGACCCGAGCTTCCTCGAGCTCGTGCGCCTGGGCGTCAAGCGGGCCGACGATCCCGTCATCCGCAACACGCTCGGCGTCGTCGACCAGCACCTGGGCGTCGACACGCCGAACGGGCGCTTCTGGCACCGCTTCAACTTCGACGGCTACGGCGAGAAGAAGGACGGCTCGATGTGGGACATCGAGCAGCCCGTCAACCCGACGGAGAACTGGGAGAACAACGTCACCATCGGGCGCATCTGGCCGCTGTTCGCGGGCGAGCGCGGCGAGTACGAGCTGGCCGCCGGGCAGTCCGCGGCGGCGCGGACCCGGCTCGCCGCGATGGCCGCGGCCGCGAGCCCCGGCCACATGATCGCCGAGCAGGTGTGGGACCAGTTCCCGCCCTCCGGCTCCCCCGCGTTCCCGCGCGGCGAGGGGACGTTCGCCGCCACGCCGCTGGCGTGGTCGCACGCGCAGCTCGTCCGCCTGGCGTGGTCGATCGACGCCGGCCGGCCGGTCGAGCGGCCGAGCATCGTCGAGCGGCGCTACCGCTAGGCGAGAAGGCGGCGCAGGCGCGCCGCCTCTCGGGAGGTCAGGCGGCGGGGGGTGATGCGGAGCGTCGAGAACCCCGCGGCGAGGAGGGTGGCGTCCCGCTCGCGGTCGCTCTCGAAGGCTCTCGGCGTGCTGTGGAAGGCGTAGCCGTCGAGCTCGACGATGAGGCGCTTGTCGCGCCAGACCGCGTCGACCTCGTATCCGGCGATGCGTTGGTTGAGCTCTGGTTGCGGAAGGTCGTGGCGGCGGAGGAAGCGGAGGAAGTCGTCTTCGAGGTGGGAGCGGGTTGGGGTGGCGTTCCGCTCGGGTGTGAGTCTCGTGGTCGGCCTGCCCGGGTTGCGGGTGAGGAAGGTGGTGAGTTGCGGCGGCGTGGTGAGTTTGAGGACGTACGCCTCGTTCTGGGCGCGGGTGAGCTCGCGGTCGGGGAGGGTGGTGTCGGCGAGGTCGAGGAGGGTGCGGTTGGGCGTGGTGACCGGGATGCCGTGGTGGCGGGTGATGTCTTCCTCGGTGAGGGTGTGGGAGCGGTGGACGTGGATGCCGGCGTGGGTGCGTTGGGCGCGTGTGGTGACCTCGGCGGTCCGCGGCCAGCGCGGGAGGATCCGCCACAGCGCGGCCGCGGAACGGTGGCTCAACACGGCGCCGTCGCCGCACGCCAGCACCGCCGCCATCGCCGTGGCGAGCGGCGAGACCGGTACGTGGCCCACCGCGTAAACGGCGCGGTGACGAGGGTGGAGCCGCCCGACGCGCACGCGATATGAGATCGCGTGGCGGTCGAGCCCCGCCGCCACGAGCTGCCACCGAGCCACCATCCCATGCTGCCGACCCGCTACCCGAGCGATCTCAACGTCGGGTGTGCTCAGTTCGTCGGAACTATTGCTACTAAGCGAGCACACCCGGTGTACGTTGGCGCGCCAGCCCCGCCACGAAGGGGCGCCGCCCCCGTTTGTCACACCTCGGTGCGCCTTTCGTAACGCGCCCTACGCAAACACCCGCCGCCGCGGCCGCGCGTACTCCCGCACCCGCCGCTCGAAGTCCAACTCCGCCTCGAAGTCGGCGTCGTCCGCGTGCCGGAAGCGCAGGCCCTTTCGATCCAGCAGGGCCACGAACTCGTCGACCAGCTGCGGGTCGAGCTGGCGGCCCGCCACCCGCTGCATCTCGGCGACCGCCTCCGACGAGGTCAGCGGCGTGCGGTAGGAGTCGCGGGCGATCATGACGTCGTAGGCGTCGGCGATGGTCACGACCCGCGAGAGCAGCGGGATCGCCTCGCCGGCCAGGCGATGCGGGTAGCCCTCGCCGTCCCAGCGCTCGTGGTGGCCGAGGATGATCTCCGCCACCGGCGCGTAGGGCTCCATGCGCGCGACGACGCGGGCGCCGTCCTCCGGGTGGCGGCGGACGATCTTCCAGTCCTCCTCGGTCAGCGGCGCGGGCGCGAGCAGGATCGCGTCGGGGAACGAGAACTTGCCGATGTCGTGCAGCAGCCCGGCCGTGTGGACGAGGTCCTGCTCGTCGCGCGAGCAGCCGTGCGCCTCGGCGAGGGCCCGGGCGTAGCGCGCGACGGCGGCGGAGTGGCGGGCGGTCATGCGGTCGCGCATCGCGAGCGTGTCGACCATGCTCGCCAGCGCCCCGAGCTGCAGCGCCGCGAGCTCCTCCGCGCGCCGCTGCGAGCGCAGCAGCTCGCGCAGCACGTACTGGAACACGAGGAGCACGAGCGCGAACAGCGCGAGCGCCGCCAGCCCCGTCTCGCGGTAGATGACCGCCACGCACACGGTCAGCAGCGCGCTCGCCAGCTCGACCGGCAGCACCGGGACGAGGATCTGGCGCACCTGGCGGCTCAGCGAGATCCCCGTGTGGGCCGCGATGTCGATCGCGATCATCGCGAAGTTGAGCGCGAACGAGAGCACGAAGGCGCCGAACACGACGAGCGCGAACGTGACGTTGTCGGTCTCGAGGTCGGTCACCCCCGCGAGCGCCTCGATGCCGAGCCCGACGACGAGCGGGATCACCGCGTAGGTCGCCATGTTGGCGAGCACCTTGTGCGCCGCGAGGCGGTTGCGCAGCGAGTCGACGAGCACCGAGACGACGCCGATCAGCACCGCCGGCGCCGGCCCGCACAGCGCCATCGCGAGCACGAGCGCGAAGAACGCGCCGGTGATGCGCTGCGAGCCGTGCTGGAGCGCGATCAGGTCGCTGACCACCGCGAGCGCGAGCAGGATCGCGACGAGCCCGAGCGGCTGCCAGTCCGCGGCCTCGGACGACATGGCGGCGACGACGAGCGTGCCGAGGAGGATCGCGGCCTCCGCGACGGCGAGCCCTCTCCCGCGGGCAGGCGTGCTCATCTCGCGGATGAGCGTAGACGCGCCGGGCTCCGGCCGCAAACCGCCGTCAGCGGCGTTGCAGCGCCACGGTGAGGAATCCCACCTCGAGCGTCTCGCGCGGGAGGTCGCGCCAGGGGGCCTGCAGTCGGCCCGGCTCGAAGCCGGGCGCGAACGGGAAGCGCGTCGCGTGCCAGCCCGCCAGGACGAACCCCGCGCGCTCGAACTCGCGGCGCCAGTCGGGCTCGCGGAGTCGGTTGACGTAGGTGGAGCGGTGCGAGAACTGCAGCCGGTAGGCGCGCGGCGAGTAGCGCAGCGCCGCGAGCCAGTCGCCGGTGACGCGCTCGTCGCCGTCGATCCACAGATGATCGCGGAGGTCGATCATGTGGACCGCCGCGCCACCGGGACGGAGCACGCGGTAGGTCTCGTCGACCAGGCCGGGGACGGCGCCCGCGGTGACGTGCTCCAGCACCGACTTGGAGAGCAGGAGGTCGACGGAGCCGTCGGGCACCGGGATCGTGGCGCCCGGCGTGCGCCGGAACTCGACCGGCCACGGGCCCGCGCGCAGCGCCTCTGCCCGCTCGCGCACCGCGTCCGGCGTCGCGCCGACCGCGGCGAGGAAGGCGCCCGCCCGGCCGCCGGCGAGCGCGGCGGCCAGCGGCTCGTAGCGCGCGGGCTCCCGGGCCTGCTCGGTGAGCTGCAGCCGCGTGTCGAGCCCGCTGCCGGACGCGGCGCCGGCGAGGATGAAGGCGCCCAGCAGCTCCGGCGTGCGGCCCGGCCCGAGCTCCACGACCCGCAGGCCCTGGGCCGCCACGCCCGCGTCCGTGAGCGCCGGCGCGAGGCGGTCGAGCACGCCGAGCACGGCGTCGAGGTCGCCGTCCATGCCGTAGGCGCCGCTGCGGAGCAGGCTCCGCAGCCCGATCGCGGCGCTCGCGTTCTTGGCGAGGTTCCGCGCGACCGTGAGCACGCGCTACAGCTCGGCCAGTGCCCGCAGCAGCTCGCGCGCGGTGCGCTCGCCCAGCTCGAGGCTCGCGAGCCGGTACGACTCGTCGGGCGCGTGGATGTCGTCGTCCGCGAGCGCGAAGCCGCTGACGATGGTGGGGATCCCGCGCGCCGCGAACTCCGCCACGACGGGGATCGAGCCGCCCGAGCGCACGAGCGCGGGAGCGGTCCCGGTGGCGCGCTCGATCGCCTGCGCGGCGAGCACGACCGCGGGCAGGTCGGGCTCGAACAGCGACGGGTCGGCGAGGTGCCAGCTCATGCTCACGTCGGCGCCGGGCGGGGCCGCGTCGCGCAGCAGGCGCTCGAGCACCGGCCCGATCTCGGACGCGCGCTGGCCGGGCGCGAGCCGCAGCGAGACCGTGCCGCGCGCGACCGCCGGCACGAGCGTGCGCGGCTCGCCGCCGACGATCTCGTTGACGTCGAGCGAGGCGTCGGCGCCGTTGCGCTCGTAGTACTCGGCCGCCGCGCCGGGGTAGGCCTCGCGGCCGCCGACCTCGGCCAGCACCTGCGTGCCGGGCGGCAGGCGCTCCCACGAGATGCGCTCGGCCTCGGCGGGCGGGACGATGCCCGCGCGCAGCTCGTCGCGGAGCGTGCCGTCGGGCCCCGGGACGACCTCGGCGAGCATCCGGTGGAGCACGTGCAGTGCGCTGAGGGCGGTGCCGCCGTACATGCCCGAGTGCAGGTCGCGGGCGCCGGTGCGGACCTCGATCTGCGCCATCGCCATGCCGCGCAGCCCGAGCGTGATCGCGGGCGTCTGCTCGTCGACCATGCCGGAGTCGAAGACGATCGCGGCGTCGGCGCCGCGCTCGTCGCCGCGGATCCACTCGGTGATCGTCTCGGAGCCCGCCTCCTCCTCGCCCTCGACGATCACGCGGACGTTGACCGGCAGCTCGCCCGCGCGCGCCATGTCGCACGCCGCGTACAGCAGCGGCCAGAAGTTGCCCTTGTCGTCGGAGGATCCACGCGCGTACAGCCGCCCGTCGCGCACCTCGGGCTCGAACGGCGGCGAGGTCCAGGCGCCGAGGTCGCCGACGCTCTGCACGTCGTAGTGGCCGTAGATGAGGATCGTCGGCGCGTCCTGCCGCGCGCCGCGGAGGTCGCCGACCACCAGCGGGTTGCCGTCGCCGATCTGCACGAGCTCGACGCTGCCGCCCGCGCGCTCGACGTGCTCCGCCGCCCACTCGGCGGCGCGCCGCAGGTCGGCCGGGTCGCCGCCGCCGGTCGAGATCGAGGGGATGCGCAGCCAGTCGACGAGCTGGTCCAGGAGGTCGCTCATGGCGGGCACCCTATTTCCTCCCACGCGCGCTCCGGGGTGAGGTAGCGTCGGCTCGTGCGCCGTCTGCTGCTGATCCTCCTCGGGCTCGGGCTGCTGGCCGGGGGCGCCGCGTTCGCGCAGGGCCAGGGCAGCGACGACGCCTACGAGCTGCAGGAGCCGCACGTGACCTCCTCGCAGGTGCTGCGGCTCCCGTCCGACGCGAGCTGCATCCGCTTCACGCGCGCGACCGTCCGCGTCCTGCCGCCGCCCGGCGCGGTGCTCGGCGTGCTGCAGGTGCGGGCCGACGGCGCCGAGGTGGCGCGCATGACCGGCGTGCCGCGCGCGGCGAGCGCGACGATCCGCCTGTCCGGTGCGCGCACCGCGGTGCGGGTGAGCGGGACGACGCTCGGCGGCCAGGTCATCGGCGCGTCGCGCACCTACCGCCGCTGCGGGCGGCCCACTCCCCGGCCGCGCCCGCGGCCGACCCCGAAGCCGATCGACGGCAGCGGCGAGGACGGCTAGCCGCCCGGACCGCCCTGCGGCTCGTGCGCCTCCGCCTCCGCGCGGGTCGGGTGCGGCGCCTCGGGCAGGTCGGGCAGCGCCACGCCGGGCGTGCGCGCGACGATCAGCGCGAACACGAGCAGGCGCGCGGCCGAGGGAATCGGGCGGCCGTCCTCGGGCGGCGCCATGTGCTCGTCGAACAGGTCGAGCAGCTCGAGCACGGCGGAGCACATCGGCGCCTGTGGCGCGTCGTCGCCGACCGCGCAGGCCAGGCGCGCGAGCGCGAGCGGCTCCGAGAAGTCGGCTTGCACGAACGCGCGGCCCATGACCGTCGTGAGGTGGGTGACCACGCGCTCGAGCAGCGGGTCGAGCGCCGCGCCGGGCCCGCCCGGCGCGGGCCCGAGGTCGAGCAGCTCCTCGCCGTCGAGCGCGCGCTGCGCCTGCGCGCCCATGATGCCCGGCAGCCGCTCGGGGTCGACCCCCGCCTGCAGCGCGAGCCGCAGCGTCTGCGTGACGCTCACGATCGGCACGCCGTAGGGCGAGTCGCTCGCCCACACGATGTTGCCGGGCGGGCACAGCGCGAACGTGGCGAGCACGTCGGCGGGCGCCCACCACGCGGTGTCGATCAGCAGGTTCGGGTGTGCCGGGAGCTCGCGCCACAGCCACGACAGGTCGGAGATCGCGCAGTGGGCCAGGATCAGCCGCGCGTCGGGGAACTCGCCGGACAGCCGCACGGTGTCCTGCCCGAGCGCGGGGATCCCGCGGCCCGCGTGGATGAGCACCACCTTGCGGCGCTCGTGCGCGGCCGCCACGAGCTCGCGCACCGACGGCTCGGAGAGCGTGAACTGCTCCGCGCGCGGGTGCAGCTTGATGCCGTCGGCGCCGGCCTCGAGGCAGCGCCGCGCCTCCGCGACCGCGCCCGCGTCCTTCGGCTGCACGCGGCAGAGCGCACGCAGGCGCCCGTCCGAGCGGGCCACCGCGTCGAGCACGGCGTCGTTGGCCTCCGTGTAGCCGTCGGGCTCGTGCATCGGGAACACGAGCGCCCGCGCGCCGATGGGGGCAAGGACGTCGAGCAACTCCTCCGGCGTCTGCTTGAAGCCGTCGGGATCGTTGGCGCCGACGTGCGTGTGGGCGTCGAACAGGTCCAGCTCCGGGACGTCTCCGACGACCCGTTCGAACCACGGTCGAAGGACGGCGGCGACGTCGAACACGCGGCGGCAGATTACTGCCCCGCCGCCGGCGCGCCGATAATGCGCAGATGCAATTCCGCCGTGAACGCGTCCGGGTCGAGACCCAGCGCCACATCATCGAAGGCACGCTGCAGCTGCCGCACGAGGGCTACCGGTCGCGGACGACCGATTTCCTCAACGCGCACGACTCCGACTTCATCGCGCTCAAGGACGCCCACGTGACGTGGGCGGACGGCGCCCGCGAGCCCGAGGAGCAGGCGTTCATCGCGATCTCCGCCCGCCACGTGATCCTCGTCACCGAGCTCGAGTCGCTCGGCCTCATCGACGAGCCGAATCCCGCGCTCGGCTTCGTCCCGGGCAGCTGATCAGGAATCGAGAAGCGCCGGCCCCGGGCCGGAGCTAGCGTGCCGGGCATGGACATCACGATTCACTCGAGCTTCCTCCCGCACACCGACCCGGATGCCTCGCTGGCCTTCTATCGCGACGTCCTCGGCTTCGAGGTCCGCAACGACGTCGGCTACGAGGGGATGCGCTGGATCACCGTCGGCCCCGCCGACCAGCCCGGCACGTCGGTCGTCCTGCAGCCGCCGGCGCCGCCCGGCTGCGGCATCACCGACGACGAGCGCCGCACCATCGCCGAGATGATGGCCAAGGGCACCTTCGCCGGCGTCAACCTGGCCGCCGCCGACCTCGACAGCACGTTCGAGCGGCTGCAGTCCGGCGGCGCCGAGATCGTCCAGGAGCCGATGGACCAGCCGTACGGGGTGCGCGACTGCGCCGTCCGCGATCCCGCGGGCAACCTGATCCGCATCCAGCAGAGCTAGTCGCCGCCGAGCGCGTCCTCGGCCTCGGCGACCGCGGCCTCGACGATCTCCGGCGCGCGCCCGGATCTCGGCGCCGACGATCATCACCACCTCCGGCGTCAGGAAGCCCTGGCCGAGCACGCGGCCGCCGGTCTCCCGCAGCGTCGCCGCCCACAGGTGCTCGACGAGCACGACGGCCGCGTGGTCGCCGGGGCCGATCTCGTCGGTCAGGCGGCGCAGGTCCTCGAGCGCGAAGCCCGCCGTGTGCGCCCGCGGAAGCGTTCGGTGGTCTCGAACCCCACCAGGACGAGCTGCAACGGGCCGATCGAGAGGTCTTCAGTGCTCATCCTGCCAAGATGACAGGCATGAGCCGTTCGCTGATCCCGGTCAGCCGCGTCGGCGTGGAGGAACGCGCGGCGGCCCTCGGCCGCAGGTCGATCAAGACCTCGGCGAAGCGCGAGGGCATCCGCATCGCGACGTCGATGATCGACCTGACCACGCTCGAGGGGTCCGACACCCCGGGCAAGGTGCGCCACCTGTGCGCGAAGGGCGTGTGCCCCGATCCCTCGCGGCCCGAGATCCCCTCGGTCGCGGCGATCTGCGTCTACCCGGCGCTGGTGCCGGTGGCGCGCGACGCGCTGCGCGGGAGCGGCGTCGCGGTCGCGTCGGTCGCGACCGGCTTCCCCGCCGGCCAGACGTCGCTCGACATCAAGGTCGAGGAGACGAAGGATGCGGTCGCGGCGGGCGCGGGCGAGATCGACATGGTGATCTCGCGCGAGGCCTACCTGTCGGGCGACGACGCGCGCGTCGCCCGCGAGATCGAGGCGGTCAAGGAGGCGTGCGGCGACGCGCACCTGAAGGTGATCCTCGAGACCGCGGAGCTGCCGACCTACGCGCACGTCCGGCACGCGTCGCAGCTCGCGATCGACGCGGGCGCCGACGTCATCAAGACCTCGACCGGCAAGGCCAAGACCGGGGCGACGCCCGGCGTCGTGCTCGTGATGCTCGAGACCGTGCGCGACCACGCCTGGCGCACGGGGCAGATCATCGGCGTCAAGGCGGCCGGCGGCGTGAGCACGACCAAGCAGGCGATGCACATGCTCGTGCTGGTGAAGGAGACGCTGGGCGACGAGTGGCTGACGCCGGACCGCTTCCGGATCGGCGCGTCGTCGCTCCTCAACGACCTGCTGATGCAGTACGCCAAGCTCGACGGCGGCCACTACGGCCGCTCCGAGGACTTCTCGAAGGAGTGATGACGTGAGCGCCACCGTCGAGGGCCGGACCGCGCTGCGCTGGGACTACGCGCCGGCGCCGGAGTCGCGCGACGCGGCCGCGCTGAAGCCGAGCTACGACCTCTTCATCGGCGGCGAGTTCACCGCGCCCGGGGACGGCTCGCGCGTCGAGACGATCAACCCGGCGACCGAGGAGCCGCTCGCCGAGGTCGCCTTCGCGGGGCCGCAGGACGTGGCGCGGGCCGTCGAGGCGGCGCGCGCCGCGGCGGGGCCGTGGCAGAAGCTGGCGCCGCTCGAGCGCGGCAAGTACCTGTTCCGGATCGCGCGCCTGATCCAGGAGCGCGCCCGCGAGCTGGCGGTCGTCGAGTCGCTCGACGGCGGCAAGCCGATCCGCGAGTCGCGCGACGTCGACGTGCCGCTGGCCGCCGCGCACTTCTTCTCCTATGCGGGCTGGGCGGACAAGCTCGCTTACGCGCTCGGCGGGCGCTCGTTCGAGCCGCGCGGCGTGGTCGGCCAGGTCGTGCCGTGGAACTTCCCGCTGCTGATGGCGGCGTGGAAGCTCGCGCCGGCGCTCGCGTGCGGCAACACCGCGGTCCTGAAGCCGGCCGAGACGACGCCGCTGACCGCGCTGCTGCTGGCCGAGATCTGCCAGGAGGCCGACCTGCCGCCCGGCGTCGTGAACATCGTCACCGGCGACGGGAGCGCGGGCTCCGAGCTGGTGCGCTCCGGCGTGGACAAGATCGCCTTCACCGGCTCGACCGCGGTCGGCAAGGAGATCCAGCGCGCGCTGGCGGGGACCGGCACCGGCCTGACGCTCGAGCTCGGCGGCAAGTCGGCCAACATCGTCTTCGAGGACGCCGCGCTCGACCAGGCGGTCGAGGGCATCATCGAGGGGATCTTCTTCAACCAGGGCCACGTCTGCTGCGCGGGCTCGCGGCTGCTGCTGCAGGAGAGCGTCGCCGAGGAGATCGTCCGCAAGCTGTGGGCGCGGATGGAGCGCCTGCGCGTCGGCGACCCGCTCGACAAGAACACGGACGTCGGCGCGATCAACAGCGCCGCGCAGCTCGCGCGCATCTCCGAGCTCGTGGACGAGGGCGAGCGCGAGGGCGCGACGCGGCGCTCGATCACGTGCGCGCTGCCCGAGACCGGCTACTGGTTCCCGCCCACGCTGTTCCTCGACGTCGCGCCCGCGAACCGGATCGCGGTCGAGGAGATCTTCGGCCCGGTCGTGTCGGTGACGACGTTCCGGACGCCGGCCGAGGCGATCGAGCGGGCGAACAACTCCGCCTACGGGCTCGCCGCCGGCGTGTGGACCGACAACGGCGCCAAGGCGTTCGAGGTCGCGGGCGCGCTGCGCGCCGGCGTCGTGTGGCAGAACACCTACAACCGCTTCGACCCGACGGCCGCGTTCGGCGGCTACAAGGAGTCGGGCTTCGGGCGCGAGGGCGGGCCGGCCGGCCTGCTGCCCTACGTGAGGGTCTCGTGAGCCGGCGCGCGGTGGCGAAGACCTACAAGCTCTACGTGGGCGGGAAGTTCGCGCGTTCGGAGTCAGGGCGCAGCGACGTGGTGGCGGGAGTCAACGTCCCGCGCGCCTCACGCAAGGACGTGCGTGACGCGGTGAAGGCTGCGCGCAGCGCGCAGGCCGGCTGGGCATCGCGCACCGCCTACAACCGGGGACAGGTCCTCTACCGGTTTGCCGAGGCGCTCGAGTCGCGCAGCCAGGAGCTCGGCGACGTCGGCGAGGCCGTCGACGTGCTCGTCCACTACGCGGGCTGGACCGACAAGCTCGCCGCGGTGATGGGCGGCATCAACCCGGTCGCCGCGCCGTACCTGAGCTTCTCGGTGCCGGAGCCGACCGGCGTCGTCGCCGTGCTCGCCCCCGACGAGCCCGACGTCCTCGGGCTGATCCGCGAGATCGCCCCGGCGCTCGCGGCCGGCAACACCGTCGTCGCGCTCATCTCGCGCCGCTCGCCGCTGCGCGCGCTCGACCTCGGCGAGGTCGCAGGCGTCTCCGACGTGCCCGGCGGCGTGCTCAACCTGCTGAGCGGCCGCATGGACGAGCTGCTCGCTCCGCTGTGCGGGCACCGTGACGTCAACGCGATCGTCGATGCCACCGGGGACCCGGAGCTCGCGCGGACGATCGACGAGCTGGCCGCCGAGACGGTCAAGCGCGTGTCCCGCCCCGCGGCCGACGGTGACTCGCTCGGCCGCCTCGAGGCGCTGGTCGAGCTCAAGACCGCCTGGCACCCCGTCGGCGTCTAGGTGTCGGTCGCGGGCAAGACCGCGATCGTCACCGGCGCCGCGACCGGGATCGGCGCCGCCACGGCGACGCTGCTCGCCGAGCGCGGCGCGCGCGTGGTCGCCGCCGGGCTGCAGGGTGAGGCGCTGCAGGAGACGGTGGCGGGGATCGCGGGAGAGGCCGTCGCCATCGAGGCGGACGTCTCCGACCCGGCGCAGATCGAGGCGGTCGCCGCGCGGGCGCAGGAGGCGTTCGGCGGCGCCGACATCCTCGTCAACAACGCCGCGATCTACCCGATCGGCCCCTGGCACGAGGCCGACGCCGCGGAGTGGGACGCGGTCTTCGCCACCAACGTGCGCGGCTACTTCCTGCTCGCCAAGGCGGTGCGCCCGCAGATGCTCGCGCGCGGCGGCGGGTCGATCGTCAACGTCGCCTCGGTCACGTTCTACTGGGGCGAAGCGGGGCTCGTCTCCTACGTCGCGTCCAAGGGCGCGGTGATCGGCTTCACCCGCTCGCTCGCCCGCGAGGCCGGGCCGGAGGGCATCCGCGTCAACGCGGTCGCCCCGGGCGCCTTCCCGACCGCGGCGACCGCGATCCACGCCGACCAGGACTCGCTGTGGGATGGCGTGCTCGCCGCCCAGTCGATCAAGCGCCGCGGCGAGGTCGAGGACGTCGCGCGCGCGATCGCCTTCTTCGCCGGCGACGACAGCGGCTTCGTCAGCGGCCAGACGCTGCTGGTCGACGGCGGGTGGATGCGGGGCTGACGACGGCGTCGACGACCGCGTCGGCGAACTCCGGGGTGAGCGGTCCGCTGCCCTGCAGCCAGCGGTGGAAGAGCGGGCCCCAGATGAGGTCGATGGCGAGCGCGAGGTCGAGGTCCGCGGGGAGGTCGCCGGCCGCCTGTGCGCTGCGCAGCCGCTCCTCGCGGATCTCGGTCAGCGGCCCGTTGATGCGCTCGCTCCACTGCACGTGCAGCGCGGGGTCGTGGAGGATCTCGGTGGCCAGCGCGCGCATCGGGGCGTCGTAGCGCGGGTTGCGGAGCTCCTCGACGGTGGCGCGGAGCACGAGCTTGAGGTCGGCGGCGAGGTCGCCGGTGTCGGGGAGCGGCTCGAGGCCCTCGTCACCCTCGCTCGGCACGAGCAGCGCGTCGAGCAGCACCGCCCCCTTCGACGGCCACCAGCGGTAGATCGTCTGCTTGCCCACGCCCGCTCGCGCCGCGATGCCCTCGATGCTCGTCCGCGCGTAGCCGGCCTCCTCGACGAGGTCGAGCGCAGCGGTGAGGATCGCCTGGCGGGAGCGCTCGCTGCGGCGGGTGGCGTTCGGCATGTCGGTCAAATTAGACGAGACGGTCCGTCTTGACAAGCTGGCAGAGATGCCTCATAGTGTGACGAGACGGTTCGTCTCGTTTGGAGGTCCACGATGCCCCGCACACGCCACACGCCCCGTAAGCCACAGCTGCCCAACCGCCGCTTCGCGCCGCCGCCGCGCAAGATCGCCCCGCCGCCGATCCCGCGCGAGGTGCGCCGCAAGCAGATCCGCCGCGGCTACTAGCCAAGGGAGAAGCGAGGCCGGCGCCGCGGGGCGCCGGCCTCGCGAGGTCTTACGCCGGGAACCCCACCGAGTGGGTGTCGGTGAAGCCGAGGATGCCCTCCTCGCCCATCTCCCGCCCCATGCCGCTCTGGTTGAACCCGCCGAACGGCGCGCGCTCGTCGAGGAACGGCGCGTTGTGGGCGTTCACGAACGTGAAGCCCGTGCGCAGCCGCGTGCCGACGCGCCCGGCGTGCTCCATGTCGCTGGACCACACCGACGAGCACAGGCCCGACCACGTGTCGTTGGCCGCGGCGATCGCGGACTCCTCGTCGTCGAACGGGATGATCGGGAGCGTCGGCCCGAACTGCTCCTCGGTCACGATCCGCGCGTCCGGCCGCGGGTCGAGGACGAGCGACGGGCGCATGAACTGCCCGCGCGCGAACGCGTCCTCGTCGACGGGCTCGGCGAGCTCGCGCACCTCGGCGTCGGCGCGGACCTCGTCGAGCAGCCCCTGCACGTAGTCGCGCTGCTGCGCGCTGTTGAGCGGCCCCATCGTCGCGTCGGCGTGCAGGCCGGGGCCGATCTTCTGGGCGCCGACCGCGCCCGAGAGCCCCTCGACGACGGCGTCGTAGTGGGAGCGGTGCACGTAGAGGCGCTTCATCGCCATGCACACCTGGCCGGTGGTCAGGAAGGCGCCGACGTACAACTTGCCGATCGCCTCCTCGTCGATCACCGCGTCCTCGAGCACGAGCGCGGGGTCGTTGCCGCCGAGCTCGAGCAGGACCCGGGTCAGGTTGTCGGCGCACATCGCCATGATCCGCTTGCCGGCGCCGACGCTGCCGGTGAAGCCGACCTTGCGCACGCGCGGGTCCTGGATCAGCACCGGCCCGAGCGTGGCGTCGTGCCCCGAGACCACGTTGAGGACGCCCGGCGGCAGCTCGCCGGCGATCAGCGCGATCGTCCGCACGAACGACAGCGGCGTCGTCGGCGGCGCCTTGACGACGACCGTGTTGCCCGCCACCAGCGCGTGCGGTAGCGACGCGGCGAGGATCGCCAGCGGCCAGTTGAACGGGACGATCAGGCTGACGACGCCGAGCGGCAGGTGCATGACCTGGGTGCGGTACGGCGGCGCGGGCAGCTCGCGGATACCGTCGACGACGTCGGCGAGCCCGGCGGCCAGCTCGAACCGCGCCTCGATCACGTGCATCTCGATGTCGCACTCCGAGCGCACCTTGCCGTTCTCGCGCGACAGCAGGTCGACGCGCTCGTCGTTGTCCGCGGCGAGCGCCCCGAGGCTCGCCTTCACCTGCGCGGCGCGCTCGTGCGCGCTCAGCGCCGCCCAGGCCGGGAACGCGTCGTGCGCCGCGGCGACCGCGGCGCGCGCCTGCTCCTCGGAGGCCGCGCCCGCGTAGCCGACCACCGCCTCGGGGTCGGCGGGGTCGTGGACGGCGAAGCTGTCGGCCGCTTCCCGGCGCTCGCCGGCGATGAAGAGGCCTGTGTGGATCTCGGGCAGCGTCTCGGTCATGGGCGCATCATCGCAACCCTCATAGACTCCCGCCATGGCCGAGCCCGAGCCGGAGTCGCCGGTCCCCGTCGACGTCTGGCAGCGGACCTCGATGGCCGCCGAGCGGACGTGGCTGGCGTGGTGGCGGACCGCACTGGCGGCGACGGCCGGCGCGCTCGCGGTCGGCCGTTTCGCCCCCGAGCTGCTCGACGTCGCCCCGGGCCCCTACGTCGCGCTGGGCTGCGGGTACGCGGCGCTCGCGATCGGGATGCTCGCGTTCGGCGCGCGGCGCCAGCGCGAGCTCGAGCGGTCGGTCGTGGACGGCGTGCACGCGCCGCTCTCGTTCCGGCTCGTCGCGTCGTTCACCGCCGCCGCCGTGCTGCTCGTGATCTTCACGGTCGTGATCGTCGCGGCGCAGATCTGAGCGGAGAGGGAGGGATTCGAACCCTCGGACGAGGTTGACCCCCGTCACACGATTTCCAGTCGTGCCCGTTCAGCCGCTCCGGCACCTCTCCAAGCGGGGTCAGAGGGTAGAGGGTCGGCGCGCCGCGAGGAGGCCCTGCGCGATCGCCACGCCGGCGATGATCAGCAGGCCCCCGACCGGCTCGTGCCAGCTCAGCGGCTCGCCGAGGATCGAGACGCCGAAGAGGACCGCGAACACCGGCACGAGGTAGGTGACCATCGAGGCGGTCTGCGCGCCCGCCTCGCGCACGACGTTGAAGTTCAGGATGTACGCGATGCCCGTCCCGAGCGCGCCGAGCGCGACGATCGAGGCCCACACCTCGAGCCCCGGCGCCTCGTCGGGCAGCGGCGCGAACGGCACGAACGGCAGCAGCAGGAGCCCGCCGAGGGTCACCTGGGCGGCCGAGATCGCCACGCCCGTCTCGGGCCGGCCGGAGAGGTGGCGGCGCAGGTAGGGGAAGCCGAGGCCGTAACAGGTCGCCGCGCCGATGCAGGCGAGCGCGCCGAGCAGCGAGCCGCCGCCGAGCCCTTCCCACGGCGCGAGCACGACGAGCACGCCGGCGAACCCGATCGCGATGCCGAGGACCTTCTGCGCGGTCGGCGGCTCGTCGGGCAGCAGCACGAGCGCGAACAGCAGCGTGATCAGCGGCGTCAGCGAGTTGATGATCCCCGCCAGCAGCGAGGAGACCTCGGTCTCGCCGTAGGCGAAGAGCAGGAACGGCAGCGCGTTCATCAGCGTCGCGATCACGAGCAGGTGCACGTACACGCCGCGCTCCCGCGGCAGCCGGTCGCGCGTCGCCCACACGATCGCCAGCAGCGCCGGCGCGCCGAGCGCGCAGCGCAGCCACGCCACGTGCACGACCGCGAGGCCGGCCTCGAGCTCGACCTTGATGAACATGAAGCTCGCGCCCCAGATCAGGGCGACCAGCCCGAGCTGGACGCGGCCAGCTTCACGCGCGGGCGTGCTCTAGATCTGCCAGTTGCCGTCGCGGAGCACCGGCACGCGCTCCCCGTCGGCCGTGATGCCGGTCACCGCGAGCTGATCGGAGCCGATCATGAAGTCGATGTGGATCTCCGACGAGTTGATCGCGTCGCCCGCGCCGTTGTCGCGGGCCAGGAACGGGAAGCCCTGGCCGAACGCGAGGTGGCTCGCCGCGTTCTCGTCGAGCAGCGTGTCGTAGAAGACGGTGTCGAGCGCGCCGATGCGGCCCTCGCGATCGACGAGCGCGATCTCGCCCAGCCGCGCGGCGCCCTCGTCGCGCGCGCAGATCGTGCGCATCGTCTCGGCGGCGGAGTCGGCGTCGATCTGCACCGCGCGGCCGCCTTCGAAGCGCACGCGCAGGTTGCGCACCACGGTCCCGTCCATCAGCACGAGCGGCTTCGTCGAGGCGACCGTGCCGTCGACGCGCGACGGGTCGGGCGAGGTGAAGACCTCCTCGGTGGGCAGGTTCGGCATGTGCACGAGCCCGTCGGCGCGCTCGAAGCGCGCGGCGGCCCAGCGGGCGCTCCCCAACAGCCCGATCGTGAGGTCGGTGCCCTCGCCCTCGTAGTGCAGCGCGTCGAACCCGCGGTCGGTGAGGCGGGCCGCGACGTCGACGAGCAGGTCGGCGCGGTCCTGCCACGCCTTGACGGGGTCGTCCTCGTCGAGCCGGCAGACGTGCATGAGGTGCTGCTCGAGCCGGGCCAGCGCCTCGTCGTCCGGCAGGTCGGGGAACACGAGCTTGGCCCACGTGGGCGTCGGGCAGGGCGCGATCGTCCAGTTCGTCGTGCGGTCGTTGACGACCTTGCCCGCCTCCTTGAGCGCCGGGAAGCGGTCCTTGCCGACGCGGCCGGGGTCGAGGTCCTCCATCAGCCCCGGCGCGGTCGGGCCGGAGAGGCCCACGCGCGCGGCGCCGATCTCCCCGAGCGCGAGCAGGCGCTTGCCGTGCCAGTCGGGGATGAAGTCGAGGTCCTCCTCGCGCGCGTGCTCGATGCGCTCGCGCTTGACCCAGGGGTCGAACCACTGGACGTCGACGAATTTCGCGCCGTGTTTGTAGGCGGCTTCCGCGATCGCGCGGACCATGTACTCCTTGCCGGGCTCGCACGAGACCGCGACCACCTGGCCCGGCTGCACGTTGGCCCCGAAGCCGACGATCACGTCGGCGAAGCGGCGAAGCGTGGCGTCATCCATGCCGACCGACTTTACGCCAGGTGCGCCGTGTCGTTGAACGAGCGCAGCAGCCACGACCCGTCCGGCAGCACGACGATCCGCGACAGCGAGCCGTTGTCGGAGTGCACGAACGCGAACGGCCGGCTGCCCGTCGCCTGCCGGCACGCCTCCCCGATCACGCCGCCGTGCACGATCGCCGCGACGGTCACGTCCGGCCCGGACAGCGTCGCGATCGCGTCGATCCCGGCGCGTACGCGCTCGGCCAGCGACGCCATCGTCTCCGCGCCCGGGATGACCTCCCAGCGCTCCTCGGCGACCGCCTGCAGCGCGATCGGGTCGCCCTCGGCCATGCGGATGCGGAACTCGCCGCCCTCCCACTCGCCGAGCGAGACCTCGCGCAGGTCCTTGACCACGACGGGCTCGAGCCCGGTGCGCGCCACGAGCGGCGCCGCGGTCTCGAGCGTGCGCCGCAGCGTCGTGATGAACAGGCCCGCGACGCCCTCGCCCGCGAGCCGCTCCGCGACCGCCTCGGCCTGCGCCTCGCCCTCGGGCGCGAGCGGCGGATCGCCGTGTCCCTCGACGAGCGGGAACGGCTCGCCCGGCACCGCGGCGGCCGATGCGCCGTGGCGGACGAGGATCACCTCGGTGGCCCCGGGCGGGAGCGCGAACGCGCGCTGGTGGTAGGTCCGCGGCACGGCGGCGGAGTGTCGCAGGCCGGATCGTGTGCGAACATATGTTCGTGTCAAGCGCCACCATCCTCCACGCCGACCTCGACGCGTTCTACGCCTCCGTCGAGCAGCGCGACAACCCGCGGCTACGCGGCAAGCCGGTGATCGTCGGCGGCGGCGTGGTGCTCGCGGCGAGCTACGAGGCGAAGGCGCGCGGGGTCAAGACCGCGATGGGCGGCCGGCGCGCGCTGCGGCTGTGCCCGGACGCGATCGTCGTGCGGGCGCGGATGAAGGCCTACACGGCGGCGAGCCGCGCGGTCTTCGAGGTGTTCGACGACACCTCGCCGCAGGTCGAGGCGCTCTCGATCGACGAGGCGTTCCTCGACGCGCGCGGCATGGAGCGGATCGCGGGCACGCCGGAGGAGATCGCGCGCAAGCTGCGGCGCGACGTGCGCGAGCGCGTCGGGCTGCCGATCACCGTCGGCGTCGCGCGCACGAAGTTCCTCGCCAAGGTGGCGAGCGCGCAGGCCAAGCCCGACGGGCTGCTCGTCGTCCCGCCCGACGGCGAGCTCGCGTTCCTGCACCCGCTGCCGATCGAGGCGCTGTGGGGCGTCGGGCCCGCGACCGCCGGCCGGCTGCGGCGGATCGGGCTGCACACGGTCGGCCAGGTCGCCGAGCTCGACGAGGACGCGCTGGTGACGCTGGTCGGCAAGGGCGCCGGCCGCAAGCTGCACGCGCTCGCGCACAACCGCGACCCGCGCCGGGTGACGGTCGGGCAGCGTCGGCGCTCGATGGGGACGCAGAGCGCGCTGGGCTTCCGCCGCGAGCGCTCGTGGGAGGAGCTCGACTCGATCCTGATCGCGTGCGTCGACCGCCTCACGCGCCGCATGCGCGCGGCGCAGCGCGTCGCCCGCACCGCGACGCTGCGCCTGCGCCATCGCGACCTCACGCGCTCGACCCGCTCGCACACGATGCCGGAGGCGACCGCGAGCACGCTGACGATCCTCGACGCCCTGCGCGGGCTGCTGCGGAGCGCGCGCCCGCTGATCGAGCGCCGCGGGATCACGTTGCTCGGGATCACGCTCTCGAACCTCGCCGACGCGAAGGCGGTGCAGCTCGCGCTGCCGCTCGAGGAGCGCGGGTCGAGCGCGCTCGACGCCGCGCTCGACGACGTCCGCGACCGCTACGGGTCGAAGGCGATCACGCGCGCGGTGCTCGTCGGCAAGCCCCAGGACCTCGAAGTTCCGCTGCTTCCAGATTGAGGACAGAAGTTGACCGCAATTGTCCTTAGCCTGCGCGCACCCCCCAACCGAAGGAGCCCCGATGAGCGAGCAGGACCGATACATCCCCGGCGTCCCGTGCTTCGCCGACACCACGCAGCCCGACCCGGCCGCGGCCGCCGAGTTCTATGGCGGGCTGTTCGGCTGGCAGTTCGAGGAGACGATGCCGGAGGGCTCGCCCGGCAGCTACCTGATGGCGCGGCTCGACGGCGGCGTCGCGGCCGCGATCAGCTCGGCGCCCGAGGGCGCTCCGGCGACGTGGAACACCTACGTGCTCGTCGAGAGCGCCGACGCCACCGCCGCGGCGGTGCGCGAGGCCGGCGGGCAGGTGCTGGCCGAGCCGTTCGACGTCTTCGACAGCGGCCGGATGGCGATGTTCGCCGACCCCGAGGGCGCGGTGTTCTCGGTCTGGCAGGCGGGCAGCTTCCGCGGCGCCGACGTCGTCAACGCCCACGGCAGCGTCAACTTCAACGACCTCCACGTCCGCGACCTCGAGCGCGCGCAGGCGTTCTACGGCGCGGTGTTCGGCTGGGACGCGGTGCCGATGGGCGACGGCATGGCGATGTGGGCGCTGCGAGCGTACGGCGACCACCTCGAGCAGCGCAACCCGGGCAACCGCCAGGGCATGAAGGAAATGGGCGCGCCCGACCGCTTCGACGAGGTCGTGGCCAGCCTCACCCGCATCGACGACGACAGCCCGGCCCGCTGGAGCCTGACCTTCGGCGTCGACGACGCGGACGCGGTCGCCGCGCGCGCCGAGGAGCTCGGCGGCACGGTCGTCATGCCGCCGACCGACATGCCGTGGGTGCGGATGACGGTCATCACCGACCCGCAGGGCGTCACGTTCACGGCGAGCAAGTTCGTGCCCGAGAACCAGCCGCAGCCGGCCGACTCGCCGGCTACGGCCGCGTAAGGGCCCGCGTCAGCTAGGCCGCCCGGCGGACCGCGCCGGGCGGCATGCCCATGACGCGCTTGAAGGCGCGGGCGAAGGCCGCCTCGGAGCGGTAGCCGAGGCGGTCGGCGAGCTCGCCGACCGTCGCCCCCTCGTCCTTGAGCGCGTGCAGGCCGACGTGCATGCGCCAGCGCGTGACGTACTGCATCGCCGGCTCGCCGACGAGCTCGCTGAAGCGCGCGGAGAACGACGAGCGCGACATCGCCAGCTCGGCCGCGAGCGAGGCGACGGTCCAGTCGCGCGCCGGGTCGCCGTGGATGAGCGTGAGCGCGCGCCCGATCTGCGGATCCTCGAGCGCGCCGAGCCAGCCCGTCCGCGCGGCCGGGGCGGTCCGGATCCAGGCGCGGATCGCCTGGATGACGAGGATGTCGCCGAGCCGCGTGATCACGGCCTCGCCGCCGGGCCGCAGCTCGCGCGCCTCGGCCGCCAGCAGCGCCAGCGTCGTCTGCATCCAGCCGTCGTCGGCGGCGACCTTGATCACCCGCGGGAGGATGTCGACGAGGTTGCGCGCGGCGGGATTCTCGAAGCGCACGGCGCCGCACAGGAGCTGCGACGGCTCCCCGTCCCCGCCGTGGCGGAGGAGCTCGTAGCGCTCCGAGACCTGCTCGCGCTCGAGGTCGAGGATGTCCGGCGCCGGCGAGCCCGGCGCGTCGCGCAGCACGTGCCCGGCGCCGTCGGTCACGAGCGCGAGCTCGCCCGGGAGGATCCACTCCGCCTCGCCGCCGGGGACCTCGAGCCGGAAGCGGCCGGAGGTGACGGCGTGGAACCACAGGCAGCCCGGCATCGGCGGCATCGTCAGGCCCCACGGCGCGGTCAGCTCCGAGCGGCAGTAGAAGGCGCCGTCCATGCGCAGGAAGTGCAGCGCCTCACCGAGCGGGTCCGCCCCGGGGGTGAAGGGATCGACCATGGGCAGAGTATTGCGTACGTCCAGCTTGCTCGGACGATCGAGCATGGATTGACGACTTTGGGGCATAGACAGTCCCGTCAGCGCGCGCGATCCTGGACCCATGACATCTACCAATCACACCCTCGTCCTCGGCGGGACCGGCAAGACCGGCCGCCGCGTCGCCGACCGGCTGCGCGCCCGCGACCTCCCCGTGCGGATCGGCTCGCGCAGCGGCGAGCCGCGCTTCGACTGGGAGGACCGCTCGACCTGGTCGCCCGCGCTCGACGGCGCCGGGGCCGTGTACCTCAGCTACTACCCCGACATCGCCATCCCCGGCGCTGTCGACACCGTCGGCGCGTTCGCGGAGCTGGCCGTCCGCAGCGGCGTGCGCCGCATCGCGCTGCTCTCCGGCCGCGGCGAGCCCGAGGCGGAGCGCGCCGAGCAGGCCGTGTACGACACCGGCGCCGAGCTGACGGTCCTGCGCTCCACCTGGTTCATGCAGAACTTCAGCGAGGACTACATGCTCGACCACGTCCTGAGCGGCGAGATCCGCCTGCCGGGCGGCGACGTGCCGACGCCGTTCCTCGACGTCGACGACCTCGCCGACGTCGCGGTCGCCGCGCTCACCGACGACCGCCACGTCGGCCGGCTCTACGAGCTGACCGGCCCGCACTCGCTCACGTTCGACGACGTGGCCGCGATCCTCTCCGCCGCGTCCGGGCGCACGGTCCGCTACGTGCCGGTGACGCTCGAGCAGCACGCCGACGAGCTGCGCGGCCACGACGTTCCGGAGGACGTCGTGGAGCTGCTGACCTACCTGTTCGACGAGGTCGTCGACGGCCGCAACGCGGCCACGACGGACGGCGTCCGCGAGGCGCTGGGGCGCGAGCCGCGCGACTTCGCCTCGTACGCCGCCGCGGCGGCCGGCGTCTGGACCGCGACCCCCGCCGCGAGCCGATGAGCACGCCGCTCGTCGTCCTCACCGTCGCGACCGCGATCGCGTCCGCCGCGGCCGGCGGCGTGTTCTTCGCCTTCTCGACGTTCGTGATGCCCGCCCTGCGCCGCCTCCCGGCCGCGCAGGGCATCGCGGCGATGCAGTCGATCAACGTCACCGCGGTGATGCCGCCGCTGATGCTCCTGATGTTCGGCACCGCGCTCGCCTGCGTCGCGCTGATCGTCGTGGCCGTGGTCGACTGGTCGCCGTGGCTGCTGGCCGGCGCCGCCGTCTACCTGGCCGGCGAGATCGTCGTGACGATCGCCTACAACGTCCCGCGCAACACCGAGCTCGCGGCGATGGACCCCGTGAGCGAGGACGCCGCGGCGCGCTGGCCGGCGTGGGAGCGCGAGTGGACCGCCGGCAACCACGTGCGCACGGTGGCCGGCGTGGCGGCGGCGGCGCTGCTGCTCCAGGCCGTGCTCTAGCCGATGGAGCGGAGGGGGAGGGATTCGAACCCTCGGTACCGGGGTTACCGGCACAACGGTTTTCGAGACCGCCCGATTCAGCCACTCTCGCACCCCTCCGAGAGCGGTTTGGAGGGTAGCGGGAGTCAGCCCCGGCGGGCAGCGAAGAAGTCGCGCAGCAGCGCCGCGCACTCGTCGGCGAGCACGCCGCCCTCGACCACCGGCCGGTGGTTGAGGCGCGGCTCGGCGAGCACGTCGAGCACGCTGCCGGCGGCGCCCGCCTTCGGGTCGGCCGTGCCGTAGACGACGCGCGGGACGCGCGCGAGCACGATCGCCCCCGCGCACATCGCGCACGGCTCGAGCGTGACGTAGAGGACGCAGTCGAGCAGCCGCCAGCTGCCGCGCCGGCGGGCCGCGGCCTGCAGCGCGATCGTCTCGGCGTGCGCGGTCGGGTCCTGGCGGCGCTCACGCTCGTTGTGGCCGGCGCCGACGACCTCGCCCTGGTGGACGACGACGGCACCGACCGGAACGTCGTCGTGGGCGAGCGCCTTGCGCGCCTCGGCGAGGGCGACCTGCATGTGTTGCGCGTCCATTACGTCATTGTCCCGAGCGCACGCGAGGGGTTGTGGTGAAACTTCTTCGTGTCGAGACTGTTCTCTAGGTGCCCTTGCCGTCCCGCGCTCCTCTCCGCCGCTCCCCCCTCCTGCTCGCCGGCCTCCTGGCCGGCGTGCTCGTGCTCGCCCCTGAAGCGCACGCGGCGCCGCCCCCGAACGTGCACGCCGGCACCGCCCACGTGCCGAACGAGGTCATCGTCACCTACGAGCGCAGCGCGACCCGGACCGTGCGCGCCGCGGCCCAGCGCGCCACCGGCGCCCACGAGCCCAAGGTCTTCGCTCCGCGCACGCGCGTCCTGAAGATCCGCGACGGCGAGAGCGTCGCGGAGACGATCGCCGAGCTCGAGCGCCAGCCCGGCGTGCTGCGCGCGGTCCCCAACGTCATCGCGCGCGCCAGCTTCGTCCCCAACGACCCGGGCAACCCCGGCGGCCCGCCCGGCGGCTGGCAGGGCGTGCAGTGGAACTTCAGCCCCGAGGTCGGCGTCAACGCGCCCGCCGCCTGGGACCGGCTGAACGCGCTCGGGCGCCCCGGCGGGCTCGGCGTCAAGGTCGCCGTGCTCGACACCGGCGTGGCCTACGCCTCGCGCCGCGGCTTCAAGCGCTCGCCCGACCTGCTCAACCGCTTCCTCCAGGGCCGCGACTTCGTCGACGACGACCCCTACCCCGACGACCTCAACGGCCACGGCACGCACGTGGCGAGCACGATCGCCGAGACGGTCGGCAACGGTTTCGGCGTCACGGGCCTCGCCTACGGCACGCGCATCATGCCCGTGCGGGTGCTCGACCGCGCGGGCACCGGCGACTCCGTGGCGATCAGCGGCGGTATTCGCTACGCCGCCCGCAAGGGCGCCAAGATCATCAACCTGTCGTTCGAGTTCGACTCGAGCGTCAAGCGCGGCCAGATCCCCGACATCCTCGACGCGCTGCGCTTCGCCCGCCGCAAGGGCGTGCTCGTGGTCGGCGCCTCGGGCAACTTCTCCGCCCGCGCCGTCGCCTACCCGGCGCGCGCGAGCCAGGTGCTGGCCGTCGGCGCGACGACCGAGCATCTGTGCCAGGCCGACTACTCCAACTCCGGCAGCGGGCTCGACATCGCCGGCCCCGGCGGCGGCCTCGACGCCGACGTGCCGGGCGACCCGAACTGCCGCCCCGGCGCCGAGCCGGCGGGCCGCGACATCTACCAGGTGACCTACACGAGCCGCTCCGTGCGCTCGTTCGGGCTGCCGGGCGGCTACGTCGGCACCTCGATGGCCGCCCCGCACGTCTCCGCCACCGCCGCGCTCGTGATCGCCTCCGGCGTGATCGGGCCGAAGCCGACCCCCGCCCAGCTCGAGGCGCGCCTCAAGGCGACGGCGCGCGACCTCGGCACCCCGGGCCCGGACGTGCGCTACGGCGCCGGCCTCGTCGACGCGGCGCGCGCGGTCACCCCGTAACGGCCGTCAGGTCGTCCGGATGATCAGCACGCTGCAGGGAGCGTGGTGCGAGACCTTGTTCGGCACCGAGCCGAGCAGGAAGCGCTTCGTCCCCGTCATGCCCTTGTTGCCGACCACGATCAGGTCCGCGTGGGTCTCCTCCGCCACGTCGAGGATCGCGTCGGCGGCGTCGCCCTCGCGGGCGAACGTCTCGACCTTCACCCCGGTCTCCTCGACCTGCTCGGCCGCCTCCTTCAGCGTCGCCTCCACGTCCTCGCGCGGATTGACCATCCACTCGAGGTCCTTCGGCACCTCGCGCTTCTCCTCGCGCAGGCGCTGGTTGGAGACGGGCTCGTACGCGGACACCACGCTGAGCGAGGCGCCCACCTGCCGGGCGAGGTCGGTTGCAGCCTGCACAGCCTTCCCCGCCGTGTCGGATCCATCCGTGCCGACCACGATCGACGTGAACATGGTGCGCGATCATAACCACGGGTGATCGACCTGCACTCCCACATCCTGCCGGGCCTCGACGACGGCCCTCCGACCCTCGAGGGGTCGCTCGAGCTCGCCCGCGCCGCGGTGGCCGCCGGCACGAAGACGATCCTCGCGACCCCCCACGTCAACGACGACGCGAGCATCGACCCCCCGCGGATCGCCGCCGGGCTCGAGCAGCTGCGCCCCGCGCTGGCCGAGGCCGGGATCCCGCTCGAGGTGCTGCCGGGCGGCGAGATCGCGATCTGGCGGCTCGTCGACCTCGACGACGAGACGCTGCGCGCGTTCGCGCTCGGCGGCGGGCCCTACCTGCTGGTCGAGAGCCCGTTCTCGCCCGTGGTCGGCGACTTCGAGCCGATGGTGCTCGACCTCCACTCGCGCGGGCACCGCGTGCTGCTCGCCCACCCGGAGCGCTGCCCGGCCTTCCAGCGCGACCCGACGCGGCTCGAGCGGCTGGCCGACGCGGGCGTGCTCGTGCAGATCACCGCCGGCTCGATGGTGGGCGCCTTCGGCTCGACCGTCAAGCGCTTCACGTCGCTGATGCTGCGCAACGGGATCGTCCACGTGGTGGCCTCCGACGCGCACGACGCCGTGCGGCGCCCGCCCGGCCTGCGCGACGGCTTCGCCGCGCTCGAGCGCGAGCTGCCGGGGATCGGCGAGCACGAGCCGTGGCTCACCGAGGCCGTGCCGCGCGCGGTGCTCGACGGCGCGCCGCTGCCGCCGCGGCCCGAGCCGCTCCGGCCGGCGGGCGGCCTGCTGCGCAAGCTCGGCCTCAGAGCTTGACGATCGCGATCACGCCCGCGACCACGACGCACAGCACGATCAGCACCTGCATCCAGAACAGGAAAGGGCTCAGGCGACCCGCTCCTCGCGGCCGCTCGCGGTGACGGTGGTGACGGGCAGCCCGAGCCCGGTGAGCTTGGAGGGCAGGTCGAGCTTGAGCCAGCGCGAGACGCGCTTGGGCAGCGTCGAGAGGATGATCTCGTCGAAGCCGTGGATGTTGACCGCGTCCTGGATCGCGTCGAGCGGCTCGGGCGCGCCGATCATCCCGGTCACCTCTGTGCCCGTGACCTCCTCGAGCAGCGGCAGCGCGAGCTCGAGGATGGCCTGCGCCTCGGTCTCGGCGTGGTCCTCGGGATCGGCGTAGCGCTCGAGCCCTCGGGACGTGTTGGGGACGAGCAGCGTGAACGTCGCGGGGCCCCGCTCGGCGCGCTCGCGCACGGCGTTGATGAGCGCGGGCGTCGCCGCAGTGCGGTTCGCGACGACGAGGACGCGGGCGGGCTGGGAGGACTCCATGCGGAACTCCTTGCTGGCTGACGCGGACGGCCGGTGCGGCCGAGTCTACGCCGCTAGAGCGGACGACCCCTAACGGGGTGTGGGCCGCTACCGGAGGCCGGCGCGGACCGCGACGACGCGGCCGACCTTGCGGGCGCGGCGCGAGCGCGGGGCGAGCGCCACGCGGGCGCGGGCGCGACGGGTCTTGGCGCGGCGGGTGCGCTGCTTGCGGGCTGCGCGGCGGTCGCTGCGGCGCACGGTGCGGCCCTCGCTGCGCCGGGGGGCGACCCGCGAGGCGCGCTCGACGGCGCCGAACTCGGTGACGAACGTGGCGCCGGCGCCGTTGCGCGAGGCGGGGTTGCCGGGGAGGACGCTGATGCCGATCTCGCGGTAGGCCGGCTGCAGGATGTTGGCGCGGTGGCCGGAGGAGGCCATCCAGGCCGACATGATCGCCCGCGGGGTGGCGAGGTCGCCGGTGCCCCACGCGAGGTTCTCGCCGATCCGCCAGGCCCCGTCACGTGACATGTAGCCCGCGGCGCGGATGCGCTGCGCCGGGTCCGAGCCGTCGCGGCCGTCGTGGGAGAAGTACGAGTGCTCGACCATGTCGCCGCCGTGGACGAGCGCGGCGCGCTCCAGGCTGCGGTGGGGCTTGAGCGTCGCGAGGCCGCGGTCGGCGCGCTCGGCGTTGAGCAGGCAAAGGGTCGCGACGGCGATCGTGCCGAGGTTGGCGCCGTCGGGCGCGAGGTCGGCGTTGCCGCAGGAGTCGCCGGCGGCGATGCCCTCGCGGACGTTCGGGGCGGGGCGCAGGACGCGGGGGTCGACGCGGCCGCCCTCGGAGAGCTCGCGGGGGCGCCCGTCGCTCGTGTCGGTGAGCGCGCCGCCCAGGCGGCCGTCGGTGACGCCGACGGACAGCGGGGCGCCGGGCGTGAAGGGCGCGGCGGCCGAAGGACCGGCTGGATCGCTCGTCGAGCCGCAGCCGGCGAGCACGCCGGCGGCGAGCAGGACGTGCAGGATCGCGAAGCGCCTCATACGCCTCTTATCGCGCGCTCGCGCCCGAAACTTGAGGGTGTCTAGCCGCCGTAGACGCCGGGCGCGGCGAGCCAGACGCGCGGACCGAGGTCGGCGAACGCCTCGACGACTTCCGGATCGAACTGCGTCCCCGCCCCGCCCTGGATCTCCTGGGCGGCGTCCTCGACGCTGAACGCCTCCTTGTACGGGCGCTCGTGGACGAGGATGTCGAACACGTCCGCGACGTGCACGAGCCGCCCCACGAGCGGGATGTCCGCGCCCGACAGCCCGTCCGGGTAGCCGCTGCCGTCCCACCGCTCGTGGTGTGAGCGGGCGATGTTCTCGGCCACCTCGAGCAGCTCCGAGTCGGCCTCGGCGAGCACGCGAGCGCCCGCCTCGGCATGGGTCTTGACGACCTCGAACTCGGCCGCCGACAGGCGGCCGGGCTTGAGCAGGATCGAGTCGGGGATCGCGATCTTGCCGACGTCGTGCAACGGCGCGGCGTGGCGGATGTGGGCGATCGCGAGCTCGGAGAGGCCGAGCCGCTGGGCGAGCCGGGCGGCGAGCGCGGCGACGCGCTCGGTGTGCTCGCGCGTGTTGTCGTCGCGGTACTCGGCGGCGAGCGCGAGCCGGCGCAGCATCTCGATCCGCACCGCCTCGAGGTCGCGCCGGCGGCCGACGGTCTGGGCGGCGAGCGCGGACTCGAGGTCGCGCGAGCGGCGCTCGAGCGCGGTGCGGTCGAGCAGCGCGCGCAGGCGCAGCACCGCGGCGTGCTCGTCGTCGCCGCCCGGTTCGAGGCCGGCGGCGGCGACCAGCGGCGGACCGGAGCGCAGCTCCAGCGGGTCGAGCAGCTCGCGCAGCTCGCGTTCCGTGCTGCCGAACGCGACGATCACGTCGGGCGGCCCCGCCTGCGCCGCCTGCGCCGCGGCCTCGGCGTCGGCGACGACCGTGACCTGGGCGGCGCCGGCGGCAAGGCGCGCTCCCAGCGCCTGGGCGGCGTCCGGCTCCCCGCCCGCGATGAGCACGCGGGTACCGGCCAGCGCGTCGTCCATAATCGACAATCATGGCGGAACCGTCAGACCCGCGCCTCGGCACAGAGATCGCGGGCTACCGCATCGAGGAGCGCATCGGCCGGGGCGGCATGGGCGTGGTCTACCGCGCCCAGCACATGAACCTGCAGCGCCGCGCGGCGATCAAGATCATCGCCCCCGAGTTCGCCGAGACGAAGGGGTTCCGCTCGCGCTTCATCCGCGAGGCGCGGATCGCCGCCGCCCTCCAGCACCCCAACATCGTCACGGTCTACGACGCGGGCCAGGCGGGCCAGACGCTCTACATCGCGATGCAGTTCATCCGCGGGTCGGACCTGGCGGCGATCCTCAGCGAGGAGGGCCGGCTGCGGCCGTACCGCGCGATCGACGTCTGCCGCCAGGTCGCCTCGGCGCTCGACGCCGCCCACGGCATGGGGCTGATCCACCGCGACGTCAAGCCCGGCAACGTGCTGATCGAGGGCCGGCGCGCGTACCTGACCGACTTCGGGCTGACGAAGCGGTCGGGCTCGACGAAGTCGCAGCTCACGCAGGCCGGCGAGCTCGTGGGGACGATCCACTACGTCGCGCCGGAGCAGATCGAGGGCGGGGACGTCGACGCGCGCACCGACGTCTACTCGCTCGCGTGCCTGCTGTTCCACTGCCTGACGGGGAACGTGCCGTTCGAGCGCGAGACCGACGTCGCGGTCATCTACGCGCACCTCTCCGAGACGGCGCCGAAGCTCACCGACGTGCGGCGCGAGCTGCCGCAGGGGCTCGACGCGGTGATCGCGAAGGCGCTCGACAAGTCGCCCGACCGGCGCTTCCAGTCCTGCAGCGACCTGATGTCCGCGGCCCGCGTGGTGATCGACGCGGCGGGCCCGCTGGCCGACACGGTGCCGGGGCGCGGCGTGCCCGCCGGCGGGGACATGCCGGACGTGGCGACCGCGGTCGGGCGGCCGCTGCCGGGCGGCGTCGCCGACGACGCCCTCACGGTGGTGCCCGACACCGACCGGCGCGCGCGGATGCTGCTCGCCGGGCTCGACCAGCGGACGCGCGCGATCGTGCAGGTGTCGGTCGGGGAGCGCTGCGACGTCGCGCTCGCGCCGGCCGGCGAGGAGCTGCTCGAGGCGATCCGCGAGCGCCCGCCGGACCTGATCGTGCTCGACTGGAACTCCCCCGACCTCGCCCCGCGCGACCTGCTCGACGAGCTGCGCGCCGACCCCGTGACCCGCGAGGCGAAGGTGCTGCTCGTGGTGCGCGACAAGCAGGCGCGCAGCCGCGAGGTCGCGCGCGCCGACGCCGACGAGACGCTCGCGACGCCGTTCTCCCCCCTGCAGCTGCAGGTGAAGCTCCGCAAGCTCCTGGGCGCTGACGCGGTCGCGATATGAGCCGCGGGCCGTGTGGCTGAGAGTCCTGTCCGGCGCTGACGCCGGGCGGACGGTCGAGCTCCCGCAGGACCGCCCCTTCGTCCTCGGGCGGGTGCAGGGCTGCGACCTCGTGATCCGCGACGAGCGGGCCTCGCGCCAGCACGCGGAGCTGCGGTCCGAGCCGGCCGGCGGCGTGCGCGTGGTCGACCTGGGGTCGGCGAACGGGACGTTCGTGGACGGCCGGCGCGTCGAAGAGGCGCTGCTGGCGGGGGGCGAGGAGCTGCGGATCGCGGGCGTCGAGCTCGTCGTGCTGGCGCGGCGGCCGGCGTCGGAGGGCGGCGAGTCGGCCGCGCCGACCTGGTCCGTGGTCGGGCGGCTCGTCGAATCGCGCACGCGTGGCGCACGGCGGGCCACGTGGGTGGCGCTGGGCGCCGCGGCGCTGGCGCTCGTGACGGTGGGGATCGTGCTGCTCGTGGGCGGGGGCGGCGGCGACGAGCAGGTGCCGGAGGTCGTGCGCGAGCTGACGCCGGCGACGGTCCTGGTGGAGGCGCTGCGCGGCGACCAGCGGACCGCGACGGGGTCGGGCTGGGTGCTCGACGAGCGGGAGGGCCTGGTGGTCACGACGGGGCACGTGATCAACGAGGGCGAGCGCTACCGCGTGGCGGTCGACGGGCAGACGCAGTCCGCCGAGCTCGTGGCCAACGCGCCGTGCGAGGACCTCGCGCTACTGCGGGTGCGCGGCGTCAGCGGGCTGCGGCGGGCGCCGATGGGCACCGGCGCCGAGCTGCAACAGGGCGAGACCGTCGTCGCGCTCGGCTTCCCGGCGAGCGCGGCGCCGACCGACGCGGTCACCTCGACGCGCGGCGTCGTGTCCGGCACCGACGTCGCGTTCCGCGATCCCTCGCCCGACGTGCCGGCCTACCGCGACGCCATCCAGACCGACACGGCGCTCAACCCCGGCAACTCCGGCGGCCCGCTGGTCGACCTCGACGGCCGTGTGGTGGGCGTCAACGCCGCCGCCCGCACCACGGGCTCCGACGGCCGCCCGCTCGAGGGGCAGAACTTCGCGATCGGCATCGACCGCGCCCGGCGGGTGCTGGGCGAGCTGCGGCGCGGGCGCTCGCTCGCGTGGACGGGCGCGACGTTCGGCTACCCGACGACGGACGAGCTGGTCGAGCGGCGGCTGCCGCCGGGGCTCTACATCACGGGCGCGGTGCCGGGCACGCCGGCCGCGCGCGCGGGCCTGGGCGGCCGCGGCCAGCTGCTGGCGGGCGTCGACGGCCGCCGCGTCGGCACGACGCTCCAGTCCTACTGCGCCGCGATGGCCGGCCGCACGAGCGGCAGCCGCGTGAAGCTGACCCTGGCCCGCCCGGGGGGAGCGAAGCCGCGCGAGGTCGAGGTGGCGCTGGCGTGAGCGGGGGCGGCGGCGCTGCGCCGCTCGCCGTCGTGCTCGCCGGCGGCCGTTCGCGGCGCATGGGGACGCCGAAGGCGGTCGCGCTCCTCGGCGGCCGGCCGCTCGTCGCGTGGGTCGTCGCCGCCGCGCGGGACGCCCGGCTCGAGGTCGTCGTGGTGGCCAAGCCGGGCTCGGAGCTGCCGCCGCTGGACGTGCCGGTGTGGGCGGAGCCCGAGCGGCCGGCGCATCCGCTGACGGGGCTCGTCGCGGCGCTCGAGCGGGCGGCGCCGCGCGCGGTCGTGGCGCTCGCCTGCGACATGCCGTTCGTCCCGCCCGCGCTGATCGCGGAGCTCGCGACGCTCGACGCGATCGCCGCCGCTCCGCCCGGCGAGGCGTTCCCCGCGCGCTACGCGCCGGCGGCGCTGCCCGCGCTCCGCGCCGGCCTCGCGCGCGAGGCGGCGGTGCGCGACGTGCTGGCGGAGCTCGACCCGGTGGCCGTGACCGCCGACTCGCGGGCGCTGCTCGGGATCAACGATCCCGAGGCGCTCAGGCGGGCGGAGGCGAGCCTGCGCTGATCGCCTCGGCGAGCGCGCGGGCGTCGGCCGGATCGCGGCCCGCGAGCGCCGCCAGCCAGCACGCGACGGGTGCAGCGCGGCGCTCTGAGCTGTGCGCGGCGACCGACGCGAGCTCGAGCACCGCGGTGACCTGGGCGGCGTCGGGCACGGGCTGCCCGAGCGCCTCGGCGAACTGGGCGATCCATTCCTCGGCGGTCGGCATGGCCCGGACGTTAGCCTGCCGCCGGTGAGCAAGGCGCCCGACGTCGCGATCGTGGGTGGCGGGATCGTCGGCTGCGCGCTGGCCGCCTACCTGGCCGAGGACGGCGCGAGCGTCCGCCTCTACGAGCGCGACGTGCTCGCCGCCGGCGCGTCCGGCCGCAACTCCGGCCTGCTCCAGCACCCGATGGACGAGGTGCTGACCGAGATCTTCGCGCGCTCGGAGGCGCTGTACGCCGAGCTCGGCCACGGCTTCGAGCTGCCGGAGCACGCCGGCGTGCTGGTGGTGGGCGAGGACGCCGCGGCGCTCGAGCCCTCCCGCGCCGACATCGCCGCGCGCTTCCCCGAGCTGCGCGCCGAGGCGGTCGATCCGCACGAGGCCGAGCCCGTGCTCGCCGAGGGCCTCGCCGGCTACCGCCTCGCCACCGGCCGCCCTGTCCCGCCCGCCGCGGCCACCCACGCGTTCGCCGCCCGGGCGCGAGCCGCCGGCGCGGAGCTCCGCGAGGGCACGGCGGCCACGCCGCTCTCCGGCACCACCGGCGTCCGCACCGCCGCCGGGGACGAGCCCGCCGGCGCCGTCGTCGTCGCCGCCGGCCCCTGGACCTCCGCGCTCGTCGACCCCACCGGCGCGTGGCGGCCCGTCGCTCCCGCGTGGGGCGTCAACGTCGAGCTGCGGCTCGCCCACCCGCCGCGCCACTCGCTCGAGGAGGGCGGCGTCGAGGACCTGCTGAGCCCCGACGGCGTGCTCGGCCCGCTGTTCAGCCTCGTCACCCGCGACGGCGTCTCCGCGCTCGGCTCGACCTTCCTCGCCGAGCAGCCCGACCCCGCCGAGCTCGCGCCCGCGCTGTTCGAGCGCGGCAGCCGCTTCGTGCCCGCGCTCGGCGGCACGCAGATGGCCTCCGTCCGTGCCTGCGCCCGGCCCATGAGCGCCGACGGACGCCCGCTGCTCGGCCCGCTCGCCGACGGGCTGTTCGTCGCCACCGGCCACGGGCCGTGGGGCGTCTCGCTCGGCCCCGGCTCGGCGCGCCTCGTCGCCGACGCGGTACTCGGCCGCGACCCGGCGATCCCGCCCGAACTGGCCGCAGACAGGTTCTAGGCCGCCGCGGCGCGCAGCCCGAGCGTCTCGAGCGGCTGCGGCCGGCCGAACAGGTAGCCCTGCCCGTAGCGGCACCCGAGCCCGAGCAGCGCCTGGCGCTGCGCCTCGGTCTCGATCCCCTCGGGCACGACGGTCAGCCCGAGCGAGCGCGCCATCTTCACGATCGCCTCGACGAGCGCCGCGGCGCGGCCGTCCGTCGTCATGTCCGCCACGAACGCCTGGTCGATCTTCAGCGCGTCGAGCGGGAAGCGCTGCAGGTAGGCGAGCGCCGAATAGCCGGTGCCGAAGTCGTCGAGCACGAGCATGATCCCGAGCCCTTTGAGCTCGCGCAGCACGCTCAGCGGCCCCTCAGCCTCGTCGAGGAGCGCGGTCTCGGTCAGCTCCAGCCACAGCTTCTCCGCCGGCAGCCGCGACGCCTCGAGCGCCGCGGAGACGTCGTCGACGATGCCCGGGTGCGCGAGCTGGCGGGCCGACAGGTTCACGCTCACCGGCGGTCCGCCCTCGCCCAGCGCCGCCGCCTGCGCGCACGCCTCGGCGAGCGCCCAGCGGCCGAGCGGGACGATCAGGCCGGCGTCCTCCGCGACCGGGATGAACTCGCCGGGCGAGATCGAGCCCCGCACCGGGTGCGTCCAGCGCATCAGCGCCTCCAGCGCCAGCGGCTCGCCGGTCCGCAGGCCGACCACGGCCTGGTAGTGGAGGCTGAGCTGCCCCGCGGCGAGGGCGCCGCGCAGGCCGGTCTCGAGCTCGAGCCGCGCGGTCGCCTGCGCGCGCATCGGCGCGTCGAACAGCTCGCAGCGCCCGCGGCCGCGCTCCTTGGCACGGTAGAGCGCCGCGTCGGCGTCGCGCAGCAGGCTCTCGGCGTCGCTGTCGGGCCCGGCGAACGCGACCCCGAACGAGGCGGACACGTAGACCGGATAGCCGGAGACGTCGACCGGCTCCTCGAGCACGGCCACGAGCCGCTGCGCCAGCTCGAGCGCATGCTGCTCGCTGCCGACGCTGTCGCACAGCACGACGAACTCGTCGCCGCCGAAGCGCGCCACGGTGTCGGTCTCGCGCACCGCGTCGGCGAGCCGCGGCGCGACCGCGCGCAGCAGCTCGTCGCCGGCCTGGTGGCCGAGCGAGTCGTTGACGAGCTTGAACTGGTCGAGGTCGGCGATCAGCACCGCCGGCCGCGGGGCGCCGCGGCGGGCGCGCGCGAGCGTCAGCTCGAGCCGGTCGGCGAAGAGGTTGCGGTTCGGCAGCCCGGTCAGCGGGTCGTGGAGCGAGCGGTGGACGGCGGCGGCCTCGCGCGCCGAGCGCTCGATCGCCGAGCCCATGACGTTCGCGACGACATGCAGGAACGCGACCTCCTCGGCGGTCCACGCGCGCGGCGCCTTCGTGAACACCGCGAGCATGCCGGCCGGCCCGTCGCGCCCCTCCACGGACACGCCCATCGCGCTGCGCATGCCCGAGCCGAGCAGCTGCGGGGAGGCGTCGACCTCGTCCGAGCGCAGGTCGTCGACGATCAGCGGGCCGTCGGCGGCGAACACGAGCCCGGCCAGCGAGCGCGCGCGCATCGTCCAGCGCTCGCCGGGCCTGCGCCCGGTGCCCTCGCCGACCGCGGCGAGCGTGTGCAGCTCGACGCCATTGACCTCGACGACCGAGCAGCTGTCGGCGCTCAGGCGGTCGGCGACGACCTCGGCGGTGCGCTGCGCGAGCTCGTTGATGTCGGCGGCCACGAGCGCGATCCGCCCGAGCTCGGCGGCGGCCTCGCCGTGGCGGGCGCGGCGGTCGAGCGCCTCGACCGCGCGGCGGCGCTCGGAGATGTCCTGGATCTGGGCGTGCATCGACAGCGGGCGGCCGCGGTCGTCGCGCACCACCGACACCGTGAGCTCGCCCCACACGAGCGAGCCGTCCTTGCGCACGTAGCGCTTCTCCATCGAGTAGTGGCTCGTCTGGCCCGCGAGCAGGCGGTGGTGCAGACGGCGGTTGACCTTCATGTCGCCGGGCTCCGTGAACTCGGAGACGTGGCGGCCGACGATCTCGTCGACGTCACGGCCGAGGAACGCGGCGAAGGCGGCGTTGGCGTCGAGGATCCGCTGGTCGAGGTCGGCGAGCACCATGCCGGCGGGCGAGTCGTCGAACACGCGCCGGAAGCGCTCCTCGGCCACGTGGAGCGACGACGCCTGTGGCGCGCGGAGGCGCCGCGCGAGCGCCGCGATCCGGTTGCGGATGGCGCCGCGGGCCTGCGGATGACCGGGAGGGAAGGTCATTGGAAGGAATCCTTGAGTGGTGCGTCGGCGCAAGCTTGCCCGGGCTTGAGCGCGACCCGCCACAATCGTCTTCTCCCGTGGGCGCACCCGACTCCTCCAGCCCGACCCCGACCGGCCTCGCCCACGTCGCCACCGTCTCGTTCCTCGCGGCGCGCGCCGCGCCGTCGGCGCAGTTCTGGATCGCGCTCGCGGGCGGCATCGGGCTGGCGCGCGCGGCGGCGCTGCACGGGCTGCGCATCGGCTACGGGGCCAGCGTCGCGGCGATGCTGCAGACCACCGCCGTGATCGGCCCCGTGCGCATCAACGGCCCGCTCACCCAGGCGCTGACCGCGCCGCTGCTGGGGGCGCTGCACCACCGCGGCGTCGGCGTGCCCGGGCAGGTGGTCGCCTGCTTCGCGCTCCGGCTCGCGCACTACGTGGTCATCACCGCGGGGCTCGTGTGGATCGTGTTCGGCGGCCTCGACGCCTACGCGGGCAGCTACGACAACCTCACCGGCTGGCTCGGGCTGCTGCCCGAGGGCGAGCGCGGCGCGCTGATCATGACCGCGATCCTCAACGTCTCGCTCGCCGCCTTCTACAGCGTCACGCAGGTGCTCGTGTACCGCTGGGCGCTGGTGTCGTGGCCCGCGGCGCCGGAGCCGCTCGCCACCCCGGTCGACGCGGCGGCCCAGGACCGCAGCTCCGAGCGCTTCGACCCGCGGGCGATCACGCTCGCGGCGGCCGTCGCGTTCGCGCTGCTGCTGAGCGGGACGTCGTGGATCCTGCTGGCGAGCGTGGCCACGTGGCTGGCGCTCGCGTGGGCGGTCTCGCGCCCCGACCACGAGGCGCTGCAGCTCGGGCTGGCGCTGACCGCGCTGCTGTTCTTCGGCGCGCTGGTGGCGACGCTCATCGCCGGGCTCGGGATCGACGAGGCGCTGCGCCGCGGCACCCGCGCCGGTCTGCTCGTGCTCGTGGCGACATGGCTCCGCGCGGCGGCCGGTCCAGCCGGGCTGCGCGAGACGTTCCGCCGGATGCTGTGGCGGATCCGCGCGCTGCCGCCGGCGCGCGAGGCGAGCCAGATCCTCGACGGGCTCGACTCCGGCGCGCGGCTGATCGTGTCCGGCCGCACGCTGGTCGACGCGCTCGGCACGATCGAGCTGACGCCGCGGCTCGTGGCCGCGGTGGTGCGCGACTGGGTGGCGGCGGAGGCAGCGGGCTTCCGCGCCGGCCTGGCGGCGGCACGGGCGCAGCTGCGGCTCAAGCCACAGGACGGCGTGCTCGTCGCGCTCGCCGTCGTGCCGGCCCTGTCGCTGTTCAACTACGGCTAGATGCGAGCGGCCTGGGCGCTCGTCGCGCTGCTCGCCCTGGCCGGGTGCGAGAAGTCCGAGCCGGCGCCGCCGGACGACACGGCCTCGCTCCGGACCGCGGCGACCGCGCACCTGCGCGCGCTCGCCCGCATCGGCGAGCGCAACGACGACACGCGCGCGGCGGGCACGCCCGGCTACGAGGCGTCGGTCGAGTACGTGGCGGGCCGCCTGCGCGCGGCGGGCTACCGCGTGCGGCTGCAGGACGTGCGCTTCCCGGTCTTCCTCGAGCGCTCGCGCCCGCGGCTCGTGGCGGGCGGCGAGCGGTTGGCGGTCAGGAGCCTGCGCTACTCCGGGCCGGGCCGCGTGCGGGCGGCGGTGGCGCTGGTCGGGCTCGGCTGCGAGCGCGGCGACTTCGCCCGCGCGCGCGGCCGGATCGCGGTCGCGGCGCGCGGGACGTGCACGTTCCGCGAGAAGGCGAAGGCCGCGGAGGCGGCGGGCGCGCGCGGCCTCGTCGTCGCCGACGGGAAGAGCGCGGTGCCGCCGCGCGGCTCGCTCGGCCGGCCCGGGATCGGGATCCCGGTCGTCGGCGCGGGGTCGGCGGCGCTGCGCCTGCGCGGGCGCGCCCGGCTGGTGGTCGACACGGTGGCGGAGGAGGAGACCACGCGGAACGTGATCGCGGAGCGCCCGGGCTCGCCGCGCCGGGTGGCGATGGTGGGCGCCCACCTCGACTCGGTCGACGAGGGACCCGGCATCAACGACAACGGGAGCGGCGTGGCGGTCACGCTCGCGCTCGCGGAGCGGCTGCGCGGCCGGCGCGGGCTGCGCTTCGGCTTCTGGGGCGCGGAGGAGCTCGGGCTCTACGGCTCGCGGCGCTACGTCGCCTCGCTCTCGCCCGCCGACCGGCGGCGGATCGCGGGCTACGTCAACCTCGACATGGTCGGCTCGCCCAACGCGGTCCGCTTCGTCTACGGGGAGGGGCGGGTGCGCGCGGCGCTCGTCGCCGCCCTGAAGGAGCAGGACCTGCGCTACGAGACGACCTCGATCGGCGGGAGCTCCGACCACGCGCCGTTCGCGGCCGCCGGGATCCCGGTCGGCGGGCTCTACTCGGGCTCGGAGGAGCGCAAGACCGCGAGCCAGGCGCGCGCGTTCGGCGGCCGCGCCGGCCGCCCGCTCGACCCCTGCTACCACCGGCGCTGCGACACGCTCGGGCGCGTCGACGTCGACGTGATGGTCGAGCTCGGCGGCGCGGCCGGCAGCGCGCTGACCGCGCTCGGCTAGCCTCGCTGCGATGCGGCTGCCCCCGGCAGACACGCCGGCCCGGCGGCGCCTGGTGGCCCTCGTGGTCGCGGCGATCCTCGCCCTGATCGCCGGGATCGCGGTCGGCTCGGGGGCCGGGGACGAGGAGACCGCGCGCGAGCCCGCCGCGACGCCCGACCCGGAGCGGCCGCCTGCCAAGGCGGTCGAGGAGAGCCGCGGGCTGTCGCTGCGCAAGCAGGTCGGCCAGATCGTGGTCATGCGCTTCAACGGCCCCGGGCCGCCCGAGTACGTGCCGCGCGCGCTGCGCGCCGGCCGCGCCGCGGGCGTGATCCTGTTCGCCGACAACATCACCTCGCGCTCCGACCTGCGGCGGCTCGTGCGCGTGCTCCAGCGCGGCGCGCGCGGCTCCGCGCTCGTGGCGACCGACCAGGAGGGCGGCGAGATCCGCAACCTGCCGTGGGCGCGACCGCTCGAGGGCCAGTCCGCCGCCGCGACGCCCGCGCGCGCCCGCGCCGACGCCCGCGGCGCGGCGCGCGACCTGCGCGCGGCGGGCGTGAACGTCAACCTCGCGCCGGTCGCCGACGTGGCGAGCGGCGCCGGCTCGGTCATGAGCGGCGCGCGCGTACCCGGGCGGGCCGGAGGAGGTGGCGGCGCTGACCCGCGCGGCGGTCGAGGGCTACCGCGGCACGCGCGTGGCGGCGACCGTCAAGCACTTCCCCGGCATCGGCGGCGCGACCGCCAACACCGACGACGAGCCCGTCAGCCTCACGCGCACGCCCGAGCAGCTGCTGAGCGAGGACCTGCCGCCGTTCCGCGCCGCGATCGCCGCGGACGTGCCGCTCGTGATGGCCTCGCACGCGGTCTATCCCGCGCTCGATCCCGACGCGATCGCGTCGCAGTCGCGCTACGTGCTGCACCGGCTGCTGCGCCAGCGGCTCGGCTTCCGCGGCGTCGTCGTGACGGACTCGCTCGAGGCGGAGGCGGTGACGGCGCGCGCCGGCCCGGCGCGGTCGGCGGTGCGGTCGGTGCGGGCCGGCGCCGACCTCGTGCTCACCACCGGCGCCGGCAGCCACCTGCGGGCGCTGCGGGCGCTCGTCGCGGAGGCGCAGCGCTCCCCGGCGTTCCGCAAGCGGGTGGAGGAGTCGGCCGCGCGGGTGCTGGCGCTCAAGCAGCAGCTCGGGCTGCGCGCGCCGCGCTGACCCGTACCCTGCGCACGTGCTGCGGGTCCTCCTGCTTGCGCTCCTCGGCGTGTGCGCCGCCGCCGCGCCGGCGGCCGCCGAGCCCGTGCTCGTCGTCGGCGACGGCGGCGCGGTCGTCCGCGACGATCCCGCGCTGCCGCCCGACGCGCTGACCGTGCCGCCGCCCGGCGGTGAGCGCGCGTGCGCGAGCGCGCCCGTCGCGACCGCGGCAGCCGGGCCGACGGTCCGGCAGGCGCTCGCGCGCGTCAGCCGCGCCGGGGCGATCACCGCCGAGCAGCGCGACGCGTGGCTCGCGAGCTACCGCAACGCCCGCGGCGTGCTGCGCGGCCTGCGCGGCCAGCGCCGGGGCGAGCTCGCCGCGGTGATCCGCAACGTCGAGGCGCTCGCCCGCCGCCGCCTGCTCACGTCGACGCGGATGCCGGCGTCGTTCCTGCAGCTCCAGCGCAACGCCGAGTTCTGGCGCACGCGCGGGTTCCCGAAGGCGCCGCAGCCGGAGCGCAAGCCGTGCACCGGGGCGGCGGGCCTCGGCGGCGCGCGCGTCGTGTTCGACGAGGACCCGGTCGTCTTCCAGTGGTATCCGGGCCAGGGCCTGCAGATCCAGCCGCTCGCCAACTTCGGCAAGGCCAACGCGCTGTGGCGGGCGTGCGCCGAGGCGCCGCCGCCCGCGCCGACCCCGACCCCCACCCCGACGCCGACCGCCCCGTCCGACCGGCGGCACGCCCTCCGGTCGCCACCCGCGCCCAGGAGGCGCCGCCGTGCCGCCCACACGAGCTGCGGCTGCTGCTCGACCGCATGGTCTCGCTCGCCTCCGAGCGCGGCGGGTTCCTCGCCTGGGAGTACTTCTTCGCGTTCGGCGGCGGCTCGCCGCCGTGGATCAGCGGGCTCGCGCAGGGCACCGCGATCCAGGCGCTCACGCGCGGCTCCGCGCTGCTCACCGACGCGCGCTACGTCACCGTCGCGAAGCGGGCGCTCGGCGCGTTCGAGCGCACGCCCCCGATCGGCGTCCGGGCTCCCTCGTCCACCGGGAGCGGCCGCCACTACCTGATCTACTCGTTCGCCACCGGGCTGCGCGTGCTCAACGGCTTCCTGCAGTCGCTCGTCGGCCTGCACGACCTCGCCGACGCCACCGGCGACCGCCGCGCGCGCCGCCTGTTCCGCGACGGCGACCGCGCCGCCCGGCGCGAGATCCCGCGCTACGACACCGGCGCGTGGTCGCTCTACGCCGCCGGGGGCAACGAGTCCGACCTCGGGTACCACCGGCTCGTGCGCGACTTCCTGAACTCGCTGTGCGAGCGCACGGAGCGCGGCGCGTACTGCGCACCCGCCAAGCGCTTCGACCGCTACCTGCACGAGCGCACGCGGGTCGGCTTCAACGGCGTCGGCGGCGTGCGCGCGGGCCGCGTGGCGAGCATCCGCTTCACGCTCTCCAAGCTCTCGTGCGTGACCGTGCGCGTGCGCCGCGGCGGCCGGCTCGTCCACGTGCGCAAGCTCGTGATGCCGCGCGGGCTGCGCTCGCTGACCTACGCGCCGCCGCGGGCCGGCCGCTACACGGTCCAGGTCCAGGCCGTCGACCTGCTCAACCACTACACGCGCGTCGAGCGCCCGCTCGTCGTGAAGCGGCGCCGATGATCGAGCTCGGCGCCGAGGTCGACGAGGCGCTCGCCGCCGGCCACCCGGTCGTCGCGCTCGAGTCGACGATCATCGCCCACGGGCTGCCGCGCCCCGACAACGCGCGGGTCGCGCGCGAGCTCGAGGACACGATCCGCGCCCACGGCGCCACGCCCGCCACGATCGCGATGCTCGACGGCACCGTGCGGATCGGCCTCGACGACGACGCGCTCGACGCGATCGCCACGCGCGACGACATCGCGAAGCTCAGCGCCCGCGACCTCCCGCTCGCCGCCGCCCGCGGCGCGAGCGGCGCCACCACCGTCGCCGCCACCGCCCACCTCGCCGCGCAGGCCGGGATCAGCCTGTTCGCCACCGGCGGGCTCGGCGGCGTGCACCGCGAGGCGAGCGAGACGTGGGACGAGTCGGCCGACCTCGTCGCGCTGAGCCGCACCGACATCTGCGTCGTGTGCGCGGGCGTGAAGTCGATCCTCGACGTCGCCGCCACGCTCGAGCGGCTCGAGACGCTCGGGGTCGGCGTCGCCGGCTACCGCACCGACCGCTTCCCCGGCTTCTACCTCGCCGACTCCGGCCATCCCGTGCCGTGGCGGCTCGACTCGCCGGAGGAGGCCGCCGCGGCGATCCGCGCCCGCGGCGAGCTCGGCGTCGAGGGCGCGCTCGTCGTCGCCAACCCGCTCGACGAGCAGCTCGACCCCGCGCTGCACGAGCGCGTGCTGACGGAGGCGCTCGCGGCCGCCGAGCGCGAGGGCGTCCGCGGCCGCGACGTCACCCCGTTCCTGCTCGCGCACTTCCATGACGGCACCGGGGGTGAGAGCCTGCGCGCCAACGTGCGCCTCGTCCTGCGCAACGCCGAGCTGGCCGCGCAGATCGCGGCGGCGCTGTGAGCCGGGTCATCGTCGTCGGCGACCTGATGGCCGACGTCGTGGCGTGGGCCTCGGCGCCGCTCGCCCACGCCTCCGACACGCCCGCGCGGATCACCCACCACCCGGGCGGCGGCGGCGCCAACGTCGCGGCGCGGCTCGCCGACCACGGCCTGCCGGTGCTGCTCGTCGCGCGCGCGGGCGACGACACCGCGGGCCGCGTGTCGATCGAAGGGCTGACGCGCCATGGGGTCGAGCTCGAGGTCGCGATCGACCCGGAGCGCGCGACCGGCACCGTGGTCGTGATCGTCGAGCCCGACGGCGAGCGCACGATGCTCCCCGACCGCGGCGCGAACTCCGCGCTCGCCCCGAGCGACCTGCCGATCGACGAGTTCGCCGAGGGCGCGCACCTCCACCTCTCCGGCTACGTGCTGCTCGACCCCGACTCGCGTCCGGCCGGGCTCGTCGCGCTCGAGCACGCGCGCCGGGCGGGGATGACGATCTCGATCGACCCCGCGTCGGCCGCGCCGCTGCAGGAGGCGGGGCCGCGCGCGTTCCTGGAGTGGGCGCGCCACGCCGGGCTGCTGCTGCCCAACGCCGAGGAGGCGGCGGTGCTGACCGGCGCGCGCGACCCCGAGGCCGCCGCCTGGGCGCTCGCCCGCGACGGCCGCGAGGTCGTGATCACGCTCGGCGCGGGCGGGGCGCTGTGGTCGGACGGCGAGCACGTCGAGCGCGCGCCGGCGAGCCCGGCGCCCGCGAAGGTCTCGACGACCGGCGCGGGCGACGCGTTCACGGCGGGCTGGCTCGCGTCGCGCCTCGGGGGAGCGGAGCCGACCGAGGCGCTGGCGGCGGCGAACTTCGCCGCCGCCCAGGCGCTGGGGGGAGCGGGCGCGCGCTAACCCTCAAGCAGGGGTCAGACCCCTGGTTGACGGTTAAGGGCGCGCGCCGGGCGGGCCGAGGATCTCGATGTCGTGCTCGAGGGCCACGCGGGTGAGGATCTCGGGCGTGACCTCGTCGAGCGCGGCGACGGCGATCACGAAGCGCTCGAAGCCCGAGGGCGTGCTGGTGACCAGCAGCCGGCAGCCGTCGCCGCCGACCTCGTAGGTGTGCGGCACGCCGCGCGGGGCGAGGAAGAAGTCGCCGGCCCGCAGCGTCACGGAGTCGCCGGGGAGGTAGAGGGTGATCTCGCCGCCGAGGCAGTAGAAGCCCTCGTCCTCGTTGTGGTGGACGTGCAACGGCGGCATCTCGCCTGCGGGGTGGTCGATGTGGACGAGGCCGAGGCCGTCCTCGCTCGCGAGGACGCGCGCGGTCGAGCCGAGGAAGTCCAGGGGTGCGGGCTGGGTGCTGGTGGTCATGGGGGCTCCTGGTGGATAAGCTCCGTATCGGACTTTCCAACCGTAACTCCGATCCGGAGCTTTGTCAAGCGTGCGCCTCTCCCCGTTCAGCTACACCGTGCTCGTGCTGGTCGGCCGCGGCGGGGCCGGCCCGCACGACCTGCGCCGCATGGCCGACATCGGCCGCGTGTACTGGGACGCCGCGCCGAGCCAGTGGTACGCCGAGCCGAAGCGGCTCGCCGAGCACGGCTACCTCGAGGCGCGCAAAGGGCCCGGCCGCACGCGCGAGCGCACCCACTACACGCTCACGGAGCGGGGCCGCGAGGCGCTCGCCGAGTGGGTCCGCACGCCCGCGACGCTGCCGCGGATACAGAACGAGCCCGTCGTGCGGCTGCTCGCCGCCGACCTCGTGCCCGCGGAGGCCGTGCTCGAGGGCCTCGAGGCGATGCGCTCCGACCTCGAGGCCGCGATCGCCGGCGTCGAGCAGGGCCGGGAGCACGCCGCCGAGCTCACCCATCGAGCGCACCTGCTGGAGGTGAACCACCGCTACGCGGAGCGGCTGCTGGCGCTCCAGCAGGAGTGGCTCGACGAGGCCGCGGCCGTGCTCAGCGACGCCAGCTCGCGCTCGTCGCGACGGCCGTCCTGAAGCGGTAGCGCGCGCCCCGGCTCAGCCGCCGCTTGAGCGTCCAGTAGCCGCGCGAGTCGGTGCGCACCGTCGCGAGCAGCCGGTACGCCGTCGCGCCCCGCGCGCGCCGCTCGACGCGCACGGTCTGCGCGCCGCCGGGCCGCGCCTGGCCCCACAGCCGCGAGCGCGCCGCGTCGACCTGCATCGGCGTGTCGAAGTGCGCGAGCGCGGGCTTCGGCTTGCCGCTGACGAAGCGCAGCCCCGACTGCCAGCCCGCGAACGGGTTGCCCGCCCGCCGCAGCGGCTCGTCGAGCCACTGGTACTGCGTGAGCAGCTTCACGCGCGGGTCGCGCCAGGCGCGGTACGCCGCCTTCTGCAGCCAGCGGTCCTGGGTGGCGAGCGAGACGCCCGCCGTCCGGTCGGGCGGCCGCGTCTGGTAGCCGTACTCGTCGAGGAAGAGGCCGAAGCGCCGCGTCGTCGCGCGCAGCCGCCCGCCGCGCTGCAGCCGGTCGAGCGCGCCCTCCAGCCGCCCGAGCGAGGCGAGGTTGACGTCGTCGGGGTTGCGGTACGCGGCATCAGGCGAGGTCAGCGTGCCGTGGGGGTGGAACGCGAAGCCGTCGCCGGTCGCCGGCCGGAAGCCCTTGCAGAGGCCCGAGCGCAGGCGGCGGTAGCTGCGATCGACGCAGCCGAGCGCGCGCAGGAAGACCAGCGGGCGCAGCGTCGAGTTGCGCGCGCGCAGGTCGTGCCCGCGCGAGGACAGCGTCCCGATCAGGACCTGCGCGCCCGGGTCGGCGGAGCGGATCGCCGGGTAGGCGGCGCGCACGAGCCCGCGGTAGAGGTGCGGCGCGACCGGCGTGCAGCGGCCGCGCTTGCACGACGCCTGGGGCTGCAGCCACGACGGCAGGTTCGGCTCGTTCCAGATGATGTAGCGGTCGACGTCGGCGCCGTAGCGGCTCGCGACCGCGCCGGCGAAGGCGGCGAACCTGCGCTTGTCGGGCCTGACCGGCCCGCCCGGCCCTGGCCCGGACACCGTGAGCATCACCTTCAGCCCGGCGCCGCGCACGCGCTGCACCGCCTGGTCGAGCGTGTGCCAGCTGTAGCCGCCGCCCTTGCCCTCGATCCGCGACCACAGCGCGAACAGCCGCACGACGTCGACGCCGTTCTCGCGCCACTCGGCGACCGTGCGGTCGGGATCCGCGCCGCCCACGAACAGGATCCGGTCGTCGGCGACGCCGACCTCCGGCCCGGCGGCGTGCGCGGGCGCGGCGAGGAGGAGGAACGCGACGAGCGCGAGCGCGAGCTTCATGCCCGGAAGAACGCAACGCGAAGCAGATCGGAGCGGGGAACGCGGTGCGCGCAATAAACGCACCCTTCCGCGCGCGCCCGCGTTCCATTGCGCAGTGGCCACCGCAGTCCCGCTCCCCCGTCCACTCCCCGCGCCGCTGCTGCGGCTGCGCTCCGACGAGCAGCTGCTCGCCCTCTTCCGCGCCGGCCGCGAGGACGCGTTCCGCGTGCTGCACGACCGCTACCACGAGCGCCTGCTCGCCTACGTGCGCCACATGCTGCGCGGGCACTCCGAGGCCGAGGACGTCGTGCAGGACGTCTTCCTCCGCGCCTACGGCGCGCTGCGCACCGGCGACCGCGAGATCGCCGTGCGCCCGTGGCTCTACCGCGTCGCCCACAACCGCTGCATCGACTACGTGCGCCGCGCGCCCGCCACGCCGCTGCAGCCGGACGAGCTGCTGCCCGGCGGCACCGACCCGGTCGCCGTGGTCGAGCGCCGCGAGGACCTGCGGCGGCTGGTCGCCGACCTCCACGCGCTGCCCGAGCAGCAGCGCTCCGCGCTGATCATCCGCGAACTCGAGGGCCTCTCCTACGAGGAGCTGGCGACCGCGCTCGGCACCACCGTCCCGGCCGTCAAGTCGCTGCTCGTGCGCGCACGCAGCGGGCTCGCCGAGGTGGCCGAGGCGCGCGCGACCGACTGCGCGCACATCCGCGAGGAGCTCGCGCTCGCGGTCGACCGCCCGGGCCGCCCGCCGCGGCTGCTGCGCGACCACCTCCGCCAGTGCGACGGCTGCCGCGCCCACCGCGAGGCGCTGCGCCATCGCCACGTCCAGCTCGCCGGCCTGCTGCCCGGCCCGTCGCTGCTGCTCGGCGGCTGGCTGACCGGCCTGCTCGGCACCGGCGGCGGCGCGGCGACGAAGGCGCTCGCGGTCGCCTCGGCCTCCGTCGCCGTGGCCGGCGGCGCCGCCGAGGTCGCGCACCACCGCGACCCGGCGGCCAACCACCGGGCCCCGCAGGCGGAGCAGCGCGACAAGCCCACCAAGACCGCGGCCCGGCGCAGCACCCCGCGACCCTCGACCACCCTCAAGGGGTCTGACCCCTTGCCGTTGGTGGTGGCGGCCGTGCTCCCGCGGCCCAGCCGCGTCGTCGACGCCGCGCCCGCGCCCACCGTGTCGGCGCCGGTGCTCGTCCCCGAGGAGACCGCGACCCCCGAGCCGACGGTGACGCCCGACCCCACCGCCACGCCGGAGCCGACGCCGACCGTCACGCCGGAGCCGACGGCCACCGCCGAGCCCACCCCCGCGCCGACCGCCGAGATGGCGGCCACGCCGACGCCCTCCCCCTAAGCTCCGGCTCCGTGAGCGCGGAGCACGACTACGACTGGATCGTCATCGGCTCGGGCTTCGGCGGCAGCGTCAGCGCGATGCGGCTCGCCGAGAAGGGCTACCGCGTGGCGGTGCTCGAGGCCGGCCGCCGGTACCGCGACGAGGACTTCGCGGAGACGACCTGGAACGCCCGCCGCTACTACTGGCTGCCGCGCCTCGGGCTGCGCGGGATCTTCCGCATGACGCTGTTCAAGGACGTCTTCGTCGTCTCGGGCTGCGGGGTCGGCGGCGGCAGCCTCGGCTACGCGAACACGCTCTACCGCCCGACCGAGGGCTCGGCCTTCTACCGCGACCCGCAGTGGTCGGAGCTCGACGACTGGGAGGCCGCGCTCGCCCCCCACTACGACACCGCCGAGCGGATGCTGGGCGTCACCACCTACGAGGGCGAGGGCGCCGCCGACACGCTGCTGCGCGAGATCGCCGACGAGATGGGCGTCCCCGAGACCTACTCGACGACCCGCGTCGGCGTGTTCTTCGGCGAGCCCGGCGAGACGGTGCCCGACCCCTACTTCGGCGGCGAGGGCCCGCCGCGCGCCGGCTGCATCCGCTGCGGCGCCTGCATGGTCGGCTGCCGCCACAACGCCAAGAACACGCTGCCGAAGAACTACCTCTGGTTCGCCGAGCGCGCCGGCGTCGAGATCCTGCCCGAGCGCACCGTCGCCGACGTCAAGCCGCTCGGCGCCCCCGACGGGTCGGGCGGCTACGCGGTGACGAGCGAGCGCTCCGGCGCGTGGTTCCGCAAGCGGCGCAGCACGCTCACCGCCCGCGGCGTCGTCGTCGCCGCCGGCCCGCTCGGCACCAACCAGCTGCTCCAGCGCTGCCGCCGCGGCGGCTCGCTGCCGCGCCTCTCCGATCGCGTCGGCTACCTCGTGCGCACGAACTCGGAGGCGATCTCGGCGGTCACGACCACGGACGACCGCCACGACTTCACGCGCTCGATCGCCATCACCTCGAGCTTCTATCCCGACCCCGACACCCACATCGAGAACGTCACCTACGGCCCCGGCGCCGACTCGATCGCGCTGCTGTTCACGAAGCTCAAGGCCGCCGCGCGCAGCAAGCTCACCCACCCGCTGCTGCCCCGCCGCTGGTCGCGCCGCACGGTGATCCTGCTCACGATGCAGACGCTCGACAACTCGATGCGGCTGATCCCCAAGCGCAACCTGTTCGGCCCCGGCCCGCGCCTGCAGACCCAGGAGGACCCGGACAAGCCGAACCCGCGCTTCATCGAGGTCGCCGACACGGTCACGCGCCGCGCGGCCGAGAAGCTCGGCGCCGTGCCGCAGGCCGGCCTCACCGAGGCGCTGCTCAACATCCCCACGACCGCGCACATCATGGGCGGCGCGGTGATCGGCGCGAGCCCGGAGACCGGCGTGATCGACGAGCACCAGCGCGCGTTCGGCTACGAGAACCTGCTCGTCTGCGACGGGGCCGCGATCCCCGCGAACATCGGGGTCAACCCCAGCCTCACGATCACCGCGATGGCCGAGCGAGCGATGAGCCACATCGCGCCGCGCGAGCAGCCCGCCGCCGCCGAGCGCGCCGCGACGGCGACATAGCCCCCGGCCCGGGGGCGATACCTGGCGTGATGGCGGTCGCGAAGTTCGTCCTGAAACGCGTCGCGACGGTCGTCATCGTGGTCGTCGGCGTGACCGCGCTGACCTGGCTCGCGGTCAACGCGCTGCGCCCCGACCTGCGGGCGGGCGACGACCGGATCATCTTCGTCGCCGGCGCCGACTACCTCGAGCGCGCGTTCCTGCACTTCGAGTTCGGCCCGCCCCGCGGCAACGGGCGCGAGGTCGCGGACGTCGTCCGCGATGGCCTGCCCGCCGACCTCAGCGTGCTGATCGGCGGCATCGCGCTCGGCCTCGTGCTCGGCATCGCGGGCGGCGCCTACTGCGCGGCGCGCCCGCGCACACTCGCCACGCGCGCGCTCGAGAGCGCCGCGGCGCTGTTCATGATCGCGCCGGTCTACGTCGTCGCGCTGCTGCTCCTGCTGCTGTTCGGGAGCGGGCTCGGGATGGTCGAGTCGCTCGCGCACGTCCCCACCGCCTACGTCCCGTTCGAGGAGAGCCCGCTGCGCTGGGCGGGCTCGCTCGCGGTGCCCTGGCTGGTGCTCGGCCTCCCGCTCGCGGGCATCTCGCTGCGGATGATGCGCGCCTCGATGGCCGAGGTGCTCGACGAGGACTACCTGCGCACGGCGATGGCGAAGGGGCTGCGCCGGCGCACCGTCGTACGGCGGCACGCGGTGCCGAGCGCGGTCGCGCCGGTGTTCATGCTCACCACGGTCACGATGCCGATCGTGGTGACGAACCTCGTGCTGATCGAGCAGGTGTTCAGCATCCCGGGCATGTTCACCGGGCTGCGGCGCGGCATCGCGGCCGGCGACTTCGACCTCCTGTTCGCGCTGACCGCCGTCGCCGCGGGCTTCGTCGCCGTCGCCGGGCTGCTCGCCGACCTGGCGCTCGCCTGGCTGGACCCGCGGGTGCGCACATGACCCCCCGCGCCTGGGCCGGCTTCGCGGCGATGTCGCTGCTGTGGGGCATTCCCTACCTGTTCATCAAGATCGCCGTCGACGGCGGGATGCCGCCCGCGTTCATCGCCTGGGTGCGCGTCACGCTCGCGGCGGCGATCCTGCTCACGCTCGCCTGGCGCGCCGGCCTGCTCGGCTCGCTGCGGGGCCGCTGGGGCTGGGTGCTCGTCTACGCGATCGTGGAGATCGTCATCCCGTTCCCGCTGATCGCGTTCGGCGAGGAGCGCGTCACGTCCTCGCTCGCCGCGATCGTGATCGCGGCGGTGCCGCTCTTCATCGCGCTGCTCGCGATCCGCTTCGACCCTGAAGAGCGCGCCACCGGCCGCCGGCTCGTGGGCCTCGTGGTCGGGCTCGCCGGCGTCGTCGTGCTGATGGGGATCGACGTCGCCGGCAAGCGCGAGGAGATGATCGGCGCGGCCGCGCTGCTGGTCGCCGCGCTCGGCTACGCGATCGGGCCGATGACGCTCAAGGCGAGGCTCGGCGAGCTCGACCCGCGCGCGACGATGGGCGCGAGCCTCCTGCTCGCGGCGCTCGTGCTGACGCCGTTCGCGGCCCTCGACCCGCCCCGCGAGGCGCCGAGCGCCGATGTCGTGATCGCGCTGGTCGTGCTCGGGATCTTCTGCACGGCGATCGCGTTCGTGATCTTCGGCGCGCTGATCGCCGAGATCGGCCCGGGCCGCGCGCTCGTGATCACCTACGTCAACCCGGTCGTGGCGGTGGCGCTCGGCGTCGTGATCCTCGATGAGCGCCCGGGCACCGGCGCCGTGGCGGGCCTGCTGCTGATCCTCGTCGGCTCGTGGCTGTCGACCGACGGGCGGCTGCCCCCGTGGCTCAGTCGCCGGCGATCCGCAGATCGAAGCCCGCCGGCGCGTGGATATTGAGCATGCGCACGGGCGTGCCGGCGTGGTTCGAGAAGCCGTGGCGCACGCCGGGGGGCACGAGCACGAACGTCCCGGGACCGGCCACCACCTCCTCGGCGTCGTCGCCGACCACGAACGTCAGCTCGCCCTCGAGGATGTAGAACGCGTCGTCCTCGTCGGCGTGGACGTGCGGCTCGAGCGTCCGGTTGGGCTGGAACTCGATGATCCCGAACGTGAAGCGAGGGGTGTCGGCGGTGCGGGCGAGGAACTCGACGTTCCCGTAGCGCGTGCCCGCGCCCGGCGGGACGATCACGGCGTCCGGCATGCGCAGATCGTATGCGGGTAGGCAGGACGGCATGCGAGCACTTGTCTGGCACGGCCCTCGGGAGTTGTCGGTCGACGACGTCCCCGATCCCGCACCCGCGGCGGGCGAGGTCCTGCTCGAGCCGGAGGCGGTCGGCATCTGCGGCTCCGAGCTCGAGGGCTACCTCGGCGAGCAGGCCAACCGCACGCCGCCGCTGATCATGGGCCACGAGTTCGCGGGCCGCGTGATCGCCGTCGGCGACGGCGTCGAGCCGCGCTGGAGCGGCCGCCTCGCCGCCGTCAACCCGCTGATCGCGGGGGACGGGGCGCTCGCCGGGATCGAGCAGCTCTCCGACGAGCGCCAGCTCATCGGCGTCCACCGGCCGGGCGGCTTCGCGGGCGCCGTGAGCGTCCCCGTGCACCGGCTGCGCGAGCTGCCGGAGGGCACCGACGCGCGCCTGGGCGCCCTGGCCGAGCCGTTCGCCAACGGCGTGCACGCCGCGCGCATCGGGCGCGCCGGCGTCGAGGCCGGGCCGGCGGAGCGGGTGCTCATCATCGGCGGCGGGACGATCGGGCTGATGACGCTGCAGGCGGCGCTGCTCGGCGGCGCGAGCTGGGCCGGCGTGCTCGAGCCGCACGAGGCGCGGCGCGCGGCCGCCGCGTCGCTCGGCGCGCACGCGACGTTCGCCTCGGCGGAGGAGCTTCCGCGCGGGCTCGACGTCGTCCTCGACGCGGCCGGCGCCGACGCGACGCGCCGGCTCGCGGTCGAGCACGTGCGCCCCGGCGGCTGCGCCGTGCTGGTCGGGCTCGCGAGCGACGAGACCTCGCTGCCGTTCCACGACCTCATCCGCCGCGGCATCACGCTGCGCGGCTCCTACGCCTACAGCGACGCCGACTACGACGAGGCGCTGGCGCTGCTGCTCGCCGGCCGCGCCGGGCTCGGGGAGCTCGAGCCGGTGCAGCCGCTCGACGCCGGCCCCGAAGCGTTCGCGGAGCTGGCTTCCGGTCCGTCCGAGCGGCTCAAGGTGTTCCTCGCATGATCGTCGCGGACGGCGCCCTCGAGGGCCGGAGCGCGGTGGTCAGCGGCGCGTCGAGCGGCATCGGGCTCGCGACCGCCGCGCGTCTGCACGACCTCGGCGCCAAGGTGACCGCGTTCGCCCGCCGGCGCGACGCGATGGTCGACGGTCTCGGCGGCCGCGATGTCGACGCCCGCGCGCTCGACGTCACCGACCGCGAGGCGTCGGCCGCCGCGCTCGCCCACGAGCGGATCGACGCGCTCGTGCTCGCGGCGGGGGTGAACGTCAAGGACCGCCACCTCGAGGACCTCTCGCCGGAGAGCTGGGACGCGCTCATGCGCACGAACCTCGACGGCATCTACAACCTCGTCTCGCCCGCCCTGCCCGCGCTGCGGGCCGCCAAGGGCGTCGTCGTGATCGTCGGCTCGGTGTCGGGCTCGTGGCCGGACATCTCCGGCCCCGCGTATCAGGCGACCAAGGCCGGCGTGCTCGCGTTCGCGCGCGGCGCGACGCTCGAGGAGTTCGACCGCGAGACCGGCGTGCGCTTCTCGGTGGTGGCGCCGGGCGTGGTCGACACGCCGATCCTGGACAACCGCCCGAAGCCGCCGTCCGCCGAGGACCGCGCGATCGCGCTCACGGCGGAAGAGGTCGCCGAGGTCTGCGCGTTCCTGTGCGCGCTGCCGCCCAGCGCGCACGTGCCCGAGCTGACGCTGCTGCCGACGGCGCTGCAAGCGCTGGGGCGCACGAGCTGATGGCCACCACCGAAGCACCGGCTCAGATCCCCGACGCGGGCATCGGGCCGGTCGAGGAGCGCGAGCTTCCGTCGGCTCCGTCGCTGGGCAGGATGATCGGCCCCGGGGTGATCCTCGTCGGCGTCGGCATCGCCTCCGGCGAGTACATCCTGTTCCCCTACATCGCCTCGCAGGTCGGCCTCGCGTTCCTGTGGGCGGCGATCGCCGGGCTCACGCTCCAGCTGTTCATCAACATGGAGGTCGAGCGCTACACGCTCGCCACCGGCGAGACCGCGATCACCGGCTTCCAGCGGCTGTGGAAGCCGCTCGGGCTCGTGATGGTCGCGTGCGCGATCGTCCCCAACATGTGGCCCGCGTGGGCCACGAGCGCGTCGACCGCGACGCTGTTCATCTTCGGCGGCGACGCTGACAACGCGCGCTGGATCGCGATCCCCGCGATGCTCGCGATCGGGGTCGCGCTGAGCGCCTCGCCGGTCGTCTACCAGACGATCGAGAAGACCGAGTTCGTGAAGGTCGGCCTGGTGCTCGTGTTCCTCGTCGTCGCGCTGGTGGCGGCCGTCAACGCCGACGCGTGGGGCGAGCTCGACCAGGTCGTGACGAAGGCCGGGCAGTTCCCCGGCGAGCTCGACTTCGCCCTGCTGCTCGGCGCGCTCGCCTTCGCGGGCGCCGGCGGCACGAACAACCTCGTCGTCTCCAACTGGATCCGCGACAAGGGCTTCGGCATGGGCAAGTACGCGCCGCGCATCGTGTCGCCGATCTCCGGCGAGGAGGAGGCGGCGCCGTCCGGCCAGGGCTACGTCTTCAAGCCCGACCACCGCAACATGGCGCGCTGGCGCGACTGGTGGCGCAAGGCGAACATCGAGCAGTTCGTGACGTTCTTCCTGATCGGCGCGATCACGATCATCGTGTTCTCGCTCGTCGCCCGCTCGACCGTCTACGGCGGCGACTTCGACGAGGCGAACTTCGACTTCATCCAGGCCGAGGGCAACGCGCTCAAGGACATCGTCGGCCCGTGGTTCGGGACGCTGTTCTGGCTGATCGGCGCGATCTCGCTGTTCGCCGCCGCGCTCGGGATCCTCGACTACGTCTCGCGGCTCGTGGCGGACGTGCTGATCGTCGGCTACTTCCAGCAGTCCGAGCGCTGGACGGAGAGCAAGCTCTACTTCCTCGTCGTCTGGAGCATCATCGCCTTCGGGATCCTGATCCTGCTCGCCGGCTTCGACCAGCCGCTCACGCTCGTCGTGCTCGCCGCGTGCCTCAGCGGCATCGTGATGTTCATCTACTCCGGGCTGCTGATCGCGATCAACCGCAAGTTCATGCCGGAGAGCCTGAAGATCCGCGGCGTCCGGCTCGGGATGCTCGTGATCGCGTTCCTGACGTTCGGCGTGCTGTCGGTGATCGTCGTCATCGACCAGTTCGGGGAGCTGTTCTGAGCGCGCGCTTCGGCGCGAAGCTGCTGCTCGCCCTCGTGCTGTGGGCGGCGATCGTCGGCGTCTTCGCGCTCGTCGGGATCTTCTAGGGACGGATGATCGTCACGCCGGGCGGCCCGCCCTCGCCCATCGCGGCGAGCGCGGCCGGCACGTCGTCGAGCCCGATCTCGCGCGCGACGAGGTCGCCCGGGCGCAGCCGGCCCGCCTCGACGAGCGCCAGCAGCTCCGGGTAGGCGCGCGCCGCCATGCCGTGCGAGCCGAGCAGCTCGAGCTCGCGCGCGATCACGAGGTCCATCGGCAGCCGCGGCGGGTCGGGGAGCAGCCCGACCTGGACGTGGCGCCCGCGCTTGCGCAGGCCGGCGATCGAGGCCGCGCACGCCGCCTCGGCGCCGATCGCGTCGAGGCTCACGTGCGCGCCGCCGCCGGTGAGCTCGCGCACGTCGGAGCCCGCCGGCGCGGTCAGCTCCGCGCCCGACGCGCGGGCCGCCTCCAGCGCGCCGTCCGCCACGTCGAGCGCCACCACGCGCGCGCCCAGCGCCGCGGCGATCATCACCGCGGACAGCCCGACGCCGCCGCAGCCGTGGACGGCGACCCACTCCCCCGGCTGCACGCGGCCGACCTGGACGACCGCGCGGTAGGCCGTCGCGAAGCGGCAGCCGAGCCCCGCCGCCGCCGCGGCGTCGACCGCGTCGGGCAGCGCCACGAGGTTGACGTCGGCCCAGTCGAGCGCGACGAGCTCGGCGAACGAGCCCCAGTGCGTGAAGCCGGGCTGGCGCTGGCGGTCGCAGATCTGCTCGTTACCGGCCGCGCACTGCTCGCAGGCGCCGCACGCGCACACGAACGGGACCGTCACGCGCGCCCCGGCGCGCCAGCCGCGCACCTCGGCGCCGACCGCCTCGACCACCCCGGCGAGCTCGTGACCCGGCACGTGCGGGAACGCGCCGATGTCCGGGTCGTGGCCCATCCACCCGTGCCAGTCCGAGCGGCACAGCCCGCTCGCCTCGACGCGCACGACCGCCCCGTGTGGGGGCGGCGACGGGTCGGCCACCACCTCGACCCGGAGCGGCGCCCGGAACGCCTCGTAGACCACGGCCCGCATGCGGGCCGGAGCCTATTCGCCGGCGAGGCTCTTCTCGATGCCGTCGACGGCGTAGGGGATGCTCAGCACCGAGTTGAACGCGACGGCCGCGCCGAGCTGGTCCGACGTGTAGTAGGCGAGGTCGGTCACGCGCCCGTCCTTCGCCACGTCGAGCCGGTTGAACAGCGCGTCCTCGGCGAGCCGCCTGCGGGCCGGCGCGTCGATCAGCAGGAACAGCCGGTCGACGTCGAGCAGGTCGACGCGCTCCTTGGCGATCTCGGTCCCGAACGTCTTGCCGGTCAGCTTGTCGATCTCCGCCGACGGCTTGTAGCCGAGCTCGCCGAGGAACTGGCCGCGCGGGTCCTTGGAGCTGAAGGGGTAGTAGCTCTTCGGCGCCTCCCCGGCGTCGACCACCAGCGCCACCTGCTCGGCGGCCTCCGGATGCGCCTTGCGGAACGCCGCGAAGCGCGCCTCCGTCTGCTCGATCAGCCGCTCGCCCTCGTCCGTGCGGCCGACGGCCTTCGCGATCGTGCGCGTCATGTCGCGCCACGGCGTCGTGTACGCGACGCCCTCGGCCTGCGCCACGGTGGGCGCGATCTGGGAGAGCTTCTCGTAGTCGGGCTTCTTGATCTCCGCGTACACGCCGAGGATCAGGTCGGGCCGCTGCGCGGCGACCTTCTCGAAGTCGATCTCGTACGACTTCGAGCTGACGATCGCCGGCGGCTCGCCGCCCCAGGCGTCGCGCTCCCACGGCCACTTGGCGAACGTGCCCTGGCCGAACCAGTCCATCGCGCCGACGGGCTTGATGCCCATCGCGAGCAGCGGCTCCTGGTCGGTGTAGCCGACGACGACGATCCGCTTCGGCTCCTCCGGGATCGTCGTCGTGCCCAGCGCGTGCTCGATCTCGACCGGGAACGCGCCGTCGCCGCCCGCCGGCGTGCTCGCCGTCTCGTCTTCGCCGCAACCGGCGAGGAGAACGAGCAGGAGGAGTAGAGCGCGTCGCATTAGGGCACCCTAACACCATGCTTGTTAGGGTGCCCTAAGCCATGACCCACGACCCGATCCTCACACGCCGCGGCTTCCTCGCGAGCGCCGGTGTGGCGGGCCTCGCGCTCGCCGGCTGCGGCTCCGACAGCGACGCGCCTTCGAGCAAGCCCGCGGCGGGCGACGGCGACTTCCCCGCCCAGGTCGCCCACAAGTTCGGCACGACCACGGTCGAGAACGCGCCCGGCCGGGTCGCGACCTACGGCGGCGGCGACGTCGACACGCTGCTCGCGCTCGGCGTCAGCCCGGTCCTCGTCCCCGACATCGACCCGCGCTGGAAGGCCGATGGCGGCGTCGCGCCGTGGTCGCGCGAGAAGCTGCGCGGCGAGAAGCCGGTCGTCGCGAGCAACCAGGAGCTCGAGTTCGAGAAGGTCGCCGCGTCGCGTCCCGACCTCATCACCGCCGTCGAGTACGACCTCAAGCAGCCCGACTACAAGAAGCTCTCCGACCTCGCGCCGACCGTCCCGCCGCCCAAGGGCTTCGCGCCCTACACGGTGCCGTGGGACACGATGGCGCTGCAGGTCGGCAGCTCGCTCGGCCGCAAGGCCGACGCGCAGAAGCTCGTCGACCAGGCCCACGCCGATCTCAAGAAGGCGGCCGCGGACAACCCGAAGTTCGCCACGAGCAAGGTCGTGCTGATCGACCCCGACGACGACGGCGGCGTCTACATCTTCGCCGAGAACGACGTCCGCACGCGCTTCCTGGGCGACCTCGGCCTGACCATGCCGGCCGAGATCGAGAAGCTCTTCAAGGGCCAGTTCTACTCGCAGATCAGCGCCGAGCGGCTCGACCTGCTCGACACCGCCGACGCGCTCGTGCTCGTCGCCGTGCGCAAGCCGCAGGTCAAGCGCCTGGAGAGCTCGCGGTCCTACAAGAACCTCGAGGTCGTGCGCGACGGGCGCGTCGTGACCATCGACGACCCCGATCTCGCGATCGCGATGTCCTACTCGTCCGTGCTGTCGCAGCCGTTCCAGCTGCGCGAGGTGGTACCTGGCCTGCGCGACGCGCTGGCGTGAGCACCCGCGCCGCCGGGCTGGCCGCGATCCTCGCCGGGCTGGCGCTGGTGCTGCTCCTCAGCGTCAGCGTCGGCGCGCGGCCGATCGGCGTCGCGGAGGTGTGGAGCCTGGTCTGGCAGCCCGACGGCTCGGATGACGCGATCATCGTCCACGACCTGCGCATCCCGCGCACGATCCTCGGCCTCGTCGTCGGCGCGGCGCTCGGCGTGGGCGGCGCGCTGATGCAGGCGCTGACCCGCAACCCGCTCGCCGACCCCGGGCTGCTCGGCGTCAACGCGGGCGCGGCCGCGGCGGTGGTGACGGCGACGGCGCTGATCGGCGCCACCAGCCCGCTCGTGTACGTGTGGTTCGCGTTCGCCGGCGCCGCGATCGCGTCGGTCGTCGTCTACGCCGTCGGCGCCGCGGGGCGCAGCGGCGCGACGCCGGTCCGCCTCGCGCTGGCGGGGACCGCGATCACGTTCGCGCTCTACGCCTACGTCCACGCGCTGATCCTCGTCGACCGCGACACGCTCGACCTCTACCGCTTCTGGCAGGTCGGCGCGCTCGCCGGCCACGACGCCTCGCTGAGCGCGCAGATCGCGCCGTTCGTGGCGGTCGGGCTGCTGCTCGCGTTCGCGCTCGGGCGGCCGCTGAACGCGATCGGCCTCGGCGACGAGGCCGGGCGCGCGCTCGGCGCGAGCCTGGCGCGCACGCGCGTGCTCAGCGGGATCGCGATCACGCTGCTGTGCGGCGCGGCGACCGCGGCGGCCGGGCCGATCGTGTTCATCGGCCTCACGGTGCCGCACGTCGCGCGCGCGATCACCGGGCCCGACCAGCGCTGGGTGCTGCCCTACTCGGCGCTGCTGGCGCCGGTGCTGCTGCTCGGCGCCGACGTGGTCGGGCGCGTGGTCAACCGGCCGGGCGAGCTCGAGGTCGGGATCGTCAGCGCCATCATCGGCGCGCCCGTGTTCATCGCCATCGTGCGCCGGCGGAGGATCGCGCAGCTGTGACCGTCGCGAACCGCAGCATCGGGGTCGGTCTCGCGCTCACGGCGGCGCTGTTCGCGCTCGTCGTGTGGTCGGTCGGGACCGGCGAGATCGCGATCCCGCCCGGCGAGGTGGTCGCGACGCTGCTCGGCGGCGGCGACCGCGCCACCAGCTTCGTGATCGAGACGCTGCGGCTGCCGCGCGCGCTGTGCGGGCTGCTGATCGGCATCGCGCTCGGCGCCTCGGGGGCGATCTTCCAGAGCATCACGCGCAACCCGCTCGGCAGCCCCGACATCGTCGGCTTCATCCAGGGGGCGTCGGCCGCCGCCGTGATCCAGATCGTCGTCTTCGGCGGCGGCACGTTCGCGATCGCCGGCAGCGCCGTCATCGGCGGCTTCGTCACCGCGGTGCTCGTCTACGGGCTGTCCTACCGCGGCGGCGTCCAGGGGTACCGGCTCGTGCTCGTCGGGATCGGCATCGCCGCGATGCTCGTCGCGGTCACGGACTACCTGCTCACCCGCTCGACGCTCGAGCAGGCCCAGGAGTCGCAGGTGTGGCTGACCGGCACGCTCAACGGCCGCGGCTGGGAGCACGTGCGCCCGATCGCCGTCGCGCTCGTGCTGCTCGCCCCGCTGATCGCGCTGCTCGCACGCGAGCTGCGGATGCTCGAGCTCGGCGACGAGGCGGCGCGCGCGCTGGGCGTGAGCATCGAGCGCTCGCGGCTCGCGCTCATCATGGTCGCGGTCGCGCTGTGCGCGGTCGCCACCGCGTCGGCGGGGCCGATCGTGTTCGTCGCGCTCGCGGCGCCGCAGATCGCGCGCCGGCTCACCCGCGCGACCGGGCCGAACGTCGCCTGCGCGGGGCTGATGGGCGGCGTGCTGCTGCTCGGCGCCGACTGCGCGAGCCAGCGGCTGTTCGGCGACATCCAGCTGCCGGTGGGCGTGATGACCGGCGTGCTCGGCGGCGTCTACCTGGTCTACCTGCTGCTGCGGGAGTGGCGCGCATGACCCGCCTGCGCGGAGAGAAGCTGACGCTCGCCTACGACCAGCGCGTCGTCTCCGAGGATCTCGACGCGACGATCCCCGACGGCTCGTTCACCGCCATCGTCGGCCCCAACGCGTGCGGCAAGTCGACGCTGCTGCGCGCGCTCGCGCGGATGCTCAAGCCGCAGGGCGGCACGGTCGTCCTCGACGGCGAGGCGATCGGCTCGTACAACACGAAGGAGGTCGCGCGGCGGCTCGGACTGCTGCCGCAGAGCCCGCTCGCGCCCGACGCGATCACGGTCGCCGACCTCGTCGCCCGCGGCCGCTACCCGCACCAGGGCCTCCTTCGCCAGTGGTCGGACGCCGACGAGGAGGCGGTCGCGCTCGCGATGCGCCGCACGGGCGTCGAGGACCTCGCGACCCGCGCGGTCGACGAGCTCTCCGGCGGCCAGCGCCAGCGCGTGTGGCTCGCGATGGTGCTCGCCCAGCAGACGCCGCTGATGCTGCTCGACGAGCCGACGACGTTCCTCGACATCGCGCACCAGCTCGAAGTGCTCGACCTGTGCGCCGACCTGCACCAGGACCACGACCACACGGTCGTCGTCGTGCTCCACGACCTCAACCACGCCTGCCGCTACGCCACGCACCTGATCGCGATGCGCGAGGGCGCGATCGTCGCCGAGGGCGACCCGGCCGAGATCGTCGACGCGGAGCTCGTGGAGCGCGTGTTCGGGCTGCGCTGCCGCGTTATCCCCGACCCGGAGACCGGGCTCCCGCTGGTCGTCCCCGCGCGCCGATGACCCGCCCGTTCCCGCTCCACACCGGGCAGGCGGTCGTGACCGAGATCCGTCCGCTGACGCCCACGATGACGCGCTTCACGCTGCATCACGCCGCGTTCGCCGACCCCGGGATCGAGCAGCCGGGCGAGATCCTCACGCTCGGCTGGGCCAACGACGGCGAGGAGCTCGTGCTGCCGCAGCTCGGCTGGCGCTTCCCCGACGGCAAGCCCGAGCAGCACTGGCGCAACTTCACGGTCCGCGGCTTCGACCCGGCCCGCGCGACGATCGACGTCGACATCTACCTGCACGGCGACCTCGGGCGCGCGTCGGCGTGGGCGATCCGCGCGTCGCCCGGCGACGTGGTCGGCTTCGCCGGGCCGCGCGTGCACTGGGAGCCGGACCGCGGACGCCGAGTGGGCGACTGCTCGTGGCCGACGAGACCGGCCTGCCGGCGCTGCTGGCGATCCTCGAGACGCTGCCGGCGGGGTGGCCGGTGATCGCGTTCGCCGAGGTCGCCGACGAGGCCGAGCGCCAGGCCGTCGCCACGGAGGCCGCCGCCGACCTGCGCTGGGTCCTGCGCGGCCCGGAGCCGACCGGCACGACGTCGGTGCTGTTCGACGCGGTGCGCGAGCTCGAGCTGCCGGAGGGCCGCCTACAGGTGTGGGGCGGCGGCGAGGCGCTCTCCATGCGCGACATCCGCCGCTACGTGAAGGCCGAGCGGCCGGACGCCGCCGTCTCGATCATGGGCTACTGGAAGCACCGGGCGACGCCGGAGGACGTCGACTACTGACGGTTCGTCGATCCCGAAAACGGGGTACCGGCGCAACAACAGACGGTTGCGGCCGCGGGAGGTCGCGATCGTCGTCATCTCCCATTCATCCCTAGCAGGGGGTCTTCTCCGAATGCACCGGCGTCTCGCCGTACTTGTCTGCGTCCTCGCCGTCGGCGCCATCGCGCCGGCCGCCGCCTCCGCGGCACCGACGTGGGCGCCCGCCTCGTCCGCCACGATCCATCCGGGCGTGCAGACCTACACCGAGGGCGGGCAGTGCACCGCCAACTTCGTCTTCTACGACGCGAGCGACATCTACATCGGCCAGGCCGCCCACTGCTCCGGCACGGGCGCCGCGACCGACACGAACGGCTGCGACGCCGGCTCGCTGCCGCTCGGCACGCCGGTCGAGGTCAATGGGGCCAGCCAGCCCGGCTCGCTCGCCTACTCCTCGTGGATCACCATGCAGGCCCGTGGCGAGACCAACGTCGACGCGTGCGACTACAACGACTTCGCGCTCGTCAAGCTCAACCCGGCCGACCACGGGAAGGTCAACCCGTCGGTGCCCAAGTGGGGCGGCCCGAACGCGCTCGGCGCGTCGACCGCGCTGCGCGACAAGGTCTACTCGTACGGCAACTCGAGCCTGCGCGGCGGCGTCACTCTGCTGAGCCCGAAGGAGGGCTACAGCCTCGGCCAGGCCGGCAACGGCTGGTCGCACACCGTCTACACGCTCACCCCCGGCATCCCGGGCGACTCGGGCAGCGCGTTCCTCTCCAAGACCGGAGCCGCGCTCGGCACGCTGAGCACGGTCGCGATCGCGCCGGTCACCGGCTCCAACGGCGTCGGCGACCTGCAGCGCGAGTTCAACTACATGCGCGCGAACGGCGGTCCCGCCGCCGATCTCGCGCTCGGGACCGAGCCGTTCGTGGCGGGCCCGCTGCCGTAAGCCGGACTCGGTTCTCGAACCGACAGGAGCCGTCGCGCCGCCCCAACGGCGCGGCGGCTCTTCTCATTTCAGGCGGGCGCTAGCCGGCCGACGGCTGCACCCGCAGCAGGCGCGCCGACCAGCGCGGCATCCACCAGTTCCAGCGGCCCATCAGCGAGATCACGGCGGGCACGATCAGGGCGCGGATGATCGTCGCGTCGATCAGGATGCCCGCCGCGAGGCCGGTGGCGAGCATCTTCACCTCGGTCTCCGGCCCGGACGCCATCGAGACGAACGTGAGGAACAGGATCAGCGCCGCGCTCGTGACGAGCCGGCCGGTCCGCCCCAGCCCCTGGACCACCGCGGTGCTCGTGGAGCCGGTGCGGTCGTACTCCTCGCGCATGCGGGCGAGGATGAAGACCTCGTAGTCCATCGACAGCCCGAACAGGAACGCGAAGATGATCAGCGGCATCCACGACGGGATCGCGCCGGTCGCCTCGATCCCCCAGATCAGCTCCGAGCCGTAGCCGTACTGCCACACGAGCACGACCACGCCCCACGCGGCGGCGACGCTGAGGACGTTGAGGATGATCGCCTTCAGCGGCAGCAGCAGCGAGCGGAACGCGCGGGCGAGCAGGATGAAGGTGGTGAACCCGATCAGGGCAAGGATCAGCGGGAAGCTCCCGTAGATCGCGTCGATGAAGTCCGCGTTGGCCGCCGGCCCGCCGCCGACGCGGACGTCGGCGCCGGCCGCGTGGGCGGCGTCGCGCACGCCGGTCAGCGTGTCGCGGCCGGCGTCGCTGCCGCTGTCGGCGACCGGGATCGCGTCGACGACCGCCGTGCCGCCGCGGCGCCACTCCGCGGGCGCGACCGCGCCGTGGATGCCGTCGACGTCGCGCAGCGCGGCCACGACCTTCGCGGGGGCCGTCGCGCCGTCGACGAGGATCTCGTGCGGGGCCAGCGCGCCCTCGCCGATGCCCGCGCGCTCGAGCGCCTCGAGGCCCGTCTTGGCGCTGCCGGACTTGGCGATCGTCGAGGCGTCGGAGGTCCCGAGCTGCAGCCCGAGCGCGGCGCCGGCGAGCGCGAGGATCGTCACCAGCCCGGCGCTCGCGGCCGCCCAGCGGCGGCGCTGGACCGCCTCGGCCCAGCGCGTCCACGCGCGGCTCGCCTTGTCGTCCGTGCGCATGTGCGGCCAGTCCAGCCGCGGCCCGAGCGTCGAGAGCACGACGGGCAGGAGCGTGATCGCGACGACCGTCGAGACGAGCGGGATCAGCATCCCGCCGTACCCCATCGAGCGCAGGAACGGCACGGGCAGCACGAACAGCGCGAACAGCCCGATCGCCACCGTCAGCCCGCTGAACACGACGGAGCGGCCGGCGGACTCCATCGCCCGCTGCACGGCCTCGTCGCCCTCGCGGCCGTGGGCGCGCTCCTCACGCCAGCGCGAGACGACGAGCAGCGCGTAGTCGATCGCCACGCCGAGCCCGATCAGCGCGATCAGGAACTGCACGACCGGCGACACCGAGGTGATCTGCGTGAGCCCGAGCAGCAGCACGAAGCTGGTCATGATCGACACGACGGCCATCACGAGCGGGACGACGGCCAGCACCGACGCGAACACGAACAGCAGCACGATGAGCGCGCCCAGCCCGCCGACGATCGCCTCGGCGAGCACGCCGGGCCCGTCGTTGTCGCCGCCGCTCTCCTGCGACAGGGAGTCGAAGCCGGTGACGTGGACGGGCGCGCCGCCGACGGTGGTCGTCGCCAGCGCGGCGCTCGCCTTGCGCGCCGCCTCGGTGTTGGTCCCGAAGTCGTCGCGGTCCGCGCCGGTCGCGTAGACGAGCGCGTAGACGGTCTGCCCGTCGCGCGAGACGAACGCGCGGTCGCCGGTCGAGGGATAGGAGGCGATGCGGGCGCCGGGGAGCGCCTGCGCAAGCGTCGAGTCGACCTTCGCGAGGTCGCGCTTGACGCCCGGGGAGGCGACGGTCTTCCCCTTCGGCAGCTCGACCACGGGCAGGAGCGGCATCGCGTCGCCGCCGGTGCCGCCGTAGCGCTTCGCGAGCTCGAGGTTGGTGAGCGAGCCCTCCTTCTCGGGGATCGAGAACTCGAGCGTGAGCGCCCGGGAGGCCGGGCCCGCGGCGGCGACGCCGGCGACGGTCATGGCGATCCAGAAGAGGACGACGGTGCGCTTGTGCGCGAGGACCCAGCGCGTGAGGGAGGACATGGCCGCGAGCCTCCCGCCCGGCCGCCCCGCTGCCTATCGGGAATGCCCCTAGGGCATCCCCGAGATCCCACCTAGTGGGTCTTCTCGTGACGTTGCACTCGAAAGACCGGACGCCGGCGCCGCCAGGCAAGGACGCAGACCCGAAGGAATACCCCTGGTATTTCGAGTGGTCGAGGACGCCGCCTGGCGGTGATCGGCGGCCGCCGATTTCGGGTGGAACGTTGCGGGAAGGCCCACTAAGGGCGGGTGAAGTCGAGGATCAGCTGCGCCGTCTCGAGCGGCACGTCGAGCTGCGGGCTGTGGCCGACGTCGTCGAGCACGACCCAGTCGGCGTTCGGGACCCAGTCCGTGCGGAAGCGCTCGGCAGCCGACGGCCACGGCAGCAGCTTGTCCTCCGTTCCCCACACGACGCGCACGGGGCAGGTGATGCGTTCCGCGTCGAGGTGGTAGCCCTCGCGCATCGCGTACTCCGTCATCGGCACCACGCCCTCGGCGGCGACGACGCCGCGCGTCTGGTGCGCGAGCAGCTCGGCCGGGATGTGCTCGTAGTTGACGGTCGTGAAGAGCGTCGCGCGGCGGCGGCCCTCGGGCGTGGCCAGGAACTGGTCGGCGTACGGCAGCAACGGCTCGAGCTGCTTCTGCAGCGCCGGGAACCAGTCGAGCGTCTCGCGGTAGGAGTCGTCGTCCTCCGCCCAGCCGCCGCCCGGCGCGAGCGCGACGACGGTGCGCGCGCGGCCGCGGGCGGCGAGCTGGAGCGCGAGGTAGCCGCCGAGCGAGTTGCCGACGATGTGCGCCGTCTCGAAGCCCGCCTCGTCCATCGCGCGCTCGAGCGCGTCGGGGAGTGTCTCGCGTGTGATCTCGCCCTCGAGCGGCGGTCCGCCGGCGTGGCCGACCAGCGCGGGGGCGAGCACGTCGTGCTCGCGCTCGAGCGCGGGCAGCACGAGCTCCCACGTCCGCCACGTGTCGGTGAAGCCGTGGATGAGGACCATCGGCGAGCCGGAGCCGCCGCGGTGGAAGGGGGTGAACACGTTTGCAGCATCGCACCGCGGGGAGATTCGACCCATGGCCGAGTACCTCAAGCAGACCCCGATGTACGACCCCGAAGCGTCCCAGGAGGTCCGCAAGACCGTCTCCGAGATGCTGCTGCGCGTCGAGAAGGAAGGCCTCGACGCCGTCCGCGAGTACTCGCGTGACCTCGACAAGTGGGAGCCCGACTCGTTCGTCGTCCGCCAGGACGAGATCGACCGCGCGGCCGAGTCGCTCGACGAGGAGCTGCGCGACCACATCGCCTTCGCCCAGGAGCAGATCCGCGCCTTCGCGGAAGCGCAGCGCGCGACGATGACCGACCTCGAGATCGAGACGCAGCCGGGTGTGGTGCTCGGCCACCGCCACGTCCCGATCGTCAACGTCGGCTCCTACGTGCCGGGCGGGCGCTACCCGATGCTCGCCTCCGCGTTCATGACCGTGATCGTGCCCAAGGTCGCCGGCGTCGAGCGCGTGGTGGCCTGCGCGCCGCCGCACAAGGGCGAGGGCATGCACCCGGCGATGCTGCACGCGATGGCGACGTCGGGCGCCGACGAGATCGTCTGCCTCGGCGGCGTGCAGGCGCTCGCGGCGATGGCGTTCGGGATCGAGGACCTGCCGCCCGTCGACATGCTCGTCGGCGCCGGCAACGCCTACGTGGCCGAGGCCAAGCGCCAGCTGTTCGGGAAGGTCGGCATCGACCTGCTCGCGGGCCCGACGGAGATCCTCATCATCGCCGACGAGAGCGCCGACCCCGAGCTCGTGGCCGCCGACCTGCTCGGCCAGGCCGAGCACGGCCCCGGCTCGCCGTGCATCCTCGTCACGACGTCGCGCGAGCTCGGCGAGGAGGCGCTCCGCCAGGTCGACCGGCTGCTCGAGACATGGCCGACCGCGGAGGTCGCGGGCGAGGCGTGGGAGAAGCACGGCTCGGTCGCGGTCGTCGACGGTGACGACGAGGCGATGGCGCTCTCCGACGAGTACGCGCCCGAGCACCTCGAGGTGCAGGTGGCGGAGGACAAGCTGCCGACCTACCTCGACCGCCTGCGCAACTACGGCTCGCTGTTCCTCGGCGAGCAGGCGACGGTCGCCTACGGCGACAAGGGCGTGGGCACCAACCACGTCCTGCCGACGATGGGCGCCGCGCGCTACACGGGCGGGCTGTGGGTCGGCAAGTTCCTCAAGACCTGCACCTACCAGCAGCTCACCGAGGAGGGCACGCGCCGCATCGCGCCGACGATCGAGGCGGTCGCCACCGCGGAGCGGATGGAGGGCCACGCGCTGACGGCGACGATGCGGCTCGAGCGGATCGGGGCGCGCGCGGGTTGAGCCGCTAGTGTCATACGTGAAGCTGCAGTTCCCGGCCGGCGACGGTCTGAAGACCCGCACCTACACGGTGCGCGACTGGGATGGCGAGCGGCTGACGATCGACTTCGTCGTGCACGGGAGCGACGGCGACCCGAGCGTCGTGCCGGCGATCTCCGCGTCGCTGCCGCGGATCCCGGCGGGCCGGCCGGTACACGTGCTGCTCCAGGTCGGCGGCCCGGAGGACGAGGTGGCGCTCGAGTCGCCCGGCGACCTGCGCGTGCAGTGGCTCCACGGCGGCGGCGACGAGCGGCTCGCCGACGCGGTCCGCTCGCTCGACTTCCCGGCGGGCGCGGTGCACGCGTTCGTCCACGGCGAGGCGAGCGCGGTGCGCGCCGTCCGCCGCCACCTGCTCGCGGAACGCGAGGTTCCGCGGGAGACCGTCTCGATCTCCGGCTACTGGAAGCAGCAGCGCACCGAGGAAGGCTGGCGCGAGGACAAGCCGGAGTGGAACCGGCTGGTCGAGGCCGATCTGGCCGCTGCCTGAGCCTCGGCTCAAGTGATCCGGGCGATCGTGTCGAATGTGTCGGCATGAGAGCCGTCGTCGCCGCCATCGTGCTGGCACTGCTCGCCGCCGCCCCCGCGGAGGCGAAGCTGCGGCCCGTCGGCAAGCTGCGCGCCACGGCGTCGGCGTCGGCGGTCAAGCTCAGCTGGCGCGACCGCTCGCGCGGCGAGACCCGCTACGAGGTGCGCCGGACCGGCCGCAAGGTGCGCCTGAAGCGCAACCGCCGCCGCTTCGCCGACCGCCGCGTGAAGCCGGCGACGCGCTACCGCTACTCGGTGCGCGCCTGCCGCCGCAAGCGCTGCGCGCGGGTGCGGCGCGTGACGGTGCGAACGCTGCCGCGCGCCGCCACCCCGACCCCCGGCCCCGGGACGCCGGGCGGCGACGCGTTCGCCGGCAGCCCGCGGATCGGCGACTGCCCGATCTTCCCGAAGGACAACCCCTGGAACACGGACGTCTCCGGCTACCCGGTCGACACCTCGCACGACTACATCGGCTCGCTCGGCTCGATGACGCTGTGGCCCGACTTCGGCGGCGGTGGCGAGTACGGCATCCCGTTCGTGAGCGTCCCGTTCTCCCAGCCGCTCGTGCCGATCACCTTCGAGGTCGCCGACGAGTCCGACCCCGGGCCGTACCCGATCCCGCCCGACGCGCCGGTCGAGGGCGGCGGCGACCGCCACGTGCTCACGCTGCGCCAGGGCGACTGCAAGCTGTTCGAGCTGTTCGCCGCCGAGCGCTCGGGCTCCGGCTGGAACGCGTACAGCGGCGCGGCGTGGGACCTGAAGTCGAACGCGCTGCGCCCCGAGCGCTGGACCTCCGCCGACGCCGCCGGGCTCCCGATCCTGCCCGGGCTCGCGCGTCGCGACGAGGCCGAGGGCGGCGGCATCCACCACGCGCTGCGGATCACCGTCCCGACCACGCAGAAGGCCTACATCCACCCGGCGACGCACTGGGCGTCGGACAACACCGACACCGACCAGCCGCCGATGGGCCTGCGGGTGCGGCTGAAGGCGAGCTACGACATCAGCGGGCTGCGCGGCCACGCGCTCGCCGTCGCGCGCGCTTTGAAGACCTACGGCGCGCTGGTCGCCGACAACGCCGGCTCGTCGCGCGTGTACGTCGGCGGCGCCGTCGACCCGGGCTGGGACGACGAGGCGCTGAACGGGATCAAGACGATCCCCGCGAGCGCGCTCGAGGCGGTCCAGACCGGCCCGGTCGTCCGGCCCTAGCGGACCCGGATGACCTGCGTGACCGTCGTGACGCCGAGCGTGACGACCACCCGGTAGCGCCCGGCGCGGACGCCGCTCCGTGTCCGCAGCGTCGCGCGACCGCGCCGGACGCGGCCGCTCGCGCGCGAGACCGTGCGGCCGGCGCGCGTGACACGCAGCACGGCACGCGAGCTGCGAGCGGCGCGGACCGTGCACCGGATCCGCACGCGCTTGCGGCGGACGCGGCTCGCGCGGCACGTAACGCGCGGCAGCCCCGCGGCGGCGCCCGGAGCTCCGGTCGCTCCCTGTGGCCCGGGCGGGCCTTGCGCTCCCGTGGCGCCGGTGGCGCCCTGTGCCCCGGCAGGGCCCGGCGGCCCGGTCGCGCCGTCGTCGCCGGGCGGGCCCTGCGGCAGCGCGCCGCCCGTCCCGCTGAGGGCGATCGTCGTCTGCGACCCCGCGTTACCGACGACCTGGAGCGAGCCGTTGCGCGCGCCCGGCCCGGTCGGCGCGAAGCGCACCGCGAGCGTGCAGGACGCGCCCGGCGCGACGGTGCCGGTGCAGCCGTTGGCGCTGACGATGAAGTCCTCGCCGGTGAGCGCGGTGCCCGCGCCGCGCAAGGGCGCCTCGCCGTCGTTGGTCACCGTGACGGTCTTGGGGGCGCTCGTGGTGCCCTGCGGCTGCTCGGCGAACGCGGTGACCGTGCCCGCCGACAGCAGGGGCGCGTTGAGCACGACGCGCCCGGCCTCGTCGGAGATCGTGACCGCCAGGTCGGGAGCGCCGTCGCCGTCGAAGCGCCCCGCGGCGATCGACCGGGCGTTGTCGGCGCCGACCGCGTGCGGCACGCCGGGCGCGAGCGTGCCGGCGCCGTTGTTGAGCAGTACCCCGGCGGACGGGACGTCGATCGAGTTCGCGAAGACGTCGCGGTCGCCGTCGAGGTCGATGTCGACGATCGCCAGGTCGCGCGGGCGCTGCGTGTTCGTCGCGGTGCTCACCGGGGCCCCGAACCCCGGGGGTCCGCCGGACGTCGTCGTGTTCGGGATCACGACCACCGAGCTGCCGAGCCCCACGACGATCTCGGGCAGGCCGTCGCCGCTGAGGTCGGCGAACTGCGGATCCTCGGCGTTGCCGGCGCCCGGCTCTACCGTGGCCGCGCCGAAACTGCCGCCGTTGTTCTGGAACACGGTGATCGTGGTCGCGCCGCCGGCCGAGCTGAAGCTCCGGCCCGCGACCAGGTCGAGGTCGCCGTCGCCGTCCGCGTCGCCCGCCGAGACGCGCGACGGCTGCGAGCCGACCGCGGCCGGGCCCGCCAGGACCGGAGTTCCGAAGTCGGAGCCGGCCGTCCCGTTCATCACCCGCACCGCCGCGTTCGCCGGCGCGGCGAAGCTCCCGCGGTCCGTGTACGCGGCATCCACGATCCCGTCCCCGGTCAGGTCCGCGATCGTCAGGCCGCCGACGTCGTGGTTCGCGTCCGGGATCAGCCCGGTCTCGACGCGGAGGGCGCCGAAGCCGCCGCCGGGTTGTGAGAGGCGGAAGCGGAGATCGTCGGCGACGGTCGACGTGGCGAAGAGGTCCGGCCGGCCGTCGCGGTTGAGGTCGCCCAGCGCGAGGTCGTTGAGCGGCTGGCCGAACGACAGCGTCGTCGGGGCGAACGTCCCGTCACCGAGGCCGCGCATGACGACGACGTCCGAGCCGGCGACCGTTGCGAGGTCGGTGAGTCCGTCGCCGTCGAGGTCGGCGACCTCGAGGTCGGCGCTCGCCCCGCCGGGCAGCGGCGCGGACGGGCCGAAGGCGAGCGTGGCGTGGGCGGGCGCGGCCGTCAGCGCGAGCATCGCCAGCACCACCACGACGAGTCGACCGATCACCAGCCGACCGTAGTGCACCGGAAGTCCGAGAGTCAACCGCTACAGCCGGCGCGCGTCGAGCAGTCGAGACAGGAAGCGCTGCGTCTCCGGCCGCTGGGGGGCGCCGAGCACGGCCTCGGGTGCGCCTCGCTCCACGATCAGCCCCTCGTGGAGGAAGCACACCTCGTCGGCGACCTCGCGGGCGAAGCCCATCTCGTGCGTGGCGAAGACCATCGTCATGCCCTCGGCCTTGAGCTCCCGGACCACGTCCATGACCTCGCCGACGAGCTCGGGATCCAGCGCGCTGGTGATCTCGTCGAGCAGCAGCGCGCGCGGACGCGTCGCGAACGCGCGGGCGATCGCCACCCGCTGCTGCTGGCCGCCGGAGAGCTGGTCGGGCTGGTCGTCCTCACGGCCGGCCAGCCCGAAGCGGGCGAGCAGCTCCCGCGCGCGAGCGGTGGCCTCGGCCGGGTCCAGGCCGTGCGCGCGCTGCGGGGCGAGCGTGAGGTTCTCGAGCACGGTCATGTGCGGGAAGAGGTTGAAGGCCTGGAACACCAAGCCGAGGCGGCGGCGCGCCGCGACCGGATCGACGCTCGGGTCGGTGACCACCTCGCCGTCGATCAGCACGTCCCCGTCGTCGATGTCCTCGAGCAGGTCGATGCAGCGCAGCAGCGTCGACTTGCCCGATCCCGACGCGCCGATCAGGGCGATCGCGCGGTGCTCGTCGACGCTCAGGTCGATCCCGCGCAGCACGGGCACGTCGCCGTAGGCCTTGGTCACGCCGCGCAGCTCGAGGACCGCCGTCACTTGACGCCTCCCGCGAAGCCGGGGCGCCGCGCCTGCAGCCGGTCGACGATGCGAGCCAGCGGGATCGTCACGGCCACGAACAGCAGGCCCGCGACCACCAGCGGCGTGTAGTTGAACGTCTCGCCCTGGATGATCTGCGCCTGGCGGAACGCCTCGATCGGGCCGGCGATCGAGACGAGCGCCGCGTCCTTCTGGAGCGAGACGAAGTCGTTGAGCAGCGGCGGCAGCACGCGCCGCACGGCCTGGGGCAGGACGACGTGGCGCAACGCCTGCGTCTCGGTCAGCCCGAGCGCCAGCGCCGCCGCGCGCTGCGACGGGTGGATCGACTCGATGCCCGCGCGGAACACCTCCGCGACGTAGGCGCTGTAGCTCAGCATCAGCCCGAAGCCCGCGAGGATGATCGGGTTGGTCGGCAGCCACTCCAGCCCGCCGCCCGGCACCGCGAGGGCCGGGATGCCGAACGCGGTCAGGTAGACGAGCATCACCGTCGGCATGCCGCGGAAGAAGTCGATGTAGCCGACGGCGATCAGGCGGAGCGGGGCGAGCGCCGGCGTCGACGTCGTGCGCAGCAGCGCGAGGGCGAGCCCGACGACCAGCACGGCGACCTCGACGACCAGGAAGATCTTCACGTCCAGCCAGAAGGCCTTGAGGATGTCGACGAACGAGTCGGTGGCGACGTCCCAGGACAGGAACGCGTCGCGGAACGTCGGCCAGCCGGTGCTGGTCAGGACGAGCGCGGCGAGGCCGCCGAACAGCACGACCGACGCGGCCACGCTGATGCCGGCGCCGCGTCGTGCCTTGCGCCGCCGCTCCGCTTCCCGGACCGCGCGGCGGTCGCTCGGATCAGCCGAGCGTGGGGGCACCGGCGGCGTCGCCGAGCCACTCTTCATAGATCTTCTCGAGCTCGCCCGAGGAATCCAGCGTCGTGATCGCCTTCGAGACGCAGTCCGTCAGCGGCGAGTCCTTCGCCAGCAGCGCGCCCCACTGGTCGCCGCCGGGCGCCTCGAACTGGCCGACGATCTTCGAGCCCTCGACCTGCGCCGCCGTCACGTAGAACGCGGTCGGCAGGTCCACGACGACGCCGTCGACCTGCCCCTGCTTGAGCGCGGTCACGACGTCGGTGGAGTTGTTGAAGATCTTCGGATCGTTCTCGGGCTTGATGACCTCCTCGACGGCGTCGAACGAGGTCGTGCCGACCTGGACGCCGATGCGGGCCTTGCTCACGTCCGCCAGCGACTTGGCGTCCGTGAGCTTCGAGCCCTTGGGGACGACCAGCGCCTGCGGAGCGGTGAAGTACGGGGCGCTGAAGTCGACGGCCTTCTTCCGCTTCTCCGTGATCGAGATCTGGTTGACGTCGAAGTCGAACTGCTTCGGCCCGGGCGCGTAGGAGGCGTTGAACGGCACGACGGTCCACTTCACCTCGTCCTTGGTGAAGCCCAGCTCCTCGGCGATCGCATACGCGACCGCGCTCTCGAAGCCCTTGCCGTTCGTCGGATCGTCGTCGACGAAGTACGGCGGGAAGGCCGGCTTGTCGGTCGCGACGGTGAGCGTGCCCGGGGAGAGCGTCTTGAGGTTGTCCTTGGTGCACGCGTCGGCTTGCGCCGTTTCGGTCGCGGCGGGCTCGTTGGAGGACTCGTCCTCACCGCACGCGGCGAGCGCGAGCGCGGCGACGAGGGAAAGGAGGGCGACGAGGGAGCGGCTTCTCATGGCCAAACCCTACATACCTTGTAGGCAATGATCAGCCGCAGGCGGCGGGGGCGCTGTGGCCGCGCAACGTCCGCTCGAACGCGACGGGGCGCGACGTCATGACGCCGTCGACACACTGGTCGATCAGCGTCCGCCAGGTCGCGACCGACTCGCCGTCGTTCGACAGCCACGTGTGCCAGGCGTAGCCCTCGCGGTGCGCGCGGGCGACGTTCTCAGCGGTCGTGACCTGGATCGTCTGGTCTCCGTTCTGGAACGTGATCGGCAGCTGGAAGGCTTGGACGCCGGGGCCCGGCGAGCCGCCGCCCAGCAGCCACGCGGCGGTGCCGTCGATCCCGGGCGCGAGCGCGATCTCCGGGACGAGCGCGTGGAAGCGATCGACCGCCTGCTGGCGGAACGAGGCGACGATGATGTCCCGCCGGCTCGTGCTCTTCAGCACCTTCGCGAGCGCCTCCGCATTGCGCACGTACTCGGCGGTCTCCTCCTGCTTCGTGCGCCCCTTGATCTCGATCGTGATCGGCGTGCGCGGGAACGCGCGCAGCACTTCGCTTGAGCGCCGGCACGCGGAAGTCCTTGCGCTTGAAGCCGCGCGGCGGCTTGCGCTTGCCGGTGGCCACGCCGCGGAAGCGATAGGCGGAGCGCTTGAGCCCGTGCTTGTAGGGGTCGGCCTTGTTGCCGGGCGCGAACCAGTACGCCGCGTCGAGCTTGCGCAGCTTCTTGAGGCGTGTGCGACGCGACCGTTCCACGGCCGTTGGTCGTCCGGTTCGCGGTCGTGTCGTGCATCACGACGACCTCGCCCTCGCGCGTGACGCCGATGTCGAGCTCGAGCATGTCGGCACCGGCGCGGACCGAGCGCTTGAACGCGTACATCGTGTTCGAGGGGAACTCCGACTCGCCGCCCTGGTGGGCGATGTTGAGCACCCGCCGCTCGAGCCACGGGTTCTGGGCCGAGGCGCCCGCCGGGAGGAGCGCGAGCGCCGCGAGGGCGAGCAGCGGGGTCAGCAGGGCGAGACGCACGGGCGCGACGATAGCCGAGGCGGGCTAGTCGGCCTCCGCGTCGCTCGCCTCGGCCACGCCGGACACGACCTGGAGGTTCACCCCCGCGGCGCGGAACGCTCCCGCGACGGCGGGATCGAGCCGGTCGTCGGTGAGGATCAGATCCAGCGCCGTGGCGCTCCGGATCGTCATGAGCGAGGAGCGCTCGAACTTCGTGGAGTCCATCAGGCCGACCACCCGCTCCGCCGAATCGGCGGCGGCGTTCAGCGTGTCGGCGAGCCCGGACCGCGACGTGGTGAGGCCGTGGCCGAGCGTGATGCCGGCGGCGGAGACGAACGCCGCGGCGAAGGTGAGACGCGAGAGGAAGTCGATCGTCCACCGGCCGGTCAGCACGCGCATGTGCTGGTCGAGCTCCCCCGGCGCCACGATGACGTGGATCGATGACGCCGACAGGCCGAGGGCGATCGCCGGCGAGTTCGTCACCAAGGTCAGGTCGGTCGGCGGGCGGACCTCGATGGCGTGCGCGAGCGCCAGGCCCGTCGACGATGCGTCGATGAAGATCGTCGACCCGTCCTCGATCAGCTCGCGCGCCGCCGCGGCGATGGCGTCCTTCTCCGGCGCCGCCTCGCGCAGGCGCGCGTTCCAGCCCGTCTCGATCTGCGCCGGCGGCTCCGGCAGCGACCGGGCGCCGCCGCGGACGCGCTCCAGCAGCCCCTCTTCGGAGAGCAGCTGAAGGTCGCGGTGGACGGTCACCGCTGAGACCGCGTGCTCGCTGGCGAGGTCCGCCAGGGACACGCGTCCCTCCCGCTGGATGCGCTTGAGGATGTGCGCCCGCCGCGCCCCCGGAGCCGTGGCGTCGATCATCGCCGTGGGATCGCCGCCTCCCCGTCGGCGTCGAACAGGTGGACCCGGTCGAGGTCGACCGACACTTGGACGCTGTCACCGATGCGCTGCGACGCCGTGGGCGGCGCCTTCACCACGATCCGCTGGTCGGCGATCTCGATGTCGACGAGCGTGCGATCGCCCAGCGGCTCGACCGCGTAGACCGTGCCGGCGAGCGTCGCCGACTCGTCCCGGACGTCGAGCGACAGGTCCTCCGCGCGCACGCCGAGCAGCGTCTGGCGGTCGCCGTCGACGGCGAAGCCGGGATTCGGCAGCTGCCAGCCGTTGCCCGAGAGTCGCCCGTTGGCGGTGCACGGCAGCAGGTTCATGCGCGGCCACCCGACGAACGTCCCGACCCAGCGGTTCGCCGGGCGGTCGTAGATCTCCGTCGGCGTGCCGACCTGCTGGACGGAGCCGGCGTGGAGCACCGCCACCTGGTCGGCCATCGACATGGCCTCGACCTGATCGTTCGTCACGTACAGGAACGTCCGCCCGAGCGAGCGGTGGATGCGTGTCAGCTCGGTCCGCATCTCGACACGCAGCTTGAGGTCGAGGTTGGTGAGCGGCTCGTCCATGAGAAACGCCCGCGGCTCCCGCACGAGCGCCCGCCCGAGCGCCACGCGCTGCTGCTCGCCGCCCGACATCTGCGCCGGCTTGCGCTGGAGCAGGTGCTCGATGTGCAGCAACCGCGCCACCTGCAACACCTGCTCGTCGACATCGGCCTTGCTCAGCCGGCGAGCCCGCAGCGGGGATGCGATGTTGTCCGCGGCCGTCTGCTTCGGGTACAGCGCGTAGGACTGGAAGACCATCGCCAGATCGCGCTCGGCCGGCGTGGCCTCGGTCGCGTCGATCCCGGTCAGATGGACGGTTCCGTAGTCGGGCTTCTCGAGCCCCGCGATGACGCGCAGCGTCGTCGTCTTGCCCGCCCCGGACGGCCCGAGCAACACGAAGAACGCGCCCTCCGGGACGTCGAGGTCCAGATCCCGCAGGGCTTGCACATCGCCGAACGTCTTCCCGATGCCGGTCGTGACGATCGCGGAGGTCATCGGCCGGTCACCCGCCCGGACTCGGGATCGTAGACCGGTGGCGCGGTCCCCTGGTACCGCACGGCCACCACCTCGTCCTCGGCCAATCGGACGGTCGGCGGCATCCGCACGTTCAGCGTCCCCGCCTCGGTCTCGACGACGTAGATCGTCTCGTCGCCAAGCGCCTCGCGCGAGACGACCCGCCCGCGCGCAGCCCCGGGATCGGCGTCTTGCGCCGACACGACGAAGCGCTCGGGGCGGACGCCCGCGATCACGCGCTCGCCCCGCTGGAGGCCGTCCGGCGCCGTCAGCGCGAGCCCGCCGGCCGCCGTGAGTTGCCCGTTGGTGACCTCGGCCTCGATCAGGTTCATCGGCGGCGAGCCGATGAACCGCGCGGCGAACAGGGTCGCCGGCCGCTCGTAGACCTCCATCGGCGGACCCACCTGCTCGAGGCTGCCCTGGTTCATGACCGCGATCCTGTGACCGAGCGCCATCGCCTCGGTCTGGTCATGGGTCACGTAGATCATCGTCGAGCGCAGTCGCTGCTGCACGTGCTTGAGCTCGGCGCGCATGTCGGCGCGCATCTCGGCGTCCAGGTTCGTCAGCGGCTCGTCCATCAGGAAGGCCTTCGGGTGGCGGACGATCGCCCGGCCGAGCGCCACGCGCTGCTGCTCGCCGCCGGACAGCTTGTTCGGCTTGCGCTTCAGCAGCGGCTCGAGGCGCAGCAGCCGGGCGGCCTCGTTCACCCGCTCGGAGACCTCGGCCGCGGAGCGCTTGGCGGCGCGGAGCGGGAACGCGATGTTGTCGAGCACGCTGAGATGCGGATACAGCGCGTAGAACTGGAACACCATCGCGATGTCGCGCTGCGACGGTCGCAGCCCGCTGACCACCTCGTCGCCGATCACGATCTGCCCCGACGTCTCGGTCTCGAGGCCCGCGATGCAGCGCAGCGTCGTCGTCTTGCCGCAGCCCGAGGGGCCGAGCATGACGAACAGCTCGCCGTCGGCGATCGTCAGATCGAGCTCGTGGACGGCGACGGTCCCGTCGGGGAACGCCTTGTGCAGGCTCTCCACGCGCACCTCGGCCATCAGCGGCGCACCGCCCCGAGCGTGACGCCGGCCACGAGATGCCGCCGGACGAGGTAGGCGAACACCAGGACCGGGATCGCGAAGATCATCGCCGACGCGGCGACCAGCCCCCAGTCGATCGTGGTCCCGCCGATCAGGCCCGCGATCGCGGGTGGTGCGGTGCGCGTGGCCGGATCGGTGATCAGGAAGATCGCGAACACGAACTCGTTCCAGGAGAAGATCAGCGCGAACACGGCGGTGGCGACGATGCCGGGGACGAGCAGCGGCATCGTGACGCGCCAGAAGGCCTCGAGGCGCGAGTAGCCGTCGAGCATCGCCGCCTCCTCGTACTCGGCCGGCACCTCGTCGATGAAGCCCTTCATCATCCAGATCGTGAACGGCAGGTTGAAGGCCGCGTAGACCAGGATCAGGCCCTGCAGCGTGCCGAGCAGCGCGAGGTCGCGGAACATGAGGAAGATCGGGATGACCACCACGACCGGCGGCATGAACCGCGTCGAGAGGATGAAGAACAGCTGGTCCTTCTTGCCGCGGATGGGGAACCGCGAGTAGGCCCACGCCGACGGCACCCCCAGCACCGTCGCGATCACGGTCGACGCCGCGGACACGATCACCGAGTTCTTGAGGCCCGTCAGCACCGGGGAGCCCGACGTGAAGACGTCCTTGACGTGGTCGAGCGTCGGGCTGAAGTTGAACAGCTTGGCCGGTACGGCGTAGATGTCGCGAGTCTCCTTCAGCGCGGTCTCCAGCATCCACAGGACCGGGAAGAGCATGACCACGGCGAACAGCGCGAGCAGCACGATCTCGACGCCGGAGCCGAGTCGCCGGCGACGGCGGACGGGCGGCGCGGCGGTCTCGCCCGCGATCCCCGCGTCCGCCAGTTCCGAGGGCTGGATGTGCGTGGCCATCGTCAGCGCGTCTGCAGTCGGTGGAGGTAACGCAGATAGAGCTGCGAGGCGAGGATGACGACGATCACCATGAGGATCCCGTACGCCGCCGCGCGGCCGGTGTCGAAGCCGAAGAAGGCGACCTTGTAGACGTTGTAGGAGAGCGTCTCGGTCGTGCCGCCCGGCCCGCCGCCCGTGAGGATGTAGACGAGGTCGAACAGCCGGAAGGCCTCGATCGCGCGGAACATGATCGCGATCAGCAGCAGCGGCCAGACCAGCGGCAGCGTGATCCGGCGGAACTTGAACCACTCGGAGGCGCGGTCGATCTCGGCCGCCTCGTAGAGGTAGTTCGGCACCGCCGTGAGGCCCGCCAGCGCGATCAGCATGATGAACGGCGTCCACTGCCAGGTGTCGACGATGACCAGCGAGAGCAGCGCGAGGCGCTGCTGCGTGAGCCATTCGAGGCGGCCGAGCCCGAGACTGTCGAGGAACGAGTTCACGACGCCGAACTGGACGTCGAGCATGAACTTCCAGAACAGGCCGACGACGACCGGCGACAGCATCATCGGGATCAGGAAGAGCGTCGTCAGCGCGCCGCGCCCTCGCTCCCGGCGGGAGATCAGGAACGCGATCGCGAAGCCGAGGCCGGCCTGGAGCCCGACTGCCCCGACGACGAAGATCAACGTCGTGAGCGCGCGGTTCTGCACGACCGGGGACGTGATGACGTCGACGTAGTTGTCGAAGCCGAGGAAGCTCGCCGGCACGTCGCGCGTCACCGAGTAGTCGGTGAACGAGAGCCAGATCAGCCGGATCAGCGGCCAGATCGACAGGAAGATCAGCAGCGCCAGCGCCGGCGAGATGAACAGGAGGGCGAGCCGCCCGTCCGTGAGGAACCGGTAGCGCTTCGCCGCAGGCGGGGGCTCGAGCCGTTCCAGCGGCGGGGACGGGGCGGGGGATCGAAGCGCGTCTGCCATGTCAGGGACGAGGAAGCGGGGGCCGGGGGAGCAGCCCCCCGGCCCCTCGCGTGATGCTGCTATTCCGAGCTCTCGTCGAGGATCGCCTGCTCCTCGGCCGCCAGCTTGTCGAGCGCCGGATCGGGCTGCTGCGTACCGGAGATCGCCGCGTTGACCTGCGTCGTGTGGACGTTGAGGAGCTTCGCGTACTCCGGCAGGTTCCAGAAGTCCTTCAGACGCGGCACGGACTCCGTGAACACCTCGTTGAACGGCTGCGCCTCGAGGAACTCGGGCGACTTGAGGACGTCGTTACGCGCCGGCACGCCGCCGAGCTGCGCCCACTTCTTCTGGACCTCGGGCGTCTGGAACCACTTGATGAAGTTCAGCGCCTCGGCCTGCTTGTCCTTGGGGATGTAGCGCGAGACGTGCAGCCCCATGCCGCCGAGCGGCACCTGGTCGGTCTCCTGCTTCGGCAGCGGTGCGAAGTCCAGCTTCTCGAGGATCGCCTCCTTGCTCTTCCCGAGCTTGGAGCTCTTGGGATCGAGGAGACCGCCCATCGCGGCGATCCACTGGAACCCGACGCAGACCTTGCCCTGGCTGATCGCGGCGTTGACCTCGTCGATGAACCAGTTGCTCGAGCCCTTCGGCGTGAGCGGGACCATGTCGTTCACGAGCACGTTCATCGCCTTCTTGCCGGCGTCGTCGTTGATGACGCCCTCGATCTTGCGATCGTCCGGGTTCCACAGCTCGCCGCCGTACAGCGCGTTGACGACGTTGTAGGTGACCGCGGCGGCGTCGCCGCTGCCCGCCTGATGGAACGCGAGGCCGCTCATGCCCGGGTTCTCCTGCTGGCACTTCTTGGCCGCGGTGATCATCTCGTCCCACGTCGCCGGCGGCTTGTCGCCCATCAGGTCCTTACGCCAGATCATCGACCACGTGTCGCCCAGCAGCGGCAGCCCGTAGGTCTTGGCGTCCGGGTTCGCCTTCCCCGTCTGCGCCTGCGGGTACTGGCCGTACGCCGCAAGGAAGTAGGGGTCGTACTGCGAGGTGTCGATGTTCTTCTTCACGAAGTCCGTGATGTCGAGGATCGACCCGTTGGTCACCGCTTCGCCGATGTTCTGCGAGTCGAGGACCGGCATGTCGAAGTTCGTCTTCCGCGCGGCGAACTGCGTGAAGATCGCGTCGTGCCACTGCGCGTTCGGCACGGTGTTGACCTTGACGGTCACGTTCGGGCGCGTCTTCGTGTACTCCTTGCCGAGCTCCTCGAGGGCCTGCGCCGGCGGCCACTCGAACCACAGGAACGTGAGCGTCATGTCCTTGTCCGACAGCTTGCCGGTGTCCGCCGCGGCCTTGGTTCCGCCGCCTCCGCCGTCATCACTGCCACCACACGCGACGAGCGCGCACGCCGCTGCCGTAAGCGCAGCGACGAACACGACCTGGAGTTTCGACCTCATCCGCTCCTCCTCAGAACGATTGGCCGGCAGGTGCCGGCTCGGCAATCCTTCACGATTCCAGCGAGACGCTACGGCGATCTTGCATCACTTGTCAACTAAGTTGCAGACTTCTTGCACCGCACCTTCACGTCGTTACTGTGCGGCCATGGCCACGACCACCGCTCGGCGGCAGTTCGACGTCGTCGACCCGGCCACCGGAGCGCCGATCGAGTCGCTCGAGTCGGCCGGGCCGGACGACGGGCTCGCCGCTGTCGACGCCGCGGCCGCGGCCGCCGGCGATTGGGCGGCCCGCGCGCCGCGCGAGCGCGCCGAGATCCTCCGGCGCGCGTTCGATCTGATGATCGACCGCACCGACGAGGTCGCGCGGCTGATCGTCAGGGAGATGGGCAAGCCGCTGGCCGAGGCGCGCGGCGAGGTGACCTACGCGGCCGAGTTCCTGCGCTGGTTCTCGGAGGAGGCGGTGCGGGCGAACGGGGACTACGCGGTCGCCCCCAGCGGCGCGAACCGGATGCTGGTCGCCCATGAGCCGATCGGGGTCGCGCTGCTGATCACGCCGTGGAACTTCCCGGCTGCCATGGCCGCGCGCAAGCTCGGTCCGGCGCTCGCCGCCGGCTGCACGGTCGTGCTCAAGCCGGCCGAGGAGACGCCGCTGACCGCGATCGCGATCGCGCGGCTGCTGGAGGAGGCCGGCGTTCCCGAGGGCGTGGTGAACATCGTGTGCACCGACGAGCCGGCGCCGCTCGTCGAAGCGATCCTGGCCGACGCGCGCGTGCGCAAGCTCTCCTTCACCGGCTCGACGGCGGTCGGCCGCCGGTTGCTCGAGCTGTGTGCGCCGCGTGTCGTCAGCGCGTCGCTGGAGCTCGGCGGCAACTCGCCGCTCGTCGTCCTCGAGGACGCTGACCTCGACATGGCGATCGCCGGCGCGATGGCGGCGAAGATGCGCAACGGCGGTGAAGCCTGCACGGCCGCCAACCGCTTCCTCGTCCACGAGTCGATCGCGAGCGCGTTCACCGACCGGCTCACCGAGGCCATGGCCGCCGTGACCGTCGCGGAAGGGTTCGCCGACGGAGCCCAGCTCGGACCGTTGATCAACGAGGCGGCGCGCGACAAGGTCGAGCGCCTGGTCGCCGACGCGGTCGACCGCGGAGCGCGTGTGCGGACGGGCGGCGAGCGGCTGCCCGGTCCCGGCTTCTTCTACCCGCCCACGGTCCTCGACCAGGTGCAGCCCGGGAGCGCGATCCTCGCCGAGGAGGTGTTCGGCCCGGTCGCGCCGGTGATGACGTTCGCCACCGAGGACGAGGCGGTCGAGCTCGCCAACGACACCGAGCACGGGCTGGTGGCGTTCGTCTTCAGCCGCGACCTGCGCCGCGCGCTCGCGATCGGGGAGCGGATCGAGACGGGCATGGTCGGCCTCAACCGGGGCGTCGTCTCCGACCCGGCGGCCCCGTTCGGCGGCACCAAGCAGAGCGGCCTCGGGCGCGAGGGCGGGCATCACGGCCTGCTCGAGTTCCTGGAACCCAAGTACTTCGCATTCGACTGATCCAAACGAGGAGGGAGGTCCCATGTCGCAGCAGAAGGTGCTCGTGCTCGTCGGCGACGCCGCCGAGGAGCTCGACGCGATGTACCCCATCTATCGCCTGCGCGAGGCAGGCTATGTCGCGGACGTCGCGGCGCTCACGCGGCGTGACGTCCAGCTCGTCATCCACGACTTCGATCCGAACTCGGACGCGTACACGGAGAAGAACGGGCGCAAGCTGCCGGTCGACGTCACGTTCGCCGAGGTCGACCCGGCGGACTACGTGGCGCTCGTCATCCCCGGCGGCCGCGCGCCCGAGTACATCCGGCTCGACGCCGACGTGCGCCGGATCACCGAGTACTTCTTCGAGCGCGACCTGCCGGTCGGAACGATCTGCCACGGGCCGCAGGTGCCCGCGGTCTACGGGCTGCTGCGCGGGCGGACGACGGCCGCGTTCCCGCCCTTGCAGGGCGACATGGAGAACGCCGGCGCGACCGTCGTGGACGAGCCCGACTGCGTCGACCGCAACATGGTGTCCTGCCGCGGCTGGCCGGACATGCCCGAGTGGTCGCGCGCGTTCATGACCGTGCTCGAGCGCGCCGCCGTCCCGGCCTGACGGCGACGATGACCGCCGACGTCTCCGGGCCGCCCGTGCTGCTGCTGCACGGCTCCGGTCCGGGGACGACGGCCGCGGCATGGGACCCGCTCGTCGCGGCGCTGGCGCCGCGCCATCGCGTGATCGCGCCCGATCTGCTCGGCTTCGGGGCGAGTCCCCGGCCCGCCGGCTCGCTCCGCGCGGCGTGGACGCGGCAGGCGCTCGAGCTCGTCGACTCGCTCGGCGTGGAGTCGTTCGCCGTGGTCGGCAACTCGGCGGGCGCGGCGATCGCGCTGTCGATCGCCGCCGCCCGCCCGCGCGCCGTGACCCGGGTCGTCGCGGTCGGCGCGATGGGGCACGCCATGACGCTGCCCGCCGGCCTCGACGCCCTGTGGGGCTACGACACGCCGAGCCCCGAGCGGGCGCGCGAGCTGATCGAGCTGATCAACTTCGACCCCGCCGCGGCGACGCCGGAGGCCGTGGAGGCGCGGTACCGCGCGACGCTGGCGCAGCCGTGGTACCCGGAGCTGTTCCCGCCGCCGCGCCAGCGCTGGGTCGACGACCTCGCGCTGACGCGCGCGGAGCTCGAGGGGATCGCCGCGCCGGTCCTGCTGGTGCACGGCGCGCAGGACCGCGTGGTGCCGCTGCGCGACGGCTTCCTGCCGCTGCTGGAGGCGCTGCCGGACGTCCGCGGCCACGTCTTCGGGCGCTGCGGGCACGCGACCCCGCTGGAACGCACCGACGAGTTCAACCCCTTGCTCACCACGTTCCTGGAGACTGACCGATGACCGACTTCGCCGTCCTCCGCGCGCCGTCCCAAGTGCTGTTCGGATCCGGCCTCGCCGCGGCGGCGGGCGAGGTCGCCGCCGAGCACGGACGCCGGGTGCTGGTCATCACGGATCCCGTGATCGCCGCGACGCCGGGCTTCGCCACGGTCCTCGACTCGCTCGGCGCGCTGGACGTCACGGTCTTCTCCGACGCCGCCGTCGACGTGCCGCGCTCGGCCGTGGATGCGGCGCTGGCGCGGGGCGAGGCCGCTCGCGCCGATGTGATCGTCGCGGTCGGCGGCGGCAGCGTGATCGATCTGGCGAAGGTCACCGCCCTGCAGCTCACCCACGGCGCGCCGCTCGAGAACTACTACGCGGTCGGCTCGGTGCCCGGCCCGCTCATGCCGCTCATCGCGCTGCCGACGACGGCGGGCACGGGCTCGGAGGCGACCCCGGTCGCCGTCGTGACCGATCCGGGCACCGACATGAAGGTCGGGGTCGCGAGCCGCCATCTGATCCCGCGGCACGCGATCTGCGACCCGCTGCTGACGGTCGGCGCGCCGCCGGTCGTCACCGCCCACGCCGGCATCGACGCGCTCTCCCACGCCGTCGAGTCGTACCTGGCGGCCGGCCAGGAGCCCGTCGCCCGAGCTCGTCCTCGGCCGGCCGCAGGTCGGCAAGAACCTGCTGTCGGATGCGCTGGCGCTCACCGCCGCGCGGCACCTGCTGGACAATCTCGCGCAGGCGGTCGAGGACGGCTCCGACGTCCCGGCGCGCACCGGCATGCTGTACGGGTCCCTGCTGGCCGGCATCGCGTTCGGCAACTCCGGCGTCGGCGCCGCCCACGCGCTGCAGTTCGTGGTCGGCGCGGCCACCCACACGTCGCACGGGCTGGGCACCGGCCTGCTCCTCCCGTACGTCATGGAGTACAACCGGCCGGCGCGGCCCGAGGAGATCGCGCAGCTCTCGGCGCTGGCGGGCGGCGACGCCGTGACGGAGATCCACGCGCTCGGGCTGCGGATCGGGCTGCCGGCATCGCTGGCGGAGATCGGCGTGGAGCGCGATCAGCTGCGCGCGATGGCGGAGGCGGCCGCGGGCATCAAGCGGCTGGTCGACAACAGCCCGCGTCCGCTCGACGCCGACGCGCTCGAGGCGATCCTCGACGCCGCCTGGCACGGCGACCCCGGGCGGCTGAGCAGCGACGAGGTGGAGGTCAGTGCGTGAGGTCGCGCACGGCGCGCTCGAGGTGCGCCGTCATGCGCGCCTCGGCGGCGTCCACGTCGCCGGACTCGAGCACGTCCAGCACCTCGTGGTGCTCGTGCCCGATCGCCGAGGGTGACGCCCAGCTCGGCCGGAGCTGGGCGACGCAGAGGCGGATCTCGCCGCTCAGCGCGCCGTAGAGGCGCTCGAGGCGAGGGGACCCCACCGCGCTGACGAGCGCCTGATGGAACGCAGCGTCCGCGGAGACGACCTTGCTCCAGCCCGCGTCGTTCGGCAACGCCTCCATGACGGCCATGGCCTCGCGGGCGGGCGCGAGCGGCGCCCCTCGCTCGAGCACGGCGCGCACGATCAGGCACTCGAGCGGGATCCGGACCGAGAACAGGTCGAGGATCTCGTCGTTGGTGAGCACCGGGATGTGCGCGCTGCGGTTGCGCTCGCGAACGAGCAGCCCCTCGTGGACCAGGGTCTGGATCGCCTCGCGCACGGTCGGGCGGGCGACGCCGAAGTCCGCCGCGAGCTCGGCCTCGGGAAGGCGCGCCCCGGGCGCGATGACGCCATCCAGGATGCGGGCGCGCAGCGAGGCGACGACGGCCTCCCCGGTGGAGATCGGCTGGACCGCGAGACCGCTCACGGAAACGCGAGGGTCGCGGGGACCGGGTACGAGGCGAGCGCCTGCTCCAGCGCGCCCGGCGCGACGGCGCGCATGCCGGCGCCGCGCGCCTCCGCCCGGCGCCAGGGGGCGCTGCTCACGTACAGGATCGCGTCCGGATCGGCGTCGATCTCGGCGGGATGCGCCACGACTTCCTCGAACCCGTCGCCGAAGAGGTGGAGCGCTCCGGCGCTCTCACCGCGTGACACGGCGAGCACACGCCGGCCGGACCCGAGCGCCAGCGCCACGGCCTCGCGCGCCCCCGGCAGCGGCCGCGCCATCGCGACGACGTTCGCGAGCAGCTCGTCGCCGTCCTTCCCGACGCGGTAGCGCCGCTCGCGGGCGAGCCGCTCGAACCCGCGCGACAGCCCGTGGCCGTCGGCGAGCGCCTCGACGCGGCGACGCAACATCGCGCCACGGTCGAGCGGGCTCTCGCCGTTCCGGCGAGCCAGCTCGTACGCCACGGCCTCGACGGCCCCGGCCCAGTCGACCAACGTGCCCCGGCAGGCGAACGCGACGACCTCGATCATCCGCCCTCAGACCCGCGACCGGAAGCGTCGGAGAGCCCACGCCCAGGAACGCTCCCAGCCCGCGCAGGCTGGGCCACTCCTCGTCGGGCAGGAGCTGCGGCGGGCGCCGCCCGTCGCTGGTGCGGTTGACCCACGCCCGGCGCATCCCGAGCATCCCGGCGTGGACGACCCCGACGCGGGAGGCGCTGACGTACAGCAGCCGGCGCGGGTCGGCCGCCATCCATCGCGCGGCCGCGGTCAGCACGGCGCCGGGGCCGGCGGCGCCGAGCTCGCGGGCGGTGAGGATCGCGTCGAACGCGCCGTCGAGGGGGCGCAGCGCGCCCTCGACGAGCACAGGGTCCTCCGGGGAGACGACGACGAGGGGGAGCCCGGCGCCGGCCGCGGCCTCGAGCGCCGCCGGGACGTCGGCGTAGGGCCGCGCGAGCGCGACGACACGGCTGCGGCACTCGGAGCCGGTCATGCCCCGCCGCCAGCCCCGCTCGGCGGCGAGCCGCTCGAACCCTGCCGCGAGCGACGGGGTGGCGCCGGCGGCCATGCTCAGGCTCCTCGACCCGCCGGCGTAGCGCCGCGCCGCGGTCGAGCGGGCTCTCGGCGTTGACGCGCGCCTGCTCGTAGGCGACTTCCTCCACCGCGAGCGACCAGCTCGCGAGCGTGCCGCGGCAGGCAAGGACGACAGCGTCGACGTCATTGTCCATGTCTCTCTCCGAACCCTGCAGACCCGTGGCCTGCGGCCCCCCTCGCCGCCACCCTAACTTGTCAGACAGTCTGACACAAGTTAGGGTCCTGTTGATACCGACGACGAGGGGGAGGAAGGACATGGCAAGGCCCGTGACGCTCTTCACCGGCCAGTGGGCGGACCTGCCGCTGGCGGAGCTGGCGACCAAGTGCGGCGAGTGGGGCTTCGACGGCCTCGAGCTCGCGTGCTGGGGCGATCACTTCGACGTCGCGGAGGCGGTCGCCGACTCCGGCTACGCCAAGCGCCAGCGCGCGCTGCTCGAGCAGCACGGGCTGCGGCTGCTGGGCGATCGGCAACCACCTCGTCGGCCAGGCCGTCTGCGACCCGATCGACGCGCGCCACGAGGCCGTGCTGTCGCCCGAGGTGTGGGGCGACGGCGAGCCCGAGGGCGTGCGGCAGCGGGCGGCCGAGGCGATGAAGGACACGGCCCGGGCCGCGGCGCAGCTCGGCGTCGACGTCGTCACCGGCTTCACCGGCTCGCCGATCTGGCACCTCCTCTACTCGTTCCCGCCCAACGACTTCTCGGCGATCGATCGCGGCTACGAGGAGTTCGCCGAGCGCTGGGGGCCGATCCTCGACGTCTTCGAGGCCGAGGGCGTGCGCTTCGCGCTCGAGGTCCACCCGACCGAGATCGCCTACGACTTCCTGACCACCCGCAAGGCGCTCGCGGCGATCGGCGACCGGCCCGGCTTCGGGATCAACTTCGACCCCAGCCACCTCGAGCACCAGTTCCTCGACTCGGCCGCGTTCATCGACGAGTTCGGCGCGCGGATCTTCCACGCCCACGTCAAGGACTCCAAGCGCCACCTCGACGGCCGCTCGTCGATCCTCGGCGGCCACGTCGACTTCGGCTCGCCCGGGCGCGGGTGGGACTTCGTCTCCCCCGGCCACGGCGACGTCGACTTCGAGGCGATGTTCCGCGCTTTGAATCGCGTCGGCTACGAAGGGCCGCTCTCGATCGAGTGGGAGGATTCG
>CAWERW010000016.1:0-466874 GCA_963811595.1 uncultured Solirubrobacteraceae bacterium
GGCTCCGTGCAGGCCTGCTTCGCGCACGAGGCGCAGATGGACAAGCTCGCCGCCGCGCTCGAGATCGACCCGTCGAGCTGCGGCTGCGCAACGCGATGGGGACCGGCTCGACGCTGCCGACCGGGGCGACGGTCCGCTGCCCCGCGCCGGTCGCCGAGCTGCTCACCCGCGTGCGCGAGATGCCGGAGCCCATCGATACGGGCGGCGTGCCGGGCGGCATCGCCAACGTGACGCGCGGCGAGGGCGTGCGCCGCGGGGTCGGCTACGCCGTCGGTTACAAGAACATCGGCTACTCCGAGGGCTTCGACGACTACTCGACCGCGCGCGTCCGGCTCTCGCTCGTGCACGACGAGCCGCTGGTCGAGGTCCACACCGCGGCCGCGGAGGTGGGCCAGGGGCTCGTGACGGTGCAGGCGCAGATCGCACGCACGGAGCTCGGCGTGGAGCGTGTGGTCGTGCTGCCCGCGGACACCCAGGTCGGCACCGCCGGGTCGAGCTCCGCCTCCCGCCAGACGATGATGACCGGCGGCGCGGTGAAGGCCGCGTGCGAAGCGGTGCGGGAGGAGCTCGAACGCCGGGGCGGCCGGCTGGACGAGCCGATCGAGGCGACGCGCGAGTACCACCATCGCGAGACCTTCCCGCTGGACGAGAACGGGCAGGGCGACGCGCACGTGACGTTCGCGTTCGCCGCCCACCGGGCGGTCGTGGACGTCGACGCCGAGCTCGGCCTCGTGCGCGTGGTCGAGATCGCCACCGCGCAGGACGTCGGCAAGGCGATCAACCCGCAGGCCGTCGAGGGCCAGATCGAGGGCGGGATCGCGCAGGGGCTCGGGCTCGCGCTGATGGAGGAGATCCAGGTCGTCGACGGCGAGGTGCGCAACGCGTCGTTCACCGACTACCTGATCCCGACCGTGCTCGACATGCCGCCGGTGCGGCTCGACGTGCTCGAGCTCGGCGACCCCGAGGCGCCGTACGGCCTGCGCGGCATCGGCGAGCCGCCGACGATCTCCTCGACGCCCGCGATCGTGGCCGCGCTGCGCGCCGCGACGGGCGCGGCGCTGACGCGGGTGCCGGTGCGGCCCGACGACATCGTGGGCCTGTGATGCCGGTTCCCCCCGCCGAGCTGACCGCGCACTTCACGATCGCCGGGCCCGACGAGGCGCTTGGCGCCGCGCGCGAGGCGGCGGCCGAGCTCGCGCTCGACGCTGGGCCGGGCGAGCTCGCGCTGTCGGGCGCGCGTGATGAGGTGCTCGCCGCGCTCGTGGGCGCCGTCGAGGCCGCGCTCGACGCCGGCGCGCATCAGCTGGACGTGAGGCTCGAGGCCCCGCAGGAGTCGCGGGGTTGAGCTACACCGGCCGCGCGCGGACCCGGCTGATCGCGGTCGCCCGCGGCGACGCGGAGCCGGACCTCGTCATCGAGGGCGCGCGGGTCTTCTCGGTGTTCACGCGCGAGTGGCTGTCCGGCGACGTCGGGATCGCCGACGGCCGGATCGCCGGCATCGGCGCCTTCGACGGCGGCGAGCGGCTGTCGGCCGACGGCGCCCACCTCGTGCCCGGGTTCATCGACGCGCACATGCACGTGGAGTCCTCCAAGCTCACGCCCGCCGAGTTCGCGCGCGCGGTGCTCCCCCACGGCACCACGGCGATCGTGTGCGACCCGCACGAGGTCGCCAACGTGCTCGGCTCCGACGGCGTGCACTGGCTGCTCGACGCCTCCGAGGGGCTGCCGCTGACGGTCTACGTGATGGCGCCCTCCTGCGTGCCGGCCAGCGGCTTCGAGTCGCCGCGGCGCGCGCTGACGCCGGGCGACATGGAGGCGATCCTGCGCCGCCGGCGGGCGCTGGGGGTGGCGGAGATGATGAACTTCCCCGGGGTCGTCGCGGGCGACCCGGAGGTGCTCGAGAAGCTCGAGGTCCGCGGCGCCTCGCACGCCGACGGCCACGCGCCCGGCGTCCTCGGCCGCGCGCTCGACGCCTACGCGGCGGCGGGGATCCGCTCCGACCACGAGGCGACGACTCTGGAGGAGGCGCTCGAGAAGCGCCGGCGCGGGCTGTGGGTGCTGATCCGCGAGGCCTCCAACGCCCGCAACCTGCGCGCGCTGCTGCCGCTGGTGGCCGAGTACGGGCCGGAGCACTGCGCGTTCTGCACCGACGACCGAGAGCCGGACTTCCTCTACCGCGAGGGCCACATCAACCAGATGTGCCGCGTCGCCGTCGAGGCGGGCCTCGCGCCCGAGGACGCGCTGCTGATGGCCAGCCTGCACGGCGCGCGGGCGCACGGGCTCGAGGACCACGGCGCGATCGCGCCGGGCTATCGCGCCGATCTCGTCGTGCTCGAGGACCTCTCGCGCTTCGCCCCGTCGCTGGTGCTCGCCGGCGGGCGGGTGGCGGCGCGCGACGGCCGCGCCGAGCCGTTCGCCGCCCCCGCGGTCCCCGCCCACGTGGTGCAGACCGTGCGCAGCGCGCCGGTGTCGGCTGCCGACCTGGCGCTCGACGGGGACGGCGCCTCGCGCGTGCGCGTGATCGAGATCGTCCCCGAGCAGCTGATCACGATCGCGCGCGAGCTCGAGCCGACCGTGCGCGACGGCGCGGTCGTCGCCGACCCGTCCCGCGACCTCGCGAAGATCGCGGTGATCGAGCGCCACCACGCGACCGGCCGGGTCGGCCGCGGCCTCGTCACCGGCTTCGGCCTGCGCCGCGGCGCGTTCGCCTCCACGGTCGCGCACGACGCGCACAACCTCGTCGCGGTCGGCGTGGACGACGACGACCTGCTCGCGTGCGCCGCGCGGCTGCAGGAGATCGGCGGCGGCATCGTCGTCGCCGACGGCGGCGTCGTGCGCGGCGAGCTGGCGCTCCCCGTCGCGGGGCTGCTCTCCGACCGGCCGGTCGAGGAGGTCGTCGAGCGCCTCGAGTCGCTGCACGCGCTGCTGCGCGACCTCGGGGTCGAGATCGACGCGCCGTTCACGACGCTGTCCTTCCTGGCGCTGTCGGTGATCCCGGCGCTGAAGATCACCGACCGCGGCCTGGTCGACGTCGAGCGCTTCGAGCTCGTGCCGCTCGGGGTCGGCTGACCTGCCGTGACGCTGCAGACCCGAGGGAGCGACATCGTCGACGGCGACGACGTGATCCGCCTCAAGGGGGTGAACATCGGTGGCTGGCTGAACATGGAGAACTTCATCACCGGCTATGCCGCCAACGAGACGATGATGCGCGCGGCCGTGCGCAAGGTGCTCGGCGACGACGCCTCCGAGCTGTTCTTCGAGCGGCTGCTCTCGGCCTTCTACGCGGACGCCGACGTCGCCTTTCTCGCCGCGACCGGCCTGAACTGCGTTCGCGTCCCGGTCAACTACCGCCACCTCGAGTCCGACGCCAGGCCGTTCGAGATCATCGAGGACGGCTTCCGCCACCTCGACCGTGCGATCCGCGCGGGCGGCGAGCACGGCGTGTACACGCTCGTCGACCTGCACGCGCTGCCCGGCTCGCAGAACCAGCACTGGCACTCGGACAACCCCACGCACCGCGCGCTGTTCTGGGAGCACCGGCACTTCCAGGACCGCGTGGTCGGCATCTGGGAGGCGATCGCCGACCGCTACAAGGGCAACCCCTGGGTCGCGGGCTACAACCTGATGAACGAGCCGGCCGACGAGTCGCGCGCCGTCGTGGGTCCGTTCTACGACCGCCTCTCCGCCGCGATCCGCGAGATCGACCCGGAGCACATCCTCTTCTTCGACGGCAACACCTATTCGACCGAGTTCGGCTTCTTCGGCGAGCCGCTGGACAACGCCGTCTACACGCTGCACGACTACGTGCCCGCCGGGCTGGGCCGCGCCGACGAGTACCCCGGGCCCGAGTCGGCGGAGGCGAAGTTCCTCGAGCGCTCGGAGTACGCACGCCGCACGGGAACGCCGATCTACGTCGGCGAGTTCGCCCCGATCTACACGGGCGACGAGGCGGTCGACGCCGAGCGCCGCCGGATCCTCGACGACCAGCTCCAGATCTACAAGCGCTACGGCGCCGGCTTCGCCACGTGGATGTACAAGGACCTCGGCCGCCAGGGGCTGACCTCCGTCCGGCCCGACTCGCCTTACGGCGAGCTGGTCGCCGACTTCGTCGCCAAGAAGCGGCGGCTCGGGGTCGACCAGTGGGGAAGCACCGGACGCGAGAACCCCGAGGTCACCCAGCCGATCCAGGACCTGGTCGCGCGCGAGGCCCCGGACTTCGACCCCTACCCGTGGGGCCGGTTCGACTTCGTGCGGACGCTGGTGCTCAACATCACGCTCGCCCAGGCGCTGGCCGGCGAGTACGCCGAGCTCTTCCGCGGGCTCGGTGAGGACGAGCTGATCGCCCTCGCGGACTCTTTCGCGTTCGAGAACTGCGTCGTCCGCGAGAGCTTGCGCGACCAGCTGAGCGCGGCGTGAGCAGCGTCTAGTTGTCGTCCGAACTCAAGGGGTGGGCAGCCGGTCCAACGTAAGGAACGTCGCCGTGTTGAGGCGCTTCACCAGCGCCGGATCATCGGACCGACGCGGGCGCTCCCACAACGAGTGAGCAGCCACGAGCCAGGCTCCGAGGCCGACCAGCGCCACTATCGCGACCACGAGCAGTCGTGCAACGTCTACTCGTCGGTGTCAGTAGTTGAGGATCGCGGTCACGGGCAGGTGGTCGCTGGTGCCCTTCCTCGTCTTGCGGTCGAAGCCGCGCGGTCGACCGGCTGGTTGGGTGGCGACAGTCTTGGTGTTGTGGATCTGGACGCTGTCGACGTCGAGGTGGAGGCCGCTGACATCGAGCAGGCCACGCGAGGCGATGATCTGGTCGAGCACTTGGTAGCGGTTGGCGAACACGTCGTCCCTCGTCGACTCGATGAAGTAGGTGCCCGTGTTCTCGGGCGCGAGGAACTTCCAGCTCGCGTTGTAGAGGAAGCAGTCGTCGCCGCGGTAGTTGACGGCCTCTGGCGCGAAGGCCTTGATCGCGTTGGTCGGGCCGGTGACCCGATCGAGCTCACTGGAGGTCTGCAGGTGCTCGACGAGGCTCCGGTCGGCCGGCTCGTCGTTGAAGTCGCCCAAGATCAGCACCTTCGTCTCCCAGCGCGCTTGAACGGCGGCCAAGTCGCCGGCGGCCTTGAGCTCGAGGTAGCGCTCGGCATCGAAGCGGACGTGGTCGCGAACGATGAAGGCGGTGTTCTCGGCGAGCGCGATCCGCAGCGGCTCCGAGCGCCAGCGTCCCCTCGTGCGCGACGGCCAATGGGTCGCGATCGCCACCAGCCGCTCGCCGGTTTCCACCAGCTCGAAGACGACCTCGAAGATGTCGCGCGTCGCGTAGCGCAGATGCACGACATGCGACTGCTGCTCGACCGGACGGAGCTTGCGCTCGTCGTACGCGAGCGACGTGTCGATCCCGCGCAGATCCGACGTTCCCGCCGGATCGCTGACGAGCTTGAGATGTGGATTGCCGACCTCGTCCAAGAGCGCCTGAAAGACACGGTCTCCCTCGACCTCGCAGACGCCGAACAGCTCGGGACCCTGGCCGTCGTGCAACTCGCTGATGGCAGCAGCGAGATTGACCAGCTTGGCGGCGTAGACCTCCGACGTCCAACCCTTGGCGATCGTGAACTCAAGATCCGCCGAGATCGGATCGTCGTCGGTGTCAAACAGGTTCTGCAGATTCCACCAGCCCACCCGAATCGAGCCCATAGGTCACTCCCCGTAGAAGCGACGCGCTGGTGAGTGGGATGCCGTCTCTGGCATAGCGCTGGACGGTAGCGACGCACCGCCGCAGCCGACTTCCCTAGCGTGGCCCGTACCACCCGCCAGAAGGAGCGACGAGTGACGCAGTTCTTTTTGACCGTGCCCCACGACTCGGCCGAGGAGCCGACCATGGCGTCGATGGACCCGGCCGAACTGAAGGCCGCGCTGGCCGCCGTGGAGGAGTTCAACACCGACCTGCACCAGTCCGGGGCGTTTCGCTTCGCCGGGGGGCTGCATCCGCCGTCGTCGGCCAAGACCGTCGACGCCACCAGCGGCGAGCCCGTGGTGGTCGACGGACCGTTCGTTGAGGCGCCGGAGTACGTCGGCGGCTTCTGGGTGATCGAGGCCGCAGACCAAGATGCCGCGGTCCGGTGGGCGACGCAGGCGTCGAAGGCACTGGGTGGCCGCATCGAGGTGCGCGCCTTTCAGGATTCGCCGGACGCCTGACCGAACGCAGATCCCAGCTCGTCTACTCCAGATCCTCCTGCGACATCCGCGGACGCGGATGGATGTTGGTCAGGTGGGCGGGCGCGTCGCCGATGTTGACGAACTTGTGCGCGCTGCCGGGTGGCGCGATCACGATCTGACCGGCCCCCGCCTCGATCGTCTGGTCGTCGACCGTGAAGCTGAGCCGACCCTCGTGCACGACGAAGGTCTCCTCATACGGGTGGCGGTGCAGGCTCGGCCCCCGGCCCGGCGGTGTCCGTGCCAGGAAGAAGGACACGCCGGCGCCGTGGTCGGCGCCCTCGAACCGCCCCGGCAGCTCGTCCTGCTCGATCCGGGCCGGGGCCGCTGCGTTGAGCAGCACCTTCATCCGGTCGACAGCGTCGAGAAGCGTCGCCAGCGGCCTGACCATCAGCGTCAGCTCCGAGATCGCGCGATCGCGCTCACCGATCGCCAGCAACACTCCGTCGCCGGCGCGGCCCTCGAACTCGGCGGTGAACGCCAGCAGCGTCTCGTCGGAACCCTCGATCAGGTGGCTGGGCCGCGGCACGGCCACGACCTGGGTGACCGCTGCGAGTACCGCGCCGATCCGCTCGCGACCTTCGTAGTCGGCCACCGGGCTGTGGAAGACCGCGTCCGGAGCGAGCTCCGCGACCATCGCCGGCGCATCGCATGCGAGAAACGCGTCGATCAGCCGGCGGCCTGCTGATCGCTCGGTGGCCATCGCCGACATTGAAACACGGGACGCGCTCGCCTGGCGCTTCGGCTCGAAGTGCTAGCTCGGGTAGGCTCCCACGCGGCTGTGGAGGGTCCGTGAAGGCGCGATGAGTAGGAACCGGAGCGACATCGCACGTGCGCTCTACGAGGGCTTTGCGTCGGCTGACCGCGGGGCCGTGGAGCAGCTGCTCAGCCCGGACTTCACGTTCTCCGCGCGGCCGGATCCGTTCCGCCGCGACGGCTACTTCGAGCGCTGCTGGCCCGGTGCTGGGTCGGGTGACGCGTTCGAGTTCGTGCGTCTCGTCGAGTCCGGCGACGAGGTGATCGTCACGTATGAGCGCACGCGCGCCGACGGTGGACGTGGCCGCAACACCGAGATTCTCACCTTCGATGGCGGTCAGATCGCTCGCGCGGAGGTCTACTTCGGCTGGGATGTGAGGTGAACGCGCCAGCTCTAGCGAGGATTCCGGGGGGTGGACCAGCAGGGGCACCTGGAGCGAGTGGCGCGCTCTCTCGGCGTCGAGCGTGGCGTGTTCGCGAGTCTTGCTGAGCTGCAGTCCGCCGATCTGCGCGCGGTGCTGCTGGACGTGGCCGCCGGGCGCGCGTCGGGCCGGCGACCGGCGGACGTGCTCCAGCAGTACGAGCGTGATCGGACGCTGCGACCATCTCCGCTCGAGCCTGCGGTCCTGCGCGCCTTCGAGACGCGTGCCATGGATGACTTGCCCTCCGGGGTTCGTCGAGCTGACGCTGGGGCCTCACGCCCCGCTCGGCACCTCGTCTGTGCTCGCCGGGCTCTCGCAGGATCGTCGTGCTGACGACCGCCGCCGACAGTGAGGTCGTGAGCGACAGCACCAATGTGCTCGCGCTGGAGTGCGCGTTGCGACGACGGGCGCCGAGCTCGCGTCGCACGAGCGACACGCGCCTCGCGGCGGCGCATCGTGTGTTGCGACCGCGAGAGGCGATCCATTTCGCGCTGATCGGCCTCTGTACCGCCGGCCGTGACCGTGGCTCGTTTGCGATGCAGCTCGGCGCGCTTCGTGAGCATCTCGAGTGGCATCTGCGGGTCATCTCGCGCGAGGTGCCGTCGCTCGATCTCGAGGTGCGCATCACGGATCTCTCGGGTGGGCGCCGTCGAGCAGCGCTCGATGAGCAGGTGGGCTGGAGCAGCATGGCGCTGAGCGTCACTTCTGACGACGATCGCCAGGCAGGACGCGCCTACTACACGGACGTCTGCTTCGGCGTCGACGCCGTCCACTCCGACGGCTCACGGTCGAACCTCAGCGACGGGGGATTCGTGGATTGGACGGCGCGGCTTCTGGCCGACGCGAAGGAGCGCTCGCTCATCAGCGGACTCGGAAGCGAGCGCGTCCTCCACCTGCGAGACGAGCGCGACCGGACCTAGAACACGTTCGCGCTGAGCCAGTCGGCGGCGAAGAACAGCACGAAGAACGGCGCGATCCCCCACATCAGCGGGTGCACGTCGCGCGCCTTGCCGGTCGCGACCATGGCGAGCACGTAGCTGAGCACGCCGAGCCCGATGCCGGCCGCGATCGAGAACGTCAGCGGGATGCCGGCGATCGTGAAGAAGGCCGGGATCGAGGACTCCGGCCGGGTCCAGTCGATGTCCGCGACGATGCGGATCATCAGGTAGCCGACCATGATCAGCGCCGGGGCGATGGCCGGGTGGATGAACGTCTCCTCCCCCACCTGCACGTCCTGGCCGACCAGCGCGATGATCGGCGTGAAGAAGATCGCCAGCCCGAACAGCGCCGCGACCACGATCGACGAGAGGCCGGTGCGCGCGCCCTCGGCGACGCCGGCGCCGCTCTCCACGTAGGTCGTCACCGACGAGGTGCCCATCGCGCCGCCGAACGAGGCGGCCGCGGAGTCGACCACGAGCAGGCGGTCGGTGCCCTCCATCTCGCCGCGCTCGTCGATCAGATCGCCCGAGCGGCCGACCGCGACCGCCGTGCCGATGGTGTCGAAGAAGTCGGTCATGAACAGCGCGAAGATCACCGGGATCAGCGCGACGGTCAGCGCGTCGGCGAGGTTCGCGGGATCCAGCCCGTCGCCGATCGTCGAGAAGTCGCTCGACCCCGGGACGTCGATCACGCCGTCCGGGCCGTCGAGGACCCCGAAGATCAGCCCCAGCAGGTAGGAGGCGACCACGCCGAGGATGACCGCGCCGGGCACCCGCCGGGCCACCAGCACGACGGCGACCGCGATGCCGCCGAGCGCGATCAGCGGCGGGCCGTTCGTGAGGTCGCCGAGCCCGATCCCCGTCGCCGGGTTGTTGACCACGATGCCGGCCTCGCGCAGGCCGACGAGCGTGATGAACAGGCCGATGCCGACGCCGATCGAGAGCTTGAGCTCAAGCGGGACGGCGCGCAGGATCGCGCCCCGGAGGCCGGCCAGCACCAGCACCAGAGCGATCAGGCCCTCGATCACGATGATCGCCATCGCCACCGGCCACTCGAGCCCGCGGCCCAGCACGATGTCGAACGCCACCACGGCGTTGATGCCGAGCCCCGGCGCCAGCGCGAACGGCAGGTTCGTGAACAGCCCCATCGCCAGCGTGGCGACGCACGACGCGATCGCCGTCGCCACCGCGACGGCGGTGAACGGCATGTCCGCCGCCGACAGGATCGCCGGGTTGACGAACAGGATGTAGCTCATCGTCAGGAACGTCGCGAGGCCGCCCAGGGCCTCGGCGCGCACAGAGGTGCCGCGCTCCGTGAGGCGGAAGCGGCGCTCGAGGAATCCGGTTTCGCTGGCGGCGGTCATGGGGCCCGAAGATAAGGGCGGGCCCGGACGATGATTGAATCAGCCGTGTGACCGACCGCGACACGTTCGTCGCCACCTACGGGCCGCTGTTCGAGCACTCGCCGTGGGTCGCCGAGGATGCCTACGCCAAGGGCCCGTTCAGCGACGACGGCGAGGTCTACGAGGCGCTCACCGCCGCGATGTACGAAGCGCCGCGCGCGCGCCAGCTCGCGCTCCTCCGCGCCCACCCCGACCTCGGCGCGAAGGCGAGGATGACGCCCGACTCCGCGCGCGAGCAGACCGGCGCCGGCCTCGACCGCCTCACCCCGGACGAGTACGAGGCGTTGATGGACGCGAACGCCGCCTACAAGGAGCGCTTCGGCATGCCGTTCGTCATCTGCGTCGGCGAGCACGACAAGGGCTCGATCATCGCCGCCGCGCAGGAGCGCGTGCGCAACGAGCCGGACGCGGAGGTCGACACCGCGCTGCGCGAGGTCGCCAAGATCGCCAAGCTGCGGATGGAGCGGATGTGAGGATCTCCTACGGCAAGCTGCGCGTCCCGCTCCAGCGGGTCGTCGAGCGCGACGGGCGCCACGACGTGCTCGCCGCCGAGGTCAGCGTCGAGGTCCTCGGCGAGAACTTCGTGGCCGCCTACACCGAGGGCGACAACCGCGAGGTCGTCGCCACCGACACGATGAAGAACTTCATCCTGCGCGAGTCGCTGGCCTACGAGGGCGACACGCTGGAGGGGCTGATCGTGCACCTCGGCAGGGGCTTCCTGGCCACCTACCCGGTCATGGAGGCCGTCCGCATGACCGGCCGCGAGCACCGCTTCGACCGCGTCTCCGGCAAGCTGTTCGCACGCGAGCACGGCGACCACGGCGTCGCCACCGCCGAGCTGGACGCCGGTGGGCTCACGGACCTGCGCAGCGGCCGCGAGGACCTGCAGCTGCTCAAGGTCACCGGCAGCGCGTTCACCCGCTTCGCCCGCGACGACTACACGACGCTGCCGGAGCGCGTCGACCGCCCGCTGTTCATCCGCATGGACGTGCACTGGCGCTACGGCGACCCCGAGCGCGACCACGTCGACTCGGGCCAGGTGCGCGACCAGCTCGCCGCCACCTTCGACGACTTCGTCAGCGAGTCGATCCAGCACCTCGTGCACGAGATGGGCCTCCGCATGCTCGACCGCTGGCCGCAGATCGCCGAGGTCCGCTTCGAGGCCGAGAACCTCACGCGCGACCCCGCCGGCGACGACGGCGGGCGCAGGATCTACACCGACCCGTTCCCCGCCCAAGGCCTGATCACGCTGACGCTGGAGCGCGGGTGAGCGGCCGGCTCACCACGCACGTGCTCGACACCGCGCACGGACGGCCGGCGGCCGGCGTGCCGATCGAGCTGTTCCGGCTCGACCCCCGCACGGCGGTGAAGGCCGTCGCCACGAACGCCGACGGCCGCACCGACGAGCCGCTGCTCACCACGCTCGAGGTCGGCCGCTACGAGCTGGTCTTCTTCGTGGGCGCCTACTTCGGCGAGGGCCTCTTCGACGACGTGCCGATCCGCTTCCGCATCGACGACGCCGACGCGCATTACCACGTGCCGCTGCTCGTCTCTCCCTGGGCCTACAGCACGTACCGGGGCAGTTGAGCAGCGCCGCGACGGTCCTCGAGCGCTGCACCCGGCTCGGCGAGGTCAGCGAGGAGCCCGGCCGCCTGGTGCGCCGCTTCGCCACCCCCGCGATGCGGGAGGCGAACGACCTGGTGGGCGGCTGGATGCGCGAGGCCGGCCTCGACGTCCGCACGGACGCCGCCGGGAACCTGATCGGGCGTCGCGAGGGCGGCGCGCGCACGCTCGTGCTCGGCTCGCACCTGGACACCGTGATCGACGCGGGGCGCTACGACGGGCCGCTCGGCGTGCTCGCCGCGATCGCGCTCGTGGAGCGGCTGCCGGAGCTGCCGTTCGCGGTCGAGGTGGTCGGCTTCGCCGACGAGGAGGGCGTGCGCTACCCGACCTCGTTCCTGGGCTCGAGCGCGTTCGCCGGCAGCTTCCGGCGCGAGTGGCTGGAGCTCCACGACGCCGACGGGATCACGCTGGCCGACGCGCTGCGCGACTTCGGTGGCGACCCCGAGAGCATCGAGGCCCGACAGGACCTGCTCGGCTACTGCGAGCTGCACATCGAGCAAGGGCCGGTGCTCGAGCGCCGCGGCGCGCCGGTCGGCGTCGTCAGCGCGATCACCGGCCAGACCCAGGCCGAGCTGACCTTCCGCGGCGAGGCCGGCCACGCCGGCACCGTGCCGATGACCGCCCGCCGCGACGCGCTCGCCACCGCGGCGGAGTGGATGGTCGCCGCGGAGGCGCTCACGCGCGGCCGCCGCGGGCCTGGTCGCGACCGTTGGGCGGATCGCCGTCGAGCCGGGCGCGCGCAACGTCATCCCCGGCGCGGCGTGGCTGTCGCTCGACGTGCGGCACACCGACGACGACCTGCGCCGCCGGGCGGTCGCCGACCTGCGCGCGGAGGCCGAGCGGGTCGCTGCGGGCCGCGAGGTCGCGCTGCAGTGGGACGACCGCGGCGAGAGCGCGGCGGTGCCGACCTCGCCGGAGCTGACCGACCGCCTCGCCGCAGCCGTCGAGGCCGTCGGCCTGCGGCCCGAGACGCTGCCCAGCGGCGCCGGCCACGACGGCGTGGCGATGGCGGCCGTCGCCCCGATCGCGATGCTGTTCGTGCGCTGCGAGCGCGGCATCAGCCACAACCCGGCCGAGGCGGTCGCGGAGGCCGATGTCGCGGTCGCGCTCGACGTGCTCGAGCGCTTCGTCGGGGACCTCGCGTGATCGACCTGATCGTCCGCGGCGACGAGCGGGACATCGCGGTCGAGGACGGCGTCATCGCCGGCATCGCGCCCGCGATCGGCGAGCCGGCGCGCGAGGAGGTCGACGCGCGCGGGCTCCATGTGCTGCCGGGGGCGATCGACGCCCACGTGCACTTCAACGACCCGGGCCGCGCCGACTGGGAGGGCTGGGCGACGGGCACCGCCGCGCTCGCCGCGGGCGGCGCGACCGCGTGCATCGAGATGCCGCTCAACGCCCACCCGCCCACCGTCGACGGCGCCGCCTTCGACGCCAAGGTCGCCGCGGCGACGGGCCACGCGGCCGTCGACTTCGCGCTGTGGGGCGGGCTCGTGCCCGGCGACCTCGACCGCCTCGACGAGCTCGCCGCCCGCGGCGTGGTCGGCTTCAAGGCGTTCATGTGCGACTCGGGGATCGAGGACTTCCAGGCGGTCGATGACGACGCGCTCGGCGCCGGCATGCAGCGCGCCGCCGCGGTCGGTCTCCCCGTCGCCGTCCACGCCGAGCGCCCGTCGGGGCTGCGGGCGCCGCGCGACGGGAGCTGGCAGGAGTGGGCCGCGTCGCGACCGCCGGCCGCCGAGCTGGCCGCGATCGAGCGCGCGCTCGAGCTCGCGGAGGAGACCGGCTGCTCGCTGCACGTCGTCCACGTCTCGATCGCCGAGGGGGTCGCCGCGGTGGCCGCGGCGCGCAGCCGCGGCGTCGACGCCAGCTGCGAGACCTGCCCGCACTACCTCGTGCTGCGCGCCGCCGACATGGAGCGGCTCGGCACGCTCGCCAAGTGCGCGCCCCCGCTGCGCGCCGACCCCGAGGCGCTGTGGGAGCAGCTCGAGCACGTGACGCTCGTCGGCTCCGACCACTCGCCCTGCCCGCCCGCCATGAAGGCCGGCGGCTTCGACAGCGCATGGGGCGGGATCGCCGGCGCGCAGACGACGCTGCCGCTGCTGCTCGGCGAGGGCCTGCGCCACGGGGTCCCGCTCGAACGTCTCGCCGACCTCGTCACCGGCGCGCCCGCGCGCCGCTTCCGCCTGCCCGGCAAGGGCCGCCTCGAGGTCGGCGCCGACGCCGACCTCGCGCTGGTGGAGGTCGGCGGCGAGCACCCCGTCGGCGAGCTTCGCGACCGCCACCGGGCCAACCCGTTCGCGGGCCGCCGGCTCGGCGCCCGCGTCGTCCGTACGCTCCTGCGGGGCCGCACCGGGACGCACGGCCGGCTGCTCGTCCCCGAGAAGAGAGGAACCTGAATGAGCGACCTGAAGATCACCGCCGGACCCTTCGAGTTCCGCGCCCGCTGGGAGCGCGAGGCCGCGCCGAACACGTGCGCGGCGTTCGAGCAGCTGCTCCCGTTCCGCAACAAGATCATCCACGTGCGCTGGAGCGGCGAGTCGGCGTGGATCCCGCTCGGCGACATGAGCACGGGGCTGGAGTTCGAGAACCACACGAGCCACCCCGCCCCCGGCGAGATCCTGCTCTACCCCGGCGGCTACAGCGAGACCGAGATCCTCTTCCCCTACGGCGGGACGATGTTCGCGAGCATCATGGGCCAGCTCGCGGGCAACCACTTCCTCACCGTCACCGAGGGCCGCGAGCAGCTGCGCGAGCTCGGGCGCACCGTGCTGTGGGAAGGCGCGCAGGACATCGTCTTCGAGGCGGCCTGATGCCGGATCCCTCGCATCAGGTCCTCGCGCGAGTCCACGGCGTGGCCGCGCGGAGCGATGACCTCAGGGCGGCCGCCGCGGAGCTCGCGCGCTCGTCCGCCGCGGAGGAAGGGTGCCTCGGGTTCGAGGTCCTGGCCGTGCCCGGAGCGAAGGCGGAGCTCGTGCTCCTCAGCGCGTGGCGAAGCGAGCGCGAGATGCGCGCGCACTTCAGATCGGCGGCCTACGGCCGCTACGTGTCCGCGGTGACGGATCTGCTCACCCGCCCGAGCGACGTGACCGTCCACGCGATCTCCGGCACGGTCCACCCGATCGCCGACCTGTCGACTGAACCGGGGCGCGCGAGCTGAGCCGTCGCTAGCTCGCGGTCTCGCGGTGGGGCAGCTTCCAGCCCGGCCGGGGGTAGTGGCAGGTGTAGCCGTTGGGGTAGTGCTGGAGGTAGTCCTGGTGCTCGGGCTCGGCCTCCCAGAACGGGACGGCGTCGCTGATCTCGGTCACGACCTTGCCGGGCCACAGGCCGGAGGCCTCGACGTCGGCGATCGTGTCCACGGCGACCTGGCGCTGCTCGTCGCTCGTGGCGAAGATCTCGGAGCGGTAGGAGGAGCCGATGTCGAAGCCCTGGCGGTCCTTCGTCGTCGGGTCGTGGATCTGGAAGAAGAACTCGAGGATGTCCCGGTAGGAGATGCGCTCGGGGTCGAAGACGATCTCGACCGCCTCGGCGTGACCGGGATGGTTGCGGTACGTCGGGTGGTCGTTCTCGCCGCCGGTGTAACCGACCCTGGTGGAGATGACTCCGTCACGGTGGCGGAGCAGCTCCTGGACGCCCCAGAAGCAGCCACCCGCGAGGATGGCGGTCTCGGCGTTGTCGCTCATCGCGGTCTCCCTTCCTTCCAAGTTCTGTGTCCATCCGAGTGTGACGCATTCAGCCGGACGCGTCCTCGTCTCGGCGGCTCATCACCCCCAGGTCCTCGATCGATCTGCGCAGCAGGCGCGAGACGTGCATCTGCGAGATCCCGGACCGCTCGGCGATCTCGCGCTGGCTCAGGTCCTCCTCGAAGCGCATGCGCACGATCTCGCGCTGGCGCTGAGGCAGCTCGGCCAGCCAGCCGTCCAGCACGACGCCGTGCTCCGCCCGGGTCATCTCGCGATCCACGCCACCGAGGGTCTCCACGAGCGGCTCCCTGCCGTCCGGGTGGGCCGGCTCGTCGAGCGAGCGGCTGAACGTGGCGTCCGCGGCTTCCAGCGCCTCGAGGATCTCCTCGGGGCTGACGAGCATGGCCTTCGCCAGCTCCGCGACGGTGGGCGCTCGCTGGAGCTGACCCGACAACGCCTCGGTGACGGGTGCGAGCGCGAGGATCAGGTTCTGCAGCTTGCGCGGGACGTGCAGCCGCCAGGTCCGGTCGCGCAGGTGCCAGCGCAGCTCGCCGAGGATGGTCGGCACGGCGTACGACGAGAACTTCGTCCCGCGCTCGGGATCGAAGCGATCGACCGCCTTCACCAGGCCGATGTACGCGACCTGGACGAGATCCTCACGCGAGTCGCTGCTCCGGCGAAAGCGCCACGCGAGCCTGCCGGCGAGCGGCATGAACTCCTCGATCAGCGCGGCCCGCGCGCCGGGGTCGACCACGTGGGTCATGCCCCTGTGGATCCGCGCTTCGCCTGCTGCCGTGCAGGGCTGATGCGGATCACGTCCCAGGCCAGGTGGCAGCGCTCGAGTCCGGCGATCAGCCACGCGCTGGGGTCGACCTGGCGGCGGCCGAGGCCGTGCCGGGCCGAGGTCGGGAAGGCGTGATGGTTGTTGTGCCAGGCCTCGCCGAAGGCGAACGGCGCCAGCCAGCCGAGGTTGCGCGACTCGTCGCCGGTGGCGAACGGCCGCCGGCCGAAGAAGTGGCACAGCGAGTTGATGCTGAAGGTGACGTGATGCAGGAGGAACAAGCGGACGACCCCGCCCCACAGGAGCCCGGTCAGCGCTCCCGCCAGCGTGCCGGTCAGGGCGAAGCCGAGGCCGAACGGGAGCGCCAGCCCGGCGATCGCCCACAGCGGGAAGGTGCGGCTGATGAATCGCAGGTCGGGGTCGGCGAGCAGGTCCTTCGCGTAGCGGGCCGGGTTGGCCATGTCCCTGCCGCGGAACATCCAGCCGACATGCGCGTGCGCGAGGCCGTGCAGCGCTCCGCGCCAGCCCGGAGCCTCATCGACGTGCGGGCTGTGCGGGTCGCCCGGCTGGTCCGAGTGGGCGTGGTGCTTGCGGTGGGTCGAGACCCACTCGATCACCGGGCCCTCGACCGCCATCGAGCCGAGCACGGCGAAGACCGCGCGGACGGCGCGCGTGGTCTTGAAGCTCCGGTGGGTGAACAACCGGTGGAAGCCGACGGTGACGCCGAACCCGGTCAGCGTGTAGGTGATCGCCAGCACGACCAGGTCGTGCCAGTTCAGGCTCCCTCCCCATGCCAGCCAGCCCGCGACCAGCAGCGCGGCGGGCGGCAGCCCGAAGACGATCGTCCGCACGATCCGCTCGGAGGTCTCGTTGACGATCGGGACCGTCTCAGCCGCCCGGCGGACAGGTGTGGTGGCACTCATCAGGTCAGTGCCACGGCTGGGCGCCGAGGTCGCCGACCACGATCTCGTCGGCGCTCCCGGTCCGCGCCAAGAGGCGGTCGACGTTCACCGCGCCGCGCAGGAGCACGAGCCGGCCACCGACCCGCCGAGCCTGCCTGCCGGCCTCGACGATCGCGTGGACGCCGGCGGAGTCGATGAACGCGAGCTCGCGGAGGTCGAGCACGACCAGCCGCGCTGCCGACTGCGACTCGCGCAACGTCCGCACCAGCCGTGGTGTCGTCGCGCTGTCCAGCGCGCCGGCGACATGCACCCACGCGGCTTCGAGATCGCCCTCCTTGCGCGAGCATTCGAACGGCGGCTCCGTGCGGACGGCCGCCGAGTCGGAGAGGAACTGCACGTCGGGCAGGTCGAGCATGGCGCACTCCGAGATCGTGGATCCTCGGAAGTCACCTCGTGTTGCCCGCCCATCTGGGCCGACCTCGCGACCGATGCCCTCCTCCGTCTACCGTACTCCGCCAGGTCCGCTGCCACCACCCCTCGGGTAGACTCGACCTCTCAAGGTCTCTTCACGGCTTCCGCCGCGCGATCTCGCGTGGAGCACATCGACCGCAAGCGCGTAGAGCCGAATCCTCGCTCAGGAGACGCGCCATGCAGATCCAGCCCACGATGCAACCCCCTGCCGACGAGCCGGCGCCTGCCGAGAGCGACGCCACCCGCGCCGAGGTGAAGCGCCTGGCCCGCCCGAACCGGTCGGGAGGCTGGGTCGTCGAGCGTGCGTCGCTCCTTGCCGGGGGCACCGATTTCGGCGCCGCAGTGGCGTGGATCGAGGCACACGGCGGGGTACCGGAGCTACCCGCCGCCCCGCGGATGCAGGGTGGCCTCCACAGCCAGCGCGGCGTGGAGAGCGTGACGCCGCTGCGCTTCGTGCTGCCCGCCGACGCGCTGGCCTGAATCGCTCACGGCGTCCCGACGCGCACGAGCGACTTGATCGCGCGGCGCTCGTCCATGGCGGCGTACGCGTCGGCGATGCCCTCGAGGTCGGTCTCGTAGTCGAGGACCCGCCCGGGGTTGATGCGGCCCTCGAGGACGTCGCCGAGCAGCTCGGGGATGTAGGCGCCCGCCGGCGCCGGGCCGCCGCGGACGCCCTTGTTGCCGAAGAACAGCTGGTCGACGGGGAGCTCGACGCCGTGGGGCACGCCCACGTAGCCGACCATCGACCCGGGCCGCGCGATCGAGAGCGCGGTGGCCATCGACTGGCCGGTGCCGACGCACTCGAGCGTGGCGTCGGCGCCGACGCCGTCGGTGAGCTCCATGACGGCCTCCGTGGCCTCGTCGCCGCGGTGCTCGACGACATCGGTGGCGCCGAACTCGCGCGCGAGCCGCTGCCGGTCTGGGTTGCGGCTGAGCGCGACGATCCGCTCGGCGCCGAGCCGCTTGGCCGCGAGGACGCCGGAGAGGCCGACGGCGCCGTCGCCGACGACGGCGACCGTGCTCCCGGCACGCACGTCGGCGCAGACAGCCGCGTGGTGGCCGGTCGACATGACGTCTGAGAGGGTGAGCAGCGACGCGAGCATCTCGTCGGAGTGCCCGGAGCCCGGGACCTTGGCCAGCGAGCCGTCGGCGAGTGGGACCCGCACCGCCTCGCCCTGGCCGCCGTCGCCGTTGGCCGGGTAGAAGCCGCCGTTCGTGCATGCCGTGGTGATCCCGTGGCGGCAGTGCGGGCAGGTGCCGTCGCTGTATGCGAACGGCGCGATCACGAAGTCGCCGCGCTTGACGTTCGAGACGCCGGCGCCGGCATCCTCGACGACGCCGATGAACTCGTGGCCGATCGGCCCCGGCTCGAACGACGAGTCGCCGCGGTAGTACCAGAGGTCCGAGCCGCATACGCAGGTCAGCACGACGCGGACGATCGCGTCGGTGGGCTCGATGATGGTGGGGTCGGGCCGGTCTCCGGCCTCGACGCGGTGGGGTTCGATGAAGAGAGCAGCTCGCATGGCCGCCACTCAAGCGCGCCGGCGGTCGCGCCACAAGGGCTCTCCGAAGGGGGCATTGACAGGGCACCCCACCACGCGCGGATCCGGCCTACTCTCGAAGCGTCGCATCATCCACCGCGCACCACCGGCGACGTCTACGTTTGCCTCCGCCAACGTCCACTTCACGCCCGGAGCCCGGACCGCCTGGCACACCCACCCCCACGGCCAGACGCTCTACGTCACCGAGGGCGTCGGCCTCTGCCAGCGCGAAGGCGGCCCGATCGAGACCATCCGGCCCGGCGACCGCGTCTTCTTCGAGCCCGGCGAGAACCACTGGCACGGCGCCGCACCGAACCGCTTCATGCCACGTCACGGACGAGGAGTACGCGCAGCGGCCCGGGCATCAGGACCAGTGACTCACGGGCGCGACGCGCGGACGCGCCGAGCAGGCTTGCCGCACCATCCCAGTGAGGTAAGGAGACTCTCATGAGCATCTTCGAGCGGTCCCGCCCGAAGGACGCCGGCTCCGGCAATGGCGCGGTGGGCACCGACGTACGTCCGTTCCACGTCGAGATCCCCGAAGCGGAGCTCGCCGATCTCCGGCGCCGGATCGAGGCGACGCGCTGGCCTTCCGAGGAGCTCGTCGACGACAGGTCGCAGGGCGTGCAGCTGGCGACGCTGCAGGCGCTCGCCCGCTACTGGACGACCGAGTACGACTGGCGCAAGTTCGAGGCGAAGCTGAACGCGCTGCCCCAGTTCACGACCGAGATCGACGGGGTCGAGATCCACTTCATCCACGTCAGGTCGCGGCACGAGGACGCGCTGCCGCTGATCATGACCCACGGCTGGCCCGGCTCGGTCGTCGAGCTGCTGGACACCATCGGCCCGCTGACCGACCCGACCGCTCACGGCGGCACCCCCGAGGACGCGTTCCACCTGGTGCTGCCGTCGCTGCCCGGCTACGGCTTCTCGGGCGAGCCGACCGAGCTCGGCTGGGAGAACGGCCCGATCGCGAGCGCGTGGGCGGAGCTGATGACGCGCCTCGGCTACACGCGCTACGTCGCCCAGGGCGGCGACGTGGGCGCCGCCGTCACGGACGCGATGGGCCGCCAGGGCCCCGACGGGCTGCTCGGCATCCACGTGAACCTGCTCGCGCTGGCGATCCCCCTCAAGGACGTCCTGCCGGCGGAGTCCGTGTCGGAGCGCGCGGCGCACGAGGCGCTCGAGGCGTTCACCACGGACGGCTTCGGCTACTTCCTCGAGCAGACGACGCGGCCGCAGACGATCGGCTACTCCCTGCTGGACTCGCCCGTCGGCCTGGCGGCCTGGATGCTCGACCACGACACCGACAGCTACACCAAGATCTCGCACGCGTTCGTCGACGGCGAGCCCGTGGGCAACCTCACCCGCGACAGCGTCCTCGACAACATCAGCCTGTACTGGCTGACGGGCACCGGCGCCTCGGCCGCCCGGTGGTACTGGGAATTCGGCCGGTTCCTGGCCGCGACCGCCGGCCACGCGCCTCCGCCGGTCACGGTCCCGGTCGGCTTCACGACGTTCCCCGGCGAGATCTGGGCCGCCCCGCGCAGCTGGGTCGAGATGGCTTACCCCGGAGTCGCGTACCACCACGAGGCCGACCGCGGCGGCCACTTCGCCGCCTGGGAGGAGCCGGAGCTCTTCTCCACCGAGGTGCGGGCCGCCTTCAGCTCGCTGCGCTGACGAGCCACGTGAGGGGGGCGCAGTCACATGCCCCCCTCACGGACCGCCGCGTCCGCTCGTCACCGCTGGCCGCCCGACGGGCCATCTTTCTGCCTAGCCATCCGGGGAGGATCCTGAGAGGGTCGTCGCGTGGTGTCGCATGCGCCCTTCCGGTTGAAAGGCCCGTGAGCCTGCGCGGACGGGCGAGCGAGTGCGCACTGCTGGACGGCTTGGTCGGGGACATCCGCCGGGGTGAGAGCCGTTCGTTGCTCCTGCGCGGCGAGGCCGGGATCGGGAAGACGACGCTGCTCACGTACCTGGTCGAGTCGGCGTCGGACCTGACCGTCGATCGCGCGGCGGGGGTGGAGTCGGAGATGGAGCTGGCCTTCGCCAGCTTGCACCAGCTGTGCGGGCCGATGCTCGAGCTGCTCCCGCGGCTCCCGGCGCCGCAGCGAGAGGCGCTCGACGTGGTCTTCGGGCGAAGCTCCGGCGCTGCCCCGGATCGCTTCCTCGTGGGGTTGGCGGTCCTGAGCCTGTTCTCGGAGGCGGCCGAGGATCGCCCGCTCCTGTGCGTCATCGACGACGCGCAATGGCTCGATCATGCGTCGGCGCTGACGCTGGCCTTCGTCGCCCGTCGCCTCCAGGCCGAGCCGGTCGGGATCGTGTTCGCGGCACGCGAGCCGGGCAAGGAGCTCCAGCACGTCACCGAGCTGGAGATCCGCGGCTTGCGCGACGACGATGCTCGCGCGCTCCTGTCCTCGGAAGCGCTCAGGCTCGACGAGCGCGTGCGCGATCGGATCGTCGCCGAAACGCACGGCAACCCCCTGGCCCTGCTCGAGCTGCCCCGAGGGCTGACCGCGACCCAGCTCGCAGGCGGCTTCGGGATCCTCGCCGCGCATGCGCTCCGGGGGCGGATCGAGGACAGCTTCCTCCGTCAGCTCGACACGGCGTCCGACGACGCGGCCCGGCTCGCGCTGGTTGCGGCGGCAGAGCCGCTCGGGGATCCGGCCCTGCTCTCGCGCGCAGCCGTACGGCTCGGCATCGGGCCGGCGGCCGCGGACGCCGCGGCAGACGCCGGGCTGCTGGCGATCGGTGACCGGGTGACCTTCCGCCATCCGCTGGTGCGGTCGGCCATCTATGGCGCGGCGGCGGTGCAGGAACGGCAGTCGGTCCATCTGGCGCTGGCCGAGGCGACCGATCGGGAGGTCGACCCGGAACGCCGGGCCTGGCATCTGGCTGCGGCCGCAGTGGAGCCCGACGAGGAGGTCGCGCTCGAGCTCGAGCGCTCGGCCGGCCGGGCGCAAGCGCGCGGCGGGGTCGCTGCGACGGCCGCGTTCCTGCAGCGCGCGGTCGCGCTGACGCAGGACCCGACGCGGCGTGGCGAGCGCGCGCTGGCCGCCGCGATGGCGAGCCTGCAGGCGGGCGCTTTCGACGAGGCCCGCGGGCTCCTCGCCACGGCCGAGGCCGGCGCGCTCGACGAGTTGCGACGCGCGCAGATCGACCTCGTGCGTGCCCAGCTGGCGTTCGCATCGAGTCGAGGCCCCGAGGCGACGCCACTCCTGCTGGCGGCCGCCCGCCGCCTCGAACGCCTGGATGTCTCGCTCGCTCGCGAGACCTACGTCGACGCATTCTCCGCAGCGCTGTTCGGGGCCCGGCTCAATGAGCTCGTCGGGGTGCCGGAGGTGGCGCAGGCGGCGCGCGCGGCTCCTCGCCCGTCCGCTGACGAGCCCGCGACCGCCGACCTGCTGCTCGACGCGCTGGTCGCCCTCGCCGACGACTACGACACGGCCGTTCCACGCTGCCGGGAGGCGTTGCAGCGGCTCTCCGGCGACGACGTCTCGCCCCAGGAACGGCTGCGCTGGATGTGGCAGGGATGCGTCGTCGCCCTCGAGGTGTGGGATGACAAATGCGCGGACCTCCTGTCGGGCCGCAGCGTCAAGATCGCGCATGAGACGGGCATGCTGAGCGAGCTCGCCCTCGCACTCAGCGCGCGCACCCCTGTGCTCGTGTTCTGTGGCGAGCTCTCCACCGCCGCCTCATCGGTTGCGGAAGCACAGTGGGTGCAGGAGGTCACCGGGATCAGCTCCGCGCCGTACGGCGCCTTGATCCTCGAGGCGTGGCGGGGCAGGACGCGCGAGGCGAGAGCGCTGATCGAGACGACGCTTCGCGAGGCGGAAAGCCGCCGCGAGGGGATCGGGGTCGCGATCAGCGAGTACGCGCGCGCGGTCCTGTGCAACGGCCTGGGCCAGTACGAAGAGGCGGTCGCCGCCGCGAGCTCCGCCGTCGAGTATCAGGAAGTCGTCGGGGAGAACTGGGGCCTGAGCGAGCTGATCGAGCCGGCCACGCGAACCGGCAGGATCGATCTGGCGACGAACGCCCTGGATCGGCTGGCCAGGAAGGCGCGTGCGACCGGATCCGACTGGGCGCTGGGGATCGAGGCCCGTTCCCGAGCCCTGCTGAGCGAGGGCGCTCCCGCCGAGGCCGGGTTCCGCGAGGCCATCGAGCGCCTGGGTCGGACACGGGTGCGCGCGGAGCTGGCCCGCACGCACCTGCTCTACGGCGAGTGGCTGCGGCGGGAGAATCGCCGGGTCGACGCACGCGCTTCGCTCCGCGCCGCCCACGGCCAGTTCACGTCGATGGGCATGGCGGCGTTCGCCGAACGCGCGCGGGCAGAGCTTCTCGCCACGGGCGAGACGGTGCGGAAGCGAACCATCGAGACGCGCGACGACCTGACCGCACAGGAGCGTCACATCGCGCAGCTTGCCAGTGACGGGCTCTCGAACCCTGAGATCGGCGCCCGTCTCTTCCTCAGCCCGCGGACCGTGGAGTGGCACCTGCGCAAGGTGTTCACCAAGCTCGGGATCCGATCCCGCCGGCAGCTGGCGACCTCGCTCCCGGCCGAGGTCCTCGCCTAGCCGAACGTGAACGCGTACGCCTCGGCGCCGGGCGAGAGGAACGTGATCTCGAGCGTCCGCTGCCGGATCGTGTCGTGTTCGCGCACGAGCTGGTACATGCGGCCCTCCTCGAGCAAGCCGTTTCCGTCCCGGTCGACGTCCACCCCGTGCGACGGGCCCGGAGCCTCGCCGTCGAGGAGCACGCGGAAGGGGATCGGCTCGCGCGCTCCGCCGGTCAGCACGAGATGCGCGTCGCGAGCGTGGAAGCGGTAGGCGATGCTCCCGCCGGCCTGGTCGAGCCGGACGTTCTCGCGCCCGAGCGTCCACTCGCCGGCGAGCGCCCAGTGGTTGAGGGGCAGGCGCTCGGGGAGCTCGTAGCCGCTGCGTTCGTCGAACGCCGCGCCGCCCGGTGACGCGAGCTGCCCGCCGCGCGCGTAGCCGAGGTACGTCTCCGGCGTGTACAGGTGGTCCCAGTCGGCCTCCGCCTCCACGCCGACGCCCCGGACCGCGACGAGCTCGCGCTCGACGCCGAGCAGCTGCTGGATGGCGCGCTCCGATTCCCCGTAGCTGCCCTCGCCGAAGTGCTGGTCGCGGACGAGCGCCCTCCACGTCGACGAAGTAGAGGGCCGGCCAGTACTGGTTGGCGAAGGCACTCCAGACCCCGTAGTCGTTGTCGACCGCGACCGGGTAGTCGATCGCCCGCTCCTGAGTCGCGCGCCGCACGCCGTCGATGTCGTGCTCGAACGAGAACTCCGGCGTGTGGACACCGATCACGATCAACCCGTCGTCCCGGTACGCGTGCGACCACGCGCGGACGTACGGCTCCTGGCGCAGCCAGTTGATGCACGTCCACGTCCAGAAGTTCACGAGGACGACGTGGCCTCGCAAGTCGGCGGGACCGAGCGGCTCAGAGTTGCAGCCACCCGGTCGCCCCAGCGAGTGAGGGCATGTGCAGAGACGGGGTGTGCAGACGATCGAGCATGGCCCTCAGCGTGCTCGTCCCGGTCGCGCGTCGCGCCCGTGGACGCACTGGCCTGCTCCCTGGCCTGGGTCACACGGGCGAGGGCCGTCGGCCGGCGCGCCGCCCGTCGGGGCTCGACTCGATGATCACGCGGCACGGCCGCTCGGTGAGGACGGTCTCGAGCGTCTTGCCGAACAGCGACGCGCCGTCGATGCGCTTGGGCAGCGGCATCACGATCGCCGCCGCGCGCATCTTCACCGCGTCCTCGACGATCCGCCGCCCCGCCTGGCCGGCCCGCACGCGCTCGACGTGACCCGAGACGCGCGCGCCGCCCGCCACCTTCGCCTCCTCGATGATGCTCTGAGCCGCGGTCTCCTGCTCGGGCATCGCCGCGTCGATCACGAGCGCGTTCGGGACCGTGATCGTCACCAGCACGTGGATGCCGCGGCGCTTGCGGGCCGCGAGCTTGCGCGCCGTGGCCAGCACCTCGTCGTCGTAGCCGCCGTCGCCGAAGTGCACGAGCACGGAGTCGTACTCCGCCTCGCGATCGACCACGGGCTGCGCGATCGCCACCTTGTGCGTGGAGGAGAGGTCGAGCCCCTGCCGGCGGCGGTAGACGACGTAGACGAGGATCCCGAGCAGCAGCCAGCCGAAGCCGGCGGCGGCCACTTCCGGATGCAGCGCCACCGTGACGACGAACGCGATCGACGTGCCGAGGGCGCCGAACAGCGCGAAGACGGGCAGGTCGTAGCCGCGTACGCGGAGGTTGCCGGGCCCGCGGTAGGGGCGCGGGAGGTCGGGCTCGATCGCGCGCAGCCGCATCAAGGCCAGGTGCGCGATCGTGAACGACAGCATGGCGCCGAATGCGTACATGTAGCCCAGGAACTCCGCCTGGCCCGGCAGCAACGTGACGATCGCGGCGGCGCCGAAGACCAGGATCCCGATCCACGGCGTCCGGAAGCGCGGGTGCAGCCTGCGCAGCGCGTCGGGGAGCTGGCGGTGGATGCCCATCGAGTACACCAGTCGCGAGACGCCGATCAGCGCGGCGTTGGTGGCGATGAACAGGATCGTCGCGGCGAGGACGCCGACGTAGAGCTCGCCCGCGGACTGCAGCGGGCCGAGATCGATCTGCTTGACGACGCCGAGAATCGGGTCGCCGGCGAACCCGCCTTCCTCCTCCGGTCGGCCGAGCAGGGTGTAGTACTCGCCCGTCTGCGGGTCGCGCTCGACCGGCAGGGCCGAGAGCGCGATGGCCGGGAGGGTGAAGTAGATCGCGTAGACCGCGATCCGCACCCGGTTGATGGCGCCGGGAATCGTCGCGGGGGCGTCCTTGGCCTCCTCGGCCATGTTGGACACCGTCTCGATCCCGGTGTACGCGATCATCCCGATCGGGATCGCGAGCAGGAAGTCCTTCCACGTGGGCGCCACTCCCAGTCGCACGTTCTCGACCAGCGTCTCCGGCGAGAGCACGAGCACCGCGCCGACGAGGACCAGCAGCAGCTGGGTGAGGAAGTCGACGACCGCGAGCAGGATGTTGACCCCGGCCGACTCCTTGATGCCGACGACGTTGACCGCCGCCAGGACCGCGATCACGCCGGCCCCGAAAATGATGTCGCCAGGCGCCGAGCGCAGCGGCTCCCAGAACAGCCCGCCGATGTAGTGCGGCACGAAGAACGCCGAGATGGCGACGGTGATCGTGTAGTTCAACATCTGCGCCCAGGCGGCGAAGAAGGACACGAACTCGTTGAACGCCCGCCGTGCGAAGCTCGACGAACCCCCGGCCTCGGGGTACATCGCCGTCGCCTCCGCGTACGTCGCCGCCGTGCAGAAGAAGAAGATCCCCGTGATCACGAACACCACCGGGGTGAGCCCGAGGGCGAACGACGCGACGAGCCCGAGCGCGTAGTAGATCGACGACCCGACGTTGCCGTAAGCGGTCGCGAAGAGCGCGTTGACCCCGAGAACCCGCTCCAGACCTTCCAACCGGCGCCGAGCCATCGCTCCAGCCTGCGCTCGCCGCCGTCAAGACGCTGTGTGGATTCAGCGCCCGGGCATCAAGATCTCGTGAAGGTCAGCCCATGAAGCGGTAGCCGACGCCGGACTCCGTGCGGATGTAGCGCGGCTCGCCTTCGGGCGCGATCTTCCGGCGCAGGTTCGCGACGTGCGTCCGCAGCACCTGCGTGTCGTCTCCGTACTGCGGTCCCCAGACCTCCGTGAGGAGGCTGCGATGCGTCATCAGCCGGCCGCGATTACGGGCGAGGACGGCGAGCAGCTTGTACTCGATCGGCGTCAGGCGCACCTCCTCGCCGTCGCGGCTGACGCGGCTGGCGGCGAAGTCGATCTCCAGGCCGTCCACGGTCAGCCGCGGCCCCTCGCCGCCCGACTGCGCCCGGCGCAGGACGGCGTTGAGGCGCGCGACGAGCTCGCGCGGGCCGAACGGCTTGGTCACGTAGTCGTCGGCGCCGGCCTCCAGCGCCGCGACCTTCTGCTCCTCCTCGCCGATCGCCGACAGCACGAGGATCGGCATCTCGCTCCACGACCGCAGCTGCGTGCAGACGTCCGTGCCGTTCCCGTCGGGCAGCATCAGGTCCACGATCGCCGCGTCCGGCAGCCGCGTCGCGGCCGCGTCGAGCGCGCCGCGCGCCGTGCCCGTCGCCTCGACGTCGAAGCCGGCCTCGCGCAGCACCACCTTCAGGGCACGCAGGATCTGCGGCTCGTCGTCGACCACCAGCACGCGTCGCCTGGCGCTCATCGCGCCCCCACGGCGGGCCGGGCCGGCACCGGGAACTCCAGCACGAAGGCGGTGCCGCGGCCTGGCTCCGACTCCGGGTGCACGCTTCCGCCGTTGACCTCCACGAGCCCCTTGACGATCGCGAGCCCGAGCCCCGCGCCGGCGTGCTCGTGCTCGTCCTCGCCGCGCCGGAAGGGCTCGAAGACCAGCGGCAGCAGCTCCTCGCGGATCCCCGGGCCGTGGTCGATCACCCGCACGCCGACGCGCCCGTCGGCCGCCTGCGCCCGCACCTCGACGGGACGCCCGGCCGAGAAGCGGCACGCGTTCTCCAGCAGGTTCACGAACACCCGCTCGAGCTGGGCCGCGTCGGCCTCGATGAACGGCAGGCCGGGTTCGATGGCGATCTCGATCGGGACCTCGCGGGCGCGCGCGCCCAGCTGCTCCACCGCCGACGCGACGATCTCCTCGAGCGAGCACCAGTCCCGCCGCGGCTCCGCGGAGCCCGCCTGCAGCCGCGAGAGGTCCAGCAGCTGCTCGACCAGATGTGAGAGCCGGGCCGCCTCGGCGACGATCATCGACGCCAGCTCCTCGCGGTCGCCGGAGTCGAGCGCCGGCGAGCGCATCGCGTCACCGGCGGCGATGATCGCGGTGAGCGGCGAGCGCAGGTCGTGGGAGACGGCGCGCAGCAGCGCGGTCTTCAAGACGTCCGAGCGCCGGAGCGCCTGCGTCTCCACCACCTCGCGCTGCAGCTCCTCGCGGTCCAGGGCGGCCGCCAGCAGCGCCTCCAGCGAGGGCACGACGCGCGCCGTCAGCCGCTCCGTCTCGCCCTCGTCGAGATCCCGCGGCACTCCCAGCGCGGCCGTCCGCCCGGCGCCGACCTGGAGCGGGATCCACGTGGCCTCGCCGGCGGGCTCGACGGCGATCGAGGCGAAGCGCAGATCGAGCGCCTCCGCGAGCTGCTCGGCAGCGCGGGGCAGCGCCTCGCCGACGCTCGCGCCCCCGAGCAGCGTGCGCGCCATCGCGGCCGACAGGTCGGCCTCCTCGCGGCGGCGCTGCGCCTCGGCCGCCCGCGAGCGCGCGACCCCCGCCACGGTCGACGCGATCACCGCCGCGGCCAGGAAGACGCCGAGCGCCACCCAGTTCTCGCTGTCGGCGACGTGGAAGCGGCCCGTCGGCGCGATGTGGAACCAGTTGAAGGTCGCGGCGCCGGCCACCGCCGTCACCAGCCCGAGGCGCAGCCCCCAGTAGGTCGAGACGAGCAGGACCGCGAGGAGGTACAGGACGCCCAGGGAGACCTTCGGGGCCACGGCGCCGAGCGGATAGATCGCGACGGTCGTCGCCGCGACCGCGACGCCGGCGACCAGGACGCCGAGGCCGGGAGAGCGCGGGGCGTCTCGAAGCAGGAGCGATTCCGACCGGCGGTTCACAACGCGAGCACAATGATGGCGCTAGCGCGGTGAGCCCCGCCAGACGGTGCCCCAGAGGATCAGCAGCGTGCCGAGCCCGGCGAACACGAACACGCCGAGGAACAGCCCCCAGGTCAGGTAGCGCAGGCCCGTGGACTCGTGGACCATGAGCGGCGCCTCGGTGGGGGTGCCGAGCAGGTCCTGGGGCGGGTCGAACCGGCAGGCGACGGTGGTCGTCCCGCCCTTTCCGTCGAACTCGCCGACGGTGGCGTACACGTTGCCGATGGTCTCGCTGATCGTCTGGCGATCGCCGCGTAGCTTCGAGCTCGAGCCGTCCGGGTGGCCGATCGTGCACCGCGTCTCCGACGCGTCGCTGTCGCGGACCCTGAACTTCTGGCGCCGCTCGGTCCGGCTGAGCCCGTCGAAGATCCCGTCGGGCTTGGCGCTCAGCGCGACGATGTAGCGCTCACGGCCGGCCTCGAAGCGCAGCGTGCCCGGCGCCCGGCCGTCGGCCAGCGCGTTCTGGCGCAGCATGCCGGTGCCGATGAAGGCGGCGGCGATCGACCCGATCAGGCACGGGATGGCGAGGAGCACGATGACCGCGATCCCCGCGATGACCCGTGACCAGCGGACCGGTGCGCGCATCGCGCGACGCTAAGGCATCGCAGCGCCGAATGCGATCCATTCGCCCGATGTACGCGCGGGGCCTTAGGGCGAACATGAGTGCATGCCACGAATCACCGACACACTCAAGAAGCTGGCCGGCCCGGTCCACGCCGTGCCCGCCGCGGGCGCCGGCGTCACGGTCCGCCACGCGCGCCCCGGCGACGCCGACGCGCTCACCGTCCTCGCACAGCTGGACTCGAGTCACGCGCCGCGCGGCGATGTGCTCGTCGCCGAGGCCGACGGCGAGCTGTGGGCCGCGGTCTCGCTCGACGACGGCCACGCGGTCGCCAATCCGTTCCGGCCCTCCGGCGAGCTGACCTTCGTCCTCCTGGATCGCGCCCGCCGGCTCCGCCGCGAGGCGCGGCGCAAGCCGCCGGCCCAGCGCCGCGTCCCCGCGTTCGGATCACGGTAGGCCCGCGCGCGGAGCCTCCACGGTCGTGGTGAGCAGCACGGCCTCGCGCGCCGCCTTGCGCGGCCCCTCGTGGAAGTCGGGCGCGGCGCAGGCGATGAGCGTGCGCCCGTCGTGGCCGCCGAGCCCGCACGCGAAGACGCCGAGGCCGTCGGGCATCGCGACCTCCTCGACGATCTCGCCGCCGGGGGCGACGCGGCTGAGCACGCCGCCGAGCGCGTTGGCGGCCCAGATATGCCCCTCGGCGTCGAGCGCGCAGCCGTCGGGCGCGAACGTGACGGCGCCCAGCATCGTCTCCGTGTCGCCGGGCTCGGGCGTCGGCTCGACCTGGGCCCACACGCGGCGATCGGTCAATGCGCCGTCGGCCTGGATCGTGAAGGCGGTGAAGCGGGCGCCGAAGGTCTCGGCGACGATCAGCGTGCCGTCGTCGGTGATGACCGTGCCGTTGGGGAACCACAGGTCCTCGGCGGCGATGCTCGCGCTGCCGTCGGGGTCGATCCGCACGATCGCGGCGGTCGCAGGGTCGCCGCCGCCCATGAGGTCGAAGCCGAAGTTGCCCGCGTAGGCGAAGCCCTGCTTGTCGACGATCATGTCGTTGAGGTGGCCGGTCGTGAGCGCCGAGACGTCGGCGTGCTCGGAGACCGTGCCGTCGGCCGCGCGCCGCAGCACCCGCCGGTCCTTCATGGATACGACCAGCAGGTCCCCGTCGGGCAGCCAGCCCAGGCCGGAGGGCTGCTCCTCGACCTCGAGCACGGCCTCCTCGCGGCCGTCGGTGTCGTAGGTGAACACCGTGTAGCGGTAGAAGTCCACCACCCACCAGCGGCCGTCGTGCCAGCGCGGGCACTCGAAGTAGTTCCCGCCCTCGAACAGCGTCGTCAGGGTCCTCATGCGGTCACCGCCGCGTTCGCCGTTTCCATGAACACCTCGAGCTCGCGGCGGGTGTCGGGCCCGCACGGCTGGAAGACGACCTCGGTCACGCCCTTCTCGGCGAGGCCGGCGAGCCGCTCGCGGACCTGGTCGGCGGTGCCGCTCATCGTGACCTCGTCGAGCATCTGGTGGCCGCCCGCGTCCCAGCCCGCCTGGTCGGCCGCGTTGAGGCCGACGCAGTGCTGGTCGTGGACCGCGAGGTGGCGCTCCTCCGGAGCGGTCTGCTCGACCACCGCCTTCCACTCCGCGCCCCCGGGCAGGTCCTCGAGCGGCGTCTGGAACTCGTACGCGCCGTGGTAGGCCAGCGCCAGGCCCGGTCCGCCGGCCGCGCGCACGCGGTCGGATTCGATGTCCTCGCCGTCGTCGCGGATCGTGCCCCAGAACAGGTAGGAGACCCACTCGAACTCCGTGGCGAACTCCGGCAGCGCGAGCGTGATGTAGAGGCCGTCGCCCAGCTCGCGCGCGACGCCCGCGCCCTTGGGGCCGAGCGCGGCGATGCTGATCGGGACCTCGACGGGTCGGTCCGCGCCGTGCCCGGGCGGGTGGAGCATCTTCATCCGCGCGCCTTCCCACTCGACCGTCTCGCCCCGCAGCAGGCCGCGATACGCGCGGATGTACTCCTCCATGAACGCCCACTTGATGGCTCGATAGCCCATCGCACGGCGGCCGGTGAACCCCGTGCCGAACGCGACGACGACGCGTCCGGGCGCGAGCGCGGCGAGGTTCGCGGTGGCCGCGGCGTTGACCATCGGGTGGCGCAGCGAGGGCACGAGGACGCCCGGCCCCAGGCCGATGCGCTCGGTCCGCTCGGCCGCCAGCGCGAGCGTCACCCAGACGTCGGTGCTCTGCTGCGGCGTGTCGTACAGCCAGGCGCGGTCGTAGCCCAGCTCTTCCGCCAGCACGATGTGGTCTGGCGAGTCGAGTGCGGTGGGAAATGCGCACGAGATCTCCATGCCGCGACCGTACCAAACCAAGCGCTTGCTTAGCGCTGTTCGAGCATCCTGATCACGAGGCCGGCGTAGAGCTCGCCGACGCCCTGCGCCGAGCTGTGCTCGGGTGACGGCTCGTACCAGCGGGCGAGATCGATGCACAGCGAGAGCACCGCGAGCATCGTGCCCTCGACATCCTCGACGTCGAAGACGCCGGCGGCGGCGCCGCCGGCCAGCTCCGCCCGCATGAGCTCCTCGAAGCGGTCGCGGATCTTGACGATCTCCTGGAACTGGCCGCGTGGCAGCTTCTTGAACTCGTACTGGATGACGCGCGCGAGCGCATGGTTCTCCGCGTGCCAGGACGCGAACGCGGACACGAACGCATGAACCCGCTCGACGGGATCGGCGGAGGCCTCCTCGAGCGCCTGCTCGACGACGTCGAGCACGGCCTGATGGCCGATGCGGCTGATCTCGAACAGCAGGTCGTGCTTCGCCTTCCAGTGCACGTAGACCGCGGCCGGGCTCATCCCCGCCCGCTCGCCGATCTCCCGCGTGGTCGCGGCGTGGAAGCCGCGCGCGAGGAACGCGTCGAGCGCCGACAGGAGCAGGCGGCGCGAGGACTCGGGCTCGATGTGAGCCCAGAGCTCGGCGTTGTGATCGAGCCGCTTCCCCGCCACGGCGCCGAGTGTGGCAGACCCAAGCGAGCGCTTGCTCGTGACGCTTCGTGCGAGGCTTCCCGCGCCATGACCTTCCACCTCGGCCTCTTCGCCACCGCCCGCGTCCCGCAGATCGTCGAGGGCGACGGCATCGAGCTCGTCGCGGCGGACGGCCGCCGCTACCTCGACGGGTGCTCGGGCGCGATCTCCGTGAACTCCCTGGGCTACGGCAACGAGGCCGTCGTGGAGGCGATCGCCGCGCAGCTCAGGCGCCTCTCCTACACGATGCCGTTCCGGCTCACGAACGACCGGGCGCTCGAGCTCGCGGCGGTGATCAACGAGGTCAGCGGCGGCGCGATCGAGCGCGCGATGTTCTACACCGGCGGCTCGGAGGCCGTGGAGGCCGCGCTCAAGCTCGCCCGCAACTACCACTTCCTCCACGGGCGCACGGAGAAGGAGCTGGCGGTGGCGCGCGTGCACTCCTACCACGGCAACACCATCACCGCGCTCGCCACGGGCGGTGTCCGCCAGCGCCGCGAGCCCTACACCCCGCTGCTCTCAGAGGGCCCGCGCGTCGCGATGCCGCTCGACGGCAACCCGCCTGATCCCGTCGCCGAGACCGGGCCCAACGTCCACGGGCACGGTGTCGCCGAGGACCTCCGCGAGGTCGTCGACGCCGTCGGGGCGGAGCGCATCTCGGCGTTCATCATGGAGCCCGTGGGCGGCGCCGGCGCGCCGGGGCACGCGCCCGCGCCCGGGTACTTCGAGGGCGTCCGCGCGATCTGCGACGAGCACGACATCGTGCTGATCGCGGACGAGGTGATCACCGGGCTCGGCCGGACGGGGCGCATGTTCGGCAGCGACCACTGGGACGTCGACCCCGATCTGTGGATCTGCGCGAAGGGCCTTGCCGCCGGCTACTGGCCGATCGCGATGGTCGGGATGGGGGCACGCATCGCGTCGGCGTTCGCGGAGCGCAACGTCGACTTCGTCCACGGCCACACGTTCGAGAACCACGCGCCCGGCTGCGCCGCCGCCCTCGCGGTGCTCGAGCAGGTGCGCGCCCCCGGGTTCATGGACGCCATCGCCGCGAAGGGAGAGACGCTGCGCGAGAAGGTGCTGGCGCTCCCGGACGAGCTCCCGGTCAAGGTGGTGCGCGGGCACGGCATGCTGCTCGGGATCCAGCTCGGCTACCCCGACGCCGTCTTCGATCCCGCGGACGCCGCGGCGACCCGGGTCGTCGACGCGGCACAGGCGCGGGGCCTGATGCTCTACCCCGCCGCCGACGCGACCGGCTTCGGCCACGACAAGCTGATCCTGTCGCCGCCCTACGTGATCGGCGACGCCGGGATCGACGCGGTGATCGAGCGCCTCGAGCTGGCGCTGCGCGACGCGCGCCTCGACACGCTCGGCCGGGCGTCAGGCACCGCGACGGCGTAGCCGCCAGGTGCGGACCTGGAAGGGGCCGAAGCCGAGCTCCGGCTCACCGCTGGGGCGCTCGAGCAGGTCGGCGCCGCACTCGAGCGTCCAGTCCTCGGGCAGCGTCAGGCGCGCGGTGCCGCGAGCACCGTGGGGCTCGTAGGCCCGCAGCACCAACCCGCCCCCGTCCTCGAGCGCCTTCAGCGTCCCGAGCCCGAGCGGCAGCCCGTCGAGGACGAGCGGGCGCAGGCGTGTCTCCGCCGCCGCGGTGACCGGGCGGACGAGCAGCGGGCGGTTGAGGTCCTCGGCCTCCGCGAGCACGCCGCCCTCGAACCACTGCCCCGCGTGCGGGAACAGCGCATAGGTCACGTCCTGCGCTCCCTCGTCCGCCAACGGATCGGGCCACGTGGGCGAGCGCAGCAGGCTCAGGCCCAGCTCGGAGCCGAGCGCGTGGTGGCCGTAGCGGCCGTCGTTGAGCAGGGCGGCGCCGTAGCCCGGCTCCGAGAGGTCGGCGAAGCGATGACCCGCGACCTCGAAGCGGGCGTCGTCCCATGAGGTGTTGCGGTGCGTGGGGCGCTCGACCACGCCGAACGCCGTCTCGAAGGTCGCGCGGTCCGAGCGCACGGCGAGCGGGAAGCGGGCCTTGACCAGCCAGCGGCGGTCGTGCCAGTCCAGGCGGGTCGCGAAGTCGATCCGCGCCGACCCCGCCCACAGCCGGATCTCCTGGACGATGCGGCTGTCGCGGAACGCGCGCTCGACGCGCACCGCGACGCGGTGCGGGCCGGTCTCGACGACCTCGGGAGGCCGGCTCGCGTACAGCTCGGCGCCCTCCTCGGCGTAGCTCGCCTCGACGTCCCAGGCGTCCCACTGGCGCGGCTTGTCGACGTACGCCCAGACCTGGTTGCCACGGTCGCCGAGCACCTCGCGGCCCGCCCGCTTGTCCCAGACGCTCGCGAGCGTCCCGTCCGCGGCGAGCGCGACGCGCACGAGCTCGTTCTCCAGGTGCTCGGCGCTCACCGACAGCGCGCCCGCCGGCGGCGTCTCGCGCACCACCGCGACCTCGAGCCCGGCGATCGTGACCGCGCTGCTGACCGCCGCACCGCCGGGCAGCTCCGCACGCAGCGGGCGCGGCGAGAGGTCGGGGTTGACGACGAGCAGCGCCTCCTCGCCGCCGCCGGCCATCCGCTCCCCCAGCTCGGCCATCCGCGCGTCGATGACCTCCCCCGCCGCGGCACTCACCCCGGCGAGCTCGGCCTCCGCCTCCTCCGCCACCTCGCGGATGCTCGAGCCGGGGAGGATGTCGTGGAACTCGTTGCGCAGGAGCACATGCCACTGGGACTCGAGCGAGGGCGGCAGCTCCCCGCCCGCGAGCGCGGCCAGGCCGCCGACGACCTCGGCGGCCACGAGGTCGCGCTCGGCCCGCCGGTGCGCGCGCTTCGTGCGGCCCTGGGAGGTCAGCGTCCCCCGGTGCAGCTCGAGGTAGAGCTCGCCGGCCCAGGTCGGCGCTCCGTGCTCGGCGACGCTGCGCTCCGCGCGATCGAAGAACTCGTCCACGCGCCCGAAGCGCTGCGCGGGCAGCGCCGGGAAGGCGTCCAGCTCGCGCGCGCGCTCGGCCATCTCTGGCGTGAGCCCGCCGCCCCCGTCGCCGTAGCCGACCGAGAGGAGGCTCTCGGGGTGGATGTCGCGGCCGCGGTAGTTGCGCCAGGTCGCAGCCGCGGAGACCGGCCCGACGATGCCGTTGTAGCCGCCGTCGGGGTTGTCGAAGAGGTGCGCCAGCACGCGTGAGCCGTCCAGCCCCTCCCACCAGAACAGGTCGTGGGGGAAGCGGTTGGTCTCCGACCACGACAGCTTGATGGTGAAGAAGCGCTCGATGCCGGCGCCGCGCAGGAGCTGCGGCAGGGCCGGGGTGAAGCCGAAGCAGTCGGGCAGCCAGCAGACCGTGTGCTCGGCGCCGAAGCGCGCGCGGAAGGCGCGCTGCCCGTAGAGGAGCTGGCGCACGAGCGACTCCCCGGCCGGCATCACGCAGTCGGGCTCCACCCACATGCCGCCGATCGGCTCCAGGCGCCCCTCCCCCGCGAGCTCGACCACGCGCGCGAGCAGCTCCGGGTCGTCCTCCTCGAGGAAGGCGTAGACCTGTGCGGCGGACTGGTTGAACGTCAGCTCGGGATAGGCGTGGAGGAGCTCGACGGCGGTGGAGAGCGTGCGCCGCGCCTTCAGGCGCGTCTCGCTCAGCGGCCAGCGCCACGCCAGGTCGAGATGCGCGTGACCGGTGAGCAGGAGCGCGCCGACAGGTGGGAAGCGCTCGCGCAGCGCGGCCAGCTCGGCGTCGAGCACGCGATGGGCTTCCAGCACGGAGTCGCGTTCGCCGCCTTCCAGCGCCGGCGGGTGTGGATCGAGGTCGCGCGGCAGCTCCCACACGTTGCGCATCTGCGCCGTGTCCTGCAGCCGCGAGACGTACGGGCGCGTCGCGCTCGGCAGCACGAGCGCCCGCACCGCGCGCTCTCCCGTCTGCACCACGGCCGGCTCGCCGGTCTCGCGGGCCGTGAGCGCGACCAGGTCCAGCCGCCGGATCAGGCGCTCGAGCTCCGGATCGATCCACGCCAGGCGGGCGACCGCCAGGCGCGGGTCGGGGTTGGGCGCCCCGAACCCGAGCCGCGCGACGATCTCGACCTCGATCGCGAACGGCTCCGCGGGGACGGGGAACGCCCGGTGCTGCAGGTCGAGCCCGAGGCGGGTGTCACCCAGCGTGAGCAGCCCCTCGCCGCCGAGGTCGAGCTCCAGCCGCACCTCGCCGGCCGGCCAGCCGGCGGGAATCCGCACCTCGGGATGCGTCAGCCGCCGCACGCCGTCGCGGGCCGGCCACGGCGCGCCGAGCGCGAGCGGCTCGCCGTCGAAACGCCAGGCCTCGAGCGGCTCCCACGCCCGCACGAGCCACGCGCGCAGCTCGTCGGTGCGGGCTGCCAGCCAGTCCAGCCGCTGGTCGAGGCTCAGCATTCAGCCCTTGATCGCGCCGCCGACGAACGCGCCGACGATGAACCGCTGGAGGACGACGAAGACGAGGATCGCGGGCAGGATGGCGAGCACCCCGCCCGCCGCCAGGATGCCCGTCGCGTTGGTCGCGTACGTGCCCTGGAAGTTGAGGATGCCGACCGAGATGGGCAGCTCCGACGGGCTCGTGAGCAGGATGTAGGGGATCACGAACTCGCCCCAGGCGAGGATCGCGGTCAGCACGAACACGGCGGTCAGGCCCGAGCGGGAGATCGGCAGGATGATCTGCCGCAGGACCGTCAGCCGCGACGCGCCGTCGAGCCGCGCCGCGTCGTCGAGGTCCTTGGGGATGCCGTCGAAGAAGCCCTTCAGCATCCAGGTGGCGAGCGGCATCAGGATGGCCACGTAGACGACGCCGACGGCGGCCATCGAGTCGAGCAGCCCGAGCGAGGCGAAGTAGCGGTAGAGCGGGAAGGCGACGACGAGCGGCGAGATCATCTGCAGCGCGAGCACGCCGATCAGCAGCCCCTTGCGGCCGCGGAAGTCCAGGCGCGAGAACGCGTACGCGGCCGGGATCGACACGAGCATCGCCCCGATCGCCCCGCCGAGCGACAGCGCCAGCGAGTTGAGCAGGAAGCGCGGGAACTGCGCCGACTTCAGGATCGCCGAGTAGTTGTCGAGCATCGGGTCGCTCGGGATCGGATTCAAGGTCGTGGCGAGGATCTCGGCCTGGTCGCGCAGCGAGAGCGAGACGATCCACAGCAGCGGCATGCCGAAGAACAGCAGCACGAGCAGGAGCCCGAGGTAGGTCAGGACGTCGTCGCGCCTCGCCGTGCGGGTCACAGCGCCTCCGCGCGCAGCAGGCGCCGGTAGACGGCGGTCAGGCCGAGGCCGATCAGCAGCAGGAACACCGCGAACACGCTGCCGCTCGCGATGTTGAAGTTGACGAAGACGGTGTTGTAGACGTGCAGGGCGAGCACCTCGGTCGCCTGCGCGGGACCGCCGCCGGTGAGCGGCAGGATCATGTCGAAGGTGTTGAGCGTCGCGATCGTGATCAGGATCACGTTCACCAGCAGGATCGGCCGCAGCTGGGTCAGCGTCACGTGCCAGAACTGGCGCACGCGGCCGGCGCCGTCGACCGCGGCGGCCTCGTAGAGGTCGCGGTTGATCGTCTGCAGGCCGGCGTAGAGCAGCAGCATCGAGAACGCAGTGCCGCGCCAGATGTTGGCCAGCGTGACCGAGGCGAGGGCGAGATCCGTCTTCGAGAGCCACGCGACGGGGTCGAGGCCGAGCGTCGAGAGGAACAGGTTGGCCAGGCCGTAGGGCCCCTCGTTGAGCACGATCTGCCAGACGACGCCGATCAGGATGCCCGGCATCACCCACGCGCAGAGGACGACCGAGCGGACGAACACGGCGCCGCGGAGCTCGCGGGTGACGGCGCGCTGCACGAGCAGGGCGATGGCGAGCCCCAGGACGAGCTGGCCGATGATCGAGCCCGCCACGAAGATCGCCGTGATCCGCAGGACCGTGGCGAGCGTCGGGTCGGACAGCGTCTGGGCGTAGGTCTGCAGCGTGTACTGGGCGTCGTCTCGCAGCAGCGTCGCGTTCGTGAAGCTCAGCCGGACCGCCTGGATCGTCGGCCACAGGTAGAACGCGGTCGCGACCGCGAGCAGCGGAGCGAGCCACGGCAGCGCGCTGCCGAACGAGTGGCGGGGGGCCGGGGCGCTGCGCGCCCGCGGCGCCGTGCGGGCGACGCCCGCCGCCGCGGTCATCTACGTCCCTCCACTCTGGAGCTCCCAGGTCTGCTTGACCCGCTCGGCGGCGGAGTCGAGCGCCTCCTCGGGCGAGGAGCCGCCGGTGAGCACCGAGCCGATGGCGATCTGCATCTGGTTCGACAGCTCGGGATAGATCGCGAGGCCCGGGCGCGGCTGACCGGTGCCGAGCAGGCGGCGGAACTCCTGGTAGATCGGCTCCTGGAACGTCTTGATGCTGCGGTAGTGCCGCTGCGAGGTCGGCAGCTCCCCGGTGATCTCGTTCGCCTTGCCGAGGTAGATCTCCCTGATGATCGATGCGCAGGCCGCGACCTTGCCGGGATCGTCGGAGAGCGCTGCCACGGTCCAGCCGCCCGTGCCCGTGGAGGTCTCGCCGGGGCGCGTGCCGGGGATCGGCGAGATCTTCAGCTTCGCGAGCTCCTCCTTGGGCAGGACGCTCTGCAACTCCGGCCACTGGAACGAGCCGCCGAGGAACATCGCCACCGTCCCGCCCTCGGCGGCCTGCTGGAGGAAGCTGTAGTCGTTGATCGTCGCGACGCGAGACGGCGACGCGCCGGACGTCACCGTCTCGCGCAGGAAGCTCAACGTCCGGAGCATCGCCGTCCGGTTCGCGCCCTCGGCGAACACGGGGCGCCCGTCGCGGTCGAGCAGCTCCCCGCCCTGCATCCAGAAGTAGCCGAGGTTGTCGAAGAAGGTCCCCTCGTAGCGGCCGCCGTTGTAGAGGTAGCCCTCGACCTTCGGGTCCTTCTCCTGGGCGGCGTTCGCGGCGGCGATGAGCTCGTCCCAGGTCTCCGGCGCGTCAGGAACGAGATCGGCGCGCCGGTAGATGAGCCGCAGGTCGGTGCTCCACCACCACGCGTAGAGGTGCCCGTCCGCGCCGTGGACGGTGCGGCGCACGAACGGGAGCAGGTCCTTCACCTCCGCCGCGCTGAAGTGGCGGTCGAGCGGGACGAGGGCCTTCTGCTCGATGAAGAGCGGCAGCGTGAAGGAGTCCACGCTCGCGCAGTCGGGCGCGGTCCCGACCCGCGCGCGCTCGAGCAGCCGCGCCTGCTCGGCGGGGCCCTGCGAGTCCGGGATGACCGTGACGTCCAGGCGCCACTCCGGGTGGCGCCGGGCCCAATCGGCGAACGCCTTCTTGAAGCGCGCCGCCACCTCGGGCACCGCGGCCTGCGGGGTGTACCCCGCGTTCATCTGGAAGGTGAGCGTCTTCGGAGCGTCCGGTCTGCCGACCCGGTCGAGCGTGACGAGCTCGTTGCTCTGGCCACAGCCGCCGAGCGCCACGACGGCGAGCAGCAGCGGGACCACTGATGCGCGTCGCATCGCGCACACCTCCTCCCGGGGCGACGCTACCCGCGGTCCGACGGGAGGAAACCGGCCGCTCGCTAGCGTGGAAGGGGTGTGGCGCCGCGCCCTGCTTAGCCTCGTGGTGGTGGTCTGCGCGCTCGCCGGCGCGTGGGCCGCACCGCGGATCGTCGGTCCTGGCTCCTACGAGACCGACGTCGCGACGCTCCGCCTCCAGCTCGCGGTCAGCGTCCCGTCCGAGCGCGGCGTGAGCCTGTTCGTGCCGATTGCCGACTGGGGCCTGCGGGCCCCGGTGGTCGGCGCGCCGGTCAAGGTCAGCGTCGAGCCGCGCGCGATCGACCGCGCCGGCGTGGCGCGCGCCGTCACCGGCAGCGGCGCCGCCGAGATCGCGCTGCTGCGGCAGGACCTCGATCGAGCGCTGGTCAAGCTGGTCGTGCGCACGCTGCTGATCACGCTGGCCGGCGCGCTGGCCGGCGGCGGGCTCGCGGTGCTGATCTGGTACGTGCTCGGGGTGCGCGGGCGGCGGCTGCTGATCGCGCCCGTCGCGGCGGTCGGCCTCGTCGCGGTGGTGCTCGGCGTGCTCGGGGTGTGGGCCCGGACGACGTGGGATCCGGCCCGCCTGGAGCGCCCCGACTACTTCGCCTCGGGCGTCGAGCTCCAGCGCATCCTCGACCAGTCGCACGCGCTGCGCGCCGCCGGCACGAAGTACTCCGAGCGGGTGAACTCGTCGATCCGCTCGATCGCGGGCCTGCTCGACGACCGCTCCACCGCCGGCGGGATCGGCGGCGCGGCGCCGTCGGCGACCGCCACCGAGCGCGTCGTGCTCGCGTCCGACATCCACAACAACCTGCTCACGCTGCCGACCGTCCGGCGCTTCTCGACCGGGCGGCTGACGATCCTCGACGGCGACTTCACCATCAACGGCGGCCGCATGGAGGCGCCGCTCGCCGGGCGGGTGGCCGACCTCGGCGACCCGGTCGTCGCCGTCTCCGGCAACCACGACTCGCCGGGGATCATGCGGACGCTCGAGCGGCGCGGCGTCACGGTGCTCGACCACGACGACGGCGTCCGCACGTTCGCCGGCCTGAAGGTCGCCGGCTTCGAGGACCCGCTCGAGTTCGAGGGCCGCGAGTTCCCGACCGGCCTGCGCACCGGGCTGAGCTTCGGCGACATCCCCGACGGCCACGAGCGCTACCTGCGGGCGGTGCAGGAGCGCTGGCAGTGGTGGCAGGCGCTGCCGGAGCGCCCCGACATCCTGGTCCTGCACCAGGAGGCGATCGGGCGGGCGCTCGCGAACCTGATCTGGGACGCCGATCCGGAGGGCGCCCCGCTGGCGATCCTGGTCGCGCACACGCACGTGCAGCGGCTCGACCGCTACGGCCCGGTCACCACCGTCAACAGCGGCACCGCGGGCGCCGGCGGCGTGTTCGGGCTCGGCACGCAGTCGGTCGGTCTCGCGCTGATGGACTTCGACCGGGCGACCGGCGACCTCGTCCGCCACCGACCTCGTGCAGATGAACCCGGCGAACTCGGCCGCGCGCGCCCAGCGCGTGATCACGAAGACGCCGGACTGCGACGACCAGCTCGTGTTCTGCCACGACGAGCCGAACCTGCCGGACCCGCCGGCGGGCTAGCGATCGAACTCGCCCGCGAGCGCGTGCATGTGCGCCTCGAGCCCCGCGAGGAGCTCGCGCGTCCCGGGTGACAGCCGGGCGGCCGGCCGGGTCACGATCGCGAACGTGTTGAACAGGGTCGGCGCGAACGACACTGTGGTGAGGCCGGCCGGGTAGTACGGCGCGTGCGTGTAGGAGACGGGGAGATAGGTGTCGCCGAGCCCGCGCGCGACCATCGCGAGCGCGAGCTCGGCCATCTCCACCTCCACGCGCGGCCGCAGGCGCACGCCGCGGGCCTGCGCGCGCTCGGCCAGCAGGCGGCGGATCGGGTCGGTGTCGGCCGACTCGGCGTCGTAGAAGATCAGCGGCGCGGAGGCGAGCCGCTCGATCGTGGCCGGCCGGCGCGTCCGCTCGGGGTCGGCGCTGACGTAGAGCACCTCGTCGCGGACGAGCGGGCGCACGTCCAGCCGCCGGTCGTCGATCGGCAGCAGCACGAGCCCGGCCTCCAGCTCGCCGCGGCGCACGCGCTCGGCGACGGCGGACGAGTTGCGGCTCAGGAACCGCACGCTCATGTTCGGGTGGCGCTCGAGGAACGCCGACACCACCTCGTCCAGCCGCCACGTCGACGGCGCGCTGAACGTGCCGAGCGCCACCTCCCCGCTGCGCATCGCCGTGAACTCGCCCACGCAGCCCGCCGCGTCCTCGAGCGCGCGCAGGCTCGCGACCGCGTGCTCGGCGAAGGCGTGGCCGGCGTCGGTGGGCCGGACCCCGCGCCCGGCACGGACGAACAGCTCGGCGCCGAGCGCGCGCTCGAGCTTGCGGACCTGCTCGGCGACCGCGGGCTGCGACACCCGCAACGCGTCCGCGGCGGCGCTGAACGACCCGAGCTCCAGCGCCGCGCAGAAGCAGCGGACCTGCTGGAGAGACAGAAGCTCAGCTTTTGATTCGGCCAAGCAATCAACTCTAGCTTGGGAGACGCTCAGCGCGGATCATGCTCGTATGACCACACGCGACGTCGTCGTGATCGGGGGAGGCATCGCCGGGCTGTCCGCGGCGTGGCGGCTGCGCGACCGCGACGTGCTGCTGCTCGAGGCCGCCGACCGGCTGGGCGGCCGGCTGCGCTCGGACCCGCGCGGCGACTACTGGATGAACTACGGCGCGCACCTGTTCCCCGCGCCCGGCTCGTTCGTGGACTCGATGGTCCGCGACTGCGGCCTCGAGACCGTCCCGGTCACCGGCAGCATGATGGGGCTGGCCGTCGGCTCCACGCTGCTCAACCGCGGGCGCGTGGAGACCTACCCGTTCCGGCTGCCGCTGTCGCTGCGCGAACGGGTCGCGTTCGCGAAGGCGGGGCTGAAGGTCCAGCGCGCCGTGGCCCGCTACCAGCGGCTCGCCAAGCCCGCCCCGGGCGAGACGCCGGGCGACGTGCGGGCGCGCGTGCTCGCCTTCGAGGGCGACCGGACGTTCGCGGAGTTCCTCGGCCCGCTGCCGCCGGCCGTCGAGGAGATCTTCGCCTGCGCCGCCCGCCGCGCGACGGCCGAGCCGTCCCAGCTCTCGGCGGGCTGCGGCATCGGCCTGTTCGCGCTCGTCTGGGGCGGGAAGGGCACGCTCACCGCCCGCAACCTGCGCGGCGGCACCGGCCTGCTGCCGGCCGCGCTGGGTCGCGAACTCGGCGACCGCGCCCGCACCGGCTGCCGCGTCAGCGCGCTGCGGCCGGACGGCGACGAGCTGGACGTCGAGTACGGCGAGGGCGAGAGCGTCCGCGCCCGCCAGGTCATCGTCGCGGCGCAGGCGCCCTTCGCGGCAGCGCTCGTCGCCCCCGTCGCCCGCGAGGCCGCCGCGGCGCTCGAGCAGCTGACCTACGGAGCGTTCCTGAGCGTCGCGGTCGAGACGAGCGAGACCGGCCCGGTGCCGTGGGACGACGTCTACGCGATGGCGACCCCGGGCCGGGCGTTCGACATGTTCACGAACCAGGCCCACGTGACGCGCGGGCAAGCGGAGCGCCGCCCCGGCGGGAGCCTGATGCTGTTCACCGGCGGCCCCGCCGCCGCGGCGCTGATGCGCGAGAGCGACGCGGCCCTCACGCAGCGCTTCCTCGCCGACCTGCACGACCTGTATCCGCAGACGCGCGGCGCGATCGCCGATGCGACCGTGCACCGCTGGGAGCACGGCAACGTCTACGCGCGGCCCGGCCGCCACCGCCTGCAGGCCCAGCTGGAGGGCGCGCTCGGCGCCCACGGCAACCTCCACCTCGCCGGCGACTACTTCGCCGAGCTGGGGAACATGGAGGCCGCCGCCCGCACCGGAGCGCTCGCCGCCGAGCGCGTCGCCGCAACCCTGACCACCCGCCGACCCGAGGTCCACCATGCCTGACTTCCACGGGGTCCTCCCCGCTCTCATCACACCCTTCACCGCCGACGGCGCCGACGTCGACGCCGACGCGCTGGCCGCGATCGTCGACCGCCTCGTCGGCGCCGGCGCCGGCGGCCTCGTGCCGGGCGGCAGCACCGGCGAGTTCACGACGCTGACGAGCGCCGAGCGCTGCCAGGTGACCGAGGTGACGGTCGCCGCCGCCGCCGGCCGCGTGCCGGTCGTCGCCGGCACCGGCGCCCTCTCAACGCGCGAGACCGTCGAGCTCAGCGTGCACGCCGAGCGCGCCGGAGCGGCCGCGGTCATGGTCGTGCCGCCGTTCTACGAGGCGCCGAGCCGGCGCGAGCTGCTCGCCCACTACGGCGCCGTGGCCGAGGCGATCTCGATCCCGATCATGTACTACAACCTCCCGAGCGCGTCGGGCGTGACGCTCACCGCGGAGCAGCTGCGCGAGCTCCCGGTCTCCTGCCTCAAGGACACCGGCGGCGACGCCACGTGGGCCACCGAGCTCATCCAGGCCGGCGAGGACGGCCCGACGCTGCTCAACGGCTGGGACACACTGACCTTCGCGGCGCTGGCGGCGGGCGTCCGCGCCGTCGTGTGGGGCGCCGCCTCGATCCTCCCCGAGCAGTGCGTCGAGCTGCACCGGCTGCTCATCGACGACATCGACCTCCCCGCCGCGCGCGACCTGTGGGCGCGGCTGTGGCCGCTGTGCCACTTCCTCGAGAGCCAGAGCTACTCGGCGGCGGTCAAGGCCGCCTGCGCCCTGGTGGGCGACAGCACCGGGCCGGTCCGCGCGCCAGTGCTCCCGCTCGACGCGGACGCGACCGCCGAGCTGGAACGGCTGCTGGAGCGGGCGACAGCCGGCGTGCTCGTCCGCTAGCGGCTACGCCTCAGTCGTCCGCACGCGCTCGCGCGCGGCCGCGTAGCGGCCCATGCGCTCGCGACGCATCCGCTGCTCGGCGGCGCGCAACGACGCCTGGGCGGCCTGCATCCTCAGGCCCATGAGGCGCAGGCGCGGGGCTGCGAGCGCGCCGAAGAACGCGAACGCCACGAGCGCTCCCAGACCCGGGATCTGCCGGACGCTCGGCCCGGTGACGCCGAGCGCCACCTCGCGGAGCGCCAGCGCGCCGAGGGTCGCGTCCGCGCCGGCCATCGCCGGGCGCATCCCGGCCACGCGCCGCGCGGACTCGTACGCGGCATCGGCCGCGCCCAGCAGCACGACGGCCGTGAAGACGTTCGCCTGTGTGCGCGACACGCCGAACATGTGCTGCAGGGCCTGGTACCGCAGGTGGTTGGCGATGCCGAGGGCGAGCCGCGCATCGGTGACGAAGAGCTGCGAGCTGCTGAAGCCGGCGCTGGATTCCGTCGTCATCTCAGTACCCCGTTCCTGTCTTGGCCCGCCGGCGGTCGAGCTCGTGGAGGCCGCCCTTCTTGGCGAGCGTCTCGCAGGCCTGGGCGATGTCGTCGGCGAGCGTGCTCGCGAGCGTGTGGCTCAGCGTCAGCTTCACGAGCGCGCGCATGATCGTCACGTGGTCGGCGTTGGGCGGCAGCGTGTAGGCGGGCACCATCCAGCCGCGCTCGGCGGCCAGTTGCGCCGCGACGTCGAACTCGTCGTACTCGTGCTCGCCCTCGAGCTGGAAGGCCACGAGCGGGAGCTGCTCCGCGTCCGGGTCGCCGACGAGCCGGAAGTCGCCCATCCCCGCGATCCGCTCGGCGAGCATGCGGGCGTTCGCCTGCATCGTCTCCATGACGTAGCGGTAGCCCTCGTGGCCGAGCCGGACGAAGTTGTAGTACTGGGCGAGCACCATCGCCGAGCCGGTCGAGAAGTTCAGCGTGAACGTCGCGTCGGTCTTGCCGAGGTAGTTCTCGTAGAACACGAGGTCCTCGGCGAGGTCGCTCCGCTCGCGGAACACGAGCCAGCCGATGCCCGGGTAGACGAGCCCGTACTTGTGGCCCGACGCGTTGATCGAGCGGACCTGCTCGAGCCGGAAGTCCCACTCCGAGTCCGGGTACAGGAACGGCCACACGAAGCCGCCGCTCGCCCCGTCGACGTGCAGCGGGACGTCGATCCCCTTCTCGTCGCGCAGTCGCACCAGCAGGTCGTTGATCCCGACGATGTCGTCGGTGTGGCCGGTGAACGTCGTCCCCAGCACGGCGGCGACGCCGATCGTGTTCTCGTCGACGTGCGGCTCCACGTCCTCCGGGCCGATCGTGTACTTGTGGGGCTGCAGCGGGATGATCCGCGGCTCGACGTCGAAGTAGCGGCAGAACTTCTCCCACACGACGTGCACGTCGCCGCCGAACACGAGGTTCGGCCGGTCGGTGGCCTTGCCGGCCGCCTCGCGGCGCTCGCGCCACTTCCACTTCAGCGACAGCGCGCCGAGCATGATCGCCTCGGAGGAGCCCTGCGTGCGCGCGCCCGTCGTCTCTCCCGGCGCGTGGAACAGGTCGGCGAGCATGCGGATGCAGCGCTGCTCGATCTCGGCCGTCTGCGGATACTCGGCGTGGTCGATGAAGTTCCGGTGCAGGTTCTCGACGATCAGGCGCTGGGCCTCGGGCTCCATCCACGTCGTCACGAACGTCGCCAGGTTGCGCATCGGGAGGCCGTCGAGCACGAGCTCTTCCTCGACCAGGCGCATCGCATCGACCGAGCGCATGCCGCGCCGGGGCAGCGCGTTGTCGGGCGCGGGCTCGAGCAGGAAGCGGTTGCCGTACTGCTCGGCGAGCTCGTCGAGCTGCTCGATCAGCGACATGTCAGACCTCCGCGGTAGGGATGTCCGCAGCCTCCTCGCCCGTGCGGCCCTGTCGCAATGTGGTGTGCGGGTGGACCGCCGGGGTGGTACGCCCCCCAACGGTTGAAGAACAGCGTGCCGGCCAGCTGGAACTGCAGCGCCGCGGCCGCCGTGAAGAACAGCGAGCCCGCGAAGAAGACGGCCGCATCCGCCTCGGCGCCGACCACGTGCACGAAGCCCGGGAACGGCCCGGCGACGACTCTCACGCGCTTTCGGCGTCCCGGCCAGGGCGCGCCCACCACGGTTTCACCGGGTGTGCGCACGCCGCGGCGCGGCGGAAGTGTAGGGGTTTCCGTTATTTCGCCGGGGGCGGCCGGCACGTACCGTCGCCCCATGAAATCCCTCCTCCCCCTCCCCCTGGTGCTGGCCCTGGCGCTCGCCGGCTGCAGCTCAGACAGCCCGGCCGGGCCCTCGCCCGAGAGCGCCAAGACGAGCGTCGAGCGTGCCGCCGGCCTCCAGCTCACCGCCGTGGCGATCCCCGACGAGGTCGCCGACATGGTCGGCAGCACCGCGCCGAAGTCGGCGCGGCTGATCCGCAAGGGCAACGTCATGGTCGTCTACGCGGCGGCCGGATCCGATCGCGGCCCCGCCGTCCAGCGCGCCGTCAAGGAGCTCTAGCGATGACCCGCCTCCTCATCGCGACGCTCGCCATCCTCGCCCTCATCCCCGCCGCCGCGTCGGCGAAGACCGGCGTCCCCTCGCGCGTCCAGGTCCCCGCCGGACACGCCCCGTTCCTGCTCGCGCATGCGATCGGCGTGCACATCTACGCCTGCTCGGCCATCACTTCGCCGGCCCGACGTGGCAGGCGGCCGACGGCAGCTCCGTCAAGGCCGCCCGTATCGACGGCGTGACCGTCGACCCCACCGCGATCCCGTGGCTCCTGCTCAAGGCCGCCACGAAGACCGACGGCCAGCTCGGCCGCACGACGTACATCCAGCGCCTCGCCACGCGCGGCGGCCTCGAGCCTGCCGCCGCGAAGTGCCACGCCGGCACCGTCGGCAGCGAGCGCCACATCCCCTACACCGCCGACTACCGCTTCTGGAAGGAGCAGTCATGAGCCCCACCGAGACCATCGACCTCGCCAAGATCAAGCACGGCCAGCAGGCCATGTGGGCGAGCGGCGACTACGGCGCCGTCGCCGCGATGATCCCGCTCGTCGCCGAGCGGCTCGTCGACAGCGTCAACCCGCCGGCCGGCTCGTCCGTGCTCGACGTCGCGGGCGGCACGGGCAACGCGGCGATCGCGGCCGCCCGCAACCGCTGCGCGGTGACGTGCACCGACTACGTGCCCGAGCTGCTGGACCGCGGCCGTGAGCGCGCGGCCGCCGAGCGGCTCGAGATCGCGTTCGAGACCGCGGACGCCGAAGCCCTCCCCTACGACGACGGCGCCTACGACGTCGTGCTGTCGGTCTTCGGCGCGATGTTCGCGCCCGACCAGACGGCGACCGCGCGCGAGCTCGCGCGGGTCTGCCGCCCGGGCGGGCGGATCGGCCTCGCCGCCTGGACGCCCGACGGCTTCCTCGGCGACTGGTTCCGCGCCACCGCCGCCCACGCCGCGCCCCCCGCCGGGCTCGCGTCGCCGCTGCGCTGGGGGACCGAGGAAGGCGTCGAGGAGCTGCTCGGCGACGCCGTCAGCTCGATCCACACGGAGCGCCGCGCGTTCACGTGGCGGTTCCCCGACGCCCAGGCGATGGTCGACATGTTCCGCACCGTCTACGGGCCCACCGTCAAGGCGTTCGCCACGGTCGGCCCCGACGGCGCCGACGCGCTCGAGCGCGACCTGCTCGCGGTCGTCGAGCGCGCCGCCCACCGGCGCGGCGACGCGATCGCGATCCCGGCCGAGTACCTCGAGGTCGTCGCCATCCGGCGCTGACGTTCGCGGGACCTCAGGACGGGGCCGCCCCGTATCTGGATGCATGGGTGCTCTGCTCGCGCTCCTCGCGCTCCTCGCGTCGCCACCGGTGACGGTCGAGACAGCGTCCTGCGAGCGCGGGCGAGCGCCGAGCTACTTCGTGCCCGGCGGCGACGCCGCGATCATCGGCTGCGCCCGGCTCGGAGTGAGCGGCAAGCCGGTCGAGCTCAGCGCGAACATCGGGCGCGCGGACCAGGTGTGCGTGAACCCGGCCTTTCGCGGGCGCGGACAGATGGGCATCTACATCCCGGCGCGCTGCGTGTCGCCCGCGGCGCTCGGCAAGCTCAGGATCGTCGCCTCCGAGGTCCCGCGCCAGGCGGTCCGCGGCTACGAGCTCGTGGTCTGGGGCACGGCGCCGGCCTCGACCCGCCGGCTCGTCGTGCACCACCCGGGCGGTCGCGCGACCGCCGCCGTCTTCCGTGTCCGCCGAGGGAGCGTCTTCATCGCCGAGCTGCCGGCCGGCGCCGCCGGCCGGCCGCTCGAGGTGCGGGCCTGGCCTAGGCGCTGAGCGAGCGGAACCGCACGGCCGGCCGCGTCGCGCCCACGCGTTCGCCGAGCTTGGTCGCGAGCCCGTCCGACGCGAGCTGCGTGACCGCGTACTCGACCGCCGCCGGGTCGGGGATCGCGACGCCCAGGTCGTCGAGCCCCAGCATCTTCGGGTGCGCCTCGAGCAGGGCGTGCAGGACGGTGCGCTGGTTCGCTTCGGCTTCGTTCATCGGCCGACCCTATCGAACATATGTTCGTACCGCCACCCGAATCACCCCGCCTGGGCGATGCGCAACCCGGCGCGGTCGGCGACGGTGCGCGCAGTGCTCGCCATCGTCGCGCTCACGCTGCTCGGCGTCGCCGCGGTCTCGCGGCGGCTGGCGGGCACGCCGCTCACCCCCGCGATCCTGTTCGTCGGGGCCGGCCTGCTCGTCGGGCCCGAGGTGCTCGGCGGCATCGACGTCGAGAGCTCGAGCGCGACCGTGCGCACGCTGGCGGAGGCGACGCTGGCGCTGGTGCTGTTCTGCGACGCGTCGCGGATCGACCTCGGGCTGCTGCGGCGCCAGTTCCAGGTGCCGCTGCGGCTGCTCGGGGTCGGGCTCCCGCTGACGATCGCGCTCGGCGCCTTCGCGGCGGCGGCGATCTTCGGCGCGCTGAGCTTCGAGGAGGCGGTGATCCTCGGGGTCGTGCTGGCGCCGACCGACGCGGCGCTGGGGCAGGCGGTCGTCACCGAGCCGCGCATCCCCGCGCGGATCCGCCAGGGGCTCAACGTCGAGAGCGGGCTCAACGACGGCATCTGCGTGCCGCTGCTGTTCGCGGCCGTCGCGGTCGCCGACGTCGAGTCCGAGATCTCCGACGGGCGCAGCGCCGCGACGCTGCTGCTCGAGGAGATCGGCTTCGGCGTCGTCGGCGGCATCGTGGGCGGCCTGGCGGTCGCGGCCGTCCTCATCCACGCCGGCCGCCGAGACCTGATCGACGCCGCCTGGCGGCAGGTGGTGCCCGCCGCCGGCGCCGCGCTCGCCTACGGCACGGCGAGCGAGCTCGGCGGGTCGGGCTTCATCGCGGCGTTCGTCGCGGGCATGACGTTCCGGCTCGCGATCCGGCGCGACCCCGGGGAGGTCAACGCGCTCAGCGAGGAGGTCGGCAACGTGCTCAACGGCGTCACCTTCGTGCTGTTCGGGGCGATCCTGCTCGGCCCCGCACTCGGCGAGCTGAGCTGGGACCTCGCGCTCTACGCGCTGCTCAGCCTCACCGTGGTGCGGATGCTCCCGGTCGCGATCGCGATGCTCGGCTCTCGCGCACGGCTGCCGACCGTCGGCTTTCTCGCCTGGTTCGGTCCTCGCGGCCTGGCCTCGATCGTGTTCGCGGTGATCGTGATCGAGGAGTCGAACCTGCCCAACGAGCATCTCATCGTGCTCGCGATCTACGTCACCGTCGGGCTCTCCGTCTTCGCCCACGGGCTCACCGCCGCGCCGCTCGCCGACCGCTACGCGCGCTGGTTCGAGCGCCACCCGCGCCACGCGGCCCCGCCGCTCGAGAGCGCTGCCGCCGAGGTGCCCCGCGCGTTCAGACGCTGAGGCTGATCGGCGAGGTCGCGACCCAAACGGCGGTGAAGAGGAAGACCAGGCAGCCGAGCGTGAGCATCGCGACGCGCAGGCGCGGCGCCGTCAGCTTCGTGCTGATGCCGCCGAAGAACAGCGCCGACGCGAACAGCACGACCGCGAGCACGTAGTTCGACGCGCGCTGGATGTCGCGGAGCACCCGCGCGGTGAAGACGGTCGCCTGTTCCTGCAGCCGCTGGGATTCCGCGCGCGCCGCGAGCTTGTACTGCGGCATCGCGAACGGCGTCAGCGGCGCGTCGGCGTTCTTGAGCGGCCGGGTCGCGACCCACGCGTTCACCGCGGGCCGGAACTCCGGGCGGAAGCGCTTGAAGTAGAAGTCCGCCAGCTGCGTCTCCCGCTGGGCGTAGGCGTTGGCCCATTGCGTGAAGGTCGCCACGTCGATGCCCGTCTGGGCATTCGCGAGGTCAGCCGCCTTCGTCGACTCGATCCGCAGCGCGTTCGCGCGCCCGGCGCCCTTCGCCTGCTCGCCGTTCCAGCGCGTCGACTGGTAACCGCTCCACGCCGTCGCGACCGTCGCGATCGAGATCAGCACGGTCGCCAGGATCTCCACCCTGTTGCGATGTGCGCCGGCCGCGGTCACGCCGCCACCGCATTCCCGCGCGCGTCGCACGGAAGCCGCACGCGGACGTCGACGGCGCCCAGGGCCTCGTCCACCATCCGCAGCGACCGCTGCATGGCCTGCGGCTGCAGCCCGCCCACGCCTCCGTGGAACGGTCCGTCGAGCCCGCGCAGCAGGAGCATCAGCGCCGCCAGCACTGCGATGACGGACCCGATCAGCATGCCCTGGACGACCTTGCGCTCACCGCGGTCGGCGAAGAACAGCATGAACGTGAAGATCACGCCGGCGACGAAGAACAGCACGAACCACAGCGTGTCCGGGATCACGCCGACCGCGCCGTGGACGCGATCCAGGCGGGCCTCCTCCCGCGCCGAAGTCTGGTCGCGCCATTTGTCGTAGGCGGTCTGCTCGGCCGCGGTCCGCGGCCGCACCGTCTGCAGCGTGCGGAACATCTCGACGCCCCACGGGTTGATCGCGTCCCCGGCCGTGCCGGCGCGCATCCGCTCCCACTCGCCGTTGACGACCGAGCGGCCGTAGCAGACGAGCTCGCCCGTCAGCTCGGCTCGCGCGGGTTGCGGGAAGAACTGGGCGTTCTCGACCTGCTGCACGAGGACGAGCGCCTCCTGCTCGGCCCCGGAGCGCGACTGGTCGTAGCTCGTGAACGCGAGGAAGACGATGAAGCCGAGCAGCACCGAGTAGCCGGTCGCGAGCACGCCGAACACGCCCGCCGCGCGATCGCCGTCCGCGAAGAAGCCCCCCTCCGGCGCCCGGCGCCGCACCAGCAGCAGGGCCGTGACGGCCACGGCGCACGCCGCTGCGATGACGAGGAGCCCCCAGACGATGTTCATCAGCCGGGCGAACGTTCGTGCAGCCGCCGCGGCGTCGCATCACCCACGCGGGGTGAAACGACGCCGCTGGAGCGAAGGGCCGCTAGGCCGTGGCGCGCGGGAGCGTGCGCTTCTCGCCGCCGACCTCGAGCACGGTTCTGCCGGCGACCGTGTCGGTGTTGGCCGCCAGCCAGCGATTGCTCGCCGTGAGGCTCTGGATCACGACGTTCTCGTCGGCGCCGCCGTCGAGCGTGTCGGTCCCGGGGCCGCCGAGCAGCACGTCGTCGCCGGCGCCGCCGAGCAGGGTGTCGTTGCCGTCACCGCCCAGCAGGATGTCGTTGCCGTCGCCGCCGCTCTCGGTGAGGAGCGCCGAGGTCGCGGCCAGCCCGGTGGCGTCGACGACGTCGTCGCCGGCGAGCGCGTTGACCGTGAGGCGGTCGCTGCCGGCGATGGCGCCCGACAGCGAGACGCGGGCGGCGAGCCCGCTGACCTGCGCGTTCGACGAGCTGCCTTCGACGGTCACCACGTCGTCGCCGTTCGTGGCGTTGACGATCACGTTGTCGGCCGCGGCATCGCTCCCGCCGCCGGGGGCGGCGAGGTCGGACGCCACGTCGGTGACGTCGGTCCCCGACAGGTCGTTGACCGTGACGGTGTCGACGCCGGCGAGCGCCTTCGCGGCGATCGTCTCGACGTCGTCGAGGTCCATCACGATGTTGGCCACGTTGCGGGTGAACCGGACGCGCCCGCCGTTGGCGGAGGCCTCCATGATCTCGTTGGCGGCCGAGCCGTTGAACGCCAGCCGGTCGCTGCCGTCCTGGCCTTCGACGATGTCGCTGCCGTCGCCCGGATCCCACTGGAACGTGTCGTCGCCGGCGCCGAGGAAGGCGACGTCGTTGCCCTGCTGGCCGTCGGCGAAGTCGTTGCCGTCGCCGCCGAGCAGGATGTCGACGCCGTTGCTGCCGAGGAGCGAGTCGCTGCCCGCGCCGCCGTCGACGGTGAGCTTGATCAGCGCGGCCAGGTTGCCGGTCGCCGAGAAGCTGTCGTCGCCGCCGTTGGCGTTGAGGACGAGGTTCTCCGACGTGCCGATGTCGATCGCGAACGGCGCCGGGTTGAGGCGGTCGAACCGCACCCGGGTGCCGTTGGCCGTGGCGGTGAACTGCTCGAGTCCGTTGCCGCCGTTGACCTCCACGGTGTCCGTGCCTGCGCCGCCCTCGTTGAGGTCGGTGTCGTCGCCGGGGTTCCAGATCATGCGGTCGTTGCCCGCCTGCCCGAACGACTGATCGTCGGCGTCGCCGCCGGTGATCGTGTCGTTGTCGCTGCCGCCGAACAGGAGGTCGAAGCCGCCCTGGCCGCGCAGCGTGTCGTTGCCGGCCTCGCCGAAGACCTGGTCGCCACCGGCGCCGCCGGTGAGCACGTCGTTGCCGGCGCCGCCGAACAGGTGGGCCGCCGGCAGGGCGCCGTTGGCCTGGTTCAGCGCGAGCGTGTCCTTCCCGCCGAGGCCGAAGACCTTGATGACGGCCGTGTTGGCGACCGTCGGCGGACCGCCGGCGACGCTCACCGCGCCGCCGTTGACCAGGATCTGGCCCGCGGCGTTGCGGCTGACCGAGATGCTGTTGTCGAGGCTGTCGCCGAACACGGTGAGCGTGCCGTTGCTGAACGACGAGGTGACGGCCGCGCTCGCGGGCGCGGTCGTAGCGATGAGGAGGCCGGCAGCGAGCGCGCTGCCGGCCAGGAGCCGGCGCGCAGCGCGTCGCCGGCCGTGGGAACGGCCTTGTTCCATGGTTGACTCCTTGCGATTTCAGCTTGCGGGGGAGGGGCGCCTTGCTGACTGGAACGCCTCCGCGAGCGATCTATTCCGCTGCGTCTTGCTTGTGCCGGCGCTCGCGCACCTGTGCGCGCAAGGTGTCCCAGCGCGACCGCGCGTGGCCGGTCACCTCGTCCCACTGGCGCCGGACCTCGTTGTCGGCGGGCCGCTCGCCGCGCCGGATGCGGTCGAGCTCGTCGTGGATCTCGCGCCCCGCCGCCGCCGACCCGACGGTGACGACCATGACGCAGAAGAGCGCCGAGATCATCGCGAAGACCGCCCCGATCACGCCGTAGCGGGTGGCGTAGGTGCTGAAGAGATGCGGCACGTAGACCGTCGCGCCGACCGAGTAGATGGCGAGCAGCGATGCTCCGAGCAGGCCGAACGGGACGAGGTCCCGGCGCGCGATCCGCTTGGCGCTCAGCACCCAGCCACTCCAGATCAGGAACCCCACCGCCAGCGGCGCGGCCAGGATCGTCGCGAGGAGCTCGAGGCGGCCCTGCCCGAGGGTGGCGTGGATGAGGCCGGTGAGGCCGACGTAGAGCGTGAGCCCGACGATCCACAGCAGGCCGTTGAACGTGTTGCGCACGCTCAGCGGCGCGAGCTCCCAGCTCTGCTCGAACAGCCGTTGCACGGCGCGGGTGAAGCTGAGGACGGCGACCAGCAGGAACAGCGCGCCGAGGACGCCGATGCTGGTGCTCGCGCCGGTGGGCGGCGCGAAGATGTCGTACACCGCCTCCGCTCCGCCGCCGGTCAGGTCGTAGCGGTCGATGATCCGGTCGGCGGTGTCCTTCCCGCCGAGCTGGGTCCTGACCGAGCTGAAGAGGAGCGACAGCGGGATCGTGGCGGTCAGCGCCGCGGAGGCCAGGGCGACCGAGCGGTCGAAGCCCGCGATCTTCTGGAACCGGTTGATGACGCGCAGCACGAACTCCGGCCGCAGCCAGAACGTGAGCGTGCGCAGGACGCGCTCGCGATTCGCCGCGACGTCGTGGGGTTCATTGACCGCGATGGTCGGCAACCGTAGACCGGCCGGCGGCCATCCGCCTCACCCGGGCAGGATGAACCGCGCCGCGAGCAGGCAGACGTCGTCGACGTGCTCGGGATCGCGGAGCTCGCGCACGAGCGTGGCGAGGAGCCCGGCCAGGCCGGCGTCGCGGTGGGCCGCCGTGGCGGCCAGCAGCCGGTCCATCCCGGCGTCGAGCGACTCCCGGCGCCGCTCGATCAGGCCGTCGGTGTAGAGCAGCACGGTGCTGCCCGGCGCGAGCGTCAGCTCGGCCTCGGGGCGCGGCTCCTGCGTCCCGTCGCCGATGTCCAGCGGCGGCGAGCGCCCCTCCCACGGGAACGCGGGCTCGCCCTCGGGCGGCAGGATCACGGGCGGCGGATGCCCCGCGCACGCGTAGCGGAGGCGACCGGTCTCCAGGCCCAGCTCGGCGCAGATCAGCGTCGTCATGCGGCCCACGGCATGCCGGTGCGCGTAGGCGTCGAGCGCGCCGATCAGGCGCCCCGGGCTCAACCCCGTCGAGGCGAGCGCGCGCACCGCGCTGCGCAGCTGGCCCATCGTCGCGGCCGCGCCGATCCCGCGGCCGACGACGTCGCCGATGACGAGGCCGATCGTCGCGCCCTCGTCGAGCCAGAACGCGTCGTACCAGTCACCGCCGACCTCGAGGCCCGCCTCGGCGGGGTGGTAGGCGACCTCGAGCTCGAGCCCGGGGGCGTTCGGGAGCTCGCCCGCCAGCAGGCTGCGGCTCAGCTGCCGGGCGGTGTCCTGCTCCCGGCGCCGGGCGCGCAGCAGCTCGTGCTCGTAGCGGCGCCGGTCGGTCGCGTCGAACACGGTGGTGCGCACGAGCTGCGGCCGGCCCTCGTCATCGCTGTGCAGCACCGAGTTGATCAGCGCCGGCAGCCGCGTGCCGTCCGCGCGCACGATCTCGACCGCGATCTCGCGCACCGCGCCCTGCATGCGCAGCAGCGGGGCGTAGTGCGTCTCGTGGTAGATCCGGCCGCCCGGCGACAGCAGCTCCTGGAAGCGCCGCGCGTGCAGCAGGTCCTCGCGGCGCAGCCCCGTCAGCGCCTCGAACGTTTTGTTGACGCGCACGATCGTGCCGTCCGGCAGCGTCGTGAGATAGCCGCAGGGCGCGTTCTCGAACAGCTCCTCGGCCGACTCCGCGCCGAGCTCCTCGCCGGTCACGCGGCGAGGAAGGCCTTGATCGCCGCGATCGTCTCCTCCGGGGCGCTGAGGTTCGGGCAGTGCCCGGTGGCCGCGAGCCGCACGAGCCGGCTGTCGGGCAGCTGCCGGTCGACGTACTCCCCCACCACGTCGGGCGCGATCGCGTCGTCGGCGCACTGCAGCACGAGGCTCGGCGTGCGCACGCCCGCCAGGTCGTCGCGGTTGTCGGAGAGGAACGTCACGCGCGCGAAGTGACGCGCGATCTCCGGGTCCGCGCGGCAGAAGCTGTTGGTCAGCTCCTCGCCGAGCTCGGGCCGTTCCTCGTTGCCCATGATCACCGGCGCCATCGCGTTCGACCAGCCGAGGTAGTTGCTGTCCATCGACTCGAGCAGCCCCTCGATGTCGTCACGGCTGAAGCCGCCGGTGTAGTCCGTGTCGTCGATGTAGCGCGGCGACGGACCGACGAGGATCAGCCGCCCGAACCGCTCGGGCTCGGCCGCGGCCGCCAGCACGCCGATCATCGCGCTGACCGAGTGGCCGACGAAGACGACGTCGGTCAGGTCGAGCTCGCGGCAGATCTCGAGCACGTCCTCCGCGTAGCCGCGCAGGGTCGAGTAGCGGTCGCGATCGTAGGCCGACGCATCCGACCCGCCGGCCCCGACGTGGTCGAAGAGCACGATCCGGTGCTCGTCGGCGAAGGCCGGCCACACGAATCGCCACATGTTCTGGTCGCAGCCGAAGCCGTGCGCGAGCACCATCGGCCGCCCGTCCGGGCGGCCCTGCACAACGACGTTGTTACGTTCGAGAACCATCGCCCGAGCATAGCCTCGGGGCGCGCAGGTTCCCCAGCTTCATCGCCGAGCTGCCGCTGACCCGCGACGCGCTGGAGTACGCCGCCGAGCGCCACGGCGACCAGCGCCGCGACTCCGACCACGCGGCGTTCATCCTGCACCCGCTCGAGGTCGCGCGGCTCGTCTCCGCCCTGACCGAGCCGGAGGACGACAGCTCCTACGGCGAGCGCAAGCAGCGCCTGCGCGAGAGCGTCTCGCACGCCGGGCCAGAGGCCGCCGCCGTCTACGCCGCCGACAAGGTGTGCAAGGCGCGCGAGCTGCGCCTCACGCTGGCGCGCGACTGGAGCGTCGCCGCGCAGCCGGCGACCGCCGCCAGCTCGACCACTACTGGGCGAGCCTGGAGCTGCTCGAGGCGCTGCTGCCGGCAAACGAGCTCGTCGCGCAGCTGCGCTTCGAGCTCGAGACGCTCGCGTTGCTGCCGCCCGAAGCGGACTAGGTATCGTCGCCGCGTGGCCGACCTCGCACTGGGAGAGGCGGCGCGGGCGCTCGACGTCAGCGTCGACACGCTGCGGCGCTGGGATCGCGCCGGCAAGCTCGAGACCGTGCGCGACGCGCAGGGCCGCCGCCGCGTCCCCGCCTCCGAGATCGAGCGCCTCAGCTCGCGGCCGCGCCGCCACGAGACCAAGACCGGGCTCTCCGCCCGCAACCGCTTCCCCGGCGTCGTGCGCTCCGTCGAGGTCGACGGCGTGATGGCGCTGGTCGAGATCGAGGCGGGCCCGCACCGCATCACCGCGGCGATCACGCGCGACTCCGTGGAGGAGCTCGGGCTGGCCGAGGGCGTCGAGGTGACCGCCGCCGTCAAGGCGACGAGCGTGATGGTCAACCGCACATAAGCAACGCCTATGCAAAATCGACCCTTCAGGCCGTAGACTGCACGCGTGCCCAGGCACGCCGCCCTCCTCGTCCTCGTCGCCGCCGCGCTCGCCGCCGGGTGTGGCGGGGACGACGCCGAGCCGCAGGCGCCGGCCGCGCCGCGTGTCTACGCCGCCGCCTCGCTGCGCGACGCGTTCCCGCAGATCGACCGCCGCCCGGCGTACAACTTCGCGGGCTCCAACCAGCTCCAGATGCAGATCGAGCGCGGCGCGCCCGCCGACGTGTTCGCCTCCGCCAGCCCGACCGAGGCGCAGGCGCTCTTCCGGGCCGGCCGCTGCACGCGCCCGGTCACGTTCGCGACGAACGTGCTCGTGCTCCTCGTACCGAGCGCGAACCCCGGCCGGGTGCGCTCGGTCCACAGCCTGCGCTCCGGCCGCCGCCGGCTCGCGATCGGCGCGGCCGGCGTCCCGATCGGCGACTACACGCGCCGCGTGCTGGCGCGCCTCCGGCTGACGCCGATCTTGCGCACCAACACGGTCAGCAGCGAGCCGAACGTCTCGGGCATCGTGTCGAAGGTCGCGCTCGGCTCAGCCGACGCCGGCTTCGCCTACATCACGGACGGGCGCGCCGCCGACGACCGGGTGAGCGCGATCCCGCTGCCGAGCTGGGCGCAGCCGCCGGTGCGCTACCAGCTCTGCGCGGTCCGGCGCCCGGGGGCTGACACCGCGGGCGCGCTCGCGTTCATCCGCCGCGTTCGATCCTCGGGCGGCCGCGAGATCCTCCAGCGCGCGGGCTTCGGGCTGCCGCGGCGTGGCTAGGCGAGCGGGCTTCACCGCCTTCCTCGCGCTGTGCCTGGGCGTCGCGCTGACGTTCCTCGCGCTGCCGCTGGTGGCGCTGTTCGCCGAGGTGCCGCTCCGGGACGTCCCGGACCTGCTGGGCGATCCCGCGGTGCAGGAGGCGCTCGCGGTGACCGCGCGCACGAACGCCGTCGCGAACGTGCTCATCCTCGGCTTCGGCACGCCCGCGGCGTACTTCCTGGCCACGCGCCGGTTCCGCGGGCGAGCGCTGCTGGTGACGCTCGTCGAGCTGCCGCTCGTGCTGCCACCGGCCGTCGCGGGCATCGGCCTGCTCGCCGCGTTCGGGGCCGGCGGCCTGTTCGGCGACGAGCTCGCCAACTCGGGGATCGTGCTGCCGTTCACGGAGTGGGCGGTCGTGCTGGCGGTCACGTTCGTCGCCTCGCCGTTCTACCTGCGGCAGGGGATCTCGGCGTTCGAGAGCGTCGACGCCACCTTCACCGACGCGGCGCGCACGCTCGGCGCGAGCCCCTCGCGCACGTTCCTGCGCGTGGCGCTGCCGCTGGCGGCGGGCGGGCTCGCGGCCGGCTGGGTGCTCGCCTTCGCCCGCGGGATCGGCGAGTTCGGCGCCACGATCGTGTTCGCGGGCAACGTGCGCGGCGAGACGCAGACGGTGACGCTCGCCATCTACGAGCAGCTCGAGTCGAACTTCGACATCGCGCTGGCGATCAGCGTCCTGCTCGTCGTGCTCAGCGCGACGATCCTGCTGTCGTACAAGCTGCTGTCCTCATGGCGCCGCTCGAGCTCGACATCTCCGTCTCCCTTCGCGCGTACGAGCTCGAGCTCGGCCTGAGCGCCGGGCGCGAGACGATCGCGCTCGTCGGCCCGTCGGGCGCGGGCAAGACGACCGTGCTGCGCGCCGTCGCCGGGCTGCGCCGCCCCGACCGAGGCCGGATCGCGTGCGACGGCGAGACCTGGTTCGACTCCGCCGCGGACGTCGACCTCCCGCCCGAGGCGCGCTCCGTCGGCCTCGTGTTCCAGGAGTACGCGCTCTTCCCCCACATGAGCGTGCGGGCGAACATCGCGTTCGGCGGGCGGCGCCGCGCCGACGACCTGCTGGAGCGCTTCCGCATCTCCCACCTCGCGGACGAGCGGCCGCCCTCGATCTCGGGCGGCGAGCGCCAGCGGGTCGCGCTGGCGCGCGCGCTCGCGCGCGAGCCCTCCGTTCTGCTCCTCGACGAGCCGCTCGCCGCGCTCGACGCGCACACGCGCGAGCTGGTGCGAGCGGAGCTGCAGGACCTGCTCGCCGAGCTCCCGGTGCCCGCGCTGCTCGTCACCCACGACTTCCGCGACGCGAGCGCGCTCGCCGACCGCATCGGCGTGATCCTCGACGGCAGGCTGCGCCAGCTCGGCACGCCGCAGGAGCTGATCGCGCGGCCCGCGGACGCGTTCGTGGCGACCTTCACGGGAGGCAACCTGCTGAGCGGCGACGCGCGGCCGCTCCCGGACGGCGGCTCGGAGATCACGCTCGCGGACGGCGCGGTCGTGCGCTCCGACGAGACGGCCGAGGGGCGCGTCGGCGTCGCGCTCTACCCGTGGGAGGTGGGCGTGGCGCTCGAGCCGCCCGGCGACGGGCTCAACGCGATCGCCGGCAGCGTCCACGGGCTGGCGCCCGAAGGCGGGCGGATCCGCCTGCGGGTCGGCGACCTCGCCGCCGAGTGCTCGCCCGAGGAAGCCGAGCGGCTCGGACTCGCCGACGGCACTCGCGCCTGCGCGACGTTCGCGACCGCCAGCGCGCGGCTCGTGCGCTAGTGGCCCACTAGAGCTCGCGCTCGTAGAAGTAGTTGACCGGGCCGTCGGGCCCGTCTTCGCGGTGGCTGAAGCCGAGGCTCTCGTACAGCGCCCGCGCGGCGACATCGGTCTCGTTGGTGCCGAGGTACACATAGACGGCTCCCTCGCGCCGGGCGTCTTCGAGCGCGACCTCGACGATCGCCCGCCCGAGCCCCTCGCCGCGACGCTCGGGCACGACGTAGAGCTCCTCGAGGTAGCAGTCGAGCCCGTCCGTCCACAGTGCGGGGCGGAAGCGGAGCACCGCCACGCCGTCCGGGCCCTCGCCCGCCAGCAGCACGGTCAGCTCGCCGGCGGCGATCAGCGCCCGGACGCGCTCGGCCAGCGCCCGCGGGCCGGGCGTCGGGTCGTCGAACTCGCGGTTGAACGCGTCCAGCAGGCGGCCGATCGCCTCGGCGTCGGCTGCCTTCGCGCGGCGGACGGCCGGATCGCTCATCCGCCGCACGCTACCGGCGGCGCGCTTGAATGCCATCCGTGCCCAACCCGCTCGCGGACGAGATCGACCGGCGGATCGAGGCGTCGCCCGACCACCGGACCGACGCGATCCGCCGGATCCGGCGCGAGTACTCGCAGCGGCTGCAGGCGGCGCCGCCCGCCGAGGTGCTCGACCTGGCGGACGCGCTTGTGGAGCGCCGGCGATGGGTCGCCTACGAGCTCGTCCACCACCACCCCGGCGCGCTGGCGGCGCTCGACCGCGAGACGGTGACGCGGCTCGGGCGCGGCCTCGACAGCTGGGGCGCCGTCGACGCGTTCGGCCGCTACGTCTCCGGGCCCGCGTGGCGGCTCGGGCGCATCCCCGACGCCGCCGTGCACGAGTGGGCGCGGTCGCCGGACCGCTGGTGGCGGCGCGCGGCGCTCGTCTCGACCGTGCCGCTGAACCTCCGCGCCGCCGGCGGCACGGGCGACGCCGAGCGCACGCTCGCGGTCTGCGCGCAGCTCGTCTCAGACCGCGACGACATGGTCGTCAAGGCGCTGTCGTGGGCGCTGCGCGCGCTGGTCGTGTGGGATCCGGGAGCGGTCCGCGCCTTCCTGGCCGCGCACGGCGACGCGCTCGCGGCGCGCGTGCGGCGCGAGGTGTCCACCATGCTCGAGACCGGGCGCAAGCAGCGGCCGGCGTGAACGTCTACAGCGCGTGCGCGCCGTTGCCCTGCGCGGCCTCGTAGCGCGGTTGGAACGGGCGCTGCTCGTCCGGCCCGGGCTGGACGATCATGACCGTCGACTCCGGGATCTCGAGCCAAGCGCCGGGAAGGTCGGCGAGCGGCTCGGACACCACGATCCGGTCCTCGTCGCGGAAGCGCTGGAGCCGCGTGTTGTCCGGATAGAGCTTGTGGACGGCATCCGCCTCGGCGGAGACGAACAGCGTGCGCGACTTGCCCTCGGTCGAGTAGCGGAACGCCCACAGCCGCTCGCCGTCGGTGACGCCGAGGCTGGCCTGGATCGCGTGCTCGATGCCGTGGCGCTCGGCGGTCGCCTCCACGAGCCCGATGGCGAGCTCGAGCGCCGCGATCGGATCGTTCTCGAGGCCGTAGGTGAGCGCGAGGTGGAACAGCACCTCGGAGTCGGTCGAGCCCTTGATGCCCGCGAACAGCTCGGGCGCGACGGCCAGCATCAGCTCGCGCCGCATCTCCTCGAAGCCGTTGATCACGCCGTTGTGCACGAACAGCCACTTGCCGTGGCGGAACGGGTGGCAGTTCGTCTGCTGGATCGCCGTGCCGGTCGTCGCGCGCACGTGCGCGAGGAACAGATGCGACTCGACGTGCGAGGCGAGCTCGCGCAGGTTCACGTCGCCCCACGCCGGCGCGACGCCGTGGTAGACGGCGGGGCCCTCACCCTGCCCGTACCAGCCGAGCCCGAACCCGTCGCCGTTCGTCGTCTCCACCCCCATGCGCGAGTGCAGGCTCTGGTCCACCAGCCCGTGCTTGGGCTTGAACAGCAGCTCCTCGACGATCACGGGCTGACCCGACCATCCCATCCATCGGCACATGGCGTGAGGATCCGAGCACCGCGGGTGAGCACGCCTCACCCGATCCGGATGAGGCGGGCGCCGCGGCCGGGTGATGTGCTGCGCCCCATGGCCACCGCCCCCGCCGCGACGGACTGGCCGCAGAGCGCCGCCGCGCCCTCACCGTTCACGCCGATCGCCGACTACGCCTTCCTGTCGGACTGCCACACCGGCGCGCTCGTCGCGCCCGACGGCACCATCGACTGGCTGTGCGTGCCGCGCTTCGACGCGCCGAGCGTGTTCGGCAGCATGCTCGACCGCCAGGCGGGCGGCTTCCGGCTCGGCGCCTACGGCGTCACCGTGCCCGCGACCCGCCGCTACGAGCCCGGCACCAAGGTGCTCGTCACGACCTGGAACACGCCCGGCGGCTGGATCGAGGTGCGCGACGCGCTGGTCGTCGGGCCGCGCGGCAGGCCCGACACGATCACCCCGCACACCCGCCCGCCCGCCGATGACGACGCGGCGCACGCCCTGGTGCGGACGGTCACCTGCCTCGACGGCGCGGTCGAGGTCGAGCTCCTGTGCGAGCCGGTCTTCGACTACGGCCGCGAGGATGCCGCGTGGACCCTCGACGAGTCCGCGCAGTGCGCCGACGCGACCGGCGCCGGGGTCACGATCCGCCTGCGCACGGACATGGCGCTCGGCGTCGAGGGCGGCCGGGTGCGCGCCCGCCACGTCCTGCGCGCCGGCGAGCGCGCCTTCTGCGCGCTGTCGTGGGCCGAGGGCCTGGCCGCGCCGCTCAACGCCGTCGAGGCCGACGCGATGCTGACCACCACGGCCGAGTTCTGGCGCACCTGGCTCGACCGCGCGCGGCCGATCGACCATCGCTGGCGCGAGCCGATCGAGCGCTCGGCGCTGACCATCAAGGGCCTCACGTTCATGCCCACCGGCGCGCTCGTCGCCGCCCTCACCACCTCGCTGCCCGAGACGCCCGGCGGCGAGCGCAACTGGGACTACCGCTACGCGTGGATGCGCGACGCGACGTTCACGCTGCGCGCGCTGCACTGGCTCGGCCTCGACTGGGAGGCCGACGAGTTCATGCAGTTCGTGGCCGACCTCGAGCCGGTTGCCGACGGCGGTCTGCAGATCATGTACGGGATCGACGGGCGCCGCGACCTCACCGAGTCGACGCGCGACGACCTGTCCGGCTACGCCGGCGCACGGCCGGTCCGGATCGGCAACGGCGCCTTCGACCAGCGCCAGAACGACGTCTACGGCGCGGTGCTCGACTCGATCCTGCTCCACACCCGCCGCAGCCAGCGGCTGCCCCGCCGGCTGTGGCCGATCGTCGAGTCGCAGGCGACCTGCGCGACCAACGTCTGGCGCGAGCCCGACCAGGGCATCTGGGAGGCGCGCGGCGCGCCGCAGCACTACGTCTCGTCGAAGCTGATGGGCTGGGTCGCGCTCGACCGCGCCGCGAAGCTCGCGGCGATCGCGGGCGAGGGCGAGCGTGAGCGCGAGTGGGCGGCCACCGCCGAGGAGATCCGTGCGGACATCCTCGAGCACGGCGTCAGCGACGGCGGCGTGCTGCGCCAGCACTACGGGACCGACGCGCTCGACGCCTCGAACCTGCTGGCCTCGATCCTCGGGTTCCTGCCCGGCGACCACGCGGTGCTGCGCGCCACCGTGTTCGCGATCGCCGACGACCTGACCGAGGACGGCTTCGTCCTGCGCTACCGGACCGAGGAGACCGACGACGGCCTGTCCGGCAAGGAGGGGACGTTCGTGATCTGCTCGTTCTGGCTCGTGTCGGCGCTGGCCGGCATCGGCGAGCTGCAGCGCGCCCGCGACCTGATGGAGCGGCTGCTGCGCATCGCCTCCCCGCTCGGGCTCTACGCGGAGGAGTTCGACACCGCGACCGGCCGGCACCTCGGCAACTTCCCGCAGGCGTTCTCGCACCTGGCGCTGCTCGAGGCGGCGGCGCGCATCATCGTCGCCGAGCGGCTCGACGAGTACACGGGCTGAATGGCCGCCGAGTCCTACGGCGAAGCCGTCGCCTGGCAGCCCGACCGGCCGCGCATCCGCCTGCTGCACACGGTCGTCGGCTGGGCGGTGTCGGCGGCATCGATCTGGGTCGCGGCGTGGATCCTGCCGGGACTCACGCTGGAGCAGACCGGCGCCGCCTTCCTCACGGCCGCGGCGATCGCGGTGCTCAACGCGATCCTGCCGCCGGTGCTGGCGTCGCTGCGGCTGCCGTTCATGGTCGGCATCGGCTTCCTGCTCGTCCTCTTCGCCGACGCCTGCCTGCTGCTGCTCGCGTCCGACGCGCTGCCCGACCACATCCACGTCGGCGGATTCGGCGACGCGCTGCTGGCCGCGCTCGTGATGTCGGCGGTGAGCCTCACGCTCGAGGTGATCCTCGGCACAGACGACGACGACGAGTACACGCTGCGCGTGATCCGCCGGATCGCCCGCCGCCAGGGCGGGAAGGACACGACCTCGGTCCCCGGGATCGTCTACCTCGAGATCGACGGGCTCGCGCTCCCCATCCTGCGCAGCGCGATGCGCGACGGCCACGCGCCCACGATGGCGCGCTGGGTGGCGGAGGGCGGCTACGGCCTGATCGAGTGGGAGACCGACCTCTCCTCGCAGACCGGGGCGAGCCAGGCGGGCATCCTGCTCGGCTCCAACGAGGGGATCCCCGCCTTCCGCTGGGTCGAGAAGGAGAGCGGGCGGATGCTCGCGTGCTCGACGCCCGCGGACTGCGCCGAGATCGAGCACCGGGTCTCATCCGGCATCGGCCTGCTGGCGGACGGCGGGGCGAGCCGCGGCAACCTGCTGTCGGGCGACGCCGACGAGACGATCCTCACGGTCAGCCGCATCGAGGCCGAGAAGCGCGCCAACCCCGGCTACCGCGCGTTCCTCGCCAACGGCTTCAACGTCACGCGCGTGCTCGTGCTCTTCTTCTTCGAGATCGCGCTCGAGCTGACCGCCTCCCTCCGAGCGATCCGCCGCGACGTGCGGCCGCGCGGGCACCGCGGCGGCATCTACCCGCTCATGCGGGCGGCGATGTGCGTGTTCGTCCGCGACCTGATCGTCTACGGCGTGCTGTCCGACATGCTGCGCGGGCGGCCGGCCGTCTACGCCACGTTCTCGAGCTACGACGAGGTGGCCCACCACTCGGGGCTGATGCGCGCCGACACCCTGGAGGCGCTGCGCAAGCTCGACAAGCAGTTCGCGCGCATCGCCAACGCCCGCCGCTACGCCCCGCGGCCCTACGAGATCGTCGTCCTCTCCGACCACGGGCAGACGCAGGGCGCGACGTTCAAGCAGCGCAACGGGTACGGGCTCGACGAGCTGGTCGACCGGTCGCTCGAGCGCGACGTCGTCGGGATCGCCGACGGCGACGAGCAGGACGCGATGGTGCGCGAGGCCGTCCACGAGGCGACCGGGCGGGGCGGGAAGAAGCGGCCCCGCGGCGACGTCTCGGACCGCGAGGTGGTGGTGCTGGGCTCGGGCAACCTCGGGCTCGTCTACCTGATGGAGGAGAAGCGGCGGCTGACCATGGAGGAGCTCGACGAGCGCCACCCGCGGCTGCTGCCCGCCCTGCGCGAGCATCCCCACGTCGGCTGGGTGCTGGTGCGCTCCGCGGAGCGCGGCGCCGTCGTCCTCGGCGCCGGCGGCGCGCGCTACCTCGACGAGGACCGGGTCGAGGGCGAGGACCCGCTCGCCCCGTTCTCGATCACCGCCGCGCTGCACCTCAAGCGCACCGATGGCTTCTCCAACGTCGCCGACGTCATGGTCGGGAGCTTCTACGACCCCGACCTCGACGAGGGCTGCGCGTTCGAGGAGCTGATCTCGTTCCACGGCGGCCTCGGCGGCCCGCAGACGCGCGGCTTCATCCTCCACCCGCACGCGCTCGCCGCGCCGGCGGAGCCGATCATCGGCGCCGCCGCCGTGCACGGCGTCCTGGCCGGCTGGCGGCGGGCGCTCCAGCAGCAGGAGCTCCCGCCGGCCGAGCCGGCCGAGCCGGTCAGCCGAGGATCTTCGCCTTCTGCGCAGCGAACTCCTCGTCGGTGAGGATGCCCTGCTCGTGCAGCGCGCCGAGCTCCTTGAGCTGGGCGATCGGGTCCGGGGCGGCGGCGGGCGCCGCGGGCGGCGCCTCGTATTGCTGCTGCTGGGGCTCCTCTTCGTAGTAGCCCCCCTGCTGTTGCCACCGGTTCGCCTGCCGCCGCGACACGCGGTTGCTGACCGCGGTGGCGGTGCCGGCGACGGCCGCGGTGCGGGCCATCCCTCGAAGTAGTCCGGGCATTCGATGCTCCTCTCGTCAGTTGGTGGCCTCGGCCTCGAGCGCGTCGAGCGAGGCGAGGATGGCCTGAACGGGGATGCGGCCGCTGGCGATCAGCTGGCCGCCCGACTTCCGCAGCGCCACCGCGACCGGCGCGGCCCAGCGGTTCTCCCACACCAGCACGGCCGCGGCGGAGCCGGGCGCGAGCGCCGCGGCCGCCTCGTCGAGGTCGTCCTGGCCGAGGATCCCGGTGGCGGCGCCCTCGAACGCCTCGAAGCCGCCGCTGTCCCCGTTGAACGCGCCGAAGTCCATGGCGCCGACGGTGCCGTCCGCGTCCTTGGCCATCAGCGCGACGTCGAGGATGCGGATGATGCCGCGATCCACGAGGTCGATGATCAGCGGCGCCGCCTCGCCCTGCGGCTGCGTGCCCGGCCACTCGAGCACGATGTAGTCGATCGGGCCCATCTCTTCGAGCTCTTCCGCGCTCACGGATACCCCCTCTGTCGTCGGTCGGTCTCCGGGCATGCTGCACCTCGGGCGCGGACCGGCGCATCACCCGATCCGGATGATGTGACGGCCGCGCCCGGGTGATGTGCTCTCCCCCATGAGCACGGACGAGCGCCCCGTCGTCGTAGCGTTCGACGGCTCTCCCGATGCGGAGAACGCCGTCCGGGCGGCGGCCGGGCTGTTCCCCGGTCGGACGCTCGTGGTGGTCAGCGTGTGGGAGCCCGGGCTCGCGCTGGCGATGACCTCGCCGCCCGACGGCCTCGGGGGCCTGTCCTACGCGGCCCCGGACCCCGAGACGATGGCGACCGTCGACCGCCTCGAGCAGGACCGCGCGCGCGACGCGGCCGAGGCCGGCGCCGCGCTGGCGCGCGAGCAGGGCGCGACGGCCGAGCCGCACTCCGTGCCCGACGACGTCGACGTGGGCGAGACGCTCGCGAGCGTGGCGGACGAGCGCGACGCCGCCGCGGTGGTGGTCGGCTCGCGCGGCCTCGGGCGCGTCAAGTCGGCGCTGATGGGCTCGACCTCACGCAAGCTGATGCAGCACACGAAGCGGCCCGTCGTCGTGGTCCGCGTCGACGACTGAGCGACCCGAGGAGCGCTATGAGCACGCCCCCATCCAGACGAGTCGCCGGCACGCACCGCAGCGGCCTCGTGACCTTCGCGGGGATCATGCTGATCCTCGCCGGGTCGTTCAACATCCTCGACGGCATCGTCGCGCTCGCCGACGACGAGCGCTTCAACGGCGACGCGCTGCTGTTCGGCGACCTCGCCGCCTGGGGCTTCTGGTGGCTGTTCATCGGCCTGCTGCAGATCTGGGCCGGCACGCAGGTGATGAAGCTCAAGGACGTCGGGATGATGATGGGCATCGCGTTCGCGGAGCTGCCGGGCGCGCTCGACGCGCTGCCCGAGACGCAGCACCCGCTCGGCCGGTAGCGCCCACACCCGCCCCGGAGGGGTGCGCGCCCCATTGAGCTGCGGCGCGCCCGGGCGGACGATCCTCCCTGCAAACACACCGTTTCAGAGGAGGCAGCTGATGGCAGCAGCGACATCCACCCCCGCCGCCGCGGGCGACACCGGCGTCTACCGGGAGCAGGGCAGCGGCTGGCTGCTGTTCGCGGGCATCATGATCGTGACGGTCGGGATCCTGAACGCGATCTACGGCATCGCCGCGATCGGCGACTCGACGTTCTTCGTCGCCGACCAGAAGTTCATCCTCAGCGGTCTCAACACGTGGGGCTGGGTCATGCTGGTCCTCGGCGTCCTACAGATCGTGGCCGCGTTCTCGATCTGGTCCGCCGCCAGCTTCGGCCGCTGGTTCGGGATCGCCTGCGCGGTCGCGAACATGATCGCGGCGCTGCTCGCGATCCCCGCCTACCCGTTCTGGTCGCTCGTCGTGATCGGGATCGACCTCCTCGTCATCTACGGGCTGGCCGTCTACGGCGGCGACAAGGCGCTCGCGCGGCGCTGACGTCAGCTCGACGGTGCTTCACCCGCGCCGGGTGGAGCACCGTCACGCGCCGAGGCCGCTGATCCCGTCGCCCAGCAGCTTGGCGCCGATCACGAGCAGCAGCACGGTCATGATCGCCGCGTTGTGGGCGCCCATCCACGCCTTCAGTTCGTCGAGCAGCTTCGACGCGCGCTCGCCCATCGCGAAGTAGATCGCGACGGGGATGCCGGGGCCGAGCGTGGCGACGACGACGAACACCGCCATCGCCGCGATCTCGTCGCCCGTGCTCGCCCCGGCCTGCGCGACGGCTGCCGCGGCGCCGACGGTGAGCAGCAGGTTCTTCGGGTTGATGCCGGACAGCGCGACGCCCATGGCGAGCGAGCGGCCCGCGGTGAAGCCGTCGATGGTCCGCATCCACTTCGGCAGCTCGGCCACCTCGCCGGCGCGCGGGCGCCCGCGCCACTGGTGGGCCGCCAGCAGCAGGAGCAGCGCGCCGAGCACGAGCTTCAGCACATCGACCCACGTCGCCGGCTCGCCGCCGTCGTTCGCGCCGGCCCCGCCCGCCACCAGCAGCACGATCGTTCCGACGACCGCCAGGCCGAGCACCCAGCCGGCCAGGAAGGCCGGGCCGTTGCGCCGCCCGGCGGGCGTGCCGAGCATCAGCACGACCGCGATGATCGGCACCGGGCTGAGCGAGACGCCGACGGCGAGGGAGAGCACCTGTCCGATCGCGTCGGCCATCCGCGGGACTGTGCTCGCCGCCGGGGCGAGGGCGGATCACCCGCGCGGGGTGAACGCGCCTCGCCCGCCACCGCGCGAGGATGTCGGCATGAGCGACGCGCCGGCCGGCATGGCTTGGATCCCCGCCGGCACGTTCCGCATGGGGTCGGAGGAGTTCTATCCGGAGGAGGCGCCGGTCCGGGAGGTCGCGGTCGACGGGTTCTGGCTCGACGAGCACCCGGTCACCGTCTCCGAGTTCCGCCGCTTCGCGAAGGCGACCGGCCACGTGACGACCGCCGAGCTGCCGCCTGATCCGGCCGACTACCCGGACGCCGACCCGGAACAGCTCGTGCCGGGCTCGATCGTCTTCCGGCCGACCCAGGGGCCGATCCCGCTCGACGACTGGCGCCGCTGGTGGCACTGGGTGCGGGACGCCAACTGGCGACAGCCGGAGGGGCCGGGAAGCGACGTCTACACACGCGCGCGCCACCCCGTCGTGCACGTCACCCACGCCGACGCCGAGGCCTACGCGGCGTGGGCGGGCAAGGTGCTGCCGACCGAGGCCGAGTGGGAGCGCGCGGCCCGCGGCGGCCTCGACGGCGCGCGCTTCGCGTGGGGCGACGAGTCGGAGCCGGACGGGCAGCGGATGGCCAACCGCTGGTACGGCGACTTCCCCTGGCGCGGGCACGTCGGCACGTCGCCGGTGGGGACGTTCCCGCCCAACGGCTTCGGGCTCTCGGACATGACCGGCAACGTCTGGGAGTGGACGGCCGACGTGCATGCGGCGAACGGCGGCGGCAGCCCGTGCTGCGGCGGCGCGGAGGCCGGCGAGCACATCCCGCGGCGCGTCATCAAGGGCGGCTCGCACCTGTGCGCGCCGAGCTACTGCCTCCGCTACCGGCCGGCGGCGAAGCAGTTCGAGCCGGTCGACTCGTCCACCGGCCACATCGGCTTCCGCTGCGCGCTGCGGCCCTAGGCCCGGCGTCATCCGGATCGGGTGATGCCGGCTCACCCGGGCGCGGGCGAGCGTGCGCGCATGCTGAACGTCCTGGCCGTCTCCGACTTCCTCCGCGACCTGTTCCTCATCCTGCTCGCGACACCGTTCATCCTGCTGTGGGGATGCGCGCTGTGGGACCTGATCAAGGGCCAGCACAGCGGCTGGGCGATCGTCGGCTGGATGGTGGTGATCCTCGCGCTCCCGATCATCGGGCCGATGATCTACTTCGCGATCCGCAAGCCGACGAGCCATGAGATCGACGAGAAGTACCTGGCCGACCGCGAGCTGCAGCGGGCGGCGGCGGCGCGGCCTGTGGGCGGTCCGGGGCTCGGGCCCTACTAGCGCGTGTCGTACACGAGCAGCGCGCCCGGCCGGTGCTCGAGCATGAGCTGGGCGAGCCGCCTCGCCTCAGGGGTCGGCGGCCCGTTCGGAAACCAGACGGTCGGCTGGGCGAGCTCGATGTCGAGGACCTCGACGTCCTCGTGCGGGTCACGCGGGGGGAGCTGGGGGTTCATGGGAGCGCAAACGTGAGCACCCCGCCCCTCCTTGCGGCAAGACGCCCACGCATCCAGACCTGGATCGAGCGGCTCACGATCTGGCGGGCGGTCCGCACGATCGCCCTGGTCGTGATCGTGCTCGTGCTCGCCGGCGCGCTGCTCGTGCGCCTGCTCGAGCCGAAGACGTTCGACGACTTCGGACTGGCGGCGTGGTGGGCGGTGACGACGGTGTCGACCGTCGGCTACGGCGACGTCGTGCCGGTCACACCCCAGGGCCGGGTCGTCGGCACCGTGCTGATGGTCGCCGGCGTGAGCATGATCCCGCTGGTGACGAGCATCGTCGTCTCGATCCTCAGCGCCAAGCGCGCGGTGGAGGACAGCCGGCAGGAGGCGCAGGAGATCGCTGCGCTGTCCGCCCAGCTCGCGCGCATCGAGGAGCAGCTGAAGCGCTAGGCGGCCGGGCTCTCGCGCAGCGCCGCCATGCGCTCCCGCCGCGGCGCGCCGGCCTCGCGCATGACGACCTTGATCACGGCGGCGAACGGGACGGCCAGGATCGCGCCGACGACGCCGAGGATCGAGCTGAAGATCAGCACCGCGACGATCGTCGTGAAGGCCGACAACGCGACCGCGCGCCGGTAGACGATCGGGTAGATGATGTAGTTCTCGACCTGCTGGTAGACCAGCTGGATCACGGCCATGATCACGGCCTCGGTCGTGCCGACCGTGAGCGCGACCGCCACGAGGATGACCGCCGCGACCGTCGCGCCGACCTGGGGGATCAGGTCGAGCAGCCCCGTGATCACGCCGAGGACGAGCGGGAACGGGAGTCCGAGCGCCCACGCGGACACGCCGGCGATCGTGCCGGCCACGAGCGAGATCGCGAGGTTGCCCAGCAGCGTCGAAGACACCGCCTGGATCGAGTCCTCGACGACAGGCCGCCAGCGCGCCTCGGTCGCCGGCGGCGCGAACCCGAACAGCCACGCGGTGATCGCCGGGCGCTCCATCAGCAGGAACAGGCAGAGGAAGGTCAGCGTGACGAGCGACAGCACCGAGCCGAACACGCCGCCGGCGAACCCGAGCAGCGCACTCGCGGCATCAGGCAGCCCCGCGGCGAGATCCTTCAGCGCGTCGCGGACCTTGTCGTCGGCGCCTGCCGAGTTGACGATGTCCTGGAACGCCGGCTTGGACGAGAGCTCGTCCCAATAGGCGGGGAGCTCCTTGAAGAACTCGACGATCTCGTCCCACACCGGGCCGGCCGAGAAGAGCACGAGCACGAACACCGCCACGAACACCGCCGCGAGCACGACGACGGCTGCCCGGCCGCGATTCCAGCCGCGGCGCACGAGCGCACCCACCACCGGGTCGAGCCCGAGCGCGATCACCGCCGCGAGGAAGATCGAGAGCAGGGTGCCGAGCGACACGATCGCCAGCACGACCAGCAATCCGAAGATGAACACCTGCAGCAGCGTGCGCGTCGAAATGACGATCTCGACGCGCTGGCGCTGCTGCCCGTGCGCGGACTCCTCGCGGTCCGCGCCGGCCCCGGTCATCGCCCGGCCGCCTCCAGCGCCTCGGTGAGGCGTGCCTCCGCCTCGTTGTCGAGCGACGACTGGATCACGTGGCCCGGGATCTTGATGTTCGCGAGCACCTTGTCCGTCGTCATCTGGCGCACGAGCGCGATCACGGCCGCGCTCCCCGGTTCGAGCTGCGCGCCGAGGTCCTTCATGAACTTGTCGTCGACGCCGGCGTCGGCGACCGCGCCCGCGGCCGCCCCGCTGGCGGCGCCGATCGCCATGCCGAACAGCGGCATCAGGAAGATCAGGCCGATGAGGCCGCCCCAGAGCGCGCCGCCGGCCGCGCCGGCGCCAGCCAGCGACGGCTGGTGGAGCTTGATCTTGCCGTCGCCGCGCCGCTCGACGATCACCAGGTCCTCGAGCTCGATCTCGTGCGCGGCCTGGGCCTGCCCGATGTTCGCGACGACCTGCTTGGCGGTGTCGAGATCGTCGTACGCGATCGCGACAAGGTGGCTCATGGTGCTCCTCTCGGTTGGTCTCGCAGGATCGTGCGCCGCAGCCGCGCTCGTTGTCGTCACCCCGGCTGGGTGATTTCAGCCCGCGCGAGCCCGGTGCGACTTGACCGGGCGCCGCTGCAGCGCGAGCCCGAGCAGGCCGAGGGGGAGCTGCAGCCAGTAGGCGAAGAGCCGGTACGCGAACGTGGCGACGACGGCGGTGCCCGCCCCCACTCCGGCGAGCGTGAGCGTCGCGGTCAGCCCTGCCTCGACGAACCCGAGCCCGCCGGGGGTGAGCGGGATCTGCGCGAGCACCTGCGCGGCGCAGAACGCCAGCAGCACGAGGCCCGGCCGCGGCACGGAGTCGAGCGCGCGCAGCGCCGCCAGCAGGCAGGCGTAGTCGAACCCCCAGCGCCCGAGCGCCGCGGCCAGTGCGCGCTTCCAGCGCGGCCCGAGCGTGCCGAGGATGCGGTCGCGCTCGCGCACGAGCCGCTCCGGGAGCTGACGCAGCGGCTCCGCCTTCCGGCGCAGCCGGTTGCGCGCTCGCTGGAGCTGGCGCCCCACCCACCGCAGCGGCCGCTCGGAGGAGAGCAGCACGACGCCGGCGATGAACAGCAGCACGAACACGGCGAGGCCGGCCAGCGCCGCGCCGACCAGGTCGCGCTCGACGCCGCCGCGCAGGATCGCCGGGATCGCGAGCACGGGCAGCGCGAGCACGACCGCGAACGTCAGCAGGTTGGCGGCGGTCAGCCCGGACACGACGCCGGAGGGCGGGAGGCCCGCCTCCACGAGCATCCGGTACTGGAGGGCGCCGCCCATCGCGCCGCCGCCGGGGGCGACCTTCGCCAGCGCGTTGCCGGCGAGCTGCGAGGCGATGACCGGCTGCCAGCGCGCCTCGCGCAGCGACAGCATCTGCAGCGCCCACATGCAGAACAGCGTCGCCGCCTGCAGCGCCGCCATCGTGGCCAGCCAGGCGGGCGACAGCCGCTCGATCTGCCGCCACGAGCCGAGCGCGGCGATCACGCTCGGCGCGACGAGGTAGAGCGAGACGGCGCTGATCGCGAGCCAGATGATCGTCCGCCGCAGCGACGCGCCGCGCTTCGCCGGCTCCGCCTCGAGGGCGCGCTCGCCGCGCGCGAGCTCGCCCGGGACGTCGGCGCGGTGCTCGATCGCCTGCTCGAGGCGATCGCCGACCCCGTGGCGCGGCTCCTCAGCCGGCGACGCGCTGTCCACCGCGCGCGAGCGCCGCGACGAGCCCGATCGCGAGCGCGATCAGCGCGGCGTCGATCAGGACCACGCCCGATGTCGGGTTGTCCCACGCGACGAGCACCAGTCCGCCCAGCAGGACCAGGGTCCACTGGGCCGCGGCCTTGTGCTTCGCCAGCCACGCGGTGCGCGGGTCGGCGCTCAAGCGCGCCCCCGCCGCTCGCAGCCGCGGCCCGGTGGCCGCCGCCGCGGACCGCAGCGGCTTGCCGGCGAGCAGGCTGAGCAGCGCGAGCACGACCGCCGCGATGACCGCGATCCGCAGCGCGGTGCGCAGGAGGCCGAGCAGCGCGTCGAAGATGTCCGCGGCCGCCTCGCGCGGCAGCACGTCGCGGTCGATCGCGCCGAGGTAGGCCGAGCGCGCGATCCCGACCACGGCCAGCAGTAGCAGGCCGGTCACCGCGAGGCCGAGCGCGACCCGCAGCCAGCCGCGCCGCCGCGGGGTCGACATGAGGATGTGGCCGGCGAAGCACAGCAGCGCCAACAGCGGGAGGACGACGGTCAGGCCCTTCAGCAGGTTGATGCCGTCGCGCGCGCTGCTGAAGCCGGTCGACGTGAGCAGCGGGATGCGGCCGTCGACGCTCGCCGGGATCGCGTCGGCGACGCGGTTGAAGCCGCGCCCGCGCAGGCGCTCCTTCAGCCGTTCGACCGCCGCGCTGAAGTCGAGGTAGACGGTGTCGTCCTCGAGCGTGAGCCGTCCCGACTCCCCGGTGGTGAGCAGCGCCTCGACCCGCGAGTGCGCGCGCCGGTTGGCCTCCTCCCACAGCGTCTGGAAGCGGTCGGACGCGACGAACCGATCGAGACCTTCGCGGATGGCCGACTCGGCGCCGGTGGCGATCGCCGGCGCCAGCACGTCGGCGCGGTCGGGCAGCACCTCGCGGGCGAGCGCGTTGAAGTCGATCGCGCCCGTGATGCGCGCCTCGAGCTTGTCGGCCACGGCCTTCTGCACCGCCGCGCTCTCCCCGATCGGGGCCATCGTCTTGACGTAGCGGTCGGTGTTCAGCACCGTCGCGCGCGTCCACATCGAGATCAGGGCGGCGCCGGTCAGCCCGCAGCCGAGCACGAGCAGCAGCACGACCGCGGCGCGGCGCAGCCGCGCCCGCATCGCGAGCCGGCTTTGCATCCGCTCGTTCGCGTCCCGCAGCTGCTCGACCTCGTCGCGCAGCTGCGCGACGTCGTCCGGGGGGCCCGCCTCGCTCATGGCCGCCAGGATCGCCCGCGGCGGGGTCACGGTGGATCACCCCGGCTGGGTGATCCGGGCTCACCCGCGGCCGCACGAGGCTCCCGCCATGAGCAACCTGATCGCAGTCGCATACCCCGACGTCGAAACCGCTCGCAACGTCTCGGACGAGCTCCGCCAGCTCATGAAAGAGCAGTCGATCGTGCTCGACGACATGGTCGTGGTCGAGCGGCGGCCGGACGGCAAGGTCAAGCTGCACCAGGCCGGCAGCACCGCCGCGACCGGCGCGGCCGGCGGCGCGCTGTGGGGCGGCCTGATCGGGTTGATCTTCCTCGTCCCGCTCTTCGGCATGGCGATCGGCGCCGCGACCGGCGCTGCGGCGGGCGCGCTCGCCGACGTCGGGGTCGACGACAAGTTCATGAAGACGCTGGGCGAGCGCCTGGAGCAGGGCGACGCCGCGCTGGTCGTGCTCGTGCGTCAGAGCACGCCGGACAAGGTGCTGCCGCGGATCTCGCAGTACGGCGGCCACGTCATCCAGTCCTCGCTCGACAACGAGGCCGAGGCGCGGCTCGAGGCGGCGCTCACCGGCCAGACCGCGACCGCCTGACCTGCGGGGAGCGCTCGCAGCACACCTGGGATCGCGCCAGGTCGCGCGCGTCATCTACGGCGCGATCATCGGCCTGGCGCTCCTCCTCGTCCTCGAGCAGCATCCGCCGGCGCCCGGGGTCGTCGTGGGGTCGCTGCTCGCCACCGCCGTCGCCGTCGGCCTCGCCGAGCTCTACAGCGAGGTCGTCGGCACCGAGACGCGCACGCGCCGGCACGTCGCGCGCCAGCAGGTCGCCGAGATGCTGGACGACGCCGTCGCGGTGGCGTTCGGCGTCGCGTTCCCGGCGGTGTTCTTCGTGCTCGCCGCGCTCGACGCGATGGACACCGACACCGCGTTCAGGATCGCGCGCTGGAGCGGCCTCGGGCTGATCGGCTTCTACGGCTACGCGGCGGGGCGACTGGCGGGCGAACGCCAGCTGCGCTGTGTGCTGCAGGCGCTGGCGGTGGTCGCCGTCGGCGGGGCGCTGATCGCCGTCAAGGCGCTGATCCACTGACCGCCACCGCGGGGATGGCGGCGCTGACGCGGGTCCCCTCCCCGATCGGGCTCTCGAGCTCGAACGTGCCGCCGATCGCCTCCACGCGGTCGCGCAGGCCCTGGAGCCCGGAGCTCATGACCTCGCTGGCGCCGCCCACGCCGTCGTCGGACACGACGATCTCGACGCGATGGGGCGAGACGACGGCGCTGACGTCGATCGCGGACGCCTGCGAGTACCGCTGCGCGTTCGTCACCGCCTCGGCGACGACGTAGTACGCGGTCGCCTCGGCAGTGTCGTCCACGCGCCGGGAGGGCAGGGCGAGGAGCGTCACCGGCACCGACGAGCGCGCGGCGATGCTGCGGAGCGCACCCGCCAGCCCGAGCTTGGAGAGGAGCGCCGGCGGCAGTCCGTGCGCGAGCTCGCGCAGCTCCTCGATCGCGAGCGTGAGCTCGTCGCCGGCGCGCGCGATCAGCTGCGCGTTGTGCTCGGGCGACGGCGTGCCGTCGGCAGCCAGGCGCATGTGCACGGCCAGCGCCGACAGCCGCTGCTGCGTTCCGTCGTGGAGGTTGCGGACGAGCTTGCGGCGCTCGGTGTCGGACGCCTCGACGAGCCGCGTGCGCGAGGCGCGCAGGTCGTCGCCGAACAGCTCGCGCTCGGCGACGACTGCGGCGAGACACAGTGACGTCAGCGCGGCCACCGCGATGAACAGCTGGGTGCTGACGACGTCGGCGCCGACCGCCGAGAACACGAACGGCCCGCCGAAGTTCGACGTGTTCCAGACGGTGAAGCCGGTGACGACGGCAACCGCGAGCGTCGCGCCGTGCGTGCCGAAGCGCAGCGCCGCCCAGATCAGCGCGGGGAACACGATGTAGAGCAGCGACTCGTGGCTTGTCGTGGCGATCGCGCTGAGCGCGACCAGCGCGACGAGCAGCGCGCCGCCCTCGGCGCCGCGCGCGCGCAGCAGCACCCGCGGCGGGCGCGACCACGCGATCGCGAGCGGGACGAGCACGAGCGCGCCCGTGAAGTCCCCGAGCCACCAGGTGCGCCAGACCGTGGCCAGCCCGTCCACGTCGACCACGTCGCCCGCGAGCTGTGCGAGCGTGCCCAGCGTCGCGCTCACGGTCACCCCGGCGGCCAGCGCAGCGAGCACCCCCATCACACCGCCGATGCTGCGCAGCGGCGGTCCGCTCCGCGCCACGCGGCGCAGTAGCGTCGCCGCGATCAGGATCTCGGCCAGGTTCCCGCACGTCTGGAGCAGCGCGGTCCCCATCGGCAGCGCGCCGTAGTCGTTGGCGAGCAGGTCGCCGAGGAGGACGCCCGGCCACAGCCGGTTGCCGCCCAGGTACAGCGCCGCGATGCCGACGCCGGCGGGCAGCCACAGGACCGCGGCCACCGGGCCGCCGGCCTCCAGCCAGAACACGAGCTCCGCCGCGCCGTAGTACGCAGCCGCCAGAGCGAGCACCGCGGCCGGATGGGCAAGTCGCTCGCGTCCGTAGCGGCGGTTCGCCCTGGGGCGACCCGCAACGACGTCCGTTGCCGACATAGCGTCGGAAGTGTCTCACACGACCGGGCGCCCACCCGCGGCGGGTGATACGCGATCACCCCGCCGCCGTCGATGCTGCCCGCATGGCGACCAAGACCCCGAGACGGCTCATCGACGAGGACCTCGACCAGGTGATCGCGCTCGCCTCCGGCGCCGACAGCGTCGAGCTGAAGCTGACCGTGCCCGATGGCGCGCACCGCTCCGCGGTCGAAGCGCTCGGCCTCGACCCGCTCGACGCGCAGATCCGGCTCGTGTGCTTCTTCGACACGCCCGAGCTGACGCTCGAGAAGGCGGGCCTGATCGTGCGCGCCCGGCGCGTCCAGGGCCGCGAGGACGACTCGGTGATCAAGCTTCGCCCGGTCGTGCCGGACGAGCTGCCGGAGACGCTGCGCGGTGCGCCCGGCATGGTGGTCGAGCTCGACGCGATGCCGGGCGGCTACGTCTGCTCCGCCACGCTGAAGAACCGGCTCGGCACGTCGGACGTGAAGCGGCGCGTGCGCGGGAAGCGGGCGACGCGCAAGCTTTTCTCCAAGCCGCAGCGCAAGTTCTTCGCGCAGCACGCCCCCGACGGGCTGGAGCTCGACGACCTGACGCTGCTCGGCCCCATCTTCGTCCTCAAGCTCAACTCGTCGCCGCCGGACTTCGGGCGCAAGCTGACCACCGAGATGTGGCTCTACCCCGACGGTTCCCGGATCCTCGAGCTGTCCACGAAGTGCGCGCCGCGCGAGATGATCCAGGTGGCGCTCGAGGCGCGCGCGTTCCTCGGCGGGCTCGGCCTCGACCTCTCGGGCCGCCAGCAGACCAAGACCAAGACCGCGCTGCGGCAGTTCTCCCGGAATCTAGGGACTGGTTGAGACTTCTCGACCGGGCCGTTAGCTTGACCGCATCGCCGTTGCGTCCGACCCGCCGCGCCTGCTCCGCGTCGCCCTGGCCGACGACTCGTTCCTTATGCGTGAGGCAGTGCACCAGGTCGTGGAGCATCACGGCGACGCCGAGATCGTCGCCGACTGCGCGGACGGGGCCTCGCTGCTGGAGGAGGTCGCGCGGACGAAGCCCGATGTCGTGATCACCGACGTGCGCATGCCGCCGTCGGGCGACGATGAGGGCATCCGGGTCGCCCGCCGCCTGCGCGAGACCGACCCGCACATCGGCGTCGTGGTGCTCAGCCACTATGCGGAGCCGCGCTACGGGATGGAGCTGTTCGCCGATGGGGCCGAAGGCCGCGCGTACCTGCTCAAGGAGCGCATCCACGACGCACGCCAGCTGGCGGCCGCGATCGAGGTCGTGGCCCGCGGGGGCTCGATGATCGATCCGGAGATGGTGCGGCTGCTCCTCGACAGCGAGCAACGCCAGCAGGACTCGCCGCTCGCGAGCGTGAGCCCGCGCGAGCGCGACGTCCTGGCCGCGATGGCCGCCGGCAAGAGCAACGCCGCGATCGCCGAGGAGCTCGTGCTCACCAAGCGCGCCGTCGAGAAGCACGTAGGCGCGATCTTCCTCAAGCTCGGCCTGCCCAGCGAGGACGTCGTCAGCCGCCGCGTCGCCGCAGTGCTGCTGTACCTGTCGGTCGAGCGCGCGTAGCTCGGGGTGCGCCCACCCCGGGCGCGGGGTGTGCACCCATGCCGTCACGCCTGCCCGCGCCATTGCCGGGGCGTCGCGGCACTGGGAGCGTGGCCGGAATGGTCCGCGTGCTCACGGTCGACGATCACCCGCCATTCCGGGACGCGGCGCGTGCCGTGGTCGCGGCGACGCCCGGGTTCGAGCCGCTCGCCGAGGTCGGCACCGGCGAGGACGCGGTGGACCTCCTCGACCGGCTGCGGCCCGATCTCGTGCTGCTCGACGTCAGCCTGCCGGGCATCGACGGGCTCGAGACCTGCCGCCGGCTCGCGAACGCGACGCCCGCGCCGCTCGTGGTGCTCATCTCCGCCGACGACGACCCGGGCCTGCGGGACTCGGCGCGCGAGCACGGGGCCGCCGCCTTCATCGCCAAGCAGGAGCTGCGTCCCGGCCTCCTGCTGACGCTCTGGGAGCGAAGCCGCGGCCCGGCGGCGGCAATCACCCCGCCTGGGTGACCTTTCGTCACCCGGCCGCCCGCGACGATGCGCAGGTGCCTGGAGTGGTTCCACGCTACGAGATCCGGGTCCGGGGCCGGATGAGCGACGCCGCCCTCCAGTCGTTCGAGGGGATGGACGCCGACACGGCGCCGGCCGAGACCGTCCTGCACGGACCGGTCGCCGACCAGGCCGGGCTGCACGGGCTGCTGGACCGCATCCAGTCGCTCGGGCTCGAGCTGATCGAGGTGCGGAGGCTGCCGCCGGCGGATCAGGCGTCCTGAGGAGACGCGGCGGGGCCGGGGTGCGCGCACCCCCCGTCGCGTGTGTGCGCGCGCGCAGCACACACTGGCGCGCGCCATTGCCCGCCCGCGGCATGTCGGATGGGCTTAGGCCCGTGAGCAGCGCTCTCGCCGTCCGCTCCTTCGTGCCCCCGCTCCCCGCCGCCACGGTCGCGCGCCCGCGGCTCGAGGCGGCGCTCGATGCCGGCCGCGAGAGCGCCCTCACGCTCGTGGGCGCGCCGCCCGGCTGGGGCAAGACCGTGCTGCTCAGCGGCTGGGCCGCGGAGCACGGCGCCGCGTGGCTGACCCTCGGGGCGCGCCACGCCGACGCGGGGCGGCTGTGGGCGGACGTGTGCGAGGCGCTGGGGCAGGACGTCGAGCCCGGCGACGACGTCCCGCTGCGGCTGGCCGACGCGCTCGCGGGCGCGAGCGAGCGGCCGGTGCTCGTGCTCGACGACCTCGACCGCCTGCGCGGCCCGGCGCTCGCGTCGCTGGGCGAGCTGCTCGTCCATGGCGGCGACGCGCTGCACGTCGTGGCTGCGACGCGAGCCGATCCCCCGCTCCCGCTCACGCGCCTGCGCCTTTCCGGCCAGATGCGCGAGCTGCGCGCCGCCGACCTCGCGTTCACGCTGGAGGAGGCGACGGCGCTGCTGGAGGATCTCGGACTTTCGTTGCGGCCGGATCTCGTCGCCCGCCTGGTCGACCGCACCGAGGGGTGGGCGGCCGGCCTCAGGCTTGCCGGGATCTCGCTGCGCGGCGAGGCCGACCCGGCCGCGGTCGTGGCGGAGTTCGCCGGCGACGATCGCGCGATCGCCGACTACCTGACCGGCGAGGTGCTCGCCGGATTGCCGGCGCCGACGCGCGAGCTGCTCCTGCGCACCAGCATCGTCGGACGGGTCTGCGGGAGCCTCGCCGATGCGCTGACGGGCGGCTCCGGCGGCGCGCTGGCACTCGAGCAGCTCGAGCGCACCGGCGCGTTCGTCCTGCCGCTCGACCGCCACCGCACCTGGTTCCGCTACCACGGGCTGTTCGCGGAGCTGCTGCGCGCGCGCCTGCGGCTCGAGCGCCCCGGCCTCGAGCCGGAGCTGCACGCGCGCGCCGCGGAGTGGCTGGCGGGCGCCGGGCTCGGCCGCGAGGCGATCCCGCACGCGCTCGCCGCGGGCGGGGTGCGCTCGGCGGCCTCGCTGGTCGCCGACCACTGGCTCGACCTGCTGCTCGACGTGGTCGCGCCCGACGAGATCACCGCCGTCGCCGACGGCGCCGACGACGCGCGGCTCGCGGTGTCGGGCGCGTCGGCGCGACTCGCGCTCGGCGACCCGGCCGGCGCCGAGGCCAGGCTCGCGGACGTCGACGACGACGGCGACGCCGGCCGGCTGGCGGTGCTGCTGCGGGCGCGCGCCCGCGGCGACGTCGCGCTCGCGCGTGAGCGGGCCGACGTGCTCGTCCGCGCCGCCGAGCCGGGCCATGAGGGCGATGCGCTGCGCGCGCTCGCGCTCTTCCACCACGGCGCCACAGAGTTCTCCCACGGGCGCCTCGAGGTCGCCGCCGAGCGGCTCGAGGGCGCCGCCGCGCTCGCGGTCGACAGCGAGCGCGACGCGCTGCTGCTCGAATGCCTCGGCCGCACGGCCGCGCTCGAGCTGGCCGAGGGACGGCTGCGGCGGGCCGATCACGCGGCGCGCAACGCGCTCGCGCTGGCCGAGCCGCGCGGCTGGCACCGCACGGGCGCGGCGGCGTGGGCGTACGCCACGCTGGCCGCCGTCCACTGGCACCGCGACGAGCTCGACGACGCCGAGCGCCGCGCCGACGCGGCGGCGGCCGCCGCCTACGCGGCGCGGCAGAGCGACGCGGTCGTGGCGACGCGCGCGCTGCGCGCCCACCTCGCCGCCGTGCGCGGGGACCTCGAGCGCGCCCGCGGCCTCCTGAGCGCAGTCGGCGAGGCGCTGCCGGCCGCCGGCCCGGTCCCGGCGCGCTGGCTCGACGCGCTCGGGCCGGCGCCGTGGGCGCCCGACGGGCCCACCGGCCCGATCGCCGAGGCGGCCGACTGGCTCACTCGAGGCGATCCGCTGGCGGCGCTCCGTCGCGTCGAGGGGCTGCCGGAGTCCGACCCGGACCTGCACCCGGTGCTACGCCTGCACGCCTGGCTGATCGCCGCACTCGCCCAGCACGGGCTCGGTCGCTTCGACCTCGCCTCGGAGGCGCTCGAGCAGGCGCTCGCGCTGGCGGCGACCGAGGGCTACCGGCGGCCGTTCATGGCCGGCTTCCCGTTGCGGCGGCTGCTGGAGCGCCACCTCGCGCGGCCGACCGCGTACGGGCCGCTGGTCGCCGAGCTGCTCGACGCGCTCGCCCAGGGCGGCGAGGCGCCGCCCGGCCTGCTCGAGCCGCTCAGCGAGCGCGAGCGCGCGGTGCTTCGCCTGCTCCCGGCGCTGCTCTCGAACCCGGAGATCGCCGGCGAGCTGTTCGTGTCGGTCAACACCGTCAAGACCCACATCAAGACGATCTACCGCAAGCTCGACGTGACGAGCCGCCGCGACGCAGTGGTTCGTGCACGCGAGCTGCGCCTGATCTGAGAGACTGGGCCGTGGTCTCCGCCGTCCTGCGCGTCGTCGTCCATGACGTCCCTGCCGCTGCGCTGGCGGTCCCGCGCGCCGCCGAGCGCGTGGTGCGCGATCGCGTCGGCCGCGCATCGCTCGCGATCATCGACACCGCGCTGGCCTCGCCCTACGCCGACGTCGCCGTCCAGCGCGTGCTCTCCAGCGGCGTCGCCGAGCGCGCGGTCGAGCGTGCGCTGAGCAGCGAGCTCGTCGACGTCGTCGCGGGCGACCTCGTGCGCTACGAGGTGGTGGAGCGGGTCACCGAGCAGCTGCTGGCGGGCGGCGTCCTGGACCGGGCGCTGGACCGCGCGACGGCCACCGGCGTGCCCGAGCGGCTGGCCGAGAGGATGCTTGCCCAGGGCATCGCCGACCAGATCGCGACCCGGCTGCTGGCCGGGCCGGAGCTCGAGCGGATCGTCGAGCGGGCGCTCGAGAGCCCCGGGATGGAGCGGGTGGTCGACCGCGTCGTGGAGAGCCGTCTGCTCGAGCAGACCGTCACCCGCGTCGTCGAGGACGTGGTCGGCGAGCTGCCGTCCAGCGACGCGATGTGGGCGCTGATCGACGTGATCGCGCAGAGCCCGGCCGTCACCGAGGCGATCACCCAGCAGGGCTTCGGCTTCGCCGACCAGGTCGCGGACGAGGTGCGCGAGCGGTCGCGCAGGATCGACGCCCGGCTGGAGCGCGGGGCGTGGCGGCTGCTGCGGCGCCGCCAGAGCTCCGCGGCCGGCGGGCAGGCGCCCCCGGCGGCGGGCACGACATGAGTGGAGCGGCCGCGCCGCCGCCGCCGGCGGTGAACGGGACGGGCTCCGCCTACGCGGGGCTCGTCACGCGGATCGTGGCGTTCGCCGCCGACGCCGCGATCATCAACGCGGTGGCGATCGGCGTCGGGCTCGTGTGCGCCGTCGGGCTGTCGCTGTTCCACCTCCCGAACGACGTCGAGGTCGTGCTGGTGGCGATCGGCGGGGCGGCGGCGGTCGCCTGGGGCATCGGCTACTTCACGTTCTTCTGGTCGACGACGGGCCAGACGCCCGGGGACCGGATGCTGTCGATCGAGGTGCGCAGGGAGAACGGCGAGCGGCTGCATGCGCGCCGCGCGTTCGTGCGCGTGCTGACGCTGCCGCTCTCGGTCATCCCGCTCGGAGCCGGCCTGGTGCTCATCCTCTTCGACCGGCGCCGCCGTGCGTTGCACGACCTCCTGGTCGGCACCGTCGTCGTCTACGTCGTCAGGGTGCCACGCGCCCACCGGGCCTCGACGTCGCCGCCGCCCTCCTCCGCCACACGCTTGCCGAACCGGATCAGCGCGGGGTGAGAGGCGAGCTTCCCGGCCACGAGCGCCTCGCCGAGGCGGAACGACGTCGCGCCGTCGAGCAGCCCGCGCGGCGCGAACGAGAGCAGGTCGCCGGTGTAGGCGAGGTCCGCCGCGGAGGCCATGCGCATGAGCACGAGGTTGTCGCACTGGGAGACGATGTTCTCCTGCACCTTCTGCGGGCGCTGCGTGCAGACGAGCAGGTAGAGCCCGAACTTGCGGCCCTCGGCCGCGATCCGCACGGCGTACTCGGTGGCGAGCGCGGTCAGCGCGTCGGGCGGAGCGGCCGGGCAGACGTTGTGCGCCTCGTCGATGACGATCAGCACGGGCCGGCGCTCGCTGCGCCGCTCCCACAGCCTGCCGAGCACGGCCGCGGAGACCAGCGCCTGCTCCTCGTGCGTGCCGAGCGAGCCGAGGTCGAGCACCTGGCAGCGCGCGTCGCCGAGTGAGGCGACGGCGGATTCGCCGGCGTCGCGGGCCCAGACGCCCCAGCGGTCGATGCCGAGGTTGCGGATGCGCATCGTCAGCTGCCGCGCCTCCGGCCGCGCGCCGCCGACGAGGTCCTCGAGCGACTCGGGCCGCGTGTCGTCGACCACGGCGTCGAGCGCCGCGTGCTCCTCGCGGTCGATCACCGGGTCGAGCCGCAGCGCCGCGGCCTGCGCCTCGCGGCCGAGCTCGCGCAGCCGCAGGCACAGGCGCGAGTCGCCGGTGCCGGTGCGGATGTCGATCCCGTCCGCGAGCGCGCGCCAGCGCTCCGCGGTCGCGTCGTCGACGCCGGCGCGCACCTCGCGCAGGCGGACCATGTCGGAGTTCGGGTCGAGGATCACCATCGGCAGGCTCGTGTGGAGCAGCAGTTGCTCGAGCACGACGCCGAGCGAGTAGGTCTTGCCGGAGCCCGACTGGCCGCAGAAGAACGTGTGGCGGTCGAAGCCGCCGGCGTCGAGCGAGAACGGGACGCCGGGCGCGAGCCGCAGCTCGCCGACCGGCAGCCGCGCGCGCCCGGCGGGGGGCTCGCCCAGCCACGCGCCGACCTCTTCCGCCGTCGCCGCGCGGATCGTCGCGTCGTGGAACGGCGCGCCGTCCCCCGTGAGCACCACGCCCTCCCCGCGCGCGGCACGGATCGCCAGCTTGCTGCGGACCGTCGGCCCGCCGCCGGTGCCCTCCCACCCCACCTCGGCCGCGTCGACCTGCTCGAGCCGCAGCGACAGCACCTGGCCGAGCCGCGACGTGCCGTCGTGCTCGAGCACCGCGTAGCCGCCGGGCGGGAGGTTGAGGCCCTGCAGCGGCGCCTGGAGCTCGAAGCGCCGCCCGTCGACCGAGGTCGCGATCGCGAGGATGCGCTCCTCGAGACCGCTCCGCAGCGCCCGGTACTCCTCGAGGTGATCCTCGATCATGCCGGCGCCGTGCGACGGAGGGCGATCCCGCCCCACACGCTCAGCAGGCCGCGGACGATGAACGCGACCCCGATCAGGAGCGCGAGCGTCTTCAGGCTCACGTCCGGCAGCGCCAGGATGAGCCCGCCGAGCACGATGTCGACCACCGCGGCGAGGAGGCGGAAGCCGCGATTCGCGGCGTGGGCGACGGCACGCACGAGGTCGACGATCCCGGTCACGACCAGCCAGATGCCGAGCACGATGAGGACCGCGAGCAGGCTCTCGCCGGGCCGCCGCATCACGACGAGGCCGGCGATGATGCCGAGCAGGCCGAGCACGGCGGCAAGGACGCGCGTAGTGGTGTCGCCGCCGTCGCTGAACGCGTCGACGAGGCTCAGCGCGCCCAGCAGCAGCAGGTTGATGCCGGCGATCAGGGCGAGCGCGAGCAGCGTGATGTCCGGATAGACGAGCGCCAGGATCCCGGCGATCGTGCCGAGGACGCCGGCGACGATCAGGATGGTCCCGAACTGCCGCACGTCGCCGCGGACCTCGGTCTCGACAGGCGTGGTGGTGGTCATGCCCCGAGGCTAGACCCGCGCGGGGTGAGCGGGAGTCACACCGCCCGGGTGATCTCGACCGAGCCGCCCGGGTCGAGCAGCGCGATCCGGACGTCGGGCGCCAGCTCGGCCGCGTGGGCGGCGAACTCGCGGGCGGGATCGCCGGCCGGCTGGTGGCCGATGCGTCGGTAGGTGCCCCAGTGGATCGGGACCACGAGCGCGGGCTGCAGCAGCGCGAGCGCCTCCGCGGCCTCGCGCGCGTCCATGTGGCCGGGCCCGGTCTTGGGCCCCCAGCCCGAGACCGGCAGCAGCGCGGCGTCGAGCGTCCCCGCCAGGCTCGCCATCTCCGGGTACGGCTCGGTGTCGCCCGCGAAGTACACGCCGCCGACGACGAAGCCGACGCCGCTCGACGGCTCGCCGAGCGGGATTCGGCGGCCGTCGTGGACGGCCTTGACCGCCGCGACGCGCACGCCCGCCAGCTCGAGCTCCTCCCCGGCGCTCAGCGCGTGGACTTCTCGGCGCGTGCCGCGCAGCGAGCGCGCCGCGGCGGGCGGCGCCACCACCGGGGCATCCGGGTCGAGCCGGCGCAGGGACGCCGGGTCGAGATGGTCGTGGTGCCCGTGCGAGATGAGGATCGCGTCGAGGCGGCCGGGGTCGACGGGATCCGCGACCTGGCGGAGCAGGTGCGCGACGCGCGGGCGCATCAGCGGATCGGTGATCATGCGCGCGCCGTCGAGCTCGAGCAGGACGGTCGAGTGCCCGAGCCAGGTCAGCGTCCCGGGCATCTCAGCCGCCTCAGGAGCTGACCCAGGCGTCCTCGGCGTCCCAGCGCTCGAGGTCGCGCAGCCAGGCGGCGGCCGTGCCGTCCGAAGGCGCGCGCCAGTCGCCGCGCGGGGACAGCGAGCCGCCGGCCGACACCTTCGGGCCGTTCGGCAGCGCCGAGCGCTTGAACTGCGCGAACGCGAAGAAGCGCCTGCAGAAGACCTCGAGCCATTTGCGGATCTCCGGCAGGTCGTAGGCGATGCGCTTGCCCTCCGGGAAGTTCGGCGGCCACTCGCCGGCCTCGACGTCGCGCCACGCGTGCCAGGACATGAAGCCGATCTTCGAGGGCCGGAAGCCGTAGCGCAACGTGTAGAAGAGCGCGAAGTCCTGCAGCGCGTAGGGGCCGATCTTCGACTCCGTCGACTGCATCTCCTCGCCCGGCACGAGCTCGGGGCTGATCTCGGTGTCGAGGATCGCCTGCAGCGTCTCCCCCACCTCGCCCTCGAACTGCTCGCTGGCGATCACCCAGCGGACCAGGTGCTGGATGAACGTCTTCGGGACCCCGCCGTTGACGTTGTAGTGGCTCATGTGGTCGCCGACGCCGTAGGTGGCCCAGCCCAGCGCGAGCTCGGACAGGTCGCCGGTGCCGAGCACGATGCCGTCGCGCTGGTTTGCGATCCGGAACAGGTAGTCGGTGCGCAGCCCGGCCTGGACGTTCTCGAACGTGACGTCGTAGACCTCCTCGCCCTTCGCGAACGGGTGGCCCATGTTCTTCAGCATCAGCCGCGCCGTCTCGGTGATGTCGAGCTCCTCGGCGGTGACGCCCAGCGCCTCCATCAGCCGGTGCGCGTTGGTCTTCGTGCCCGCGCTGGTGGCGAAGCCGGGCAGCGTGAAGCCGAGGATGTCGCTGCGCGGTCGCCCGGCGCGGTCCATCGCCTGCGCGGCGACGATCAGCGCGTGGGTCGAGTCGAGCCCGCCGGAGACACCGATGACGATCTTCGGGTCGCCGATCGCGCGCAGCCGCTGCTGCAGCCCGGCGACCTGGATGTTGTAGGCCTCGTAGCAGTCGAGGTTGAGCCGGTCGACGTCCGCGGGCACGAACGGGTAGCGGTCGACGGTGCGCCGGAGCCCGAGGTCGCGGTCCGGCGGGTCGAGCGTGAAGGCGATGCGGCGGAAGGCGCCCGTGCGGTCGGCGTGGGCGCGGCGGTTGTCGTCGAACGTCCCCATGCGGCGCCGCTCCTGCATCAGCAGGTCGACGTCGACGTCGGCGACCGCCCGCTGGTCGCCTTCCGCGAAGCGCTCGGTCTCGGCGAGCAGCACGCCGTTCTCGTAGATCGTCGTCTGGCCGTCCCACGACAGGTCGGTCGAGGACTCGCCCTGGCCGGCGGCGGCGTACACGTAGGCGGCGAGGCAGCGCGACGACGCCGAGCGGCACAGCAGCTTGCGGTCCTCCGCCCGGCCGACGGTGATCGGGCTGCCGGAGAGGTTGAGCAGCAGCGTCGCGCCCGCCAGCGCGGCCTCCGCGCTCGGCGTGACCGGGATCCACATGTCCTCGCAGATCTCGGTGTGGACCACGAGCCCGGGGAAGTCGTCGGCGGCGAACAGCAGGTCGGCGCCGAACGGCAGGTCCTCGCCGGCGACGCGGATCTCGCCGCGCTCGCCGACGCCCGAGGCGAGCTGGCGACCCTCGTAGAACTCGCGGTAGGTCGGCGGGTAGGACTTCGGCACGACCCCGAGCACGCGACCGCGGTGGATGACCACCGCGCAGTTGTAGACGCGGTTGCGGTGGCGCAGCGGCGCGCCGATCACGACCAGCGGCAGCAGCTCGGCGGTCCCCTCGGCCACGGTGGCCAGCGCGCTCTCGACGTCGTCGAGCACCGCGTCCTGGAGCACGAGGTCCTCGAGCGAGTAGCCGGTGAGCGTCATCTCGGGGAACAGCGCGATCGCCACACCCTCCTCCGAGCACTCGCGCGCCTGGCGCAGCACCATCTCCGCGTTGGCCGGCGGATCGGCGACCGCCACGCGGCCGGTGCAGGCGGCGACGCGGGCGAACCCGTGCTGGTAGATCGAGCGGAAGTTCACGGTTGAGCGGGAGTCTTACCCGTTCCGGCGGCCGACGCCCGCTCAGAGCAACGGCGAGATCGCGGCGGCCGCCGTGCCGACCAGCCGCGCGGCGCGTCCGGCGGGCGCGGTGCCGGGCGTGGAGATCGCCTCGGCGGGCGCCGAGAAGCGCTCGTCGAACTGCGCCGCGACGGCGGCCGAGCGCAGCCGCACGTCGAGCTCGAACGACCGCTGGAGGCTCCACGCGTCGAGGTTGCAGGTGCCGGCGAGCACGTCCTCGCGGTCGCTGACGAACGCCTTGGCATGGAGCATCTTCGGGTGGTCGAGGATGCGCACGCCCGCGTCGAGCAGCGCCGGATGGTGGTGGCGCTGCGCGAACGCGCACAGCTTGTTGTTCGGCTTGCCCGGGACGAACAGCCGCACGGCGACGCCGCGGCGGGCGGCCGCCTCGATGCGCCCCACCATCGCGCGATCGGCGACGTAGGGGTTGACCACGTCGAGCGTCTCGCGCGCGCCGTCGAGCAGCTGGGCGATCGCGTCCGTGATCGGGCGCAGGGGCCCGGGCGCGTTGTGCAGCACGGTCGCCGGGATCGGGTCCGCGACGGCCTCGTGCTCGGGGAACAGCGCGTCGAGCTCCCGCGCCTGCAGCGCGCCGCCGAGCCAGCGGAAGCTCGCGAGGAACACGAGCTGGAGCTGCGAGACCACCGGCCCGGTGAGACGGACGAAGAGGTCGTGGAAGCGGCCGTCGTTGAAGTGGTCCTCGATCCCGCCGCCGCCGACCCAGCCGATCCGCCCGTCGACGGCGAACAGCTTGCGGTGGTCGATGCGCGCGAGCCGGTCGAGGTTCCAGATGCTGCTCCCGCCCGCCGCGCGCGGCTGCGTGGAGCCGCGCACGCGCGTGGCCCGCACGACGCGGACGTCGACGCCGCCCGCGATCAGGCGCCGGTAGAGCTCGCGGCTGCCGCCGTCGGGGCGGGAGCCCTGGCCGTCCACGACGACCCGGACCGCCACGCCGTCGGCCGCCTTCGCGAGCAGCGCGTCCGCGAAGGCGTCGCCGATCGTGCCGCGCTTGAAGCCGAACTGGTTGACGTGGACCGACGACGTCGCGGCGGCGACGTCGCGCAGGATGAGCGGGAAGAAGCTCGGGCCGCCGACGTGAACCTCTGCGCCCGAGGCGGTCGTCTCCTCGAACGTCAGCGCCAGGTCGCGCACGGAGACGGGCGCGCGCAGCAGCTTCTCCGCACGGGCTCGGATCGCCGTCACGTGCCGATCCTCGCGGCGGCGGCCGCGAGCCGCGTCACCCCGCGCGGGTGATTGGCGCTCACCCCGCCGCCCGGCACGATCTGGCCGTACCAGCGAGCGATTGGAGGCGGTCGGATGTCAACGACGCAACGGGACCCGGGGCGGGTCGACCAGGACGTCTCGGGCTGGGCGCTCGGCGGGATCGCCTTCGCGGCGACCGCGCTGGTCATGATCGGGGCGTTCCAGCTCCTGCAAGGGCTGGTGGCGATCTTCAACGACGAGTTCTTCGTCGTGACGCGCAACTACACGTTCGACCTCGACGTGAGCGCGTGGGGCTGGATCCACGCGATCATCGGCATCGTCGCGCTGATCACGGGCTTCGGCCTGTACTCGCGCGCCACGTGGGCCGGCGTCGTCGCGATCGTCATCTGCATGCTGAGCGCGCTGACGAACTTCTTCTTCATCCCGTACTACCCGATCTGGGCGCTGCTCCTGATCGGCCTGAACTTCTGGGTGATCTGGTCGCTGACCCGCCCGGGCGCGATCAGCACCTGATCGCTACTTGCTGCGGCGCGGCCGCGCGCGTCGGACCAGCGCGCGGTCGATCGCCATGCCCGCGGCGACGCACAGCACGACCACGACGATCAGCGGCGTCGACCACGTGCCGAGCACCCAGTTGACCTCGACGTCGTCGAGGTTGAGGACGGCGAACAGCACCGCCAGCCCGCCGAGGCCGCCGGCGACCACGAGCCGCGTGCGCTGGCTGCGGGCGGGGGCCCGCCCCCTCGAGCGCTCGGGCTTGGGCGTCGCGTCTTCGCCCGTCACGACTCCAGGGTAGCCTGGCCGCATGTTGAGACACGGGCGCGTGGCGACCAGGCTGCCGGCCCAGGACCTCGAGCGCGCGCGGCGCTTCTACTCCGAGAAGCTCGGGCTCGAGCCCAGCGAGGAGCGGCCGGGCGGTCTCCTCTACGAGCACCCGCAGGGGGCGTTCGCGCTCTTCGAGTCGGCCGGGGCTTCCCCGGGCGAGTTCACGCAGATGGGCTGGGAGGTGGACGACATCGAGGCCACCGTCGCGGAGCTGAAGGCACGCGGCGTCGTCTTCGAGGAGGTCGACCTGCCCGGCCTGCGGACCGTCGACGGCATCGCCGACATCGACGGCAACTACCCGAGCAAGGGGAGCGGCGAGCGCGGAGCCTGGTTCCGCGACAGCGAGGGCAACATGCTCGGCGTCGGCCAACCGACGCCCTAGCGGGCCCCACCCTCCTGGCCCGTCGCGCCGAGCGCGGCGAGCCAGCTGTCGAGGTCGCGGACCTCCCATGCCATCGCGTCCTCGCCGCCCTCCGGCGTGCGCCACCGCACGACGAGCAGGCGCCGGCCGACCGTCTTGCCCAGCCACGCCCGCTTCGTCTCGACCGCGGTCACCGAGGTGCGCGGGACGCGCGTCTCGCGGTCGGGGATCCACTGCCGGAAGCGCAGCTCCTCGGGCGTGAGCGCGAGCCAGCCGTTGCCGCGCACCTGGCGCGGGCCCCGGGACTCGAGCCCGAGGCCGCGCACGTTCTCGGTCCGCTCCGCCGTCGGGCCCAGCTCGGCCTCGAGGCCGTCGCGGAGCCGCCGCGCGCGGCGGCCGGCGGGGATCAGGATCACCGCCAGCAGCAGCGTCACGAACGCCAGGATCGAGGCCACCAGGACGATGACCTCGAGCGCTGACATCAGGCGGGCGGCACGTTCTGGTTGAGGCGGAAGACGTTGTCCGGGTCGAAGCGCGCCTTGACCGCGGCCAGCCGGTCCCAGGTGGCGTCCGAGTACGCGGCGCGGGTGCGCACATCGCCCTCGTCGCCGAGGAAGCCGGTGTAGCCGGCCGGGTCGCCGCCGCTCAGCTCGTCCGCGACCGCGACGGCCCACGCGGCGCGCTCCGCCTGCTCCTCGGAGCGCTGGTAGAAGGCGGCGATGTTGAACATCACGCGGCGGTCGCGGTGCGCGTACGCGGTCGCGTCGGCCGGCACGCGCGCCATCGCGCCGCCGAGCACGCGCAGCTGTGCGAACGTCATCGGTGCCGTCGAGGTCTCCATCCGCTCGAGGATCATCGCGGCTGCCTCCCGGTCGACGCCGTCGGCGAAGCCGGTGCGTGCGGCGGCAACGGGCCGGTAGTCCGGGTCGTCGGGCGGATAGATCTCCGGGTAGGCCATCGGGCGCACCAGGTCGGCGATCGGCTCCGCGAGCGCGCGCAGCGGCGCGAGGGCGCGCTGTCCGGCCTCGGCGTCGCCCGCGTAGGCGGGCAGGATCATCACGGCTGGCTTGCCGTGGGCCTCCGGCGGGAGGAACGGGAGCGGCGGGGCGGCGGCCATGACGTTGACGATCATCGACAGCTCCTCCGGCGCGGCCTCGGCCGCGACGATGGCGCCGGCGATGACGTCCGGCGTCGCGGGCAGGAACAGCATCCCGCCGAGGATCGTGCCGACCTCGTGGAGGCGGTAGCGCAGCCGCGTCACGACGCCGAAGTTCCCGCCGCCGCCGCGCAGCGCCCAGAACAGGTCCGGGTGGTTGTCGGCGTCGACCTGCAGCAGCTCGCCGTCGGCCGTCACGACCTCGGCGCCCAGCAGCTGGTCGATCGTCATGCCGTGCTTGCGGACGAGGAAGCCGACGCCGCCGCTGAGCGTGATGCCGGCGATGCCGACCGAGCCCATGTCGCCGAACCCCGTGGCGAGGCCGTGCGCGCCGGCCGCGGTGGTGTACTCGCCGGCGGTCAGGCCCGCGCCGGCCCAAGCGGCGCGCGCCCCCGCGTCGATGGTGAGCTCGCGCAGCGCGCGCACGTCGAGCACGATCCCGCCGTCGGTCGTGCTGTGGCCGGCGGGGCTGTGGCCGCCGCTGCGGACGGCCAGCTCGAGCCCGCTCTCGCGGGCATGTGCGATGACGCGGGCGACGTCGGCCGCGCCGGCGGCGCGGACGATCAGGGAGGGGCGCCGGTCGACGGCAGCCATGAAGACGGTCCGCGCCTGGTCGTAGCCGGGGTCATCGGGCGTGATGACCTGGCCTTCGACGTCGCGGATGAGGTCGGAAGTGGAGAGCATCGTCCGAGGGTCACAGGCCGCGCGGGCCGCGCCCGTACGGTCCACCCCTCACCGACGGGGCGGTTAGCCGAACCACGGGTCGGGCATGAATCCGGCATGGGAGGTGCCGCATGAGGTGGGCGGCCGCTGTCGTCGCGCTCGCGCTGGGGTTCGCCGGCTGCGGCGATTCCGGCCTCACGGAGGGCGGCGAGGGCGGGGACGTGACGGTCAGCAACCACCCGGCGCTGCTGTTCTCGCCGCCGTGGATCGCCGCCGTCGACCAGGACCTGTTCGAGAAGAACGGCGTCCGCATCAAGCAGATCGTCGGCTCCGAGGGCGGCGGGACGACCGTCCGCAACGTCGTCAGCGGCGGGCTCCCGATCGGCGAGGTCGCCACGACCGCCGCGATCACCGCCTTCCAGGCCGGCGCCGACATCCGGATCGTCGGCGGCGGGGTCGCCAGCAGCAAGGACGTCTTCTGGGTCACGCGCCCGGACTCGAAGCTCGAGACGATCGAGGACCTGAAGGGCAAGGAGGTCGGCTACACGAGCCCCGGCTCCGTCACCCAGGGCCTGCTCGCGTTGTCGCTCGAGCGCTCCGGCGTCGGCGTCGACAACGTCAAGACGCGCTCGATGGGCGGGCTCACCGAGGGCCTGACCGCGCTCAAGCAGGGCGACATCGACGCCGCCGCGATCCTCGAGCCCGTGTTCTCCGAGCAGCTCGAGGAGGAGGGCTGGAAGCCGGTCTTCCGGGCCTCGGACTACGTCCCCGAGTTCCTCTCCACCGTGATCATCAGCGGGCCCGGCGTGCTCGAACGGATCGCGAGCTCGTGCAGAAGACGATCACGGCGCGCGCCCAGGGCCTCGAGTACCTCAAGGACCACCCCGAGGAGATCGCGCGCGTGTGGGCGAAGGAGGCCGAGATCAAGCCGGCCAGCGCGCTCAAGGCGCTCGAGACGATCGACCTCGACGAGCACTGGGTGGTCGGGCTCGACAGCCCGAAGGCGCTCGAGACCGTCGCCGAGGAGATGCGCCTGATCGACCTCCTGCCCGGCGGCCAGGAGATCGAGTGGGACGAGCTCGTCGTCCAGGACTTCATACCGGCGGACCAGCGGATCACGCTGCCAGGAGGAGATTGAGTGCTGCTCACGATCGAGAAGCTCGGCAAGGCCTACGAGACCCCGGACGGCTCGCTCGAGGCGATGCAGGACGTGTCGCTCGAGGTCGACGAGGGCGAGTTCGTCTCGATCGTCGGGCCGAGCGGCTGCGGGAAGAGCACGCTGATGGAGATCGTCGGCGGGCTGATCGAGCCCACCGGCGGCGAGGTGAAGATCGCCGGCAACCTCGTGCAGGGCACCGACCCGGCGATCGGGATCGTGTTCCAGCAGGAGTCGGCGTTCCCCTGGCGCACCGTGACCGAGAACGTCGGCTTCGGGCTCGAGATGACCGGCGTCGCCGCGGACGAGCGCGCCCGCCGCTCCAAGGAGATGATCGAGCTCGTCGGCCTCGGCGGCTTCGAGGACCGCTACCCCTCGGAGCTGTCGGGCGGCATGCGCCAGCGCGTGGCGATCGCGCGCACGCTCGTGATGGAGCCGAAGATCATCCTCATGGACGAGCCGTTCGGCGCGCTCGACGAGCAGACCCGCCTGATCCTCGGCGAGGAGCTGCTGCGGATCCAGGGCGCGACCAGCGCGACGATCCTCTTCATCACGCACTCGTTCGACGAGGCGCTGCTGCTGAGCGACCGCATCGTCGTGATGACCGCGCGCCCGGGCCGCGTCAAGAAGATCGTCGAGAACCCGCTGCCGCGGCCGCGCGACTCGACGATCGTCAGCGACCCGGAGTTCGGTCGCCTCAGCGGCGAGCTGTGGGAGAGCCTGCGCGAGGAGTCGATGCGCGCGCTCGCGGGTGAGCGCCAGTGAGTGAGGACGCACGCGTCCGCGCGGTCCGCTGGGGGATCGTCGCCGCCTTCCTGGTGGCGCTCGAGGTGATCCCGCGGCTCGGGCTCGTCAACCCGATCGCGCTGGTGCCGCTGAGCGAGATGGTGTGGCAGCTGTGGCTGCTGATCTCCGACGGGATCCTCGGCTCCCACATCGCCCGCACCCTGACGTCGATCGTCGTCGCCGGCGCGCTCGCGGTCGTCACCGGCCTGCCGCTCGGCGTCGCGCTGTGGCGGCTCGAGCGCGTCCGCACGGTGCTCCAGCCCTACCTCACGACCTACTACGCGATCCCGATCTTCGCGTTCTATCCGCTGTTCATCGCCATCTTCGGCCTCAGCGCGTGGCCGGTGATCATCATCGCCTGGGCGTGGGCCGTGGTGGCGATCGTGCTCAACACGGTGATCGGCCTCAACGAGGTGCCCGAGGTGCTCGTGAAGGTCGGGCGCAGCCTGCGCCTCTCGCCGTGGCGGATGTTCACGCGCGTGTACTTCCCGGCCGCGACGCCGTACATCTTCACCGGCTTCAAGCTCGCCGCGAGCTACACGGTGATCGGCGTGATCGCCAGCGAGTTCATCCAGGCCGAGTCGGGCGTCGGCTGGTTCGTCGGCTTCAGCTACAACAACTTCGCGATCCAGAACATGTACGCGGCGATCCTGCTGATCCTCGCGTTCGCGATCCTCGTCAACTCGCTGCTGCTGCGGCTCGAGCGCCGGCTCTACGGCAGGCAGGCGTAGGCATGGCGACCACGACCACGACCGCCTCCGCCGCCCGCACCGCCGCTCCGCGCGAGCGGCGGGAGTCCGTCCTGGCCGCCCAGCTCGCGTTCCCGTTCGCGCTGCTGGTCATCTGGCAGGTGGTCGGGATGCTGGCCGGCGACTTCTACGTCGCCACGCCGCTCCAGGCCCTCGACGCCGTGGTCGACGGGATCTCCAGCGGCTGGTTCTTCGAGAGCCTCGCGGCGACGCTCCTCGCCACGGCGATCGGGTTCGCGATCGCCGCCGTCGCGGGGCTGTGGCTCGGCATCACGCTCGGGCGCGTGCGCTTCTGGGGCAAGGTCTCGGAGCCGATCGCGCTGTCGATCTACTCGATCCCGAAGGTGACGCTGTTCCCGATCTTCCTGACGGTGTTCGGCTTCGGGCTGTACTCGAAGATCGCGTTCGGGATGTTCCACGGCATCTTCCCGATCCTGATCATCGCCATGAACGCCACGCGCGAGGTGAGCCCCGTCCACCTCAAGGTCGCGCAGTCGCTGCGGCTCTCGCGCACCGACACGTTCCGCCAGGTGATCTTCCCCTCGATCCACCCGTCGCTGCTGACCGGCCTGCGACTCGGCTTCAGCCTCACGCTGCTCGGCGTCGTGCTCGGCGAGATGTTCGCGTCCCGCGCGGGCTTCGGCTACGAGCTGGTCGAGGCGATCACGCTGCACGACATGCCGCGCATGTACGGGATCATCGCCGTGCTCGTGATCATCGCGTTCGTGGTCAACGCGCTGTTCCTGCGCTGGGAGCGTTCTGCGGAGCGCGCTTCGCGTGGGGTTCGCTGAGCGGAAGAAAGCTCACACAGCCGGCTCGACGTTCACCGCCCGGAACAGCGCCTCGGCACGGAAGGCATCGAGGCAGCCCGCCCGCGGATGCTCGACGCTGGCGCTGGCGACCGCGACCGCGAACCGGGAAACTTCAGCCGGCGGCAGCTCGCGGGCGGTCGCCACCGCGAGCCCTGCCGCGAACGCGTCGCCGGCTCCGATCGGGTTCGCGACGCTGACGCGTGGCGCGGCGACCCAGTGCGCCTGCCGGCCGCCCTCGCCGGCGAACGCCGCGCCGGCCGAGGCCGCGGTCACGATCGCCGATCGCGCACCTCCGGCCACCAGCGCCCGCGCGGCCTCCACGGCGCGCTCGCGCGCGTCCGCCGGCGCGTCGACGGCCTCGCTCGTCGCGCCGAACAGCACGGCCTCGGCCTCGGCGAGGTTGGGGCAGACGATGTCGGGCGCCTCGTCGAGCGCGCGCAGGAGCACGTTGCCGCCCGCGTCGACCACGCTCGGGCGCCCGCGCTCCCGCGCCATCGCGACGATGCGGGCGTAGGCGTCGTCGGGTGCGCCGGGCGGGAGGCTGCCGACGCACACGAGGACGGCGGGCTCGCCGAGCGCGTCGTCGGCCAGCGCCTCGTAGGCGAGCCATTCGTCGTCGGCCAGCTGCGGCCCGGGCTCGTTGAGCACGGTCGCGCGCCCGTCCCGCTCGTGGATGATGAACGCCGACCGCAGCTCTCCGGTCACCGGGATCCCGCGCAGCCGGATCCCCTCTTCGGCCAGCAGGTTGGCGACGGCCTCGCCCATGTGACCCGGCAGCAGGCCGAGCAGCGTCGCCTCGAGTCCGAGCGCCCGCGTCGCGCGCGCGACGTTGACGCCCTTGCCGCCGGCCGTGACGGCGACCTGCGCCGTCTCGATGTCGTGGCCCGGGCGGAGCTCGTCCGTCGCCAGCGTCCGGTCGATCGCGAGGTTCGGCCCGGCGACGAGCACCGCGGTCATGCTCAGCGACCGTGCGCCAGCGCCCGCGCGACGTCGCCGGCGAAGCGCTCGAGCGTGCCCGCCCCGGTCTCGGTGTGGTCCGGGTTGAGCTCGGTGATCGTCATGCCCGCGAGGCGCGGTGACGCGAGCAGCCCGCCGAGCGCGCGCAGCGCGGTGTCGTAGGCGAGCCCCTCGTTGCGACCCCAGTTCTCCGACAGCGGCACGTCGGTGAAGTCGATGACGTCGACGTCGAAGTGGATCAGCAGCCGGTCGCAGCGCTCCGCCATCAGCGCGCAGGCGTGCTCCGCGGCGCCCTCGGGGTCGGCCGCGACGTCGTCGACCCGGATCGTCGTGATGCCGTGGCGCGCGACCGCCTCGCGCTCGTACGGCGTGGCCTGCTCCGGCCCCCACCCGAACAGCAGCACGTCCTCGGGCGCCAGCAGCGGCGTGCGCTCGCCCGCGCCCGCCAGCTCCGGCACCGCGCCCGCCTCGCCGAGCATGTGCGCCATCCCCATCCAGTCCAGCGCGCCCTCGGAGACGACCGCGGGCACGTTGAGGTCCGCGTGCGTGTCGAAGTAGACGAGCCCCACGCGCTCGCCGGCGCGCGCGTGCGCGGCGACCGTCCCGATCCCGACCGTGCAGTCGCCGCCGAGCACGAGCGCGGTCTCGCCGTCCTCCGCGGCAGCGCGCACGCGCGCCGCGGTCTCGCGCACGATCTCGACGATCGCCCCCACGTTCTGCGCGTAGCGGCGCTCGCGGTCTGGCCGCCAGCGCCAGACCTCGCGGTCGCCGTGGTCGCGGACGTCGACCCCCGCGTCACGCAGCGCCTCGAGCAGCCCCGCCGCCCGCAGCGCCGCGGGCGCCTGCTCCTGCCCGGGAGCGAACGCGCCCGCGCTCGTCGGCACGCCGATCACGCCCACCCGCATCGGCGCGATCGTAACGGGGCGTCAGGTCGAGAGCTGGGCCGCCATGCGCACGGGCGAGTTGGCCGCGCCGTAGCCGTCGTAGCCGCCGCGGCGCTCGAGCACCTCGAAGAACAGGCTGCCGCTCGCCATCGCGGTGTAGAAGTGCAGGAGCTCGCCGCGCTCGCCCGCGTCGTAGAGGACGCCGAGCCCGCGCATGCGCTCGATCGCGTCCGGCGCGAGCTCTGTCCGGGCCGCGAGGTCGTCGTAGTAGTTGTCCGGGATCGCGAGCGGCGGGACGCCGCGGTCGCGCATCGCCTGGGCGGTCGCGAAGACGTCGTCGCACCCGAACGCGACGTGCTGGAGCTCGAGGCCGCCGCTGCCCACCACCGGCACGCTGAGCGCGAAGCGGACGCGGCCGTCGGCGCTGCGCGCCGCGCGGCTGCGGACGAGCCCGTCGGGCGCGGCGAGCTCGGCGCCCTCCTCGAGCTCGAGGCCCAGCACCGAGCGGTAGAAGAGCGCGGCCTCGTCGAAGTAGTCGAACGGCTGCGACAGCGCGATGTGGTCGATGCCGGTCAGCTCGCCGCCCTCGCCGGCGGCGCCGGCGGTGACGAAGTCGGCGGTCCAGCTGTCGGCCGCGTCGGTGCGGCAGAAGAACACCGACGTGCCGTCGGGCGCGGCGACCGCCGTCAGGTCCGCCTCCCCCGGCCCGCGGTCGCGCGGCAGCACCGGCGCGAGGAGCCGCTCGGCGCGTGCCCGCGAGCCGACCGGGTCGGCGCTCTCGACCGCGATCGCGGCCACGCGCGGCCCGTCCGCCGCGGGCGGCTCGTGGTTGACGAGGATCCGCGTCTCCCCGTGGCGCCACAGCTGCACCGCCTTCGTGCGGTGCTGGCCGGCGTGACGGAAGCCCATGGCGATCAGCAGCCGCTCGAGGCCCGAGGCCTCCGCCGCCGCGACCGCCAGCTCGGCGAACGCGTAGCCGCGCAGCGCGGCGGCCGGCGGGAGCCCGCCCTCCAGCAGGAGCAGCGAGCGCATCGCGTCGATCGCCATCCGCCCCGGGTCGGCCTGGCGGAAGACGTCGTTGAAGACCTCGAGCGAGAGCGGGCCCTCGTAGCCGGCCGCCAGCACGTGCTCGAGGAAGCCGGTGAGGTCGAAGCCGCCCTGCCCCGGGAAGCAGCGGTAGTGGCGGCTCCACTGCAGCACGTCCATCACCAGGTGCGGGGCGTCCGCGAGCTGGAGGAAGAACAGCTTCTCGGCCGGGATGTCGCGGATGCCGGCGGGGTCGCCGCCGCGCGAGAGGATGTGGAACGAGTCGAGGCAGGTGCCCAGCGCCGGGTGGTCGCCCGCCTCCACGATCCGCCACGCGTGGTCGTAGTCGCGCACGTGGCGGCCCCACGCCAGCGCCTCGTAGGCGATCCGGAGCCCGCGCGCGGCGGCGCGCTCGGCCAGCTCCCGCAGCTGCGCGGCGGCGAGCGCGTCGTCGTCGATCGCCTCTGCCGACACGTTGGAGCAGACGAGCACGGTGTCCGCGCCCAGCTCCTCCATCACCGCGAACTTGCGCTCCGCGCGCCGCAGGTTCGCCGCCAGCCGCTCCTCCGGCACCGCCTCGAAGTCGCGCAGCGGCTGATAGAGCGCGATCTCGAGCCCGAGCGCCTCACAGCGGCGGCGCACCTCCCCCGGCCCCTCGCGCGTCGCGATCAGGTCGGGCTCGAACAGCTCGACGGCGTCGAAGCCCGCGGCGGAGGCCGCCGCGAGCTTCTCCTCCAGCGTCCCGCTCAGGCAGACGGTGGCGATCGACCGCCTCAGAACAGGTTCCCGAACTGGTTGATGCCCACGATCGTCGAGCACACGCCGAGCAGCACGATCGCGGCGCCGATGATCACGAGCCGGTAGCCGCTCAGGCGCAGCGCCTTGGGCAGGTAGCGCCGGTTCGTGACCACCAACAGGATCGAGTAGATCGTCATGATCACGCCGCCCAGCACGGTCGAGATCGTGATGAGCACCAGCGGCTGGTCGAAGCCGGCCAGCAGGATCGCCGCGCCGAACACGACCATCGTCCACACGACCGTGAAGTACAGGCGGCTCTCGGTCCAGCGCGCGCTGCCGCCCGTGTAGCCGACCCGCACGACGTCGGCGACGAGCCGCGAGACGTAGTCGACGATGCCGAGCGCGGCCGCGAACAGGCTGACCGTGCCGATGAGCAGGAACAGCGTGCCGAACCACTCGCCGACCCGCTCGTCGAGCACGCTGGCCTCGAGCGCGATGAAGTCGAAGCCGCTCTCGTCGGGCAGGTCGGGGTTGCCGTAGACCGTCGAGTAGGCGACGAGCGAGAAGACCACGATCGACAGGCACGCGATCACGCCGAACGAGAAGAACTGCTCGAGGTTCGCGCGCTTCCACCACACGCGCCAGCGGGCCAGGTTCGCCTCGTTCTCGGGGAAGCTGTACTGCTGGCCCGAGGGCGCGGCCTCCTCCTCACCGGTGATCGGCGAGGTGATGCGCGGCGCGTAGCGGCCCATGCCGAAGCCCTTGTCGCGGATCCAGTTGCTCTGCACGAGGTTGTTGGCGCCGCCCGCGCCGGCCGCGGCGAGGGCGCCGACGAGGATCGCCAGCTCGACCTCGCTCGGGAAGGCGCCGAACTTCGTGACCACCTGCGCCGTGTCGCTGTAACCGTCGCTCGTGATGGCGGCGACCAGGGCGACGACGATGAACACGAGGATCGCGCCGACCTTGAGGAACTCGAGCTTCTCGACGGTCTGGTAGACGACCGGCGACGCGGTGAGGGTCGCGCCGATGATGAACAGCGCGATGACGGCGATCGTCGTCGGGTTGCCGCCGCCGAACGCGAACGTGGCGACGGTCGCGGCGCTCGTCGCCCAGCCGGGCCACGCGGTGGCGAGCACGGCGAGCAGCACGAGGATCAGGCCCCACGGCTTCCACAGCCGCGAGAAGCCGGTGATGGCCGTCTGCCCGGTCGCGAGCGTGTAGCGCTCGACCTCCATGTTGATGAAGAACTGCATCGCCACACCGACGACTGCAGCCCACAGGAACGCGAGCCCCGCGACCGAGGCGATGTAGGGGAAGAGGATGTACTCGCCGCTGGCGACGCCGACGCCGACGAGGATCACGCTCGGCCCGATCAGCTTGCGCAGCCGCGCGGGCTCGGGCAGGTCCTTCTCGACGACGCCGCCGGTCGGCGGCGTCGGCGCCGGTTCGTCCTTCGGGGTCGTCTTCGTGGGTGTGGTGGCCATGGTCTCCTCCTACGCCGCCTGGGCGATCAACTCGTCGACGTGCTCCAGCATCCGGTCGCGGTCGGGCCGCGCGCCGGTGAACAGCTCCAGCGATCCCGCCGCCTGCAGCGCGACCATCGCCGCGCCGTCGAGGGTGCGGCACCCGCGCTCGCGGGCGTCCTTCAGCAACTGCGTCTCGATCGGCATGTAGACGACCTCCGCCACCCACAGCCGCGGGTCGAGCAGCTCGGCCGGCACCGCCGTGCCGGGGTGGGCGGCCATGCCGGTGGGCGTGGCGTGGATCAGGCCGTCGGCGTGCGCGAGCAGGTCGCCGAGGGCTCCCATGTCGTCCGCCGTGGCGCCGAGCGAGACGGCGAGGGCGTCGGCGCGGTCGCGCTCGACGTCGAGGATCGTCAGCTGCTGCGCCCCGAGCGCGAGGATGGCGTGGCCGACGGCCGCGCCGGCCCCGCCGGCGCCGAGCAGCACGACGTGGTCGGTGCGCGCGCCGGGCAGGCGGCGCTCGAACGCCTCGCGGAAGCCGCTGGCGTCGGTGTTGTGCCCGACCCGCCGGCCGTCGTCGAGGACGACGGTGTTGACGGCGCCGAGCGCCTCGGCCTCGGGCGAGAGCGCGTCGAGCTCGGGCACGACGAGCTGCTTGCACGGATGGGTGACGTTGAGGCCGCGCAGGCCATCGTCGTGCGCCTCCCGCATCAGCGCGCCCACGTCGGACGGCGGGCGCTCGAGCTCGTCGAGGTCGAACAGCCGGTACTCGTAGTCCACGCCGAGCAGCGACGCTTCGCGCTCGTGCAGCGCAGGGCTCAGCGACATGCCGATGCCGGCGCCGATCAGTCCTACAACCACTTCCTCCCCCTCGCCGTACGTAATGTACGAACTAGTTAGTTCCCGTCCGGTAGAGTGGCAAACCTCCCCGACGATTGTCAAGTGGTCGACACGATCCCCGAACGCCAGCGCGACGCCGACCGCACCCAGCGGGAGATCCTCGACGTCGCCACGCGGGAGTTCGCCGACCGCGGCTACGCGGGCGGGCGCGTGGACGAGATCGCGGCGCAGACGCGCACGACGAAGCGGATGATCTACTACTACTTCGGCAGCAAGGAGCGGCTGTTCGTGGCGGTGCTCGAGCGCGCCTACGCGGAGATCCGCGCGGCCGAGCAGACGATCGAGGTCGACCACCTCGAGCCCGCGGCCGCGATCCGCCGCCTCGCCGAGCTGACGTTCGACCACCACGAGTCGCACCCCGACTTCATCCGGCTCGTCAGCATCGAGAACATCCACCGCGCCGAGCACATCTCCGGCGAGGACTTCGCGGGCCAGAACACCCCGGCGATCGAGCTGATCGAGCGGATCCTCGAGCGCGGCCGCGGCGACGGCAGCTTCACCCGCGAGATCGACGCCGTCGACCTGCACATGATGATCAGCGCCTTCTGCGTCTTCCGCGTGGCGAATCGCCACACGTTCGGCGCGATCTTCGCGCGCGACCCGCTCGACCCGGCGCTGCGCGACCGCTACCGGCGGATGCTCGGCGACATGGTGGTCGAGTACCTGGGCGGCGAGACCGCCGGCGCGAGCGCGGCGGCGGCGACCCGCAGCGCGGGCTCGGCGAGCCGCGAGTAGCCGAGGATCAGCGCGGGCGGGCGCTCGCTCTCGATCACGAACTCGGACATCGCGGCCAGCCCGACGCCCGCCGCCTCGGCCGCGGCCCGCGCGGCGGCCTCGTCGCCGTCGAGCTCGAGCACGAGGTGCAGCCCCGCTGCCACGCCGCCGATGCGCGCGCCCGGCACGTGGTGCCGGAGCGCGGCGACGAGCGCGTCGCGGCGGCGCCGGTACTCGGCCCGCGAGCGCCGCAGATGGCGGTCGTACTCGCCGCGCTCGACGAAGCGCGCGAGCGCGAGCTGGTCGAGCGTCGCGGTCCCGAGATCGCTGTGCGCGCGCTCCTCGGCGACGCGGTCGCGCAGGCCCCGTGGGATGACAGCCCAGCCCAGCCGCAGCGCCGGGCTGAGCGTCTTCGACACCGAGCCGCAGTAGACGACGAGCTCCGGGTCGAAGCCCTGCAGCGCGCCGACCGGGTGGCGGTCGTAGCGGTACTCGGCGTCGTAGTCGTCCTCGAGGATCATCGCGTCGTGGCGGCGCGCCCAGGCGACGAGCGCCGCCCGCCGGTCGGGGTCGAGCACGGCGCCGGTGGGGAACTGGTGGGCCGGGGTGACGAGCACGGCGTCCGCCGCGGGCAGCCCGTCGATCACGAGGCCGTGGTCGTCGACCGGCGCCGGGACGGGCTCGAGCCCGGCGTCGCGCAGGACCGCGCGCGTGCCGGTGTGCGACGGGTCCTCGACGGCGACGCGGCGCGCGCCGGCGGCGTGCAGCGCGCGGCCGGTGAGCGCGAGCGCGTGGCCGACGCCGGCGCACACCACCACGTCGGCCTCGGCAGCGCGCACGCCGCGCACGCGCGCGAGATGCGAGACGAGCGCGCGCCGCAGCGCGGGGGCTCCGAGCAGGTCGGGGTACTCGAACGCGCGGGCGTCGGCCTCGCGCAGCACCGCGCGCAGCGCGGCCGCCCAGCGCGCGCGGGGGAACAGCAGCGGGTCCGGCGTGCCGGGGCGCAGGTCGTGGCGCGGCCGTGGCGCGGCGGCGGCGCGGGCCTCGGCGGCGACGTCGAGCGAGACGGCGGCGACCCGGTGCGCCGCGCCCTGGCGCACCTCGAGCCAGCCCTCGGCGCTCAGCTGCGCGTACGCCTCGACGACGACGCCGCGCGAGACGCCGAGGTCGGCGGCGAGGCCGCGCGTGGAGGGCAGCGCCTCCCCGGCCCGCAGCCGCCCCGACCGGATCGCCTCGCGCAACCCGTTCTCCAGCCGCGCGTGCAGCGGGCCCGCGCCGGCCAGGCCGACCGGACTGGTCTGGTTTTCCGGCACGGAACTGGATCTTACGCTCGGACCAGTCGGCCCGTACGGTCTCACCATGCGCACCGGCTCACTGCTCGCGGTCCTGGCCTTCGTCGCGGTCGGCTCGTCCGTGGCCGCGGCCGAGGAGCTCGGCGACTACCCCGTCGCGGGCGGCCAGGCCGCGCGTTACGCGGTCGCCGGCGTCGTGCTGCTCGCGCTGATGCGCTTCCGCCTGCGGCGGCCATCGCCTCGCGAGCTGCTGCAGCTCGCCGCGCTGTCGGCGACCGGCCTCGTGCTCTTCAACATCCTGCTCGTGGAGGCCGTGCGCCGCGGCGACGCCGGCAGCGTCGGCGTGATCGTCGGCGCGGTGCCGGTCGTGCTCGTGATCGCGGGACCGCTGCTCGAGCGCGAGCGCCTGCGCCCCGCGCTGCTGCTCGCGGCCGGGGTCGTCGCGGCCGGCGCCGCGCTCGTGCAGGGCGCGGGCGGCACGCTCCCGCCGGGCGCGCTCGCGCTCTCGCTGGGCGTGCTCGCCTGCGAGGCCTGCTTCGGGCTGCTCGCCCGCCCGCTCATCCCGGCCTTCGGGCCCGCCGGCGTGTCGACGTGGATCGTCCTGCTCGCGGTCCCGATGCTCGTCGCCATCGGGCTCGCCGCCGACGGCGCCGCGCTGCTCGCCGTCCCGACCGTGCGCGAAGGGCTCGCGCTCGGCTACATGGCGGTGCTCGTTACGGCCGGCGGCTTCCTCGCCTGGTACGGCGCGATCGCGCGGCTGGGCGTCGAGCGGGCAGGGCTGTTCTCCGGCGCCCTGCCCGTCACCGCCTTGTTCACCGGCGCCGCGCTCGGCCACGCCGCGATCACACCCGGGCGGATCGCCGGCATCGCGGTCGTCGCCGCCGGCATCACCGCCGGCCTGCTGGCCTCACGCGGCCGTGAACCGGCAGCGCCCGGCGGCGCACGCCTCGCGCGCCTCGACGATGCGGCCGCGCAGCGCGTTGAGCTCGGCGAGCTTCGCGTCGACCCGGTCGAGCGCGGCGTCGAGCCGCCAGCGCTCGGACTCGCAGGTGGCGCCCCTGGCGTCGTGGGCGGCGAGCGCGTCGATGACGTCGTTGAGCGTGAAGCCGACCGCCTGGAGCTCGCGCGTGAGCCGGATGCGCTCGATCGTCTCCACCGCGTAGTCGCGGTAGCCCGACGGCTCGCGCGCCGGCGCGGGCAGCACGCCCATCCGCTCGTAGAAGCGGACGGTGTCGACGCTCACGTCTGACCGCGTCGCGAGCTCGCCGATTCTCATGCGACCACCCCTTGACTCTGGACCATGGTCCAGAGTTTACCCTGGTGAGCATGACGACCTCCCTGCATCTCCCAGCACGGCCCGGCGCGCCGGTGGCCTGCGACATGCGCACCGCCGAGGACACGCCCGAGGAGCGGCTGCGCGAGTACCGCGCGCTGTTCGACCGCGCGCTGCTGCGCGGCGAGCGACGCGCCGGCGCGACCGTGCTCACGTTCCGTTCCGACCCCGCCACGCGCGAGGCCGTCGAGGACCTCGCCCGCCGCGAGGCGGCGTGCTGCCCGTTCCTCGACTACCGCGTCGAGGCCGCCGGGGATCAGCTGGTCTGGACCATCAGCGGCGACTCCGGCGAGACCCTCGACGCGTTCCACGCCCTGGCGCGGGGCTAGCCGCGCCGCATCAGGCGGGCGACCGCGGCCATGAGCTCCTCGGTGCGGTCCTCCTTGAGCTCGGCCGGGCCGTCGACCACGCAGTGGCGCGCGTGGTCGTCCATGAGGCCGAGGGCGACCTTGTCGAGCGCGGCCTGGATCGCGGAGATCTGGGTCAGGACGTCGATGCAGTAGCGCTCGTCCTCGACCATGTTCTGCACGCCGCGGACCTGGCCCTCGACGCGCTTGAGGCGCTTGAGCAGCTGGTCCTTGGTCGCGGAGTAGCCGCGCTCGGGCGCGGGGGCGGAGGGGGTCATGCGAAAGAGTGTAGCTAACCCCCCGGGGGTATCTGGTAGCCTGCGTCTCGCAGCATACCCCTAGCCCGTATGTCTCCCGTCACCCGCATCCTCACCTTCACCGGCGTGCTCGTCGTGGCGTTCGCCGCGGCGGCGCTCGCCGGCCGCGCGATCGAGCCGCGCGGCGCCGCTCCCGCCGCCGAGGAGGAGGGCGGGCACATGGCCGCTGCCGAGCCCGACCCCGTGCGCGGCCTCGGCGTCGCCGACGACGAGCTGCGCGTCGTCGTCGAGCAGCCCGAGCTGCGGCGCGGCCGTGCCGAGACGCTGCGCTTCCGCATCCTCGGGGAGGACGGGGACACCGTCCGCGACTTCGACGTCGAGCACGAGAAGCGCATGCACCTGATCCTCGCCCGCCGCGACCTCACCGGCTTCCAGCACCTCCACCCCACCCAGGGTCCCGACGGCGTCTGGTCCGCCCGCGTGCAGCTCGCCGACGCCGGCTCCTACCGCCTGTTCGCCGACTTCTCCCACGACGGGACGCCGCGCACGCTCGCCGCCGACCTGCGCGTCGACGGCGCCGCCGACCTGCAGCCCCTCCCCGCCCCGGCCGCCACGGCCGTCAGCGACGGCGGCTACGACGTGGCGCTCGACACCGACGGTGACGAGCTGCGCTTCACGATCACGCGCGACGGCGCGCCGGTGCGCACCGAGCCCTACCTCGGCGCGGGCGGCCACCTCGTCGCGCTGCGCGAGGGCGACATGGCGTTCCTGCACGTCCACCCGATCGAGGGCGACCCGCGCTTCGAGGTCGACTTCCCCACGCCCGGCCGCTACCGCCTGTTCCTCCAGTTCCAGCACGAGGGGCGCGTCCACACGGCCGCGTTCACCCACGAGGAGCGCTGAGCATGGCCGCCGAGCACCTCGAGCTGCCGATCGCGGGCATGACCTGCGCCTCGTGCGCGAACCGCATCGAGCGCCGGCTCAACGAGCTCGACGGCGTCAGCGCGTCGGTCAACTACGCGACCGAGAAGGCGACGGTCGACTTCGACGCGGCCGCGGTCGCCCCGGACGAGCTCGTCGCCGCCGTCGAGGCCGCCGGCTACCAGGCGGTCCTGCCGACCGAGGAGCCGGCCGAGGCGCCCGAGGCCGACGAGACCGCGCCGCTCCGCCGCCGCCTGCTGATCTCGGCGCTCCTGTCGGCGCCCGTGCTCGCGCTCTCGATGCTGCAGTCGCTGCAGTTCGACAACTGGCAGTGGCTCTCCCTGCAGCTCGCCACGCCCGTGATCCTGTGGGGCGCGTGGCCGTTCCACCGCGCCGCCTGGGCGAACCTGCGGCACGGCACGGCGACGATGGACACGCTGATCTCGATGGGCGTGCTGGCCGCCTGGGGCTGGTCGCTGTACGCGCTCTTCCTCGGCGACGCCGGCATGCCGGACATGCGCATGAGCTTCGACCTGATCCCCGACCGCGCCGGCGCCGGTGCGAGCGAGATCTACCTCGAGGTCGGCGCCGTGGTGACGACGTTCCTGCTCGCCGGCCGCTACTTCGAGGCGCGCGCCAAGCGCCGCGCCGGTGCCGCGCTGACGGCGCTGCTGGAGCTCGGCGCCAAGGACGTCGAGCTGGTCGACGGGCGCCGCGTGCCGGTCGAGGAGCTCGCGCCCGGCGACCGCTTCGTGGTCCGGCCCGGCGAGAAGGTCGCCACCGACGGCGTCGTCGAGGAGGGCACGAGCGCGGTCGACCAGTCGCTGCTCACGGGCGAGTCGGTGCCGGTCGAGAAGCAGCCCGGCGACGAGGTCGCGGGCGCGACCGTCAACGCCGGCGGCCGCCTCGTCGTCCGCGCGACGAGGGTCGGCAGCGACACCGCGCTCGCCCAGATCGCGCGGCTCGTGACCGACGCCCAGTCCGGCAAGGCGCCGGTCCAGCGCCTCGCCGACCGCGTCTCGGGCATCTTCGTCCCGATCGTCATCGGCCTCGCGGTCGCGACGCTCGGCTTCTGGCTCGGCGCCGGCGAGTCGGCCGAGTTCGCGTTCACCGCCGCCGTCGCCGTGCTGATCATCGCCTGCCCGTGCGCGCTCGGCCTCGCCACCCCGACCGCGTTGCTCGTCGGCACCGGCCGCGGCGCCCAGCTCGGGCTGCTGATCAAGGGCCCGGAAGTTCTCGAGTCGACCCGCCGCGTCGACACGATCGTGCTCGACAAGACCGGCACCGTGACGACCGGCCGCATGACGCTGGTCGACGTGGTCGCCGACGACCCCGACGAGGCGCTGCGGCTCGCGGCCGCGGTCGAGCACGCTTCCGAGCACCCGGTCGCCCGCGCGATCGCCGCCGCCCGCGACGACCTCCCGCCCGTCGAGGCGTTCAGGAACCGCGAGGGCCTCGGCGCCGAGGGCGTCGTCGACGGCCACGGCGTGCAGGTCGGCCGCCCGGCGCTGATGGCCGAGTGGAGCCTGCGCGTGCCCGGGCACCTCGACGCGGCGCGGCGCGCGGCCGAGGCCCGGGGGCAGACCGCGGTGCTCGCGGCGTGGGACGGCGAGGTGCGCGCGCTGCTCGTCGTCGCCGACACCGTCAAGCCCACCTCGGCCGAGGCCGTCGCGTCGCTGAAGGCGCTCGGCCTGCGCCCGCTCCTGCTGACCGGCGACAACGAGGCGACCGCGCGCGCGGTCGCCGCCGCGGTCGGCATCGACGAGGTGATCGCCGAGGTGCTCCCCGCCGGCAAGGCCGACGTCGTCCGCCGGCTGCAGGCCGAGGGCCACGTCGTCGCGATGGCCGGCGACGGCGTCAACGACGCGCCCGCGCTCGCCCAGGCCGACCTCGGCCTCGCGATCGGCACCGGCACCGACGTCGCCATCGAGGCCTCCGACCTCACGCTCGTGTCCGGCGACCTGCGCGCGGCCGCCGACGCGATCCGGCTCTCGCGGCGCACGCTGCGCACGATCAAGCAGAACCTCGGCTGGGCGTTCGGCTACAACGTCGCCGCCCTGCCGCTGGCCGCGGCGGGCTTCCTCAACCCGGTCATCGCCGGCGCCGCGATGGCGCTGTCGAGCGTCTCGGTCGTCGTGAACGCGCTGCGGCTGCGGCGCTTCAGCGGCGGCTCCTGACGAGTTCGAAGATCCGCGCGCCCCCCGACTCGTTCCTCGTGGCCACGAGCAGGTGACGCGCGTCGCGCGCGGCCAGCACCCGGCAGGAGGCGGGCACGGTGCCGATCAGCCGGCCGTCGGACCGGAAGACGGCGTCGATGTGAAGCGCCGGCCCGCCGCCGCGCGGCCGTGTGCGCAGGGTCCCGAGCAGCGTGTTCCCCGCTCCGGGCCGCAGGGTCGACGCGTTCGACGGGAGCCGCGGGAACGAGACCGGCCGGCCGTCGCGCGCCGACACGACGAACGGGCGGAGTTTGCTGACGGCCCGCCCGGAGAGGCTGAACACGCGCGCGGCGTCGGCGCCGTCCATCGGCGCGCGGTAGCCGCGGTCGGGCAGCGTCGCGCCCCAGCCGGGGACCGCGCTGCCGTCGGCCGCGGAGAACGCCGCGACGAGGTGCGGCGGCCCCTCCTCCTCGACCGGCACCTCGGTGAACACGCGCGCGCCGTCGGTGGCGAGCGTGCGCACGGGCCAGCCGATCGGCGCCTGCCAGATGCGCGCCCCCGTCGCCGCGTCATAGGCGCCGAGGGTGATGCCAGCGCCCACCGGGGGCGCGCCGCCCATCACGACCCGGCCGCCGGCGAACACCATCCCGCCCAGCAGCCCGTCGCGGAAGTCGGGCGGCTCGAACGCGGGCAGCGGCGCGCCCGTGCGCAGGTCGTAGGCGTCAATCTCCTTCTCGCCGACCGGGGCGTCGTCCCACGACTCGTGCGCGAGGTACATCGTGCTCGGCGACGCGGTCATCGCGGTCAGCTTCCGCCCGCGCGGCGCGGGCGGGTCGAACGCGGTCGGGCGCCAGGTGCGCAGGTCGATGGCCGCGAAGCCGCGCCGGCGCTTCCCGGCGATCGAGGTGACGCCGCTGAGGATGAAGGTGTTCCCGACCCGCAGCTCCGGGACGCCGAGCGGGCCGCGCACGCGGATGACCGGCCGGGAGCTGCGGTCCCACTCGAGCGCGCTCCGGGAGCGCGTGCCCGAGCACGGCGACTTGGCGGCCTCGGCCGGCGGGGGTGACGGCGCGACGAGCGCGAACGCGGCGGCGGTCAGGAAAGCGGTCCGGACCATGCGGTGCGACCATCTCAGAGATGCGCAACGCGTTCCACTCGATCGGCGCGCTCCTCGTCGTGCTCGGGGTGACGCTCCCGGCCGATGTCGCGCTCGGCGCGCCGGAGCTGCGCGTGCGCGACCGCCTCGCGTTCACCCAGCCCGACGGGACGCGGGTGCCGTTCCGCTCCGACGTGCGCGTCTGGTGCGGGCCGTGGGCGTCCGACGTGCGCGTGCCCTCGATCCACGTCGTCGCCGGGGCCCGGCGGGCGCCGCGCTGGGAGCTGCACGCCGTCGTGGCGGACGTCAAGCGCCGGCCGGTCGTGCGGTTCCCGAACTCGTTCGTCTTCGACCGCCCGAAGGGCGCCCAGATCTTCGCGACCGACGGCCGCAACGAGGTCAACACGGACACCGAGGAGTCCTCGGGCAGCATCCGCTTCACGCGCGTCAGCTGCGGCCGGCCACTGCGGATCGCCTTCCGCGTCCGCGGCCGCGCCGGCAGCGAGCTCTCGGACCTGGAGCCGCTCACCGTCCGCGGCTCGTTCTCCGCCTCCGCGTCGGGCTGAGCTCAGGCGCGGCGCCGGCCGCTCGGCCCGACGACCCACCAGTAGCCGCCGTTGAGGTTCACGTCGTGGCAGAGCACCTGCCCCGGCCCCTCGTGCGCGTAGTAGTAGAGCGGCTTGCCGGCGTAGGTGACCTGGCGCCGGCCGTCGCGCCGCCGGAGCGTGCCGAGCAGCCGCGCGCGGACGCCCTTGCCGGCCACCGGCGCGCCCTTCGTGTAGACGGGCGGCCACGCCGTCGCGCACTCGCCGTAACAAACGGTCTTGCCCTTCGAGTCGCGCTCGAAGATGTAGATCGCCTGCCGCTTCGCGTTGAACAGCATCGTGCCGAAGTCCGAGCCGGCGAGGACGATCTTCGTGCCGCGCTTCGCGGCGGGCTTCGCCTCGGCCGGGGCGCGCGTGGCGGATGGCGTGGGGGTCGGCGTGGACATCGCGGCGGCCTGCTCGTCGTCGCCGCCGCAGCCGGCGAGGATGAGGGTCACGAGCAGCACCGCGGGAAGCCGCATGCCGAGATGGTCCCACGCGGATGTTACGCCGAGCTTTCGGATCGGAACGACCGCTCGGGCGGGACCGGGAGCTCAGAGCCGCCGAAGGCGGTACCCCACCCCGCGCACCGTCTCCAGCGCGGCCGCGCGGTCGCCGAGCTTGCGGCGCAGGCCCGACACCGCGACCTCGACGACGTTGGCGCCGCCGGTCCAGTCGTAGCCCCAGACGTCGCGCAGCAGCGCCTCGCGCGCGACCGGCTGGTCCTCGCGGTCGCGCAGGTAGCCGAGCAGGTCGCACTCGAGCGGCGTGAGCGCGACGCGGCGGCCGTCGAGCACGAGCTCGCGCCCGTCCGCGTCGAGCACGTCGCGCTCGACCGGCAGGTCGCGGGCGGCCATGCCCGACAGCCAGCCCGCGACCGACCCCGGCCCGAGGTCGCAGGCGATCGGCCAGGCGGGCCGGCCTCCGAAGTCGACCGTTCGCTCCCCCGGCAGCGACTCGAAGCCGAGCGGCGCGAGCTGCGCCAGCATCACCTCGCCGCGGGTCCACGTGTAGATGCGCCGCAGCGCCGGTCCGGCCTCGAGCGACGCCCGCTCCATGTCGCGCAGCAGCGAGGCGATGCAGGGCGACGGCGCGGCGCCGGTGCCGTGGGCGAGCGCGAGCCGTGCGAGCAGGACCGCCTGGTCGCGCGGGACGGGATCGCTGCGCAGGTGGCGGCGCCAGGGCTCGCAGACCGCGTCGCGCGCGAGCAGGCGCTGCGGCACATCGCCGAGCTCGCTGAGGATCGTGAACGCGACGACGATCCCGCGCGGGTTGCGCGCGACGCGGAACGCGCCCGGCACCTCCTCCCACCACGCGCGCACGAGCTCGACCTGGTCGGGCGGCTCGTGGCGGGCGGTGATGGCCAGGATCCCGTCGTAGTCCTCCGGCCGCGCGGGCTCGACCGCGTAGTGCTGGACCGAGGAGGGGAAGAACGCCTCGCGCACGAGCGGCTCCTCGACCAGCTGGATCATGTCCGCCGTCGACGCCCAGCGCGCCGCGCCGGCGGCGCCGTCGAGCTCGCGGCGGACCTGGCGCCACGCGGCCGTGCGGTAGGCCTGCCGGCGGACCGGGTCGGTCGCCTGCAGCAGCGCGGAGACGGCCTCGCGGACGGCGTCGTGGATGACGAGGCCCTCGCGGCCGAGCTCGACGAACGGCAGCGCGCGCAGGCGGTCGAAGGCGGCCGCCGGCGGCTCGTCCGGCAGCACGGCGCCGAGCAGCGAGAGCGTGATCCGGCGCAGGACGGAGGCGGCGTCGAGTGCCTCGCGGGTCGCGGGATCGAGCCCGTCGAGGTAGAGCTCGGCCAGCTCCTGCGCGACGGTCGGGAGCACCGCGTCCGCGGGCGCGTCGGGCCGCTCGCGCACCGCCGACGCGGCGAGCTGGAGCGACAGCGGGTGGCCGCGGACGAAGCGGTTGACCCATGCCGCCTGGTCGTCGTCGAGCCCCGCCCGGCGCAGGACCTCGTGGGCGTCCGCCGGCGAGAGCGGGCCGAGCGGCAACGTCCGCAGCAGCTCGCCGAACGACGCGCGCCAGACCGCGCCGGGCGCGTCGCGGGTGGCGATCACCACGCGCGCGTGCACGGGAAGCGCGGGCAGGAACGTCAGGCGCAGCCAGCCGTCGAGCAGGCGCAGGCGCTCGAAGTGGTCGACGAGCAGGACGACCGGGCCCGCGGCGGTCTCCAGGCGGCGGCCGACGGCGGCGAGGAAGCCCTGCGGCGTCGGCTCGACCTCGCGGCCGTCGACGGCCACGACGGTCTGGCCGCGCGCGGCCGCCTCGCTCCGGAACGCCCCGAGCAGCGCGGTCTTGCCGGCTCCGGCGACGCCGTGGACGACGACGACGGGCGGCGCGTCGTCGAACAGCGCGAGGAGCTCGGCCTCGCGGCCGATCACCGCCGCGCGCCGCTCGGCGAGGAGCGCTCCGAGCGTCCGGCCCACCGCGTCAGACCAGGACGACCGGGCCGGGATCCGGCGCGGCGATGGTCGTCGCCACGACGGGCTTGATCGCGTCGGTGGGGAGCATCGCCCGGTCGGCATGCTCGATCAGGTACTCCGGGCTGGTCGCCTCGTAGACGCAGTATGCGCTGAACGTCCCGTCGTCCTCGGAGACGACGTAGGAGCGGATCCAGCGCACGTGGTCGCGGAGGCTCTCGTTGACGGCGGGGAGGCAGTCGGCGGCGGCCGCGAGCTCCTCCTCGGATCGGTAGACGCGGGTGCGGGGCACGAGGTACAGGTCCATCGCGCGACCGTAGGGGGCTGCCCGCCGCCGCGCCAGGGAGCCACCCGTACCGCGGCGGGCGGCGGGCCGTACGGCGGTGAGCAAACGCTCATGAAGCGCTCAGGAAGCAGAGCCCCGCCGCCGTCACGCTGCGTTGGTCCCCCTTCCCCTCCCCAGGAGACGCCTCTGATGTCCAAGTTCCGCAGGTCGTCGCGCATCGCCTTCGCCGGCGTGCTCGTCGCGGCCAGCATCGGGTCGGCCGCCCCCGCGCAGGCCGACAAGACCGATCGCTGCGAGCGCAAGCTCGAGCGCATCGAAGAGCGCTTCCGCCAGATCGAGAAGCGCCGCGGCTGGGAAGCCGCCAGCGAGTGGTGGAACGACCACGCCTGGCCCAGGTACTACGAGCGCTGCGAGGCCCCCTGATGGCGATCACCGACATCGACGAGCAGAAGCTCGAGGCCTTCGTCGGCCTCGCCGCCACCGAGCTGGGCGCCGCGCTGAACGCGGCGCTCGTGACGCTCGGCGACCAGCTCGGCCTCTACAAGGCGATGGCCGACGGGCAGCCCGTGTCGGCGGCGGAGCTCGCCGCCCGCACCGGCACGCTCGAGCGCTACGTGCGCGAGTGGCTCAACGCCCAGGCCGCGAGCTCCTTCGTGGAGTACGACCCGGAGGCGGACGCCTACCGGCTGCCGCCCGAGCACGCGCTCGTGCTCGCCGACGACTCGACCGAGCTCTCCATGACCGCCGTCTTCGAGGCGGCCAACGCCGCCGTGGCGGTGCGTGAGCGGCTGGCCGAGCGCTTCGTCAGCGGCGAGGGCGTCGGCTGGCACGAGCACCACCACGGCCTGTGGCACGGCACGGACCGCGGGTTCGCCGTGAGCTACAAGGCGCGCCTGGTGGCCGAGTGGCTGCCCGCGCTCGACGGCGTGGTCGCGAAGCTCGAGGCCGGCGGGCTCGTGGCCGACGTCGGCTGCGGCCACGGCGCCTCGACGATCCTGATGGCCGAGGCGTTCCCCGCCTCGCGCTTCGTCGGGATCGACTACCACGCCGAGTCGATCGCGGTCGCGCGTGAGCGCGCCGCGGAGGCGGGCGTCGCGGACCGGGTGACGTTCGAGGTCGCCGGCGCGGCGGAGCTGGCCGGGGAGGGCTACGACCTCGTGGCCTTCTTCGACTCGTTCCACGACCTCGGCGACCCGGCCGGGGCGGCGCGGCGCGCCGCCGAGGTGCTCGCGCCGGGCGGCACCGTGATGCTCGTCGAGCCGTACGCGAACGACCGGGTGGAGGACAATTTCGACCCGGTCGGCCGCTTCCGCTACGGGTTCTCGACGCTCGTCTGCACGCCGGGCTCGCTGTCCCAGCCGGGGCGCGCCGGGCTCGGCACCCAGGCCGGCGAGGCGCGGCTGCGCGAGCAGCTCGTGGCCGCCGGCTTCGGCGACGTCCGGCGCGCCGCCGAGACGCCGCTCAACCTCGTCATCGAGGCGCGGCTCTAGGCGACCGCGGCCCTCGGGGTCCGCCCCGGGGGCCGCGCGTCCGCGCCTTCCTCGACGTCGCAGCCCTCGTCGATCTGAAGGTCGCCGTCGTCGTCCTTGTCGTTGCCGCACAGCTCGGGCTCCGGATCGTCACCGTCGGGCTCGCCCACGACGTTGCGCTCGTCGTTGTCCCCGGGGCTCGCGCAGCCGGGATCGTCCGGGTGATCCGTGTCGTGGTCTCCGTCGTCGTCGCGGCGGTTCTCGCACGCCGCCCGCTCGTCACCACCGCTCGCGTTTTCTCCCTCCGGTGACGGGTCGCTCCCTGCCTCCGGTGACGCGTCGATCTCCACCGGCCCTATCCCCGGAATCCCGTCGTCACGGCTCCATTCCTCGAGCTTGCCCAGCTCGTTGACGCTGAACGCGCCAGGCCGGGGCACGACATCGCCGAGATCCTCCAGGGCGGCTTTCACCTCCCTTTGCTCCCGGACCACCGCCTCTGCGAGCTCTGGCGTCGGATCGTCGAGCGCGCGCTTCAGCGCTTGCAGATACCGCAGCTCGGCCTCGAGGGCGTCGCCGACCCCCTCCGCGAGGCGTGTCGCGGCTCGGCCTTCCGGGACGGTCAGGGCGGCGATCTCGTCCTCGGCGGCCGCGCGCTGTTCGCGCGCGAACTTGACCTTCTTGAGGTTGTTGTCCGCGGGTGCCGGGTCGTCCAAGTTCTCGAGCCCGTCCTCGATCGCCACGTTCGCCCCTACGAGCGGCGTGATCGCGCTGGTGAGCTCCTTGCGGTAGGTCGCCAGCTCGTCCTCCGGATCCTCGCCGCCGATAAGGAGGATCGCCCCCACGACCGCCGCGACGAGCGCGACCGCGGCCACGGCGATCCGGCCACGGCGCAGCCGCGGCGCGTCGATCGGCTCGGTGGGTGGTGCGCCTCCATCGGTCGGAGGACCCGGCGGAGGCGCAGCTGGAGGCGTGGTCCGACGGCCCTCCGGAGGGGCTGCCGGCGGCGGCACGGTCTCCCGCCACCGGACGTGCTCGTCCGGCCCGGTTGGAGCCGGCGTCGGCGGCGGCGCCGGCTCGGATTCGTAGCCCTCGGTCGGCCTGCGCGCCTCCGGCCACTCGAAGCTCTTGTACTCCTCCCCGCCCGACGCAGGCGCGACGACGGGCAGCCGCGAACTGCGCCGCCAGTACGGCCCGAGCAGGTCGACCGCGTGACCCTCGAGCGCCTCCCACGCCTCGCTCGCGCCGGCCGGCCGCTCCGCGGGCGGCTTGCGCAGCAGCCACTCGACCCAGTCGGCGATCGCTGGGTCGACGTCCGGCACGAGGCCGGCGAGCGCGGGGGCCGGGTGGTTGACGTGGCGGTAGAGCACAGCCACCGGTGTGTCCGAGGGGTCGAACGGCGGCCTGCCCGCCAGCAGCTCGTACGCGATCACGCCGACCGCGTAGAGGTCGGTCGCCGGGCTCAGGGGCTCGCCGGTCGCCTGCTCCGGCGCCATGTAGGCCGGCGTGCCCATCGCGACGCCGCTCGGGGTCATCCGGCCGGTGAGCTCGTTGTAGGCCCGGGCGAGCCCGAAGTCCGCCACCTTGACGGTCCCGCCCCCGGTCACCAGCAGGTTGTCGGGCTTGAGGTCCCGGTGCGCGATGCCGTGCGCCTCGGCGTACTCGAGCGCGGCGAGCACGTTCCCGAGCACGCCGATCACCTGCGGAAGCGTCAGCGAGTCCGCGCGGTCGCGGAGCGACCCGCCGTCGACGTACTCCATCGCGATGAACGGCACGCCGTCGTGCTCGAAGAAGTCGTAGACCGTGACGATGTTCTCGTGCGCGAGGCGCGCGACGATCTCCGCCTCGTCGACGAAGCGCGTACCGAGGGTCGGATCGCCGGTGAGATCAACCCGCTTGAGCGCGACGCTGCGCCCGAGGCTCGGCTGGCGGGCGAGGAAGACCGTGGCCATACCGCCGCGCGCGATCTCGCCGACGACGTCGTAGCTCCCGATGCGTCTTCCCGGATCTGACACGCGACCGCCTCGCAAGACCCTACGCCGGTCTTGCTGATTGGTGCAAGCAGAGTGATCACCTACGGCGTCGCTTATCCGACCGATGCCGCGAGCCGCTTTGCATCCGCTTAAGAGCGAATGGGAGAGTTGCCCTGATCGGTGATGGCCGACCCCGCCAAGACCCGAGAGTGCCCGAGTTGCGGCGGCGAGAGCCCCGTCGACGAGGACTTCTGCGTCCACTGCGGCGAGTACCTGCGCTGGGAGGCGACGGGCGCCACGCCGGAGGTCCGCCGCGCTGAGCCCGCGCCGCCGGTCCCCGTGCCGCCCCCCGCCCCACCCGCCGGTCCACAGCCGACCCCCAAGTACCCGGAGAAGGTGCGCACGCTGCGCGGACCGGACACGCCGGAGGCGAAGCCGTCGGTCGCGCTCACGCTGCGCTCAGCCGACGAGCCCGCGAGCGCGGTGGGCCTCGTCGCGCTGCAGACGGCCGCCGGGGTCCCGGTCTCCTTCCACGCCAAGGTCCACAACCGCGGCGAGGTCGTGGACAACTACGACCTGCGCATCGAGGGGCTGCCGGAGGACTGGTGGTCGATCCGGCCGCACACCGTCTTCCTCGTCCCGGTCGGGTCGCGCTCCGGCGACTTCGAGCAGGAGGTCGAGATCACGCTGCTGCCGCCTCGCACCGCCGAGGCGGAGGCGCGCTTGTGGCCGTTCGCGGTCGTGGTGGACTCGCGTACGCTCGGCGACGCGATCGCCGAGGAGCCGGCGCAGCTCGAGGTCGGCTCGTTCGCCGAGGCCGCGATGCAGGTCGAGCCGGCGCGCGCGGTGGGCCGGAGCCGGGGGCGCTTCGAGGTCACGGTCGGGAACCGGTCGAACACCCCGGCCGTGGCGGAGCTGGCCGCGCGCGACGCGGAAGGCCGGTGCCCGATCTCGCTCGACCCCGCGCGCGTCGAGGTGCCCGCGGGCGGGTCGGCGAAGTCGCAGCTCGAGGTCCGCGCGCCGCGCCTGCGGATCTTCGGTCGCCCGGTCGAGCACCCGGTGGAGGTGGAGCAGCGGCCCGGCGGCACCGAGCCTCCGCCGCCCGCGCAGCGCGTCGTCTTCGTGGAACGCGCGCTATTCCCCTGGTGGGTCCCGATCCTCCTCGCCCTGCTTGCGCTCGCCATCGTCCTGTGGCTGCTGCTCCGCCCCCCGCCCGAGGTCCCGGACCTGGCGGGCCGAACGATCCTCCAGGCGCAGCAAGTGCTCGAGAAGCGGGGTCTGGAGCTCGGGGACGTCGGGAAGGAGGCCCGGACACCGGGCAAGGAGGTGGGCAAGATCTCCGCCCAGGACCCCAAGGCCGGCGAGGAGGCCAAGGATGGCGACAAGGTCGGCGTCACGATCGTCATCGGCGAGCGGATGGTCAAGGTCCCGGGCGTGCGGGGCCGATCGCTGGGCGACGCGGAGAAGGTCCTGAGCCGCAGGAAGCTGCAGCTCGAGCCCCCGGGCGGCGAGGTCGACCTCGAGGCCGAGGTCGCGCTGCAGAACCCAACCCGCGGCACCGAAGTTCCCATCGGCTCGGCGGTCAAGGTCTCGGTGGCGGGGGGCGAGCCGCCCGTCACCCCGACGGCATCCGGGAACGGGAGCGGGGATCCGGGGGGGTCGGTGGAGCTACCCGCGGACCTCGCCTACGTCAGCGGCGGGGATCTGTTCGTGCAGCGGAAGGGGGCGACCAAGGCGGACAAGCTCAGCGGGACCGGGGACCTCCAGGCGCCGACGTGGTTCCCGGACGACCTGATCGCCGTCCTCGAGGTCTCGGACAAGCCGGACGAGGAGATCCGCCGCGTCGTTGCGATCGACCCCGAGCGGGTCGATGACGATCCCGAGCCGCTCACCGACCGGGCGCCCTATCACCGACCCGCGCTCTCGCCGGACGGCGAGACGCTGGCCGTCATCAAGGAGAACCCCGACTCCGGCGGTCGGCTGTGCGTGACCGACACCCCCGACGAGGGCGCGGCGTCGCCCGACTGTCTCAACTCGCCCGGCGACCGGCCGCTCGGCCGTCCCTCCTGGGCCCCGGACGGTGACCAGATCATGGTCCTCGCCGGTCGGCCCGGCGAAGCGGGTCCTCCGTTCGAGGCGTTAATCGTGTACCGGCGGGCCGGCGACACGTTCGAGCCCACCACGGAACCGGTCTACGAGTCGTCCGCCGAGATCCGGTTCGTCGCCTGGTCGCCAGACATCGACCGCCTCGCGATCTTGGAGGGAGAGGCGGGAGACTTCCGACTGCAGCTGCTCCGGCGGGAGGGCGATTCCTTCCGCGCGCAGGGCTCCTCCGGTGACCAAGGGTGTGAGCTCGCATGGCGCAACACCAGGCGCATCACGCTCCGCACCGGGACGGGTTGCGTGGGCGAGAACCCGGGCGAGGGGGACTTCGCTGAATACGACCCCGACAAGCTCGACGACGAGCCGCGAGACCTCGACGTGACCGGCTTCGACCCGACGTGGCATGCGCAGCCATGACCCGGACCGCGTCGAGCGCGCGGCCGGGCTCATCGGGCGGCTGCTCGACGACGCGCAACTGCGCCGCCGGTTCCGCAGTGAGCCGGAGCCGCTCCTGCGGGACGCGGGGCTCGCCGACCTCGCCTCGTCGGTCCTCAGCGGCCCGGTCGCCCTGCAGACGCTCGAGGTCCGCGAGCTGCGCTCGAGTCTCGCCGGCGTCTTCGCGGCCGCCATCGCCGAGGGCGTCGGGCTGCTCGACCTCCAGGAGCTCACGCGCGAGCATCCGCGGTCGGAGGCGGCGCAGGTCGTCCGGCGGGCGGTCACGCGGGCGACGGAGACGCAAGTCGCGCGCCGCTCCGGCGCCCAGCCGCGGCGCGGCGTCGTCCGCAGCGGCGCCGTGGCGCGGCCGAAAGCCGACGCCGCACCAGCCGCCGAGGTCGCGGACGCGGGCGGCGGCGGGGTCGCCGACCTGCTGAGCAACCCCCGGCTCGAGCTCCCCGCCAGCGCCCGCGCCGACCTCGAGTCGGGGAACGTCGACCCGCGGATCCCGCTGCTGCTCGAGCGCCTCCTGCGTGACCACACCATCCGGCTCAGCGTCATCCGCACGGGTCACGGCCAGTTCGTGCGCGGCGGTGGGGGCGTCTCCAACCACTTCGTGGGGCGCGGACTCGACATCGCCGCCGTGGACGGCGCTCCAGTCTCCGCCGGCAACCCCGGCGCTCACGAGCTGGCCGCCGCCCTCGGTCAGCTGCCGGAATCGCTGCGACCCAGCGAGGTCGGCTCGCCGTGGTCGTTCTCGCCCGCGGCGATCTACTTCCAGGACGCCGATCACCACGACCACATCCACGTCGGCTGGGATGACCCGCCGCCAGACGACCTGCCCGCGTCGGCCGCCGTCGCGGAGCCGGAAGCCGACGCTCCCGCGCGCGCGCCCGCTCGCAGCGGTGCGACGCGCCGCCCCGCCCGGCGCCGCCCGGCCCGCTCCGGCGAGCACCGCGTCAAAGCCACCCCGCTGGTCCGCTCGGCGGAGGACGCGATGGCCGCCGGGCAGGGGGCGCCGACGAAGTTCGCGGCCGAGATCGACAGGGCCGCCGAGCGCCACCGCGTCGACCCGAACCTCCTGCGCGGCCTGATCCGCCAAGAGTCGGGCTTCAACCCGCGCGCCCGCAGCCCGGCCGGCGCGATCGGCCTCTGCCAGCTGATGCCCGCCACGGCACGGAGCCTCGGTGTCGACGACCCCACGGAGCCGGAGCAGAACGTCATGGGCGGAGCGCGCTATCTGCGTCAGCAGCTCGACGCCTTCCACGGCGACGAGCGGCTCGCGCTCGCGGCCTACAACGCGGGCCCGGGAGCGGTGAGCAGGGCCGGCGGCATCCCGCAGAACGGCGAGACGCCCGAGTACGTCCGTAAGGTCCTCCGGTACGCGCGCGAGTACGAGCGGCAGGCGCCCGGCGCGAGCGAGCCGAGGGCGCGCGCCGCGGCCGCGGACGCTCCGCCGGGGCCTCCGCGCAGCGGCGCCGTCCGCGCCGCGCGCGGCCCGGACCGGTCCGGGGCACAACCGCTGGCGGACGCGGCGGCGGAGCCCGCGTCGCGCCTCGGCGACCGGATGGTCGCCATCGCGCGGAAGGAGATCGGCGAGCGTGAGCTGGCGCCGAACGCGTCACCCCGGATCGCGCAGTACGCCCAGGCGGTGCGGGGAGGCGCGGCGGGACAGCCGTGGTGCGCGAACTTCGTCTCGTGGGTCGCCAAGCGTGCCGGTCACCCGATCGGCGACCATCACGAGGGGTTCGCCGGCGTGAGCGCCGTCTGGATGTGGGGAGCGCGTCACGGCGACGCCGAGCTCGCGACGTCGGGCTACCGGCCGCGACCCGGCGACCTGATCGTGTTCAAGCCGTACGGCTCCCACATCGGGCTCGTCGAGCGCGTGCTCCCCGACGGGAGCATCCGGACCATCGAGGGCAATCACTCCGACCGCGTGGACGCGGTGGTGAGGACGCCGAGCGAGGTGTTCGGCTACGTGCGGATGCGCTAGCGGGCGCGTGCGTAGCCTCTCGCCCATGGCCGACTACACGCTCATGAATCTGATGGAGCTCGACAACGTGGCCGCCGGGCGGTCCGAGAGCGTCGAAGGGCGCTTCGGCCGCACGGCGATGGGGGCGCGCGACATCGGCGTCAGCCACTGGCGCTATGCGCCGGACTTCCGCAGCCCCGTCGGCCACAGCCACCGCGAGCAGGAGGAGGCCTACCTCGTCATCTCCGGCTCCGGCGAGGTGCTGCTCGACGGCGAGGTCCAGCCGCTGGGGCAGTGGGACCTGGTGCGCGTGGCGCCGGCGGTGGTGCGTGCGTTCGCGGCCGGGCCCGACGGGCTCGAGCTCGTGGCGGTCGGCGGCCCGAAGCCGGAGGGCGGCGACGGGCAGCCGGGCGAGGTGACCTGGCCCTAGGCGGCGGCGCGCGCGGCCGCCCAGCGCTCGCGCTCGCCCGCGCGCTCGGCGTCGGGGAGCCGCGGCTCGGCGGTCAGGTCGAGCGGGATCTCCGGGAGGTCGGCGGGCGAGGACCAGACGCCGGCGGCGAGGCCGGCGAGGGTGGCGGCTCCCAGCGCGGTCGAGTCGGAGCGGGTCGTGCGGCGGACGCGCGCCCCGGTGAGGTCGGAGAGGCGCTGGACGATCCAGTCCGAGCGCGACAGGCCGCCGTCGACCCACAGCTCGGCGACGCCCATCGGCTCTGCCGCGTCGGCGACCTGGTGCAGGATGCCGTCGACGACCGCGCGGGCGAGGTCGGCGCGGGTGGTGCTCAGGCTGAGGCCGAGCAGCGCGCCGCGCGCGCTCGCGTCCCAGGTCGGGCTCCCGAGCCCCTGCAGCGCGGGCACGCAGATGACGCCGCCGGGGCCCGGCTCGCGCAGCAGCGCGTCGAGCTCCGGTCCGGCGGGCAGCGCGCCGATGCGCGCGAACCAGTCGACGGCCGCGCCGGCCGTCGGGATGAAGCCCTCGAGCGCGTAGCTCGTGGTCCCCTCCCGTCGCCACGCGCAGGAGGCGAGGATCCCGCCCGGCGGCCGCGGCGGCTCGGAGCCCGCCGTGGGCGAGCACGAACGCGCCGGTGCCGAGCGTCACCTTCGCCGCCCCGGGCTCCCAGCAGCGCAGGCCGAACAGCGACGCCTGCTGGTCGCCCGCGGCCGCGCGGACGGGGATCGCCCCGATCTCCGCCTCGATGGCGTCGGAGTCGACGATCGGCGGGAGCAGCTCGCGCGGGATGCCGAACAGGTCGAGCAGCTCGTCGTCCCACTCCCGGCCGCCGAGCGCGCACAGCAGCGAGCGGCCCGCGTTGCCCGCGTCGCACACGTGGACCCCGGCGAGGCGGTACAGCAGCCACGACGCCACGTCGCCGTACGCCAGGTCGTCGCCGCCGGCCTGGTCGAGGAGCCAGCGCAGCTTCGTCGCCGGGAACGTCGAGTCGAGCTCGAGCCCGGTGCGCTCGCGCACGAGCTCGGCGTGCTCGCGCAGCTCGGCGCAGGCGGCATCGGTGCGCCGATCCTGCCACACGATCGCCGGATGGACGGGGCGCCCGGACGCGCGCTCCCAGACGACGAACGTCTCCGTCTGGTTGGCGATCCCGAGCGCCGCGACGTCGCGCGGGGCGGCGCCCGCGGCGGCCAGCGCCCCGGCGATCGCCTGACCCGCCGACTCCGCGATCGCCTCCGGGTCCTGCTCGACGAGCCCTGCGCGGGGGAACGAGCACGCGACCGCCACGGCCGCCGAGCCGCGCTCGCGGAGCTCCTCGTCGAGGACGACGCAGCGCGTGCTCGACGTGCCCTGGTCGAGCCCGAGGACGAGCTCGCTCATACCGCCGCGTCCTCGCGCTCGGCGAGCGCCGCGGTGTACGCGGCGACCGCGCGCTCGTCGTCGCGCTCGGCCTCGGCCGCCCGCGCGGCGGCGACGCGTGCGTGCCAGCGCTCGACCTCGCGGCGCGCCTGCGCTTCGTCCCAATCCAGCTCGCCCGCCATCAAAGCCGCCGCCGGGCCAGCCGCCGCCAGCCCGCGGTCGGGCGCCGTCAGCGCCAGCCGTGTCCGCCGCTCGAGCACGTCCTCGAGGTGCAGCGCGCCCTCGTGCGTGCACGCGTGGACCACCTCCGCGCGCAGGTGGCCGCCACCGCCCTCGAGCGGCTCGCCGAGCTCCGGCCGCCCCGCGACCAGCACGGCGAGCTCGTCGTCGCGGCTCGCCACCAAGGGCACGTCGCGCGTGACCGACGCCAGGCGCGAGCCGAGCGCCGCAGCCACCGCGTCGATCAGGTCGGCCGCCATCACGCGGTAGGTCGTGTACTTGCCGCCCGCGATCGTCGTCAGCCCGGGCGCCGGCGACTCGACCACGTGCTTGCGGCTGATGCGCGTCGTGTCCGAGCGCGCCGCCTCGGCCACCAGCGGCCGCAGCCCGGCGGTGACGCCGTGGACGTCCTCGCGCCCCAGCGGCTCGGCGAGCAGCGCGTTCGTCTTCGCGAGCAGGTAGTCGACGTCCGCGCCGGTCGCGACGGGCCGGTCGGGCCCGAACGCCCACGGCGTGTCGGTGTCGCCGATCAGCCACCCGCCCTGCCACGGGATCACGAACAGCACGCTCTTCTCGGTCCGCGCGAGCACGCCCGTCGCGCTCGCGATGCGGTCGCGCGGCACGAACACGTGGATGCCCTTCGAGTGCACGTTGCGCCACGCCGAGCTCCCACCGGCCAGCGCGCGGAGCCCGTCCGTCCACGCGCCGGCCGCGCCCGCCACGTGCCGGGCGCGCAGCACCAGCGTCTCCCCCGTCTCGTCGTCGACCGCCTCGACCTCGCCGGGCCGCCGGAAGCCCGTCACCCGCACCCGAGTCGCCACGTGCGCGCCGTGCGCGGCCGCCGTGCGGGCGACGACGGCGACCATCCGCGCGTCGTCCTCCAGCGCGTCGTGGAACTGCACGGCGCCGACGAGCGCGTCCGGCCGCAAGGCGGGCGCAACGCTCAGCGCGCCGCGCCGGGTCAGGTGGCGGTGGCGCGGCACCGAGCGCGCGCCGCCGAGGCTGTCGTAGAGCGCGAGCCCGGCGCCGAGGTAGGCGCGCTCCCACCCGCGCCCGCGCAGCGGCCACAGGAACGGCACCGGCGAGACGAGGTGGGGAGCGAGCCGCGTGAGCAGCAGCTCGCGCTCGCGCAGCGCCTCGCGCACGAGCCCGACGTCGCCCATCTCGAGGTAGCGCAGCCCGCCGTGGATGAGCTTGCTCGACGCGCTCGAGGTGCCCGCGGCGAGGTCGCGCGCCTCCACGAGCCCGACGCGCATCCCGCGCGTCGCCGCATCCAAGGCCGCGCCCGCCCCCGTGATCCCGCCACCGACCACGAGCACGTCGAGGTCGCCCGAGCCCAGCGCGTCGAGCGCCCGCCGGCGGGTGACCTCGTTCAGGACCACAGCGGGCGCAGAGCCGCGTACAGGCGCCGGTGCCGGCGGTGCAGCTCGTCGTAGACGCCGCGCAGCTCCGGATCCGGCTGCACCGGCTCGCCGCGCGGGCACGCCATCGCGGCGCCCGCGGCGGCCACGCTCGGGTGCAGCCCGACGCCGGCGGCGGCGAGCATCGCGGCGCCGCGGGCCGTCGTCTCGACGTCGTCGGGCACCGACACCGGCAGGCCGGTGATGTTCGCGCGCAGCTCCAGCAGCAGCCGGCCCTTGGCACCGCCGCCGACGCACACGACCTCGCTCGGGGCGTGGCCGGCGGCCGCGATCGCCTCGATCACGTCGCGCAGCGCGAGCGCGTTGCCCTCGAGCAGCGCCCGCGCGAGGTGGGCGCGGCCGTGTGCGGCGGTGAGGCCGAACCAGCCGCCGCGCGCGTCGGCGTTCCACTCCGGCGCCATCGCGCCCGCGAGCGCCGGCATCCACGACACGCCGGCCGACCCGGGCGGCGCGCCCTCGGCGAGCTCGTCGAGCAGGTCGTAGACGTCCATCCCGCTCTCGGTCGCGCGCGCCATCTCAGGGCTGCCGAGCTCGTCGCGGAACCAGCGGTAGGCGCCGCCCGAGAGCCAGCCGGGGTTCTCCAGCAGCCACGTGTCGGGGTCGGCGTGCGGGTGCAGCTCGACGAGGCCAGTCGGGTCGTGCGCCGGCGCGCCCACGACCGCGCAGACCGGCTCGGCCGTGCCGAGGACGTCGCACACCACGCCCGGCTCGACCACGCCCGCGCCGAGCGTCGCCGCCATCTCGTCGCCCGCGCCCAGCACCACCACCGTCCCGCTCTCCAGCCCGGTCGCCTCGCGCAGCCACGGCAGGACCTCCCCGAGCACGGCGTCGGCGCGCTCGACGCGCGGCAGCCGCTCCGGGTCGACCTCGTAGGCCGCGCACGCCTCGTCCGACCACGCGCGCGTGCGCGGGTCGAGCAGCCCGGTGGAGGAACCGTTGGAGGGGTCGACGGCCAGCTCGCCCGTCACCCGCCAGGCCACCCACGAGCCGGGGCACGCGAACACCGCGGCGTCGCGGTGCGCGTCCGGCTCGTGCTTCGCCAGCCACCCAATTTTTGGCGCGATGTGGCCCGGGTCGACGTTGCAGCCCGTCAGCTCGCGCAGCCGTTCGGGATCGGCGCGCGCCGTGACCGCGTCGCACTCCGCGCCGGCCCGGCGGTCGCACCAGATCAGCGCCGGCCGCAGCGGCTCCCCGTCCGCGCCGGCGGCGACGACGCCGTCGAGCTGGGAGCCGAACGACAGCGCCGTGATCTCGCGGCCCGCGGTCGCCGCGCGCACTTCCGACAGCGTCCGCACGAGCGCGTTCGTCCACTCCCCCGGGTCCTGCTCCGCCCAGCCCGCCTGCGGATAGGAGAGCTCATGCGGCGCGTAGCTCGTCGCCACCAGCGTCCCGTCCGGCTCGAGCGCCTGCGCGCAGGTGCCCTGCGAGCCGACGTCGACCCCGACAACCAGCGGAGCGGTCAGTGTTCCTCCTCGCCGGGGCCGCGGCGCAGCAGCGTGAACGTGAACGCGTCGGCGAGGTGGTGCTCGCGCGAGACGAGCACGGCGACGCCGTCGGCGGTGCGGTCGACCTGGTCGATCGTCAGCAGGTGCGCACCGCCCGGGACGCCCAGCCGCTCCGCGAGCTCCGCGTCGGCGCTGCCGGGCGTCAGGTGCGCGACGCCGTGGTCGGGCGCCAGCCCGCGCGCCGCCAGCGCGGCGTAGATCGAGTCGGCCTCCTCCAGCTCCTCGGGCGCGAGGTGCTCGGGCCGGCACCAGTCGGTCTCGTCGACGACCCGGCGGCCGTCGGCGGTGCGCACGCGGCGCCACGTGGTGACCGGCGCGCCCTCCTCGACGCCGAGCGCCTCGGCGACCGCGGCCGGCGCGGGCTCGGCGCTCGCGCTGTCCTCGACCGTGCCGGGCTCCAGGCCCGTCGCCGCGATCAGCCGGGTGACGCTGAGGTTGCGCCCGAGGTCGTTCGACAGCGCCGGCCGGTGCGTCACGTAGGTGCCCGAGCCGTGCTTGCGGTTGACGAAGCCCTCCTCCTCGAGCAGCGTGATCGCGGCCCGCATCGAGGAGCGCGACACGGTCTCCTGCCGCGCCAGCTCGGGCTCGGACGGGATGCGCTCGCCCGGCCGCCACTCGCCCGCCCGGATCCGCGCCCGCAGCTCCTGGGCGAGGCTGTGGCGCAGCGACCGGCGCATCGTCGTCACGGGGCGACGACGACCTTCAGCGCCTCGCCGGCGCGGATCTTCGGGAACGCGTCGGGCGTCTCGTCGAGGCCGATGATGTCGGAGACGACGGAGCGGATCCCGCCCGCGTCGGCCGCCAGCATGTCGAGCGCCGCGACTTGGTCGCGGTGGCGCGAGGCGTAGGAGCCGTGGACCTGCACCTCCTTGTAGTGCAGCACGTTCGACGGGAAGTCGATGTGGGTCGTGCCCTTCGGGAGGCCGCCGAAGAACAGCACGCGCCCGCGCGGGGCGGCCATCTCCATCGCCTCCTCCTGCGCGGCGTCGCTCGAGCAGGCGACGATCACCACGTCGGCGCCGAAGCCCTCGGTCGCGCGCGAGATCGCGGCGACGCCGTCCTCCTGCTCGGTGTCGACGTAGGCGACGCGCTCGTCGCCGACGATCGCGTGGGCGAGCTCGAGCCGCCGCGCGGCGCGCTCGAGCAGCAGCACCTGCCCGGCTCCCTGCAGCCGGGCAAGTGCCACATGCGCGGTGCCGACCGGCCCCGCGCCGATCACGACGACGACGTCGTCGAGGCCGATCGCGATGTCCTTGTGACCGCAGATGACGTCGGAGAGCGGGTCGGCGAACGTCGCGTGGGCCGCCGACAGGCCCTCCGGGATCCGGAACAGGTTCTTGAGCGCGATGTTGGGGATGACCACTCGCTCGGCGTACGCGCCGGGATGGTCGAAGCCCATCAGCTCACCGTTCAGGCACAGGTTCTCCGCCCCGCCGCGGCACATGCGGCAGCGGCCGCACCACAGGGTCGAGATGCAGTGGACGGCGTCGCCGACGGAGATGCCGCCCGCCGCGACCTCCTCCTCCGCGCGCGGGCCGATCTCGACCACCTCGCCGGAGATCTCGTGGCCGAGCACCCACGGCGCCTCGATGCGGCGGTCGCCGTTGTAGAAGGAGCGCACGTCGGTGCCGCAGACACCGCACGCGAGCACGTCCAGGAGGACGCCGTCCTCGGGGCAGACGGCGTCCGGCGCGCTGCCCACATCCATGCTGCCGGGCCCGTTCCAGATCGCTGCGCGCACAGCCCCTCCTCCTCGACTCCAAACCGGTGCTAGCGTACCAGTTGTCCTACAACTCGCCTTGCCGCCGACGGGTCAGGAGCCCTGAATGATCGAGTTCATCTTCATGCTCACGCGCGATGACGTGACGCTCCCGGACGCGCGCGAGGTGTACACCTCGATTGCGCAGACCGGCGTCCGGCACGTCGGCTGCAAGGACGTCGGCCTCCCCACCGACGAGCTGCGCGCGCTGATGGACGACATCCGCGCCAACGGGCACGAGACCTGGATCGAGGTGGTCTCGGAGACGGAGGAGGACGAGCTCGCCTCGGCGCGGGCCGCCGCGGAGATCCGCCCCGACCACCTGATCGGCGGCACGCGGGTCGAGGCCGTGCAGGAGATCCTCGCCGGCACGGGCGTGAAGTTCTGGCCCTACGTCGGGCAGATCGTCGGCCATCCCTGCCTGCTGCGCGGCACGATCGACGAGATCGTGGCCGACACGGAGCGCGCCGCCGCGCTCGGCGTCGACGGCATCAACCTGCTCGCCTACCGCTACGACCAGGACGTCGAGGCGCTCGTCCGCGCCGTCGTCGCCGCCACCGACCTGCCGGTCATCTGCGCCGGCTCGGTCGACTCGCTCGAGCGCATCCGCGCGCTCGAGGCCTGCGGCGCCTGGGCGTTCACGATCGGCACCGCCGCGCTCGACGGCGTGTTGGTCGAGGGCGCGCCGCTGACCGGGCAGCTCGAGGCGGCCGTCGAGGCCGCCAGCGGCGCCCGGGCGTGAGCCGCGGCAGCGCCGCCGAACGTCAACGGCGGCGGGTGAGGGGAAGGGTTCGGTCGTCTGCCGAGTTTCTGCGCCCTGGAGGCACCTCGGATGACTTAGGGCGCAGAAACTCGGCTGAACCCCTTCCCTACCCAGGCCGCCGTTGACGTGCGTCGGCGCGACCGCGAACGGCCGCGCCTCCGCGTCGGCGCCTACTTCGTCGGGGTCGTGGTGCCGTGCTCCGCGGTCACGCCCTCGTCGATCATCCGGCCGATCAGGTCGAACTTCTGGCGGTTGCGGCGCTTCAGCGCGACCGCGTAGACCAGCGCTCCGACCACCCCGATGATCGCGATCGGGCCGATCAGGTCGACGTAGCCGATCGTGCCGGCGAGCGTGTCGATGTTCGCGAACAGCAGGTAGATCGCGAACACCTGGCCGACGATCGCGATGATCGGGCAGAGCGTCACGACCAGCCACGAGTCCGGGTGCTTGTGGCGGCGGTGCCACAGCAGCACGGCGAGCGCGCACACGGCCTGGATCGCGAGCAGCCAGACCACGCCCTGGACGGCCATCATCGTGTAGACGCGGACGTAGCCGGCGTCGAACGCCTTCTCGAACGAGAAGCCGGCGCCGATCCCCCATGCCAGCACGAGCACGAGCGCGAACACGGTCTGCGCCACGCTCGCGACGTACGGCGAGCGATGCTTCGGATGCGTCCGCCCGAACGACCTGGGCAGGATGCCCTCCCGCCCCATCGCGTAGAAGTAGCGCATCGCGACGTTGTGGAAGGCCATCGCGCACGCGAACGCGCCCGTGAGGATCAGCACCTGCATGAGCGTCTTGAGGAACTCGTTGCCGTACTGCTCCATGGCCAGGAAGAAGGGCCCGTCGGGGTTCTGGGCATCCTTGATCAGCGTCGCCTCCGGGAACGCCGAGACGAAGGCCAGCGACGTGATGACGTAGAGGACGCCCAGGCCGACGACCGAGATCAGCGTCGCCCGCGGGACGATCTTCTGCGGGTCCTTGGACTCCTCCGCGTAGTTGGGGATCGCCTCGAAGCCGACCCACGACCAGAACGCCAGGAACACCCCGACGCCGGCCGCCAGCCCCACCCCCGGATCGGTCAGCTGGAACATGTTGAGCGACTCGAGCGGGATGCCGTCGGCCTCGCTGCCGCCGCTGCCGAACACCACGAGGTCGAAGATCGCGAGGATGATCAGCTCGCCGATCAGCGCGAAGCCGAGCACCTTCACCGACAACTCGACCGAGAACCAGCAGAGGACGCTGATCAACAGCGCGGCGGGCACCGCGAAGGCGACCCACGGGATCTGCCAGCCGAACCAGTCGTTGAAGTTGGTGGCCGCGAAGTACGAGAAGCCGCCGAGCAGCGAGACCTCGAACAGCGCGTAGGCCAACGCGCCGGTGATGCCGGCGGCGAGCCCGAGCTCGCGGCTGATGCCGTGTGAGATGAACGTGTAGAAGCCGCCGGTGGCGCGCATCTTCTTCGCCATCGCGACGTAGCCGATCGCGAAGATCGTGAGGATGATCGTCGCGAACAGGAACGCGGCCGGCGTGTAGAGGCCGGTGCCGAAGCCCGTCGCGAACGGGACGTTGAACAGCATCGCCGAGATCGGGGCGGCCCCCGTGACGGCGACGAAGATGACGCCCCACAGTCCGATGGCGTTGGGCTTCAGCCGATCGACACCCGCGTCCCCGGCGTAGACCGACTCGACGGCGCCCTCGTGGCGGACCTCGACGCCGGAGTCCGGCTTGGTGGTGGCCATGCTCCCCCTTCTCCTCTATCCCTCGCGGACCAAGTTGTCCGACAGCTTTGCCAATTCAACCACCTGACCCGGCGCGAGGCAAGGAGCGCACGACGATCCGCGCACGGTCCGCGCGGAACAGATCGTGCGAGCGCTCGAACGCGCGCCCGTCGGCGTCCCAGGCGGTGCGCGCGACCGCCAGCAGCGGCGCGCCGCGGCGCACGCCGAGCAGCCGCGCCTCCGCCGCCCCGGCGGCGACGACCTCGATGCGCTCCTCGGCCTCCCCGGGTGCGAGGTCGTAATGCGTCTCGAGCAACTCGTAGAGCGAGCCGCCGAGCGAGCGATCGAGCAGGCCGGGGAAGCGCTCGGCCGGGAACAGAGCACGCTCGAGCGAGATCGGCTCACCGTCGGCGAGCCGCACGCGGACGACCTCGAGCACGAGCGCGCCGGCGGCCAGGCCGAGCGCCTCGACCAGCTCGGCGTCCGCCTCGACCGTGGCGGTCGACAGCACGCGCGTGTCGGCCTCGAAGCCGCCCCGGCGCAGGTAGGCCGGCAGCCCGGCGAGGCTCGTGAGGTCGCGCTCGACCTTGCGCTCGGCGACGAAGATGCCGCCGCCGCGCCCGCGGGCGCGGCGGATCACGCCGCCGCGCTCGAGGTCGGCCAGCGCCGCCCGGATCGTCGAGCGCGACACGCCGAGCCGCTCGGCGAGCTCGCGCTCCGCGCCGAGGCGCTCGCCCGGGCCCGGCAGCTCGCCCAGCAGCCGGTCGCGCGCCGCGAGCGCGGTCGGCCCGAGCGAGACGGCCGAGCTCTCCACCTAGTGGTTCCTCCGGTGGCCCGGCGTGCGTCCGGTCGGGATGCAGGCGGATGCCTGGCGAGGACGCAGGGAGGGTGCCAGGGCGGAGCCCTTGCCCCGACCGAGGACGCGGCCAGGCGCCGGCTGCGCCCGTCCGGGCGTGCGCGGGGCCGCCGGAGGGGCCACTTATTGCGCGTCCATCGCCATCACGCCCTCGGGCAGCACCTGGCCGCCGTCGACGACGATCGTCTGCCCGGTGATGTAGCCGGCCTCGTCGGTCGCGAGGAACAGCGCGGCGTTGCCGATGTCCTCGACCTTGCCGAGCCGCCGCTGCGGGATCATCGACTCCATCGTCGCCCGGTACTCGGGACCGAGCTCGTCGAGCCCCTCGGTGACGATGTTGCCCGGCATCACCGCGTTGATCGTGATGTTGCGGGCCGCGAGCTCGATCGCCGCCGTGCGCAGGAAGCCGAGCTGGGCCGCCTTCGTCGCGCCGTAGTGCGACCAGCCCGGGAAGCCGGTGATCGGACCGGTGATCGAGGACGTGACGATCACCCGGCCGTGGCCGCTGGCCTCGAGCGCGTCGAGGCCGGCCTTGACGGTCAGCATCGTCCCCTTGACGTTGGTGGCGAAGATCGCGTCGATGTCCTCCTCGCTCATGTCCGCGAGCTTGACGTCGGGGAAGACGCCGGCGTTGGCGCACAGGATGTCGAGCCCGCCGAACTCCGCGACGGTCTCGGCGACCATGCGCTCGCAGTCGTCGGCCTTGGCGACGTCGGCGATCAGGTAGCGCGCGCCGAGCTCCGCCGCCGCCGCCTCCCCCTTCTCGCGGTCGCGGCCGCAGACCGCCACGTTGGCGCCCGCGCGCGCGAAGACGCCCGCGATGCCCTTGCCGATGCCCTTGGTGCCGCCGGTGACGAGGACGGTGCGGCCGGTGAGAGGGGTGAACACTCAGGTCTCCTAGGCGTGGGTTGACAGGTAGCGCTCCGCCAGCGCGCAGGTGCCGGCGGTGAAGCCCGCGCCGAGCTCCGCGGCCTCGGTCGCGAAGGTGTGGTGCGAGCCGATCCAGGCCACGAGCAGCAGCCGGCGCAGCATCACGAACGTGTCGAGCTCCGCCTCGTCGGCGGGGTCGAGCGGCGCCTGCTCGCGGTAGCCCTCGAGCCACGCGTCGCGCAGCTCGGGCACGCGCGGGTGGTCCTCCATGAACGAGACGGTGGTCGCGAAGTCGTACATGAACCACGCGAAGCCGGAGTCGTCGAAGTCGATCACGCGCACGTGGCCGTCGTCGACGAGCAGGTTCGCGAGCCGGATGTCGGCGTGGACGAGCCCGAAGCGGTCGGGGCCCTGCCCGTAGGCCTCGAGCCGCGCGCGGATCGTCGCGTCGAGGCGCTCGAGCAGCGCGAGCTCCTCGGGGCCCATGCCGAGCCCGTCCTGCCAGCGGCCCCAGTGCCCGCCGGCGCCGAGCGTGCGCTCGTAGTCCCACGGCGGGCGGTCGAAGCCGGGCGACGGCTCCCACGCGCGCGCGTGCGCGTGCATGCGCGCCGACACCGCCCCGAGCGTGCGGAAGCCGGCGATCACGTCGTCGCCCTCGGGGTCGGGCTCGCGCCCCGGCAGCCACTCGAACAGCACGACGTTGCGCTGGCCGAAGCCGTCGACGGCCACGCTGACGACGCGCTCGCCGCTGGGCGCGGGGACCGCCACGCAGGTGTCGACGGCGCCGTCCTCGCGCAGCGCGTCGACCCACTCGAGCTCGGACTCGATCTGGCGCGCGGTGCGGTAGCCGGGTCGGTGCAGGCGCAGCGCGTAGCCGGTGGCGGACGCGGGGTCCTCGACGCGGTAGGTGTGGTTCTCGGAGACGTTGCAGAGCGTCGCGGTCGCCTCCGGCGACAGGCCGAAGCGGCTGAGCGCCGCGGCGGCGAGGTCGTCCATGCTCATCCGGTTCTTCCTCTCACAGCCTCGAGAACGCGCGTGATCTCGTCGCGCGCGAGCACGATATCCGGGGTCGAGCCGGCGAGATAGACGCGGCCGGCGGCGCCGATCATCGAAACGGTGACGAGCGTCAGGCCCGGAGCGACGCGCTCGGCGGCGTTGGCGGCGACGGCGGCGAACAGCGCGGGCGTCATCTCGACCACGAGCAGCGTCTGGCCGGGCAGCAGCATCGACGCCTCGCGGTTGCGGTTGACGATCACCGCGTGCTGGTCGGTGACGTCCTCGATCACGTCCATGTAGAGGACCCGCGGGCGCAGCGCGTCCTCGGCCTTCGCGCCGATGCCGTCGAGGATCGCCTCGCCCGCGCGCTCGACGAGCGCCGGGTCGGCCGCGTGGACCTCGAGCACGCCGAACTGCCGCTCGACGAAGTGGATCCCCGGCTCGACCTCGGGCACGGCCTTCAGCGCGAGGTCGATGATGCGCTCGATCGCCAGGCCGGGCGCGACCTCGACGATCAGCGCGTGCTCGCCCTCGATCGCCGGGTAGCCGCGGGCGCGCAGCGGCGTGCCGAGGTAGGCCGCGAACTGCCGGGCCAGGTCCGGGATCGGCAGGTAGACGCGGAGCTCGACCTCTCCGCTCACCTCACGCGGCGACTGCGTTGAAGTGCTTGCCCAGCTCGTTGTGGGGGCGCGGGATGACGTGCACGGAGACGAGCTCGCCGACCGTCGACGCGGTCTCCGAGCCGGCCTCGGTGGCGGCCTTGACCGCGCCGACGTCGCCGCGCACCACGACCGACACGAGCCCGTCGCCGACCTCCTCGCGCGAGATGATCGTCACGTTGGCGGCCTTCACCATCGCGTCCGCCGCGGCCAGCGCGGCCACGTACCCCTTCGTCTCGATCATGCCCAGTGCTTCTGACATCACTGCTCCTCTCCGTTGGTTTCATCCAGCGATCCGATGATCAGCGCGTCGAGCGGTGGGTGCTCGGGGCTGAAGTAGTTCGACGCGACCGAGCCGGTGGCGACGAGCACCCGCTCGCCGACGCCGCTGCCCAGCACGTCGAACGCGATCAGGGTCGCGCCGTCGTCGGTGCGCACCTCGAGCAGCGCGCCGTTGGGCAGCGCGTCGACCCGCCGCGTCGCCCACACCGATCCCGTCACCGTCGCTCTCAGCATCTATTGCTCCCGTTCGATCTGGACCCCGAGCGCGCGCGCCTTCTCGCGCGCGAGGGGCGTCAGCACGGCGCCGCGGCCGAGCACGATGCGCCCGCCGGCCTTCGCCGCCTCTTGAACCTTGCGCTCCGTCACCGCGCCGCGCAGCGCGGCGCCGACCGGGGGTGCTCCGCCGCCGAGCGTGAACCGCAGCCGGCCCGCCAGGATCGCCTCGTGATCCTGCGGGCGGGCGAGCAGGGCGCGGACGAAGCGGTCGAGGTCGGCGTCGGTGCTGAGCGTGACGTGTTCCGCGCCGACGACCTCTTCGCGGGTCCCCGGCCGATGCACCGCCGCGACCGGCGGCGGGGGCACCTGCGGCACCACGCCGCCTCCGTTCGGCGCGGCGAGCGCCTCGTGCAGCAGCTCGCGCAGCATCTCCCGCGCGGCCTCGCGCTCGCTCATCCGACCTCCTCCAGCGCTGCGGTCGCCGCGTCGGAGGCCGCGCGCACGTCGGACTCGTCGCCGGTCAGGTAGACGCGGCCGGTGGCGCCGATCATGCGGTAGTCGACGACCTTGATGCGCGCGGCCTTCTCGGCCTCGTTGGTGGCGAGGATCGCGTAGGACGCGGGCTGCATCTCGAGCACGAACAGGGACTCGCCGGGCAGCGCCATCGAGCCGAGCTTGTTGCGGTTGATCAGGAACGCGTGCTGGTGGTCGAGGCGCGAGACGAGCTTCGAGGCGAGCACCTTCGGCTTCGTCGCGTCCGACGGCGAGGCGCCGAGCGCCTCCAGCACCGCCGCGCTCGCCGAGCGCACGGCCGACGGCGAGCGGTCGTGGAACTCCAGGTAGCCGAACTGGCGCTCGACCACGAGGATCCCGGCCTGCAGCTGCGTGTGCTTGAGCGCGACGTCGGTCAGCGGCTCGATGTCGAGCCCCGGCGCGACCTCGATGACGGCCGCCGCCATCCCGCTGCGCGGCAGCCGGCCGCGGATCCAGCTGCCGAGGTAGCACATGGTCTGCGGCTGCAGCTGGTCGATGAAGATCGCGGAGCGCAGCTCGGCCATCTACTTCACCAGCTCCCGCAGCTCGTCGAGGATCATGCGGCGCAGCTCGTCGCGGGTCAGGTCGCCGTCGCCCGCGGGGCGCGGCGGGGCGAGCACGGGCGCGGGCTCGGGGCGCACGTCCCACGGCTCGAGGCCGGCGAAGTCGCCGAACGGCACCTCGGTGTCGTAGGCCAGCCGTGTCCACTGCGTCAGGTGCTTCGGCTCCAGGTTCTCGGTCAGCGCCGAGCGGCCGAAGAAGCCGGTGCCGACCGTCATCGTCGGCGCGAGGTTCGTGTCGAGGCCCGAGGAGCCGGTGCTCCCGGGTGCGTTGACGGCGATCCGCAGCACGCGCACGGCGGCGCCGTAGGCGAGGATCGTGCGCGGGTCGGTCGAGTGGATGACCGCCGAGTGGCCGGCGCCGCCGATGCGCAGCAGCGCCTTGGCGGCCTCGATCCCGCGCGCCGCGTCGGGCACGCGCACGAGCCCCAGCAGCGGGAACAGCTTCTCGAGCGCGAGCGGCTCCTCGGGCACGATCAGCGGGAACGGGGCGACGAGCACGCGCGTCTTCGCCGGCACGCGGATCTCCGCGGCGGCCGCCAGCGCGGTCGCGTCCTTGCCGGCCAGCTCGGTGTTGATGCGGCCCTCGGGATAGAGCGCGTCGCGGGCGCGCTGCGCCTCCCCCTCGTCGAGCACGTGCGCGCCGTGGCGCTCGAGCTCTCGCTCGAACGCATCGGCGACGCGCTCCTCGACGATCGCGACCGACTCGTTCGTGCACAGGATCGAGTTGTCGAACGCCTTCGAGTCGGCGAGGCACTGCGCCGCGCGGGCGACGTCGGCGGTGGCGTCGACGAGCGCCGGCACGTTGCCGGGGCCGACGCCGAGCGACGGGTTGCCCGAGCGGTAGGCGGCGCGCACGACCGCGGTCCCGCCCGTGGCGACGATCACGTCGACGCCGCGGTCGCTCATCAGCGCCTCGATCAGCGGGATCGTCGGCTCCTCCACGACCTGCAGGCAGCCGTCGGGCGCGCCGGCCGCGACCGCGGCGCGCGCGAGCAGGTGGACGGCTTCCACCGAGGTCTTGCGCGCGAGCGGGTGCGGCGAGACGACGACCGCGTTGCGCGTCATCAGCGCCAGCAGCACCTTGAAGTAGACGGTGGCGATCGGGTTCGTCGACGGCGTGAGCGCGAGCACGACCCCGGCCGGCTTGGGCACCGCGACGATCTTCGCCTCGGCGTCGACCTGGGCGTCGACGTAGTCGGCGACGTCATAGCGCTCGACGATCCCGCGCGAGCACGCCTCGTTCTTGCGGCGCTTGTGCTCGGCCACGCCCATGCCGGTTTCCTCGACCGCCGCCACGGCAAACCTTTCCGCGCTTTGGTATGCCGCTTCGGCGACCGCCTCGACCACGCGGCGGGTCCGCTCACGGTCGTAGGTCGCGAAGGTCGTGGCCGCCCAGCGGGCGCGGGCGAGCATCGTGCGGGCGCGCGGCGCGCCCGGCGGCTCGTGCGGCGAGACGTCGACGAGCGCGGCGCTCACGCGGCCACCTTCGCCGTCGCCGACGTCGCGCAGCGCCAGCCCGATCGCCACGCCGGTCCGGTCGAGGATCTCGTCGACGAGGTCGGGGCCGAGCAGGATGCCGGGCTTGAACTGCAGGACGCGCGGGTCGAGCGTCGAGAAGATCGCCCACACGCCGTGCTCGTAGAGCCGGCGCATGACGAGCTTGGCGCCCTGCGGGTGGTCGAACTCGAGCCCCATCACGACGCCGTCCTGGCGGATGCCGACGAGCCAGTCGGGGTACAGCTCCTGGATCTCGCGCAGGCCCTGCCGGAAGCGCTCGGAGATGTAGTGGACCATCGAGCGCACCTCGGGCCGGCCGCAGATCTCGAGCACCTTCAGCGCGACGATGCAGCCGAGCTCGGCGCCGCCGCCGGTGGAGATGTGGCCGAAGCCGTCCTCCTTCAGCCACGCCGAGCACTCCTCGGAGACGACCGTGCAGGCGATCGGGTACATGCCGCCGGTGATCCCCTTGCCGATGATCATGATGTCCGGCTCGATCCCGGCCTTGGCGACGCCCCACATCTCGCCGGTGCGCATCAGCCCGGTCTGGACCTCGTCGGCGATGTAGAGCGCCCCGTAGCGCTCGCACAGCGCCTTGACCGCGCGCAGGTAGCCGGGCTCGGGGAGCGGGAAGCCGTAGGTGGCGGGGATCGTCTCGATCACCACGCCGGCGACGTCACCGCCCTTGAGCGCCTCCTCCATCGCGCCGAGGTCGTTGAACGGGACCTGGACGAACTCCTCCGGCCGGTCGGAGAGGAACAGCGTCGAGAAGCGGTCGTCGCCGGTCGCGACCGCGAGGCCCGTGTGGCCGTGGTAGCCCTTGCGGATCGAGACGATCTTGCGCTTCTGGCGCGTGTGGCGCGCGGTCTTGATCGCGATGTCGGTCGCCTCGCCGCCGCCCGACCCGTAGATGACGCGCCGCATGTTCGGCGCGCAGGTGGCGACGAGCGCCTCGGCGAGCGCGGTCCGTGCCAGCGCCGGGAAGTGGTGGTTGCCGATGTCGAAGCGGCCCATCGCCTGCTCGAGCGTCGCGATCAGCTCGGGGTTGCGATGGCCGAGGTTGTAGGTCCCGCCGTTGAGGTGGAGGTCGATCAGCCGCCGCCCCGCCATGTCCCAGAACAGGTAGCCCTCGCGGCGGTCGATGACGAGATCGACGCCGGCGTCCTGCCAGAACTGCGTCTTGTCCGGGTTCCAGAACTCCTCGGAGCGGCGGAGGAAGTCCGCCTTGTCTTCGAACGAGAAGAAGCCGTAGTCGTACACGCGCGTTCGCGCGGGACCGTACCAATACGTCGCCTACAGGGCAAGCCTTTGAGGTAAATGGTTTGTTGCTGCCAGGAAGCCGTCGAAGAGCTGGAAGGCCGCTGCCTCCGCCGCCGCGCGCTGCGCGGGTGGCGCGCTGAGGTCCGCCTCGACGCCGTCGGCGCGCGCCCACCCGGCCACGATCTCCACCGTCGCCTCGGGGTGGAACTGCACGCCGAGGTGCGGGCCGAGCCGGAAGGCCTGCGGCGCGTCGGCGGTCCGGGCGAGCTCGGTCGCGCCCGGCGGCGTGCAGAAGCGCTCGAAGTGCCACTCGAGCCACGGGCCGGCGGGCACGAGCGCGGGGACGTCGGTCTCGATCTCCCGCCAGCCCAGCTCCGCGACCGGCGCCGGCCCGACCTCGGCCCCGAGCACGGCGGCCAGCACCTGCCCGCCGTAACACAGGCCGAGCACCGGCACGTCGCGCGCGACCGCGAGGCGCAGCAGCTCGCGCTCGGCCGCGACGGCGGGATCGTGGAGGTCGCCGGCCATCTTGTCGTGGCCGAGCGACGCGACGAACGCGAAGCCCTCCGGGTCGGGCACCGAGGCGCCGAGCCACGTGCGGTCGATCTCGTACGCGAGCCCGCGCGCGTCGAGCCAGTCGGCGAGGCAGCCCGGCCGGGGCGGTGTCGACGTGCTGGCGGATGAGGACGGGCTTGGGCACGGCGACGATCATCGTTGCCGGCGCGATGGGCGCAAGTCAACGGCTGGCATCGAGGGGGTGGGTTCGGGCCGCCGCGGCGGGGGTGTGCTCGGTTTGTCGGAATAGTTCCTACAAACCGAGCACACCCCCGCCCGAACCCACCCCCTCGATGCCCGGTGTTGACGTTCGCCCCGCGACGCCGCGAACGCCCGCAGGTCGCAAGGCGTAGCCTCCCCCATGCGGTGCGGCCTTCGGAGGACACCCGCAGTCACACCCTCGCCGCCCTGCGGCGCGGCTATGTGAGCGGGCGCCTGCAGACCGACACGTTCGACGTCCGCGTCGACCGCGCGCTCGCGCCGGGTCGCGAGACGAGCTGCGCCAGCTCACCGCCGACCTCCCCCAGGTCGGCTGGCGCGACCGGCTGCGCTCGCTGCTGCCGCCGCGCCACGCGCCGCCGCTCACCGACCCCGCGCTCCTCCGCCGCGCCCGCCTCACGCTCGGCCGCGCGCCCGAGTGCGAGCTGGTCTTCGCCGACGACACCGTCTCGCGCCGCCACGCGCTCCTCGAGCTGCGCCAGGGCCGCTGGTTCCTCAAGGACCTCGGCTCGAGCAACGGGACGCTCGTCAACGGCCGCGAGATCCGCGACGCCGAGGTCCAGGTCGGCGACCGCATCTGCCTCGGCGGGGCCGAGTTCACGCTCTGAGCGCTTGACATATGCTCATATGAGCATATGATTCTCGCCATGGCCCGAGCAGCGACGACCGCAGATGCGTTCAACGCCGTGGCCGAGCCCCGCCGGCGCCAGATCCTCGACGTCCTCGCCGGCGGCGAGCGCCCCGTCAACGACCTCGTTCGCGCGGTCGGCCTCGCCCAGCCGCAGGTCTCCAAGCACCTGCGGGTGCTGCGCGAGGTCGGCGCGGTCGAGGTCCGCGACGACGGCCGCATGCGCGTCTACCGCCTCAACGGCAGCGCGCTCAAGCCGATCCACGACTGGGTCAGCGCCTTCGAGCGCACCTGGTCCGAGCGCTTCGACGAGATGGACGTCGTCCTCGACGACCTCAAGAAGGAGGAAGGACATGGCCATGGCCACTAGCGGCTCCGCGAAGGTGACCCTCCCCAGCGACACCGAGATCCTGATCACGCGCGAGTTCGCCGCGCCCCCGCGGCTCGTCTACAAGGCGTGGACCGAGCCCGAGCTCGTCCGCCGCTGGTGGGCCGGCCACCGCGGCGAGATGAAGGTGACCGAGATCGACCTGCGCGTCGGCGGCACCTGGCGCTACGTGATGGAGGCCCAGGGCGGCTTCGAGGTCGCCTTCCACGGCGAGTACCGCGAGATCGTCCCCGGCGAGCGGATCGTCACGACCGAGGTGTTCGAGGGCGCGCCGCCCAGCGACGCGGGCGACGTCGTCAACGTCGTGACGTTCGAGGAGGCCGGCGGCGGCACGCAGCTCGGCCTGCTCGTGCAGTGCCCGAGCCAGGAGATCCGCGACATGATCCATGGCTCCGGAATGGAGACCGGCCTGCAGGAGCAGATGGACCTGCTCGACGCGCTGGCGGCCGACATGTGACGGGCGCCCGCGCCGGTTGACCTGGGCCTCCGAACGCGGATATAAGGACGCAAGACCAGTTGCTGCACGTCCACCCGGGAGGTCCCCCCGCATGCTCCCCGCCCGTCCAGCCCGCCGGTCGCGCCTCGCGGCCATGATCACCGTCTCGGCGGCGTTGGGGGTGCTCGGCCTGCCCGCGGCTGCCAGTGCGGCGGTGGACTCGGAGTTCGCGGCCGGGGTGCTGACCGTGACGAGCGACGCGGCCGACGCCATCACGATCACGTGCGTGGGCGGTGACGTGAAGGTCAACGGCGCCGATCCGGACGGCGTCGTCGACTGCGTCGACGTGGAGACCATCGACGTCACCGGTGGCCCGGGCGCCAACGCGATCACGCTGACCGGTGTGGACGCGACCGCGTTCCCGGACCTGACCGCCGTCACGGTCGACGGCGGCTCGGGCAACGACACGATCCTCGGCAGCCAGATCGACGACGACCTGTTCGGGGGCAGCGACGACGACCGCATCGTCGGCGACAACAGCGAGGTCGGCGGCGCGGACCTCGCGGTCGGCGAGACCGGTAATGACACGATGGTGTGGAACCCCGGCGACGGGGACGACGTCAACGACGGCGGCGACGGCACCGACACCGTCGAGGTCAACGGCGGCGGCGGCGCCGAGACGTTCACGGTCGCGCCGTCGACGACCGCGGGGCGGATCGCCTTCGACCGCACGAGCGCGCCGGCCTTCAACGTCGACATCGGCACGGCCGAGCGGCTCGACCTCAACGCGGGCGGCGGCGACGACTCCATGACGTCGACCACCGGCACCGGGTTCTTCCTCGACCTCGACGGCGGTGACGGCAACGACACGCTCGACGGCGGCGACGATCCCGACCTGCTCACCGGCGGGGCCGGCAACGACCGCCTGCTCGGCGACAACAACGCGGCCGGCACGCGCGACACCGCCCAGGGCGGCGCGGGCGACGACACGCTGGTGTGGAACCCCGGTGACGGCGACGACACCAACGAGGGCGGCGACGGCACCGACACGATCGAGGTCAACGGCGGCGGCGGCGCCGAGGTCTTCACCGTGGCGCCCTCGACGACCGCGGGCCGGATCGCCTTCAACCGCACCAGCGCACCGCCGTTCAACGTCGACATCGGCACCGCCGAGCGGCTCGACCTCAACGCGGGCGGCGGCGACGACTCGATGACGTCGACGACCGGGACGGGCTTCGCGCTCGACCTGGACGGCGGCGACGGCAACGACACGCTCGACGGCGGCGACGACCCCGACCTGCTCACCGGCGGGCTCGGCAACGACCGTCTGATCGGCGACAACAACCCCGCCGGCACGCGCGACAACGCACAGGGCGGCGCCGGCGACGACACCATGGTCTGGAACCCCGGTGACGGCGACGACATCAACGAGGGCGGCGACGGCACCGACACCGTCGAGGTCAACGGCGGCGGAGGGGCCGAGACGTTCACCGTCAGGCCCGGCGCCCCCGGCCGCGTCGCGTTCAACCGCACCAGCGCACCGCCGTTCAGCGTCGACATCGGCACCTCGGAGCGGCTCGTGCTCAACGCTGCAGGCGGCGACGACCGCATCACCGGCTCGAGCGGCCTCGCCGGCCGCATCAACAGCACGCTCAACGGCGACGACGGCAACGACCGCATCACCGGCACGGACGGCACGGACCGGATCACCGGCGGCGCGGGCAACGACACCATCCGCTCGCGCGACGCGCGGATCGACCGCGTCCTCTGCGGCGCCGGCCGCGACGTGGCCCGCGTCGACCGGCGCGACCGCCCGAGCAACTGCGAGCTCGTGCTCGGCGGCACCGCGAAGGTGCGCGTGCTCGGCACCAGCGCCCGCGTGGTCGCCGGCCGCGCCGTCCTGCGGCTGCGCTGCGTGGCCACCCGCCGCTGCCGCGGCACGGTGCGCCTGCTGCGCGGGAGCCGGACGATCGGGACTGCGCGCTTCACGGCGACGCGGAGCCGCGCGAAGGTCGTCCGCGTGCGGCTCAACCGGCGCGGCCGGCGGCTGCTCGCCCGCGCCCCGGCGCGCGGCGTACGCATCACGGTCCAGCTCAACGCGCGCGACGGCTCCGGCAACGGCTGGCGCACGACGAAGCGGATGCGGCTGAGGCGCTAGACGCCCGTGGATGCACCCCCGGGGCTGGACCCCGGGGGTACATTCGGGCCATCGGCAGCCCGATCCGGATCCTGATCGTCGACGACCACGCGATGGTCCGCAGCGGCCTGCGGCTGCTGCTCGAGGCCGAGGAGGACTTCAGCGTGGTCGGGCTCGCCGGGGACGTCGACGAGGCGCTGGACCACGCGCACACCGAGGCCCCGAGCGTGATCCTGCTCGACCTCAACATGCCCGGGCGGCCGAGCCTGCCCGCGATCCCCGACCTGCTCGCGGCGGCGCCGGGCGTCGCCGTGGTCGTCATGACGCAGCACGACGACCCCGAGTTCGCGCGCACCGCGCTGCGCGGCGGCGCGAGCGGCTTCGTGCTCAAGGAGGCGGCGGACAACGAGCTCGTCGACGCGGTCCGCGCCGCCGCCGCGGGCCGCACCTACGTCAACCCCGCGCTCGGCGCCCGCCTCGCCACGATCGCACCCGATCCCGGCAGCGACGAGCTGCCGGTCGGCTCGACCTTCGCCGGCCACCGCATCGACGCGGTCGCCGGGCGCGGCGGGATGGGCGTCGTCTACCGGGCCACCGACCTGACGCTCGACCGCCCGGTCGCGCTGAAGGTGCTCGCGCCCGCGCTCGCGCGCGACCCGGTGTTCCGCGCCCGCTTCGAGCGCGAGTGCCGGCTGGCGGCCGCGCTCGACCACCCGCACATCGTCCCGATCTTCCACGCCGGCGCCGAGCGCGGCGCGCTCTACCTCACCATGCGCTTCATCGAGGGCACCGACCTACGCGCGCTGCTGTCGGAGGAGACGCGGCTCGAGCCGGCCCGCGCGGTCCGCATCGTCTCCCAGATCGCCGGCGCGCTGGCCGAGGCGCACCGCCGCGGGCTCGTCCACCGCGACGTCAAGCCCGCCAACGTCCTCGTCGCCGAGCGGGCCGGGAGCGAGCACGCGTTCCTCACCGACTTCGGCATCTCGGTGGACCGCGCGGCCCCGACCGACCTCACCCAGACCGGCTTCGCGGTCGGCACCGCCGACTACATGTCGCCCGAGCAGGCGCGCGGCACGGCGGTCGACGGCCGCGCCGACGTCTACGCGCTCGGCTGCGTGCTCTACCGCGCGCTCGCCGGCTCGGTCGTCTACGACCGCGACAGCGACGTCGAGAAGATGTGGGCTCACATCAACGAGCCGCCGCCCGCGCTGCTCGCCGTCCGGCCCGACCTCCCCGGCTCGCTCGCCGACGCGGTCGAGCGAGCGCTCGCCAAGGCGCCCGGCGACCGCCAGCAGACCGCGGAGGAGCTGGCGCACGAGGCGCTCGCCGCCGTCACCGCCTGATCTACCACTAGTCTGCCGCCATGCAGCAGGCGCCGGAGCAGGTCTGGTGGGGCCGCCACGTGCACGAGCTGCGCTGGCAGGCCGAGCTGGCGCGGCTGGTGGTCGACCCCGTCTTCCTCGGCCGCGGCGTGCCGCGCGGCGACGGGCGCCCGGTGCTCCTGATCCCCGGCTTCCTGGCCGGCGACAACTCGCTCAGCCTGATGGCGAGCTGGCTCGACCGCATCGGCTACCGCGCGAGCGCGTCCGGGATCCTGTTCAACGTCGACTGCTCCAACCGCGCGCTGATGCGGCTCGAGCAGCGGGCCGAGCGCTGCGCCGACCGGACCGGCGAGAAGCTGGCGCTGATCGGCCACAGCCGCGGCGGCCACTTCGCCAAGGCGCTCGCGCACCGCCGCCCGGACCTCGTCTGCTCGGTCGTCTCGATGGGCGCGGGGCTCGACAACCCGTTCGACATCTCGCGCCCGACCCACGGTGCGCTGGCGCTCGTCCGCGCCGTCCACTCGCGCACGACGGACCGCCGCGCCCGCCACGGCTGCCTCACCGCGGCGTGCGCCTGCGAGTTCCGCGCCCACTACGAGGCGCCGTTCCCGGAGGACATCCCGCTGACCTCGATCTACTCGCGCGGGGACGGCGTCGTGCGCTGGGAGGCGTGCACCGTCCCCTACGCCCGCAACGTCGAGGTGACCGGCAGCCACATCGGCCTGGCCTTCAACCGCAAGGCCTACCGCGCCGTCGCGGACGCGCTCGCGGACTGCGCCTAGGCCATCGCGCCGACCTTCTCCGGCGACTCCTTCCCGTCGTCGGCGCCCTGGCCGGGGTCGATGTCCCCGGACCCCGGCATGCAGGCGGCGAACAGCGGCTCGCGCTCCGCGGCCTCCTTGGCCATCTGGCGCGCGATCACGAGCCGCTGGATCTCGTTCGCGCCCTCGTAGATCTGGAGCACCTTGGCGTCGCGCATCATCCGCTCGGCCGGGAAGTCGCGCAGGTAGCCGTTGCCGCCGAGCACCTGGACCGCCTCGGTGGTCACGCGCATCGCCGTGTCGGAGGCGACGAGCTTCGCCATCGACGCGGTCTTGGAGAGCCCCGGGTCGTCGTTGTCGATCATCGACGCCGCCTCGTAGGTCAGCGCGCGGGCCGCGGCGACGTCCGCCTCGAGCCCCGCGAGCTTGAACTGGATGCCCTGGTGGTCGAACAGCGGCCGCCCGAACGCGTGGCGCCGCATCGCGTAGTCGCTCGCGAGCTCGATCGCGCCCTGCCCGAGGCCGACCGCCTGGGCGGCGACCGTCGGGCGTGAGCGGTCGAACGTCGCCATCGCGATCCGGAAGCCGTCGCCCTCGCGGCCGAGCAGGTTCTCCTCCGGCACCTCGACGTCCTCGAAGCGCGGCGCGCCGAGCTGCCAGCCCGGCATCCCCATCGTCCGCAGCTTCTCGACCGTGATGCCCGGCGAGCCGCCGTCGACGATGAACGCGCTGATCCCCTTCGCGCCGTCGTCGCCGGTGCGCGCGAAGACCACATAGTCGTCGCTCAGGCCGGCGTTGCCGATGAAGCGCTTCTGGCCGTTGAGCACCCAGCCGTCGCCGCTGCGCTCGGCGCGCGTCTCGAGCGCGCCCGGATCGGAGCCGACGGCCGGCTCGGTGAGCGCGAACGAGCCGAGCCGCTCGCCACGCACCAGCGGCGGGATCACGCGCTGCTTCTGCTCCTCGTTGCCCGCCAGCATGATCGGCAGCGAGACGAGCTTCACGTACGCCGCCATCAACGACACGGTGCCCGAGACCTTCGCGAGCTCCTCGACGTACGCGCACCACGAGACGTCGGACTCGCAGCGCCCGCCGTAGGCCTTCGGGATCGAGAGGTTCAGCAGCCCCGCCTCCGACATCACCTCGTAGAGGTCGCGCGGGTACTCGCAGTTCTCGTCGATCTCGCGGGCGCGCGGCTGGATCTGCTCGCGCACGACCACCCGGATCTCGTCCCGCAGCGCCTTCTGCTCATCGGTCAGCTGCCACATGGTCTCTCCTCCGTCGTGTCTGTTGGCCCGCCAGCCGCGCCAGGCTCGCGCCCGTGCGCAGCGCACCGATCGGCAGGCCGAGATGCCGTGTCAGCGGCTCCCAGCGCGCTCCCGCCCGCGCCCGCCCGGGCGCGATCTCGCCCCGCCGCTCGAACCACTCGACGATCAGGTCGCGGGTCGCCTCGGGCTGCTCGAGCAGGTAGGCGTGCCCGGCGCCGGGCAGGACCGCGAGCTCGGCGTCGGGGATGCGCTCGGCGAGCAGGCGCGCGTTGGCGAGCGGCGTCATGCCGTCGGCGTCGCCGTGCATCACGAGCGTGGGCGCCTGGATGTCGCCGAGCCGCGAGACCGTGTCGTGGTACACGGACGCCCACAGCTGGGTGAGCATGCTCTGCGGCGGCGCCCGGTGGGCGCGGAAGTGACGCAGCAGCTCGCGCACCCGCTCCGGATCGCGCTCGCGGAACTCGCGCGAGAACACCAGCGAGCCGAGGCCGCGGATGGCGCGCAGCTCGGCGAGCGTCGGCCGCGCCGCGAGCGGCCCGCCGGGCGTCGTGCCGCCGAGGATCAGCCCGCGCACGCGCTCGGGGAAGCGCAGCGCCAGCTCCTGGGCGATCATGCCGCCCATCGAGAGACCGTGGACGTGGGCGCTCTCGATCCCGAGCCGGTCGAGCAGCCCCGCCGCGTCGGCGGCGAGCTGCGGCATCGACGTCGGGAGCCCGCCGCCGCCCGAGCGCCCCGAGCCGCGATGGTCGTAGCGCACGCACTCGTAGTGGCGCTCGTAGAGCGGCAGCACGGGCGTGAAGATCTCCGCGCTGATCGTGAAGCCGGTGATCCACAGCATCGGCTCCCCGCTGCCGCGGCGCTCGTGCCAGAGGCCGGTCACTCGCGCACGTACGTGCCGGGCGCCGGGTCGAGCGGGCGCATGCCCTTGGCGCCGAGCGTCTTGCGCGCGGTGCGCTTGTCGCCCGAGCGCTCGCCGAGCCAGTCCGTCCAGTCGCCCCACCACGAGCCGGGGTGCTGGGTCGCGTCAGCGAGGAAGGCGTCGGGGTCCTCGGGCAGCTCGGGGTTGACGCGGAACGACGCCTTCTCGTTGCCGGGCGGGTTCACGAGCGCGGCGATGTGCCCGCTGGTGGAGAGCACGAAGCGCGTCTCGCCGCCCAGCAGGTGCACGCTGCGGTAGCAGTTCGCCCACGGCGTGATGTGGTCGGCGATGCCCGCCACGATGTAGGCGTCGACGGTGATCTTCGACAGGTCGATCGGCGTGCCGAGCACCTCGACCTCGCCCGGCCGCACGACCCCGTTGTCGATCGCGATGTTCATGAAGTCGCGGTGCAGCGCGGCCGGCATGTTCGTCGCGTCGGCGTTCCAGTAGAGGACGTCGAACGGCGGCGGGTCCTTGCCGAGCAGGTAGTTGTTGATCCAGTAGTTCCAGACGAGGTCGTTCGGCCGCAGCCACGCGAACACGCCCGCGAGCGCGCGCCCGTCGAGGTAGCCGCGGCGGGCCGACTCGGCGACCGCCATCTTCGCCGACCCCGGGTCCACCAGCGCGCCGGTCATGCCGGCGCGCTCGTTGTCGAGCACGGTCACGCCGAGGCTGAGGCCGGCGATGCGGTCCTGCTGCCCCGTCGCCGCGAGGTGCGCGACCGCGCAGGCGGCCACGATCCCGCCCGCGCACAGGCCGAGCACGTGCGACGCGTCCTCCCCCGTGATCGTCTCGACGGCGTCGAGCGCCTCGAGCATCGCCTGCACGTAGGTGTCGAAGCCCCAGTCGGCGTGGCGCTCGTCGGGGTTGCGCCAGGAGATCGCGAACACCTGCTGGCCCTGCTTGAGCGCGAACTCGATCATGCTGCGATCCGGCGCCAGGTCGGTGATGTAGTACTTGTTGATCATCGGCGGCGTGACGAGCAGCGGCCGCTCGCGCACCTTCGACGTCTGCGCCTCGTACTGCAGGAGCTCGAAGACCTCGGTGCGGAGCACGACCGCGCCCGGCGTGATCGCCAGGTTCTCCCCCACCTCGAACGCCGACGTGTCGACCATCGCCGGGATGCGCGGCGGCTTGCGCATGTCGCGCGCGAAGTTGCGGGCGCCGCGGGTCAGGTTGCGCCCGCCGGTGTCGAGCACGGCCTTGAGCGCGGCGGGATTCGTGACCGGGAGGTTCGAGGGCGCGACGGCGTCGAGCACGTTCTCGGCGGCGAAGCGCACGCGCCGCTCGGCCTGCCAGTCGAGGTCGGCGTCGCAGATCAGCTTGTCGGCCGCCCGCCCCGTCGCGAGGTAGGCCTGCATGAGGCGGCGGAACGCGGGGTTGCCCGTCCACGCCTCGTCCTTGAAGCGGCGATCGCCCTTGCTGGGCGCGGTCTCCGAGCGGCCGGCGGCGATGCGCGCGAGCTCCGCGCCCAGCTCGACGCTCCGGCGTGCGGTCATGTCCGGCCGCACCGCCAGCTTCGCCACGGCCTTGGCCCCGCTCATCCCGGGCCACCACGAGCGCACCGGCCCGCGCGCGGCCTCGGTCAACAGCACGTCGAGCGAGCCATTCCCGCCTGCCGCCATCGCCGCTCCTCCTCATTTCGCGTTTCCCCACGGGCTACCCGGGGGAGAGGATCCGACACGACGATGGCGCGCGTACCCACGATCGTCTTGATGGGCCCACCCGGCAGCGGCAAGGGCACCCAGGGCGAGCGCCTGGCCGAGGACGGATTCGCCGCGCTCGCCACCGGCGACCTGCTGCGCGAGGCCCGCGCCGCCGGCAGCGACCTCGGCAAGCAGGCGTCGGAGTACATGGACCGCGGCGACCTCGTGCCCGACGAGCTGATCGTCGCGGCGCTCGAGGAGGAGCTCGGCGGCCTCGACGGCACGCCCGTCGTCCTCGACGGCTTCCCGCGCACGGTCGCCCAGGCCGAGGCGCTGGAGGGCGCGCTCGAGAGCCACGACCGCGAGCTCACCGCGGTCGTGCTGATCGACGTCCCCGACGACATCGTCACGGAGCGGATCGCCGGCCGCGGCGAGGGGCGCGACGACGACGACCCCGAGACCGTCCGCGAGCGGCTGCAGGTCTACCACGGCGAGACCGAGCCGCTGGTGCAGTACTACGACGAGCGCGGGCTGCTGCGGCGGGTCGACGGCGAGGGCGACGTGGACGCCGTCGCGGACGGCATCCACGCGGCGCTCGAAGCCGGCTAGTCGACGATCGGCCGCGCGCGCTCGGAGCCGAACAGCTCAGCGATGCGGGCGAGCGTCGTCTCGCGCGACGGGTCGGTCGCCGCGACGAGCAGGAAGGAGTCCTCCGTCACCGGCTCGAGCTTCTGTGGGATCTCGGTGACGATGGCGCTGAGCACTGGTGCGAATCCTCCTGCCGCCTCCGGCGGAACCCGTTCCGCCGCCTTGACTGACTACGCATTCGCCCTCGCGGCCGATCACCCTGCCTCCGCCGGGCCGAACGTGCTCGACTACCGCGCGTGATCCTGATCGCGATCCCGTTCGGCCTCGCCATCGGGCTCGTGGTGGGCGCTGTCGGCGGCGGCGGGGCGATCCTCGCGCTGCCGGTGCTCGTCTACGTGCTCGGCCAGGGCGTCGGGCCCGCCTCGACCGCCTCGCTGATCGTGATCGCGGTCGCCGCCGCCGTCGGCGCCGGCGCGCTCGCGCGCCGCGGCCAGGTGTGCTGGCGGATCGCCGGGCTGTTCTCGCTGCCGGCGGCCGTCGGCTCGCTGCTGGGAGCGCTGGCCAGCGCCGCGGTCAGCGAGCGCGCGCTCGTGCTCGCGTTCGTGCCGGTCATGCTCGTCGCCGCGGGCGCCACCTGGCAGCGTGCTGGCGAGGAGCAGGGGGACGAGGAGGGCGAGTGCCCGCCCGCGCGGCTCGTCGTGATCGCCCTGGCCGGGCTCGGCGTCGGCGTGCTGACCGGGTTCTTCGGGGTCGGCGGCGGCTTCATGATCGTGCCGGTGCTGACGCTCGGGCTCGGGCTCGCGTTCCGCCGCGCGGTCGCCACGTCGCTCGTGATCATCACCTTCACGGGCTGCGCGGCGCTCGCGAGCCACCTCGTCACCGGGGCGGCGCCCGACGTCGCCATCACCGCGTCGCTCGCGGCCTCGACCGCCGTCGGCGCCGCGATCGGCACCGCGGTCGCGGGGCGGCTCCCGCAACAGGCGCTCGCACGCGGGTTCGCGACGATCGTGACCGTCCTCGCGCTGCTCCTGCTCGCCGACGTGCTGTTCCTGGACGGCCCGCCCACGGCCTAGTTGCGCACCGGGCCGGATCGGGTAGCGCAAACGGTGAAGCCCCGACTTGAAGGAGCACGACATGGCGAAGGTTGCGAAGACAGCGAAGAAGGGCGCCAAGGGCTGGGCCGGCTACAAGGCCGCCAAGCAGGGCGCGAAGGGTGCGAAGAAGACCGCGAAGGGCGTCGCGGGCTACAAGCTCGCCAAGCGCGCGGTGCCGAAGCGCAAGAAGTCGCGCTCGAAGCTGCCGCTGATCGCCGCCGCCGGTGCGGCGTTCGCCGCGGTGCTCGCCGTCGTCAAGCGGCGCAAGGTCGCCGACACCGCCAAGGGCGCGGCGCACGGAGCGAAGTCCGCGGTGACGCCGGAGCGCTCCTACGACGACGTCACGCTCGCCCGCAAGGTCGAGAGCGAGATCTTCCGGCCCGCCGACGCGCCCAAGGACAAGGTCTCGGTCAGCGTCGCCGACGGCGTCGTGGAGCTGCGCGGCGAGCTCGACGATCAGAAGCAGGTCGAGGAGCTCGGCAAGTCGGCGAAGAGCGTCGAGGGCGTCAAGGACGTGCGCAACCTCCTGAGCACCACGACCGCCTAGGCGGGCCGGGCCACGGCGGACGTGGCACGATCCCGTAGGTGAGCACCAGTCCCGCCGCGGCGCAGCATCTGCGCGACCTCGCGCTGCTGCGCCGCGTCCGCGACCTGATCGACCGGGACTACGACCAGCCGCTGGACGTCGAGGCGCTCGCCCGCGGGGCGCACATGTCGGCCGGGCACCTCAGCCGCCAGTTCCGGCTCGCTTACGGCGAGTCGCCCTACAGCTACCTGATGACGCGGCGCATCGAGCGCGCGATGGCGCTGCTCCGCCGCGGCGACCTCAGCGTCACCGAGGTCTGCTTCGAGGTCGGGTGCTCGTCGCTCGGCACGTTCAGCACGCGCTTCACCGAGCTGGTCGGCGTGCCGCCCAGCGTCTACCGGCGCGAGGCGTCGCGCGCGACCGCGGGGATGCCGTCGTGCGTCGCCAAGCGGGTCACCAGGCCGGTCAGGAATCGAGAAGCGCCGGACCCGAGCCGCAGCTAGCGTAAGGGCGGTGAGTGACGCCCCCCGTCCCCCCGCCCAGCGCCGTCGCGACACCGAGCACCGGCTGACCCACGACGTCGACGTCTGGGTGGCCAGCGCCTCGGAAGACGGCGCGCCGTATCTGGTGCCGCTGTCCTTCGACTGGGACGGCGAGGCGCTGCTCGTGGCCACGCCGGCGAACAGCCCGACCGGCAGGAACCTCGCCGCCACCCGGACCGTCCGGCTGGGGCTGGGCGCGACCCGCGACGTGACGATGATCGAGGGCGCGGTCGACGTGCTCGAGATCGACGCGCTGCCACAGGAGCTGGGTGACCGGTTCGCCGCGCGCGCCGGCTTCGACCCGCGCACGCTGGCCACGCCGTACCGCTGGTTCCGCATCTCGCCGCGCCGCATCCAGACCTGGCGCGAGGTGGACGAGCTGCCCGACCGCGAGTTGATGCGCGCCGGCCGCTGGCTGGTCGACGCCGAACAGATGGAGACACGATGAGCATCGCGGACAGCCACGACCTCATCCGCGTGCAGGGCGCGCGCGTGAACAACCTCAAGGACATCAGCATCGAGCTCCCGAAGCGCCGGCTGACGGTGTTCACCGGCATCTCCGGCTCGGGCAAGAGCTCGCTCGTGTTCGGCACGATCGCCGCCGAGTCGCAGCGGCTGATCAACGAGACGTACAGCACGTTCGTGCAGGGCTTCATGCCGACGCTGGCGCGCCCCGACGTCGACGTGCTCGACGGGCTGACGACCGCGATCAGCGTCGACCAGGAGCGGATGGGCTCCAATCCGCGCTCGACGGTCGGCACCGCCACCGACGCCGACGCGATGCTGCGCATCCTCTTCAGCCGGCTCGCCCAGCCGCACATCGGCGGCCCCGGCGCGTACTCGTTCAACGTCGCCTCCGTCAGCGCGAGCGGCGGGATCACCGTCGAGCGCGGCGACAAGACGATCACCAAGACCGCGAGCTTCAGCCGCACCGGCGGCATGTGCCCGCGCTGCGAGGGCCGCGGCTCGGTCAGCGACTTCGACCTGTCCGCCCTCTACGACGACAGCAAGTCGCTCAACGACGGCGCGCTCACGATCCCCGGCTACAGCATGGAGGGCTGGTACGGGCGCATCTACCGCGGCTGCGGCTACTTCGACCCGGACAAGCCGATCAAGAAGTTCAACAAGCGCGAGCTCCACGACCTCCTCTACAAGGAGCCGACCAAGATCAAGGTCGAGGGGATCAACCTGACCTACGCGGGGCTCATCCCGCAGATCCAGAAGTCGTTCCTGTCCAAGGACGTCGAGGCGATGCAGCCGCACATCCGCGCCTTCGTCGAGCGCGCGGTCGTGTTCACCACCTGCCCCGACTGCGACGGCACCCGGCTCAGCGAGGCGACCCGGTCCTCCAAGATCGGCGGGGTCAGCATCGCCGACGTCTCCTCGATGCAGATCACGGACCTCGCGGAGTGGGTCGCGGGCCTGGACGAGCCGTCCGTCGCGCCGTTGCTGCAGAACCTGCGGCACACGCTCGACTCGTTCGTCGAGATCGGGCTCGGCTACCTGTCGCTGAACCGCCCGTCGGGCACGCTGTCGGGCGGCGAGGCGCAGCGCACCAGGATGATCCGCCACCTCGGCTCGTCGCTCACCGACGTCACCTACGTCTTCGACGAGCCGACCATCGGGCTGCACCCGCACGACATCGAGCGGATGAACAACCTGCTGCTGCAGCTGCGCGACAAGGGCAACACGGTGCTCGTCGTCGAGCACAAGCCGGAGACGATCGCGATCGGCGACCACATCGTGGACCTCGGCCCCGGCGCGGGCAGCGCCGGCGGCGAGGTGGTCTTCGAGGGCACGCTCGACGAGCTGCGGGCGAGCGACACCGTCACCGGCCGCCACCTCGACGACCGCGCGGCGCTGAAGGAGTCGGTGCGGACGGCGTCGGACGCGCTGGAGGTGCGAGGCGCGAGCACGAACAACCTGCAGGACGTCGACGTCGACATCCCGCTCGGCGTGCTGGTGGTGGTCACGGGCGTCGCCGGCTCCGGCAAGAGCTCGCTGATCGACGGCTCGGTGGCCGGGCGCGACGAGGTCGTGGCGATCGACCAGGGCGCGATCCGCGGCTCGCGGCGGAGCAACCCTGCCACCTACACCGGGCTGCTCGACCCGATCCGCAAGGCGTTCGCGAAGGCCAACGGCGTGAAGCCCGCGCTGTTCAGCGCCAACTCCGAGGGCGCCTGCCCCAACTGCAAGGGCGCCGGCGTCATCTACACCGATCTCGGGATCATGGAGACCGTCGCCACCACCTGCGAGGAGTGCGAGGGCAAGCGCTTCGAGGCGTCGGTGCTGGACTACAAGTTCGGCGGCCGCGACATCAGCGAGGTGCTCGCGATGTCGGTGACCGAGGCGGAGGCGTTCTTCAGCGACGGCGAGGCGAAGGTGCCGGCCGCGCACAAGATCCTCGACCGGCTCGCCGACGTCGGGCTCGGCTACCTCAGCCTCGGCCAGCCGCTGACGACGCTGTCCGGCGGCGAGCGACAGCGGCTCAAGCTGGCCACCCGCATGGGTGACAAGGGCGGGGTCTACATCCTCGACGAGCCGACCACCGGCCTGCACCTCGCCGACGTCGAGCAGCTGCTCGCGCTCCTGGACCGGCTCGTCGACTCGGGCAAGTCGGTGATCGTCATCGAGCACCACCAGGCCGTCATGGCGCACGCCGACTGGATCATCGACCTCGGCCCGGGCCCCGGCCACGACGGCGGGCGGATCGTCTTCGAGGGCACCCCCGCCGACCTCGTCGCCGGCCGCTCCACCCTCACCGGCGAGCATCTCGCGGACTACGTGGGCGGCTGAGGACTGGCCGCCCGGTCTACGCGGCGACCCGCCGGCTCATGCCCGGCGGGCGAGCCGCCGATGTTCGGGGTCATGGCACGCATGCTCTCCGGGGTCTTCCTCTTCGCCTGGGGCGTCGCCCTGCTCGTCTCCGGCTTCTTCCGCGACTACGACACGAGCACCGCGTACGGCAGCGGCCAGCTCATGGGCTGGGCGTTCGGCCTCGTGCTCGTGGCGCTCGGCGCCCGCGCGTTCGTCAAGGGCCGCGAGGCCCGGCGCTAGACCCCGTTCAGCGGCAGCACCGCGCGCACGAGCGTTCCCTCGCCGGGCGGGCTCTCGACGCTGAGCGAGCCGTCGCACGCGCCGACCCGGTCGGCGAGTCCCGCGAGGCCGGAGCCGGTGCTCGCCGCGGCGCCGCCGACGCCGTCGTCGCGGATCTCGACCACGAGCTCGCCGTCCGCGCTCGCCAGCCGCACCGTCGCGTGCGAGGCGCTCGCGTACTTCGCGACGTTCGTGAGCGCCTCCGAGACCGTGAAGTAGGCGGTCGCCTCGGCGATCGCGGGCAGCCGCCCCTCGGGCAGCACGCCCTCGATCTCGACCGGCACCGGCGCCCGCGACGCCAGCGTCTCGATCGCCGGCGCCAGCCCGCGCTCGGTCAGCACCGCCGGGTGGATGCCGCGGGCGAGCTCGCGCAACTCGGCCGACGCCTCCGCGAGCTCCTTTCCGAGCTCCTCGAGGAACGGGCCGGCCGACTCCGGGTCGCGCTCGAGCCGCGCCCGGGCCACGCGGACGTTCAGCGCCATCGCCACGAGCCGCTGCTGTGCGCCGTCGTGAAGGTCGCGCTCGATCTTGCGCCGCGCCGCGTCGGCGGCCTCGATGATGCGCGCCCGCGAGGCCCGGATCTCCTCCGTCCGGACCGCCTCGATCTCCTGCTGCCGCAGTGCCTCCTCGGCCTCGCGCCGGTCGGTGATGTCGAAGATCGCGCCGTCCATCCACAGCCGCCCGCCCGGGCCGCGCACGAGCTGGCCGCGGTCGAGCACCCAGCGCACCGAGCCGTCCGCGTGGACGATCCGGTACTCGAGCACGAACGGCGCGTCCTCGGTGGCCGAGTCGGCGACGCGCTTGCGCACCCCGTCGCGGTCGTCGGGGTGGATGATGCTCATCAGCGTCCGCTTCTCGCTGGCGATGAAGTTCTCCGGCGGGTAGCCCGAGATGCGCTCGATCTCGTCGCTGATCAGCGCGAGCCGGTGCTCCTCGTGCCACGCCGAGCGGTAGATCGCGCCCGGCACGTTGACCATCAGCGCGCGCAGGAGCGTGTCGTCGGAGCGCTGCTGCGCGGCGCGCGCGCCCGCCCGCGCCCGTGCCAGCAGCTCCGTGCGCGTGAACGGCCGGGGCACGTAGTCGTCCGCGCCCGCCTGCAGCGCCTCCACCGCGCCGCGGCCGTCGCTGCGGTCGGTGATCGCGAGCAGCCACGCCTCCCCCATCCGCGCCTCGGCGCGCAGCGCCGTGCAGACCGCCGCCGCGTCCTGCTTGCCGTCGCCGGCGACGAGGATCAGGCCCGCGGGCGCCTCGGCGAGCGCCTTGCGCGCCGCCTTCGCGTCGGGCACCGCGCGGCACGAGTAGCCGGCCGCGCGCAGCCAGGGCACGACCTCGGGCTCGACGGCGCCGACGAGCAGAAGGGCGGACTCGTGCCGCCGGACGTATCCGGACCCGGACACCGGGTCCGATTATCTACGCCGTCTCGGCTTCGAGCGAGCCGACCCGCGGCCGCGTCGACGCCTCCTGCGCCTCCTCGAGGTCGCGGCCCCTGGTGTCCGGCGCGAACAGGACGCCCACGAGCCCGCTGATGAACAGCATCGCGAACAGCACGATCGAGAGGGTGCGGAAGCCCTCGTTCTCCATCACCGGCAGCAGCACGAGCAGCCAGATGCCGAGCGCGATCCGGACCACGCCGAACATGAAGCCCTGCGCGGTCGAGCGCAGCATGGTCGGGAACAGCTCGCCGCTCCAGAGCTGGAACAGCGACTGCTGGCCGATGCCCGCTCCCGCGCCGAACAGCACGACGTTGATCAGCGCGGTGAAGAACGTGACGTCGAAGAAGATGAACGGCACGAACGCCGCGAGCTGCAGCACGGAGCTCCAGAACAGCATCGCCCGCCGGCTCACCTGGTCGATCAGCGGCATGTAGACGAACGCCACCGCCAGCGCGGTCGAGACGAACCAGATCGCCTGCAGCGCGAGGTTCGCGCGGTCGGTGGTCTCGCCGACGGCGTCGAGGATGAAGGGGAAGAACAGCCCGTAGGTTCCCGCGACGAGGTTCCAGACGCCGTACATGACGATCAGGAAAAGCAGCGGCCGGGCGAAGCGCCGGCTCAGCAGCTCGCGGTACGCCTGGGCGCTCGAGTCAGCCTCCTTGCCGCGTGCCTTCTCCCACAGCGATGACTCCGTCATCCCCTGCCGCAGCGCCCACGTGATCAGGGCGACGATCAGCAGGTGGGCGAAGATGATCCGCGTCGCGAGCATCTCGAGGTCGAGCAGCACGAGCCCGAACAGCAGCGGCGCGATCGCCCCGACGTACCAGAGGACCTGCGCGAGGCCGGCGAAGCGCCCGCGGCGATCGCTCGGGGCGGTCTCCGTGATGAGCGTCCACGACGCGGGCACGTCCGCGCCGACGGTCAGGCCGACGATGAAGAAGCCGACGAGCAGCATCCACGGCTCGAACGCGAAGACGATCCACAGCGTCCCGAACGCGTACAGCAGCAGGTCCCACTGGTAGATCTTCTTGCGGCCGAGGACGTCGCAGATGCGGCCGCCGATCAGCGCGCCGAGGCCCGCCGCGATCGCGTTCGAGCTGAACGCGCCGAGGAACGAGACGAACGAGCTGCCGAAGCCGAAGTGCTCGGCCCAGATCGGGAGCGCCACCGCGCCGGCCACGATCGACCCGGCGTCGATGTAGTTGGCCATCGCGGCCAGCAGGGTCCTGCGCCACTGCTCGTTCTTGATCACAGCGCGTCCTCCCTCTCTCGGGAGGCAGCGTTACCCGACCATCACCGCACAGAAACTCACACGTCGTCGAGCGCGAGCACGCTCACGCCCGCGGCGACCAGCGGCGCGGTGTCGGCGGTCGTCACGCCGTGGACGACGACGCCGGAGATCTCGGAGACCCGCGCGATCACGCTCAGGCCGCGCGTCAGCAGCTTCGTCGAGTCGATGAGCAGGGTCGCCTCGCCGGCCTGGGGGATCATCGTGCGCTTGACCTCGGCCTCGAGCGAGTCGGCGTCGGTCATCACCCCGTTCTCGGTCAGGCCCTTGACGCTCAGGAACAGGCGGTCGGCGAAGTGGCCCTGGACCGTGCGGACCGCGAACGGCCCGACGAACGAGCGCGTGAGCCGCCGCAGCGTGCCGCCGACTCCGATCAGCTCCACCTCGGGCCCGCCCTCGTTGAAGATCAGCTCCATCACGGGCAGCGAGTTCGTGAGCACCGTCGCGGCGAGGCCCGTCTCGATCATGCGCCGCGCGACGAAGTAGCTCGTCGTCGAGGAGTCGAGGAAGACGGTCTCGCGCGGCGAGAGCATCGCCACGGCCTCCTCGGCGAGCCGGCGCTTGGCCTCCGTCTCGACCTTCATGCGGCGGGCGAACGAGTCCTCGTGCGCGGCGGTGCTGGGCAGCACCGCGCCGCCGTGCGTCCGCCGCAGCAGGCCGCGCCGCTCGAGCTCGTCGAGGTCGCGGCGCGCGGTCATGGGCGAGACGCCGAAGCGCGACTCGACCTCGGCGACCGTCACGGCGCCGTTGCTGCGCAGCGCCTCGGCGATCTCGCGCCGGCGCGTCTCCGCAAGCACCTTCCTGCCTTCTGTTCGTTTCTGTGCGATAGGTGCTCCAGGCGCCGCTGACCGCAGCGACGGTAGCGGCGCGCCTGGCGCGTTGTCAAGCGTTTGACACGCCCGGAATGTTCTGTTGTGATTGTTATTGGTCGGATGGAGGAGAGGACCGAGATCACCGGGGACACCCCGATCGTCGAGCTGCGCGAGGCCGCCAAGTCGTACGGCGCCGTGCGCGCGCTGCGCGACGGCAACCTGACGCTTCGCCCCGGCGAGGTGCGCGCCCTGATCGGCGAGAACGGCGCCGGCAAGTCGACGCTCGTCAAGGTGCTCGGCGGCGTCGTGCGGCGCGACGCGGGCGTCATGCTCGTCGACGGCGCGGAGGTCGACTTCCACTCCCCCCACGCCGCGCGCGACGCGGGCATCGCGGTCATCTACCAGGAGCCGACGCTGTTCCCCGACCTCAGCGTCGCGGAGAACGTCGTCATGGGCTACCACCCGCTGCGCGGCCTCAAGCGGATCGACCGCAGCGCCATGCACCGCGACGTGAAGGGCCTGCTCGACCGGCTCGGGGTCCGCCTCGACCCCGAGCGCCCCGTGCGCGGCCTCTCGATCGCCGACCAGCAGATCGTCGAGATCGCCAAGGCGCTCAGCTTCGACGCGCGGATGCTGGTCATGGACGAGCCGACCGCCGCGCTCTCGGGCCCGGAGGTCGAGCGACTGTTCTCGGTCGTGCGCACGCTGCGCGAGGCGGGCGCCGCGGTGCTGTTCATCTCGCACCGCCTCGACGAGGTGACGACGATCTGCGACACCGTCACCGTCATGCGCGACGGCGCCGTCGTGCACGACGCGCGGACCGCCGACATGACCACCGACGACATGGTCCGCCGCATGGTCGGGCGCGACCTCAGCGCGCTCTTCCCGAAGCAGGACACCGACGTCGGCGAGACCGTCCTGAAGGTCGAGCGGCTCACCCGCGAGGGCGTCTTCTTCGACGTCTCGTTCGAGGTCCGCGCCGGCGAGATCGTCGCGCTGGCCGGGCTCGTCGGCGCCGGTCGCAGCGAGGTGGCGCGGGCGATCTTCGGCATCGACAAGCCCGACGCGGGCCACGCCGAGATCGCGGGCAGGCGGCTGCCGGGCGGCCGGCCGCTCGCCGCCATGCGCGCCGGCATCGGCTTCGTGCCCGAGGACCGCCGCCAGCAGGGGCTGGTCATGGACCTGTCGATCGCGCGCAACACGTCGCTCACGCGCCTGCGCGCGCTCGCGCGGCTGGGGCTGATCCGCAGCAGCGACGAGACGTCGCTCGCCGAGGAGTGGGCGGCGCGGCTGCAGCTGAAGTTCCACCGGCTGAGCGACAGCGTCGGCACGCTCTCGGGCGGCAACCAGCAGAAGGTCGTGCTCGGCAAGTGGCTCGCCACCGGCCCGAAGCTGCTGATCGTCGACGAGCCCACGCGCGGCATCGACGTCGGCACGAAGGCCGAGGTCCACCGGCTGATGAGCGAGCTGGCCGGCGAGGGCGTCGCCGTGCTGATGATCTCGAGCGAGCTGCCCGAGGTGCTCGGCATGGCCGACCGCGTGCTCGTCATGCACGAGGGCCGCCTCACCGGCGAGCTGTCGCGCGCGGAGGCCGACGAGGAGAGCGTGATCCGGCTGGCGACCGCGACCGCGGAGGCCGCCGCGTGAGCGTCGCCACCGCCCCGCTCGAGGGCGAGCGCGCCCGCCGGCTGACCGAGCGCGTCTTCCGCATCCGCGAGCTCGGCATCGTCGTCGCGCTCGCGCTGCTGATCGCGGTCACCGCGATCCTCGAGCCGCGCTTCATCGAGACCGCCTCGCTGCGCAACCTGGCGCTCAACGCGTCGATCTTCGCGATCCTCGCAGTCGGCCAGACGCTCGTGATCATCACGCGCAACGTCGACCTGTCGGTCGGCTCCGTCGTCGGGCTGAGCGCGTTCATGGCCGGCGACCTGCTGTCGAGCAGCCCCGGCACCCCGCTCGTGATCGTGTTCGTGCTCGGAATGGCGCTGGGCGGCGCCTGCGGCCTGCTCAACGGCGTGCTCACCACCTGGGGCCAGGTCCCGGCGCTCGTGGTCACGCTGGGCACGCTGTACGCGTTCCGCGGCCTCGCGTTCCTGTGGACCGACGGGCGCCAGGTCAACGCCGAGACGCTGCCCGACCCGTTCCTGAACATCGGCACCGGGACGATCCTCGGCGTCCCCTACCTCGTGCTGATCGCGCTCGTGGTCGTGCTCGTCGTCGGGCAGTGGCTGCGCGACTTCCGCGCCGGCCGCGAGCTCTACGCGATCGGCTCGAACCCCGAGGGGGCGCGGCTCGCCGGCGTGCGCTCGGACCGCCGCGTGCTGACCGCGTTCGGGCTGGCCGGCGCGCTCGCCGGCCTCGGCGGCGTGCTCTTCACCGCGCGCTTCGCCACCGTCGACGCGACCGCCGCCACCGGCTACGAGCTGACCGTGATCGCCGCGGCCGTGGTCGGCGGCGTCGCGATCTTCGGCGGCACCGGCAGCGTCTACGGCGCCGCGCTGGGCGCGCTGCTGCTCGGCACGATCACGAGCTCGCTGATCGTGCTGCGCGTCGAGGCGTTCTGGCAGCAGGCCGCGATCGGCGCGCTGCTGCTGCTCGCGATCGCGTTCGACCGGCTGCTCGCCGTCCGCATCGAGGCCGCCCTGCGGCGGAGGAGCGCGCGCCGTGCAGGCTGAGTCGGCCGCCCCCGCCCCGCCGCAGACGGCGCCCACGCCGGCCGCCGAGCGCCTGCGCGCGCTCGCGGGCCGCTGGGAGACGCTGCTCGTCGGCCTCATCCTCGTCACCTGCGTCGCCGGCCAGAGCCTGTCGTCGGAGTTCCTGACCACCGACTCCTTCACCACGGGGTCGCTCGACTTCTCCGAGGTCGCGCTGATGGCGCTGCCGCTCGTGCTCGTGATCGTCGCGGCGGAGATCGACCTGTCGGTCGCGTCGGTGCTCGCGTTCGCGAGCGCGCTGACCGCGTCCCTGTGGAACAGCGGCCTGCCGATCGAGTTCATCATCCCGATCTGCCTCGTGGCCGGCGCGCTGTGCGGCGCGTTCAACGGCGTGCTCGTGACGCGCCTCGGGCTGCCGTCGCTGGCGGTGACGATCGGCACGCTGGCGCTGTTCCGCGGGCTCGCCTACGTCGTCATCGGCGACGAGTCGGTCACCGACTTCCCCGCCACGTGGACGGACCGCGCGTTCGGCAACTTCGCCGGCACGTTCATCCCGAACACCGTCGTGCTGTTCGCGCTCCTCGCCGTCGCGTTCGCGGTGCTGCTGCACGCGACGCCGTTCGGGCGCTCCGTCTACGCGATCGGCGCCAACGAGGAGGCGGCCTACTTCGCGGGCCTGCGGGTCAAGCGGATCAAGCTGATCCTGTTCGTGCTGTCGGGCACCGTGGCGGCGCTCGCGGGCATCGTGATCTCGCTGCGCAACTCGACGGCGGCCGCCAACGTCGGCCAGAGCTTCGAGCTGACCGCGATCACCGCGGTGCTGCTCGGCGGCGTCTCGATCTTCGGCGGGCGCGGCACGATCGTCGGGGTCGTGCTCGCGCTGTTCCTGCTCGGCGCCATCCAGAAGGCGCTGCTGCTCTCAGAGTCGATCTCGTCCTACTGGATCCAGATCGTCACCGGCACGCTGCTCGTCGGCTCCGTGCTCGGTCCCAACGTCGTCCGCCGCGTCAAGGAGACGCGACGGCGCAGGTCACACCAACATCCCGAGGAGGGTCCCTAGTCATGTCCGCACGTTCGCGCTCGCTGCGCGTGCTGTTCGCCGTGCTCGCCCTGCTGGCGTCCACGCTCATCCTCGCCGCCTGCGGCGAGACCCAGGACGACGAGAGCTCGTCGAGCAGCTCGTCGTCGGAGTCGAGCGGCGCGGCGAAGCCCGACGCCGAGATCCCGAAGGGCCTCAAGACGGTCTCGATCCCGAAGCAGCTCGGCAACCCCTATGAGGAGTTCGAGCACTCCGGCGTCGACGAGGCGCTCAAGGAGCTCGGCGGCTCGAACCGCATCTCCGGCCCGACCGACGCCGGCGCGTCGACCCAGATCCCGATCATCAACTCCGCCGTGCAGCAGAAGCCGGACGCGATCATCATCGCCGGCAACGACCCCAACGCCGTCGCCCCGGCCCTCAAGCAGGCCGCCCAGAAGGACGTGAAGATCGTCGGGATGGACTCCGACGTCGCGCCGGACGCGCGCAGCGTGTTCATCAACCAGGTCACGACCGCGCTCGTCGGCAAGAACCAGGTCGAGTCGATCGCCAGGCAGATCGGCAACAAGGGCGAGATCGCGATCCTCTCGGCGACCGCCAACGCCACGAACCAGAACGCCTGGATCGAGGTGATGAAGGAGACGCTGAAGGACCCGAAGTACAAGGACATCAAGCTCGTGAAGACCGCCTACGGCGACGACGACGACCAGAAGTCCTTCCAGGAGACGCAGGGCCTGATCCAGGCGTATCCGAACCTCAAGGGCATCATCTCGCCGACCACGGTCGGCGTCGCGGCCGCCGCCCGCTACCTGTCAACCTCGCCCCAGAAGGGCAAGGTCAAGCTGACCGGGCTCGGCTTCCCCAACCAGATGCGCAAGTTCGTCAAGGACGGGACGGTGGAGGAGTTCCAGCTGTGGGTCCCCAAGGACGTCGGCTACCTCGCGGGCCAGGCCGCCGCGGCGCTCGTCGCCGGGCGCATCACCGGCAAGGAGGGCGAGAAGTTCACGGCCGGACGGCTCGGCGAGTACACGATCGGGAAGAACGGCGAGATCGTGCTCGGCCCGCTGACGACGTTCAAGCAGGACAACATCGACGACTTCGACTTCTGAGTCGGCGATGACGGCGGTCGGCGTCTTCGGCATCGGACTGGCGGCCTACTGGCCGCAGTTCGAGGGGCTCAAGGAGCGCATCGAGGGCTACCAGCGGCGCGTGGAGGAACGCGTCGGCGAGCTCGGCGGCGAGGTCATCTCCGCCGGGCTCGTGGACTCCGAGCAGGCCGCGCGCGAGGCGGGCGACCGCTTCGCGCAGGCCCAGGTCGACCTCGTGCTCTGCCATGCCGTGACGTACGCGACCTCGAGCACGGTGCTCCCGGTCGTGCAGGCCGCCAAGGCGCCGGTCGTGCTGCTCGGGCTGCAGCCGGCCGGCAGCCTCGACTACGCGAACACGGGCACGGGCGAGTGGCTGGCGAACTGCGCCGCCTGCTGCGTGCCCGAGCTCGCGGGAGCGTTCACCCGCGCGCGCATCCCCTACGACACCGTCGCGGGGACGATCGACGGCGACGAGCGCGCGTGGGCCAAGATCGCCGCCTGGGTGCGTGCCGCGGGCGTGGCGCGCGAGCTGCGACGCGCGCGGATCGGCTTCCTCGGACACGTCTATCCGGGGATGCTCGACATGTACGCCGACTTCACGATGGTCCACGCGCAGGTCGGCGCGCACGTCGAGGTGCTGGAGATCGACGACCTCGGGGTCCGGACGGCGCAGGCGAGCGACGAGGAAGTCGCGGCCAAGGAGGCCGAGATCCGCGCGATGTTCGCGTTCGCCGACCCGTCCGACGACCCGATCGCCGGGCCGATCGAGGACGACCAGCTCGACTGGTCGGCGCGCGTGGCGGTCGGGCTCGACAAGCTCGCCGCTGACTTCGAGCTCGACGCGCTGACCTACTACTACCGCGGCGCGGACGGCAACGAGGCGGAGCGGCTCGGCGCCGGGGTGATCGTCGGCAACTCGCTGCTGACCGCGCGCGGGATCCCGACCGCGGGCGAGGGCGACCTCAAGACCAACCTCGCGCAGCTGATCCTCGACCGGCTCGGCGCCGGCGGCTCCTACACCGAGTACTACGCGCTCGACTTCGACGAGGAGTTCGTCCTGATGGGCCACGACGGCCCCGGCCACGTCGCGATCGCGCAGGAGCAGCCGACGCTGCGCGCGCTCCAGCTCTACCACGGCAAGCGCGGCGCCGGCCTGAGCGTCGAGTTCAAGGTCCGCTACGGCCCGGTGACGATCGTCGGCTGCACCCAGACGGCCGACGGGCGGCTGAAGCTGCTGGTGGCCGAGGGCGAGTCGATCCCCGGCGAGACGTTCCGGATCGGCAACACCAACAGCCGCCTGCGCTTCGCCCATCCGCCCGCGGAGTTCTTCGAGCGCTGGTGCGAGCAGGGCCCGACCCACCACGTCGCGCTCGGCGTCGGCCACGTGGCCGGCGAGGTGCGCCGCGTCGCCTCGATCCTCGGCCTCGAGTACGCGGAGGTGAGCTGACGTGGAGCGCGTCTGCTTCCTGCTGCGCGTCCGCCCCGAGCGGCTCGAGGAGTACAAGGCGCGCCACCGCGAGGTGTGGCCGGAGATGCTGGAGGCGCTGCGCGAGTCCGGCTGGCGCAACTACTCGCTGTTCCTCGGCGAGGACGGGCTGCTGGTCGGCTACGTCGAGACCGACGACTTCGAGGCGGCGCAGCGGGCGATGGCCGCCACCGAGGTCAACGACCGCTGGCAGCGCGAGATGGCCGAGTTCTTCGGCGAGCGCGCCGACGCGGGGCTCGTGCGTCTCGAGGAGGTCTTCCACCTTGCCTGACTACGCGGCCGTCGACCTCGGCGCCACCAGCGGCCGCGTGCTGACCGGCCGGCTGGACTCCGGACGCGTCGAGCTGAGCGAGGCGCATCGCTTCGAGAACCGCCCGGTCCGGCTCCCCGACGGCCTGCGCTGGAACCTCCTGCACCTGTTCACCGAGTGCCTCGAGGGCCTGCGCCGCGCCGGCGCGGTCGACGGCATCGGCGTCGACACCTGGGGCGTCGACTACGCGCTGCTCGACGCCGAGCAGCGGGTGCTCGGCCTGCCCTTCCACTACCGCGACGACCGCACCGAGGGCATGGTGGAGCGCGCCTTCGAGCGCCTGCCCGCGGAGCGCCTGTACGCCGCGACCGGGATCCAGACGATGCCGATCAACACCGTCTTCCAGCTGCTGGCCGACGAGGGCTCGGCCGCGCTCGACAGCGCGCAGCGGATCGCGCTCGTCCCCGACCTGCTGGCGCTGTGGCTGTGCGGCGAGCTCGCCAACGAGCGCACGAACGCGTCGACCACCGGGCTGCTCGACGCGCGCAGCGGCGAGTGGGCGGGCGAGGCGATCGCCGAGCTCGGGCTGCCGGAGCGCCTGTTCGGGCCGCTGGTCGAGCCGGGCACGACGCTCGGGCCTCTGCTCGCGCACCACGACCTCGGCGACCCGGCGGTCTACGCGGTGGCGAGCCACGACACCGCGTCGGCGTTCGCCGCCGCGGGCGCCGACGAGCACGCCGCGATCCTGTCGAGCGGCACGTGGTCGCTGCTCGGCCTCGAGCTGCCCGACCCCGTGCTGAGCGCCGCCGCGCGCGAGGCCAACCTCACCAACGAGCGCGGGATCGACGGCACGACGCGGCTGCTCAAGAACGTGATGGGGCTGTGGCTGCTCGAGGAGAGCCGCAAGGCCTGGGACGACCCGCCCTACGACGAGCTGCACCGGCTCGCCGAGGCCGAGACCGGTGAGGTCCCGCTGTTCGACCCCGACGACGAGGCGCTGCTGCGCCCCGGCGACATGACGCAGCGGATCGCCGCCGCCTGCGAGGCGGCCGGCCAGAGCGCCCCGCGCGAGCCCGGCGCGGTCGTGCGCAGCATCCTCGTCTCGCTCGCCTGCAAGTACCGCTGGACGCTCGAGCGGCTCGAGGCCGTCAGCGGCCGCGAGGTCCACCGCATCCATGTCGTCGGCGGCGGCGTGCGCAACGCGCTGCTGTGCCGGCTGACCGCCGACCTGTGCGGCCGCGAGGTGCTGGCCGGGCCGGTCGAGGCGACCGCGCTGGGCAACGTGCTCGTGCAGGCGCGCGCCGCCGGCGAGCTCGGCTCGCGGGCCGAGCTGCGCGAGGCCGCCGCGGCGTCCGCCCACCCGGTCGTCTACGAGCCGTCCGGCGACGACGAGACCTACCAACGCTTCCTGGCCGTGACCGGCCTGCCGATCGAGGAGAGGACACCGTGACCGACGTCGAGGCCCGCCTGCGCGAGCTTGTGATCGAGACCCCGTCGTGGGGCTACGGCGACTCCGGCACCCGGTTCGGCACCTTCCCCCAGCCGGGCCGCCCGCGCGACGTGTTCGAGAAGGTCGACGATGCCGCCGAGGTCCACCGCCTCACGGGCACCGCCGGGGCCGTCGCGTTCCACTTCCCGTGGGACACCGTCGACGACTACGGCGCGCTGCGCGCGTACGTCGAGGACCGCGGGCTGCGGGTCGGCGCCGTCAACCCGAACCTGTTCCAGGACCCCGACTACAAGCTCGGATCGGTGACCCACCCCGAGGCGCGCGTGCGCGAGAAGGCGCTCGCGCACCTCGTCGAGTGCCTCGGGATCGCCGACGCGCTCGGCTCGACCGCGCAGTCGCTGTGGCTCGCCGACGGCACCAACTACCCGGGCCAGGACGACCTGCGCGAGCGCCGGCGGCGCCTGCACGAGTCGCTGTCGGCGCTCTACGCCGAGCTGCCCGACGAACAGGAGCTGCTCGTCGAGTACAAGCTGTTCGAGCCCGCCTTCTACGCCACCGACCTCGCGGACTGGGGCTCCGCCCTGGTCACCTGCCAGAAGCTCGGCGAGCGCGCGAAGGTGCTCGTCGACCTCGGCCACCACGCCCAGGGCGTGAACATCGAGCAGATCGTCGCCACGCTCGACGCCGAGGGGCGGCTCGGCGGCTTCCACTTCAACAACCGCAAGTACGCCGACGACGACCTGATCGTCGGCTCGGTCAACCCGTTCGAGCTGTTCCTCATCTTCTTCGAGCTGGATGCGGACCCCACCCACCCGCTGCCGCGGCTCACGATCGACCAGGCGCACAACGTCGAGCCGAAGGTCGAGGCGATGGTGCTGTCCGTCGTCAACCTCCAGGAGGCCTACGCGAAGGCGCTGCTCGTCGACCGCGAGAAGCTGCGCGCCTGCCAGCAGGCGGGCGACGTGCTCGGCGGCCACGAGGCGCTGCTCGAGGCCTACCGCACCGATGTCCGCCCCATCTGCGCGCGCGCTCGCGCCGCCCTCGGCGCCGCCGAGGATCCGGTCGCCGAGCTGCGCGCCTCCGGCTACGCCGAGCGCGTCGCCAGCGAACGCCAGACCCGACAGGAGATCCACCGATGAGCACCGTCACCCCACTCGTCGACCACGTCGAGGACCTGTGGCCGTCCGAGCCGGTTCCGGACGACGTGCTCGAGCAGCTCGTGCAGGCTTCGCACCTGCTGGGCGCCAACCGCGCGGTCTCGAACTTCGGCGGCGGCAACACGTCGGCCAAGGGCACCGCGACCGACCACGCCGGGCGCGAGGTGCCGGTCATGTGGGTCAAGGGCTCGGGCTCGGACCTCGCGACGATGGAGGCCGCCGACTTCACCGGCCTGCGGATGGACGAGATGCTGCCGCTGCTCGACCGCGACGAGATGTCCGACGAGGACATGGTCGCCTACCTCGCGCGCTGCCAGATCGACCCCGCGATGCCGCGCGCGTCGATCGAGACGCTGCTGCACGCGTTCGTCCCGGCCCCGCACGTGCACCACACGCACCCCGACGGGATCAACGTGCTGGCCGGCAGCGCCGACGGCGAGCGGCTCGTGCACGAGTGCTTCGGCGACGAGGCGGCGTGGATCCCCTACATCCGGCCCGGCTTCACGCTCTCCAAGCAGGTCGGCGAGGCGGCGCGCGAGAACCCCGGGCTCAAGCTCGTCGTGCTCGCCAAGCACGGGCTCGTGGTGTGGGGCGACAGCGCCGAGGAGGCCTATCGGAAGACGATCGAGGTCATCAACCAGGCGGTCGCGTTCGTCAACGAGCGCACCGGCGACACCCCGCGCTTCGGCGGCCCGCACCCGGCCGCGCAGCGCGCGAAGCCCGAGCTGCTGGGCGAGCTGCTGCCCGCGATCCGCGGCGCCGTCTCGAGCGAGAAGCACAAGCTGCTGACCGTCGACACGTCGGAGCGCGCGCTCGAGTTCGTCTCCTCGGCCGACGCCGAGCGGCTCGTCACGGTCGGCGCCCCCTGCCCCGACCACCTCGTCCACACGAAGCGCGTGCCGCTGTGGATCCCCTACGACCCCGAGGCCGACGACGCCGAGGCGCTGCGGGAGCGGATCGCCGAGCGCGCCGAGGCGTTCCGCGAGGACTACCGCGCCTACGTCGACGCGCACGCCGACGACACGACCGAGCCGGCCGATCCCGACCCGCGGGTCGTCCTCGTCCAGCACCTCGGGCTCGTCTCCGCGGGCACGACGACGAAGAACTCGAAGCTGTCGCGCGACCTCTACCACCGCGCGATCGAGGTGATGGCGGGCGCGCACGCGCTCGACGAGTTCGTGTCGCTCGACGCCGCCGAGAGCTTCGGGATCGAGTACTGGCCGCTCGAGCTCTACAAGCTCTCCAAGGCGCCGCCGCCGGGCGAACTGCAGGGCCGGGTCGCGCTGATCACCGGCGGCGCGGGCGGCATCGGGCGCGCGATCGGCGAGGCGCTCGCCGCGGCGGGTGCGAGCGTGGTCGCGTTCGACCTCGACCAGGAGGGCGCCGAGGAGGCCGTCGCGGGCTTCGGCGACGACGGGCTCGCGGTCAGCGGCGACGTCACCAGCGAGGACGCGGTGCGCGCCGCGTTCGCGGAGGCGGTCGGCCGCTTCGGCGGCGTCGACATCGTCGTCTCGAACGCGGGCGTGGCCTCGAGCGCGGCGCTCGAGGAGACGACGCTGGAGGAGTGGAACCGCAACCACGGCATCCTCGTCACCGGCTACTTCCTCGTGGCGCGCGAGGCGTTCACGGTCCTCAAGCGCCAGGGCCGCGGCGGCTCGATCGTGTTCATCGCCTCCAAGAACGCGGTCGTGGCGGGCAAGAACGCCGCCGCGTACTCGTCGGCCAAGGCGGCCGAGCTGCACCTCGCCCGCTGCCTGGCCGAGGAGGGCGGCGCGAGCGGCATCCGCGTCAACACCGTGAACCCCGACGCCGTCCTCCAGGGCTCCCGGATCTGGGACTCGTCGTGGCGCGAGGAGCGCGCCGCGTCCTACGGGATCGAGCCCGACGAGCTCGAGGAGCACTACAAGCAGCGGACCACGCTGCAGGTCAACATCTTCCCCGACGACATCGCCCAGGCGGTGCTGCACTTCGCGTCGCCGGCGCGCTCGGGCAAGAGCACGGGCAACCTCCTCAATGTCGACGGCGGGGTGCCCGCGGCCTACGCGCGCTGAAGCGCCCGCCCGCGGGCGACGCCGGCGGCGCTGAGGTCGAGCCGCCCCTCGACCATGGCGTCGAAGCACAGCTCGTAGAGGTCGCTGTCGGCGTCGGCGGCGCCGATCGAGCGGCCGACGGCGCGGTTGTAGCGGTCCTGGGTGGTGGTGTCGCGGTCCTCGCTGGGCGAGACCCAGCCGGCGGTGGCCTCCCACGCCTCGTGCAGCGTCAGCGCGATCGCGTCATAGCTCTCGCCGAGCGCCCAGGTCGTGAGCTCCGAGCTCTCGCGCCGCAGGCAGGCCGCGATGTAGCAGTAGCCCCACGCGTCGAACAGGGCGCTCCCCCAGTCGCCCTCGGTGAGCCCCTCGTTCTCGTTGTAGCGCCGCGTTTCCTCGTCGTAGACGACCGTCCGCCGCACGTCCGCGATGAAGCGCTCCGTGTGGCTCGTGGCGGCGGCGAAGCAGGAGACGCCGCTCACGATCGGGTTGCGGGCGGCGATCGGCACGAGCGGGGTCCGGGCGATGCGCGCGAACGCGCGGTTGCCGATCGCCGAGGCCAGCGCGGCGGTGGGCGCAGGGGCTGCGCGGCCGGCCGGCGCGTGCCGCGGCTCCGCCTGCTGCGGCGCGCGCTCGGCGGCGAACATCAACGGAGCCTAGTTGCCGGGCGGGCGTCGCGTGCGTATCTTTCGTCCTGGCGCCGTCCCAGCGCCCAACTCCCGGTTCCGGCGCCCACACCGCCGGCCGAAGCGGGGGCAAAGGTGGCTCAGCCATCGGGACGCCGGTCAAGACGCCCTTTCCGGCGTGCCTCGTGAGTGTGGGTCGCGGAGCCCGCCCCGAAAAGGAGCATCCGATGACCGTGCAGAAGTCCTTCAAGCGCCTCGTCCGCGCGCGGATGGAGAAGACCGGCGAGAGCTACACGGCGGCGCGCGCCGTGCTGCTGCGCGCGAGCGAGCCCGAGCCGCAGCTCGTCGCCCCCGACGCGACGATCCGCGAGCGCACCGGCCGCGGCTGGGAGGAGTGGTTCGACCTGCTCGACGAGTGGGGCGCCGCGGACCGCCCGCGGCGCGAGATCTCCCGGTACCTGGCCGACTTCCAGGGCCGCGACCCGCTGGCCTGGAACGTCCAGGCCGTGGTCAAGAGCTACGAGCGCGCCCGCCGCGGCTACGTCATCGGCCAGCACGAGGACGGCTTCTCCGTCACGGCGTCGAAGACCGTCGCGGTGCCGGTGGAGCGCCTGTTCGCGGCGGTGGTCGACCCGGCCGAGCGCGAGCGCTGGCTGCCCGACGGCGAGCTGCGCGCGCGGACCACGCTGCCGCCGCGCTCGGCCCGCTTCGACTGGGGCGACGGCTCGAGCCGCGTCCACGTGTCGATCGCCGCGAAGGGCGAGGCGAAGAGCACCGCGGTGCTCTCCCACGAGCGGCTGCCCGACGCGGCCGAGGCCGACCGCATGAAGGCCTACTGGAGGGAGCGCGTCGCGACGCTGAAGGAGGTGCTGGAGGCATGAGCGCGATCACGCACGTCGGCACCGTCATCGTCCCCGTCTCCGACCAGGACGCGGCGCTCGCGTTCTACACCGGCACGCTCGGCTGCGAGGTCCGCATGGACGCCGAGTTCGCCCCCGGCATGCGCTGGCTCGAGGTGGCGCCGCCCGGCGCGACCACGACGCTCGCGCTCGTCCCCAACGACGGCGCCGAGGTGAGCTTCGCGACGCGCGACGCCGCCGCCGACCACGCCGCGCTGAGAGAGCGCGGCGTCGACGCGGACGCCGAGCTGATCGACATGGGCGACGGCGTCCCGCCGATGTTCACGTTCCGCGACCCCGACGGCAACCGCTTCCGCGTGGTGCAGCGCGACTGACCTAGCTCGGCGCCTTCACGGAGTCCACGAAGCCGCGCACGTCCGCGGCGGGCTCCGTGTAGGCGTCGCCGAGCGCCGACTCGACGCGCTCCAGGTACTCCCGCGTCCAGCCCGGGAAGTCGTAGTCGATCGCCTTCAGGAACTCGAGCGTCGCGCACAGGCGGATGTCCGCGATCGACGGGTGGTCGCCGCCGATGAACTGCTTCCCCTCGAGGAAGAACTGGAACGCGCCGATAGGCTCCGCGAGCGCCGCCTCGGCGTCGCGCTGGGCCTGCGCTTTGAGCTCGTCGCTCGCCTCGGAGGTGGCGACCTCGCCCGGGTACTGCGGGAAGCCGAGCGTCGGGTAGGTGGCGCGCGCGACCAGCGGATAGAGCGTGCCGATCAGGTAGAAGTTCGCGCTGTCGACCATCGCCCGCTCGCCCGGATCGGTCGGGTAGAACTGGTCGAGGCCGTGCTTGTTGCAGAGGTAGGCGCAGATCGCGCAGCTCTCCCACAGCGTGCCGCGCGGCAGCCCCTCCTCCTCGAGCATCGGCGTCAGGTGCGCCGGGTCCTTGGCCAGGAACTCGGGCTCGGTCGTCTTGCCCCACACGTCCTTCTCCTCGAAGTCGAGCCCGGCGGCCCGCACGAAGATCCGAGCGGTCAGGTTGTTCACGCTCGGCATCAGGACGTTCAGCGTGTTCGCGGCCATGCGGTCTCCTCCTAGTAGGGGTTCTTCGGCGAGCGGTCGTCGGACAGGGTCTCGCGCGTGCGCGCGACGAGGATCTCGATGGCGTCCGCGAGGTGGACGCGGTCGATGTTGTAGTCGCCGCGCTCGACCCGCAGCTTGTGCGCCTCGAGCAGCACCTCGGCGTGCGTGTAGCGCTCCGGCGGCTCGAAGCGGTAGGACGCGAGCTCGATCAGCAGCCCGAGCGGGTCCTCGAAGTAGATCGAGTCCATGAACCCGCGGTCCTTGACGCCCGAGTGCTCGATGCCGCGCTCGTCGAGCCGCTCGACGGCCTGGAAGAACGTCGCCTGGGACACCGAGAACGCGATGTGGTGCACGGCGCCCGGGTCGGTCGAGGTGCGCGCCGGGTCCGGCGTGCGCTCGTCGTTGGTGAAGATCGTGATCAGGCGCCCGTCGCCCGGGTCGAAGTAGAGGTGGCTCTCCGACTCGCGGTCGAGGTTCGGCTGCTCGAACACGAACGGCATCCCGAGCACCCCCTCCCAGAAGTCGATCGATGTCTGGCGGTCGGCGCCCACCAGCGTGATGTGGTGGACGCCCTGGGTCTGGAGCTTGCGCATGCTCCTAGCCTGCCGGATCCTGCGGGGTGTCGAAGCGCCCGCCGTCGATCAGCTCGACCCGGTAGCCGTCCGGGTCGGCGACGAACGCGATCAGCGGCAGCTCCTCGCGGTCGCCCGGGTGGAACGGCGGCTTCTCGGGCGCCACGCCGAGCGGCTCCAGCTGGGCGAGCGCGGCGTGGATGTCGTCGACCGCGACCGCCATGTGGTTGTAGCCCGTGCCGAGGTCGTAGGGCTCGTCCTGGCCCTGGTTGACGGTGAGCTCGAGCACGTCGCCGTCGCCGGGCAGGCCGAGGTAGAGGTTGTACGCGGACGAGAAGTTGAGCCGCCCGCGCGGCTCGAAGCCGAGCGCGCCGTAGAAGCGCACCGACGCCTCCGGGTCGCGGACCCGGAGGCAGGTGTGCACGTAGCGCGCGCTCACGCGGCGACCTCGTCCAGCGCCGGCACGCCGCCGCCGGGGTCGCGTCCGTCCCACGCCGAGCGGCCGGCCGGGATCGCCTGCGTGCGCAGCTGCTCGGCGATGTACTCGGCCTGGCGGATCGCCAGTGCCACGATCGTGAGCGTCGGGTTCGCCGCCGCGCCGGTCGTGAACTGGCTGCCGTCGGAGACGAACAGGTTCGGCACGTCGTGGGCCTGGCCGAACGCGTTGACGACGCCGTCCTGCGGGCGCTCGCTCATGCGCGCGGTGCCGAGGTTGTGCGTCGCCGGGTAGGGCGGCGTGCGCACCGTCTGGATCGCGCCCACCGACTCGTACAGCGCCTCGCCGGCCGCCCACGCGTGCTCGCGCATCGCGAGGTCGTTGGGGTGGTCGTCGAAGTGCACGTTCGGCACCGGCTGGCCGTGCTGGTCGACCTCGTCGCGGTTGAGCGTGACGCGGTTGCTCTCCTGCGGCATGTCCTCCCCGACCAGCCAGCAGCCCGCGGTCCGCTCGTAGGCCTCCATGATCTGGGCGAACTCGCGGCCCCAGGCGCCGGGGTTCACGAACGCGGCCATGAACGGCACGCCGAGCGCGAGCAGCTGCAGGTAGTAGCCGCCGACGAAGCCGCGCGCCGCGTCGTGCGGCGCCTCGTCCTCGATGTGGCCGGCCATCGTCTCGCCGCGGTAGAAGCGCACGGGCTTGTCGAAGATGGCGTAGACCGACGCGGTCAGGTGGCGCATGTAGTTGCGGCCCACCTGGCCGGACGAGTTCGCCAGCCCGTCGGGGAACTGCGACGAGGCCGAGTTGAGCAGCAGCCGCGGCGTCTCGATCGAGTTGCACGCGAGGCAGACGAGCCGTGCGCGCTGGAACTGCTCGAGCCCGTCGCCGTCGACGTAGGTGACGCCGGTGGCGAGCCCCGAGTCGTCGTGCTCGACGCGGATGACCTGCGCTTCCGAGCGCAGGTCGAGCTTGCCCGTCGCCTCGGCGCGCGGCAGCTCGACGGTCAGCGTCGACCACTTTGAGCCGTTCTTGACGCCCTGGAAGTTGAAGCCGTCCTGGATCGAGGCGGGCCGCCCGTCGTAGGGCACCGGGCTGCTCGCGTAGCGCCCCGTGTGGAAGCGCTTGTAGCCGACGCGCTCGGCGCCGTTGGCGAACACCTTGTAGTTGTTGTTCGCCGGCAGCTGCGGGATGCCGTTGGTCGACGTGATGCCCAGCTTCGTCTCGGCGCGGTCGTAATACGGCTCCACGTCGGCGAGCGAGATCGGCCAGTCGAGCGCGTTGACGCCCTCGATCCCGCCGTAGTAGGTCGAGGCCTTGAACTCGTGCTCCATGAAGCGCGGGCAGCAGCCGGCCCAGTGGGTCGTGGTGCCGCCGACGGTCTTGCAGGTCCAGGCCGGCAGGTTCGGGAAGTCCTTGGCGATGCGGAACGAGCCGCTCGTGGTGCGGTTGTCGAGCCAGGCGAGCTGCTTGAACGAGCGCCACTCGTCGTTGACGAAGTCCTCGGGCCGGTGATGGCGGCCGGCCTCGAGCACGACGACCTTGACGCCCTTCTGGCACAGCTCGTTGGCGAGCGTCCCGCCGCCGGCGCCGGAGCCGACGATGATGACGACGTCCTCGTCGTCGAAGCGATAGCGCGGCATGGGTCAGGCCTCCTGCGGGAGCGCGATCGGGGGGTCGGGGAGCCAGTCGAGGTCGTCGAAGCCGCGGTTGATGTAGCCGCCGAGGTGCACCGACGGGCCCTCGTAGCCGAACGCCTTCCAGACCAGCGGGTTGTCGTAGAGCTCGACGACGGCGGTCGACTTCACGAGCTCGACGAACGCGCTGCCCTCGGCCGCGGTGATCGCGGCGAGCTGCGCCTCGGGATCGAGGTCGAGGAACGGCGTCGGCTCGTCGAGCGCCGCGACGCCCGCAGCGACGGTCTCGCCCTCGGCTTCGAGCGCGTTCACCACCTTCGCGTACGCGATGTCCGGGAGCATGTCGTGCGGGAACATCACCCGCGCGACGCGCAAGGTCGTCTCGAGCACGTGCTCAGAGAGCTGCTCGGCCATCTGCACTTCCCCCTCAGGTCTGGACGCCGGTAGCCCGACGTTGCCTCACACCCCGGGCGCTGTCAAGCCGGGCCGGTGCCGGTGACGCGGACGTGCGTCGCCTTCCCGTTCTCGACCTTCCAGGTCCAGACCGCGTTGCGCCGGAACGGCTCGCCCTCGAACGTCGCCTCGACGTGCCCCATCACGACCACGGCGCCGGGGATCGCGCGGAAATCCGTCGCATGCAGGGTGAGATCGGGCCAGACGCGGGCGACGTCGGCGAAGTACTCGCGCATCCCCGCATGCCCGCGATAGGGCCCGTCGCGTCCGATCGCCGACGCCGTGCCGGTCAGGTGGAGCTCGCAGTCCTCGGACAGGAACCGGTTCGCGGCGGCCGGGTCGCGGTCCTCGAACGCGGCGTAGATGGCGCGCACGACCTCGATGTCCGAGGTCACCCCGCCCGGGTTCCCGTAGTAGTCGGGACGCGCCATCGCCGCGAGCCTTGCATACGAGGGCGACGCCTCGTCTACAGCGGCCGCCGCATCGCAACGCGCGGCGCGTCGCCCGGGATCCGGCGGGCCTCCTCGGCCACGATCGCGGCGAGCTCGGGCCCGGGCTCGAACACGCGGCTCGTCGCGGGCGATCTCCGGCATCCCGATCGCGGCGAAGGCCCGCCTCGCAGGGCCTCGAGCTCGCGGCGGCGAGCCGCGCGGATCACCTCCCCTGCTCTCAGCGCAGCAGCGCGTCGATCATGCCGGCGCCGAGGCCGACCTTCTCGTAGTGCTCCTTGCAGAGGTCGATGTAGTCGTGGACGTCGAAGAAGTCCTCGGCGTCGCCGTTCTCGTCCAGCCAGATCAAGGGGCCCTTGACCTTGAAGTGCACCTGCATCGGCTCGTCCGACTCGTAGGCGACGAGCGTGTGCGCCTCGCCCGGCGTCTCGTAGACGAAGTCGCCCGCGGTCGCCACCCAGTCGTGCTCCAGGTAGCCCCACTTGCCGGAGATCGTGTAGGCGAACACCTCGTGCGGGTGGTAGTGGCGGTTGACCAGCCCTGCGCCGGTCGCCCGCAGCACGTCGCACCAGGAGTTCTGCGACACGGAGATCCACACCGGCCGCGTGCCGACCGTCTCGCTCAACGGCACGTAGTAGCGCTCGTCATCGGTCGCGATGTCGGGCGTGTACATCTCCGGCAGCGAGTGCTCCCGGAAGACGTTGTCGATGGGCTTGATGTCCCGCCAGAACTCTGTAGCCATGGCCGGAGCCTAGGCGACGAGCGCCAGCGGCTGCGCCACGCCGCAGGCGGCGTGCACGAGGCCGTGGAGCAGGCTCGCCTGCTCGGCCCTGTGGGTCATCAGCTCGGCGTGCCACTGGACGCCGAGGCAGAAGCTCGCGCTCGGGTCCCACAGCGCCTCGACGGTGCCGTCCGGGGCGCGCGCCGCGACCTCGAGCCCGCGCCCGATCCGGTCGGCGGCCTGGTGGTGGTAGGAGTTGACCGCCAGGCCGTCGCGCTCCGTGAGCCAGTGCAGCAGCGAGCCCCGCGCGACCTCGACGTCATGCGCGGGGGCGAACGCGTCATGGGTCTGGACGTGGTCGGGCAGGTGCTGGTGCAGCGTCCCGCCGCGCGAGACGTTGAGCGCCTGCAGCCCGCGGCAGATGCCGAGCAGCGGCAGGTCGCGCTCCGCGGCGCCGCGCAGCAGCGCCTGCTCGTACTCGTCGGCGACGCGGTCGACGTCGGGGCCGAGCAGCGGGTGCGGCTCCTGGCCGTAGACCGCGGGGTCGAGGTCGGGGCCGCCGCTGACGAGCAGGCCGTCGACGCGGTCGAGCAGCGCGTCGGTGTCGTCGACGTAGCCGTGGGCCGGCAGCACGACCGCGATCGCGCCCGCCTCCTGCAGCGCCTGCGTGTAGGAGAGCCGCAGCGAGAGCCGGGCCGGCGCGAGGTCGCGCTCGGTCCGCCCGGGCCGCGCCGCCCAGGCCGGCGTGCTGTCGGCCCGCAGCTCGTGCGTGACCACGCCGATCAGCGGCGGGGCGGCGGTGCGGGGGCGGCGGCGGGGCATCGTCGGCACAGCATGCGGCGCGCGCGCCGCGCCGACCATGGGAGGCGCCTCCCGGTCGTGGGTGTTGATTCGCGAACGTGCAGGGGCGGTCAGCCGCCGGAGGTGCGGCTGGCCGTACCCGTGCGGCGACCGCGGTCCCCGGGCGGCCACCGGGAGGCCGCATGTCGCCGCGCCCGCCGCCCAGCGATGCTGCCCCCATGCCCTCCACCGCCCAGCGCGCGCTCCTCGTCAGCGCCCCGCTCGCGTTCGCCGCCCTGCTGATGCTGCACCCGACGGGCGGCGACGACTTCGCCGTGCTCGTCTCCGAGAACCTGACCGCCTGGCTCGCCGTCCACTACGGAGCCGCCGTGCTGTTCCCGCTCATGGGCTACCTGCTCTACGTGCTGATCCGCGACCTCCCCGGCCGCGCCGCGACCGTCGCCCGGTACGCGATCCCCGTCTACGCGGTGGTCTACGGCGTCTACGAGGCGATGGTCGGCCTTGCCACCGGGATCGTGACCCAGGAGGGCGGCGACCGTGTCGCCGCGGCCGTCAACGGCATCGCGACGCACCCGATCGTCGGCGAGGGCGGAGTGCTGCCGACCGTCGGCGGCCTCGCCTGGATCGTCGCCGTCACCGGCGCCATCCTCGCGCTGCGCGCCGCCGGTGTCCGGACGAGCGCGCTCGTGCTCCTCGGCATCGGCACGGTGATGATCCTGCACATCCCGCCGATCGGCCCGGTCGCGCTGGTCTGCTTCGCCGGCGCGGCGGCGATGATCGTGCGCAGCCCCCGCCCGGCGGCGATACTGGCCGCGTGAAGCGCATCGGCCTGCTCGGCGGCATGAGCTGGGAGTCCTCGGCCGAGTACTACCGCTTCGTCAACGAGGCGGTCCGCGACCGCCTCGGCGGCCTGCACTCGGCCGACTGCATCATGCGGTCGGTCGACTTCACCGCGATCGAGCCGCTCCAGCGCAGCGGCGACTGGGAGGGCGCCGGCGCGCTGCTGGCCGCCGAGGCGCGCGCGCTCGTCGCCGCCGGCGCCGAGCTGATCGTGCTCTGCACGAACACGATGCACAAGGTCGCCGGCGCGATCACCGAGGCCGTCGACGTCCCCTTCGTCCACATCGCCGACACCACCGCCGAGGCGGTCCGCGCCCACGGCCACGACACCGTCGGCCTGCTCGCCACCGCCTACACGATGGAGCAGGACTTCTACGTCGGGCGGCTGCGCGACCGCCACGGGCTGACGGTGCTCGTCCCCGGCGCGGACGACCGCGCGCTCGTGCACCGCGTCATCTACGACGAGCTGTGCGTCGGCGTCGTCGAGGACGCCTCGCGCGAGGAGTACCGCCGTGTGATGCGCGCGCTCGCGGACGAGGGCGCGCAGGCGATCCTGCTCGGCTGCACGGAGATCGACCTGCTCGTCGGCCCGCAGGACGCGCCGGTGCCGGTGTTCGACACGACGCGCCTGCACGCCGAGCGCGCGGTCGAGCTCGCGCTGTCGGTCGAGTGGGAGGATTCCGGGATGGACCGCGACTTCGACGCGCGCGAATGACCGAGCGGATGCCGGCGTTCGTCGGCTGCGTCACGCTCGCCGCGGGCATCGCGATGCTCGCCCGGCCGTCGCTGGCCACCGGCCCGCTCGGCCTCGAGGGCCAGGAGACCGCCATGCGCCTGATCGGCGCGTCCGACCTCGTGCTCGTCCCCGGCCTGCTGGCCGGCGAGCCGCGCTGGCCGTTCATGGTCGGGCGTGCCGCGCTCAACCTCGGCGTTGCGGCGTACTTCCACGGCGTCTCCGACCGCTCGCCGGCCGCGCGCGGGATGGCCGCGGCGTTCGTGGGCCTTACCGCGGTCGACGGGATGACCGCGCTGGCGCTGCGCCGCGGCGGGGCCTAGCGGCCGCGGCTAGCTCTCGAGCTCGTTGCCCAGCCGCCCCCACTTGGGCACGCCGCCCTCGACCACGTGGATGACCTCGCGCGCCCCCGCTCGCAGGACGAGGCTGGCCGCCACCGCCGCGCGCTGGCCCGACGCGCACACGACCGCGATCGGGCGCTCCGGGTCGAGCCCGTCGGGCAGCGCCTCGATGTCGTGCCAGGCCTGGAAGACCGAGCCGGGGATGTGACCCGCGTCCCACTCCGAGCGCTCGCGCACGTCGAGGATCTGTACGAGCTCGACGTGCTTCGGCAGCTCTTCCAGCGGCATCCGCTGGACGCGCTCGATCGGGCGCTTCTCCTGCCGCCAGCTCGTCATCCCGCCGTGGAGGTAGCCGCCAAGCCGGCGCAGGCCGACCGACAGCGCGAGCCGCGCCGCGCTGCGCCCGTCCGCGTCGTCGCGGCCGACGAACACGATCTCGCGCTCCGGGTCGCCCAGCCACGCCAGCTTGGAGCCGAAGCCCGCGGTCAGCATCGGGTTGCAGACCGCGCCGGCGATGTGGGCGTCGTCGAACTGCTGGTCGGTGCGGACGTCGACGAGCAGCGCCCCGGCGGCGCGCTTGGTCTCGACCTGGCGCGGCGCCAGCGGCAGCACCTCGACGCCGTCGGTCAGCAGCTCGCCGCGGTTGAGCGCCACGATCGCCTTGAAGTTCGGCGGCTGCGGGCCGAGGCCGGCGAGCGCCGCCTCGACGAACTCGTCCTCGTCCGTGATCGCGAGCGTCGGGTTGCCGGCACGCTCGTAGCCGATCGTGGACGAGATCTTCATGTCCATGCCCGGGCCGCCGCACATCGAGCCGCCCAGGTGCCCGGGCCAGACCTCGCACTCCGGCGGGAGCGTGAGCAGCTTGTCGCGCAGCGAGCGGAAGATCCCGCGCGCCCCGTCGGCCTTCTCGATCGCGAGGTCGGGGCGGGCGACGTCGTTGACGAACAGCGTGTCGCCGGTCAGCACCGCCCACGGGCGCTGGCTGCGCGCGGTGTCGACGAGCGCGAACGCGGTGTGCTCGGGCCGGTGGCCCGGCGTGTGCAGCGCGCGCACGATCAGCGAGCCGAGCTCGAGCTCCCAGCCGTCGTCGAACGGCTCGTGCTCGTAGTCGGGCTCCGCGAGCCGGTGGATGTGGATCGTGGCGCCCGTCGCCGCTGCGAGCCGGCCGTGGCCGGAGACGTGGTCGGCGTGGTTGTGGGTCTCGAGCACGTGCTCGATGCTCACGCCCATGTAGCGGGCGAGCTCGAGGTACTCGTCGACCTCGAACCGCGGGTCCACCACGGCGGCGACCCCGGCGTCCTCGTCCCCGATCAGGTAGGAGGCACAGCCGAGGTCGTCGTGGGTGACCTGCCGGAAGATCACAGGGCCGACGCTATCGCGCCGGCCCTGTGTCCGGGCAGCCCCGACGACTGCCCGGAGCGATCGTCAGGCCTCGGAGTAGGCCGGACGGGCGCGGCGCGGGGCACGCTGGGGGGCCGCGGCCGGGGCCTGGGCGACCTTCGGCTCGCGCAGCGTGACCAGCGCCACGATCCCGGCGACGGCGAGGACGCCCGCGCCGATCAGGTAGGCGAGGTGGAAGCCGCTGTTCAGCGCGGCCGCCTGCGAGGCGCCGTCGGCCAGCAGGCCGCCGGTGCGCTCGTTGGCCAGCGTCGCCAGCACGGCCAGGCCGACCGCGCCGCCGACCTGGACGCTCGTGTTGACGATGCCCGAGGCCAGCCCGGCGTCCTGCGGCGCGACGCCTGACATCGCGAACGTCATCAGGCCGGGGAAGCCGAGGCCCGCGCCGGCGCCGACGAGGATCATCGCGGGCAGGACGTGCGTGACGTAGCTGCCGTCGACGGGGGTGCGAGCGAACAGCAGCATGCCCGCGCCGATCAGCGCGATGCTGGCGAGGACGGTGCGGCTCATCCCGAAGCGCTCGGCGAGCGGGCCCGAGTAGCGCAGCGACATCGCGCCCATCACGATCGTCGAGGGCAGGAACGCGAGGCCGACCTGGAGCGCGTCGTAGCCGAGGATCTGCTGCAGGTACAGCGCGCCCAGGAAGAACATGCCGAACATGCCGACCACGAGCAGCGCCTGCACGGCGTTGGCGCCGGAGACGGTGCGCGAGCGGAAGAGGCGCAGCGGCATCAGCGGGTTGTCGATCCGCGCCTGGCGGATGAGGAAGGCGGCGATCGCGGCGACCGAGGCGGCGCCGAGGAGGAGCGTGCGGCTCGAGCCCCAGCCCTGCTGCTCGACCTGCAGGATCGTGTAGACGCCGAGCATCAGGCCGCCGGTGAGCAGCGCCGCGCCGAGCGTGTCGGCGCCGTGGCGCAGCCCGAGGCTCTCGTCCGGCTCGATCACGCGCAGCGCGGCGAACGCGGTGGCGATGCCGACCGGGACGTTGACGAAGAAGATCCAGTGCCAGTTGATGAGGTCGGTGAGCACGCCGCCGGCGAGGAGGCCGATCGAGCCGCCCGCCGAGGCGACGAAGCCGTAGACGCCGATCGCCTTCGCCTGCTCGCGCGGCTCCGGGAACATCGTCACGATCATCCCGAGCACGACGGCCGAGGTGAGCGCGCCGCCGGCGCCCTGGATGAAACGCGCGGCGATCAGCATCTCCTGGCTCTGCGCGGTCGCGCACAGCACGGACGCCACCGTGAAGCTCGCCAGGCCGATCAGGAAGACCAGCCTGCGGCCGATCAGGTCACCGAGCCGTCCGGCGAGCAGGAGCAGGCCGCCGAACGCGATCAGGTACGCGTTGACCACCCACGCGAGGCCGCTCTGCGAGAAGCCGAGGTCCTGCTGGATGGAAGGAAGCGCCACGTTCACGATCGTCGCGTCCAGAACGATCATCAGCACGCCGACGCACAGCACGTAGAGCGCCATCCAGCGGCTTCGATCAGTGGTGGAGGTGGTGGTCATGCGGGGGCTCCTTCGAGGTCGGGGTCAGGGGAGCTGGTACACACCGTATACCACTTGATACAGATTTTGAACTACAAGGTTGAAAATTTATGTTCGAGGGGTACACTTCCCGTATGAGCGGCACACGGACCTACGGCGACGCGTGCGGGATCGCCCGCGCGCTCGACATCCTCGGAGAGCGCTGGGCGCTGATGACGGTGCGCGAGCTCCTGCTCGGGCCCAAGCGCTTCACCGACCTCCGCACGGGCCTCCCCCACGCGAGCCCGAACATCCTCACCATGCGCCTGCGCGACCTCGAGGAGCACGGGATCGTGCGCAAGCGCAAGCTGCCGCCGCCGGCGGCCTCGCAGGTCTACGAGCTCACCGACCGCGGCCTGGAGCTCGCGCCCGTGCTCGACGCGCTCGGCACCTGGGGCGCCCGGCTGCCGCTGCCCGGGCCCGACGCGACCATGAGCTTCGACGCCCACATCCTCTCGTTCCGCACGCTGTTCAACCCGGCGCTGGCCGAGGGGTTCGAGGCGCGCGTCCAGCTGCGGCTGGGCGAGCGCCGCTTCCGCGCGGTCGTCGCGCAGGGCTGGTTCGAGATCGCGGAGGGCGAGCTCCCCGAGACCGACGCGGTCATCACCTCCGACGCCGGCACCGTGCTCGCCGTCGCGCACGGGCGCGCCGACCTCGCCGAGGCCGAGACCGCGGGCGCGCTGGAGATCAGCGGCGACCGCGCGGTCGCCGAGCGCTTCCTGAGCCTCTTCCCGCTGCCGGAGCCGGCGGCGGTCGCCGCCTAGCGGGCGAGCCCCGAGACCTTCCAGACCGCGCCGGCGCCCGCCACGCGCACGTCGAGCCCCTGCTCCCGCAGCACGCCGAGCATCGCCGCGGGCGGGTGGGCGAACGCGCGGAACTCCTCGCCCTTGAGCCGCAGCACGAGGTTCTGGGCGCCGATCACGGCGCGCGAGACCAGGTTGCGGGGCGGGTAGCTGAACACGAGCAGGCGCCGCGCGTGCCCCGCCGCCGCCCCCAGGAGGCGCTCGTAGTCGGGGTAGCAGCAGACCACGCGGTGCAGGACGACGACGTCGGCGGGCTCGACCGCGCCGGGGTCGACGGCGATGTCGTGGAGCCGGCGCTCGACCCGGTCCTCGAGCCCGGCGTCGGACAGCAGGCGGCGCGCCTCGTCGTCGTAGCCCGGCGACAGCTCGAGGTTGACGGCCCGCCGCGCCCCGCGCTTGAGCAGCTCGACGTGCAGCTCCCCGACGCCGCCGCCGACCTCGAGCACGCTCGCCCCCTCGATGCCCGCGTCGGTGAGGAAGTCGACCATCCGCCGCTCGGTGCGGCCCAGCCCGCGCTTGCGGTAGCGACGCGCGACCCGGCCGGCGAAGCGCGAGCCGAAGAAGCGGTCGCAGCCCCGTGGATCGCAGCAGCTCGCCATCTCACTGCCCCGGGTTGCGGCCGCCGCTCCAATGCAGGCTGACCCGGTCCTCGAGCGCCACGATGCGCAGCGCCGCGGAGCCGCAGCTCGGGCAGCGCAGCACCACGCCGGCGCCGAGGTAGGCGCGGTAGGCGCCCAGCGGCCGCTCGGCAGCGCAGCCGTCGCAGGCGCGCACGACGGCGGTCATCTCCTCGCCGAACGCCTCGGCGAGCACGCCGGCCATCGCGTTGCCGTCGAGCCAGCGCGCCACGTCAGCTCCCGCTCGGGCCGAAGCGCTCGGCCCGGATCGAGGCTGGGTCATGGCCGAGCTCGACCAGCAGGTCGGCCGAGCGCTCGACGAACGCGGTCGGGCCGCACACGAACACGCGCGGCATCGCCGCCGGCGCCGGCCCGAGCTCGCTCAGCATGTCGGCGTCGACGCGGCGGGCCGAGCCATCCCAGCCCGGCGGCTGCGCGCGCGTGAGCGTGATGTGCACGCGCACGTCGCCGAGCTGCTCGAGCTCGTCGCGGTAGAGCACGTCGTCCCACGTGCGCGCGGACAGCAGCAGCCGCGCGTCGACCGCGCTCTCCCGCGCGGCGCGATGGCGCAGCATCGCCATCAGCGGCACGAGCCCGGAGCCGCCCGCCACCAGCAGCAGCGGGCCGCCGTCGGCCGCCTCCCACGTGAAGTGCCCGCCGACCGGGCCGCGCAGCTCGAGCTCGTCACCCGAGCGCAGCTCGTCGACCAGGTACGGCGACACCTCGCCGTCGTCGAGCCGCTCGACGGTCAGCGCGATCCCTCCGTCCTCGGGCGCCGAGGCGATCGAGTACGAGCGCTGGGCCTGGTAGCCGTCCTCGGCGGTCAGCCGGACGTCGACGTGCTGGCCGGGATGGTGACCCGGCCAGTCGGCGACGTCGAGCGCGATCGTCGCCGCCGACCGGGTCTCGGGGGCGACGTCGCTGACGGTGGCGATGCGCCAGACGATGGGCGCGCGGCGGACGCTCAGTCGTTCCAGTAGCGCTGCTCCCGCCAGGGATCGCCGTGGTTGTGGTACCCGGCCGCCTCCCAGAAGCCGGGCTCGTCCTGCGGCGTGAACGTGAGGCCGCGCACCCACTTGGCACTTTTCCACAGGTACAGGTGCGGCACGAGCAGGCGCGCCGGGCCGCCGTGCTCGGGGTCGAGCGGCGCGCCGTCGAAGCGGTGGGCGATCCAGGCGCGGCCGTCGAGCACGTCCTCGAGCGCGAGGTTGGTCGTGTAGTCGCCGTCGCACCAGGCGGTCAGGTACTCGGCCTCGCTCTCGATCCCGTCGAGCAGGACGTCGAGCGAGACGCCGGTCCACGCCGTGTCGAGCTTCGACCACTTCGTGACGCAGTGGATGTCGACGGTGAACGTCTCCGAGGGCAGGGCGCGGAACTCGTCCCAGCTCCAGGAGCGCGACTCGTCCACGGCGCCGTCGACCGTGAAGCTCCACTGCTCGGGCCGCGTGCGCGGCGTGGGCCCCGCGGACAGGACGGGGAAGTCGTCGACGACGTACTGTCCCGGCGGGACGCGTGCGGGGTCGATCTCGCGGCGCGGCCGGCCGCGGAATCCCCGGGAGATCGGCGGCATGTCACGGATCTTACGCTGCAGGCCATGAGTGACCACCACGCCCACGGGAACCTCAACACCGTCGCGCTCTCGGCGACGCTGCACTGCCTCACCGGCTGCGCGATCGGCGAGGTGCTCGGGATGGTCATCGGGACCGCGCTCGGCTTCTCCGAGTGGGGCACCGTCGCGCTCGCCGTCGCGCTCGCGTTCCTGTTCGGCTACGCGCTGACCAGCCTCCCCCTGCTGCGCGCCGGGCTCGCGTTCGCGGTCGTGGTCCGGATCGCGCTCGCGTCCGACACGCTGAGCATCGCCGTGATGGAGGTCGTCGACAACGCGATCATGCTCTCGATCCCCGGCGCGATGGAGGCGGGCCTCACCAACGAGCTGTTCTGGGGCAGCCTCTCGTTCGCGCTCGTCATCGCGGGCGTGGTCGCCTACCCGGTCAACCGCTGGCTGCTCACGCGCGGCCAGGGCCACGCGGTCGTGCACGAGACCGGCATCCACGGCGGCCCGTCGCCCAAGCTGGTCGGCGCCGTCGCGATCGTCGCGTTCGTGTTCGGCTCGATCGTGCTCGGCATCGAGGCGTTCGGCTAGCGATTCCAGACCGCGTGCAGCGCGGCGGGCTTGCGGAACACGAGCCCGCGGATCGTCGGCGGCCGCGCCGGGTCGAGCCGCAGCCCCGGCAACCGCTCGAGCAGCGTCGCGAGCGCGACGTGCGCCTCGAGCCGCGCGAGGTGCATCCCGACGCAGACGTGCGGCCCGGCCGCGAACGCCAGGTGGCGACCCGTGTTCTCCCGCTCGAGGTCGAAGCGGTCGGGGTCGGCGAACGTCGCGGGGTCGCGGTTGGCGGCCGTGATCGAGATCCGCACGAGCTCGCCGGCCGCGATCTCCGCCCCGCCCAGCTCGGTGTCGCGCGTGGCGTATCGGTCGATCACCGCGGCAGCGGGCTCGAGCCGCAGCGACTCCTCGACCGCCGCCGGCAGCCGGCCCGGGTCGGCGCGCACGGCGGCCAGCGCCGGCGGCGTCTCGAGCAGGTGCACGAGCGCGTTGGCGATCATCCCCTCGGTCGTCTCGATGCCCCCGAACAGCAGCACGGCGAGGTTCGAGGTGACCTCCGCATCGCTGAGCCCGGTGCCGTCGAAGCGCACCGCCTCGCCGAGCTGCGCCACCGCGCGCGCCGCCTCCGGCCGCGCCGGCCGCCCGGCGCTGAGGTCGGTGACGGCGGCGACGATCGCGTCGTACCAGCCGAGCACGGCGCCCGTGGCCGCGCCCTCGAGGCCGAGCGCGCGCGTGACCGCGGCAGCCGCGAGCGGGCCCGCGAAGCCGCGCCGCAGCTCGCCCTCGCCCCGCGGCGCCAGCTCGGCGGCGAGGCGCTCCGCCTCCTCCGCGACCGCCTCCGCCAGCGTCCGCCGCACCTCCCCCAGGCGCAGCGGCGCGACGAACGGCGCGCGGTGGCGCGCGTGCTCGGCGCCGTCGAGCGACAGCATGCTCTTCCCCACCACCTGCGCGGTCGTGAAGCGCGGGTCGTCGACCGTGAACGTCTCCGCGTCGCGCATCGCCGCGAGCGCGAGGTCGCGGCGCGTCACCAGCCAGCCGTCGACGGCGGGCAGCCACGACACCGGCTCGCGCACCCGCAGGCGCGCGAGCAGCGCGTGGGGATCGCCCTCGAGGCCGGCGACGGTGACGCCGGCTCCGAGGGTGAAGCGCTCGGCCCGCATGGCCGAGCGCAGTATCTCAGCGCTTCTTGTAGAGCTTCTTGACCTGCTCGCAGTTGCGCCACTTCACGAGCCGGTTGAAGCCGATGTTGACCTTGTCGAAGCCGGGGCCGCAGTCGACCATCGCGCGACCCTGCGCGTAGGCCTCGACGGTGTCGTTGCCGAGGCCGCCGTAGACGAGGTTCGGGCCGCTGCCGCGGAGGCGGACGGTGTCGTCGCCGTTGCCGGCCACGATCTTGTTGCGCTTCGGACCACCCTGGAGGAAGTCGTTGCCGTCGCCGCCGTCGATGCGATTGCCCGCGCGGCCGCCGTAGACCGTGTCGGTGCCGGCGCCGCCGCTGATGCGGTCGGTGCCGTAGGAGCGCCCGTCGTGGAGGCGGTTGCCCCACAGGATGTCGTCGCCGGACTTGCCGAGCAGCAGGTCAGGGCCGGGGCCGCCGAGCAGGTTGTCGTTGCGCTCGGTGCCGCGCAGCGTGCCGCCCTGGCGCGAGTTGGCGTCGCGCGTGATGCCCTTGGTCGGGTCGTAGACCTTCTCCTGCTCGATGACCGTCTCGCAGTTGCGGATGTTGCCGCGGCGGATGTCGGCCGCGTTGGAGATCCCGCCCTTGCGGTTGTACGGGTTGATGTAGATCGTGTCCGCGCCGGGGCCGCAGTCGACGGTCTCGACGGCGGTGCCGTTGTTGACCCAGACCACGTCGTTGCCGTCGCCCGCGTCGATGCGGTCGGGGCCCGAGTCGCTGTAGACCTGGTCGTCGCCGGGGCCGGCGTCGATGCCGTCCGCGCCGGTGCCGCCGTGGACGACGTCGTTGCCCGCGCCGGAGTTGATCTTGTCGGGCGCGGCGCCGGCGTCGAGGGTGTCGTTGCCGTCGCCGCCGTCGAGCAGGTCGTGGCCGAAGCCGCCGACCGCGGTGTCGTCGCCCGACTCGCCCACGAGCGAGTCGTCGCCCGAGCCGCCGTCGAGGATGTCGTTGCCCCCGCGGCCCGAGAGCTGGTCGCCGCCGGTCTCGCCGAAGATCTGGTCGGGGCCGCTGTTGCCGATCACGCGGTCGTTGCCGCCGCCGGCGCGGACGCTGTTGCCGGCCGTGGTCTTGACCGTCATGCGGTCGGCGCCGGGCGAGCCGGTGAGCGGGCGCGCCTGAGCTGAAGCGGAGAAGACGAGCGCGCCGAGGAGGAGCACGCCCAGAAATAGGGGGATTCGGTTCTGGGGGGAGGACATACGTCTCTTGATCGGCACGAGAGCTCGCTCCCTACACCTGGTACCCCCGGAAACTCGAACACTTGCCGAGGATCCGCGCATTCAGGTACGGTCGCCCCTTGGGTCTGCACGGACGCGCGATCGCGGCGGGGCTGGCGCTGGGGGCAGCCGTCTGTGCCCTCGCGCCCGCGACGGCGCCGGCCGCCGGCCTCGTCGCCGCCCACGACCGCTACGTGACCGGCAAGGGCTTCGAGATCGGGCTCGTCAACGCCCTCACCGGCGCGACGCTTGCCCTGCCCGCGGGCGTCAACACGAACGACGACGAGCTGCACCCGACGCTGACGCCCGACGGCCGCTACCTCGTCTTCATGCGGACGAAGCTGCTGCCGAAGCTCAACGGAGACATCGTGCCGCCTGAGGCGCGCACGCTGTTCGTGGCGGACCGCGAGACGGGCACGGTGACGTCGCTCAACCGCACCGGCGCGGGAGCCGTGTTCTCCGGAGCAGGCACCCTCGGCTGGGGTGTGCGGCCGTTCGAGCGCCCGCAGCAACAGGGCCGCCCTCGCGTCTCGTTCAGCTCCCCGTTCACGGCGGGTGCCGCCCCCGGAGGCGTGGAGGAACACGGCAGTCCCCCGACCAACGGGCTCGTCGAGACCGTGCACGCCGACCACGGGTCCATCCGCGAGTTCAACTTCTTCATCAACCAGCCACAGGACTTCTCGGCGCGCTACCTGTCCTACGCCGTGCTCAACTCGACCACCGGCGCGCTCCTGAGTCAGACGGTCCAGTTCACGACCAAGCGCGACAACCAACAAGGGTTCGGCTCCGACGGCCAGACCGAGGACCATGGTTCCGCGACCGCGCCGGCCGGCCACCCTGACGTGCGCAGCGACGACTACGTCGCCTTCCACATGGGCGGAGACATCCAGACGATCTCCTTCCCCACCGACGACCTCGCGCCGGCGCCGGAGCCGATCACCTCCTCGGCCCCCGAGCGCGACCCGGCGTGGTCGCCGAACGGCCTCAACCTCGGCTTCATCCGCACCAGCGGCGGCCAGCGGCGGCTCGGCGTCTTCAACGCGACGCCGGGGATCCAGACGATCCTCAACCCGCTCGCCAGCCTCGGGCCGGAGGCGCCGACGCCGCAGACGCGCGCCTACCAGGAGGTCTGGGGCGGGCTCTCGATCGCCGACGGCGCGCCGAGCAGCGCGCCCGTCATGACCTGCGACACCGCCTGCCGCGCGAAGCTGCAGGGCGCCGGCTCGCCCACGATCCTCTCGCCGCGCCTGTCGATCGGGAGCCAGATCGGGATCTTCGTCGCGCGCGTGGTCGGCAAGCGCAAGCTGCTCGGCCGCACCGCCCCGCGGCTGCGCGCGGTCGGCAAGGTGCCGCTCGGCGCCGCGAAGCGCGGGCGCATCAGCAAGCGCTGGAACGGCAAGGTGAACGGGAAGCGCCTCCGCCCGGGGACGTACCTGCTGACCTACCGCTCGCTGCGCGGCAAGAAGATCACGAACACGTCGGACTCGATCCGCCTGACGGTCGGCAAGGGCGGCAAGATCCGCCGCGCGCGGCCCGAGCGCGTCCCGCGCTAGCCGAGCTTCGCGCGCTCGTCGTCGGTCAGCGGGCGCGAGCGGCGCGCGTCGCGGTCCCACGCCACGAGCACGGAGCTGCCCCTCGCGGCGACCGTCCCGTCCGGGAGCACGATCTCGTGGGCGAGCGTGACGCTCGAGCGGCCCACGGCCTCGACGCGCAGGACGACCGCCACCGGGCTGTGGTCGCGCCGGACCTCGTGCAGGTGGTCGAGCTCGACGCGCGCGAGGACGAAGAAGAAGCCGGTCTCGATCACGCCGAGGCGCTGGAACAGCGCGCCGCGGCCCTCCTCGAGCAGCTCGTGATAGACGGCCTGGTTGAGGTGGCCGAGGAAGTCGAGGTCGCGCCAGCGCAGCGCGACCTCGATGCGGATGTCGTCGGCGGGCACGGGCGCGGCATCATCCCAGGCCGATGGCGCGCGACGTCTACGTGGTGGGATCGGTCAACCAGGACCTCGTGGTCCGGCTGCCGTCGCTGCCGCGGGCCGGCGAGACGGTGACGGGCGGGACGTTCGAGCGCCACGGCGGCGGCAAGGGCGCCAACCAGGCCGTCGCCGCGGCGCGCGCCGGCGCGGCGGTGCGGATGATCGCCGCGGTCGGCGACGACGAGCTCGGCGCGGACGCGATCGCCGAGCTCGAGGCGGAGGGCATCGACGTCTCCGCGGTGCAGCGGCTCGACACGCCGACCGGCGTGGCGCTGATCGCGGTCGACGAGCAGGGCGAGAACCAGATCGCGGTCGCCTCGGGCGCGAATCACGCGCTCGACGGCCGAGGCGGTCGAGCGCGCGCTGGCGGGCGCGCCGGGCGGCGTCGTGCTGCTCTCGCTCGAGATCCCCGACGCGGCCGTGCTCGCGGGCGCGCGCGCCACAGGGCTGGCCGTCGTGCTCAACCCCGCGCCGGCGCGCGCGCTGCCGGACGAGCTGCTCGACCTCTCCCCCCTGCTGACGCCCAACGCCGACGAGGCGTGCGCGCTCAGCGGCGAGGACGAGCCGGAGGCGGCGGCGCGCGCGCTCGCGGAGCGCACGGGCGCCGCGGTCGTCGTCACGATCGGCGCCGGCGGGGCGCTGCTCACCGACGGCGGCTCGGTCGAGCGCCTGCCCGCGCCGGAGGTCGACGCGGTCGACACGACCGGCGCCGGCGACGCCTTCAACGGCGCGCTCGCGTGCGCGCTGGCCGGCGGCGAGCCGCTCGACGCGGCGGTGCGCGAGGCGATCGCGGTCGCGGCGGAGTCCACGCGTAGGCACGGCGCCCGCGGGTAGTGCCGGGACATGACGAAGTACCTCGCGATCTACCTCAAGGACCACCACGCCGGATCGACGATCGGCATCGAGCTGGCCAAGCGCGCCGCGCGCAGCAACAAGGACGACGCCGAGTTCGGCCCGGCGCTCGGCCGGATCGCCGGCGAGATCGACGAGGACCGCGAGGCGCTGATCCGGATCATGAAGCGCCTCGACGTCGAGCCGGACCGCATCAAGGCCGGGCTCGGCTGGGCCGCCGAGAAGGCCGGGCGGCTCAAGACCAACGGCCATCTCCTGCAGTTCTCCCCGCTCTCCCGGCTCGTCGAGATCGAGGGCCTGATCACGGGCGTCAGCGGCAAGCTCTCGCTGTGGCGGGCGCTGCAGTGGGTCGCGCCGAGCGAGTCGCGGCTCCAGGAGGCGGAGCTGCGGTCGCTGGAGGAGCGCGCCGAGGACCAGCTGCGCCGCCTCCACGAGCTGCGCGAGACGGCGGCACGGGCCGCGCTGATCGCCTGAGCGCCCGCGGGGAGCGGAGATACCCGGCAGCTGAATCGGGTACCGTGCGGGCCGATGCAGGCTCCTGACCGGCGCGTCCTGGTGATGCTCGCGGCCGCTACGGCCGCGATCGCGCTCGCGCAGGGCCTGACCGGCCTGATGGAGCTCGTGCTCTACGCGAGCCCGTTCCTGCTCCTCGCGGGCCTCCTGCTGTCCGGCCGCTTCGTCGGCGAGGACACGATCCTGCGCCGCCGCGTCCCGGCGGTCGCGTCGCGGTCGCGCCATGAGCGCCCGCGCTGGCCGCGGGTGGCGTTCCGCGTGCCCGTGGCCTCGCTCGTGCACGACCCGCGCGTCGAGCGCGGGCCGCCGGCGCTGACGACCGCCGCCGCCTAGACCTCCCGGGCGCGCATCCGCGCGCGGGCGCCGGCGGCTCGATCCCGTCGTCCCCGACCAGGAGTCCCGCGTGTCCGTGTTCCGTCGCGGCCTCGCGCTCGCCGCCCTCGCACTGGCGGCCGTCGCGAGCCCCGCTCCCGCCCACCAGGGCAGCCCCGACTACCTCTCGCAGGTGCGCTCGATCGCGCCTGCGCTCAAGGGGCTGAGCGTCGAGGTCCTCAACCGCGACGACCGGCTCGAGATCCGCAACGACAGCGGCCGCACGGTCGTGATCGAGGGCTACAACGACGACCCGTACGTGCGGCTGCGCGGCGACGGGCGCGTCGAGGTCAACACGAGCTCGCAGGCCTACTACCTCAACGAGGACCGCTACGCCGACGCACCGGTGCCGCAGCGGGTCAAGGACGGCCTCGCGCCGCGCTGGAAGCCGGTCTCCGGGACGGGCCGCTTCGAGTGGCACGACCACCGCATGCACTACATGGGCAAGGGCCGCCCGTCGAAGATCGAGGACCCGTCGGTGCGCCAGACGGTGTTCGACTGGACGGTGCCGCTGACCGTCGACGGCGAGCCGGGCGCGATCAACGGGCGGCTGCTGTGGACGCCGCGCGAGGAGCCCGGGCTGCCGCTCGGCGCGATCTTCGCGTTCGCGGGGCTGGCGATCGCCGGCTGCATCGTCGTGATCGTCGTGCGCCGGCGACGGGCCGCGGGCGGCTCGGCGCCGGAGGAGGCCTGGTGATCCGGCGCGGGCTCGCCGGCGCGCTGCTCGCGCTCGCGCTGCTGCCCGCTCCGGCGGGCGCGCACGCGCTGCTCGAGGCCACCACGCCCGAGCGCGGCGCGCGGCTCGACGCCGCGCCGCGCGCGGTGACGCTGCGCTTCAGCGAGCCGGTCGAGGCGAGCTTCGGCGCCGTGCGCGTCTACGACAACCGCGGGCGCGAGGTCCAGGCCGGCCCGCCGCGCGCGAGCGGCGCCCGGGTGACGGTGGGGCTCCGGACGGGGCTCCCCGACGGCGGCTACACGGTCACCTACCGCGTCATCTCCGCCGACTCGCACCCGGTCTCCGGCGGCTTCGTGTTCGCCGTCGGCGACGGCGCCGCTCCATCCGCGACCGTCGACGAGCTGCTGGCGGGCGGCAACTCCGGCCCGGTCACCGCGACCGCGTTCGCCGCCGTGCGGGCGGTCCAGTACGGCGCGATCGCGGTCGCGCTCGGCGCGCTCGCGTTCCTGCTGTGGTGCTGGCCGCCGGCGCTGCGCGCCATGCCCGCGGGCGGCGGCGCGGCCACCGCCGCGTTCACGCGCGGGCTGCGGCGGCTGCTCGTGGTGGCAGCCGTCGCGGGCCTGCTCAGCGCGCTCGCCGGGCTCGTGCTGCAGGGCGCGACCGCCGCGGGGACGAGCGTATGGGCGGCGCTCGACGCCGGCGTGCTCGACGAGGTGCTCGCGACGCGCTTCGGCGGCGTCTGGGCCGCCGGCGCGCTCGCGTGGGCCGCCACGCTGATCGGCGCGCTCGCCGTGCCGCCGGGCGCGGCGCTGCTGCCGCCGCTGCTCGCGCTCGCGCTGCTGCCCGCCCTCGGCGGCCACGCCGGCGTCCAGCCGCCCGTCGCCGTCAACGCGCCCGCCAACGTCGCGCACGTGCTCGCCGCGAGCGCCTGGCTCGGCGGGATCGCCGTGCTGGTGCTCGTCCTGCGCCGCGCGACCCGCGAGCTCGAGCCCGCCGACCGCACGCCGGTGCTGGCGGCCGCCCTCGGGCGCTTCTCGACGCTCGCGGGGGTCGCAATCGCCGCGGTGCTCGCGACCGGCGTGCTGCAGGCCGTGCTCGGGATCTCCGAGCCGCGCCAGCTGGTCGAGACCGCGTACGGCCGCGCGGTGCTCGTGAAGCTCGCGCTGCTCACGGCGATCGTGGCCCTCGGCGCGGTCAACCGCCGCCGCCTGCTGCCGCGGCTGCGCGGCGCGGCCGGCACGACCCCCGGCGCCGTAGGCGTCGCGCTGCGGCGGACGCTGCGCGCCGAGCTGGCGATCGCGCTCGTGGTGCTGGGCGCCACGGGCGCGCTCGCCGGCTACCCGCCGGCCGAGGCCGTGTCGGCCGGCCCGTTCTCGACCGACGCCGCGCTCGGCCCCGCGCGCCTGGAGCTGACCGTCGAGCCCGCGCGCGTCGGGGCCAACGAGCTGCACCTCTACCTCTTCGACCGCAAGGACGGCAGCCAGTACGAAGGCACGAAGGAGATGACCGTCACGGCCGAGCTGCCCGGCCGCCGGATCGCCCCGATCGAGCTCGACGCCACCCGCGCCGGACCCGGCCACTACGTCGTCACGAGCGCCGCCTTCGGCGTCGCGGGCGACTGGGAGGTCGAGGTTGCCGCGCGCGTGAGCGAGTTCGACGAACACCGAACCACCGTGGAGGTCCCGATCGAATGAGACGCAGACTCACCCTCACCGCCGCGGTCGCCGCGCTGGCCCTGCCGGCGGGCGCCGAGGCGCACGTCACCCTGCAGCCGGCGTCCGCGCCCGCCGGCGGCTTCGCGCGCCTCGACGTGCGCGTGCCCAACGAGCGCGACGACGCGGGCACGACGAAGGTCGACGTGCAGATGCCGCCCGGCATCGTCACCGCGTCCTACGAGCCCGTGCCGGGCTGGGACGTGAAGGTCACGAAGGAGAAGCTCGACAAGCCGGTCAAGGTCGAGGGCTTCGACGCGACCGAGCAGGTGTCGCGCATCACCTGGTCCGGGGGCCGGATCGGCCCCGGCGAGTTCCAGGACTTCGGGCTCTCGCTCCGCGTCCCCGACGGCAAGCCCGGCAGCAAGCTGACCTTCAAGGCGCTGCAGACCTACGAGGGCGGCGAGATCGTCCGCTGGATCGGGCCCGAGGACGGCGACGAGCCGGCGCCGGTCGTGACCCTCGTCGCGGCCGCCGAGGCCGGCGGGCACGGCGCCCCGGGCTCGGCCGCCGCGGCGGCCACGGGCGCGTCCGCCCCCACGCCTGCCGAGGACGACTCCGACACGCTCGCCATCGCCGCGCTGATCGTCGGCGCCCTCGGCCTGCTCGCCGCCATCGCAAGCCTGTTCCTCCGACGCAAGGGAGCCGCATGAACCGCACCCTCCTCGCCGTCGCGCTCGTCGCGGCGGCCTGCCTCGCCCTCCCGGCGAGCAGCCCGGCCCACGCCGGGATCAAGTCGTACTCGCCGAAGCCGGGCAGCCGGGTCGATCGCGACCTCGCGTCCGTGCGCATCACGTTCAAGGCCCGCATCAGCGACGGCAACCTGACCGTCACGCGTGCGGGCAGCAAGGTGAGCCGCGGCTCCGGCCGGCTCGTCTCGAAGCGCCGCGCGATCCGGGCGCTGCTCCGCTCCGGCCTCCGGGCCGGCCGCTACACGGCCACCGCGAGGTGGCTCAACTCCGACGGACACGTCCAGAGCAAGTCCTGGTCGTTCCGTCTCCGCTGACCAACCAAGGAGCGATCTACACAATGAAGCGATCCGTCCTCGCCGCCGGCGCCGCCGCGGCCGTCCTCGCCCTGCCCGCCGCGGCGGCGGGGCACATCACCGTCAACCCGCGCGAGGCGACTCCCGGCGGCTTCTCGGTCATGACCGTGCGGGTGCCGAACGAGCGCGACAACAAGGGCACGGTGAAGGTCGACCTGCGACTGCCGCACGGCGTCTACTTCCTGTCCTACAAGAAGGTCCCCGGCTGGAAGGTCAAGCTGACCAAGAAGAAGCTGTCGAAGCCGGTGTCGCTCGAAGGCCTGCGGGTCACCGAGGAGTACACCCGCGTCGTCTGGACCGGCAACCGCAAGAAGGGCGGCATCATCCGCCCCAGCCAGTTCGAGGAGTTCCCGCTCTCGGTGCGGGTCCCCGACGGCGCGCCGGGCTCGGAGCTCGTGTTCCGCGCGTTCCAGACCTACCGCGGCGGTGAGCGCGTGGCCTGGACCGGCGCTCCGACCGCCGACACGCCCGCCCCGCGCGTGACCCTGACCGCGCCGGCGGAGGACCACCACTAGCCTCCGGGCATGGCCTCCACCGCACTCGTGCGCCCCCGCCGCGGCAAGCTGCTGGCGGGGGTGTGCGCCGCGCTCGCACGCCGGTTCGGCATCTCGCCGACCGGCGTGCGCGTCGTGTTCGTGCTCTCGATGCTGCTGCCGGGACCGCAGATCCTCGCCTACCTGATCCTCTGGATCGTCATCCCGGAGGAGTGACTAGCGCAGCAGCCCACGCGCGAGCCGCCCCGTTGCGGCGGCGAGCGCGCGGCACGCGACCATCGTGGTCGGCAGCATCGCGAGGCCGATCAGGACGCGCAGCACGGTGTAGCCGAGCGACGTCGAGTCGAGCAGCGGGATCGTCTCGTCGTCGTCCGGCATCGCCCAGTACCACAGGGGCGAGGTGACGAAGCCGAGCGCCGTGCTCCACAGCGTGATCGCGACCGTGAAGCCCGCGATGCCGATCGGCAGCAGCAGCACCGACCACAGCAGCCCGGTCCACGCGCCGCGGTCGCCGAGGAGCGCGCGCGAGCGCTCGAGCACGCCGCCCTCGAGCGGCCGGTCGCGCGATTCGATCGGCGCGTCGACCACGAGCTCGGCGCGAACGCGCTCGAGCTTGGCGATCCAGCGGCAGGCGAGCAGCGTGATCAGCGCGAGCGGGATGCCCACCAGCGTGATGGCGAGGCCGAGCGACAGCGACACGGCCGTCACCGCGAACGTGAACGTCGCGATCCCGACCGGCAGCCCCAGCACGAGATAGAGGAAGTCGCGGCCGGTCTGGGCGAGGCCCGGGATCGGCGCGAAGCGGGTCTGGGCGGCGGTGAAATCGGTCATGAGACCAGGCTGAACTGCCACGAAGCTTCCATCGACGTGGCAAGCCCGCCACTTCGCGTTCGGTTCGCCTCAGCGAACCGATCATCAGACCATGGCGACACGGATGTTGGCCACCGCGCTCTGCGCACTGGCGACGATGGGACTTCTTGCGACGACCGCGGCTGCTGCCGCCGCGCCGGCGTGCTCCGCGACCGAGACCTGGGACCGCCCCGGGATCGAGCGCTCGCATGAGCTGCAGTGCCACGGCACCGACCGTGTCGAGCTGGCCTCGGGCCCCGCCCACGGCGAGCTCACCGCGCTTGCCTTCGACCGCGCCGCCGGCCGCGCCACCTGGAGCTTCCGCCCCGCCGCCGGCGCCCCTGCCGCGGACGGCTTCGAGCTGCGGCTCAGCGGCCCCGGCGGCACCGCCGTCCAGCGCGTGACGGTCCACGTCACCCCGCGCACGCAGAACACCGCGCCGCAGTGCCGGCCGGCCTCCGAGGCGCGGCGCACCGACGGCAGCGGCCCGGCCGTGATCGAGCTCTACCTCGCCTGCTGGGACTACGAGAACGACACGTTCGTCCTCGGCGGCGGCGGCCCCGGCGAGCACCTCGACGCTCCGCGCACCGTGCGCGGCGGCGACGCCGACGGCGCCGAGGCTCCCGCGTGGCGCTACCGCACCGCGATCGCCCGCGGCGAGGAGTCCACCACCTTCTGGGCCACCGACGACCTCGGCGCCCGCTCCGCCGACACGCCGCTGACCGTCGAGATCGGCCCCGACGTCGACCGGCTCGCGACCTGCACGCCCAACTTCGGCTCCTACGACCCCGCCCTGCCCTACATCCCGGTCTACGCCCGCCCGGGCGCCACGCGCCGCTTCGGCCTCGTCTGCTCCGACGCCGACCGCGACCCGCTCACGGTCAGCCTCGGCACACCGCCCGCCCGCGGCGCGATGACGACGTTCGCCGCCGGCGAGCTGCTCGACTTCGACTGGGGCACGCAGCGCCGCGTCGACGGCGCCTACCGTTCCGCCGACAGCTCGGGCGAGCTCGACCCCTTCACGGTCGTCACCTCCTCCCACGGCCGGACCGCGGAGACGCGGATGGCGATCTCGAACGCGGACGCCCCGCGCTGGACGACCGGCTTCATGTGCGCGACCGCCGACGGCCGCACCACGGCCGGCGCCCCGGGCATCGCACGCGTCAGCTGCCTCGACGAGGAGGGCGACCCGGTGACCGCGACGGTCACGCGCGGCCCCGAGCACGGCGTCGCCGCTCCGCCCCTCGCCACCGCGGCGCGCTACGGCGTCGACGAGTTCACGTTCGCGTGGACGCCCGACCCCGGCTTCAGCGGCACCGACACGATGACGGTCCGCGCGTCCGACGACCACGGCGTCGCGATGAACGTCACGCTCGACCTTCACGTCGCTCCTGCGCCTGACGCGGCGCCCGCCGCGGCGCCCGCGGCCGTCGTCCTTCCCGCCGACGGGCAGTCCGCCGTCGGCCAGGCGCCGGCTGTCGCGCCCGCCGACCAGGCACGTGCCGCGCTCGGCACGCGCGACGTCGTCCTCGTACGGCGGATCGGCGACGCGAGCGTCTACGCGCGGCGCTCCGTGCTCCGCCGCGGCCTCGCGCCGCAGGCGGGGAGCGCGGCGCTGGCCGTAACCTGCCCGCTCGCCTGCCGGCTCGACACGCGGGTCCGCGGCGCAGGCCGCCTCTCGCGCTCCAGCGCGGGCCCGGGACGGGCCGCGCGACTGAAGCTCTCGCGTTCCGTGGCCGCGCGGCTGCGGTCGTCGGCGAGCGCCGCGTTCGACGTCGCCGTGCGGATGCCGGCCGGCCGCGCGGGGCGCGGCACGGTCCGGCTTCGCAGCCGCTAGCCAGCTAGGCCTTGATCAGCGGCTTGACCGCCTTCAGGACCTGCTCCATCGACAGCGTCTCGTCGAACGGGCCCTTCGTCGGGCTCATGCCGCCGAGGAAGCGCAGCGCCGCGGCGTGGCGCGCCTCGACCTGCACGATGCTGCCGGCGGCCGCGAGCACCTCCTTGCTCTCGATCATCGGCCCCGCGCCGTTGTAGGCCGACACGCCGGTGTCCTCGAGCGTGACCGCGAGCTTCTCGAAGTCCTTCTGGCTCTTGAGGCCGAACGCGAACTCGGGCGACTTGACGGGCTTGCCGCCGAGCTGGCCGATCGTGTCCTTCAGCGCGTCGACGTGCGCCTGCTCGTTGGCGCCGAACTCCTCGGCGAGGCTCTTGTACTCGCCCTTGAGCCCGAGCTTCTGGGCCTGGCGGTAGAAGTCGGCCTCGAGGAACTCGAGGGTGAGGGCGAAGTTGAGGATCTCAATATCGCCGCCTCCCTCCTGCGCGAGCGCGCTCGTCACCCACGGGGTGACGGAGGCGGCGCCGTACGCGGCGCCGGTGGCGAGGGCGCCGCGGACGAGGAACGCCCCGCGACTCATGCCCTGGATCTCGATGTTCTCCATTGGGTTCGTCCTTTCGGAGCTAGTTGGCGAGGAACGGCTTGACGGCCTTGAGGACCTCGTCGGCCGTCGCCGGCTTGGCGAACGCGCTCTGGACGGGGTTGGCGCCCGTGACGAGGTTGAGGACCGACGCGTGGCGCGCCTCGACCGAGTGGATGGACAGGGCGGCGGCCAGGATCTCCTTGTCCTGGATGTTTCCCGCCTGGCCGAGGTAGGCGTTGGCGCCGAGGTTCTCGACGGTCGCCGCGAGATCGAGGATCTCCTTCTCGGACTCGAGCGGGAACGTCGCCGCCGGCTTCTTGGCGGGCGTGCCGCCGGCCTTCTCGATCAGCGCGATGAGCGCGTCGACGTGGGCCTGCTCCTCCTCGCCGAACCGCTTGGCGGTGTCGAGGACCTTGCCCTTGAGCATCCCGCTCTCGCCGGCCTTGGCGTAGAACTCGGTCTCGAGGTACTCGAGCGTCAGCGCGTAGTTGGCGATCCCGAGATCGCCCTTGCCGAACTGCTCGGTGCCGGTCTTGGCGGGTGTGGCGGTGGCGGCGGGCTTGGACGACGACGACGACGAGTCGTCGCCGCCGCAGGCAGCGATGAACGCGGCGAGCGAGGCGGCCGCACCGGCGCCACCCGCCTGCCGCAGAAAGCGCTTGCGCGAGGTCGGATCCTCCGCGAGCTCCCGCACGGCGTTGGGTGCTTCGGGCATCTGCACTGCTCCTTCCGGTTGAGTAATGCCTGTAACGCGGCATCTCGGGTCCCGGATGACTAAGTTGGCGCGCAGACCCATGTGATCCGCCGGGCGCCGAGCCGCGCAATCAAAGGGACCCTGACCGAAGGAGCCCTCATGCCATTCAGCGTTGGACCCATGGAACTCGTCATCGTGCTCGTGATCGCCCTTGTGATCCTCGGCCCCAAGCGCCTCCCAGAGGCGGGCAAGGCCATCGGCAAGGGAATGCGCGGGTTCAAGGAATCCCTCAGCGGCACCTCGCATGACGAGGAAGACGAAGAGCTGAGCGCGATCCCCGTCTCCGCCCGCGCCGACTAGCCACCCCGCCTGCCACGATGCGGGGGCATGGATCCCCTGCTCGTGGTCTTCGGGTTCGGGGTCGGGGTGCTCGTGGGGACGACCGGGATGGGCGGCGGCTCGCTGATGACGCCGCTGCTGATCCTGCTGTTCGGGATCAAGCCCGTCGTCGCCGTCGGCACCGACCTCGCCTACGCCGCCGTCACCAAGACGGTCGGCGGCATCCGCCACTTCCACAAGGGCACCGTCCAGCTGGACATCGCCTTCTGGCTGGCGGTCGGCTCGATCCCGGGCGCACTCGCCGGCGTGGCGCTGCTGGAGCTGCTCAACCTCGAGGACGACCTGATCCTCGGGATCGCGGTCGGGCTTGCGATCACCGGAGCGCTGATCCTCGCCCGCGCGCTCGTGCTGACCGGCAAGGGCGAGCGCGAGGAGATCGTGCTCGACCGCCGCCACAAGGCGTTCGCAGCCGTGCTCGGCCTCAGCGTCGGCACGCTGCTCGGCGTCACCTCGGCCGGCTCGGGGACGCTGATCGCGATCGGGCTCATCCTCGGCTTCCGCCTCACGCCGCGGCGCGTGGTCGGCACCGACGTCGCACACGCCGCCGTGTTGCTGTGGGTCGCCGCCTTCGCGCACCTGATCAGCGGCAACGTCGACCTCGCCCTCGCCGGCACGCTGCTGATCGGCTCCGTCCCCGGCGTCTGGATCGGCGCGAACCTCTCCACGCGCCTGCCGGAGCGCGGCCTGCGCCCCGCGCTGGGGATCGTGATGTTCACCTCCGGCCTGGCGCTGCTGACCAAGGCGGGGATCGGCATCCCCGCCGTCGCGCTCGTGCTCGTCCCGCTCGTCCTCGGCCTCGGCTCGTGGGCGATCCTGCGCGGGGGCCCTAAGAGCCCGGAAGCATCCCCCGGTCCGACAGGGCCCGGACCACCTGCGCCGCACACTCCTGGGCGCTGAGCGAGGTCGTGTCGAGCGTCAGCTCGGCGTGCTCGGGCGGCTCGTACGGGGAGTCGATGCCGGTGAAGTTGGCGAGCTCGCCGGCGCGCGCCTTGGCGTAGAGCCCCTTCGGGTCGCGCCCCTCGGCGACCTCGAGCGGCGTGTCGACGAACACCTCGAGGAACTCGCCCTCGTCGAACAGCTCGCGCGCCATCCGGCGCTCGCTCCGGAACGGGGAGATGAAGGAGACGAGCACGATCAGGCCGGCGTCGGTCATCAGCCGCGCGACCTCGGCGACGCGGCGGACGTTCTCGACGCGGTCGGCCTGCGTGAACCCGAGGTCCTTGTTGAGGCCGTGGCGGACGTTGTCGCCGTCGAGCATGTAGGTGTGGCAGCCGAGCCGGTGCAGCTCGGTCTCGACGAGGTTGGCGATCGTCGACTTGCCCGCGCCGGAGAGGCCGGTGAACCACAGCACGCTCGGCGTCTGGCCCTTGGCGGTCGCGCGCGCCGCCTTGTCGACGTCGACCGTCTGCCACTTCAGGTTCGCCGCGCGGCGCAGCGCGAAGCGGATCATGCCCGCGCCGACGGTGTCGTTGGAGATGCGGTCGACGAGGATGAAGGAGCCGGTCTCGCGGCTCTCCTCGTAGGGGTCGAACGCGACCGGCCGGTCGAGCTCGAGGTCGACGACGCCGATCTCGTTGAGCTCGAGCTTCGTCGCCGCCACGTGCTCGAGCGTGTTGACGTTGAGCTTGTACTTGAGCGGCGCGATCGTGGCGGTGGCGAGCTGCGAGCCGATCCGCATCAGGTAGTTGCGCCCGCGGTACATCGGGTCGTCGGCCATCCACACGACGGTGGCCTCGAACTGGTCGGCGACGCCCGGCGGGTCCTCGGCGGAGGCGAGCATGTCGCCGCGGCTGGCGTCGATCTCGTCGGCCAGCGTGAGCGTCACCGACTGGCCGGCCACCGCCTCGTCGAGGTCGCCGTCGTAGGTGACGATGCGCTCGATCGTGCTGCGGCTGTCGCGCGGGAGCACGCGGATCTCGTCGCCGGGGCGCACGGTGCCGGCGGCGATCGTGCCCGCGAAGCCGCGGAAGTCCGAGCTCGGCCGGCTCACGAGCTGGACCGGCATGCGGAACGGCGCGGCCTCCATCCGCTCGAGGTCGACCTCGACGTCCTCGAGGTAGCCGAGCAGCGTCGGGCCGTCGTACCAGGGCATCCGCTCGCTCGCCGCGACCACGTTGTCGCCCGCGAGCGCCGACACCGGGATGCAGCGCACGTCCGGCAGCCCGATCTGGCCCGCCAGCTCGCCGTACTCGGCCTCGATCTCGCGGAAGCGCTCCTCGGCGAAGTCGACGAGGTCCATCTTGTTGACGGCGAGCACGACGTGCCGCAGCCCGAGCAGCGAGACGAGCCACGAGTGCCGCCGCGTCTGGGTCAGCACGCCCTTGCGCGCGTCGAGCAGGATCACCGCGCAGTCGGCGGTCGAGGCGCCGGTGACCATGTTGCGCGTGTACTGCTCGTGGCCCGGCGTGTCGGCGACGATGAAGTGGCGCCGCGCGGTCGAGAAGTAGCGGTGCGAGACGTCGATCGTGATGCCCTGCTCGCGCTCGGCCGAGAGCCCGTCGAGCAGCAGCGCGAAGTCGAGGTCGCCGCCGGTCGTGCCGGAGCGCCGCGAGTCGGCCTCGAGCGCCGCCATCTGGTCCTCGAGGATCAGCCCCGACTCGAACAGCAGGCGCCCGATCAGGGTCGACTTCCCGTCGTCGACGCTGCCGCAGGTGATGAAGCGCAGCAGGCTCTGCTCGCGCACGCCGGTCAGAAGTACCCCTCCTGCTTCTTCTTCTCCATCGAGGCGGCGGCGTCGTGGTCGATCACGCGGCCCTCGCGCTCGGAGGTCCGCGACGCGCGCATCTCCGCCACGATGTCCTCGAGCGTCTCGGCGGAGCTCTCCACCGCGCCGGTGAGCGGGTAGCAGCCGAGCGTGCGGAAGCGGACGCGCAGCATCTCCGGCGTCTCGCCGTCCTCGAGCGGCATGCGGTCGTCGTCGACCATCAGCAGCGTGCCGTTGCGGCGCACGATCGGGCGCTCCTTGGCGAAGTAGAGCGGCACCACCGGGAGCTGCTCGAGCTGGACGTACTCCCACACGTCGAGCTCGGTCCAGTTGGAGAGCGGGAAGACGCGGATCGACTCGCCGCGGCGCTTGCGCGCGTTGTAGAGGTGCCACAGCTCGGGCCGCTGGTTCTTCGGGTCCCAGCGGTGCTGGGCGGAGCGGAACGAGAACACCCGCTCCTTGGCGCGCGACTTCTCCTCGTCGCGGCGCGCGCCGCCGAACGCGGCGTCGAAGCCGTGCAGCTCCAGCGCCTGCTTGAGCCCCTCGGTCTTCATCACGTCCGTGTGGACCTGCGAGCCCGAGTCGAACGGGTTGATCCCGCGCTCGACGCCCTCCTGGTTGACGTGCACGAGCAGCTCGACGCCGAGCTCCGCGGCCATGCGGTCGCGGAACTCGATCATCTCGCGGAACTTCCAGGTCGTGTCGACGTGCAGGAGCGGGAACGGCGGCTTGCCGGGGTGGAACGCCTTCATCGCCAGATGCAGCATCACCGTGCTGTCCTTGCCGATCGAATAGAGCATCACCGGCTTCTCCGCCTCGGCGGCGACCTCGCGGATGATGTGGATGCTCTCGGCCTCGAGGCGCTGCAGGTGGCTCAGGCTCACCCCACCGAGGCTAGCGGCGCGGATGACATGCGCGTCAGCGGGGAACAAGGAGTCTCAGCTGTTCCCCCAGAAAAGGAGTCGTCCACCCGTGGCCCAGATCAGCGAGAAGGAAGCCAGACAGGTCGCGGAGAGCGCGCGCGAGCAGGGCTGGGAGAAGCCGAGCTTCGGCAAGGAGCTCTTCCTCGGCAACCTGCGGCTCGACCTGATCCACCCGCAGCCCAAGCTCGACCCCGGCGCGGTCGAGAAGGGCGAGGCGTTCCTCGCGCGCCTGCGCGAGTTCCTCGTCGAGGAGGTCGACCCGCTCGAGATCGAGCGCGAGGCCAAGATCCCCGACGCCGTGATCGACGGGCTCAAGGAGCTCGGCGCGCTGGGCATGAAGGTGCCCGAGCAGTACGGCGGGCTCGGCCTCTCGCAGGTCCACTACAACCAGGCGCTGGTGCTGGCCGGGACGTGGCACTCCGCGCTCGCCACGCTGCTCTCGGCCCACCAGTCGATCGGCGTCGCCGAGCCGCTGATGGGCTTCGGCTCGGAGGAGCAGAAGCAGAAGTGGCTGCCGCTCGTGGCCAAGGACCACATCTCCGCCTTCCTGCTCACCGAGCCCGACGTCGGATCCGACCCCGCGCGGCTCGCCACGATCGCCGAGCCGGCCGAGGGCGGCTACGTCCTCAACGGCCGCAAGCTGTGGGCGACCAACGGCGCGATCTCGGACATCGTCGTGGTGATGGCGCAGGTGCCGAAGTCCGAGGGCCACAAGGGCGGCATCACCGCCTTCGTCCTCGACTACAGCTCCGACGGCGTGACCGTCGAGCACCGCAACCAGTTCATGGGCCTGCGCGGGATCGAGAACTCCGTCACGCGGCTCCAGGACGTCTTCGTCCCCGAGGAGAACGTGATCGGGAACGAGGGCATGGGCCTGAAGATCGCCCTCACCACGCTGAACACGGGCCGGCTCGCGCTGCCCGCGATCTGCCTCGGCGTCTCCAAGCTGTCGACCAAGATCGCGCGCGAATGGGCCAAGGAGCGCGTGCAGTGGGGCAAGCCGGTCGGCAAGCACGACGCGGTCGCGCAGAAGATCGCCTTCATCGCCGGCACCGCGTTCGGGCTCGAGGCGATGCTCGACGTCTCCAGCCGGCTCGCCGACGACAAGCGCAACGACATCCGCATCGAGGCCGCGCTCGCCAAGCTCTACGCCTCCGAGCTGGGCTGGCAGGTGACCGACGAGCTGATGCAGGTGCGCGGCGGCCGCGGCTACGAGACGGCGGAGTCGCTGAAGGCGCGCGGCGAGAAGCCCGTCCCGGTCGAGCAGATGATGCGCGACATGCGCATCAACCGCATCTTCGAGGGCTCGACCGAGATCATGCACCTGCTGATCGCGCGCGAGGCCGTCGACCAGCACCTCGAGGTGGCCGGCGAGCTGCTCGAGGGCGACGGCGACCTCAAGGCCAAGGGCAAGTCGGCCGTCGAGGCCGGCAAGTTCTACTCGCGCTGGCTGCCGCAGCTCGTGGTCGGCGAGGGCCAGAAGCCGGGCGCGTTCTCGGACTTCGGGCCGCTCGCGAGCCACGTGCGCTACGCCGAGCGGATGTCGCGCAAGCTCGCGCGCTCGACGTTCTACGCGATGAGCCGCTGGCAGGCGAAGCTCGAGAAGAAGCAGGCGGTGCTGGGCCGGATCGTCGACATCGGCGCCGAGCTCTACGCGATCTCCGCCGCCGCGGTCTACGCCCAGACGCTGCGCGAGGAGCATCCGGAGCGCGGTGACGAGGCGGTCGAGCTCGCCGAGCTGTTCATCCGCCAGGCGCGCCGGCGCGTCGACACCCTGTTCGGGGAGCTGTTCTCCAACGACGACGACGCCGACTACGCGGTCGCCCAGCAGGTCCTCGAGGGGCGCCACACGTGGCTCGAGCAGGGCATCGCCGACCCGTCGGGCGACGGCCCGATGATCGCCGAGCAGCCGCCGGAGGTGTCCGAGGTCTCCTGATCGGGCACCCAATCCGCAAGGGAGAGGGTCGACAGGGGGTTGGAGATGAGCAGCGGACGATTCACGCGCGCGGATGCACCAAAGGGAGCGCCGGACTGGCTCGCGATCGAGCGGTCGTCTGAGTTCCAGGAGCTCGTGACGACGCGGCGGCGCGTGCTGACGCCGCTGACGATCGTGTTCCTCGTCGTGTCGATGGGCTACCTCCTGCTGGCCGCGTTCGCGCCCGGCGTCATGAGCTGGCAGCCGATCGAAGGGCTGCCGTTCGCGTGGATCGCCGCGGTGATCCAGGTCCTCACCACGTGGGCGATCACCTTCGTCTACCTGCGCGCGGCGGACCGCAAGCTCGAGCCGCTCGAGCAGCGCGCGGCCGCACTGGCCGAGCGGGCCGGCGAGCCCGAGGGGAGCACGCGATGATCGTCTTCGCCGCAGAGCTGAAGGTCCTCCCGCTCGCCGTCTTCGGCGTCGTCCTCGCCGTCACGCTGGGCGTCACCTACTGGGCGTCCAAGCGCACCAGCAGCGCCTCCGACTTCTACGCCGCCGGCCGCGGCATCACCGGCTTCCAGAACGGCTGGGCGATCGCGGGCGACTACATGTCCGCCTCGTCGTTCCTCGGCTTCGCCGGCCTCATCTTCCTGTTCGGCGTCGACGCGTTCGTCGGCCTGATGGCCGCGATCATCGCGTTCGTGCCGGTGCTGCTGTTCCTGGCCGAGCGCATGCGCAACTCGGGCAAGTTCACGCTCGCCGACGTGCTCTCGTTCCGGCTGCGCGAACGGCCCGCCCGGCTCGTCGCCGCGATCGGGACCCTCTCGATCGTGATCATCTACCTGCTGGCGCAGATGGTCGGCGCCGGCGCGCTGATCCAGGCGCTGACCGGCATCACGTTCGCGCCGGCGGTGATCATCGTCGGCACGTTCATGCTCGCCTACGTGATCTTCGGCGGCATGCTCGCCACCACGTGGGTGCAGATCATCAAGGCGACGCTGCTGATGGCGGCGGGCGTCGTGATGACGCTGTGGGTCGGCGCGAAGGTCAGCTTCAACCCGGTCGAGCTGTTCAACCAGGCCGTCGACGCGCACCCCGAGGGCCAGAAGTACCTGGAGCCGGGCCTGCAGTTCGACTCCGGGCTCGCGCTGCTGTCGTTCGGCATCGCGTTCGTGTTCGGCACCGCCGGGCTCCCGCACATCCTCATGCGCTTCTTCACGGTGCCGGACGCGAAGGCCGCGCGCGGCTCCGTCGGCTGGGCCGTGTTCCTGATCGGGTCCTTCTACATCATGGTCACGATCGTCGGCCTCGGCGCGCGGGCGCTGCTGTCGGAGGCCGGCGCGAAGGCGTCGGGCGAGACCGGCAACCTCGCGGTGCCCGAGCTCGCGCAGTCGCTCGGCGGCGGCGAGGGGTCGGCCGGCGGCGACATCTTCCTGGCCATGGTCTCCGCGGTCGCCCTGGCGACGATCCTCGCGGTCGTGGCCGGGCTCGTGATCTCGGCCTCGGGCGCGGTGGCGCACGACGTGTGGTCCAACATCGTGCGCAAGGGCCGCGACTCCGAGAAGGAGGAGGTCTGGGTCGCCAAGATCGCGGCGGCCGGGATCGGCGTGCTGTCGATCGTGCTCGCGCTGATCGGCGGCGCGGAGTTCAACGTCTCCGTGCTCGTCGGCATGGCGTTCTGCTTCGCCTCCAGCGTGACGTTCCCGGCGCTGCTGCTGGCGCTGTGGTGGCGCGAGTTCAACACCATGGGCGCCATCTGCGGCATGCTCGGCGGCCTGATCTCGTCGGCCGGGCTGATCCTGCTCTCGAACCCGGTGTGGCCCGGTGAGGACAACTCGCCGCTCGGCTCGCTCGCGCTCGACAACCCGGCGATCTTCTGCATCCCGATCGGGTTCCTCGGCTGCTACCTCGGCACGAAGCTGTCCTCGGAGAAGGGCAACGAGCGCCAGTACGAGGAGCTCTACGTGCGGTCGGAGACCGGGCTGGGCGCCGAGGTTGCGGGCGAGGGGCACGCGCCGAAGCCGAAGGGCAAGGCGGCCTCGGAGCGCGAGCCCGAGCCCGTCGCATAGTGGCGGCCGACGTCGTCGAGCTCACGCGTGAGCTCGTCGGGATCAGGACCGTCAACCCCCCGGGTGAGGAGGAGAAGGCCGCGTCGCTGCTGGCGGCGCGGCTGTCGGACGCGGGGTTCGCGGTCGAGTCGCACGAGTTCGGCCCTGGCCGGACATCGCTGGTGGCGCGCTGGGGCGTGACGGACAGCGCCCGTCGCTGTGCCTGACCGGCCACCTCGACACCGTGCCGCTGGGGCGCGCCGACTGGTCGGTCGACGCGTTCTCGGGCGAGACCGACGGCGACCGGCTGTTCGGCCGCGGGACGAGCGACATGAAGGGCGGGACGGCGGCGATCGTCGTCGCCGCGGAGCGCGTGGCGGCGCTGGGCGGGTCGCCGTCCGCCGGGCTCGAGCTCGTGCTGTGCGCGGGTGAGGAGACGGGCTGCGAGGGCGCGCTGGCGCTGGCGGACTCCGGCCTGCTGGGCACGTGCGGAGCGCTGCTGGTGGCCGAGCCGACCACGAACTACCCGTGCGTGGCGCACAAGGGCGTCGTATGGGCGGACGCCGTCGCGCGCGGGAAGACCGCGCACGGCTCGATGCCGCACCTGGGCGAGAACGCGATCTACAAGCTGGCGCGGGCCGTGCTGGCGCTCGAGGACCTGTCGCTGGACGCGGAGGAGCACGAGCTGCTGGGCCTCCCGACCGTGTCGCTGGGGACGTTCTCCGGCGGGATCAACATCAACTCGGTGCCCGACCGCGCCGAGGCCGGGATCGACGTGCGGACCGTGCCGGGTATGTCCGGCGACCGGGTGCTGCGCGCGCTGGGAGAACGGCTCGGCGAGGAGGTCGAGCTGGAGCCGCGGGTGGTGCTCGACCCGATCGACACCGACCCGTCGGGCGAGTGGGTGCAGGACGTGTTCTCCGTGCTGTCGTCGTTCATCGACGAGGCGCCGTCGCCGCGCGGGCTCGCGTACTTCACCGACGCGGCCGCGCTGGCGCCGGCCTACGGCAATCCCCCGACGATCATCTGCGGCCCCGGCGACGCCGAGCAGGCGCACCGCACCGACGAGTCGTGCTCCCTGTCCGCGCTCGAGGCGAGCGCGGAGGCGTTGTTCGAGATCTCGCGCCGCTGGTGCGGGCTCTAGCCGAGCTCCGCCTCCACCCGCGCCGCCGCGCCCAGGACCGCCGCCTCGTCGAGCCCGACGAGCTGCAGCCCGACGGGCATCCCCGCCGGCCCGCGCAGCCCCGGCACGCACACGGCGGGCACGCCGAGCAGCGTCCACGCGCGGCAGAAGACCGGGTCGCCGGTGTGACCTTCGGACCGCGGCGGCGCCTCGCCCAGCGCGGCGGGGACGACCAGCGCGTCGAGGCCCGCCAGCACGTCCGGCAGCGCCGCGCGGCATGCGTCCCCGAGCGCGGCGCCGCTCTCCGCCTCCGCGGGCGTCACCGCGTGCGCGCGTTCGAGGTAGTCGCGCATCGCCTGCGAGAGCTCGTCGCGGTGGTCGCGCCACTCGGGCTCGAGGTTCTGCGCGACGTCGAACGCCATCGCGGTCTCCTGCGCGTCGACGAGTCCGGCGAAGTCGGGCGGCAGCTCGAGCTCGCGCAGGCCGAGCCGCGCGGCGGCGTCCGCGACGACGCCCGGCTCGCCCCACGGCGTGCGGCACCACGCGATCCGCGGCTCGCCCGGGCGCACCTCGAACCCGGCCAGCCGCGCGGCGTCGGCGACGGTGCGGCCGAACGTCCCGAGCGTGTCGAGCCGCTCGCTGAGGCGCTTGATACCGGCGGTCGAGTGCCAGCCGTGGGAGGGCTTGAAGCCCACGACCCCGCAGAACGACGCGGGCCGGATGACCGAGCCGGCGGTCTGGGTGCCGTAGGCGAGCGGGACCATCCCGTCGGCGACCGCTGCGGCCGAGCCGCTCGAGGAGCCGCCCGGCGTGCGGTCGGGGTCGTGCGGGTTGCGGGTGGGCGGCGGCTCGTAGGTGGCGAACTCGGTCGTCACCGTCTTGCCGAGGATCACCGCGCCCTGCTCGCGCAGCCAGGCGACGCAGTCGGCGTCGCGCGCCGGCCGGTGGCCCTCATAGATCGACGAGCCGTAGGAGGTCGGCATGTCGGCGGTGTCGATGATGTCCTTCACGCCGACCGGGATCCCGTGCAGCGGCCCGCGCGACGGCTCGGCATCACGCGCACGCGCCTGCGCAAGGGCCTGCTCCGCGTCCAGGTACGCCCACGCCGAGACCTCGTCGTCGCGCGCCTCGATCCGCTCCAGGCACGCCCGGACCATCTCCTCGGAGCGCAGTTGCCGGGCCATGCCGCCGCAGAGTACGGATCAGCGGCAGCAACGATGGTTCGCTAAACTAATTAGCAGTGCGCACCACCTCCACACTCGACCTCGCCGTCCGGCTCCGCCTGGCGATCACGCGGACCTCCCGCCGCCTGCGCCAGACGTCGGATCGCGGCCTGAGCCCCTCGCTCACGTCCGCGCTCGCGACACTCGACAGCCACGGCCCGCTGACCCCCTCCGAGCTCGCCTCGCGCGAGCGCGTGCAGCGGCCGACGGCGACGCGCCTCGTCGCGCGACTCGAGGAGCTGGGGGTGGTGCAGCGCGCCGCCGATCCCCAGGACCGCCGCTCCTCCCTGCTGTCCGTCACCCCCGAGGGGCACGCCCTGATGGAGGAGCTGCGCAGCCGCAAGACCGCCTACCTGGCCCACCGGCTCGAAGGTCTCGACCCTGAGGAGCGGGCCGCGCTCGACCGCGCCGCCGCCATCCTCGAGCGCCTGCTGGAAGAGGACGATCGCGCGTGAGCGCGGGCGTCCGCCGCACATTCGACTCCCTGAGCGTCCCGAACTACCGCCGGTACTTCACCGGCCAGGTCGTCTCGATCTCCGGCAACTGGATGCAGATCGTCGCCGAGATGTGGCTGATCGTGCAGCTCACCGGCTCGGGCGTCTCGGTCGGCGTCACCGCGGCGCTCCAGTTCCTCCCGATGCTGCTGTTCGGCGCCTGGGGCGGCCTGCTCGCCGACCGGCTGCCGAAGCTCAAGCTGCTCCAGTACACGCAGGCGCTGATGGCGATCCCCGCGCTCGCGCTGTGGGGCTTGACGGCGACGGGCGACATCGCTCCCTGGATGGTCTACGGGCTCGTGCTCGCGCGCGGCTCGGTGCTCGCGATCGACAACCCGGCGCGCCAGGCGTTCGTGATGGAGATCGTCGGGGCCGAGCGGATCGTCAACGCGGTCGCGCTCAACTCCGTCGTCGTCCACACGTCGCGCATCGCCGGCCCCGCTGCCGCGGGCGCCGTGATCGCGCTGCTCGGCGTCGGCCCCTGTTTCGCGCTCAACGCCCTCTCGTTCGTCGCCATGCTGATCGCGCTGCGGCGGATGGACCGCTCCGCGCTGCTCACGCCCCCCGTGGCCGAGAAGGCGCGCGGCGACGTCCGGCTCGCGCTCCGGCACGTCCGCGCCACGCCCGCGCTCTACATCCCGCTCGGCGCGATGGTCATCGTCGGCACGCTGTCCTTCAACTTCCAGGTGCTGATGCCGCTGCTCGCCTCCGACACGTGGCAGGGCACCGCGACCACCTACGCGCTGATGACGATGGCGATGGGCGTCGGCTCCGTCGGGGGCGCGCTGCTGACCGGCGGGATCGGGCGCGTGTCGCCGCGGCTGATCGTCGGCGCGGCGATCGCGTTCGGCGTCTTCGAGCTGCTCGCCGCCGCCGCGCCCTCGCTGCCGCTGCAGGTGCTCGCGCTCGTGCCGCTCGGCGCGGTCAGCGTCACGTTCGCGGCGAGCGTCAACTCCTCGATGCAGCTCGCCGCCGCACCCGCCATGCGCGGCCGCGTGATGTCGCTCTACTCCGTGGTCTTCCTCGGCTCGACGCCGATCGGGGCGCCGCTCGTGGGCTGGCTCGCCGACGTCGTCTCCCCGCGCGCCGGGCTCGCGCTCGGCGGCACCGCCGCGCTGATCGCGGCCGCCGCCGCGTGGGTCGCATACGCGCGTGCGGGTCAGGGCATGAAGAAGTCATCGCACGCCTTGGCCTGATCGTCCCCAGCTCCAACGTCACGATGGAGACCGAGATCCCGGCGCTCATGCGCATGCGGGACGGCGACGAGACCTTCACGTTCCACTCCAGCCGCATGCGGATGCGCAGGGTCACGCCCGAGGAGCTGCGCGCGATGAACGACCAGACCGCGCGCGCGGCGACCGAGCTCGCCGACGCGCGCTGCGACGTCATCGCCACCGCCTGCCTCGTCGCGCTGATGGCGCAGGGCCCGGGCTTCCACTGCACCGCCGAGGACCAGATCCGCGACGCGCTGCGCGCGGAGGACGCGCTCGTGCCCGTCGTCTCCTCGGCCGGCGCGCTGCTCGACGGGCTGCGCGCGCTGGGCGCCACGAGGATCGCGATGGTCACGCCGTACGAGCAGCCGCTCACCAAGCTCGTCGCCGACTACATCGAGGACGGCGGCGTCGCGGTCCACGACGCGCTCTCGCTCGAGGTCGCCGACAACCAGGCGGTCGCGGCGCTCGATCCGGCGGACCTGCAGGAGCACTGGCGCAGGCTCGACCTCAGCGGCTGCGACGCGCTCGTCCTCTCCGCGTGCGTGCAGATGCCCTCGCTCGCCGCGATCGACCCGGTCGAACGCGCCTGCGGGCTGCCCGTGCTGTCCGCCGCCACCGCGACGGCCTACGCGATGCTCGACGCGCTCGGGCTGCCCGCGCGGGTCCCGCGCGCCGGGAAGCTGCTGTCGGGTGAGGTCGGGGCGCTCGCCGGGTAGACCCCCGGGTCCCCGAACAGGAGACCCGATGAGCAACGAAGAGACCACCGGCGGCGTCGTGGGACGCCTCGCCGGCAAAGCCAAGGAGGTGGCGGGCTCCGCCCTCGGCAACGAGGAGCTGGCGCGTGAGGGCCGCCTCCAGCAGGCCGGCGTCGACCAGGAGCGCGAGGCCCGCGAGGCGGCCGCCGACGCCGACCAGCGCCAGGCCGAGGCCGAGCTGCAGGCCCAGCAGGTCGAGACGCGCCACGAGCGCGAGCGGCTCGAGACCGAGCAGGCCGAGGCCGAGCGCGAGCGCCAGATCGAGCGCGACCGGCTGCAGGCCGAGGCCGCGGCCGTGGGCGACGCGGCCCGCGAGGTCCACGCGGCCGAGGGCCAGCGCGCCGCCGGCGAGGCGGCCGCCGAGCTCGAGGAGCGCCGGGCGGAGAGCGAGCGTGCCGCCCAGACGGCCGAGGCGCTGCGGCTCGAGCAGGAGGCCCGGCGCGCGGAGGTCCGCGCGGACGCCGCCGACCCGGAGACGAGCCGATGAACCTGCGCAGCCTCCCCCGTGCCGCCGTCGGCACCTACGTCAAGGCGGTGCGCTGGCCCGTCGACCGCGTCCTCGGGCGCACCAACGCCGTCGACCGGGCCGAGGCCGAGGCGCGCGCCGCCGCCGGCGCCGTGCTCGGCGACGAGGAGTTGCAGCAGGACGCCGACCGCCGCCGCGTCGCGGCCAAGGAGCGCGCCCGCGCGGACGCGCTGCGCGAGGCCGCGGACGCGCAGGCCGAGCGCGCCGACGAGGAGCTCGTCGAGCGCCGGGCGGCCGCCGAACGCCGCCGCGAGGCCGCCGACCGCGCCGCCGATCAGCGCGAGCAGCAGGCCGAGCAGGAGCGCGAGGCCAAGGAGCGCCGCGCGAAGGCGGCCGAGCGCAAGCGGCGCGACTCGAGCCGCAAGGCCGCCGCGGAGCAGGAGGCGGCGCGCGAGGAGCAGGAGCGCAAGGACCGCCTCGAGCAGCTCGAGCAGCAGGAGCAGGCGCTGGCCGAGCAGGAGGAGGCGCTCGTGGCCAAGGACGAGGCGAAGCGGCTGCGCCAGACCGCCGCGCAGACGAAGGCGCAGCGCAAGAGCTAGAACGCCATGCCGGGGGCCACGCGGGCTTCGACCAGCCGCGGGCCCTCGGCGGCGATCCCCTCGCGGAGCGCCTCGCGCAGCGCCTCGGGGTCGCCGACCTGGACGGACGGCACGCCGTAGCCCTCGGCCACCGCGGCGACCTCCAGCGCGGGCAGGTCGAGGCCGGGCGCGCCAGTGACCTGCTCGATCTGGCCGAACCACTTGAGGATCGCGTACTCCTCGTTGCGCAGGATCAGGAACGTGACCGGCACGTCGTAGGCTGCCGCGGTCCAGAAGCCCTGGATCGCGTACTGCGCCGAGCCCTCGCCGAGCACGCAGATCACGGGCCGATCGGGCTGCGCCATCTGCACGCCGATCGACGCGGGCAGCGCGAACCCGAGCCCGCCGCCCGCGGTGAAGTAGTAGGAGCCGGGGCGTGAGAGCCGCAGCCGGTCGCGGACCGCGAACGTCGTCGCGGGCGACTCGGGCACGACGACGCCGTCGTCGGGGAAGACGTCGGCGAGCGCGGCGATCGCCGCGCTCGGGCTCATCGGGTCGTCGCCCGCCTCGGGCGCCTCCACCGCGGCGCGCTGCGCGGGCGGCTCGCGGTCCGCCGGATCGAGCACCGCGAGCAGCGCCTCGAGCGTCAGCTTCACGTCGGCGACGATCGCGTCGCCCATCGGCGCCCGCGCGGCCTCGTCGGGGTCGCTCGTGATCGCCACCAGCGCGGCGCCCTCGGGCAGCAGCGGGCCGGGCAGGTTCGGGTAGTAGGCGAACACCGACGAGCCGGCGACCACGATCAGGTCGTGGCCCGCGAGCGCCTCCGAGACCGGCCCGACCGCCGGCGGCAGCACGCCCTGGAAGTGCGCGTGGCCCTCGGGGAAGCCGATCCGCCCGCCGCCGGTGGCGGGCGCCGCCCATACCGGCAGCCGCGCGCGCTCGGCGAGCTCGACCGCAGCGTCCCAGGCGCCGCTCGCGTCGACGTCGGGCCCGCACACGAGCACCGGGTTCGCCGCCCCCGCGAGCCGCTCCGCCAGCCCGCGCACCAGCCCCGGGTCGGCGCCCGCCCGCCCGCTCACGGTGCGCGACGTCTGGTGCGCGACCGCGGCGTCGTCGACCTCCGCGCGCCAGTCGTCCATCGGGATCGAGACGAACACCGGGCCGCGCGGCGGGAGCGCCGCGAGGTGCGTCGCGCGCGCGATCGCGTGCGGGACGTCCTCGGCCCGCGGCGGCTCGTAGCTCCACTTCACGAGCGGGTGCGGCATCCGCGTGGCGTCGCGGTTGGTCAGCAGCGCCTGCAGCGTCATCAGCGAGCGCGCCTGCTGCCCGGCGGTGACCACGAGCGGCGACTTGTTCGACAGCGCGTTGAAGATCGCGCCCATCCCGTTGCCGACGCCGGGCGCGGTGTGGAGGTTGACGAGCGCGGGCCGGCCGCTGGCCTGCGCGTAGCCGTCGGCGGCCCCGACCGCGACGCCCTCGTGCAGCCCGAGCACGTAGGTGAAGTCGTCGGGGAACTGCTCGAGCATCGGCAGCTCGGTCGAGCCCGGGTTGCCGAACACGGTCGTCATCCCCTGCTCGCGCAGGAACTCGAAGGTGGCCTCGCGCACCGTCGTCATGACGGCGGAGCGTACGGCTTCTAGGCGGAGGTGGTGACCGACGCGCGGGCGGCCAGGAAGGCCTCGACCACGTCGGGCGCGAACTGGGTGCCCGCGTTCCGCCGCAACTCGGCGCAAGCGTCGGCGTCCGATCTCGCGGCCATGTAGCTGCGATCCGCCCGCATGGCCGAGTAGGCCTCGCACACGAACACGATCTGGGAGCCGAGCGGGATCTCGTCGCCCGCCAGCCGATCGGGGTACCCCGTGCCGTCCCAGCGCTCGTGGCTGGAGCGGATCAGCGACGCGACGCCGACGAGCGCGGGCGCGCTCTGCGCGATCCGCTCGCCGATCAGCGTGTGGCGCTGCATGAACTCCCACTCGTCGGCGTCGAGGGGCCCGGGCTTGTCGAGGATCGAGCGCGGGATGGCGATCTTCCCGATGTCGTGCAGCTCGGCCGCGATCACGATGCGCTCGACCTCGTCCTCGTCGAGACCGAGGCGGCGCGCGACGTCCGCGGCCAGCGTCGCCACCTCCTCGGTATGCCACCCCAGCTCGGGCATGCTCTCGTGCATCGCGCCGCGCAGGGCGCCCGCGCTCTGCAGGCGGGCCGACACGCGCCCGCTGTTCTTCTCGGCGTAAAGCCGGCGATCCGCCACACGCAGCGCCTCGTCGGCGTCATCGGCGTCGCCCGGCAGCGCGGCGAAGCCTGCGGACGCCCCGATGGCGAAGCCTTCGCCCTGCTCGGACAGCGCCGCGCGGGCGCGCTCGACCAGCGCGTCGGGCGGCTCGCCGGCCGGCCACGGCGCGAGCACGCAGAACTCGTCGCCGCCGACGCGGAAGGCCGTGCCGCGGACGGCGGTCGCGTCCGCGAGGAGGCGGGAGCCGAGCCGGGCCAGCAGCGCGTCGCCGGCCGGGTGCCCGTAGGAGTCGTTGTAGTTCTTGAAGCCGTCGAGGTCGAGCATCAGCAGCACGTGTGACATCGGCTCGGCCAGCGCGGCGTCGAGCGCACGGTGCAGGGCGAAGCGGTTGCCCAGCCCCGTGAGCGAGTCCGTGCGCGCCTGGACGCGCGTGCTGACGAGGTTCGCGCGGCTGGCCCGGTGGGTGAGGGAGAGACGGATGAGCGCAGCGGCGAGCGCGGCGGTCGAGAGCCCGAGCGCGAGCAGGTTGGTCGGCTCGAAGTGGTCGTAGACCAGCAGCGCGAGGCTCGCCAGCGCGAGCCCGATCGGCGTGACGATGCTGGGGAGCTCGTCGCCGGTGGCGGGCGCGCGCACGGCGGGCTGCCACGCGGCCAGGCCGACCAGCAGCGTGCCCAGCGGCCAGCCGACGTCGATCAGCGTCCCGGTGGCGTACGTGCCCTCGGCGACCTGAACGACGTAGATGGAGTCGGTGACGGCGAAGACGGCGATGCCCGCGCCGAAGTACAGCCAGCTGCGGTCCATGCGACCGCGGCCGGCCGCCATGACGCCGATCAGCGTGCCGAGCAGGATCATGTCGCCGAGCGGGTAGGCGAGGTTCGTCGCCACCGCAGCCGTGTCACCACCCGTCGCTTCGTGCACGGCGCCGAAGACCACCGCCGCGCTGATCGCGCCGGTCGTGAGCGCGGCGATGACGCCGTCCAGCCACAGCCGCGAGTCCAGCTGCGGCAGCCGCTTGCGGGCGAGCAGCAGGACGCCGACGTAGCAGACGGGGAGGAAGGCGAGCCAGAAGCCGTCGGCCACGGAGGGATAGGGCGCTTCGGCGAGATCCGAGAGCGCGAACTGCCAGTAGAGGTTGCCGCCCGCCCACAGCGCGAGCGAGACGCCGATCAGCGTCCAGGCGGCCCGCTCGCCGCGGCCGAGCACGCCGCGGGCGAGGCAGAGCACCGCCGACCCGACCAGTACGGCGTTGTAGAACCACTCGTACACCGGGTTCAGCACGTCCAGCCACGGGGTCGCATCCATGACGGCCACGATCGTCACGAACCCGACGAGGACCCCCACCAGCACGCGCACCGCGACCGGCATCGCGCGCCACGAAATGCTGCCGAGCGCTCGCCTGCCCACGCGCGCGGCCATTTTGACGATCTTCACAAGATGTCATCGACCGCCACGCCCTCGAGGTTGAGCGCCGCTACGGTGCGACGGACGTCGTGGACGTCGCGCTTCTCCTCACACTGCTCGCCCTCGCCGCACCGCCACCCGCGCCGTCGCAGCCGATCCCGCGCGACGCGGCCGCGCTGGCCGGCGCGCTCACCGGGACGACGCGAGGCCTGCGCGCCGAGATCGAGGGGTGGGGCGGCGCCGGCGCGACGCCCGAGGCGGTCACGCTGCACGCGCTCTACCAGCAGCGCATGTACCGGCTGATCGCGCGCAAGCGGGCGCTCGGCGACGCCGTGCTCGCCCGCCTCCCGGACGACGTGCGCGGCGAGGCCCGCGACACCGTGCGCGCCCGGCGGGCGCTGCTCGCGATCCCGCCCTCGGGCAACCTGCGGCCGAAGATCCGCGCGGCCGAGCCCCAGTCCGCCGAGCGCCTGCGCGCGCACTACGCGCGGGCGGAGCGCCGCTTCGGCGTCGGCTGGCACGTGCTGGCGGCGGTGAACTTCGTCGAGACCGGCTTCGGCCGGCTGCGCAACATGAGCACCGCGGGCGCGCGCGGCCCGATGCAGTTCATCCCCGCCACCTGGCGCGCCTACGGGCTGGGCGGGGACGTCAACGACCCGCGCGACGCGATCCTCGGCGCCGCCAACTACCTGCACGCCAACGGCGCGCCGCGCGATTACCGGCGGGCGCTCTTCCACTACAACCACTCGTCGCACTACGTCTCCGCGGTACTGCACTACGCGCGGCGGATCCGGCGCGACGAGCGGGCGTTCTACGCGTACTACGCCTGGCAGGTCTACGTCCGCCGCGACGGCCGCGTGCGGCGCATCACCGGGCCTTGACCGCCCCGCGCGCGTCGGGCAGGGTTGGCCTATGCGCGAGCACGCGGCGGAGGGATCCGCGCCCGTGGCCACGGAGCAGGCCGTCCCGGGGACGCCCGCGCCCGCGCGCGCGCCGCTGACCCCCCAGGGGCTGCTCGGCCTCCAGCGCCACGTCGGAAACCGCGCGGTGACGGCGCTGCTCGCCCGCGAGCCCGCCGCCGCGACCCTCGCGAGCCTCCGGTCGGGCTCGACCGGCCCGGAGGTCAGCCGGCTGCAGATGGACCTCAACCTGCTCGACGAGGTGAAGACGGCGCTCGCCGTCGACGCGATCTACGGTCCCATCACGACCGGCGCGGTGCGGGAGTTCCAGGCCGCGCACCCGCCGCTCAAGGCGACCGGCGTCGCGGACGCGGGAACGCAGGCCGCGGTCGAGGAGGCGAAGGCCGAGGAGCAGGACCAGACCGACGTCGCGCGCAAGCTGTTCGCGCTCGGCGGCAAGGCCTACGAGAAGGGCAAGTACGGCCATGCCTACGCGTTCTTCACGCGCGCGCAAGAGCTCGCCCCGCGCCCGCAGCTGACGTTCTCGCGCGCCCAGGCGCTGAGGCGGCTCGGCGGCCGCCGCGAGGAGGCGATCGCGCTCTACGAGGAGTACCTCGCCACCGACAACCCAGCGCGCAAGGCCGACGCCGAGTCTGCGCTCGCCGAGCTGCGCACCTCGCCGACGGGAGACGAGACCGCCGACACCGCGACCGGCAAGGCCCACTTCAACAAGGGCGCCGGGTTGTACGAGCAGGGCGACTTCGCGCACGCCTACGACCAGTTCACGATGGCCGGCGAGCTCGCCCCGCGGCCGTCGCTGCTGTTCTCACGCGCCCAGGCCCTGCGTCGCCTCGGTGGCCGCCGCGAGGAGGCGATCGCGCTCTACGAGGAGTACCTCGCCACCGACAACCCAGCGCGCAAGGCCGACGCCGAGTCTGCGCTCGCCGAGCTGCGCACCTCGCCGACGGGAGACGAGACCGCCGACACCGCGACCGGCAAGGCCCACTTCAACAAGGGCGCCGGGCAGTACGAGCAGGGCAACTTCGCGCAGGCCTACGACCAGTTCACGATGGCCGGCGAGCTCGCCCCGCGCTCATCGCTGCTGTTCTCACGCGCCCAGGCCCTTCGTCGCCTCGGCGGCCGCGAGGCCGAGGCGATGGAGCTCTACGCGGCCTACATCGAGGCGGGCGGCGAGCGCGCGGAGGAGGCCGAGCAGATGCTCGAGCTGCTGCGCACGCACGGCGCCGCGCCCTAGCGGCGAACGACGACCCGCCGCGTGGTCGCGCGCATCAGCCCGCGCGTGTCGCGCGCCGCGACCGTCACGCGCACCCGGCCGCGCTTGCGCACGACCTTCCGCAGCCGCTTCGGCAGCCGCGCCCGCACGGTTCGCGAGGCGCCGGCGCGCACGCGGTACGCGCGCGCCTTCGCCGCGGCGACGCGCAGGCGCCCGGCGCAGCCGCGCACTCGCGCGGCCGGGCAGGCCAGCCGGACGCCGAAGCGCCCGCGGCGGTCCGCAGCGGCGGCGCGGCTCGTGACCGCCACGGCGGCGCCGAACACGGCGACGGCGTTCTCTCCGGCGTTCGCCACGTAGAGCGAGCGGGCGTCGCCGGAGACCGCCAGCCCGCGCCCGCCCAGCAGCGCGCGCGCCTGGGTGCAGGACTCGTACGTGCGCTCGGCCTCCGCGCAGCCGGTCTGCGTCAGCGTGCCGGAGGCGGGGTCGCGCCGGAAGGCGGCGAGGTAGTCACCGCCGCCGATCGTGAAGACGCCGCGCCCGTCCGGCGAGACCACGACCTCGCGGAGCCCGCCGATCGCCTCGGCGGGTTTGCAGTCCGCCTGGGCGTCCTCGGCCTCCTCGTCCGTCCCCTCTTCCTCGCCTTCTTCGTCCTCCTCCTCCGGAGGCTGCTGGCGGAAGCACGAGGACGGCGTGAGCGCGCCGGTCGCGGGATCGCGGGCGAACAGCGACAGCGTCTCGTCCCCGGAGCTGGCGACGAACAGCGTCTTCCCATCAGGGCTGATCGCGCTGCTCGCGGCGCCGCCGAGCGTCGGCGCGCCCGCGCACGAGCCGCCCTTCGGCGCGCGGTCGAGCAAGCAGCTCTGGGGGGTCAGCCGCCCGTCCGCGGCGTCGCGCGCGTAGGTGGTCACGGCGCCGGTCTGCGCGGCGGTGACGAAGACCTGGCGGCCGTCGGGCGCGACGGTCACGCTCGAGGCGCCGAGCAGCCCGGTGCCGTCCACGCACACGCCGTCCGACCCGTTCTCGCTCACGCACATCAGCGGCCGCAGGTCGCCGGTCTCCGGATCGCGCGAGTACGCGCTCACCGAGCCGGGCGTCGCGGCGGTCACGTACACCTGCCTGCCGTCCGGGCTCACCGCGACCCCGGACGTGGCTCCGAGCCCGAACCCTCCGCCGCAGCGGTCGGCCCGGGGCTGCTCCTTCAGGCAGCCGGCGGAAGTCAGCGCGCCGGTGGCGGCGTCGCGCGCGAGCCACGAGATCCCGTTCGAGACGCCAACCGCGACATAGACGTGGCGGCCGTCGGGGCTGACCTCGAGGTCGCTCGCGCCGAGCAGCGCGTCGCCGTTCGCGCAGAAGCCGTCGGTCCCCACCCGGCCGTCGCCGCCGGAGTCGCTGACGCAGCCGACGGAGGTCAGCGCGCCCGAGTCGCCCGCGCGCGAGAACGCGACGACCGCGTTCGAGCCGACGCCGTCGGTACCGGCCGAGGCGACGTAGACGTGCTTGTCGTCGGGGCTGACGGCGACGCTGTACGCGCTCAGCAGGCCGCGGGCGCGGGCGCATCCCTCGACCGCGTCGCCGGAGAGCGGCAGCGGCGGCTCCTGCGTGACGCACCCGTCCGCGCCCGTGAGCTGGGCAAAGCTCGACGAGGTGCCCTGCGCCGCCGCCGAGGCGGGGAGGACCGCCAGCGCCAGAACCGAGATCGCGAGTGCCCACCGCACACACCGACCCTCTCACCGCCCGGCGGGTGATTGCAAGCGCTCATCTCTCTCTCATGAATGCGCACCACCCTGCCTCCCGTGTTCGCGGGAATCGGTGACATGGCAGGCGACCTGCTGGCGGAGCTCGGCTACGCCGGCCTCGTCGTGATCATGGCCGTCGAGCACGTCTTCCCGCCGATCCCCTCGGAGCTGATCCTTCCGCTGGCCGGCTTCGAGGTCGGCCGCGGCAACCTCAGCCTCGCCGGCGTGCTGATCGCCTCGACGGCCGGCTCCATGATCGGCGCGAGCCTGCTCTACGCGCTCGCCCGCCGCGGCGGCCGGCCGCTGATCCTGCGGCTGCGCAGGCTCCTGCGGGTGGACGAGGAGGACCTCGACCGCGCGGAGCAGCGCTTCCGCCGCCACAGCGCGTGGATGGTCGTGCTCGGCCGGATGATCCCCGGCGTGCGCAGCCTGGTGTCGCTGCCGCCGGGCCTGCTGCGCATGCCGTTCCGGCGCTACCTCGCGCTCACCTTCGCCGGCTCGCTCGTCTGGAACACGGCGCTGGTGATCGCCGGGCAGCAGCTCGGCAGCCGCTGGGAGGAGGTCGGCGGCGTCGTCGGCCCGGTCGCCCAGTGGGTGGTCGTCTCGATCATCCCGCTGACCGCGATCGCGCTGCTGCTCCGGCGCCGGGCCGCGACCTCGAGCTAGCGAGCCCTTACCCTCATGCGCCGATGTCCCGCGGCGCCGCCCTCTCCCTCTACGCCCTCCTCGTCCTCATCTGGTCGAGCACCTGGGTCGCGATCAAGATCGGGCTCGAGGACGCGCCCGCGCTGCTCGGCGCCGGGGTGCGGTTCGCGCTCGCGGGCGTGCTGCTGCTCGGCTTCGCGGCGCTGCGGCGGCGGCCGCTCAACACCGACCGCCTGCTGGCGCTGATCCTCGGCCTGCTGCCGTTCGCGTTCTGCTACGGCCTCGTCTACTGGGGCGAGCAGTACATCCCGTCGGGGCTGACCGCGGTGCTGTTCGGCGTGATGCCGCTCTACACCGCGATCCTCGCCGCCGTCCTCCTGCACGACGAGCCGCTGCGGCCGCGCGTGCTCGCGGGGGTGGCGCTCGCGCTCGGCGGGCTGGCGCTCGCGTTCGTGGAGAGCCTCGAGCTCGGCCATGACGAGCGCGCCGCGGCCGGCGCGGTCGCGGTGGTGCTGTCGCCGCTCGGCGCCGCGCTCGGCAACGTCGCGATCAAGCGGCGCGCCGGCGCGCTCGACGCGATCGTGCTCAACGGCTGGGCGATGCTCGTCGGCGGGGCGCTGCTGCTCGCCGCGTCCGCCGTCTCCGAGGACTGGGGCGACGCGGTGTGGAGCGCGCAGGCGGTCGGCTCGATCGTCTACCTCGCGGTCGCGGGCTCCGCCATAGCGTTCGTCGTGCTGACGATCCTCCTGCGCGAGATGTCCGCGCAGGCGAGCTCGTTCATCGCGCTGATGATCCCCTTCGGCGCGCTCGCGTTCGGCGCGCTGCTCTACGACGAGGCGATCACGGGCCGCGCGCTGGCGGGTGCGGCGCTCGTGGTGGGCGGGCTGGTCGTCGCGCGCACCGGGCGCCGGGCGCCGGAGCCGGTGGCCGTATGAGCGCGCTCGCCGCGCAGCTCGACTATCTCGAGGCCCGCTCGACGTTCTACCGCGAGCGCATCCAAGGCCGGCGCGAGCTCACCGAGCTCCCGTTCACCACCAAGGACGAGCTGCGCGAGAGCCAGCACCGCAGCCCGCCGTTCGGCGAGCACCTGTGCGCCGACCCGAGCGAGCTCGTCCGCCTGCACGTCACCTCCGGCACCACCGGCGAGCCGGTCGCGATCGGCCTCACCCGCGAGGACCACGAGGCCAACTCCAAGGTCGGCGGCGAGGCGTTCGCGATCGCCGGCCTGCGCCCCACCGACACCGTCGCCCACTGCCTCAACTACGCGCTCTACGCCGGCGGCATCGCCGACCACATGGCGATCGAGGCGTCCGGCGCGACGGTCGTGCCGGTCGGCGTCGGGCAGTCGAAGCGGCTGCTCGACCTCATCCCCCGCCTCGGCATCACCGCGATCTTCGGCACCCTCAGCTTCCCCGCCTACCTCGCCGCCCGCGCGCGCGAACAGGGGCTCGACCCGACCAGCCTCGGCCTCCGCCACATCGTCACGGCCGGCGAGCCGGGCGCCGGGCTCGCCGCCGTTCGCGCGGAGATCGAGCGCGCGTGGGACGTCACCGTGACCGACTCGTTCGGGATGAGCGACGTCTGGTCGACGATGGCCGGCGAGTGCGGCCAAGGCGAGGGCCTGCACCTCACGACCGGCGAGCACGCGCTGCTCGAGGTCATCGACCCCGAGACGGCCGAGCCGCTGCCGCTCGCCGACGGCGTGACCGGCGAGCTCGTGTGGACCCACCTCGACCGCCGCGCCTCGCCGCTGCTGCGCTACCGCTCGAGCGACCTCGCCACCGTCTGGACCGATCCCTGCCCGTGCGGGCGCACGACGCCGCGCATCCGCATCGGCGGCCGCCGCGACGACATGCTGCGCGTCCAGGCGGTCAACGTCTATCCGCAGGCGATCGGCGAGCTGCTCGACGGCGCGCGCCACGCGGTCGTGGCCGACGGCGACCCGATCGTGCCGCCCCTGCACGTCTATGTCGAGGGACCGGCGGACGCCGAGCGCCTCAAGGCCGCGCTGCGCACGGACGTGCGAGTCCATAGCCTCGCGCCCGGCACGCTTCCCGTCGCCGAGCACAAGACCGCCCGGGTGTTCCGCACCGCCCGCGGCGACGAGCTACCCGAAGCCATCCGGAGGGCACATGAACGTCATCACTGAGGAGCTGGGCAACGCCCGCATCATCAGCTGGGACAACCAGCGCCACCGCAACGCGTGGGGCCGCGACACGATCGCCGCGATCGCCGACCAGCTCGACGCCGCCGGCCGCGAGCCCGGCGTGCGCTGCCTGGTCGCCCGCGGCGCCGGCGAGGACTTCTCGGCCGGCGACGACCTGTTCGAGGCCGCCGCCGCCGACGTCGACTCCTTCGCCGCCACGATCGACGAGTTCCAGCGCCTCACGCAGGTCGTGCTCGAGTCGCTCGTCCCCGTGATCGCCGCGGTCGACGGCGTCTGCATCGGCGGCGCGCTCGAGTTCGCCGCGTCCTGCGACCTGCGCATAGTCACGCGCCGCGCCCGCTTCGCCACCCCCGAGGTCCGCATCGGCCTCGGCGCCTCCAACGCCGGCACGCTGCTGCTGCCCGAGGTGCTCGGTGAGACCGCCGCGCGCGAGCTGCTGCTCACGGGCCAGCTGAAGTCGGCGGGCTGGATGGACCGCCACGGTTTCTGCAACGACGTCGTCGACGACCTCGACGCCGGGATCGCGCAGTGGGTCACCGTGTTCGACGCCGCGACCGCGCCCGCCGTCGGCCGCACCAAGCGGATGCTCAACGACCGCTTCGGCGACCTCCTCCCCGAGGCGATGGCGCGCGAGACCCAGACGTGCGTCGACCTCTTCCCCACGCCGGAGGCCCAGGAGGCCGTGCAGCGCTTCGCACGCAAGCACTAGGGAACTCCCTGATGCGCATCCGCGGCCGTGCCAAGACCATGGCCGCATGCTCATCACCGATCCCCCCGGCATCGATCCAAGCTCCCTCCGCGACCGCATGTCCGGCCGCGTGTCGGCCCCCGGCGACCTCGACTGGGACGAGGCGCGCCAGGCCTGGAACCTCGCGGTCGACCAGCGCCCCGCCGCTGTAGCCATCCCCCATTCCACCGACGACGTCATCGCGATCGTCGAGTTCGCCGAACGAGCGCGGTCTGCGCGTGACGGCCCAGGGCACGGGCCACAACGCCGCGGCCTACGACACGCTCGCCGACACCATCCTCGTCAAGACGCAGGAGATGCGCGGCGTCGAGATCGACGCCGACGCCCGCGTGGCCCGCGTCGCCGCCGGCACGCTCTGGATCGAGGTCACCGAGCCCGCCTCCGCGCTCGGCCTCGCCCCGCTCGCCGGCTCCTCCCCCGACGTCGGCGTCGTCGGCTACACGCTGGGCGGCGGCTCCTCGTGGCTCGCCCGCAAGTACGGCCTCTCCTGCAACAGCGTCGCGGCCATCGAGCTCGTGACCGCCGACGGCCGGCTCGTCCGCGCCGACGCCGCCAACGAGCCCGACCTGTTCTGGGCGCTGCGCGGCGGCGGCGGCAACTTCGGCGTCGTCACGCACATGGAGATCCACCTCTACCCGCTGACCGAGGTCTACGCGGGCATGATGTTCTGGCCGTGGGAGCGCAGCGCCGAGGTCCTCAAGGCCTGGGCCGACTGGACGCGCACCGCGCCCGACGAGGTGACCACCAGCGCGCGCCTGATGCAGATCCCGCCGCTGCCGGACATCCCGGAGTTCCTCCGCGGCCGCGCGCTGATCGTGATCGACGGCGCCTACATCGGCGACCAGGCGACCGCCTCCGCGGCGCTGCAGCCGCTGCGCGACCTCGGCCCCGAGATGGACACCTTCGCGATGATCCCGCCGGTCGCGCTCTCGCGCATCCACATGGATCCCGAGGGCCCGACCCCCGCCATCGGCGCCGGCGGCCGGATGCTCCGCGAGCTCACCGACGAGACGGTCGACGCCTTCCTGGCGGCCGCCGGCCCGGGCTCGGACTCGGCGCTCCTGATGGCTGAGATCCGCCACCTGGGCGGCGCGCTGAGCCGTGCGCCGGAGGGTCACGGCGCGCTCGCGGGCTTCGCCGGCGAGTACACGACGTTCGCGGGCGGCATCCCGGTCACGCCGGAGGTCGCCGCGGCGATCCACGTCGGCATCGCGACGCTCGGCGACGCGCTGGCCCCGTGGGACGCGGGCGCGGCGTACCTCAACTTCACCGAGGAGACCGTCGACCCGGCGCTGTTCTACACGCCCGAGGCCTACGAGCGGCTGCGCCGCGTCAAGGCCGAGGTCGACCCGGACGGGCTGTTCCGCGGCAACCACGCGATCGAGGCCTAGATCCCCGCAACCTCCCCACTCCGCCGAAATCGTGCTGTATCTTCGGCGGCGTGGGGATGGACGGGGACAAGCCGGTCCTCAGGGTGCTTGAAGGGACACGGGACGATGGAACGCTCGTGCTCTGCCTGCAGGGGGACATCGACATGGCGACGGTGGGGACGCTCGCGCTCCACCTCGATCACGTCGGCGACCGCGCGCGCTCGGTCCTCGTCGACCTGCGTCGCGTCGGCTTCCTCGACTGCCTCGGGCTGCGCGTGCTGCTCGAGGCGCACCGCGCCGCGGTCGCGCGCGGCCACGACATCGAGTTCACGCAGGGCCCGCCGGCCGTGCGCCGCATGTTCGAGCTGACCGGGACGCTCGGTCTGCTCCCGTTCGCCGAGACCGCCTGAGGCGCCCGTGCTGACACGTCTCCGCGCGGCGCTCCCCGCGCTGCACCATCGCGACTTCGCGCTGCTGTTCAGCGGCCAGGCGATCTCGGTCGTCGGCGACGCGCTGTTCCCGGTCGCGCTCGCGTTCGCCGTGCTCGAGCTCTCGGGCTCGCCCGCGAGCCTCGGCCTCGTGCTCGCCTCGCAGGCGCTGCCGCTCGCGCTGTTCGCGCTCGTCGGCGGCGTGGTCGGCGACCGCCTCTCGCGCCAGAAGCTGATGCTCGCCTCCGACCTCGCGCGCGCGGCGGTCCAGACGGTCGCGGCGGCGCTGCTGATCGCGGGCGAGGCCGAGATCTGGCACCTCGCGGTGCTCGCAGCGCTCTACGGCGCCGCCGAGGCGTTCTTCCGCCCGGCGGCCGGCGGGCTGATCCCGCGGCTCGTGCCCGACGAGCACCTGATGCAGGCCAACTCGCTGATCGCGATGTCGCAGAGCGCGGGGATGGTGCTCGGACCCGCGCTCGCGGGCGTGCTGATCGCGCTGTTCGGCGCCGGTAGCGCGATCGCGATCGACGCCGTGAGCTTCGTGGCCAGCGCGGCCTGCCTGTGGCTGATGAGCCCGCGCCCGGCGGAGCCGCTGGACGACGATGCGGCGGGCGCCACGTTCCTGACGCAGCTGGGCGAGGGCTGGCGCGAGGTCACCTCGCGCGTGTGGCTGCGCTCGTTCATGGGCGTGCTCGCCGCGTACCACCTGATCGCGCTGCCGTGCGTGCTCGCGCTCGGGCCGATCGTGGCCGACCGCGAGCTCGGGGGCGCGTCGAGCTGGGCGGTGATCGTGACGATGTTCGGCGTCGGCTCGATCATCGGCGCCACGATCGGACTGCGCGCCGCGCCGCGCCGCCCGATGGCGGCGTGCTCGCTGGCCTTCATCGGCGCCGCGTGCCAGCCCGCGATCATCGCCGGCGCCGGGAGCACGCTGCTGATCGGCGCGTTCGAGCTGCTCGCCGGGATCTGCGTCGCCTACGGCTTCACGACGTGGGAGACGACGCTCGGCCGCGAGGTGCCGCCGCACGCGCTGTCGCGCGTGACGTCGTTCGACTGGTTCACCTCGGTCGGGCTGATGCCGCTCGGGTACGCGCTCGTCGGCCCGGTCGCCGACGCGATCGGGCTCGACCGCGCGATGTTCGGCGCGACGGCGATCGTCGCGGCGCTCGCGCTGGCCTCGCTGCTGGTGCGGGACATCCGCTCCTTCGAGGGGGGCGGTCACCCGAACGTCGGGACGCCAGCCACCCCCATGTGACGCACGGCACGTGGGGAGGAAGCTACGCGTCATGAACTCCTCCAGCATCCAGTCCGCCACGGCCCGCGCCATCACCGCCGATCGCGTCCGGCCCTCCCGCAAGCGCCGCCGCTTCTTCTAAGCAGATGCCCGCCCGCCCGCACATCCTGAGCCAGCCCGCCTTCTGCGTGCCCGTCGTCCGCGAGACCCCGCGCCCGGCCGGCTCGATCTCCGGCGCCTCGGCCTGGTGATGCGGGCGGTGGGTGCGGTTGCCCGTACCCGCGCACGCCTGTTCCCCGCCGTACCGGGGGTTCCCCTGAATGTCAGAGTCTCGGCCATGAGCCTGCTTCAGATCGCCCTCATCTCCAGCATCCAGCGCGAGCGCGGCGTCCGCCCCCGTTAGCGCCGCCCGCCTCCGGGTAAGCCCGGCGCCATGAAGTGGCGCCGTGGAGCCGGAGGCAGTGTCGAGGACCGGCGTGGCCGGCCCGGCGCACGGACGGCGCTCCCCGTCGGCGGCGGCGTCGTCGGCATCGTCGTGACCCTCCTGATCGTGCTGCTCGGCGGCGGCGGCTACAACGTCAACAGCCCGTTCGAGCAGTTCCCCGCGCAGGGGCAGCCCGGGACCGGCGCGCTCGAGAACGCGCCCGACGCCGAGAAGGAGCTCGTCGACTTCGTCTCGTTCGTGATCGGCGACCTGCAGAAGTTCTGGGCCGACGACTTCCAGAAGGCCGGCCGCGAGTACGCGCCGACGCGGCTCGTGCTGTTCCGCCGCGACACCCCCACGGGCTGCGGCACCGGCACCTCGCAGACCGGCCCGTTCTACTGCCCGCTCGACCGGCAGGTCTACATCGACCTCGGCTTCTTCCGCGACCTCGCCGGCCGCTTCGACGCGCCCGGCGACTTCGCCCAGGCCTACGTGCTGGCCCACGAGGTCGGCCACCACATCCAGACGCTGACGGGCGTCAGCCGCCAGGTCGACGAGGCGTCGCGCGAGAACCCCGACGCGCGCAACGGGCTGTCGGTGCGCCAGGAGCTGCAAGCCGACTGCCTGGCCGGCGTGTGGGCGCATTCGACCTACGAGCGCGGGCTGCTCGAGGAGGGCGATCTCGAGGAGGGCCTGAACGCCGCGGCGTCGGTCGGCGACGACCGCATCCAGGCCTCGACGACGGGGCGGATCAGCCCGGAGACGTTCACCCACGGCACCGCCGAGCAGCGCGCGAGCTGGTTCAAGCGCGGCTTCGACGACGGCGACGCGAGCGCCTGCGACACGTTCTCCGGCGACCTTTAAACGTCTCGTGAAGACTGGCGGACATCCGGCGCAGGCGCGCTAGCCTCAGTTGACGGAGGACGGAACGCGGGACGCAGGGCCCGCGACGGACACCATCGGGAGGAGACCCGCATGCCGCCCCAACGGCTGTCGGCCCTCGACGCGTCGTTTCTGGCCGTCGAGAGCCCCAGCGCACACATGCACGTCGGCTGGGCCGCGACGTTCGAGCCGCCCACGGGCGCGGAGCGCCCCGGCTTCGACGAGTTGTTCGCGCACATCGCCGGCCGCCTCAACCGGGCGCCGCGCTACCGCCAGCGGATCGCCCCCGACGCGCTCGGCCTCAACGCGCCGCTGTGGATCGACGCCGAGGCGTTCGACCCCGCCGAGCACATCCACCGCTCGGCCGCCGAGCACCTCGACGACCTCGCCGACGCGGTGCTCTCCGAGCCGCTGCGGCGCGACCGCCCGCTGTGGGAGGTGTGGATCGCGCCCGACCTCGAGGACGGCACGATCGGGCTCGTCGGCAAGGCCCATCACTGCATGGTCGACGGGATCGCCGCGGTCGAGATCGGCATGCTGCTGCTCGACGCCGAGCCCGACCCCGCCGCCGATGCGGCCCCGCCCGAGTGGCTGCCCGCCGCGCCGCCGCGCGCGGTCGAGCTGCTGGCCCGCGGCGCGTGGGACCTCGCCGGCAAGCAGCTCGGGTTCCTGCGCAACCCGCGCGCGCTCGCGCGAGCGCCGCTGACGCTGCCCGCCTTCGGCCTCCGCACCGCCCGCGCGCTGGCCGGCGCCGTGCTGCCGATCGCTCCGGCGAGCGCGCTCAACGAGCCGGGCTCGCCCGACCGCCACCTCGCGACCGTGCGCCGCCCGCTCGACGAGCTGCGCGCGATCAAGAACGCCCACGGCGTGACCGTCAACGACGTCGTGCTCGCCGCCGCCGCGGGCGCCCTGCGCCGCCACGCGCTGCGCCGCGAGGAGCGCCCGCGCGACCTCAAGGCGATGGTGCCGGTCAACGTGCGCGGCGAGGCCGCCGGCGAGCTCGGCAACCGGATCACGTTCATGTTCGTGGAGCTGCCGACCTCGCTCGCCGAGGCCGCGCGACCGCCTCCACCGCGTGAGCCACGCCACCCGCTCGCGCAAGGAGTCCGGCGTCCCCGAGCAGGCCGACGCCGCGCTGCAGGCGCTCTCCTACGCGCCGCGCCCGGTGCAGAAGGCGGCCGCCCACGCGCTCGCCAGCCCGCGCGTCTACAACCTCGTGGTGTCGAACATCCCGGGGCCGCGGATCCCGATGTTCATGCGCGGCTGCCGGCTGCGCGAGGCGTTCCCGGTCGTCCCGCTGTCGGACCGGCACGCGCTCTCGATCGGCATGACGACGATCGGCGACCAGGCCTGCTTCGGGCTCTACGCCGACCCCGAGACGCTGCCCGACGCCGACGCGCTCGCGCGCGACCTCGGCGCCGAGATCGATGCGCTGCGTGCCACCATGGAGCCATGGCCGACACCACCCAGCAACGGTTCGGGATCGGCGACCCGGTTCCGCAGTTCGCCCTCCCCGACACCGACGGCGTAGCCCACTCCGTCCCGCAGGACCCGGCGCCGGCCGCGACGGTGCTCGTGGTGACCTGCAACCACTGCCCGTACGTGATCGCGTGGAACCCGCGGCTGCGCAAGGCTGCGGAGGACTACGCCGGGCGCGGCGTGCGCTTCCTCGGCATCAACGCCAACGACGCGGCGCGCTACCCCGCCGACTCGCTCGAGGCGATGCAGCGCTTCGTACGTGACCAGTCGTGGCCGTTCCCCTACCTCCACGACGAGGAGCAGACCGTCGCCCGCGCGCTCGGCGCCGAGGTGACGCCGCACGTGTTCGTGCTCGACGGCGAGCACCGGCTCGTCTACCGCGGCGCGCCCGACGGCGACCACCAGGATCCGAGCCGCGACGCCGAGTGGCTGCGCGGCGCGCTCGACGCCGCGCTGGCCGGCTCCGCGCCGGCCGAGTCCGAGACCCGCGCGCGCGGGTGCTCGGTCAAGTGGCGCGGCTGAGGATCGCCTCCTCGATCGCGTCTCCGGCGTCCCACACGTTCACGTTCATCGCCGCGATCGTGCGCCCCTCTCGCCGCCAGTAGGCGATGAACTCGTAGCGCTCGGCGTCGCCGCGGACATCGAGCTCGTCGGCGCCGAACGGCAGCCCCCGGAACTCCATGCCGACGTCGTACTGGTCGGAGAAGAAGTACGGCAGCCGGTCGTAGCTCGCGGACTTGCCGAGCATCGCCTTCGCCGCCACCTCCGGCTGGTGCAGCGCGTTGGCCCAGTGCTCGACCCGCAGCCGGCGCCCGTAAAACGGGTGCTCCGCGTTGGCGATGTCGCCGGCGGCGAACACGTGCTCGTCGCTCGTCCGCAGGCTCGCGTCGCACATCACCCCGTTTCCGACCGCGAGCCCGGCGGCCTCGGCGAGCGCCGTCCGCGGGATCGCGCCGAGCCCGGCGACCAGGAGGTCGGCGTCGAGCGCGGTGCCGTCGGCGAGCACGACGCGCTCGACGCTGCCCTTCCCCTCCACGCGCGCGACCGCGACGCCGGTGCGCACGTCGACGCCCTGCGCGCGGTGGAGCCGCGCGTAGAGCTCGCCCATCTCGCGGCCGAGCGCGGCCTCGAGCGGCGTGGCGGCGAGCTCGACGACCGTGACCTCGAGCCCATTCTGCCGCGCCGACGCCGCGACCTCCATGCCGATCCAGCCGCCGCCGGCGATCACCGCACGGGCGCCGGGCTGCAGCGCCGCGGCGAGGGCGTCGCTGTCGGCAAGCGTCCGCAGGTGGTGGACGCCGTCGAGCTCGGCGCCGGGCACCGACAGCCGCCGCGGCTCGGAGCCCGTCGCGAGCAGGAGCCGGTCGTAGGCGAGCGCCTCGCCGCTCGACAGCGTCACGTTGCGGCCCGCGGGGTCGATCGCGGTCACCGCCGTGTCCGTCAGCAGCTCGACGCCGTGGTCGGCGTAGAAGCCCTCGGGGTGCACGCGCGCCTGCTCGCGCGGCGACTCGCCGCGCAGGTAGTCCTTCGACAGCGGCGGGCGCTCGTACGGCAGCTCGGGCTCCTCGCCGATCAGCACGATCCGGCCCTCGAAGCCCTCGTCCCGCAGCGCCTCGGCGGCCTTCGCGCCCGCCAGCCCGGCGCCGGCGATCACATGCGTCTCAGGCATGGCTCGCCGCCAGCGTGAGGAACTCCTGGCGCGTCCGCGGGTCGTCGCGGACCAGCCCGTGCAGCGCCGAGGTGACCGTGCTCGCCCCGGGCTTCTGCACGCCGCGGATCGTCATGCACATGTGCTCGGCCTCGAGCACCACGCCGACGCCCTTGGGCGCCAGCTCGCGTCTGCAGCCAGCCGGCGACCTGCGTGGTCAGCCGCTCCTGCACCTGCAGCGCGCGGGCGAAGTGATCGACCACGCGCGCGAGCTTCGACAGCCCCACGATCCGCTCGCCGGGCAGGTAGCCGACGTGCGCGACGCCCGCGAACGGCAGCAGGTGGTGCTCGCACAGCGAGTGGAACGGGATGCCGCGGGCCACGACGAGCTCGTCGTAGCCGCCGTCGTTGGGGAACGTGGTGGCGTCGAAGGGCTCCGGCGTCAGCAGCTCGGAGTAGAGGCGCGCGATCCGGCGCGGGGTGTCGCGCCGCCCCTCGTCGTCGAGGTCGACGCCGAGCGCGCGCAGGAACTCCGCGGCGGCGGCCTCGGCCGGGTGGGGCGCGGGCAGCTCGGTCGCGAGGGCGAGGGAGTGGGTCATGGAGGATTGGCGACCGCGCCCGCCGACTTCTTACGCGTAAGAATCGCGCGCCGGCCGACGCCAAGCCATCATGCTCGTCATGGCCGCGACCGCCGACGACCCGCTGCTCGTCGCCCTGCGCGGCCCGCAGCGCGACGCCGCGCTGGCGGAGCTGCACGCGCTGCTGCTGCGGGCCGCGCGCTTCGAGCTGTCGCGCCGCGACGTCGCCGACGACGAGCTCGCGCAGGAAGCCGCCGACGACGCCCTGATGGCGCTGCTCGGCAAGCTCGACACGTTCCGCGGCGCCAGCCGCTTCACGACCTGGGCCTACAAGTTCGCGCTGCTCGAGGCGGGCGTGAAGGCGCGGCGGCGCGCGTGGCGCGGCCGCGAGATCGTCATCGACGAGGAGCGCTGGCCCGAGATCCCCGACACGGGGCTGACGGCGCAGGAGAAGCTCGAGCAGGACGACCGGCTGCGCGCGCTGCGCGACGCCGTGCGCACCGTCCTGACCTCCCGCCAGCGCGAGGTGTTCACCGCGCTCGCGCTCAACGAGATCCCGATCGACGTGCTCGCGGAGCGGACCGGCTCGACCCGCGGCGCGCTCTACAAGACACTGCACGACGCCCGCCGCAAGCTCCGGGAGGTGATCGATGATGGATGAGCTGCTGGGCCCGCGCGGCCCCGAGCTGAGTTGCGAGGCGTGCTTCGAGCACCTCGACGAGTACGTCGAGCTCGAGCTCGCGGGCGAGGACGCGGACGGCCGCATCCCCGGGATGCGCGCGCACCTCGAAGGCTGCCCGGCCTGCCGCGAGGACCACGAGAGCCTGCGCGAGTACGTCGCGCAGGACTCGCGGTAAGAACCCGTCTCGGGGTGACGCCAACCCCGTATGACCAGCCTCTCACTCCACGAGCGCAGGGAGAGCGCCCGCGGCGACGCCGTCGCCCAGGCGACCCTCCTGCTGCGCATCGGCTTCACCGTCGCCCCGATCCTGTTCGGGCTCGACAAGTTCGCCAACGTCCTCACGGACGACTGGACGCGCTACCTCGCGCCCGCGTTCAACGACGTCATCCCCGGCTCGGCCGAGGACGCGATGTACATGGTCGGCGCGATCGAGATCGTCGCCGGCATCGTCGTGTTCGTGGCGCCGCGCTACGGCGGCCTGCTCGTCGCCGCGTGGCTCGCCGGCATCATCGTCAACCTGCTGATCGTCGGCGGCTACGGCGACATCGCGCTGCGCGACTTCGGCCTCATGCTCGGCGCGCTCACCCTGGCCCGGCTGGCGACCGTGGAGCCCCGATCTCCCGACGGATGACCCATATCCCTCCAGGGTGCGTAGAGGTACCCTGCAGCGATCGTGGCCGAGGGCGACCGTCACCCCACCCTGCACGAGCGCCGGGTCAACGACTCGGCCGTCGCGCTCGCACGGGAATGGCGGCGCCTCGGGCGCGCGGCGACGTTCGTCGCGGTGCTCACCAGCCCGGTCCTGTTCCTGCTGCTCTACCGCGGCCTGGAATGGAGCTTCCTCGGCGCGCTCGTCGGCACGATCCTCGGCGTCGCGATCTTCCGCGGCCTGATCGACGTCCTCGCGCACAAGGTGATCCCGGCGCCGACGCTGTACGGCGCCGAGAACGAGCTCAAGGACGAGGACGTCATCCAGCGGCGCCGCCTCTGGTACTGGCGCAAGAAGTTCCGCAACACGTGGCGGCTGGTGGCCACGTTCCTGGTGCTCGTCGGGATCGCGATGATCTACAACTCGTTCGCGACCGGCGACAGCTCCTTCTCCGGCGGCGTGGCGACGCTCGGCGACCTGTTCACGGCCTTCGGGCCGATCATGCTCGCCTACCTGCCGATCATCTTCATCCTCTTCTTCGCGAACTTCCTGATCCTGTTCGGCCCGCTGCTGCTGCTCGGCGCGGGGCAGATCAAGGGTTACGAGCCGGGCGACGCGGACTGGGGCGTCAAGCTCGCCGACGTCCGCGGCCAGGCCGAGGCGAAGGAGGAGATCACGCGCGTGGTCTCGCTCTGGCAGTCGGGCGAGGAGTTCGAGAAGGCGGGCGGCAAGCGCGAGCGCGGCGTGCTCTTCCTCGGCGCCCCCGGCACCGGCAAGACGATGCTCTCCAAGGGCATCGCGACGTCGTTCAACTGCCCGTTCGTCTCGATCCCGGGCTCCGGCTTCGCGCAGACGTTCATCGGGATGGACGCGGTGCTCGTCCGCTTCCTCGCGATGAAGGCGAAGCGCCTGGCGCGCAAGTGGGGCGGCCAGTGCATCGTGTTCATCGACGAGATCGACGCCGTCGGCATGCGCCGCCAGTCGCTCGGCTCGGGCTTCCAGCCGCTCTCGCCGTCGACGCAGGACGCGCAGTTCTACGGGCCCCACGGCGCGCTCACCTGGGACGGCGACCTCGTGCTGGAGACTCGGCAGTGGCGCGACCAGCTGTTCGAGAGCCGAGCGGAGCAGCCCAGCTCGGTCTACCCGCCCGTGATCGAGAAGGTCGCCGGCGCGGTCCGGGACATGATGATCCCGGGCATGATGGGCGGCGGCGGCGGGCTGGCGCTCAACCAGCTGCTGGTCGTGATGGACGGCATCGACGATCCGCCGCTGATGAAGCGCATCCGCACCAAGCGCATCAACACGTTCCTCGACGCGCTCTACATCGTCCCGCGCAAGATCGGCAAGTACTCCCTCCGGCTGCGGCCGCCGAAGCCGAACAAGGAGGAGATCTACTTCATCGGGGCCTGCAACGTCTCGCTGAACCGGCTCGACCCCGCGCTCACGCGGCCCGGCCGCATGGGCCGCCACATCTACTTCCGCACGCCGACGTGGGAGGACCGCCGCGACATCTTCGACCTGTACCTGGGCAAGGTGGCGCACGATCCCGAGCTCGACAAGCCCCACCGCCGGGACGAGCTCGCCCGCATCACCAACGGCTACTCGCCGGCGATGATCGACCAGGTCTGCTCGATGGCGCTGACCTACGCGCACTCGAACGGCCGCGAGGTCTTCGACCGCGCCGACCTCGTCGAGGCGATGACGACCGTCGAGTCCGGCGTCGCGATCGGGCAGCCCTACCCGAAGCACGAGGAGCGCTCGATCGCCATCCACGAGGCCGGGCACGCGGTCTGCGGCCATCTCTACGCCGAGAACGTGATGTCGACCCGGCTCTCGATCCGCAAGCGCGGGTCCTCGGGCGGCCACCACCAGGCGATGCAGATCGAGGACCGCTTCGTCGACTGGCGCTCCGAGCAGGTCGCCGAGCTGATCTGGATCCTCGGAGCGATGGCCGCCGAGTACGTGTTCTACGACCAGAACACGACCGGCGTCGGCGGCGACATCGGCGCGGCCACGAACCAGGCCTCGCGCATGGTCGGCTTCCACGCCATGGCGCCCGCGCCGATCGACCTCTCCGACCGGATCGCCGACGAGGAGCGCCGCGAGGAGGAAGAGGAGCGCGTGATGGAGCGCTTCGAGAAGCTCGGCGCCCAGCTGATGCACCGGTCCGGCGGCGGGATGATGGACGGCAACCCGTTCACCGCCACCCTCGGCGACCCGATGAAGCGCAAGCTGGCCGCCGGCCTGCTCGGGCAGGCGTTCGTGATCGCCTACTGCACGATCAAGCTGAACCGCGACGGCGTCGACCGCGTCGCCACCCGGCTCGTGTCCGAGGGCGAGATGTACGGCGACGACGTCGTCGAGCTGCTCGACGGCTCCGACCTGCGCAAGCCCGAGATCGACGTGCTCGACGAGGACTCATGGCCAAGGATCTGATTCCGCCGCCCTCCCCCGCCGGCCGCCCCTCGGGCGACGCCGACGCGGAGCGCGAGCGCGCCCGCGAGCGCGAGGAGGCGCGCCGCCGCCAGGGTGGTCTGTGGAGCCGCTCGTCGCAGCCCGAGGCGACCGCCGCCGTCGTCGAGGACATGCGCGACGACGGCGGGCCCGATCCCGAGCCCACCGCAGCGACGGTCGAGTCGCCCTACCGCTCGCGCTTCGGGCTCGCGCTGGGCGCGCTGATCGGCATCGGCATCGCCACGCTGGCGATCGGCGCCGCGGTCTACGTCGGCACCACCGGCAACGGAGCGCCCGACGGCTGGTCGTCGTGGAAGCCCGCGTCCGACGACGGCGTCAGCGCCGCCAAGCAGATCGCCGACCACGTCGGCGGGAAGTACCGGCTCGCCAACGGCGACCAGATCGTCGGCGTGCAGGCGGGGCCGCTCGAGGTCTTCGACGTCCCGCTCGAGGTCGCGCTGCGCACCGCGCCGCAGGGCGGCGACATCGACTTCGTCGACGGCAACGGGCTCATGTACACGCTCAACGGCCTCGGCCCGAAGGGCTCCGTGCGCGGCGGCAAGCCGTCGGAGGAGCGCCACCTGCTGCTGCGCCGCGAGGCGCTCGAGCTCGCGCTCTACACGTTCCGCTACGTCGAGGACGTCGACCTCGTCGTCGTCCTGCTCCCGCCGCGCAAGATGACCGCGGCGGAGGAGAAGGCCGTCGCCGCCGCCAACGCGAAGGGCGACACCGCCACCGCGCAGCGCATCGAACCGGACACGCAGGCGCTCTTCTACCGCCCCGGCGACCTCGAGCCGCAGCTCGAGATCCCGCTCGGCGCGACGATCCCGGCCAAGACCCCGCGGCCCGAGACGATCCCCGCCTCGGAGTCGCGCCGCATCGACGCGCTGACGCGCGGCAACCTGTTCCTCGCCTCCTTCACCCAGGGGCAGGACCAGCGCGCGTTCCTCGTGCTCGACCGCCTACCGGGGTAGGTCGAGATATTCGATGGCCCGGGTGAAGTGGAACCCGGGGACGTCGCCGCCCTCGATCGCGTAGATGCGGCGGCCCTGCGCGACGCCGCCGAGGCCGTGGCGCGGCGTGCGCATGCCGGGCAGCGAGCGCCAGCGGTCGCGCGCGGGGTCGTAGAGCTCCACCTCGCGGATCGTGCCCGCGCCCTCCTCGCCGCCGAACACCACGATCCTGCCGCCCGCGGTGGCCGCCGCGATCCCGCCGCGCGGCTTGCGCATGTCGCGCACGCGGGTCCAGCTGCGGCTGCCCGGGTCGTAGCGGTCGACGCGCGCGAAGTTGCCCTGGCCCGCGGCGCGACCCGCGAGCGCGTAGAAGCGCCCGCCGGCGGCCGCCGCGGCGAGGTGCTCGCGGGCGAGCGGGAGGTCGGGGCCCGCCGACCAGCGGCGCGTGCGGAAGTCGTAGATCTCGAGCGTGGCGAGCGCGCCGCGTCCGGTCGCGGCGCCGCCGACCGCGTAGAGCCGGTGGCCGATGACCGCGGCGGCGAGCGCGCCGCGCCGGGTCGGCGCGCTCGGCAGCCGGGTCCAGCGGTTGCGGCGCGGCTGGTAGCGGTAGAGCGTGGCGACCTCGTCGTCGAGCGAGCTGCGCCCGCGGTAGCCGCCGATCACGTAGACGTCACCGCGGTACGCGACGGCCGCGGCGTGGTTGAGGCTCGCCGGCATGTCGGCGACGCGCCGCCAGCGGTCCCGCCGCAGGTCGTAGCGCTCGGTGACCGCGGTGGTACCGCCCGACGCGCGCTCGAAGCCGCCCATCACGTAGACGTAGCGGCCCACGCGAGCCGCGGCGACCTCGGTGCGCGCAAGCGTCGCGGGCGCCAGCGCGCGCCACTTGCCGGTGGCGGCGGGCGCCGCGTCTCCGCCGCCGCACGCCGCCAGCGCGCAGGCGAGGATCAGTCCCGCGGCTCGTGCCCTCGGCATTCCACCACCGGTACGCGCGGGTACTTCGGGTACTCCGGCTCCGTCCTCGACCGCTGGCAGAGCGAGAACTCCGACCCGCGGCCGGTGCGGACGAGCTGCTGATGCAGGCAGGTGTCGCAGAGGCCGGCCGGAGGCCGTCTCACATCGGACGGTGGCCCAGTCGTGCAAGCTCCTCATGGTGTTGCGTGACCCTGACCTTCACGGGGTCGGCGTCGTCGCGCGCGTGCACGAGCGTCCACATCGCGTCGGCGGCCTGCTCGGCGGTCTCCGGCGTGGCGCGATTGCGCATCTCGTCGACGAGCGCGATCTCCAGCCGCTCGATCTTCTCCTCGGCAGTGCCTTCGCCCAGAGCGGGGAACGGAACCCCGCGCAGATGCTCGTCCCAGGCGCCCTTGACCATGGCGAAGCGGTTGCGAAGCGCGATCGCGTCGGACATCGGTGCGCGAGTCTTGCAGATCCCGGGCGCCCCACTCCCTCGTATCGTGTAATTGCGTGCGCACCTTTCTCCGGCTCCTCGGCTTCCTCCGCCCCTATCGCCGGGGAGCGGTGTGGTCGATCGTCCTCGCGGGCATCGCGATGCTCGGCACGGCCGCGATCCCGTGGCTGATCGGGCGCGCGATCGACGACATCCAGGCGGGCGACCGCGCCGACCTCGAGCTCCTGTGCGCGGCGCTCGTCGGCGCGGGCCTGCTGCGGCTCGTCTTCTCCGTCGCGCGGCGGATCGTGTCCGGGCACGTCTCGCTCGCGGTCGAGTACGACCTCCGCAACGGGCTCTACGGCCACCTGCAGGCGCTCGAGCTCGGCTTCTTCGACCGCCAGCAGACGGGCCAGCTGATGTCGCGCGCGACCGTCGACCTGCAGTCGATCCGCTTCTTCCTCGGCTACGGCTTCGTGTGGATCGCCCAGAGCGCGCTGACGATCCTGTTCGCGGCGATCGCGATGTTCGCCAAGGACCCGGCGCTCGCCGCGATGGCGCTCGCGCCGGTCCCGTTCGTCGTCGTCGTCGCTGCCCGTTACGGGCGCCGCTCGCGGCCCGCGATCCAGGAGGTCCAGCAGCGGATCGGGGAGCTGACCGCCGAGGCTGAGGAGAACGTCTCCGGCGTTCGCGTCGTCAAGGCATTCGCCGCCGAGCCGCGCCAGCTCGGGCGCTTCCGCCACCAGGTCCACCGCGTGTTCGAGCAGGCGATGTACTCCAACCGGCTGAGCGCGTTCTACCAGCCGTTCATCGGCTTCCTGCCCCAGCTCGGGCTCGCCGCGATCCTGATCGTGGGCGGCCGGCAGGTGATCGACGGCACGCTGACCGCCGGCGACTTCGCGGCCTTCTACACGTACCTGCTGATGCTGATCTCGCCGATGCGCTCGCTCGGCATCGCGCTCGGCTTCGCCCAGCGCGCGACCGCGTCCGGCGTGCGGCTGTTCGAGCTGCTCGACCGCGCGCCGCGGCTCGCGTCGCCGGCCGGCGCGCCGCCGCTGCCCGACGGCAACGGGCGCGTGGAGCTGCGCGGCGTGTCGTTCGCGTACGAGGACGGGCCGCCGATCCTCGACGACATCGACATGACGGTCGAGGGCGGCACGACGGTCGCGCTCGTGGGCGGGACGGGCTCCGGCAAGTCGTCGCTCGTGTCGCTGCTCGGCCGCAACTACGACGCCACGCGCGGCGCGGTGCTGGTCGACGGCGCCGACGTGCGCGAGGTCGAGCTCGGCTCGCTGCGCGGCCAGATCGGCGTCGTCACCGACGACCCGTTCCTGTTCAGCGCCAGCGTGCACGACAACATCGCCTACGGGCGCCCGGACGCGACGCGCGAGGAGGTCGAGCGGGCGGCGGAGCGGGCGCAGGCCGCGGGCTTCATCGCCGAGCTGCCCGAGGGCTACGACACGGTCGTCGGCGAGCGCGGGCTGACGCTGTCCGGCGGCCAGCGCCAGCGGATCGCGATCGCGCGGGCGCTCGTGACCGACCCGCGCATCCTCGTGCTCGACGACGCCACGTCCTCGGTCGACGCCTCGACCGAGCAGGCGATCAAGGACGCGCTGCGCGAGGCGATGCGGGGCCGCACGACGTTCGTGATCGCGCACCGGCTGTCGACGATCGCGCTCGCGGACGACATCGTCGTGCTCGAGGGCGGCCGGATCGCCGCGCGCGGCACGCATGACGAGCTGCTGCGCGAAAGCGAGCTGTACGCCGAGATCGCCGCCAAGGGCCTGCCCGACCAGGTGTTCCTCAACCGCAACCCGATCGAGAAGGTCGCCGGCCTGTGAGCGGCGCGCCGACCGAGACCCACGAGCGGCTCGCCGACCTGCGCCGGCGCTGGCGCGCGACCAGCGGCCGCGGGCGCAAGCTGCGCGGGCTGATCGAGCTGCTGCGGCCCTACCGCGGGCGCGTGATCCTCGCCTTCATCGCGCTGCTGTTCGCCACCGCCGCGACGCTGGCGCCTCCGCCGCTGGCCAAGCTCGCGATCGACGAGGGCATCACGCCGGGCGACGTCGGCACGCTCAACCTCGTCGTCGTCGGCTTCGTGATCTCGGCGCTCGTCTACTGGGGCGCCTCCTACGCGCAGACCTACCTCGTCGGCTGGGTGGGCCAGCGCGCGCTGCAGGATCTGCGGATCCAGCTCTTCGCGCACCTGCAGACGCTGTCGGTCGGCTTCTACTCGCGGCGCCGTGCCGGCGCGATCATCTCGCGGCTGACGAACGACGTGCAGGCGCTCGACCAGCTCGTCTCCGACGGCGTGGTGACGCTGTTCGGCTCGACGCTGACGCTGCTCGGCACCGCGGCGATCCTGATCTGGCTCGACGCCCAGCTCGCGCTGCTCACGTTCCTGATCTTCCCGGTGCTCGGGATCGCGTCGTTCGTGTTCCGGATCGTCTCGGCCGACGCCTACCGGATCACGCGCGAGAAGATCGCGGCGATCACGGCGTACCTGCAGGAGACGCTGTCGGGCATCCGCGTCGTCCGCGCGTTCGCCCAGGAGCCGAGGCACAAGCGCCACTTCGCGGAGCTCAACGAGGAGAACCGCGCGGCGAACATGACGACGGTCTACCTCAACGCCGCGTACTTCCCCGGCGTCGAGCTGCTGTCGGCGCTCGCGACCGCGGGGATCCTGCTGTTCGGCGGCATCCAGGCGCTCCAGGGCGAGGTGACGATCGGCGTGCTCGTCGCCTTCGTCGCCGCGCTGAACAACTTCTTCGACCCGATCCAGCAGCTCTCCCAGCTCTACACGACCTACCAGGCCGGCATGGCCGCGCTCGACAAGATCTTCGAGCTGCTCGACGAGGAGCCCGACCTGCTCGACGGCGACCTGGTGCTCGAGCGGCTGCGCGGCGAGATCGTGTTCGACGACGTGATCTTCTCCTATGGCGGCGACGACGCCCTCTGCCACATCAACCTCCGCGTCCCGCCCGGCCAGACCGTCGCGCTCGTCGGCGCGACCGGCGCAGGCAAGTCGACGCTCGCCAAGCTCGTCGCGCGCTTCTACGACCCGACCTCGGGCCGGATCCTCGTCGACGGCCACGACCTGCGCGACGTCAGCGCGTCGTCGCTGCGCTCCCAGATGGGGATCGTGCCGCAGGAGGCGTTCCTGTTCAGCGGCACGATCGGCGAGAACATCGCGTTCGGCCGGCCCGATGCGACCCCGGAGGAGGTCGAGGAGGCGGCGCGGGCGGTCGGCGCGCACGAGTTCATCGTGGCGCTCGAGCGCGGCTACGAGACCGCGGTCGGCGAGCGCGGCGCGCAGCTGTCCGCCGGCCAGCGCCAGCTCGTGGCGTTCGCGCGCGCGCTGATCGCCGACCCGCGCATCCTCGTGCTCGACGAGGCGACCTCGAACGTCGACATCCACACCGAGAGCAAGATCGAGGCGGGGCTGCGGCGGCTGCTCGGCGGGCGCACCGCGATCGTGATCGCGCACCGCCTCTCGACGATCCAGAACGCCGGCCGCATCGTCGTGCTGGATCATGGGCGCGTGGTCGAGCAGGGCACGCACGACGAGCTGATCGAGGCGCGCGGCGCCTACTTCAAGCTCTACCGCGACTGGGCGGAGCAGGCGGCGGCGTGAGCGACGTCCCGCCCGAGCTCGTCGGCGCCTGGCGGCTCGTGGCCTTCGAGTACCGCGACAGCGAGGACGAGCCGTGGGAGTCGCCGCTCGGCGAGGGTGCGGGCGGGCAGCTCATCTGCAGCGCCGAGGGCGCGCTGTCGGTGCAGATCGACTCGCCGCACGCCGACGAGGATCTGCCGCGCTACGTCGCGTACTTCGGCACCGCCACGATTCGCAACCTCGAGCGCGACGGCGACCGGCTGCGCGGCGAGCTGATCTACTCGATCGAGGGCGGCACGCCGCTCGAGGCGCTCCACGTCGACCTCCCGCGGCCGTTCGAGATCGCCGGCGACACGATGGTCATCGGCGATCAGCGGACGTGGCAGAACACGGTCCGGCGGATCCGCTGAGCAGCTGCGGGGCAGGGACTCGAACCCCGATAACCAGCTCCAGAGGCTGGCGTCTTGCCATTAGACGACCCCGCAAGACGGCGCTCAGTCTAGCGTCACGTATCTCTCCGACGGCCTCCCGCTCTGACCACCGCAACCTCAGCCCCGCTGCGGTGTTGCGCCTGTTGATCCATCGTTGAATCGTCCATACGCTCTTCCCTTTGCCTGTCAGCACGCTAACTTTGAGCGCGTTGTCTGGATGACCGGAGGGAGGCGCCAGACCCTCATGTGCACGGCGGCGGGAAAGGGACATCCCCACTTATGCGAGAAGCGAATTCAGGCACCGTTCAACTTCTGAAGGCCGATCCCGAGCTGGCGCGCGGCCTCGACGTGCCGCGAGCGCGCGAGGCGGCCGAGCGGCTCTACACCCGCGCGATCGACGTCCCGCGCGGGCGCTGGACGCCGCAGAAGTGGCTGAGCGGCGGGAGCCAGCCGATCGGCCTGCTGGTGCTCGAGGGCCTGCTGGTGCGCGAGGCGACGGTGAGCAACCACCCGTGCGCCGAGCTGCTCGGCCCCGGCGACCTGCTGCGCGCCGGTGACGACAACGACGCCGAGGAGCTGCTCCCGCGCCGCATCGACTGGGCGGCCGCGACGAGCGCCCGCGTGGCGATCGTCGACCAGGCGCTCGCGGTGCGGATGGCGCAGTGGCCCGAGATCTTCGCCGCCCTGATGGACCGCGCGGCGCGCCGCGCCGAGCGGCTCGTGGTCACGCAGGCGATCGCGCACCTGACGCGCGTGGACGACCGCCTGCTGGCGCTGCTGTGGCTGCTCGCCGAGCGCTGGGGCCGCGTCGTGCCCGGCGGCGTGCTCGTCTCGCTGCGGCTGCCGCATCGCACGCTGGCCGGCATGGTCGGCGCCCGCCGCCCGTCGGTCACCACCGCGCTCGGCCAGCTGATGGCCCGCGGGGCGATCGAGCGCCGCTCCGACGGCGCGTGGATCCTGCGCGGCGCCCCGCCCTCCGGCGAGCGCATCGAGCAGCTCGGCGAGGCCGTGCCGTTCGCGCAGCAGCGCGTGAAGATCCCCGGCTAAGCCAGGTCTTCGGCCGTTACTTCAGTGCCCTCCGCGAGCAGGCGCTTGGCCTGCTCGAGGTCGTCGGAGCGCCCGACGGTGAGCGCCGCGACGACGCGGCCGCCGTCGAGGTAGAAGACCGTGAACTCGCCGCTCTCGAACGAGCCGCGCACGACCTCGCGGTCCCAGCGCTCGGCGGGGCCGACGTACTCGAGCGTGCACCAGTCGGCGAGGTCGGACCAGAAGTAGGGCACCTCGTCGTAGGGCCCCGGGTCGCCGGTCATGGCCTCCGCGACATAGCGTCCCTGCGCAGCGGCGACCTCGAAGTGCTCGACCCGCAGCCGGCGGCCGTGCACGATCGAGTCGTACTCGCACGGGTCGCCCGCGCACCAGATCCCCGGCGCAGACGTCTCCAGCGACGATGAGCACTTCACGCCGCCCGTCTCCCCCAGCTCGAGGCCCGCGCTGCGGGCCAGCATCACGTCCGGCATCGCGCCGGTCCCGAGCACGACCATGTCCGTGTCGAGCGTGCGCCCGGACTCGGTCACGACGCGCTGCACGCGCCCCTCGCCCTCGAAGCGGGCGAGCGGGTCGGCGGTGACGCACTCGATGCCGTGGTCGGCCAGCAGCGCGCGGAAGTGCTCGCCCACGGCGGGCCCGAAGTGGGTCGCGAGCGGCGCGTCCTCGATCATCACGAGCGTGCAGCGCTTGCCCATGGCGGTCAGCGACGCCGCCACCTCGCAGGCGATGTAGGAGCCGCCGATCAGCACGACCTGCTCGGCGTTCGCGGCATCGTTGCGCAGCGAGTCGGCCGTCCCGAGCGTGCGCAGGTAGTGGATGCCGTCGAGGTCGCCGCCGTCGACCCGCAGCCGCCGTACGTTCGCGCCGGTCGCGAGCAGCGCGCGCTCGAAGCTGACGGTGTCCTTGGTCGAGAGCGTGGCCGTCTTCCCGGCGGGGTCGAGCTTCATCACGCTCGTGCGCGTGCGCAGGTCGATGTCGCGCTCCCCGTACCAGTCCGCGGCGTGCAGCAGCGCGTCGTCCGCGGTCGACTCGCCGCGCAGCAGGTCCTTCGAGCACGGCGGCCGCTCGTACGGCGGCTGCGGCTCGCGCCCCACCATGACCACGGAGCCCTCGAAGCCGCCCTCGCGCAGCGCCTCGGCGCACGAGGCGCCCGCGAGCCCCGCGCCGACGATCAGGACGTCGGCGGTCACGACGGCTCGTCGCCGTCGGCGACGAACTCCGCCGTGATCTGGTCCTCGAGGCCGGGATCGAGCACGACGAGCACCTCGTCGCCGGCCTTCACGACCGTGTCGGGCTTCGGCACGAAGCCCGAGCCGTCGCGCAGCACGGAGATCACGAGCGAGCCCTCGGGCATCGTCAGGTCCGCCACCTTGGCGCCCGCCGCCGGCGCGCTCTCGGACACCACGAGCTCGATGATCTCGAGCCGCTCCTCGGGCAGGTCGAGCAGGTGGACGAGGCCGTAGCTGGGCACCTCGTGCTCGATCAGGCGCAGGATCAGGTCGGTCGCCGACACCGCCGGCTGGATCCCGAGCAGCTTGAAGTGCTCGAGGTTCCGCGGGTTGTTGACGCGGGCGATGATGCGCTCGCAGAGGTACTTCTCCTTCGCGACCTGGCAGATCAGGAGGTTGTCCTCGTCGTCGCCCGTGACCGCGACCACGAGGTCGGCGCGCTGGATGCCCGCGCGCTCGAGCACCCACAGCTCGGTCGAGTCGCCGTACTGGACCGCGTGCTCGAGCTCCTGCTCGACGGTCAGGTAGCGCCGCCGGTCCTGCTCGATGACCGTCACCTCGTGGCCCTTCTCGATCAGCTCGCGCGCGAGGTTCCAGCCGACCTTGCCGGCGCCCGCGATGATCACGTACAGCCCGTCCACGCCCTACTGCTCCTCGAGCGCGGCGGCCGCGAGCTGCTCGATCGCGATCTGGGTCGGGCAGATCGTGTGGACGCCCTGCTCGGAGTACCAGGCGGCGCGGCGCGGGTCGAGCACGCGCGCGATCACCTTGGTGACCTCGTAGCGGCGCTGGGCGATCTGCGAGACGACGAGGTTGGTGTTGTCGCCGTTGGTGGCGGCGATGAAGACGTCGGCCTCCTCGATCCCGGCCTCGGTGAGCGCGTCCATCTCGAGCGCCGTGCCGATCGTGAAGCGCCCGCCGGCCTCCTCCCAGCCCTGGCCGAGCTCGACGTCGAGCCGCTCGTGGGAGAGCGGGTCCTCGTCGAGCACGGACACGGTGTGGCCGGCCCGCAACGCGGCGGTGGCCACGGACGAACCGACCCTGCCGGCGCCGACGACGAGCACGAACACGGGCGTGGACTCTAGCCCGCGGACGGCCGAGCCGCTGCGTCCGGGTCGGAGATCCCGCCGTCGTCCCCCACGGCCTCGGCGGGCTGCGTCGGGTCCGCGGCCGGCGGCGGCGCGAAGTGGGCGACGTGGTCGGGCAGCTCGGCGCGCTCGGCCTCGCCGGGCGGCGCCGTCAGGATCACCCGGCACGGCGCCTTCGTCACCACGTAGCGCGTCGTCGCGCCCACGAACGTGTCGTAGAGACCGGGCTTGCCGCCCATCAGCGGGCCGCCGCGCATGCGCGTCGGCTCCTCGGCGGCGAGCACGATCGCCTCGACCCCGCGGCGCTTCGCCTCGCGCACGATCCCCTCGCCGGCGTTGCGGGCGCGCACGGTCGCGGTGGCGACCTCGACGCCCTCGTACTCCTCCCCCACCGCCTTGGCGCGCGCGAGCGCCTTGCGCGCGCGCTTGAGGTCCTCGTCGGGGATGCGCGCGTCGATCGGCAGCGCCATCGGCACCTCGAACACCCACACCGCCTCGATCACCGCGCCGCCCTCGCCCGCGTCTTCGTTCTCCTCCGCCGACAGCCGGCCGGCGGTCTGCATGATGTCGTCGTCGAGCGGACGCCCGAGCACCGGCACGAGGATCGAGCCGTACTCCGCCTCCGCGCGCCCGCGCCGCGTCAGGGCGCGCTCGGGGATCGTCACGCGCTTGAGGATCGGCTTGCCCTCGGACAGCCGGTAGGCGACGTAGAGCGCGATCCCGAACGTCATCCAGCCCGCGCCGGCCCAGCGGCCTTCGCCGTGCAGCGAGATCACCGCCAGGAACGCGGCGAACGACAGCACGGCGCCGAGCGCGGCGCTCACCGGCAGCTCGCCCCTGCCGATGCGCAGGTTGACCGGGATCTTGAACGGGCGGTCGCGGTCGGGCTCGAGCCAGCGCAGCCGGATCACCGACAGGTGGACGATCGTGAACGAGATCGTCGCGCCGAACGCGTAGATCGAGGCGAGGAACTCGATGTCGGCCGGGATCAGGAGCACGATCGCCAGCAGCGCGCCGACCCCGATGATCACGACCGGCGTCGCGCGCGTCGGGTGCAGACGGCCGATCGCGGACGGGATCTGGCGGTTGAGCGCGAGCGAGTAGCCCAGCCGCGCCAGCCCGAGCATCGCCGCGTTGCACGCGATCACGAGGATCGCGACCGCCGAGATCCCGATCAGGACGCGGAACGTGTCGGCGAGCCACGCCTGCTCGAAGGCGGCCGCGACACCGAGCATCGGCGCGTCGACGTAGTCGTCACGGCCGCTGCGCAGGTCGTTCACCGGCAGCGCGCTGACCGCGACGAGCGCGATCCCCACGTAGGGGATGAAGGCCAGCATCCGCGCGGTCATCAGCCGCTTGAGCCCCTTGCGGCCGACCGCCACCTCGCCCGCGAGGCCCGACGAGGCGTCGACGCCGGCGAACGTGACCAGCGTCAGCGTGAACGCGAAGACGAGGTCCTTGGCCGACGGCGTGCCGCCGAGGCTGGCCGGGTCGGTGAGCGCGTCGGGGTTGAGCAGGAGCGCCAGGCCGAGGATCACGATCGCCGTCTGCAGCACGAGGTCGGCGAGCACGACGAACGCGAACCGCTCGTAGCGCTTGGAGCCCGCGCCGCGGAGGTTCAGCCACGCGACGCCGATCACGACGGCCGACCCGAACAGGAACTCCGACAACCCGCCCGCGACCGGGTCGAACAGCACCGCGGCGTAGTCCGTGGTCGCGAACGCGGTGATCGCGATCAGCAGGATGTAATCGAGCAGGATCGCCCAGCCGGCGATGAAGCTCAGCAGCTCGTTGAACGCGTAGCGGGCGATGACCGTCGCGCCGCCGCGCTCCTGGTGCAGCGAGGCGCCCTCGACATAGGAGAGGACCACGAGGCCGAAGAACATGGCCGCGACGAGGAAGACGAGCCACGCGAAGCCGAGCGCGGCCTGCACGACCAGGCCGAGCGCGAAGTAGATCGACGCGGCGATGAAGCCCTGGACGATCCCGAACAGCGCCGGCGAGCCGAGGCCGCGCCGCAGCGCCTTCGGCGTCTCCAGCTCCCACCGCGGCATCCGCCGCTTCACCGGCGGCGTTGCGCCCACAGGCGGCCTCCTCCCGCGAGGATGAAGAGGACCCCGAAGAGGAGCCCGATCGCCAGCGGCCCGCCGCCGCGGCTGAGCGTGATCACGATCATCGCCACGCCGAGGACGACCATCGCCGCCGACAGGAACGCCGTCGCGGGATTCACGCGATCAACGCCGCCTTGGCCGCGCGGCGCGCGACGCGGCCATCGGGCACCGACTCGATGATCACCCGGCACGGCCGCTCGGTCAGCACCGTCTCGAGCGTCTTGCCGAACAGCGACGCGCCGTCGATCCGCTGCGGCAACGGCATCACGATCGCGGCGGCGCGCATGTCGATCGCATCCTCCACGATCCGCCGCCCCGCCTGACCCGCGCGCACGCGCTCGACGTGGCCGGAGACGCGGCCGCCGCCCGCCACCTTCGCCTCCTCGATGATGCTCTGGGCGGCCGTGTCCTGCTCCGGCATCGGGGTGTCGATCTCCAGCGCGTTCGGCACCGTGATCGTCACCAGCACGTGGATGCCGCGGCGCTTCTGGGCGGCGAGCTTGCGCGCCGTCGCCAGCACCCGGTCGTCGTAGCCGCCGTCGCCGAAGTGCACGAGCACGGAGTCGTACTCCGCCTCGTGGTCGACGACCGGCTGCGGGATCGCCACCTTGTGGGTGGAGACGAGGTCGAGGCCCTGCCGCCGCCGGTAGACGACGTAGACGAGGATCCCGAGCAGCAGCCAGCCGGTGCCGGCGATCGCCACCGGCACGTTGAGGGCGCCGATGACGCCGAACGACAGCATCGTGCCGGCCAGGCCGAGCACCGCGAACGGCGGCAGGTCGTGCCCGCGGACCCGCAGGTGCCCCGGGCTGCGGTAGGGCCGCGGGACGTCGGGCTCGATGACGCGCAGGCGGATCAGCGCCAGGTGGGCCATCGAGAACGACAGCATCGCGCCGAACGCGTAGATGAGGCCCAGGAACTCCGCCTCGCCGGGCAGCAGGGCCACGCAGGCGAGCGCCGAGAAGACGAGGATGCCGAGGTAGGGCGTCCGGAAGCGCGGGTGCAGGCGGCGCAGGCCGTCGGGCATCTGGCGGTGCATGCCCATCGAGTAGACGAGCCGCGAGACGCCGAGCACGCCGGCGTTGGTGGCGGCGACGAGGATCGTGACGGCGAGGATCGCGACGTAGAACTCGGCCGCGCTCTGGAACGCGCCGAGGTCCATGTTCTTGACGATGCCGAGGATCGGGTCCGACGCGTAGCCGCCGTCCTCCTTGGCGACGCCGAGCAGCGTCGTGCACTCGCCGGCGTCGTCGCAGCGCACGGGCAGCGCCGACAGCGCGATCCACGGCAGCGTGAAGTAGATGGCGAAGACCGCGATCATCACGCGCTTGATCGCGGCGGGGATGGTCTTGGCCTCCTCCTTGGCCTCGCCGGCCATGTTCGAGATCGTCTCGATGCCGGTGTAGGCGACGGTGCCGAGCGGGATCGCGATCAGGAAGTCGCCCCAGGTCGGCGCGGTGCCGAGGAAGCGCATGTTCTCGATCAGCAGCTCGGGGCTGAAGACGAGGAAGACGCCCAGGACCACGAGCAGCGCCTGGCTGAGGAAGTCGACGACCGCGAGCACGATGTTGACGCTCACCGCGTCCTTGACGCCGCGGACGTTGACCAGCGCGAGCAGCGCGATCACGACGATGCCGAAGACGATGTCGCCCGGCGGGGTCTTGAAGTAGTCCCACGAGACGCCGCCGGCGTAGTGCGCGGCGAAGAACGCCGAGATGGCGATCGTGATGACGTAGTTGAGCATCTGCGCCCAGGCCGTGAAGAACGACCAGAACTCGTTGAACGCCTGGCGCGCGAACAGCGAGGAGCCGCCGGCCTCCGGGTACATCGCGGTCGCCTCCGCGTAGGTCGTCGCGGTGGCGTAGAAGAGCGCGCCGGTGATGATGAAGACGACCGGCGTCAGCCCGAGCGCGAGCGCCGCGACGAGGCCGAGCGCGTAGTAGATCGAGGAGCCGACGTTGCCGTAGGCGGTGGAAAAGAGGGCGTTGGCCCCGAGGACCCGCTCAAGCCCTTCCAGTCGCCGTCTTGCCATGTCTTGCGCCGATTGTAGGTGGGTAATGGAACCCACATGAACCGACTCCGCCAGCTCTCACTCCCGCTGCTCGCCGCCCTGCTCCTCGGGGGCCTGCCCGCGTGCGGCGAGGACGACGTGTCGCGCGAGGCCGACAAGGCCGGCCAGGAGGCCGAGCAGGCCGGCGAGAAGGCCAAGAAGAAGGGCGAGGACGCCCTCAACGAGGCCGAGAAGGCCAAGGACGACGTCGACGGCCAGTAGGCGCTAGCGGCGGACCGCGACGGCGTCCAGCCGGGCGCCCGGGCGCGGCGCCAGCAGGACCAGCCGGTGGCGGCCCGGCCGCAGCCGCCGCACCACGCGGCGCCGCAGCGTGCGGCGGCGGCCGTCGAGGAGCACACGCCGCGTCCCGAACACGGCCACCCCGCGGCCGCGGAAGCGCAGCACGGCGCGCGCTCCCGCCCGGCGCGCGATCGCCACGCTGCCGCCGTACGCGCCGCGGCGCCGGACCGAGCGGCGCCAGCCGTCGTCGAGGCGCAGCCGGCGGCTCGTCTGGTCGAGCGGGATCAGCGAGCTCGTACGGCGGACCGTGACGTTGCCGGCCGCGTCCGTGGCGGTGACGCGGAACGTCAGCGTGCTCCCGCGCGGCGCGCGGTGGCGCAGCGTGGTGGCGGTCGTGCGCGCGCGCAGCGTGCGGTAGCGGCGCGTGCCGCGCCGGACCTGCACGCGGTAGGACACCGCGTCCGCCGAGCGCCAGCGGACCCGCACCCGCCCGCTGAACGGGCCGAAGCGCGGCGCGGTGACGCGCAGGTCGGGCGCGCTGCGGTCGCGGGCACCGCTCGCCCCGCCCGGAGCGGGCGCGGCGCCCGCCGCGGGCGGCTTCGCGCCCGGCGGCGCCACCGGCGCCGGCCCGAGCGGCACGCCGTCGCGCGAGATCCGCGCCGGGCGACCCCAGTTGCCGGCCTCGTCGCGGTAGACGACCGCGAGCTCGGCGCGCAGCACGTCGGTGGCGACGGCCCGGCTCGCGGCGTCGCCCGCCGTGCCCTCGGCCGCCTCGTCGACGAGCACCGCGCCGTCCGCCGCGCCGGTGATGGGCGAGTCCGCCGTCAGCACGCGCACGCGGCTCGGCGCGCCGCACTGCCAGTCGTCGCCGGGCACCGTCCAGCGCAGGCGCGAGCCGCTGAGCCCGATCCCCGCCGGCACCGCGGGCGGCCGCGTGTCGGTCCCGTGCGCGCCGGTCGAGCGCTCGTCGTGGCGCGAGGTCCACCACTCGTCGTTCGTCCCGCACACCGGCGACTCCGTCTTCCACACGAACGCGTTGCCCTCGCGCGTGAGCGTCGCGATGTCGAGCTTGTTGTCCCCGTCGACGTCGCCCACCGCCGGCACCGCGAAGATCCAGCCGCCGGTGAACTTGGGGAAGCCCGCGCCCTCCACCCCGGTCGCGTTGAGGTTGCGCAGCAGGTAGAGCCCGGTGCCGACGAGCAGCTCGCGCCCCGGCGCGTCGGACACGTCGGCCACCGCCGGGCTCGAGAGCAGCTGGTAGTCCTCGACCGCCTGCGGATAGGCGGGCAGCGACTGGCCGGTGGCGCCGCTCCACGCCTGCACGACGTGGTTGTAGGGCAGGTTCTGCCCGACCGCGATGCCGAGGTTGACGAGCCCGTTGAGCGTCAGCCCGCCGCGGATCACCTCGAGCCCGGGCAGGCCGTCGAGGTCGGCCGCGATCGGGTTCTCGAACAGGTTGAGGACCTTCGACTTGTCGACGTGCTCGCCGCCGCCCGGAGTGGAGTCGAAGACCGTGCGCCGCGAGCCGTCGGCCTCGTAGGCCTCGACGTCGCCGGACACGAGCCCGCCGACGATCTCGAGCTGGGGGTCGTCGTCGAGGTTGCCGAGCACGTGGTCGTAGCTCGGGGCGACGAGCGGCAGCGCGTCGGGCACCGCGCCGTTGGGCTTGATCGGCCAGCCGGGCAGGACGTTCCCGGAGGCGTCGAGCGCGTAGGTCCGCCCCGAGCCGCCGATCGCGTTGGCGAGGATGTTGATCAGCCCGCCCTGCAGCAGCCCCGGGAGGTCGGTCGGCCCGTCGGGGGCGCCCGGCGCGGCCGGGTTGTCGTCGAACTCCGCGGTCGGCGTGACGATCTCCGGCCGCCCGTCGCCGGTGATGTCGCCGACCGCCGGCGTCGTGATGATCTCCGCGCCGGCCAGCGTCGGGTCGCGCAGCTTCGCCGGGAACCCGGGGAGCGCCGCCCCACCCCCGTCCCACGCGTAGACGTGCTGGTCGAGCGAGCCGATGACGATCTCGAGCGCGCCGTCGCCGCGCAGGTCGGCCAGCACCGGCGACGCGATGAAGCCGCGCTTGACGTGGTTCTCGCGCGTGCGGTCCTGGGGGCGCGAGAGGTCCGGGTCGACCCGTACCGGGAAGCCCGCGACCTCGCTGCCGTCGAGCTCCCACGCGTAGACGTGCTCCCCGGCGGCGTCGACGATCTCGGCCTCGAGGTCGCCGTCGATGTCCCCGATCGCGGGCGTGCGCAGCGGCTCGCGCGGCGCGTCCACGCGGTCGAAGCCGGGCGCGTCCGGCCGCACCGCGGCCATCGGGCGCGTCCGCACCGGCTGGCCGCCGTTGAAGGCCGCGAGCGGCGCGCCGTCGCGGCCGAGCACGCGCAGCTCGCCGCTCGAGTCGGCGAGCACGACGTCGAGCCGGTTGTCGCCGTCGACGTCCCACAGCCGCTGCGAGGCCTCGCCGCCGGTCCCGAGACGCCGCAGCCAGCCGTCCATCAGCGTGCTGTCGCGGTAGGCGAACAGCGTCTTGCGGTCCTCCCCGCGGTTGCCGTGCGCGTCGGTGACCTTCACGCGGACGGTGAACGCGGGCTCGTTCGGATCGACGTCGCCCGGGCCCTTGGAGGGCGCGGTCGGGTCGTCGGCGGCGCCGCCGCCGGGCCGCGCGTCGAGCGCCGCGCGCACCGCCGCGAGGTCGATCGTCCCGAGGTCGCCGTCGACCGCGGCGCCCGCGTTCTGCGTCCCGCCGACCGTCTCGAACTCGTCCTCGGCCGGCTCGATGCCCGGCGCCCACTGCAGCTCGTAGGTGAACGGGCCGGTGCGCGCCGAGAGACGACCGCGGATCTGGATGCTGTCGCCACGTTCCAGCGGGAAGGGCGCGAACCAGTCCGGCGAGGTGATCAGCGCCTGCGGCGGGATCTTGCCCTCGCCGATGCGCTCCAGCGCGAGCCCGAGGTCGGGCCGCCCGTAGCCGAAGTGCTGGTCCCAGCCCGGCTGCGCCGGGTCGGGCACGCCGCTGCCGGTCGTGTTCTCCGCCACGACGTCCTCGGCGGTCGTCGTGAACAGCTGCTTGATCTCGTTCGGGGCGAGCTCGAGGCCGCGGGCGCGGCCGTAGGACGCGATCAGCCCCGCGGCGCCCGCCGCCTGGCCGGTCGCCTGCGACCCCGTCACCCCCGGCATCGCGACGTGCGCGTGGCCGCCGTACTGCGTCGTGCCCGAGTTGCGGAACCAGGTGCCGACCGGCGCGTCGGTCGCGATCCCGAGATCGCCGAGGAAGCCGCCGACCTCCGCGTCGCTCTGGCCGAGCCCCTGCTGGTCGGCGACGACGCCCTGGACCATCATCGACTCGTCGTAGGTGGTCGGGAAGTTGTGGTCGGCGGTGTTGAGATCGGAGGACACCACCGCGAAGAAGACGCCGCGGGCGTAGGCGTCGCGCATGACCTCGCGCGCGAAGCGCGGGTTGCTGAGCCCGCCGAGCGCCGCCTCGACGACCTCGATCCCGTTGTCGGACGCGTACAGGCTCGCCAGCGCGAAGGTGTTGGTGTCGGTCACGAACGTGTCCCAGACCCGCAGCGGCACGATCTGGCAGCGCGGGCACAGGCTCGTCCCGCCCGCGCCGTCGTTCGTGAGCTGCCCGGCCTCCTGCGCGCGGCCGGTGCCGTGGTTGGAGGCCGACGCGTAGCTCGAGGCGTCGTAGGGGTCGTTGTCGTCGTCGAAGAAGTCCCAGCCCGCGATGTCGTCCGGGTAGCCGTTGGCGTCCTCGTCGGTCCCCTGCGAGAACGCGGCGAGCAGGTCGGAGGCGTCGAGGATGTCGTCGGCCTCGTCGTGGCCCGCGGTCTCGGAGACGCGCGTGTCGCCGGCGAAGTCGTCGACGTCGAACGCGCCGTCGTCGTTGCAGTCGTCCTCGCCGCACTGCGGCGTCGGCAGCTCGCCCGCGTTGAGCGCGACCTTCGGCGCCAATGAGTCCTCGCCCCAGCGGATGCCGGTGTCGAGGATCGCGATCTCCACGTCGGGCCGGCCGATCGAGCGCTTCCACGCGCGGTCGGCGGACACGCCGGGGATCTGCCCCAGCGGGTTGCGCCCGGCGAGCGTGTTCTGCGCCTGCTGGCGCGCGGTCGCCGTGGGGTTCTTGTACAGCGCGGTGTTCTGCGTCGAGGTGGGCGCGAACCCGAAGCGCTCGTAGTCCTCCTCGAACACGCTCGAGCACGTCGCGCCGCCCTCGTTGTCGGCCTCGCAGGGGTCGTAGTCCGGGTCGTTCGGCGTGTTCAGCCGCACGCTCTCGTCCGGGTTCGTCCCCGGGAACGCGGCGAGCGCCACCCCCGGCAGCAGCCCGAGGAGCAGCACGGCGCCCAGCGCGACCCGTCGCATCAGGCGCGGGAATCTAGTGCGCTGGCACGGGCCGCGCGCCGGTCGTAGTCTGCCGCCATGCCGAACTACGAGTACGTCACCGACGTCATCACGCACGGCCTCCTCGGGCGCAAGGAGGAGGAGCTGGACCGCCAGGAGTTCGAGGAGCGCCTCAACGCGCTGGGGGCCGAGGGCTGGGAGTTCGAGAAGGTCCTCACCCAGATGGCCCTCCACAACGAGAAGGATGGCCACGTCCTGATCTTCAAGCGCGAGCGCTAGCCGCCGCGCAGCTTTCCGGAGCAGTGAGGATTGTCTCGCGCCTTGAGCGGGGATCCCCCGATGCGTCGAGCTACGGAGGGAGCGGCTGTGTCACGGCAGGCGATCAAGGTGTGGCTGGGGACGATGGCGCTGACGGCGGCGCTTGCCGAGGGCGCGGCGGCGCAAGCCCCGCCGCCGCCGACGCTCGGAGGCGGCACGCTGACGCAGGCGAGCGAGCCGAAGGCGTACACGCCGAGCGTCAACCTCTCGCTGCAGCCGCGCGGCGACCGCATCGCGATGATCTTCGACAGCACCGTGCTCTGCTTCCGATCCGGCATCACGACCTCCGTCGCCGGCGGCGGCGAGGTCGCGTTCGACGGGACGAACTTCAGCTTCGCGGGCGCGGGGAGCACCAAGCTCGGGAAGGGGCGGGTGACCTACCGGTGGACGGTCAAGGGCCAGGTCAGCGGCGGCGCCGCCACCGGCACCCTGCACGTGACCGGCGTCCGCCGGGGGGACGGGCGCCCGCGCAAGTGCGCGCGCAAGCCGGACCGCGCGTTCGCGCTGCGCCTCGCGCCCGCACCGGCCGGAGCCCCCGCGCGGCCGCAGCCGCGCGGCTTCTACGCCGGCACGAGCACGTTCGAGATCTTCGACCGCATCCAGTCGCCCGTGACCCTGCGCGCCACCAAGGACGGTCGCAAGATCGCGTCACAGTGGACGATCTCGGGCAAGTGCGGTCGCGGACCGCGAGATCACTTCGTCAACTTCACGCCTGCGATGCGAGTGCGACCCGACGGCACCTTCTCCCGCAGCGAGCGCTTCAGCGTGAGCTACGCCGACGTGCTCATCCGCTACCACGCGCAGTTCACCGGGAGCATGAGGTCCGACGGCGCGACCGGCACGCTGCGCTTGCGCACGCGCATCTTCAACCGTCGCGGCACGAAGCTCCTCACCCGCTGCGACTCCGGAGGCCGGGTCTGGACCGCGGCGCCGGCGTGAGGCCGGGCTAACCGCCGGCGATGGGCGGGGACGCCGGGTCCTCGCCCCCGTCGCCGAGCGACTCGCGCGCCAGGAACTCCTCGGCGAGCAGCGGATTGTCGGCGGCGCGCTCCACGACGCGGAGCAGGTCGGACATCGTCGCGACCTCCTCGACCTGCTCCTTGATGAACCACTGCATGAACTGCTCGGCCGTGTAGTCGCCGTGCTCGCGCGCCAGCGCGGCGAGCGCGTTGATCTGCTCGCTCACGCGCTTCTCCTGCGCGAGCGCGAGCGCGACCGGGCTGACGACGTCGGAGAACGACGGCTGCGGCGCGGCGACGCCCGGCACGGTGGCCTCGACGTCCTGGTCGACGAGGAACTGGATCATCATCAGCGCGTGGTTGCGCTCCTCGAGCGCCTGCGCGTAGAAGAAGGCGGCGAGACGCGGCAGCGTCTCGGCGTCGTAGTACACAGCGATCGCGACGTACTGCTGGTGCGCGGCGAATTCGTGCGCAATTTGCTCGTTCAGGCGCTCGACGAAGGCGGAAGCTGGCATCCGCGCGACCCTAGCGCACGCCCCCCTCGGATTAGGGTGTCCTAACATGGGGCACCGGTCATGGGAATGAAGCTGATCAAACCGCGCAAGCGGTGCTGCAAGAGCAGGCCGCGCTGCAAGCGCTGCCCGGTCGTCTGCAAGCGCCTGGAGAAGCAGGGCCTCGCGACGCGCCAGGGCAAGCACTACGTGCTCAGCCTCGACGTCAAGAAGAAGACGCTCAAGGCCGCCCGAGCGTAGGACCTGTCGCTTCCGGGGATCCGGAGTGACGTGTCCGCGCGGCTCGTGACCCTGGCGGTGGCGCTCACGCTCCTGCTCGCGGGCGAGGCCGTCGCGCAGTCGCCGCCCACCTTCGGCGGCGGGCGCCTGCAGACCGCCGCGCTGCCGGGCTCCTACGAGCCGACCGTCGGCATCTCGCTGCAGCCGCGCGACGGCCAGATCGCGGTCCGCTTCGACACCTCGGTGCGGTGCGGGCGCGAGGCGTTCGAGGTCAGCGGGCGCAAGACCGTGCCGTTCAGCGGCGGCACGTTCAGCCTCGACGGCGCCTCGGTCAAGACCGTGGCCAAGGGCCGGCTGGTGTGGACGTGGCGCATCCTGGGGGAGATCGCCGGCCCGGTCGCGAACGGCACCCTGCAGATCAGCGGCGCGCGGAGGATCTCCGGCCGCACCCGCCCGTGCACCGCCAAGCCGTCACGCCAGTTCGAGGCGCGCGTCGCCGCGCCCCTGACGGGCGCCGCGCAGCCGCGCTCGCGCGGCCTCTACACGGGGACGAGCACCTACGAGGTCGTCGACCGCCTGCAGGCGCCGGTCGTCATGCGCGTCAGCAAGGACGCGCGCAAGGTGACTTCGCGCTGGACGATCGGCGCCGACTGCCGGCGCGGGCCGCGCGAGCTGATCTCGAACCTCACGCCGCCGATGCGCATCCGCGCCGACGGCCGCTTCTCCCGCGACGAGCGCTACTCGATCCGCTACCTCGACGCCGTCATCCGCTACCGCGCCCAGTTCGCCGGCCGCTTCGCGGGCGACGGGGCGAGCGGCACGCTGCGCCTGCGCGCCCGCGTCTTCAGCCGCAGCGGCAAGCGCCTGCGCACGCGCTGCGACTCCGGCCGGCGCGCGTGGAGCACCGTGCTCGCCTCGCTGCCCGGCTGAGCCTAGGCTCACGCGGTGAGCTCGTCCCTCACCCGCCCCGAGCTGACCGCCGCGCTCGCGGCCCGCCAGGGGCTCATCGAACGCTGGCGGGTCGACCCGGCGGAGGCGATCCGGCGGCTGACGCCGCTGCAGGGGCAGGAGCCGGTCGCCCCGTTCATGGCGCTCGCTGCGCGGCTGGAGGGCTTCACCCGCGCGGACCTCGAGGCGGCGATCGACGCCCGCCTCGTGGTCAAGACGACGATCATGCGGATGACGCTGCACCTCGCCGCGGCCGCCGACTACCCGGCCTACGCGCAGCTCACCCGCCAGGCCCGCATGCGCGCGTGGCGCAAGCAGTACGCGCACCTCGACGAGGAGCGGCTCGCGGCCGAGCTCGGCGCCTGGCTGCGCGAGCCGCGCACCAACCGCGAGATCCGCGACCGCGTCGGCGCCTACGACGGCGTGCCCGGCGACCCGTACTCGCCGCTGATCTTCGCCCGCACCCTGCTGCCGCTCGTCCAGCTCCCGCCCGCCGGGCACTGGGCCGACCCGCGCCGCTCGAGCTTCGTGATCGACCCGCGGCCGCTCCCCCACCCCGACGACGCCGCCACCCACGTGGTGGAGCGCTACCTCGAGGCGTTCGGGCCCGCGAGCCGCCGCGACCTCGCCTCGTGGTCGGGCGTCGCCCAGCGCGACTTCGCCGTCGCCTGGGAGCGGCTCGCGACCGTCGCCTACCGCGACGAGAAGGGCGCCGAGCTGCGCGACCTCCCCGGCCGGCCGCTGCCGCCCGCGGACACGCCGCTGCCCGTGCGCTTCGTCTCACACTGGGACCAGGCGCTGCTCGCCTACGCCGACCGCGACCGGATCATGGCGCCCGAGATCCAGGCGCTGAAGCTCACGCTCAGCGGCGATCCGACGGTCACGGTCGACGGGCGCGTCGCCGCGAGCTGGGGGATCCGCGACGACGTGCTGGAGATCACGCCGCACGTCGAACTCTCGCGCAGGCAGCGGGAGGGGATCCGGGAGGAAGGGCTGCGGACGGCGCGCTTCTGCGGCGCGCGGACGGTGAACGGCCCCTAGTGGGCCTTCCCGCAACGAGAAGACCCACCAGAACGAGGAAAACCGCCTTGCGGCGGCTTGTACTTCTCTGTATCGGCAGGTCGCCCGCAGAACTTGAGCCCACTTTCGCGAGTTGGCGCGTTGCCGCTCATCCGGCCGCCACGAGTACCGTGCAGCCCATGAGCGATTGGAACAAACTCGCGGGGCTCCCGCTCACCGTCGAGGGCTACGAGCTCGAGACCCTGTCAGCCGAGCTGGCCAACGGGATGGTCCGCACCACGATCCAGATCCGGCTGCTCGGCGGCGGCCAGGACGGGCTGAGCGAGGACATCTCGCCGATGCCCGACGTCCCCGACGCGATGGCCACGGCGCGGGCGGACCTGCCGCTCGCGGGCGAGTGGACCCTCGAGAGCTTCTGCGACCACCTCGCCACGCTCGACCAGTGGCCGGAGCCGCCGGAGTGGGGCGCCGCCCGGCTCTACCGCAACTGGGCGTTCGAGTCCGCCGCGCTCGACCTCGCGCTGCGCCAGGCCGGCCGCGCCCTCCACGAGGTGGTGGAGCGCGAGCCGCGCCCGCTGACGTTCGTCAACTCGCTCGGCCTCGGCGACCCGCCGTCGACCGAGACGATCCACCGCCGGCTCGCCCGCTACCCCGACGTCCACTTCAAGCTCGACGCCGCCGCGGCCTGGAGCCTCGCGATCTGCGAGGACCTCGCCGCCACCGGCGCGGTCGACATCGTCGACTTCAAGGGCCACTACGGCATGGAGGTCGAGGACCCGGAGGCGCTGGCCACGATGTACCGGAACGTCATCGCGACGTTCCCGGACGCGCTGCTCGAGGACGCCCACGACCTGCCCGAGATCGCCGAGCTGATGGCGCCCCACGCGGACCGCGTCTCCTACGACGCGCCGATCCACACCGTCGACGACCTGGCGGCGGTGCCGTTCAGCCCGCGCACGATCAACGTCAAGCCGTGCCGCACCGGCGGGCTGCGCACGCTGCTCGCGCTCTACGCCCACTGCGAGGCCGAGGGCATCGCGATGTACGGCGGCGGGATGGGCGAGAACGGCGTCGGCCGCGGCCAGATCCAGCTGCTCGGCTCGCTCTACCACCCCGACGGGCCGAACGACACCGCGCCGAGCCCGTTCAACCTGGAGGACCCGCCCGAGGGGTTGCCGACGAGCCCGCTGCCTCCGCGACCGGAGGCAACGGGCTTCCGCCGGGCCGGTTAAGCGATCAGCGGGATGATCAGGAGCGCCACGATGTTGGCGACCTTGATCATCGGGTTGATGGCAGGGCCCGCCGTGTCCTTGAACGGGTCGCCGACGGTGTCGCCGGTGACCGAGGCGGCGTGCGCCTCGGAGCCCTTGCCGCCGTGCGCGCCGTCCTCGATCAGCTTCTTCGCGTTGTCCCACGCGCCGCCGCCGGCGGTCATGAGGATCGCGAAGAACAGGCCGACGACGATCACGCCGATCAGCAGGCCGCCCAGCGCCTGGACCGACAGGATCCCGACGATCAGCGTGACGAAGATCGGGATCAGCGACGGGAGGATCATCTCCCGCTGCGCCGCCTTCGTGACGATGTCGACGCACTGCGCGTAATCGGGCTTGTCGGTGCCCTCCATGATCCCCGGCTTCTCGCGGAACTGGCGGCGCACCTCCTCGACCACGGCGCCGCCGGCGCGGCCGACCGCCTCCATCGAGAGCGACGCGAACAGGCAGACCATCAGGCCGCCGACCAGCAGGCCGATCAGCACGTCCGGATCGTTGATGAGGAAGACCGCGGCGCGCTCGCCCGCCTTGGCGAGCTCCTCGTTGAGCTCGATCTGGAACGCCGCGAACAGCACGAGCGCGGCGAGCGCGGCCGAGCCGATCGCGTAGCCCTTGGTGACCGCCTTCGTCGTGTTGCCGACCGCGTCGAGCGGGTCGGTGACGTTGCGGACGTCCTCGGGCATGTCCGCCATCTCGGCGATGCCGCCGGCGTTGTCGGTGATCGGCCCGAACGCGTCGAGCGCGACGATCAGGCCGGTCAGCGACAGCTGCGCCATGACGGCGACGCCGATCCCGTAGATCCCGGCGAGCTCGTAGCCCAGGAAGATGCCGAGCACGATCACGAGCGCGGGGAGCGCCGTGGCCTGGAGGCCCGACGAGAGCCCCTGGATGATGTTCGTCGCGTGGCCCGTCTCCGACGCCTTGGCGGTCTTCTTGACCGGGCCGAAGCGCGTCGACGTGTAGTAGTCCGTGATGACGAACAGCAGCGCGGTGACGCCGAGGCCGATCAGCGCGCACAGGTAGAGCTCGAACGGGGTGGGCCCGGCGAGGCGGGTCGCGGCGAACCTGAGGTCGTCCATCATCGCGTAGGTGATGGGCAGGAACGCGATCGCGGCGAGCACGCCCGCGACGGCCATGCCCTGGTACAGCGCCCGCTCGACGTTGCCGGTCTTCGACTTGACGGCGAAGGTGCCGATGATCGAGGCGAGGATCGAGACGCCGCCGAGCACGAGCGGGTAGAGCGCGACCTGCGAGGCGTTCTCGACCCCGAAGGTCAGGACGCCGAGCAGCATCACGGCGACCGCGGTGACCGCGTAGGTCTCGAACAGGTCGGCGGCCATGCCGGCGCAGTCGCCGACGTTGTCGCCCACGTTGTCGGCGATGACGGCCGGGTTGCGCGGGTCGTCCTCGGGGATGCCGGCCTCGATCTTGCCGACGATGTCCGCGCCGACGTCGGCGCCCTTGGTGAAGATGCCGCCGCCCAGTCGGGCGAAGACGGAGATCAGCGAACCGCCGAAGCCGAGGCCGATCAGCGCGTCGATGGCGTCCTTCTTGCCGACGTCGAAGATCCAGGTGAGGATCCCGTAGTAGCCGGCGACGCCCACGAGGGCGAGGCCGACGACGAGCATGCCGGTCACGGCGCCACCGCGGAAGGCCGCGTCGAGCGCCGGGCCGATGCCGCCGCGGGCGGCCTCGGCGACGCGTGCGTTGGCGCGCACCGAGACGTTCATGCCGATGAAGCCGGCGGCCGCCGAGGCGACGCCGCCGATGAGGAAGCCGATGGCGACCTCGATGTTCTGGAGCGGGATGAGGGCGACGAACAGGACGGCGCCGACCACTCCGATCACCGTGTACTGACGGCGAAGGTAGGCCGAGGCGCCCTCCTGGATGGCCAGGGACAGGCCGCGCATCGTCTCGTTGCCGGGGGACAGCGCGAGCAGTGCCCGGCTGGTGACCGCGCCGTAGACGATCGCCGCGCCGGCACACAGCAGCGCGATGAGCACCCCGTAATCGGTCAGGAAGCTATCCAAGGAAAAAACCTCTCTGGGTCAGGACAAAGCAAAGGGCGACGGCCTGATGGCCGTCGCCGGAGGGCGCGCAGTGTAACGCGAGGCGCGGCGGGACCGACTACTGGCCCGGGACCCAGAGCCGCCCGGAGCTCTGGGCGGGACCGGTTCCGGGCTTCGGCGCTTCCTCGGCCGGCGGCTGCTGCCCGCCCGAGCGCTGCGCGTAGAACATCTGCAGGCGCGAGAGCGCGTCACGGACCGGACCGAGCTGCTCCTTGTGGCGCTCCTCGACCAGCGGCATCAGCGCTCGCGCGCCCTCGACCGCCTGGCGGACCTGCTCGAGGTCCGGCTCCGGCGGAGCCTGGCCCTCGGCGGGCGGCGGGCTCGCCAGCCCGGCCTTGCGGGCGCCGACGTTGAGCAGCGTGACGATCGTCTGGAGCAGCACGTCGTCGACCGTGATCCTCTGCATCTCGGCCTCGATCGCGGCCAGCTCCTCCTCGCTGAACTGGGGCTCCTGGGTGCTCACGGGACTGTCTCCTCCTGGTATGTGCCCTGTGTTTCCTCGACGGTCTGGGAGTACACCTCGGCGGGGCTCGCACCGGCCTCGATCATCCGGCGCTGGCGCTGGGCGCCGTTGGCCTCGGGCAGCGGGGCGTCGACGCCGCTCCACGCCTTCAGCCGGTCGAGCGCCTCGGCGGCGGGGAACTCCTCGATCCGCGGCGCCTCGAGGTCGAGCAGGCGGCCGTCGAGGCCGTAGCGCAGCGCGCGCCACATGTTCTCCTCGATCAGGCGGCCGGGCAGGTCCGGCGGGGTCTCGCCGGCGTCCACCTCCGCGGCGGCGCGCAGGACGCAGCCGACGATCAGCTGCGCGAGCGCGTCCGACTCCGGGCCGGTGGTCTGGGCGTCGCAGACGCGGACCTCGACGGTGCCGAAGCTGTGGTGGGGCCGGACCGACCACCACAGCTGGGTGAACTCGATGATCGAGTTGGTGCGCACGAGCATGTCGACGTACTCGCCCCACGCGTCCCAGGAGCCGAACGCGTCCGGCACCCCGCAGCGCGGGAACGACTTGGTGAAGATCTGCGTGCGGGCGGAGTGCAGCCCGGAGTCGATGCGGTCGACGTAGGGCGAGTTGGCGCTGATCGCCAGCAGCAGCGGCAGGACCGGGCGCAGGCGGTCGCACACGCGGACCGCGCGGTCGGCGCCCTGGATCCCGACGTGGACGTGGAGCGAGAACGTGTTGTTGCGCCACGCCACGTACTTCAGGCCGTCCTCGACCCGGTGGTAGTGCGGCGTGTCGATGATGTGCTGGCTCTGGTAGTCGCTCAGCGGGTGGGTGCCGGTGGCGCCGAGCCGCACGCCCTGCTGGGCGGCGAGGCTGAAGAGGCGGTGGCGCGCCTCGTGCTGGCGGCGGCGGGCGTCCTCGAAGTCCTCGCCGCGGCCGGACCGGATCTCGATCTCCGAGGAGATCAGCTCGCCCGCGATCGCATCGCGCAGGACCGGGTCCTGGAGGCCGGCGTCGCGCAGGCGCTCGAAGGCCGGGGTCAGGTTGAGGCTGGCGGGGTCGAGGAGGGCGAACTCCTCCTCGATCCCGACGGTCCCGTCCGTCGAGGCTTCGAAGAGGTCGCGCGCGGCGGCGACGTCGATCATGGGCGGGCTACGTCAGGTAGAAGTAGAGCGCGTAGAGGAGGTCGACGGCGGGGCTCGAGGTGTGGACCGTGACCTCCGGCGGGACCTGCAGGAGGGCCTCGGAGTAGTTGAAGATGATCTTCACGCCGGCGTCCACGAGCTGGTCGGCGAGCGGCTGGGCGGCGGCGGTCGGGACGGCGAGGACGCCGACGACGATGTCCTCCTCCTCGACGATCTGCTTGAGGTCGTCGGGATGGCGGACCGACGTGTTGCCGACCTTCTCGCCGATCTTCTCCTTGGCGGGATCGAAGATCGCCACGACGCGGAAGCCGTGGTCGGCGAAGATGTCCGAGGAGGCGATCGCCTTGCCGAGGTGGCCGGCGCCGAACAGGGCGATGTTGTGCTGGCCCGAGGTCCGCAGGATCTTGCGGATCTGGGAGACGAGCGAGTCGACGTTGTAGCCCACGCCGCGCTTGCCGAACTTGCCGAAGCCGGAGAGGTCGCGGCGGATCTGCGTCGAGTTGACGTGCGTGTACTCGCTCAGCTCCTGCGAGGAGATCGTCTCCTTGCCCATCTTGCGGGCCTGGGTCAGCACCTGCAGGTAGCGGGAGAGACGGGCGGCGACGCCCAGCGAGAGCCGGTCGGCCAGCGGCCCACCTGCCCCGTCGCCTTGCGTGCCGCCGGACCTGGTCGCGACGTCGCCGAAGCTCATGCTCGGCTCACTCTAGACCGTGGCGGCTGAGCCGCGCGGCCAGCGCGGCCTCGTCGACGAAGTAGTCGAAGAGGTGCTCGCCGTCGAGCTCGACGACCGGAATCCGCTCGAGGAGCGCGCGGTGCAGGGCGTCGTCGGACTCGATGTCGATCTCCGTGAGCGTGAAGGGATGCTGCTGCCGGACGCGCTCCAGCGCGGCCCGGGCGTCGTCGCACAGGTGGCAGCCGGGGCGGGTGTAGAGCGTGACGGTCACTCGGACCTCGAAGGAGGCCGAGCGGCGGGTGCGCGCCTGCTCGCGGCGGGGCGCGCGGGCGGTGGCGCGGAAGCGGTACTCGCCGGGCGTGAGCTCGCCGAGCGCGCGGGCGGGCAGGCGGTAGGCGTACTCGGCGGGCAGCAGGTCGCGCGCGCCGTCGACCGGCGTGAGGCGCTGGCGCACCGCGCCGGCGGCGTCGACGAGCTCGAGGTCGAGGCGGGCGGCCGGCTCGATCCGCGTGCCGGTCGTCAGCGGGTCGCCGCGGTCGAACGCGCCGAGCGCGAAGCGCACGCCGACGACATCACCCCGGCTGCGGGAGAGCCGCAGCGGCCCGAGCGGGACGGCGGGGGCGCGGCGCGCCCCGGCCTCGGCGGCGGAGCGCGGCGTGAGGGCGGAGCGGAGCCCGGCGGGCGTCTCCGCGGGCCGCTGCCGCGCGAGCCGCGAGGCGCGCACCGCGACCCGCGCGGCGGCGACGCCGGTGCCTGCGACGACGCCGACGGAGGTCACGGCCACGCCGGGCGCGAGCGCGTCCGGCTTCGGCGAGCCGTCGTAGGCCGGGCCGCGTGAGGAGAACGGCGCCGGGTCGCCGGCCCGCTCCGCCCGCGCCAACTCCACGCGGCCGAAGGACACCTTCGCTCCCGGCTTCGCCTCCAGGGCGGCCTTCGCGGCGGCGCCGGTCAGCCCGATCACCGGCGCGGGCGCCCGGCCCGCCGCCATCGTCGGGAGCGGGCGGTCGCCGGGGTCCGCGAGGAGGACCGCCGTCGCGCCCGCCTCGGCCGCCGCCGCGGCCTGGGCGGCGGGGTTCGCGCCCGCCCGGACGAGCGCGACGCGGCCGGCAAGCCGCACGCGGCCGCGCAGCAGCGCCGCGGAGTCGGTGCTCGTGACGGGTCCCGCCAGCTCGCCGCCGTCGGGCGGCGCCCCGCCGAGCGCGGCCGCGCCCGCCAGCTCGCGCTCGCCGACGGTCACCGTGACGTGCGGCAGGCCGGCGCCGCCCTCGGTCGCGCCCGCCGCGAGCGCCGCCCGCGCGCCGCCGGGCGAGCCGACCACGCCGTGCGGCGGCCGCGCGCGCCCCTCGTTGCCCGCGGGCGCCACGACGAGCGTGCCGAGCTTGCCCGCGCCCCGCACCGCCTGCGCCTCGGCCGAGTCGGCGAAGCCCGCGTACGGCGCGCTCACTCCCACCAGCGCGACGCGCACCGCGTCGTCGACCGCGCCGTCGCCGTTCGGGTCGACCGCGCGCTCGAGCCCCGCGAGCAGCGCGTCCGTCGTGCCGTTGACGTCCGGGCGCGCCGAGCCGTAGCCCGCGACGCGGATCGTCAGCACCCGCTCTCCCGCCGCCGCGACGATCTCCGCCAGCGCCGTCCCCGTCGTCTCGCGCCGGGACGGCGTGCGCGGATCGGCCCCCGGCGTCGCGTTCGCGTCGCGCTCGAGCGCGTCGAAGCCCGGCGCGGCCCGCCCGCTGAACAGCCGGCTGTCCGCGCCCGTGTCGAGGATCGCGATCGGCGGCTGCGAGCCGGGCGGCGGCGCGGGCAGCTTCGGCGCGGCGCCCCGCACCGGCACCGGCTCGCTCGTCGCCGGATAGAAGCGGCGCAGCGGCAGCACGCGCGCGCCGAGGCTCGACAGCGACGCGAGGTCGGAGGAGTCGACCGTCGCGGCGAACCCGTCCCACGTGCGCCCGAACGAGACCGGGTCGCGCAGCTCGACCCCGCGCGCGCCGAGCGCCGACCGCAGCGACGCCCCCTCGCGCTCCAGCGACCGCACGTACGCGCTCTGCTCCTCCGCGCTCAGCGACTCGAGGTCGTCGCGGTCCGCCAGCGCCGGCCGCGGCAGCTCGACCAGCACGCGCTGCTCGTCGTCGCCCGGCTCGCTCGGGGACCGCCCGTCGTAGACCGAGCCGGCCGCCGCCGACGGCGGCACCGCGTCGCCCTCGCCACCTCCGCTCCCGCGGCGCTCTCCCAGCACCGCGGCGACCACGAGCGCGAGCAGCACGACGAGCGCGACGCCCATGCCGGGCGGCAGATCCTTCATGCCGCGCGGCCGCTGGCGTACGCGTCGAGCTCGAGGTAGTCGGGGAAGCGCAGCGGTTCGACGAAGCGCGCCGCCGAGGCGATCATGGCCGCGTTGTCGGTGCAGAGCTCCGGCGGCGGCACCTTCAGTTCCACCCCCAGCCCGGCGCAGCGCTCGCGCAGCAGCCGGTTCGCGGCCACGCCGCCGCCCAGCGCGAGCCGCGCGCCCGGCTCGGCGGCCAGCGCGCGCTCGACCCGCAGCACGAGCGCCTCGACGATCGCGTGCTCATAGGAGGCGGCGAGGTCGGCCGCGCGCCGCCGCGCCTCCTCCTCCCCCAGGTCGCGCACCGCGTAGAGCAGCGCCGTCTTCAGGCCCGCGAAGGAGAAGTCGAGCCCCGCCACCTTCTCGGCGCGCGGGAACGCGAACGCGTCGCGGTCACCCTCGCGGGCGAGCGCCGACAGAGCCGGCCCGCCCGGGTACGGCAGGCCCGAGCAGCCGCGCGCCCTTGTCGAACGCCTCGCCCGACGCGTCGTCGAGCGTCCGCCCCAGCACCTCGTACGCGCCCGGCTCCTCGACCCGCGCCAGCAGCGTGTGGCCGCCCGACGCCAGCAGGCACAGGAACGGCGGCTCCATCGGGTCGGGCTCGAGGTACGTCGCCGCCACGTGGCCCTGCAGGTGGTCGACCGGCGCCAGCGGCAGCCGCCGAGCGGCGGCGAGCCCCTTCGCGGTCGCCACGCCGACGAGCAGCGCGCCCACGAGCCCCGGGCCCTGCGTGACGGCGACGAGCGACACGTCGTCCAACCCGATGCCCGCCCGCGCCAGCGCGTCGTCGACCACCGCGTTGACGAGCTCGAGGTGGTGCCGCGAGGCGATCTCCGGCACCACGCCGCCGTAGCGGTCGTGCACGCCCTGCGACGAGATGACGTTCGCGAGCACCTCTCCCGCCGAGGTGACGACGGCCGCGCAGGTGTCGTCGCAGCTCGTCTCGAGCGCGAGGATCACACCGCGCCGGCGCGCACGCCGGGAACGTCCTCGAGCGTCCCGCGCAGCGTCGCCGGGGTGCGCCACATGATCTGCGCGTCCTCGCCGTTGTCCTGGTAGTAGCGGCGGCGCACGCCCGCGGAGCGGAAGCCGAAGCCCTCATAGAGCCGGATCGCGCCGCGGTTGGAGGGCCGCACCTCGAGCGTGAGCTGCGAGTCGCGGTCGCCGATGCGCTGGATCAGCGAGCTGAGCAGCGCGCTCGCGATGCCCTCGCGCCGGCGCTCCGGGTCGACGGACACGTTCATCAGGTGCCAGACCGTGTCGTAGCGCGAGCAGATCAGGTAGCCGACCATCGTCTCGTCCTCGAACGCCGCCAGGCACACGCCCGCGGGCTTGGAGAGCTCGAGCACGAACATCGCCAGCGACCACGGCGTGGGGAACGAGCGGCGCTCGATCGCGACGACCTGCGGAAGGTCCGCGTAGGTCAGGCGGCGGATCGTGGGAGCGGCGGGCGGGGCGGTCATCGGCGGGGTACGGCGTCAGGCTCGCGCAGGTAGTCGGGTAGGAGGGTGTCGCGTTCGGTTGGGCTGCCCTCTGCGCCGAGCCTGCACACGTGCTCGGCACGGAGGCGATGGGCACCGTCTTCGTCAGGTGGGACGCGGGCTCCGGCCGCCTCGAGAGCGCCCCTGAAGCGTATCGCCCCGTCCCCCACGGCCAACGGCTCTGCGGGCAGTGCACGAACTCGTTCAGCGAGCGCCTCGGGAGCGAGCGCGGCGGGAGCGAGCAGCGAGCGCCCCGCGCCCCACGCCGCGGCGAACGCCTCGCCGCGCCGTGCGTCGAGCACGGCGAGCACGAGCGGTGCGGATGCGCCGCGCGCCAGCGCCTCCAGCGAGCTCACGCCGACGAGCGGCAGACCGCGGCCCTGCGCCAGCGCGCGCGCCGTCGCGATCCCGATCCGCAGGCCCGTGAAGCTCCCCGGCCCGACGCCGACCGCGAGCCGGTCGACCTCCTCCCAGCCCACGCCCGCGGCGCCCAGCGCCTCCTCCGCCGCCGCCAGCAGCCGCGCCGCGTGCGCGGGCCGCGCCCCCGGCTCGGGGTCGTCGCGGACCTCGAACACGGCGTCGCCGCGCAGCACGCCCGCCACCGTCGCGGTCGTCGCGGTGTCGAGGCCGAGGACGATCACGCCAGCCGCCGCCGGTCGCCGCCCGCGTGCGCGAGCGCCACGTGGCGCGCCACTCGCCGCTCGCCCAGCAGCGCCTCCAGCCCGCGCCGCTCCGGCCACTCCACGAACGTGATCAGCTCGGGGCCGAAGTACGGGTCGAGCAGCCCGGGATCCTCGTCGTCGAGCCCCGCCAGCCGGTAGAGGTCGAGATGGGCCACGCCCGGCTCGTAGAGGTGGCCGACGACGAACGTCGGGCTCGTCACCGGCTCCGTCACGCCGAGCGCCCGCGCCGCGCCGCGCACGAACGTCGTCTTGCCGGCGCCGAGCTCGCCCGAGACGAGCACGACGTCGCCCGGCGCGAGCGTCGCGGCGAGCGCCGCGCCGGCGCGCTCGGTCTCCTCGGGAGAAGCGGTCTCGCTAGGTGGTTCGCCGGACATGCGCCCGCAGCGCCACGCCCGCCGCCACCAGGATGAGGCCCAGGACGCCGGGCAGCACGGCGTCGGAGCCCGTGCGCGGGAGCTGCGCGGCCTGCGCGGGCGCCGCGGCCGGAGCGGGCGCGGGCTCCGCCGGAGCGGGCTGCGCGGGCGCGGACTGCGCCGGCTCGGCCGGCTGCGCGGGCGCCGGCGTCGCGGTCGGCGTCGCCTGCGACTGCTCCTCCCCGAACGGGTCCTCGTACTGCTCGTCGCCCGCGCTCTGTGCCGCCGCGGACGCGGGCAGCAGGGCCAGCATCGAAGCGGCCACGGAGACGGTTCGGCGCCACCCGGACATGGCGCGAGAGGGTAGACCACGCAGATGGTCGATTTCGCGGCCGCCGTGCCCGGATGTGCGTGGCCCGTGGATGCAGGGCGGTGCACGCCGAAGGGGGATCGTGGCAGCGCCACCTCCCCTTCGGCGGGTGCCGTCTGCGCCGCGGACGCGTGCAGCCGGCGCGGGTCGTGGATCGCCATCTAAGCTGACCGCCCGCGCATGAGCACGCCGGACCCGGACGAGGATCCTGAGACCACGCGGGCGATCGGCCTGGCGGCGGCCGCGATGGCGGCCAACCTCGTCGCGGTCGTCTTCACGGTCATCTTCACCCGCATCCTGGGCACGGGCGGCTACGGGTCGCTCGCCGCGCTGCTCAACCTCACGGTGATCCTGTTCGTGCCGGGGTCGGCGCTCCAGGTCGCCGCGGCGCGCGAGGGCACGCTCGGCCGCCTCGGCCGCGGTGGCGAGATGGCGGGCACGCTCGCGCGCTGGACGCGCCACCTCCTGATCGGCCTGGTCGCGATCACGCTCGCCGCGATCGTGGCGCGCGAGCCGCTGGCCGCGCTGCTCAACGTCGAGCAGGAATGGGCGGCCGCCGGCGTCCCCGCGACGGCCGCGCTGTGGCTGCTCGTGTGCGTCCAGCGCGGGCTGCTGCAGGCGGGCCGCGCCTACCGCGCGGTCGGCCTCAGCATCGTCTTCGAGGCGCTCGGCCGGCTCGCGGTCGGGCTCGCGTTCGTCGGCCTCGGGCTCGGCGTCACCGGCGCCTACCTCGGCACCGCCGCCTCGCTCGCGCTCACTGCGATCGTGCTCGAGCTGCTGCTGCGCCGGCGCCTCGGCCCGGCGACGGAGGACGCTCGCCAGCACCCGCTGCGCTCGCTCGCGCGCGACGCCGCGGTCCCGATCGCCGCGCTGACCGTCGTGGCGGCGCTGCAGAACGTCGACGTGATCATGGCCAAGCACGCGCTGAGCGAGACGTCGGCCGGCGTCTACGCCGCGACCGTGGTCGCCGCCAAGGCCGTCGTGTGGATCGCGATCGGCCTCGGCTTCTGGGTCGTGCCCGAGGCGACCCGCGCCGCCGCCTCCGGCGCCGACCCCCGGACGGTGCTCGCGCGCGGGCTCGGTGTCATCGGCGCGGTCGCCGCGTGCGCGCTCCTGGTCTTCGCCACCGTCCCCGCGCTGCTGCTGCGGACCGCGTTCGGGGCGGAGTACGAGGCGGGCGACGAGGTGCTGCTCACGCTCGGCGCCGCCTACGCGCTGCTCGCCGCCGCCTACATCGGTGTCCAGTACCTGCTCGGGCTGCGCCAGCGCTGGTTCATCGCCGCGCTCGCGCTCGTGGCGATCGCCCAGCCGGTGCTGCTGCTGAGCGCGGACGACCTCGAGTCGTTCGCCGGCGCCGTGCTCGCCGTCCAGGCGGTCGGCGCCGCGCTCGTGCTCGCCGTGGCCGCCACCACCCGCACCGCGCTCGTCGCGAACGATCGTGCCGTCGCGCTTGGCCCCGACCTTGACGAGGGCGATCTGGCGTGATCGCGCGCGCCGGCATCGTCGTCGCCGCGCTGCTCGTCGCGCTGTGGCTGGCGAGCGGGCTGCGGCCCGTGCGTGACGAGGCCGCGGGGCTCGACGCCGTGCGCACCGACACCGCCCGCGCCTACGAGCTGCTCGGCCGCGCCGCCGACCGCACGCGCTCGACCGGCCCCGAGCTGCGGCTCGCCCAGCTCGACGCGTTCACCGAGCGCCCCGACCGCGCCGTGCGGCGGCTGCGGTCGATCGTGCGGCGCGAGCCCGAGAACCACGAGGCATGGGTGCTGCTCGCCCAGAACGCGCGCACCGTCGACCCGGCGCTCGCCGCGCGGGCCGCCGCGGTCGCCCGCGCGCTCAGCCCGCCGGTTCCGGCCGACCGCTGAGCGCCCCCGCGATCAGCAGCGCGACGAGCGTCAGCGCCGGCATCTCCCAATCCCAGTCGATCCCGGCGTGGGCGGCGTACAGCAGCAGCGCCGCGACGAGCCCCGGCGGGCCGCGCCGCGCGCCCATCGCTACCCCCGCGATCGCCGCGCCGAGCAGCAGCAGCCCGACGAGCCCGAGCTCGCCGGCGGTCTCGAAGTAGAGCGAGTGCGCGTCGCGCGCGGGGTCGATGACCTCGCGCTCGCGCCGCCACTCGGTGCGGAAGCCGCCGGAGCCCACGCCGTCGAGCGGATGGTCGGCGAACGCCTCCAGCGCGACGCGCCAGTACGCGTAGCGGTTGGACTCCGTCGAGGCGAAGCGCGCCGGGTCGGCGCCCGCCGCGGGCGTGCCCGTCGACGGCGTCGCGCCCGACAACCCGATCGCCACCATCAGCAGCACGACCACCCCCGCCCCCGCGAGCGCCGCCGGCCACGCGTGCCGCAGCCGGCCGGCGGGCGGCTCGCGCCGGGCGAGCACGGCGAGGCCGCCCATCAGCACGAGCAGCAGCGCGAGCATCGCGGCGCCGTCGAGGTCGCGCGACGAGCCGCCGAGCGTGCGGATGCCGTCGAGCGCGATCCCCGCCGCACCCGCCACGACCGTCGCGACGAGCGCGAGCGCGACCGCCCGCAGCTGCGCGCGCGTCGGCGCGAGCAGGCACAGCACGGCGAGCCCGACCGCGAGCGCGACGAGCGTGCCGCGCGAGAACGTCAGCACCACGCCGAGCCCGAGCGGCGCGGTCGCCGCGGCGCACGCCGCGCGCAGCCACGGCGGGCGCTCCGGGTCGGCCATCACGCGGGCGGCGAGCACGAAGCCCATGCCGGCCAGCGCGCCCATCGCGTTCCAGTAGGTCAGCGGCTGCTCGAGCCGCCCGAGGGCGGTGCGGCTCTGCTCCAGCTCGACGATCCCGGGGAGCAGCCGCCCGGCCAGCCCGTAGCCGACGACGAGGAGCGCCCCGAGCGCGAGCGCGGGCTCGACCGCGCGCGGCACCGCGCCGAGCAGCAGCGTCGCGGCGAGCAGCGCCACGGCGTAGAGCGCGACCCGCTGCGCGTCGGCGAGCGCCGCGCCCTCGAGCGGCGCCCAGTCGGCCGACAGCCACACCCAGCCCGCGAGCAGCGCGAGCGCCGCGGGCGCCACCCACGGCCACGGCGAGCGCGGCAGCGGCGACGTCAGCGCCGCCACCACGAGCAGCGCGCACGCTGCGATCCCGGCCCACAGCCGCGGCTCGTCGAAGAACCCGCCCGCGAAGAACGCGAGCGCGGTCGGCCCGGCGAGCGCGATGCACGCGGCGACCTTCCTCACGCGCGCACCTCCCACACCGTCGCGCAGCCGAAGCGCCGCTCGCTCTTGACCACGCGCGCCACCAGCGGGCGGATGTCGGCGCGCCCGTGGCAGTCCGAGAGCAGGAAGCGCGCGCCGCTGCGCCGCACGAGCGCCTCCGCCTCGGCCCGGCTCATGCGCGCGGAGAAGAGCCGCTCGGCCTCCTGCACGCGCGCCTCGAAGTCCGGCGTCCACGAGCCGGCGCCGACCCACGTCTCGCGCTGCGTCCAGGCCGGGACGAGCAGGCCGGAGTAGACCGGCGCGAGCACCCCGCCGGGGACCGGCGAGCGGTCGAGGTGGCGCAGCGCGGCGTGCTCGCCGTTCGTGAGGAAGAACGGCTGGCGGCCGCGGTTGACCGCCTTGCGCAGCTCGTCCACGCGGTAGACGCGTGCCGGGCACGATCAGCAGCACGAGCGCCGCCGCGAGCGCGACCCGGCCCGCGGTCGCGCCGATGCCGAGGAACGCGAGCGTGACGAGCGGCAGCGTCAGCCCCTGCAGCGCGTGCGCGGGGAACGTCCCGAACGGCTGGACGAGCACCACCAGCGCGGCCGGCGGCCACAGCAGCAGCATCCAGCCGCCGAGGTCGCGCGGCGCCTGGCGCACGCCGGTCAGCGCGGGCAGCACGAGCAGCGAGAGCCCGACGACCGTCACCCACCAGGGCCAGATCCCGAAGTCGTTCGCCTCCCCCGCCAGCTTCCACGAGTCGTCGAGGCGCGAGAGCGCGAGGTAGTAGAAGAGCGGCGCGACCGTGGCGGCCGCGACCACGGCGGTCCGGCCCAGCGCGCGGCGCGTCAGCAGCTCCGGCCCCGCAGATCACGAGCAGGTAGGTGGCTCCCTGCCACGGCTGGAACCACGCGACGATCAGCCCCGCGGCGGCGGCGAGCACTGTCTTTTCCCGCTCGTGGGCGAGCATCCCCAGCGGCATCAGCCCGACGGCGACCGCCGTGAACAGGTAGCCCCACAGGTAGTTGTTCGTGGTCAGCTCACCGGACAGGAAGTCGAAGTCGAAGCGCGTGTCGAACCCGCCCCAGCCCGTCCAGCCCACGAGCGCGGCCAGCGGCGAGCAGAAGAACAGCGCGAGCGCGAGCGCCGCGAGCCGCCGCCGCTCGGGCACGAACCGCTCGACCCACGCCTTCGCCCCCGCCCACAGCGCCAGCACGGCGACCGGCTTCCAGATCAGGTAGGCGGCGATCGCGCCGAGCCCGAGCGCGTTGAACACGCCGGAGATCAGCAGCCCCGGGTGCAGGAACGACCGCGGGCCCGGCGCCAAGTCGTAGAGGTTGCCGATCAGCCCGTGCTCGCCGGCCTGGCGCAGCCAGTTGACGTACTGCATCTGGTCGAGCACGAGGAAGCCGTCGCCGCCCGCGATGTAGCCGCCCTGCGTCCAGACCCGCAGCAGCAGCCCGGCGAGCGGCGCGACTGCCAGCGCGCCCAGCGCCACCCCCAGCGCGCGCACGTCAGCCGGCGGCCGGCTCCGGCACCGCGCGGGCGACCTCCCGCCGCACGTGGCGGCGCGCCGCCGCCAGCTCCCGCACCACCGGGACGAGCACTCGCAGCATCGAGAGGCGAGAGCCCTCGCGGTCGCTCCACTCCACGCCGACCTCACGCAGGCGGAAGCCGAGGGCGCGCGCGAGCGCCAGCGTCTCGGCGTCGAAGGTCCAGCCGTCGAGCTGGGCGCGCTGGTAGACGGCGGTCGCGGCCGTCTCGCGCCACAGCTTGAAGCCGCAGAACAGGTCCGTGGTCGGCTCGCGCAGGACGGCGCGGCACAGCAGCACGAACGAGCGCCCGACGATCCGGCGGCGCAGCGGCTGGCGGCGGTGGAGCCGCGCGCCGGACGCGAGCCGCGAGCCCACGACCACGTCCGCGTGCTCGATCGCCTCGAGCAGCTTCGGCAGCGAGACGAACGAGGGCGCGCAGTCGGCGTCGCAGTGCAGCCGCAGCTCCCCGCTCGCGGCGAGCATGCCGCGGCGCACCGAGTAGCCCTTGCCGCGGTTCGCGTCGTTGACGAGGACGCGGATGCGCTCGTCGCTCTCGGCGAGCGGCGCGAGCTGCGCGGCGGTCCCGTCGGGGCTCGCGTTGTCGACCACGATCAGCTCCCACGGGCGGTCGAGCGCGTCGAGCTTGTCGCGCATCGCCTCGGCCGCCGCGCGGATCGAGGGCGCCTCGTTGTAGGCGGGAACGACGACGGAGAGCCAAGGCCGTGGCACGGCGGTGAGTGTACGGGCAGATACTCTGCCCGCCGGTGAACGCGCGTTGCGGCATCTGCGGCGGGGAGCTCGTGCTGGCGCGGCGTGGTCGCGCGGGCGTGCCGACAGCCGCCGCGATGGCGCCGACGTGCCACGAGCCGGGCGCGCACGCCGACCTCTACTCGTGCCGCGCGTGCGCGACGATCCAGCAGCCCGCGCTGCCGTCGGGCCCCGAGCTGCTCGAGCTCTACCGCGACATGGAGGACGACGCCTACCTCGAGGAGGAGGCCGGGCGGCGGGCGACGTCGCGGCGGCTGCTCAAGCACGTCGAGCGCGTGGCGCCGCGGCGCGGCCGGCTGCTCGAGGTCGGCTGCGGGCACGGCCTGCTGCTCGACGAGGCCCGCCGCGCGGGCTGGCGGGTGCAGGGCCTTGAGCCGGCGCGGGCCGCGCGGGCGCACGCGGAATCGCTGGGGCTCGACGTCCGCGACGCGCTGCTCGAGGAGGTCGAAGACGGGCCGTACGAGGCGATCGTGATGATCGACGTCGTCGAGCACCTCGAGGACCCGGTGGCGACGCTGCGCGCCGCCGCGGCGTTGCTGGTCGACGGCGGGGCGCTGTGCGTGGTCACCCCCGACCCCTCCTCCCCCACCGCGCGGCTGGCGGGCGGGCGCTGGTGGGGCTACCTGCCCGCGCACACGTTCCTGCTCCCGCGGCGCACACTGCGGCGCGTGCTGTGCGACCACGGGCTCGAGCCGGTGGTCGACGTCGGCCTGTGGCGCACGTTCTCGTTCGGCTACTGGACGGGCGGGCTCGGCGAGCGCTCCGGCGCGGTCGGCGCCGCGCTCGGGAAGCTGCGGTCGACCGCGGTCGGGCGCGCGCCGCTGACGATGTCGCTCGGCGACGAGCGCGTGATGGTCGCGCGCCGCGCCGCCGCCGCGCCGGCGAGCTCGCCGGCGGTGGCGGGTCCCGCGGCCGCCACGGGCTGACCATGTCCGACGTCCGGCGCGTCACGTCGGCCACCCTCCTGGGGCTGGCGGGGCGGGGCGCGGTGCTGCTGCTCGGGCTCGTGTCGATCGCGATCACGACGCGCTACCTCGGCCCGGACCGCTACGGGCGCTTCGCGCTCGCGCTGTCGTTCGTGCAGCTGTTCGGCGTGCTCGCCGACGCCGGCCTGACGACGATCATCGTGCGCGAGCTGGCCCGGAAGCCGGAGCGCGCCGCGTCGGTGCTCGGCTCGGCGCTGGCGCTGCGCTCGGGGCTGGCGGTCGCGGCGGCGGGGGCGGCCGCGCTCGCGGCGCTGCTGATGCCCTACCCGCCCGACGTGCGCGTGGCGGTGCTGATCGCCGGCATCCCGCTCGTGCTCGGGCTGCTCAACTCGGCGTTCGTCGCGGTGCTGCAATCCGACCTGCGGGCGGGCCGGATCGCGATCGCCGATGTGGCGGGGCGGGCGGCGGCGGTGGCGGCGGTCGCGCTCGTCGCCGCGCTCGACCTCGGCTTCTACGCGGTCGTCGGCGCCGCGGGCGTGGGCGCGGCGGTGACGCTCGCGCTGACGTCGTTGCTCGCGCGCTCGTGGCTGCCGGAGCGCCCGCGGGCCGACCGCGCGACGATGCGCGAGCTGCTCGTCGCCGCGGCGCCGCTCGGGGTGGCGCTCGCGCTCAACGAGGCGTACTTCCGCGCCGACGCGCTGATCATCTCGCTCTCGCGGCCGTTCGAGGAGCTCGGGCTGTACGCGCTGGCGTGGCGGGTCGGGGAGCTCACCGCGACGCTGCCGGCCGCCTTCCTCGTCGCCGTGTTCCCGCTGCTCGCGCGCTTCGTCGCGGCGTCCGACCCGCGGATGCCCGCGGCGCTGCGCACCGCCGCCGACGTCCTGATGTCCGCCGGGGTGGCGCTCGCGGTCGGCGGCGCGCTGGTGGCGCCGGAGCTGGCGCGGGCGCTCGGCGGCGAGGGGTTCGAGGGCGCCGCGACGCCGCTGCGGATCCTGCTCGCCGCCGCAGCGATCGGCTTCGTGAATGGCCTGTACGGGCACGCGCTGATCGCCGCCGACCGCCAGCTCGCCGCGCTGTGGCTCAACGTGGTCGCGCTCGTGCTCAACGTGGCGCTGAACATCGCGCTCGTGCCGGCCTACGGGATCGAGGCCGCCGCGTGGACCGCGCTCGGGTGCGAGCTCGTGCTGCTGGCCGGCTCGGGCTGGCTCGTGTGGCGGCACCTCGGCTACCTGCCGTCGTTCGTGGCGCTGGCGCGGGCGGTGCCGGCGGCGCTGGCGATGGCCGCTGTCGTGTGGCCGCTGCGCGAGCAGCCGCTGTGGCTGTCGGTGCCGGCGGGCGCGGTCGTCTACGTCGGAGTGCTCGCGCTGCTCGGCGGGATCGACCGCGAGCGCCTGGCGGAGCTCCGCTAGAGCGTCGGCTTGAGGATCATGTCGACGATGATGATCACGAGGATCACCGTCTCGATCCGGCTGTAGAGCAGCAGCCGCTCGGCGACCGGTCGATCCGTCTCGGGCAGCGTGCCGCCGTTCGCCGCGATGCTCTTGACGAGCCCCTCCGACGTCCTGCCGATCAGCCCGCCGCCGACGCCCATGGCGGCGAAGATCCCCACCAGCGCGATCACGATCCAGAGCTCGCCGAAGGACAGGTCGGCGTCGAGGACCATGCCGACCCCCGTGAGCAGGAGCAGCACGCCGGCCACGGGATGCGCCCGGCCGGCCCACGCGGTCGCGTTGACCACGATCTCGGAGAAGGGGGCGATGCCGGTCTTCAGGGCGCGGTGGCCGATCACGGTGATCGCCAGCCCGGAGCCGAACCACGTGGCGATGGCGAGGACGTGCAGGGTGAGGAGCAGCTCGTAGAGCGTCAACGCGCCGCCAAGCTACACCGGGTCCCGGCGGATCACGCCGGCAGCCAGCGCGAGGGCCGCGCCGGCCAGCGCCATCACCGTCCACGGCCACCATCCACCGGGCGGCGACCACTCCGCCGCGCCGAAGAACCACCACGAGCCGTCCGTCCCGACCGCCCCGCGGCGGGCGTTGGTCAGCCAGGCAACGGCCTGCGAGGTCGCCCACAGCACGGCCGCCGCGGGTGCGAGCCACGCGAGCCCCGCCGGGTGCCGCCGCAGCACCTCGCCGGCGTGGAGCAGCGGCAGCACGAGCACCGGCAGCACGTGGCGGCCCTGCGCGCCGTAGCCGGTGCGGAGCTGGAAGACGGAGACGGCGACGGTGAGGCAGCCGGCCACGACGAGGCAGAGCGCGAGCCCGGCCCGTTCGCGCGTCGTGCCGCGCACGGCGGCGAGGACCAGGAGCGCGAGGACCGCCGCGCCCCAGGCGACGTAGAGCCAGCTCGGCAGCGGGGTGTCGAGCGCGCCGAAGTTGCCGACGGCGTGGCGGGCGATGTCGTCGAGGTCGTGGACCGTCTGGGCGAGCGCGCGGCGATACGTGGGGCCGCCCTCGACGCCGTGCGGCGACTTCGCGAGGTCCCACCAGGCCGCGGCCGCGAAGGCGACCGCCAGCACCGCGCCGGCCGCGAGCGCGAGACCTGCGGGCCGTCGCGGCCGCCCGCCGAGCACGAGCAGCGTGCCGCCGAGGGTGATGAGCAGCACCGGCCCGAGCGAGCGCGACAGCACGAGCGCCGCTCCCCCCGCCGCGAGCGCCGCCCAGGCGAGCGGGCCCGCGCCCGGTCGTTGCAATCGCAAGCCGGCGGCGAGGAAGCACAGGCTGCCGGCGATCTCCGGCCCGGACGCGTTGAGCACCGAGGCGCTGTAGACGACCATCGGCGTCACCGCGACGCCGAGCGCCGCCAGCGCGATGCCGGGCGCGCGGCCGGCGGCGGTGAGCGCCACGGCCGCGATCAGCAGCGCGAGGCAGATCAGCGCCGAGGTGAGACGGCCGGCGCGCAGGGCGGCGTTGGGCGTGCTCTCGAACCGCATCACCCGCCCGGGGACGATGTACGACCACGGCGGATACGTGCCCGTGTAGGTGGGCAGGCGCGTGGAGCGGTCCCCCGTGGGGCGCTCGACGCACGCCGCCGACGTCGCGGGCTGCTGGTCGTTGCAGCCGAACCCGAACACGCTGAGCTCGGCGGGCAGCTCGAACGTGCGCGTCTGCGCTGCCGCCCAGAGGACGGTCGCGACGCCGGCGCCGGGCAACTCCGGCCCGTCGCGCTGCTCGAAGAACGCCTCCGTCTGCTCGCGCGTCGGCTTGAAGATCGCCCCCTCCAGCTCGAGGCTGCCGGCCCCCAGCGCGCGGACGTAATGCGCGCGCTCGTCGGGGGCGGCGCCCGGCGGGTTGCCGAACACCCAGGCCGCCAGCAGGAGAGCGAGCGCGGCCGCGAGCAGCGCCACGGCGGGTCGGGCGGTGGTCAAGGCGGCCATACTGCTCGACTTGCCGGCGCAGCGCATCCTCGTCGTCTCCGCCGAACCGGTGGGCGCCCGCATGGCGGGCCCGGCGATCCGCGCCTACGAGCTCGCCCGCGCGCTGGCCGCCCACGCGGACGTGACGCTGTCCGCACCGGCGCCGAGCGAATCGGACCTCCCCCTCCTCCAGGCAGGGCTCGCCGACTACGACGAGCTCGTCGCCGCGGTGCGCGAGCACGACGTGGTCGTGGCCCAGCTGCTCCCGCCGCGCCTGCTCGGCCGGATCTGGCAGGAGCCGACGCGGCTCGTGGTCGACCTCTACAACCCGACCGTCGTCGAGGCGATCGAGGCGACGCGCTCGAAGCCCGCGGCCTCGCGGGCGCGGCTCAACCGGATCGTGGGCCGCGCCGCGGCGGCGCACCTCGCGGCGGCCGACTTCGCGCTCTGCGCGAGCGAGCGCCAGCGCGACCTGTGGCTCGGGGTGCTCGCCGGCCGCGAGGCGCTCGAGCCCGACGCGCTCGACCGGCTCGCGGTCGTGCCGTTCGGCCTGCGCGCCGAGCCGCCCCGTGCCGCGGCGCGGCCGGTCATGCGCGGCACGCTCGTGCCAGAGGACGCGCGCGTGCTGCTGTGGGGCGGCGGGATCTGGGACTGGCTCGACGCACCCACCGCGATCCGCGCCGTCGCCCGCCTGCCCGAGGATGTCGTGCTCGTGTTCCAGGGCGTGAAGCGCCCCGCGCTGCTGGAGCGCGACGAGCACGCCGCGGGCGCCGCGGCGATCGCCCTCGCCCGCGAGCTGGGCCTCGAGGGCGAGCGCGTGATCTTCAACCACGACTGGGTCCCCTATGAGGAGCGCGGCGCGTGGCTGCTCGAGGCAGACATCGGCGTCTCCGCCCACCCGGCGCACCTCGAGACCCGCTTCGCCTACCGCACCCGGATCGTCGACTACCTGTGGGGCGGGCTGCCCGTCGTCACGAGCGCGGGCGACGTGCTCGGCGACGAGGTCGCGACACGAGGGCTGGGCCGCGCGGTGCCTCCGGGAGACGACGAATCCTTCGCCGGCGCGTGCGAATCCGTGCTCGCCGACCCCGAGCCATTCCGCGCCAACATCCGCGCGGCGGCAGAGGAGCTCCGCTGGGATCGGATCGTCCAGCCGCTGCTCGATTTCTGCGAAACCGGCACGAAGCGGACCGTAACTCGGCACAGAGCGCGGCAGATCCGCAACGCCACCATCGGCCAATATGCACCGATCGCCATGGAGACCCTTCAGACCGACGGACCCGCGAACCTGACGCGGAAGCTCGCCGCGAACGCGCGGCGGGCGCTGAAGAGAACGTGAGGCTCCGCCCAGGGCCGCCGCGCCCCGATGAAGCGCCGCAGCCGGGCGCCGACGAACGGCGCATTGAGGACAAGGATCAACCGAACGGTTCGAGCCGCCCGTCGGCCGGCACCCCTGACCCGGGGAACTCGCGACCGGAGGACGGAGTCCGGAGGTTGCCCCCGGGCAGGGGTGATCGGGCGGCGGGCGGGCCGAAGACGCTCGCGCTGGGGTTGGACCGCGTGGAGTGGCTCGCGCTGATCGCGCTGACCGGGCTCGCGTTCGTGGTGCTCGTGGCCCTCGCCAGCAAGGGCAGGCCGCTCTCCGGCGCCGACGGGCTCCTCGCCGCCGACCAGCTGCAGTACTTCTCGTGGATCCGCGAAGCCGCCCACCACGTCCTCATCGGCAACCGCTTCGACCTCGCCCCCGGCGACCGCGCGTTCCTCCACCCCGGGTTCGCCATCTCCGGCGGCCTGCACGCGCTCGGGCTCTCCGTCCCCCTGTCCTACCTCGTGTGGAAGCCCGTCGCCATCGGGCTCACGTTCTACGGCGCGCTCCGCTACGTCCGCCGCCTCGTCCCCACCCCCGGCGCGCGCCACGCCGCGCTGATCCTCGTCCTGTTCTCGGTCATGCCGGCGTCGTGGCTCGTCGCGTGGTCGGACTGGGGCGGCAACGCGCGGCAGTACACGTTCGACTTCATCTCCGGCGAGATGTGGTCGGGGCAGTACCTGTGGGGCTACCTCATGACCGCGATCGCGGTCTTCCTGATGCCGCTCGTGCTGCTCGCCCACGAGCGCGGCCGCACCGGGCTGGGCCGCAGCCGGCGCGCTGCTCGTGTGCTGGCTGCAGCCGTGGCAGGGCGCGACGCTCGCGCTGATCCTCCTCGGCGTGGCTGCGTGGCGCCGCCGGCTGACGCTGCCGGATCTCGTCGTCGCCGGCGCCACGGCCCCGCCGGCGCTCTACTACTTCCTGCTCGGCAAGTACGACCCCGCGTGGCAGCTCGCGGGCGAGTCGAACGCCGCCGGGGCGATGCCCGAGTGGAGCTGGCCGTGGTGGGCGATCGCGCTGACCGTCGCGCCGCTCGCGCTCCCCGCCGTGCTCGCCTACCGCCTGCCCGCCACGTCGTGGCAGGAGCAGGCCGTGCGCGTCTGGCCGCTCGCCGCCCTCGCCGTCTACCTGCTGCCGTTCGGGACGTTCCCCTACCACTCGTTCCAGGGCCTCGCGATCCCGCTCAGCATCCTCGCCGTGCAGGGCGTCCTCACCGTCTGGCGCCACCCGCGCCCGCTCGCCGTCGCCGGGCTCCTGTTCCTCATGACCGTGCCGGGCATCGCGCACAAGTTCGAGGTCTCGATCCACTCGATCCGCAGCGCCGGCGACCCGTTCTGGATCTTCGACGACGAGGTCCGCGCGCTGAAGGCGATCGAGGCCGACCCGCGCCCCGGCGGCGTGCTCGGCCCCGTCTACGCCGGCTACATGCTGCCCTACACGACCGGCCGCGAGACCTGGATCGGCGCGCTGAGCTGGACGCCGAACTGGCGCGAGCGCCAGCGCCTCGCCGACGGCCTCATCGTCGACGGCACCCTCCGCGGCCAGGCCGCGCGCGACTTCGTCCTCTCCACCAACGCGCGCTTCGTGTTCAGCGACTGCCGCCCCGGCCTGCGCGACCTCGAGGCCGACCTGCGCCCGATCCTCGAGTCCGCGCGCCGATTCGGCTGCGCCACGGTCTACACGGTCAAGGACCGCCCGGAGCTGGCCCGCGCCGCGGGCCGGCCGGACGAGTAGCCCGCTACAGCGCGACGCCCCGCGCCGGCACCGGCGAGGACTGCACGATCGACGACGTCGTCTGCCCGTAGATCGCGAAGCGGTCGATGACCTCCTCGAGATGCTCGACGTCGCGGACGTGGGCGCGCATCACGTAGCAGTCCTCCCCCGTCACGCGGTCGCACTGGACGATCTCCGGCGTGTCGCGGGCGACGTCGGCCACCTTGCGCAGCTCGCGCGGCGCGGGCCGGATGCGGATGACGACGCTGAGCGCGTAGCCGAGCGCGCGCGGATCGAGCACGGCGCGGTAGCCGCGGATCACGCCGCTCTCCTCCAGGCGCGCCAGCCGGTCGGCGACCGCCGGCGAGGAGAGGCCCACCCGCCGGCCGAGCTCGGCGAGCGAGAGCCGCGCGTCGGCCTGGAGCTCGGCGAGCAGCCGCAGGTTCGTGTCGTCGAGCGTGTCCGGCCGAAGATTCGTAGCCATTTCGCGCACTCTACCTGCGAACCGCCATGTGATCGCCGCGAACGGTGCGCGACCGTACGGGCCAGATGCCCCGCCGCCTACCTCCGCACGCCTACTTCGTCATCAGCGCGATCTTCCACTACCTCGGCCCCGCGTTCGCGGTGCTGCTGTTCGTCCGCGTCGACGTCCTCGGCGTCGCGTGGCTCCGGATCGCTGCCGCCGCGCTCATCTTCGCCCTCTGGCGCCGCCCCTGGCGCGTCTGGTCCGCCCTCGACCGCAGCGGGAAGTCGCTGCTGCTCCAGTGGGGCAGCGTCCTCGCCGCCATGAACTGCTGCTTCTACGTCGCGATCGACCGCCTCCCGCTCGGCACGGTCGCCGCGATCGAGTTCCTCCCCGTCATCGCGCTCGCCGCCCTCGGCGCGCGCACGCCCCGCAACGTCGCCGCGCTCGCGCTCGCCGTGCCCGGCGTCTACCTCCTCACCGGCGTGCGCTTCGAGGGCGAGCCGCTCGGGGTCGCGCTGGCCTTCGTCAACGCGGGGCTGTTCGCGCTCTACATCGTGCTCGCCCACCGCACCGCGCGCCACCCGGCGATCACCGGCATCGACGGCCTCGGCCTCTCGATGCTGATCGCGGCCGTCGTGGTCACGCCGGTCGCCGGCTGGGCCGTCGTCCCCGCGCTCACCGACCCCGTCGCGATCGCAGCGGGCATCGGCGTCGGCATCTGCTCCTCCGTCATCCCGTACGTCGCCGACCAGCTCGCCATGCGCGAGCTCTCGCGCGCGACCTACGCGCTGATGGTCTCGCTCCTCCCCGCCACCGCGACGATCATCGGCGTCGTCGTCCTCGCCCAGCTGCCGACCGCGACGGAGCTCGCGGGCGTGGCGCTCGTCGTCGGCGGCGTCGCACTGCACCGCGAGCCGGCAACGCCGACCGAACCCGAACCGGTCCTTAAACGACACGACCCGGATCGTGAGACCCGGGTCGTGGAGAGTGTGAGCTAGGCCGCCTCGCGGAGGGCGATCAGCTCGGGGCGCTGCGAGAGCCGCCGGAGGGCGCGCTCCTCGATCTGGCGTGCCCGCTCGGTGGAGACACCGAGCTTCCGGCCCGCCTGGGAGAGCGTCTGGGGCTCCTGGTCACCCGCGCCGAAGCGCATCTCGATGACGTCCCGCTCCTGCTCCGGCAGGCCCGCGATCGCGTCGAGCAGGGTCTCCGAGCTCAGCTGCCCGTGGACCTCTTCGTCCACCGAGGGGGACTCCAGCGAGATCAGGTCGCCGAGCGACGTGTCGCCGTCCTCGCCCACCGGCTTGTCGAGCGAGACAACGGCACGGTCGGCCTTGCGGATCTCGATCACGTCGGCCAGCGGCAGGTCCGCCACCGCCGCGATCTCCTCGTCGGTCGGCTCGTGGCCGAGCTTCGTGGTGAGCTCGCGCTCGATGCGCCCGACCTTCCGGGACCGCTGCGCGACGTGGACGGGCAGGCGGATGGTGCGGCTCGTGTTCTCGAGGCCGCGCTGGATCGCCTGACGGATCCACAGCGTCGCGTAGGTGGAGAAGCGGAAGCCCTTGCGCCAGTCGAACTTCTCGACCGCGCGGATCAGGCCCAGCATGCCCTCCTGGATGAGGTCGCCGAGCGACAGGCCCTGGCCCTGGTAGCGGCGGGCGTTGGAGACCACGAGGCGCAGGTTCGAGTTGATCATCCGATCCTTCGCGTCGAGATCGCCCTTCTCGATCCGCTTCGCCAGCTCGATCTCCTCATAGGGCTTGAGCAGGGGGTACTTGCCCGCCTCGCGCAGCAGCAGCTGGAGCGAGTCGAGCGTGGGGTCGACCTGGTAGTCCGCGTCCGTCTTCGGGCGCGGAGCGTCAGTCTTGGTGCTCGTGATGATTCCTTTCGATGTCATAACCAACTCTTGCAGTAGGAATTATAGGTCAAAGTCGTTGCCGACGCAACCAGCCCACTGACGTCACGTCGGCGCTCAACGCGCACGACGCCCGAAAATGGCGGGGAGGCCGGGGAGGGAACCCGGGCATACGGAGGGGAGCCGTAACTGCCCAGGCCCTACATCAACGCTCGCGGAGCCAATTTGTTACGCACTCCGCGATCCAATCGATCATCGGAGGGCTGAGCCCGGGGTGGCAACCCACCCAGAGAGCAGCCTCGGTAATTCGGTCCGCAGCGCCGAGATCCTTGTGTACTCGGTGATCGAGGCCTTGAAACCCCGGCTGCAGGGTCATGTTGCCGGCGAGTAGCAAGCGCGAGTCGATCCGATTTCCCAGCAGATGGAGCTGTAGGCGCCTGCGCGCGTCCGCGCCGCCTTCGCGCAGCGTCAACGGATATCCGAACCAATTCGGCTCCGCCTCAGGTAGTGCGCGCGGCAGCACGACGTGCTCCTCGAGCTCCTGCAAGGCGGCGTGCAGGCGCTCGAAGTTCTCGCGCCGGCGCACGGCGAAGCTTTCCAACCGGTGCGTCTGGGCCACCCCGAGCGCGGCCTGCATGTCGGTGACCTTGAGGTTGTAGCCCACGTGCGAGAAGACGTACTTGTGGTCGTAGCCCGCGGGCAGGTCGCCGAAGCGGCCGTCGAAGCGGCGGCCGCAGACGCCGTCGAAGCCGGGCGGGCACCAGCAGTCGCGCCCCCACTCGCGCAGCGAGCCGACCGCGCGCGCCCACGTCTCGTCCGTCGTGCCGACCGCGCCCCCCTCCCCCGTCGTCATGTGGTGCGCGGGATAGAACGAGTAGGTCGACGCCGCGCCGAACGTCCCGGCCTGGCGGCCGCCGATGCGCGAGCCGAGCGCGTCGCAGCAGTCCTCGATCAGCACCAGCTCGTGCTCGCGGCACAGCGCCTCCAGCCCCGGCCCGTCGAACGGGTTGCCGAGGCAGTGGGCGGCGAGGATGCCGCGCGTGCGCGGGCCGATCGCGTCCGCGAACGCCTCGAGCGACGGGTTGTAGGTGTCGGGCTCGATGTCGACGTAGACCGGCCGCAGCCCGTGCTGGTAGAGCGGCGTCACGGTCGTGGGGAAGCCGACGGCGGGCGTGATCACCTCGTCGCCCGGCTGCAGCGGGCGCTCGTGCAGGTGCGAGCGCGCGGCCGCCACGGCGAGCAGGTTGGCCTGCGAGCCGGAGCCGACGAGCGCGACGTGCGGGCGCTCCGTGACCTCCGCCAGCCGGGTACGGAACTCGACGGCGTAGCGCCCCTCGGTCAGCCAGCCGTCGAGCGCGGCGTCGACGAGCGTGCGCAGCTCGGGCGCGCCGATGACCTTGCCCGCCACGGAGACGTTCGTCTCGCCGGGGACGAACTCGGTCTCGCTCTCGAAGGCGGCTGCGGCGTAGCGCTCGACCGCACCGAGGGCCTCGGCGCGGAGGGCGTCGAGGTCGGGCCCGGACGGCATCGCGCATAGGGTAAGCGGCCGTGCCGCCTCGCCTCGTTCCGCTCGCTCTGTTCGTCGCGGGGGCGCTCCTCTCGGGTCTCACGATGCTCCAGGGCATCCAGCCCAACGACGAGGGGCTGATGCTGCAGGCGGCCGAGCGGATCGCCGGCGGGCAGGTCCCGTACCGCGACTTCTGGTGGTTCTACCCGCCCGGCCAGCCGTACCTGCTGGCGGGCCTGCGCGAGCTCTTCGGGGAGTCGCTGCTGCCGTGGCGGGTGCTGCGCGTGCTGGCCGACGCGACGGTCGCGACGCTCGCCTACGCGCTCGCCCGCCGCGCAGCCGGGACCGGGTGGTCGCTCGCGGCGTGGGCCGCCGCGCTGCTCGCGATGGCGTACCCGAGCGGCCCGCACCCGTTCCCGATCGCGCTCGCGTGCTGCCTGGGCGCGCTGCTGCTGTTCGAGGAGCGGCCGGTCGCCGCGGGCGTGCTGGTGGGGGTCGCGGCGGCGTGGCGGGTCGAGTTCGCGGCGTTCGCCGGGCTGGGCATCCTGCTCGGCCGCGGCGGCTGGCGGTTCGCGGCGGCGGCGCTCGGCACCGGCGCCGTCCTGTACGCGCCGGTCGTCATCGCGGCGGGGCTCGAGCCGAGCTGGGACCTGCTGGTCGACTACCCGCTGACCGACTTCCGCGACTACCAGACGCTGCCGTTCCCGCTGAGCTACGAAGGGCCGCTGAACACGAGCGGCGTCTCCGGGTTCGTGACCGACAGCCTCGAGCCGATCCTGCTCTTCTACCTCCCGCTCGCGCTCGTGCTCGGGCTGGCCGGCGCCGCCGCGACCCTGGTCCGCCGGCTCTCGCCCCTCACCATCGCGACCGGGGTGCTGGCGCTCGGCGCGCTCGCCTACCTGCTCGTCCGCACCGACCTCTTCCACACCGCGCCGCTGGCCGTGCTGGTGGCGATCCTCGCCGCGTGGTCGATCTCCGCGTCCCGCGCGTTCCCCGCGCTGCTGGCGGCCGCCGCGCTTATCTACGCGATCGCCGAGGGGCTCGACCGCCGCTCGCTCGTCGCGCGCGAGGACACCGTCGCGCTCGAGCTCCCCGTCGCCGACGGCGTGCGCGTCCCGCCGCGCCGCGCGGCCGAGCTGGAGCAGCTCGTCGCCCGCCTGCCGCCCGGCCCGCTCTATGTCGCGACCCGCCGCTCCGACCTCGTGACCTCGGGCTTCCCGCTGCTCTACGTGCTCGCGCAGCGCGACAACCCGACCCGCTACGACATCCCCGCGCCCGGCGTGGTGACGAGCGAGCCGGTGCAGCGCGAGATCGTCGCCGACCTCGAGCGCGCCAAGCCGCGCGCCGTCGTCCGCTGGCTCGACCCCGTCACCGCGCTGCCGGAGGAGAACGCCGCCGGGCGCTCGAGCGGCGTGACGGTGCTCGACGACTACCTGGCGCGGGCCTACCGGCCGGCGGGGCGCGTCGGCTCGTTCCTCCTGCTCGAGCGCCGCGCGCCGTGAAGCAGGCCGGCCTGGAGCACCGAGCGCTCGCCGGGCCGCGGCGGCCGCTCGTCGCCCATGGCGTCGGCCACGATCGTCGCGAGCCGGTTCTGGAAGCGCTGGACGCTGAAGCGCTCGGCCGCCGCGCGGCAGGCGGCGGGGTCGATCGCGAGCGCGTCGAAGGCCCGCACGGTCTCCGCCAGCGCCGCGGCGTCGTTGCGCTCGTAGAACGCGCCGGTCAGGCCGGGAGTCACCGACTCGCGCACGCCGCCCTCGCCGAGCGCGATCACCGGCCGGCCGGCCGCGAGCGCCTCGACGGCGGCGATCCCGAACTCCTCCACGGCGGTGACGACGAGCGCCCGCGCGCCCGAGAGCAGCTCGGCGACGCGCTCGTCCGAGACGCGGCCGGTGAAGGACACCGACGGCCCGGCGAGCTTGCGCAGCCGCCGGCCCTCGGGCCCGTCGCCGATCACGACGAGCGGCAGCCCGAGCCGTGAGAACGCCTCGACGGCGACGTCGATGCGCTTGTGCGCCATCAGCTCGGCGAGCACGACGTAGTGCTCGCCGACCGAGCCCGGCGTGAAGCGGTCGATCTCGACCGGCGGGTGCAGCACGGTCGACTCGCGGCCGAGATAGCGCCGGACGCGCTCGGCGGTGGTGCGCGAGTTGGCCACGTAGCGGTCGACGCGCTGGGCGGCGATCCAGTCCCACTGGCGCCAGCGCGAGAGCAGCACCCGGAGCGCCGGCCGCACGAGCGGGCCGCGCGCCTGCAGCGTCGCCTCGCGCTCGGTCCACGCGTAGCGGAACGGGTTGTGGCAGTAGCAGACGTGGACCGCGCCGGGGTCGACGAGCACGCCGTGCGCCCACGCGCTGGAGGACGAGATCACGGTGTCGTAGCCGCGCAGGTCGAACGACTCGACCGCGTGCGGATAGAACGGCAGCAGCGGGCGGAACGTGCGCGAGGTCGGCCGCAGCTTCTGCAGGAACGAGGTGTGCACGTTGCGATCCGCGAACCTCCCCTCGGTCCCCCGCTCGTCGTAGACGGCGGTGAAGATGTCGGCCTCCGGCCACGCGTCGCACATCGCGGCGAAGACCCGCTCCGCGCCGCGGAGATCGAGCAGGAAGTCGTGGATGAGCGCCACCCGAGCGTCGGCCATGAGCGGGCGAGTGTAAGAAGTCCGCGGACGCGGTGCCCGCCGGTCGGCTAGCTTCAGGCCGTGCGCCGCCGCGCCACCACCCGCCGCCTGCGCCGGACCCTGCTCGCGGCGGTGGCCCTGTTCGCGCTCGGCGCGGTGGTGCTGCTGGAGATCACGGACGCGCTCGAGCGGGCGGAGCTCTCCACCGTCGACCAGCGGTTCGAGATCCGCGGCGCGCGGCCGGTCCCGGACGACGTCGTGCTGGTGGGGATCGACGACGTGACGTTCTCCGAGCTGCGCGAGCGCTGGCCGTTCAGCCGCAAGACGTTCGCCCGCGCGCTCAACGGCGTGGCCGCCGACAAGCCGAAGGTGATCGTCTACGACGTCCAGTTCACCGAGCAGTCCGACGACGCCGCGGGCGACGAGGCGCTCGCGCAGGCCACGCTCGACGCCGGCAACGTCGTGCTCAGCACCACCGAGGTGGGCGAGGGCGGGACGCACAACGTGTTCGGCGGCAAGGAGAACACGGACTTCGTCAAGGCGCGGGTCGGCAACGGCTCGCTGCCGGAGGACGACACGGGGACGCTGCGGCGCCTGCCCTACGAGGTCGACGGGCTCAAGACGCTGTCCGTCGTCGCGGTGGAGCGCGGCACGGGCAAGCCGGTGAGCCCTGCGGGGCTGGGCGGCGTCGGCGCCTGGCTCGACTTCGGCGGCCCGCCCGGCCATGTGGAGAGCGTGTCGTTCTCGCGCGCGCTGCGCCGCCGCTACGAGCCGGGCACGTTCCGTGACAAGTACGTGATCATCGGCGCGACCGCTCCGGTGCTCCAGGATCGCCACCCGACGTCGTGGCCAGGCGGCCAGATGTCCGGGCCCGAGGTCCACGCCAACGCGATCGACACGCTGCGGCGCGGCGTGCCGCTGCACGCGACGAGCGCGACGGCCGACCTGCTGATCGCGCTCGGGCTGACGGCGCTGCCGCTGCTGCTCGGGATCTGGCTGCGGCCGTTCGTGGCCCTGGGGGTCGGGCTCGCGGCGGCCGTGCTCTACGCGGCGGCCGCGCAGCTGGCGTTCGGCGAAGGGCTGATCCTGCCGGTGGTGGTGCCGCTGACGGGGCTGGGCATCGCCCTGGTCGGCGCGCTGGTCGTGCACTACCTGACCGCGTCGGTCGAGCGCGCCCACACGCGCGACCTGTTCGCGCGCTTCGTCCCGGACTCCGTCGTCTCGCAGGTGCTCGCGCGGGCCGACACCGAGGACGACGTGCGGCTTGGCGGCGAGCTGCTGACCGCGACCGTGCTGTTCAGCGACCTGCGCGGATTCACGAGCTTCGCGGAGGGCCGCGAACCTTCTGAGGTCATCGGCGTGTTGAACCGGTACCTGACCGAGATGTCCGACGCGATCCTCGACCACGACGGCACGCTCGTCGCCTACATGGGCGACGGGATCATGGCCGTGTTCGGCGCCCCCATCGCGTCCGACGATCACGCCGACAAGGCGCACGGCGCCGCGCGCGAGATGCTCGAGCGGCTCGAGCGCTTCAACGCGTGGCTGCGCGAGGAGGGCCTCGGCGACGGCTTCAAGATGGGCATCGGGCTCAACACCGGCGAGGTGATGTCGGGCAACGTCGGCTCCTCGCGGCGGCTCGAGTACACGACGATCGGCGACACGACCAACTCCGCCGCGCGCCTGGAGGGCATGACCAAGGGCACGCCCTACCAGCTGTTCGTGGCGGATTCGACGCGCTCGCGGCTCGCCACGGCGCCGGACGACCTCGAGTCGCTCGACGAGCTCGAGGTCCGCGGGCGCAAGGGCGCGGTCAAGGTCTGGGCGCTGCGGCCGACCGCTACGGTTCCCGAGTCATGAGCATCGAACACGCCGGGCCGTTCCAGGTCCTCACCGAGGAGGCCCACGAGGACGCGGCCGAGCTGCTGTTCCTGCCGGACGCCACGGCGAACGACTGGGCGACGATCTTCTCCCACGCCGAGGTGCGCGAGGTGCCGGCGGGCCTGGCGCTCGTGCAGGCGGGCGAGGCGGACCGCGCGCTGTACCTGCTGATCGACGGCAGCCTGTCGGTGCAGATCCCGCGCGAGGAGACCGCGTTCAAGTCGATCGACGCGCCGTCCGTGGTGGGCGAGCTGGCGTTCTTCGACGGCGCGCCGCGCTCGGCGACGCTGACCGCGCTGACCGACGTGCAGGTGGTGCGGATCGACATCGACGGCTTCCGCCGCCTGTCGGACGCGGCGCCGGCGCTGGCCGAGTCGATGCTGATGGACCTCGCCCGCATCCTCTCGCTGCGCCTGCGCATGGCCAGCGACGTGATCGCGAGCCTGCGCGGGTGACACTGCGGGTCGTGCTTCTCGCGGCGCTCGCCGCGCTGCTCGTCGCCGCGCCCGCGGACGCGCGGAGCGTGCCGCGGGGATGGCTCGGCGTGCAGGTCGACGGGCCGCTGACCGAGCCGGGCAACGCGCTCGGGGGCGAGTACGACCTGATGGCGTCCGCGGGCGCGGAGACGGTGCGGACGGCGTTCGACTGGCGGGCGGCCCAGCCGGTCGCCGGCGGGGCGGTGGACTTCGCGGCGACCGACGCGGTGGTCGCGGCGGCGGCCGCGCGGCGGTTGCGCGTCATCCCGGTCGTGCACCGGACGCCTGACTGGGCGGCGGAGCGACCCGGTGACGGCGCAGCGTCCGCGCCGCGGGGGACGGACGCGTTCACCGCGTACCTGACGGCTCTGGTCGGCCGCTACGGGCCGCGCGGCTCGCTGTGGGCCGAGCAGCCGGGGCTGCCGCGGATGGCGATCCGCGATTGGCAGATCTGGAACGAGCCCAACCTCACGCGCTACTGGACGACGCAGCCGTTCGCGCGCCCGTATGTCGCGCTGCTGCGGGCCTCACGTCGTGCCCTGCGCGCGGCCGACCCTGGATCGCGGACGATCCTGGCGGGGCTGCCGAACGAGTCGTGGATCGCGCTGCGCTCGATCTACAAGGCGGGCGGGCGCGGGACGTTCGACGCGGTGGCGCTGCACCCGTACACGGGGAAGCCGCGCAACGTGATCAAGCTGATCCGGTTCGCGCGGCGCGAGATGCGGCGCGCTCGCGACGGGCGGCGGCCGGTGTGGCTGACCGAGCTGTCGTGGCCGGCGTCGAAGGGCAAGACCGGCGGCGCGCCGGGGTTCGTGACGACCGAGCGCGGTCAGGCGTCGCGCTTGAAGCTCGCACTGAAGCTGCTGGCGAAGGAGCGCAAGCGGCTGAAGATCGAGCGGGTGGTCTGGTACACGTGGCTCTCGCGCGAGGGCTCGGCGAACTCGTTCGACTGGTCGGGGCTGCGGCGCCAGCGCGGCGGCTCGATCGTCACCGCTCCGTCGTACGCCGAGTTCCGGCGCGCGGCGCGGCGGCTCAGCCGTTAGGCGCGCCGCCCGGCGCGCTCGCGCCGCCGGCGGACAGCGCATCGAGGAGGTCGTCGACCCGCCGGGCGGTCGCCGCCCACGTGAATCCCTTCGCGCGCGCCAAGCCCGCCGCCCGCAGCCGCTCGCGCTCGTGGTCATCGCCAAGCAGCTGCCGCGCCGCCTCGGCGACCTCGTCGGGCGGCGCCAGCCGCGCCGCCCCGCCGGCCGCCTCCGGGAGCGCCGTCGTGTCGCTGCAGACCACGGGCGTCCCGCACGCCATCGCCTCGAGCACCGGCAGCCCGAAGCCCTCGTAGAGGCTCGGGAGCGCGAACACCTGCGCGCCCGCGTAGAGGCCGGGCAGCAGGTGGTCGGGCACCGCGCCCAGGTGACGCAGCCGCTCCAGCCCCGCCTCGCGCGCGAACTGGGGCCTGTGCCCGCCGGCCACGACGACCTCGATGTGCTCGGTCAGCGCCACGAGCGCCCTGAGGTTCTTGCGCGCGGTCTGGGAGGCGACGCAGAGGACGTACGGCTGCGTCAGGCCGAGCGCCCGCCGCGCGCGCTTCCGCGTCCGCATCGGGCGTGAACGCCGGGTCCACGCCGCCCGGGATGACGGTCGCCTCGACGCCCACGAGCTCGCTCAGCTCGCCGCGCGAGAACTCGGATACGGTCACGACGTGCAGCGCGCGACGGGCCAGGGCCGGGAGGATTCGTCGCTGCCACGCCGCGTAGGCGCCGGAGTACCACTCGGGATGGCGGAGCGCCGCGGCGTCGTGGATGACGATCACGTTGCGCGGGTGCGCGAGCGGAGCGAGGTTGGCGGGGCACAGCAGCGTCTGGTTGCGGGCTATGGCCGGCAGCACGAACTGCTCCCACGCGTGGCCGGCGCGGTGGACGAGCCGCGGGCGGGGCTTGAGGACCTCGTAGCGGTCCGGGCGCAGGGCGGGCAGGCGCGTCGCGAGCTCGCGCGCCCATCGCTCGACCCCGCCGAGCTCGGGGCGCGCGGCGGCGCGGGCGTCGATGGCGATGCGGTGACCGGGCAGCGGGCGTGAGGGTCGGGGTCGACGGGCGCAGCCTGGTCGGCGGCGGGGCACGCGGGGTGGCGCACTATACGGCTGCACTGCTCGAGGCCCTGGCGAGCGAGTTCCCCGGCGACGAGTACCGCGTGCTGCTGCCGCGCGGGTCGGCGTCCGTGCCGGCGGGCGTGGTGCCGGTCCGGAGCGCGCTGCCGGCGCGGGCGCTGTTCGGCGCCGCTGCGGTGGCCCGTCGCCCGACTCTGTCGGCGCTGCTGCCGGGCTGCGACGTGATCTGGGCGCCCGCCCCGGCCCCGCTGGCGCCGGGGTCGACCCCGTTCGTGTTGACGGTCCACGACCGCTCGTGGGAGGAGCGGCCGCAGGACTTCACGGCGTACGAGCGGCTGTGGCACCGGCTCGCCCGGCCGCGGCGGTTGGCGCGGCGGGCGGCGCGGGTGCTGTGCGACACCGAGGTCGTGCGGGGCGAGGTGATCCGCGCGTGGGGGCTGTCGCCGGAGCGGGTCCGGGCGGTGCCGCTGGCGCCGCGCGCGCTTGGACGCGGCGTCGCGGAGGGTCGCTATTACCTGTTCGTCGGGGCCCTCGAGCCGCGCAAAGCCCCGGACATCCTCATCGAGGGGTTCGGTCTCGCCCGGCAGCGAGGGCTCGAGGCCGAGCTCCTCGTCGCCGGCGAGGGCCGCGTGTCGGTCGATGCGCCTGGGGTCCGGCGGCTCGGGCGGGTCGACGACCTCGGCCCGCTGTACGCCGGCGCATTGGCGGTCGTGCTGCCGTCGTGGCTCGAGGGCTTCGGGCTGCCGCCGGTCGAAGGGCTCGCCGCGGGCGCGCCCGCAGTCGTCAGCGACCTGCCGGTGCTGCGCGAGGTGCTCGGTGGCGGGGCGCTGTACGTGCCGCCGGGCGATGCTTCGGCGCTGGCGGACGCGCTGCTGGCCGTGGCTCGTGAGCCGGCGCTCCGCGCGCGGCTGTTGGAGGCCGGCCGGGAGCACATCGCTCGGCTGAGCTGGGCCTCGACCGCGCGGCAGACCCGCGAAGTGCTGGTCGAGGCTGCCGGCGAACGGCGCATTGAGGGGAAGTCCCGATGACGCCGCCCGCCGCCCACCGCCCTCCTTCGGCGCCCCCCGCGACCGACCGCGCTCTCCCTCAATGACGCCGTTTTCCGTTGTCGTCGTGCTGCACGACTCCGCCGGCCCGCTCCCGGCGCTCCTCGGCTCGCTCGGCCGTCTCGCGGAGCCGCCGCAGCTCGTCGTGGTGGACACCGCGTCCTCGGACGACGGTCCCGCGCTTGCCCGTGCCGCGGGCGCGGAGGTCGTCGAGCTCGGCGCGAACCCGGGCTTCGGCGCCGCCAACAACGCGGGCGTCGAGCGGGCGCGGCACGACCTCACCGTGCTGCTCAACCCGGATTGCGAGCTGCTCGACGGATCGCTCGCCCGGCTGGCCGAGCGTGCCCGCGACGGCCGCCTGTGGGTGCCGCGGCTGCTCAACGCCGACGGCTCCGTCCAGCGCTCCGCGCATCCGCTGCCGGGCACCGTCGGCGCGCTCCTGCCCGCGCTCGTCCACCCGCCGCTGCTCCCCCGCGAGCTGCGCCTCCGCGCCGAGCCCTACCGCGCCGAGCGGCCGCGGAGCGTCGGCTGGGCGATCGCGGCCTGTGTGGCGGCGCGGACGGACGTGCTGCGCCGGCTCGGCCCGTTCGATCCGCGGCAGTTCCTGTTCTTCGAGGACATGGACCTGTGCCTGCGCGCCCGCGCCGCCGGCGTGCCGACCGTGCTCGACCCGTCGGTCCGCATCCGCCACCTCGGCGGCCACGCCACGCGCGCCGCCTATGCCGGCGAGCCGCACGAGCTGCTGGCGCGGCGGCGGCGCGAGGTCGTCGCCGCCAATCTCGGCGCGCGGGCCGCGGCGCTCGACGACCTCGCCCAGGCGCTCACGTTCGCCACGCGCGCCGCCGCCCGCCGGGCCGGTGGACGGGAAGCTGACCGCGAGCACGCTCAACTGGCCGCAGTCCTGCGAACCCGGGCACAATGACGCGCGTGTCGATCCGGCTCCTCAAGGCATCGGACCGTGACGCCTTCCTCGAGATGGTCCACCACAGCCGTGAACTGCACCGGCCGTGGGCGTACCCGCCCGAGCGCGCCGACCAGTTCGACGAGCTCCTGAGCCGCTGCGCGCGCGACGACTTCGCCTGCTTCGTCGTGATCGACGACGAGTCGGGCGAGATCGCGGGCGTCTTCAACATCTCCCAGATCGTCCGCGGCTCGTTCCAGTCCGCCTTCCTCGGGTACTACGGCTCGGCCCGCCACGCGGGCCAGGGGCTGATGAAGGAGGGCCTCCGGCTCGTGCTCGACTACGCGTTCGGCCCGCTCTCGCTGCACCGCATCGAGGCGAACATCCAGCCCGGCAACGCCGCCTCGATCGCGCTCGCCCGCGGCGCCGGCTTCCGCCTCGAGGGCTACTCCCCGCGCTACCTCCTGATCGGGGGCCAGTGGCGCGACCACGAGCGCTACGCGCTCACGGTCGACGAGCGCGCGAAGAGCGACGGCGCGAGCTGAGCGATCACCGCCTCCGGCTCGGCGGTGATCTGTCGCCAGGTGAGGCGGATGACGCGATAGCCGTGGTTGGTGAGTTCGGCGTCCCGGCGCCGGTCTCGCTCGAACGAACGGCGCGTCGAGTGGAACGCGTAGCCGTCGACCTCGACCACGAGGCGGTGATCGGGCCAGAGGAAGTCGACTTCGTAGCCGGCGACACGGGCGTTGGTCAGGGGCTCGGGAAGCCGCGCGGCGCGGATGAGCTCGAGCAGGCGGCGCTCGGCTTCGGAGCGGGTGAGTCGGGGCTCCGCCTGCGTTGCCTGGCGCAGCGCCGTGACTCCGCGGTGGTGCGGGTAGCGAGCGAACTGCTCATCGAGGGAAAGGTCCGAGACGAGGCGGAGGACGCGGGCCTCGTTGGCGGCGCGGTCGAGGATGCTCGTGGGCTCGGTGGCGGCGATGTCGAGGAGCGTGCGCGCTGGTGAGGTGACGGGAATGCCGTGGCGGCGGGTGGCGTCGGCGGCATGGAGGTGGGCGGTCCGGTGCGCGCGGATGCCGTCGCGGCTCTTCACACCGCTCGCCACGACGGTGACGTGTATCTCGTGAGCCGGCGGCGGGCGGAGATCCCACAGAACTGCGGCGGGGTAGTGGCTGAGTAGCGCGCCGGGACCGTACGCGAGCACCCCAGCCATGGCGGCTGAGTGCGGCGTTTCCAGAGGGCCGACGAGGTAGACGCCGTAGTGCCGGCGCCTCAGCCAGCCCTTCGCCACGCGCGCCGCTATCGCATGCGCGCTCAGCCCCACTTCGGCGAGCTGCGCCGCCGTGACCATGCCGTGCTGCCGGCCGGCGACCGCCAGAACCACCCGATCAACCGGCATTTCTTCCCCCAAGACCCGCCCCCGTGAGGGGCGGGGGAAGAAATGCCCCTCCTACCGGCATTTCTCCCTCCGGCGCCCGAGATTCGCTTCGCGGGGGAAGAAATGCCGGTTCCATCCGGACACCCTCCCTCACCTGCCGCCGTTCGCCTGCTCCCTCCGCAGAGTCGGCACAGAGTCAGAACAGTCCGAGCTGAGACTCCTCTGGATCCGGCGCGGACGCCTCGATCTCCTCCACGAGCTCGGGCTCCTCGACGACCGGTTCCGGCTCCTCGACCACCGGCTGTGGCGGCGGGTCCTGCGCCAGCAGCGCCGGCAGGCGGGCGAAGTCCTCGCGCAGGGTGTCCAGGAGTGAGCGCGTGTAGAGCGCGGCGGCCGGGTGGTAGATCGGGAAGAGCCGGACGGCGCGCGGGCCGATCACGCGGATCTCCTCGCGGCCGTGCAGGCGGGTGATGCCGGTGGAGGGGTCGCCTCGGAGGAGCTTGGTGGCGAAGTTGCCGAGCGTGCAGACGACGCGTGGCTCGATCAGGTCGAGCTGCCGGAACAGGTAGTCCTGGCAGTTGTCGATCTCCTGCGGCAGCGGGTCGCGGTTGCCGGGAGGCCGGCATTTCAAGACGTTCACGACGAAGACGTCCGCGCGGGTGAGCCCGATCTCGCCCAGGAGCTGGTCGAGCAGCTTGCCCGCCTGCCCCACGAACGGGACGCCCTGCTTGTCCTCGTTCGCGCCCGGCGCCTCGCCGACGAACATCAGGTCGGCGTCCGCGTGGCCGGAGCCGAACACCACGGTCTGGCGCGTCGAGGCGAGCTGCGGGCAGCGCTCGCAGACCGACGCCTGCCGGAACACGGCCTTCAGCTCCTCGCGGCGTTCCTCCGCGCTGGGCATGGGACGAGGGTAGCCCGGAGGGCGGCGAGGACGCGCATGGATCCCGCTCCCTGCGGGGTATCATCTGGGGCGAGGCCGTCACCACCACGGGACGGACCTCAAAGGCACCGCCCGACCACTGTCCCACCCAACTCCCAGCCGGTATCTCGTGCGAGAACTGGACCGGAATCCCTCCGAGTCATCCGTCCCTGAGCGCTGCGCCATCGTCGGCGCCGGCAGGCTCGGCCACGCCCTGGCGACCGCCCTCGCGGAGGCCGGCGTCGAGGTCGAGGGCCCGCTCGGCCGTGGCGCGCGACCGACCGCCCCGGTGGTCCTGCTCACCGTGCCGGACGCGGAGATCCGGAGGGCGGCCGAAGCCCTTCCCCTCAATGCGCAGTTGGTCGGTCATTGCAGCGGCGCCACGACCCTGGAGCCGCTCGTGGGCCACGAGGCATTCAGCCTGCATCCGCTCATGACCGTGCCCGAAGGCGGCCGCGCCAACTTCGAAGGCGCCGGGTGTGCGATCGCCGGCTCGACGCCAAGAGCCACGAACGTGGCCAGGGCGCTTGCCGAGGCGCTGAAGATGCGCCCCGTCGAGGTCGCCGACCGCGACCGCGCCGCCTACCACGCCGCGGCGTCGATCGCCGCGAACTTCCTCGTGACGCTCGAGGGCCAGGCCGAGCGGCTCGCGGCGACGGCCGGCGTGCCGCGCGAGCACCTCGTCCCGCTCGCCCGCGCCGCGCTCGAGAACTGGGCGGCGAACGGCGCCGAGCACGCGCTCACCGGCCCCGTGGCCAGGAAGGACGAAGCCACGATCGAGCGGCAGCGCGCCGCCATCCAGGAGCGCGCCCCCGACCTCCTCGACACGTTCGATGCTCTCGTGGCCGCATCCCGGGTACTACTGGCGGCGGCATGAGGACGATCCGGACCGTCGAGGAGCTGCGAGCCCGTCCCAGCGCCGGGCGGGTCGGCCTCGTCCCCACGATGGGCGCGTTCCACGCCGGCCACGAGTCGCTGATCCGCGCCGCCCGCGAGGAGACCGACGAGGTCGTCGTCTCGCTGTTCGTCAACCCCGCCCAGTTCAACGACGCGCGCGACCTCGAGGCCTACCCCCGCGACGAGCAGCGCGACGCGGCAACGGCGGAGGAGCTGGGGGCCGATGTGCTGTTCGCGCCGGGAGCGGACGAGGTGTATCCGCAGGGGTTCGGGACGAAGGTCGTCGTGGAGGGCCTGTCCGACGTCTACGAGGGCGCCAAGCGAGGCCCCGGCCACTTCGCCGGCGTGAGCACCGTCGTGGCGAAGCTCTTCAACATGGTCCAGCCCGACGTCGCCTACTTCGGCGAGAAGGACGCCCAGCAGGTCGCCGTGCTGCGGCGCATGGTGAAGGACCTCGACTTCCCGCTCGAGCTGCGCGTGATGCCGACCATCCGGGATCCCGACGGCCTCGCGCTGAGCAGCCGGAACGTCCGCCTCAGCCCGCACGAACGCCAGCAGGCCCTCGCCCTCAGCGCCGCCTTGCGTGCCGCGGCAGAGCACGGCCTCGAGGCGGGCGAAGGGGTCCTGAGGGAAGCGGGCGTCACCCCCGAGTACTTCGCAGCCGTGGATCCCGAGACCTTCGAGACCCCCGGCGACCTGATCGTGATCGCAGCCACCATCGGCACCACCCGCCTCATCGACAACCAGGCGGCGACCCCGGAACGCCGGGGCGCCGACCCGAAAGGAGCCGTCAGTGTCCTCCCCGCCTCGTGAGACCCGTCCCGTAACGCTCCTCAAGCTGGCCGAGAAGCGCGCTCTCGGCGAGCCGATCGTCATGGTCACCGCCTACGACCACCCGTCCGCAGCCATCGTCGATGACGCCGGCGTCGACGTCGTGCTCGTCGGCGACTCCGCCGCCAACAACGTCCTCGGCTACCGCGACACCGTCCCGATCACGATGGACGAGCTGCTGATGCTCGCCCGCGCCGTCCGCCGCGGCCTCAAGACCCCGCTGATGGTCGGCGACCTCCCCTTCGGCACCTACGAGGCCTCCGACGAGCAGGCCATCGCCACCGCCCACCGCTTCGTCAAGGAGGCGGGCTGCGACGCCGTCAAGCTCGAGGGCGGCGGCCAGATGGCCCAGCGCGCACGCGCCATCGTCGAGGCCGGCACGCCGGTCATGGGCCACGTCGGCCTGACGCCCCAGACCGCGACCGCCCTCGGCGGCTACCGCGCCCAGGGCCGGACGGCGGAGCGCGCCCACCAGGTGCTCGAGGACGCGCTCGCGCTCCAGGCGGCCGGCTGCTTCTCGATCGTCTTCGAGGCGATCCCCAACGAGCTGACCGACCTGATCATGTCCCACATGGAGATCCCGGTGATCGGGATCGGCGCCGGCCCGAGCACCGACGGCCAGGTGCTCGTCTACCACGACCTGCTCGGCATCAACGACGCCTTCAAGCCGAAGTTCGTCAAGCGCTACGCCGAGCTGCGCCAGACGATGGTCGACGCCGTCAACGATTACGCCGAGGACGTCCGCACACGCGCGTTCCCGGGCCCGGAGCACGCCTACGGCGTGGCCCCGGAGGAGATGGATCGCCTCCGCGAGATGCTCGCGAAGCGGGCGCACGCGTAAACATCCGCTTCACAACTACACTGCCCCGCCTATGGCAGGCCTGTCCCGTCTGTTCGCGCCGCGCGAGCGCGAGTTCTTCGACCTGTTCGAGGAGGCCGGGCGCAACATCGTCCAGTCCGGCGAGATCCTCGAGAAGATGCTCGACAAGTGGCCCGACCACGGCGAGCTCGCGCGCGACATCGTGATCTGCGAGCAGGAGGGCGACCGGATCACGCACGACATCATCCAGCGCCTCAACACCTCGTTCGTGACGCCGATCGAGCGAGAGGACATCCTCGACCTCGCCTCCGCGCTCGACGACATCGTCGACTACATCGAGGAGGTCGCGGACTATCTCGCGCTGTATCGCATCGAGGCGCCGATGGACCAGGCGCAGGAGCTCGCCCGCATCCTGCACCAGGCCTGCCGCGAGGTGAACAACGCGATCCCGCGTCTGCGCACGTTCGGGGACATCCGCCACTTCACGGTGGAGATCAACCGGCTGGAGAACGACGGCGACCGCAAGGTCCGCGAGGCGCTCGCGTCGCTGTTCGAGACTGGGATCGACCCGATGATGGTCATCCGCTGGAAGGACATCTTCGAACGCCTCGAGGAGGCCATCGACTCAACCGAGCGAGCGGCCAACATCCTCGAGGGCGTGATGATCAAGAACCGCTAGGGCATGGACGACGTCGTCCTCTGGATCGTTGTCGGGACGGCGCTGGCCTTCGACTTCACGAACGGCTTCCACGACACCGCCAACGCGGTGGCGACCTCGATCTCGACCCGCGCGATGCCGCCGAAGGTGGCGGTCACGATGGCGGCGATCCTCAACTTCGTCGGCGCGTTCCTGTCGCTCGAGGTCGCCGCCACGATCGCCAGCGGCATCGTCGACGCCGACCTCGTCACCCCCGCGATCGTGTTCTCCGGCCTCATCGGCGCGATCACCTGGAACCTCGTGACGTGGTGGTTCGGGATGCCGTCCTCCTCGTCGCACGCCCTGATCGGCGGCGTCGTCGGCGCCGCGTTCGCCGCCGCGGGCCCTGAGGCCGTGCTCGGCATCGGGATCATCGAGAAGGTCGTGGTGCCGGCGCTGGTCGCGCCCGTGCTGGCGCTGGCGGTCTGCGCGGTCGCGATCTCGCTCGCGTACCGGATCGTCGGCCGCCGCCATCCCGGTCCGGTGACGCGCGGATTCCGTCTCGGCCAGATCGTCTCCGGCAGCCTGTTCTCGCTCTCCCACGGCACGAACGACGCGCAGAAGACGATGGGCATCATCTTCCTGGCGCTCGTGGCGAACGGGACCCTCGCGACCTCGGCCGACGTCCCGACCTGGGTGGTGGTGTCGGCCGCGACCGCGATCGCGCTCGGCACCTACGTCGGCGGCTGGCGGATCATCCGCACGATGGGCAGCCGGATCATCAAGATGGACCCGGCCCAGGGCTTCGCCGCGCAGGGCGCCGGCGCCGCGGTGATCCTGTCGGCCTCGCACGTGGGCTTCCCGCTCTCCACCACGCAGGTGATCTCCGGCGCGATCATGGGCGCCGGCGCCGCGAAGCGGCTGTCCGCGGTGCGCTGGGGCGTGGCGGGCAACATCGCGATCGCGTGGGTGCTCACGCTGCCCGCCTCCGCCGCGGTCGGCGCGCTCACCTACGGCGTCGTCGCGCTGTTCGGCGCGCAGGACGCCGGGCCGGTCGTCGTCTCCGCGCTGCTGGTTGGCCTCCTGACCGCCGCGTTCGTCCGCCGCGCCGCCTCCGCCCGCGCGCTCCCGGCGGAGAGCTAGATGCTCGCCGCCGTCGACTTCCACGGGCTCTTCGAGGTGGTCTGGGTGTCATTCGTGGCCGGCGTCGGCGTGACCGTGCTGTTCTCGCTCGCGATCTACGGCTTCGGCCGCGCGGACGAGCAGCGCCGCGCCGGCGAGGCGACCGTGGGCTACGTGGCGCTCGCCGTCATCGCGCTGGTCGTGTTCGGCGCCGCCGTCATCTACGGCGTCGCCGTGATGCTCGAGAAGAAGTAGCTCAGCGCGTTCCGTTGCGCCGCGCGATCGCCACCGCCTCCTCGGCGGCGCCGCTCCACGGCTCGCCGTGCCCCGGCATCAGGCGGGTCGCGCCGGTGGCTGCGACGCGGTCGAGCGTCGCCAGGTTCTGAGCGCTGTCGTACAGCGCCGCCTTGGCCACGAGCCGCGGACCGGTGAGCGTCGTGTAGGGATCGAGCGTGACGAGCGCGTCGCCGGTGATCACGGCGTCACGGTCGGGCAGGTGGAGCGCGACGTGGCCGGGGGTGTGGCCCGGCGTCGCGAGTGGGTGAGCACGACCGCGCGGACGTCGTCGAGGCGGCGCCCGAGCCGCTGCAGCGCCCTCGGCAGCAGGCTCCAGTGGCGCGGGAGGCCGGCGTCGACGACGGTGACGCCGTCGTCGCCGTCGAGCAGGTACCAGTTGACGTGCGCGTGGGTGACTCTCAGCACCCGCGCGGACTACCCGTACTCGACCGTGCGCAGCACCTTCGCGGGCGCGCCGGCGGCGATCGACCGCGGCGGGAGATCGGTGGTGACCACCGAGTTGGCGCCGATCACGCAGCGCTCCCCGATCGTGACCCCGCTCGTGATGACGACGTTGGCGCCGCACCACACGTTGTCGCCGACGCGGGTCGGGCCCTTCGACGTGAAGCCCTGCCACGGCACCGGCTTGTCCGGATCGTCGAAGCGGTGGTTGCCGTCGGTGATGAAGCAGCCGTTGGCGAACATGCAGTGCTCGCCGATCTCGACGAGCTCGACGGCGGCGACCTGCACGCCGAGGTTGAGGAACGTGCCGCCGCCGATGCGGATCCGCGCCGGCGCCATCGCGGTGAGCCAGACGTTCGGCTCGAGCAGCACGTGCGGCCCGAGCTCCAGCCGGCCCTCCTGCAGCATCTCGAGCACGTTGCCGTGGACGGGCCAGCGGCAGAACGCCTCGCGGCGCGCCAGCTCGAGATGGATGCGGGCGCGGTTCCACGGCAGCGAGTTGCGCTCGTACCAGCGCCACTTCTGCGCCCACAGCTTGAGCCGCGCGGGGTCCATTCGGACGCGCAACCCTACTTGCAGGTCGCCGTAAGGCTGCGCGCTCACGTGCAGCTCGCCGGAAAGCTGGCTAAGACGGGACCATGCGATTCCTCCGCTCACTTCTCCTCGCGACTCCGATGGTCCTCCTGGCTGCAGCTTCGCCTGCAAGCGCGGCCGTCCCCCACACCGTCCAGCCCGGGGAGACGCTGTGGTCGATCGCGGCCAACAACAACCTGACCACGCGCACCGTCGCGGCCTTCAACGGCCTGTCGGAGGACGCGCAGGTCGTGCTCGGCTCGACCATCCAGGTCCCGAGCACGATCGAGGGCGCCGCGGCGCTCCAGGCGCAGGGCATCCAGCTCGAGGGCGTGGCGCCGCAGGCGCCCGCGGCCCCGACGCCGGCCGCCGCCCCGGCGCCCGCCGCGTCCGGGCCGGCGCCGCTCGGCTCCTACATCGTGCGGGCGGGCGACACGCTCTCCGGCCTCGCCGCCGGCGCGGGCGTGGCGATGGAGCAGATGGCCGCCGCCAACGGGCTCGACCCGTCGGCGCCGCTGCTCACCGGCACCGTCATCAAGCTGCCGTCGGGCGCCCCGGCGCCGGCGCGCGCGTCCCAGCCGCTGCCCGCCCAGCGCGTCGTCCCCGCCGCCGGGCCCGCGCCGACCGCGACGCGCGTCGGCGCCGGCGACATCCAGTCCGTCGCCTCGCAGCACGGGGTCTCGCCCTCGCTCGCCGCCGCGATCGCGTGGCAGGAGAGCGGCTTCAACAACGGCATGGTGTCCTCCGCCAACGCCCGCGGCGTCATGCAGGTGATGCCCGGCACGTGGGACTACGTGGAGCAGAACCTCGCCGGCCGCCGCCTCGACACGAACTCGGCGACCGACAACGTCCACGCCGGGGTGCTCTACCTCCAGCACCTGCTCGAGCAGACCGGCGGTGACGAGAACACCGCGATCGCCGGCTACTACCAGGGCCTCGGCTCGGTGCGCTCGCGCGGGCTGTTCGACGACACGCAGCAGTACGTCGCGAACGTGCAGGCGCTGCGCGGACGCTTCGGCGGCTAGGCGTACGACAGGAGGCGCGCGGCGAGCTTCGCGGTCCCCGCGCGCAGCCGCCGCCTCCCGTCGTTGCACACGACCAGGGCCGCGCGCCGGCGGTCGCCGTCGATCAGCGCCGTCGCGACCCAGAACGTGTTCGAGCCCTGCTGGGACCCGGAGGCCGCGCGCAGCCGCTCGACGGAGGCGGCCCCGAGGAAGCCGCCGCCCTCGGTGAGGAAGACCTGCTGGAAGCGGGCCCAGTCCGCGAGCGCGAGGTGCAGGCGACCCGCGGGGCCCATGATCGGCGGGTCGTCGGCGCGCGGGTCGTCGGGAGGCGCGGGGGTGCGCGCCCGGTGGCCCCGGATCGCCGGGGGCGCCCCGAACCCCGCCGACGTGATGCCGAGCGGCTCCAGGACGTGCGTCGTCAGCGCCTGCTCGTACGGCCCGCCGGTGATGCGCTCGATCGCGGCGCCGACGACGACGTAGCCGAGGTTCGAGTCGCGCGAGCGCCCGGGCCGGCGAGGCGCGCGAGCGAGCGCCGCCGCGGCGGCCACAGCGCGCTGGACCCGCAGCGGCCGGGCGTCGTCGTACGCGGCCGCCATCGCGTTGCGGCTGAGGTCGGTCTGGAGGCCGGCCGCGCCGGCGAGCGCGTCATCGATCGTGACGGCGCTCCAGCCGGGATCGATCTCGAGCTCGGGAAAGAGCGCCGGGATGCGAGCACCCCACTCCGCCTCGCCGCGCTCGACCAGCCGCGCGTACAGCACGGCGGTCATCGACCTGCCGCAGGAGCCGATGTGCCAGGCGTCGTCCGCACGGACCGGGTCGCCGCCCTCGCGCACGCGCTCACCGAGCAGGTCGAGCTCGACGGCGCCGTCCCCGGTGACCAGCGCCGCGCCGACCGCCGGGACCCCGTAACGGTCGCGGAAGGCGCTGAGGTCGCTCACGAGCGGTTCGCGCTAGGAGTCGGCCTCGGCGTAGGGGTCCCGCGTGCGGGGCTCCTGCCCCTCGGGCCGCTCCGCGCGGGCGAGCGGCGTCGGCTCGTGCTCGGGGTCGGGGTCGGGCTCGTCGCCGCCGGAGGAGTCGTCCTCGTCGCGCGCGGCGGCCTCGGCGTCCTCGTCGTCGTCCTTGTCCTTCTTCGGCTGGTCCTCCGGCCGCCGGCCCATCGTGTCGCGCCCGAACAGCGGGCCGATCAGGAGCGCGCCGTACGCGGCCGAGGCGATCGGGATCGCGCCGATGATCAGCAGGATCACGCCGAAGAACCCGCCGATCACGCCGAGCCCGAACAGGATCAGCACCGTGCCGGCGGCGATCCGCGCCAGCCGCCCCTGGGTGGTCAGCAGCCAGTCGACGTTCACGCCGCCGCCGCGACCCTTTGACGCGTCCGCCGCGCCCGCACCTTCGGCTCGACGATGTCCGCCAGGAACTGCCCGGTGTAGGAGCCCTCGACCGCCGCGACCTCTTCGGGCGTGCCGGAGGCGACGAGCTCGCCGCCCTCCTCCCCGCCCTCGGGGCCCATGTCGATGATGCGGTCCGCGGTCTTGATCACGTCGAGGTTGTGCTCGATGACCACCACACTATTTCCTTGGTCGACGAGCCGCTGCAGTACCTCCAGCAGCCGCTGGATGTCCGCGAAGTGCAGCCCGGTCGTCGGCTCGTCGAGGATGTAGAGCGTCTTGCCCGTGGCGACCTTGGACAGCTCAGACGCCAGCTTGACCCGCTGTGCCTCGCCACCCGAGAGCGTCGTCGCCGGCTGCCCGAGCCGCATGTAGTCGAGCCCCACGTCGTGCAGCGCCTGCACGCGGCGCTTGATCTTCGGGATGTGGGCGAAGAACTCGGCCGCCTCCTCGATCGGCATGTCGAGCACGTCGGCGATCGTCTTGCCCTTGAAGCGGATGTCGAGCGTCTCGCGGTTGTAGCGCTTGCCGTGGCACTGCTCGCACGGCACGTAGACGTCGGGCAGGAAGTGCATCTCGATCTTGATCTGGCCGTCGCCGCGGCAGACCTCGCAGCGCCCGCCCTTGACGTTGAACGAGAAGCGCCCGGGCTTGTAGCCGCGCGCCCGCGCCTCCTGCGTCTTGGAGAACAGCTCGCGGATCTGGTCGAACAGCCCGATGTAGGTCGCCGGGTTGGACCGCGGCGTGCGCCCGATCGGCGACTGGTCGACCGAGATGATCTTGTCGAGCTGGTCGATGCCGCGCACGCGCTTGTGCGCGCCCGGCCGCAGCCGCGAGCGGTGCAGCTTGTTCGAGACCGACTTGTAGAGCACGTCGTTGACCAGGCTCGACTTGCCAGAGCCCGACACGCCCGTCACGCAGCAGAAGACGCCGAGCGGCACCTTGACGTCGACCTTCTTGAGGTTGTGCTGGGTCGCGCCCTCGATCTCGACGTAGCCGGAGGGCCGCCGCCGCGTCGCCGGCACGTCGATCGTGCGCGTGCGCGCGAGGAACTGGCCGGTCAGCGACTTCTTGACCCGCATGACCTGCTCGGCCGTGCCCGCCGCCACGACGTGCCCGCCGTGCTCGCCGGCCGCCGGGCCCATGTCGATCAGGTGATCGGCGGCGCGCATCGTGCCCTCGTCGTGCTCGACCACGAGCACGGTGTTGCCGAGGTCGCGCAGCCGCTCGAGCGTCGCGATCAGCCGCTCGTTGTCGCGCTGGTGCAGGCCGATCGAGGGCTCGTCGAGGATGTAGAGCACCCCCACCAGCGACGACCCGATCTGGGTCGCGAGCCGGATCCGCTGCGCCTCGCCGCCGCTCAGCGTGGCCGACGCCCGCTCCATCGACAGGTAGCCGACCCCGACGTTGTCGAGGAAGCGCAGGCGCTCCTCGATCTCGCGCAGGATCAGCCGCGCGATCGCGCGGTCGGTCTCCGACAGCTCGAGCTCCGAGACCCACTCGAGCGCCCGCGCCGCGCTCAGCTCGGTGAACTGGTGGATCGCCTTGCCGGCGACGGTCACGGCCCGCGACTCCGGCCGCAGCCGCGCGCCCTTGCACTCCGGGCACGGGCGCACCGACATGTACTCCTCGATCTTCTCGCGCGACCAGTCCGAGTCGGTCTCGCGGTAGCGCCGCTCGAGGTTGGGGATGATGCCCTCGAAGCTGGTCATGTACGACCGCTTGCGGCCCATCCGGTTGCGGTAGGTGACGTAGATCCGGTCGCCGTTGGTGCCCTGCAGGAACAGGTCCTGCTGGTCGGCGCCCAGCTCGTCCCACGGCTGGTCGAGGTCGATCTCGTAGCGCTCGGCGATCGCCTGCGTGATCTGGTCGTAGTAGTTCGACGCGCCACTCGCCCACGGCAGGATCGCGCCGTCGGCGATCGACAGCGACGGGTCCGGCACCACGAGCTCGGGGTCGATCTCCATCTGCGAGCCGAGCCCGGTGCAGCGCGGGCACGCGCCGTGCGGCGAGTTGAAGGAGAACATCCGCGGCTCGAGCTCGGGCATCGAGATGCCGCAGTGCAGGCAGGCGAAGCGCTCCGAGAACGTCAGGACCTTGTCGTCAGGCAGCGTCTGTACCTCGAGGATGCCGTCGGCCAGCGCGACAGCGGTCTCGACCGAGTCGGCGAGCCGCTTGCGCAGCTCCGGCCGCATGATCAGGCGGTCGACCACGACCGAGATGTCGTGCTTGAACTTCTTGTCGAGCACGATCTCCTCCTCCAGGAGGCGGAGCTCGCCGTCGATCTTCACGCGCGTGAAGCCCTCGGACCGCAGCTCCTCGAGCTGCTTGCCGTACTCGCCCTTGCGCCCGCGCACGATCGGGGCGAGGACCATGAAGCGCGTCCCGTCCTCGAGCCCCATGATCTGGTCGATGATCTGCTCCGCCGACTGGGCGGCGATCGGGCGGCCGCAGTTGTAGCAATGGGGCTTGCCGATGCGGGCCCACAGCAGGCGCAGGTAGTCGTAGATCTCGGTGACGGTGCCGACCGTCGACCGCGGGTTCCGGCTCGTCGTCTTCTGGTCGATCGAGATCGCCGGCGACAGGCCCTCGATCGAGTCGACGTCGGGCTTGTCCATCTGGCCGAGGAACTGGCGCGCGTAGGCGCTCAGCGACTCGACGTAGCGGCGCTGCCCCTCGGCGTAGATCGTGTCGAACGCCAGCGACGACTTGCCCGAGCCGGACAGCCCCGTGATGACCACGAGGGCGTCACGCGGCATGCTGACGGTGACGTCCTTGAGGTTGTGCTCACGGGCACCTGTGACGACGATCGAATCCTGGCGGGGCACATAACCCAGTGTATGTCGCCCCCGGATGCTCCCGGGCCAACTGTTTCCGGTCCTAGCGGACGATCCGGAAGACCGGGCGGCGCGGCTTGCTGAGGTTGCCGGCGCCGTCGCGGGCGCGGATCACGAAGCGGTAGGTGCCGGGCCTCAGCGTCCTGCCCCTGAGGCGCCCGCGGAAGCGGATCGAGCTGGCGCCGGCGAGGCTGGCCTTCGAGGCGCGGCCCTTGACCGTGACCCACTTGCGGCAGCGCGTGCCGGTGCGGTGGCGGCTGCCGCGCGCGCGGCGGCGGCAGACGCGGCTGAGGTGGCGGAACTTCTGCACGCCGACGGTGACCTGCGCGGGCTCGTTGAGGAGCCACTGGATCGCCGTGCCGACGCGGAAGGCGGAGATGAACCCGGGGCCGCGGCGGGCGGCGCGGAAGCGCGTGGCGGTGAGCCGGGGCTTGCGGAGGAAGGCGGGCGCGACGAAGTCGACGCCGCGGATGCCGGACGTTGCGGGGGTGACGCCGGGCGGGAGCGTGACCGTGCGGCCGTCGGGCAGCGTGACGGTGATCCCGCCCGGACCGGATCCGCCCGCGCCGGGCCCGCCCGCGCCCGGACCGCCCGGAGTGCCGGGACCGGGCCCGGGACCGCCGGGCTCCTCCGGGTCGGGCGGCGCGGCAGGGCCGTCCGGATCTCCGTTGCCGCCGCCGCTCTGGTCGACGCCGGCGCCGCCGATGACGGCAAGCCCGGCCGGCACGCGGAACGCGCCGCCGCTCGCCAGGATCGACTTGGCGCCGGTCTCGCGGTCGACGTGGATCACGGAGCCGCCCGCGGACTGGCCGTCGGCCACCACGAGATCGCCGTCGGCCTCGATGTCGATCGCGCGCGGATCGTTCAGCGGTGGGCCGGACGCGAGCAGCGTCTGCGCCCCGCTCGCGGGGTCGACGCGCACGACCTGCCGGTCGCCCGCGACCTCGAGCGTCCCGTCGAGCTGGACGGCGACGTCGCGCGGATCGTCGAGCGGCGCGCCCGACGCCACGGTCGTGATCGCACCCGTGCCGGGGTCGACTCGGCGCAAGGCGGTGCCGTCGGCGACGAGCAGCTTCCCGGCGGCGTCCATCGCGATGCCCATCGGGTTCTCGACGTCGGCGACGTGCGTCAGCGCGCCGGTGTCCAGATCGAGCCGCAGCAGCTCGTCGCGCTGCCGGTCCGAGAGGTAGGCCTGGCCGTCCGGCGCCAGCGCGATGCCGGCCGGGTCCTCCAGGTCAGCGTCGGTGACGACCGTGGCGAGCTCGCCCGAGGGATCGACCGAGAACACGGCTTCCGCGCCCTCGTCGACCACGAGCAGCGCGCCGTCGGGCGCGACCGCCACGGCCCACGGATCGCTCAGCGGCGCGCCTCCGGCCAGCACCGACGCCGCGCCGCCGCTGGGCAGGTGCAGCACGCGGCCCGAGCTGCCGAGCCAGCTGCCCTCGTCGGCGATGCCGATGTCGCCGGGCGCGGCGACGGCCGCCGGCGCGGCGCCGAGGCAGGCGAAGGCGACGAGCGCCGGCGCGAGGCGGCGGCTCAAGCGGGCACCGCCTCCGAGCGGATCTCCGCCGCGAACGCCTCCACCACGGCCGGGTCGAAGTTCGTGCCGGCGCAGCGCTGGATCTCCGCGACGGCCTCCCCCACGCTCAGCCCCGACTTGTACGGACGCTCTTGCACCATGGCACTGAACGCATCGCAGACCGCAACGATGCGGGCCCCCTGCGGGATCTCGTCGCCGGCGGTGCCGTCCGGGTAGCCCTTGCCGTCCCAGCGCTCGTGGCTCGCGCGCACCAGCGCGGCGACCGGCTGCAGCGCGGGCGCGACGTTGAGGATGTCCTCGCCGATGATCGTGTGGCGGCGCATGAAGCGCCACTCGCGGGCGTCCAGCGGGCCCGGCTTGTTGAGGATCGCGTCCGGGATCGCCATCTTGCCGATGTCGTGCAGCTCGGCCGCGCGGGCGACGATGTCGCGCTCTTCGATCGCCAGCCCGAGCCGCCGCGCGACGCCGCGCGCCAGCGCCATGACGTCGCTCGAGTGCTCGTGCAGCTCGGGCTCGCGCTCGGACAGGACCTTGAGCAGCACGGTGCGCGTCTGCAGGCCGGCCGAGCTCGGGCGGGCCTCCTTGGCTGCGTACATGCGGCGGTCGGCGAGGTGGAGCGCCTCGTCGGCGGTGTCGGCGTCCTCCGGCAGGCGGACGGTGCCGTAGGAGGCGGTGACGTCGAAGCCGTCGCCGCGGGCGCCGAGCGACGCCGCGGCCTTGCGCAGCACGTCGTCGCCGGTGTGCTCGTCGAGGATCAGGCAGAACTCGTCGCCGCCGAGGCGGAACGCGCGGCCGTGGCCCTCGACGACGTCGCCCAGCGCGCCCGACAGCCGCTGCAGCAGGGCGTCGCCGGCCGGGTGGCCGTAGGCGTCGTTGTAGCGCTTGAAGCCGTCGAGGTCGAACAGCGCGAGCAGGCGCGGCTCGGCCGTGGCGCCACCCTCGAGCGCGCCCTCGAGCGACTCCATGAACGCGCGCCGGTTCGGCAGCCCGGTCAGCGCGTCGGTCAGGGCGTCCTGGCGCGCGCGGCGGAGCATCCGCAGGTTGTCGAGGAACGACAGCGCCATCCGGGCGACCGCGAGCGCGATCGCCGTCGCCGCGAGCACGACGCCGAGCGTGTTCACGGGATGCAGCTGGTCGTAGACGAGGATCCCGAGCGCCAGCAGCGTGAAGCCGGCGGGGAAGATGAACACGCGCGCGAGCGGCAGGCCGCTGCGCTGCTCCGACGTGTTGAGCGGGCGCCACGCCGCGTAGGCGAGCAGCAGCGTCGCCGCCGGCCACACCGGGGCGAGCAGCGTGTCCTGCCCGTCGGTGCCGAGCGCGATCTCGCGCGCGTAGAGCACGTCGGAGATCGCCTGCAGCGACAGCGCGAGCGCGAACGCGGCCCAGCCGAGGCCCGGCCGCCAGCCGGTCAGCGCGAGCAGCGTGACCACGAGCGCGAGCAGCCCGAGGTCGCCGAGCGGATAGGCGAGGTCGGTGGCGACCTCGAGCGCGTAGCCCTGCGTGTCGGCGAGCACCGGGTCGAACGCGATCGTCGCCGCGAGCGCCGAGATCGCCGTCGCCCCGATCGCGGCGTCGAGCCAGATCGTGGCGTGGAAGGCGCGCCGCAGCCGCGCGCGCAGCACGAGCACGATGCCGGTGCCGACGGCGAGGTAGGAGCCGAGCCAGAACGCGTCGGCGACCGACGGGTAGGGCGCGAGGTCGGGCGCGTCGGAGTAGGCGACCTCGTAGATCAGCTCGCCGATCGCCCACATCGCGGCGCCGAGCGAGAGCGCGAGCCACGGCGCTCGGCGATCGTCGCGGCTGAACGCGCGGAGCGCGAGCAGCACGGCCGCGCCGAGCACGAGCGCGATGTAGATCCAGGTCGAGAAGACGTCCAGCAGCTCAGCGCCACCGAGGCCGACGGCGACGGCGAGATAGGCGGCGAAAACGATCAGGAGGGCCGCCCATGCCACCCGCAAGGCGATCCGGCCGTCGACTGCTTGGTTCAACTGTTCCTCCCCAGGCGGATTCGAACTTAGCGCCCGCAAACTGCGGACTCAAGGCGCGAGGGCCCCAGGTGGACGCTTGGACGAGTCAGACCGGGGCGAGCGCGACGGCAGCGCGCGTCGCGCCGGATTCCTGTGCGGCATGGAAGATCTCGTGCGCGCTCAGGGCCTCTTGCGGAGTGACGCATCCGAGACGGTCGCCGAGGGCGCCGTCGCGCTCGGCGAGGTAGGCCGCCCACATCTGCAGGATCGCGTCGGAGAAGCCGAACTCGAAGATCGGCCCGGTGACCGTGGGGAACGCGGACTGGCTGCCGGTCTCGAGCCGCTCCCAGAGCTGGCGGCCGTCGCGCACCGCGAAGCGGCTGACGACCTTCGGGTTCGCGGTCGAGAACTCGACGCCGCCGTCCATCCCCAGCGCGCGCAGCCGCCACGTGTTCGTCTCGCCGGGGGCGATCCGCTTGGTGGCGAGCGTGAGCGGGAAGCCGGCGTCGGCGTGGATCGTCGCGTTGTCCCAGGTGTCGCAGCGAACGGGCTCGCCGTCCGGTCCGGGCCGCTCGGTGACGATGTCCTGGAGCGTCGCGTAGACGCTGTGCGGGCGCCAGCCGAGGCGGAGCGGCAGGTGCAGCACGTGCATCCCGAGGTCGTTCATGACGCCCGCCTCGCCGCAGAACTCGGCCCGGCGCTTCCAGTTGATCGGCTTGGCGCGGTCGAGGTCGCTGGAGTGCAGGAACGCGCTCTCGACCTCGATCAGCTCGCCGAGCGCGCCGGAGCGGATCGTGTCGTAGGCGAGCTGCGCGCCGGGAAAGTAGGGCATCTCGCTCGAGCAGCGGGCGAACACCTGCGAGCGCTCGATCGCCTCGACGATCCGGCGCCCGGCGGCCAGGTCGATCCCGAACGGCTTCTCGCCCAGGAAGTCCTTGCCGGCGTCGACGGCCGCGAGGTAGAGCTCCTCGTGCAGGTGGTGCGGGACGGCGAGGTAGAGGACGTCGAGGTCGGGGTCCTGCAGGAGCGCGTCGCGGTCCTGCGTGAGGACGCGGACGCTCTCGATGCGGTCGAACCAGGCGAGGGCGTCCCTGTCGGTGTCGCAGACGGCCTCGAGCCGCGGCGTCACCGGGTGGTCGGTGAGGGCCGACCAGCGCCCGATCGCCGCCGCCAGCTCGCGGCCCATGAGGCCGCCGCCGACGATCCCGATGCGGGCGACGCTCACGCCAGGCGCGCGAGCGCTTCGTCGACGGTCGCGCCGCCGTGCACGACCGCCATCAGCGCCGCGGTCATCGCCGCCGGGCTCTCGTGCTGGATGACGTTGCGGCCGTAGACGATCCCCGCCGCGCCCTGCTCGAGCACGGCGTGGGTGCGCTCGAGGATCTCCCGGTCGGTGACGCGGCCACCGCCGCGCAGGAGCAGCGGGACGCGGGCGACCTGGACGACGCGGTGGTACTCGGAGATGTCATCCGTGGGGTCGGCCTTGATGACGTCGGCGCCGAGCTCGACCGCCTGCCGGACAAGGCCGCAGATGCGATCGACGTCGCCGCTGGACTCGTAGCCGCCTCCCCCGCCCGCCTCGAAGGCGAGCGGCTCGACCATCAGCGGCATCCCGGCGCGGTCGCACTCGGCGCGCAGGTGGCTGATCGCCTCGAGGCAGTCGCGGCGCAGGCCGTCCTGGCCCGGGACGTCGAGGAGGTTGACCACGACGCAGGCGGCGTCGAGGCGGACGGCGTGGCCGACGGGGTCGTCGATCATGAACGACCACGCCTCGGCGGGCGCCTCGGCGGCGTAGATGTTCGGCGTGTCGGTGCGGAGGACGAGCGCCGGCTTGTCGCGGCCCGGGTGGCGCTGCAGGAGGTCGGCCTGGCCGACGGAGAGCTGGATCGCGTCGGGCCCGGCATCGACGAGCGTCGCGATCGCGCGCTCCATGTCCTCGATGCCGGTGAGCATCGCGGCCTCGCCGGGCATCCCGTGATCGACCGCGACGTCGAAGCAGCGGCCGGAGTTCGCATGGAAGAGGCGGTTGAGGCGGTACTGCTTCACGGGGCGGGGACACTATTGATCGCCTGATGCTCGTCGCCGGCCCGAACCTCACCATCGACCGCGCGGCGGTGCTCGCCCAACTGCGGCCGGGTGAGGTGCTGCGGTTCGACCGGGTCGTGGTGACGCCGGGCGGCAAGGGGCTGAACGTGGCGCGAGCGGCGCGAGCGCTCGGGCACCCGGCGCTGCTGGTCTCGCTCGTGCCCGGCCACACCGGCCGCGCGGCGGCGGCGCTGATCGCCGAGGAGGGCATCGAGCTGAGCGCCGTGCCGTCCGCGGGCGAGCTGCGCTCGACGCTGATCGTGCAGGAGCGCGGCGGGCGGACGACGGTGCTGAACGAGCCCGGGCCGCCCGTCGACGAGCGGCGGTGGGCGGACTACGAGAACGCGGTGCGCGGGCGCCTGACGCCGCGCTCGGTGCTGGTCTGCTCGGGGTCGGTGCCGCCGGGCGCGCCGGCCGAGGGGTTCGGGCGCCTGACGGAGATCGCCCACGCCGCGGGAGCGCGCGCGGTGGTCGACGCCGCGGGCTCGACGCTGCTGCGCGCCTTGGACTCCGCACCCGATCTCGTCACGCCGAACCTCGCCGAGGCGGAGGGGTCACTGGGGCTCGGCGGAGCGTCGGTGGATGACACGCGCCCGCGGGCGCTGGCGGCGGCCGAGGCGCTGCTGCGCCAGGGCGCGCGCGCCGCGGTCGTGACGGCGGGCGCCGCCGGCGCGGCGGTGGCGAGCGAGGGGACGGCGGAGTGGATCGCGGCGCCGCGCGTGGCCGAGGTGCGCAACCCGATCGGGGCGGGCGACGCGTTCCTCGCCGCGCTTGCGGGCGCGTGGGAGTCCGGATCGGACCTGGCCGACGCCGCGCGGATGGGGGTCGCGGCGGGCGCGGCGAGCGTCGAGCACCCGACGGCGGGGCAGCTCGATCCTGAGCGGGCGCGGGTGCTGGCGGCGGCGCTGAGCCGCGGCGGCTAGCGGCGCGCGAACGTCAACCCCCGCCACCTCAGGGCTCGATCACGTTCCCCGGATCCGGCCGCCGGCCCTCCCCACCCTGGCTGTAATCCCCGAATGGCCCGTCCCGGTCCTCCACCGCCGCCCGCACGCCCTCCGACCCCGCGCGCTCGATCCACGCGCGCGCGTCGGGCGTGTTGCGCATGAGGCCGTCGAGGATCGGGCCCAGCGTCTGGGTCGAGGCGAGGCCCATGTTCTCGTAGGCCTGGTTGACGATCAGCTTCATCGCCGCGAGCTGCGACGACGGGATGCGGGCGAGCTCTTCGGCGAGCGACGCGACGCGCGCCTCGAGCTCCGCGAACGGGACCGCCTCGTTCACCAGTCCCACGTCGGCCGCCTCCCGCCCGGACAGCGGCCGCCCGGTGAGCGCGTGGAACTTCGTGCGCGTCAGCCCGAGGCGGTAGATCCACATGCCCGAGAGGTACGCGCCCCACATGCGCGAGTAGGGCGTGCCGATCTGCGCGTCCTCCGACGCGATCACGAGGTCCGCGCACAACGCGAAGTCGCTGCCGCCCCCGACGCACCAGCCGTGCACCTGGGCGATCACGGGCTTCGGCGCTCGCCAGACGCTCATGAGCTTCTGCGTCGGCGCGCTCTGCGGCGCGGTCGCGAACGCGAAGTCCTTGCCCGCGTCCCACTCCCCGTCGGTCGTGATCTGGTCGTCCCACGCGCGGAAGCCGCCACCGAAGTCGTAGCCCGCGCAGAACGAGCGCCCCGCGCCGCGGAGCACGATCACCTTCACCGCGCCGTCGGCGACCGCGCGCCCGACCGCCGCCTCGACCTCGTCGGGCAGCGGCGGCACGATCGTGTTGAGCTGCTCGGGGCGGTTGAGCGTGATCGTCGCGACCGGGCCGTCGACGGCGTAGAGGATCGTCTCGAAGGGCATCGGCCGAAGGTATCCGGCCGAAGGGTCCGTGTGCGGCTTGACACAAATGACGCGGCGTAATAGCGTCGCGCCATTGATGACAACGTTGTCATGAGACCCACGATGAGGGACGTGGCGCAGATGGCCGGGGTGAGCCTGAAGACGGTCTCGCGCGTGATCAACGCCGAGGCGGGCGTGACGTCCGCGACCGCCGAGCGCGTCACGGCCGCGATCGCCGAGCTCGGCTTCGAGCGCAACGACCTCGCCGCCTCGCTCCGGCACGGCCGCTCGTCGCACACGCTCGGCCTCGTCATCGAGGACGTCGCGAACCCGTTCTACTCCGCCGTCGCCCAGGCGGTCGAGGCGGTCGCGCGCGACCGCGGCTTCCTGCTCATCACCGCTTCCGCCCGCGAGGACGCCGTCCGCGAGCGCGAGCTCGTCGCCGCGCTGCTGCGGCGCCGCGTCGACGCGCTGCTGATCGTCCCCGCCGGCCCCGACCACCGCTACATCGCCTCGTCGTCGCGCGCCGTCTTCCTCGACCGCCCGGCGCGCGGCATCGACGCCGACACCGTGCTGCTCGACGACCTCGGCGGCGCGCGCGGCGCGGTCGAGCACCTGATCGCGCACGGGCACACGCGCATCGCCTGCGTCGCCGACGACGCCGGCCTGTACACGATGCGCGAGCGCATCACCGGCTACCGCGAGGCGCTCGCGAAAGCCGGCCTCGACGAGGACCCGTCGCTGCTCGCCACCGGCAACCGGGACGTCGCCACGGCCCAGGCCTCCGTCACCCGCCTGCTGCGCATGTCCCGCCCCCCGACCGCGCTCTTCACCGCCAACAACCGCAACACGATCGGCGCGCTGCACGCGCTCCGCGACACGCCGGGCCCGGTCGCGCTCGCCGGCTTCGACGACTTCGAGCTCGCCGACCTGCTCGGCACCACCGTCGTGCGCGCCGACCCGTGGAAGCTCGGCGAGCAGGGCGCCGAGCTCGCGTTCGCCCGCCTCGACGGCGACGACGGGCCGCCGCGCACCGTGACGATCCCGACCGAGCTCGTGCCCCGGGGGTCGGGCGAGCGATGAAGCCGCTGATCCTCCCTCCCAACCAGTTCTTCCGCTTCTACAAGGGCGGCGCCCGCATCGACGCCCTGCGCGGCATTCCCGAGGGCGAGGACGGCCGGCCCGAGGACTGGATCGGGTCGACCGCGACGTCGTGGGGCTCGGAGACCGAAGGGCTGAGCCGGCTCGAGGACGGCACGATCCTCAAGGACGCGATCGCCGCCGACCCCGAGGCGTTCCTCGGCCCCGACCACGTGGCCGAGTACGGGCCCGACCCCGCCGTGCTCGTCAAGCTGCTCGACGCCGGTGAGCGCCTGCCCGTCCACTACCACCCCGGCCGCGCATTCGCGCGCGAGCAGCTCGGCCTCCGCTACGGCAAGACCGAGGCCTGGATCATCCTCGAGGCCGACCCCGGCGCGGCCGTCCACGTCGGCCTCAAGGAGCCGCTCGACCCCCAGACCGTCCGGCGCTGGGTCGACGAGCAGGACGCCGGCCAGATGCTCGACGCGCTCCACGAGATCCCCGTCCGGGCCGGCGACGGGATCCTCGTCCCCGCCGGCACCCTGCACGCGATCGGCGGCGGCATCCTGCTGCTCGAGCTGCAGGAGCCGACCGACCTCTCGGTGCTCGTCGAGTGGAAGCGCTTCGGCGTCGACAGCGGCCCCGAGCACCTCGACCTCGGCTGGGAGACCGCGCTGCAGAGCGTCGACCGCGAGCCGATCGACCCCGCCGCGCTGACCACGCCCCGCAACGGCCTGCTGCCCAAGGAGGCCGACCCCTACTTCCGCGCCGAGCGCATCCGGTCCGGCGACACCCTCACCCAGAGCTTCTCGATCGTGCTCGTCACCGATGGCGAGGGAGACGATCGGCGATCTGGCGGTCCGCAGGGGCACCACGGCGCTGATCCCGTACGCAGCGGGCGAGCGACGGGTCGAAGGCGTCGAGGCGATCCGCTGCCTCCCGCCCGACACCAGCGCGCCCGCGGGAGCCTGGTAGCGCTCAGCCGCGGCTCCCCTGGATCCAGGCCACCGTCGCCTGAGGATCCGGATCGGAGAAGACCAGCGATCCGGGCACGACGCCGTCGGCGCCCGCCTCCGCCAGGACCGGCACGGTGTGCCGGCGGATGCCGCCGTCGACCACGATCTCGAGTGCGTGGCGCTCGCCCGCGAGCGCGCGCACGCGCGCGGGCGTGCGCGAATCGAGCTCGACGCCCTTGATCCCGACGCGCGTGCCCATGACCAGCACCCGCTCGGCGATGTCGAGGTAGGGCAGCACGTCGTCGAGCGGGTCCTCGACGGCGAGGGCGAGGCCGGCGCTCGCGCCCAGCGCATGGATCGTCTCCAGGATCTCCCACGGCTCGGTGCAGGCGGCGACCGGGACGGTGATCATGTCGGCGCCCGCGTCGACGAACCGGCGCGCCCAGGGCTCGGGGTCCGTGACGCTGAGATGCACGTCGATCAACGCGTCCGTGTGCGCTCGCAGCGCGGTGACCACGTCGGGGCCGAACAGGAGCTCGTCGACGTGGTGGGCATCGAAGACGTCGACGTGGAGCCCGTCGGCGCTGTCGGCGACGAGGTCGACCGCGTCGCCGAGCGCGAGCAGGTCGGCCGACCACAGAGAGACGTATGCGCGGAGGTGCGCGGTCACGCGACCTCGAGCCGCACGAGCGCGTGCGCGCGCCCCTTCGTCGCGTGCACGAGCTGCGCGTTCCGCTCGTCGGTGCCGAGCACCCACGCGCGCGCCGCGGCCGGCGCCCTGCCGTACCGGATGTGCCGCTCGATCAGCCAGCGCACGCGGGTGTCCTCGTCGATCGCGACGAACCAGACCTCGTCGAGCAGCGACTGCACCTCGGACCAGCCGGGCCCGTCGGCGAGCAGGTAGTTGCCTTCCGTGACCACGAGCGGGACGGTGCGGGCGACCGCGACGGCGCCGGCGACCGGCTCCTCGATCTCGCGCCGGAACTCCGGGGCGTAGACGACCTCCTCCGACGCCTCGCGGAGACGCCGGAGAAGCGCGATGTACCCGGCCGTGTCGAACGTGTCCACCGCGCCCTTGCGCTCCGCGCGTCCGAGGCGTGCGAGCTCGGTCTGGGCGAGGTGGAACCCGTCCATGCCGACGAGCCGCGCGCGATCGCCGAGCTGCTCGACGATCCGCCCGGCGAGCGTGGACTTCCCTCCCCCGGGCGGTCCGCAGATGCCCAGCAGCCGTCGCTCGCCGGCGTCTGCCAGCTGATGCGCGCGCGTCAGCGCCTCCTCGAGAGACAGCGTGCGCATGGCGAGCTCCGTCAGGCCAGCGGGCTGACGACGGCCTTGTGCAACGACTTGTCGTTGGCGAAGTCGTCGAGCGCCCGGCCGTACTCGTGAAGGCCGTAGCGATGGGTGATGAGCCCGTCGGTCCGCACCCTGCCGGAGCGCAGCGCGGCGATCGCGGCCGGGAACGAGGAGATCTCGGCGAACGAGCCCTTGATCGTGATCTCACGACGGAAGAGGTCGTACGGGTGCACCGGGAAGGTGTCATCCGGGTGCGTGACGCCGTAGACCATCACGGTGCCGCCGTCCCGGGTGAGGCCGACGCACTTCGCTCCGACGCGAGCCGAGCCCGTCGCCTCCACCACATAGTCGTAGCCGCCCTCGGAATGCTCGTAGAGCTTGCGCACGCTGTCCTCCGGGCAGTCGCGCTCGATCAGGACGGTCGAGTCGATGCCGAGCGCTCGCGCCGTGTCGAGCTGGTTCTGGCGCGGCGAGGCGGAGGTCACGTGCGCGACGCCCCCCGAGGCGAGCAACTGCGCCAGCAGCAGCCCGGTCGCACCGGAGCCGAGGACCAGCGCGGTGCTCCCTGGCTGTGGCCGCAGCGTCTCGAGCCCGTGGAGCGCGCACGCGGTCGGCTCGGCGAACACCGCGACGTCCGCATCGAGCCCGTCGACGTCGAAGACGACGTCGGCCGGCACTGTGATCAGCTCGGCGAACCCGCCGTCGCTGTTGGAGCCGATGCCCGTCAGGTTGCGGCACAGGAGCTGGCGCCCGCGCTGGCACTGGTCGCAGCGCCCGCAGCTCATGTTGGGGTTGATCGTGACCCACTGACCGGGGTCGAAGGCGGTGACAGCGTCGCCGACCGACTCGACCGTGCCGACGATCTCGTGGCCCGGCACGAGCGGGAACTGCGCGGTGAAATCCCCTTCGTGGATGTGCTTGTCGGTGCCGCAGAGCCCGGTCTGGTGGACGCGGATCTGCACGTCGTTCGGACCGGGGTCCGTCGCGCGGATGTCTTCAACGGCGAAGACGCGCGGCTCTGAGTAGAGAACAGCTTTCATGGAGGTGGTCCGTCCGTCGTGAGATTTACGGAGAAGCGGCGCCGGCCCGCGCAGAGGCGGGCCGGCGAGTTACGTGCCTCAGCAGCTGGACTGGTACGTCGCGTCCTTGTTCTCGCTGAGGTTGTCCTTGGTGAGGATCGTCGATCCCGTACCGATCTCCTTCTTGGTCGGATCGCCCTTGAGGGCGGCGACCGCCTGCTGCACGCCCTGCGCGCCGATGTCGGAGGGCTTCTGGGCGACGAGCGCCTGGAGCAGGCCCTCCTCGAGGTCGGCGACCTGCTTCGGGCCGGCGTCGAAGCCGACGATCTTCACGTCCTTGTTGCCGGACTCGCGCAGACCGGCAGCGGCGCCCTCGGCCCCGAACAGGTTCGTCGCGAAGATGCCCGCGAGGTCGGGGTTCTTGGCGAGGATGCCCTTGGTGATCGAGGCGGCCTTGTCGGGCTGGTCCTGGTTGTAGTCCATCCCGAGGTAGTCGAGGCCGAGCGTCTTGGCCTCTTCCTCAAAGCCCTTGGCGCGCTCGTCCGTGGTCGAGATGCCCGGCTTCGTGTTGTTGACGTGGACCTTGCCCGATCCGCCGATCGCGTCGGCGAGCGCCTTCGCAGCGGCCTTGCCGCCACCGACGTTGTCCGAGGCGATCTGGGAGACGGCCATGTCGGCGTTCTCGAGCGTGGTGTCGACGAGCACGATCTTGATGCCGGCGTCAGCCGCCTGCTTGATCGGGACGTACATCGCCTTCGCGTCCGTCGGCGCGATCAGGATCGCGTCCGGCTTCTTGGCGATCACGCCGTTGACGATCGGGGTCTGCAGCGTGGCGTCGAACTGGTCGGGGCCCTGGAAGTCGAGCGTGACGCCCTGCTTCTTGGCCTCCGCCTGGGCTCCGCAGTTCATCGTGATGTAGAACTCGTCGCCCTTCACGCCGGCGATCAGCGTCATCTTGTAGTCCTCGCTGCCGCCGCTCGACGAGCCGCCGCCTGAGTCGTCTTCACCGCAGGCGCCGACGAAGAGCGCCAGCGCGCACACGGCGCCGAGAGCCCACCGCGATCGTGAGTTTCCTTGCATTACTTCTCTCCTCCTCTTGAGGGTGGACATCCGGCCGCTAGCGCGCATAGCGCGAGCGACGCAACTGGTCGAGGTAGACAGCGATGATGAGAACGGCGCCGACGGCGACCTGCTGCCAGAACGGCTGCACGCCGACGATCACGAAGCCGTTGCGCAACACCGCCGGGATAAAGACGCCGACGAGCGTGCCGAGCATCGTGCCCACGCCGCCGAACAGGCTGGTACCGCCGATCACGATCGCCGCGATCGCGTCGAGGTTGTCGGTCGAGTGCCCGCCGATCGACGTGGTGCCGAAGCGCGCGAGCGAGAGGAAGCCGGCCAGTCCGGCCAGCGTCCCGCCCAGCGCGTAGATCTTGGTCAGGTGCGCGTCGACGTTGACGCCGGCGCGCCGGACACCCTCGGGATTCGAGCCGACCGCGTACGTGTACCGGCCGAAGCGCGTCTGCGCGAGGATGATCCCGAAGACGAGCGCGACCACCGCGGCGATGATCACCAGGTAGGGGATCTCGCCGAACAGCCGGCCCGAGCCGATCGTCTCGATCAGCTTGAACGGCACCTCGCGCTCATCGACGCCGCCGGTGATCAGCAGCGCCGAGCCGAGGGCCATGCCGAGCGTGCCCAGCGTGACGATGAACGGTGGGATGTTCGCCTTGGTGATCAGGAGCCCGTTGAGCGTGCCCCAGGCGCCACCGGCCACCATCGCGACCACGAGGCCGACCAGGATGACTCCCCAGTCGTTGCCGCCCATCGAGTTCATGACCTTCGCCGACACGACGCCGGCGAACACGAGCACCGCGCCGACCGAGAGGTCGATGCCGGCCGTGATGATGATGTACGTGAGGCCCGTCGCCAGGACGAGCAGCACCGCCGCGTCGGTCGCGATGTTGCGCGCGTTCGAGACGGCGAAGAACTCGGCCGGCTTCAGGAACGAGAACGCGAGGATGAGGCCGAGCAGGATGAGGGCGATCGAGATGCTCGAGCCGCCGAGCAGCCGCTTCCACAGCGGGGCTTCGGGGTCGGCCTCGGGCGCCTCCTCGAGGGCTTCTTCGTCGGGCGGGAGGACGGGCGTCGTCATGACTTCGCCTCCTCGTCATCGCGGAACGTCATGGCGCCGGTCATCGCCCCGATGACGTCCTCCATCGAGACGTCCTGCGGCTTCAGCCGCGCGACGCGCGCGCCGAGGCGCAACACCTCGATGCGGTCGGCGACCTCGAAGACCTCCGGCATGTTGTGGCTGATCAGCACGACCGAGAGGCCGTGCTCGCGCACGCGCTTGATCTGGTCGAGCACGTTGCGCGTCTGGACGACGCCCAGCGCCGCCGTCGGCTCGTCCATGAAGACGACCTTCTTGGCCCACGTCACCGCACGGCAGATGGCGATGCCCTGGCGCTGACCGCCGGACATGTTGGCCACGCGCGCGCTCGTGTCCTGGATCCTGACCCCGAGCGAGTCGAACGCCTCGTCGCTGCGCGTGCGCATCGTGGCCTTGTCGAGGAACCCGAGCTTCCCGAGGAACCCCGGGCGCATGATCTCGCGGCCGAGGAACATGTTCGCGGCCGGGTCGATCTCCGCCGCGAGGGCGAGATCCTGGTAGACGGTCTCGATCCCGAGATCGCGCGAGTCGTGCGGCGTCGCGATCGACACCGGCTTGCCCTCGAACAGGATCTCGCCGCTGTCGGGAGGATGCACGCCGACGAGCGTCTTGACCAGCGTGCTCTTGCCGGCTCCGTTGTCGCCGATGAGGGCGACGACCTCTTGCGGATAGACCGTGAAGCTGGCTCCGCGCAATGCCTTGACCTTGCCGAAGCTCTTCACCAGGTTCCTGGCCTCGAGAATCGGCTCAGGCATGCCCGTCGCCCTGGCCAGATGTCGAAGGCTCGCCGCGCACGGGCACGGGCGATCGCCCGGCTGCCCGGGTGTTACCGCTCATAGGTGTTCTCCTCCTCCTCGGAACATGGCCGAATTCGAACGCCTCGGCCCGGCTCTGCTCTTCCGACTTACTGCACGCTATTGCGGTATCCGAAGAAAGTCAAGCCGATTCGAAAGAATTCGAATATCAGACCGGAAGGCGGGCTATCCCTGAGGCGTGATCAGCTCGATGTCGTACGCGGCGCAGAGGTCGCGCACCGCGGGGGACGCCTCGTCCATGACGACGACGTCGACCGAGTCGAGTTCGCTCACCCGCGCGAAGTCGGTCGCGCCGACCTTGCTGTGGTCGACCGGCAGCACGACCCGGCGGGCCCGCTCGATGACCGCCCCCTTCAGCGCCGCCTCGGCGAGGCTGCCGACGCTGATGCCCAGCTCGGAGAAGCCGCTGACGCCGATGAAGGCCGTGCTGAAGGCGAAGCGCTGCAGGTTCTCGAGCGCCAGGTCGCCCGCAACCGAGCCGTCGACGCGGCGCACCTGGCCACCGAGCAGCACGCAGTCGATCGTGGGCACCTCCGCGAGCAGGGTGGCGACGGCCAGGCTGCTCGTGAGCACCGACAGGCGGAGCTCGCTACCGCCGGCGATGAGCCGGGCGATCGCCTCGACGCTGGTGCCGCTGTCGAGGAACACGGAGTCGCCATCCTCGAGCAGCCGCAGGCAGGCCACCGCGATGGCCTCCTTGCGCTCGCGATGCGACTCCTGGCGCCCCGCGAGCTCGCGGTCGACGTTCGGGTGGACCGCGAGCGCGCCTCCGTGCGTCCGCTTCAAGAGCCCGCGTTCCTGAAGCGCGCTCAGATCCTTGCGAATGGTCGGTTCGGTGACGCGGAACGTCTCCGCGAGCTCGCCGATCCGAGCGCGACCGCGCACCGCCACGAGCTCGGCGATGCGCGCCTGCCGTTCGTCCGCGAATACCGGCCCGTCAGGCGAAGAGCGCTCCATGGCGGGCAGCGTATCCGAAACCATCCCCTCGCCACGGATTGTTTCGTTCAGACGTGTATTTGTTTCGAGTCGCTTGTGCTATGGCGTGCCCGATGATAAAACGAGTGCTATCGAAACTCCGCTCCACCCACCCCAGCCCTTGCGTCTCGGTGTCGTGACGAGTGGCGGGGACGCGCCGGGCATGAACGCCGCGATCGCCGGCGTGTGCGAGCAGGTGGAGCGCCTCGGTGGCGAAGCGTGCGGGATTCGAGGTGGCTTCGCTGGACTCGCCGAGCGCCGCGTGACCTCCCTGACCCGCGACGGAGCGGACGCCCGCGCGCACGAGGCAGGCACCTGGCTCGGCTCGAGCCGCTGGAAGGCGCTCGAGACCACGGCAGGCCGCGACGCGTGCTTCCAGGCGCTCGACGCGCTCGGCCTCGACGCTCTCGTCGTGATCGGCGGCCACGGCTCCGCACGCGGCGCGCAAGTGCTCGCCGACGCCCTCCCGGTGGCGTTCGTCCCGGCGACCATCGACCACGATGTCGAGGGCACCGGCGCCACCATCGGCATGGACTCCGCGATCGGGTTCGCGCTCGTGACGATCGATCAGCTGCGCGTGACGGGCCGCTCGCTGCCGGGCCGGGCCTTTCTCGTCGAGACCCTCGGAGCGCCCCGCGGCTACCTCGCCGATGCGGTCGCGGACGCCGCCGGCGTCGACCTCGTCCTCGTGCCCGAGCGCCCCCTCGAACTCGACGCGGTCGCCGGCGCGCTCGCCGACCGGGCCCCGACGGGCGACGCGATCGCGGTGATGTCCGAGGCGGTGGGCGACGCGGTCCGCATCGGCGAGGACCTGGCCCGCCGCGCCGGCGTCCGCGTGCGCCCCACGATCCTCGGCCACGCGCAGCGCGCGGCGCGCCCGTCGCCCCTCGACCTCGCGCTGGGGCGCGTCGCCGCCGGCGTCGCGGTCGAGGAGCTCGCCGAGGGCCGGTCGTGCTTCGTGCACCTCACGGTCGACGGCACGGCCAGCGCATCACCACTCCCCCCACCACGAACCCAAGGAGTGCTCGCATGAGCCTCGGATACGACCGACCCCTCTACATCCTCGCCTTCGACCACCGCACGTCGTTCGCGACGAAGCTCTTCGGCATCGACGGGCGCGCCCACGGACGCCGAGCGCGAGCGCATGGCGGAGGCCAAGCGCATCATCGGCCAGGGCCTGCTCGCCGTCGCGGACAGTGGCGACCGCAGCGTGCTCGGCGCGCTGACCGACGAGGAGAACGGCGCCGCCGCCGCCCGGGAAGCCAAGGCCAACGGCCTGACCCTCGCCCTCGCCGCCGAGAAGAGCTCGCAGCCCGAGTTCGACTTCGAGTACGGCGAGCGGTTCGGCGAGCACATCGAGGCGTTCGAGCCGGACTTCGTCAAGGTCCTCGTCCGCTACGACCCCGAGGGCGACGCCGAGCTGAACCGCCGGCAGGCCGCCCGGCTCGCGGAGCTGTCGGACTGGCTCGCCCCGCGCGAGACGAAGTACCTCTTCGAGCTGCTCGTCCCGGCCGAGCCCGAGGCGCGCCCGCCGCTCGTCGTCCAGGCCATCGAGGAGCTGCACCGCGCCGGCGTCGAGCCCGACGTGTGGAAGGTCGAGGGCATGACCAGGGCCGACGACTACCGGCTGGTCGCGGACGCGGCACGCGCCGACGGACGCGATCAGGTCGGCTGCGTCGTCCTGGGCGCCGGCGCCGACGAGGCGACGGTCGCGCACTGGCTCGAGGAGGCCGCGCAGGTCGACGGCTTCATCGGCTTCGCGATCGGGCGCACGATCTTCTGGGAGCCGCTCACGCAGTGGCTCGCGGGCACCATCGACGCAGACGCGGCGGCGGAGCTGATAGCTGAGAACTATCGCCGCACCGTCGATCTCTTCGCCGGCGCCAGGCAAGCGGTCTGAACGCGGCGCACGGCGACGAACTCGTACCGGGAATGCTCCTCCTCCTGCCCGGTGCGACGCGGTCGCGCCCGCCGTTCCTCGACCGGGGACGGCGGGCCGGCCGATGATCCTGGCCGTCGGGGAGGTGCTCATGGAGCTCAAGCGCTCGGAGAGCGACGGCGAGGTCGCGCGACCTGGGAGCTGGCAAGGGCCGTTCTGCAGCGGCGCGCCCGCGATCTTCGCGTCGGTCGCCGCCCGCCTCGGCGCCCGCGTCGCGCTGGCGGGATCCGTCGGCGACGACGCCTTCGGCCGCTACCTGCGCGAGCGGCTGCGGCGCGACGGGGTCGACACCGCCGTCCTCACCGAGGCGGCCGGCCGCCCGACGGCCGTCGCCATGGTCGCCTACGACAGCAGTGGCGGGCGCGACTTCTACTTCTCCGTCCGCGGCTCGGCGGCCGAGGCGATCGACGTCGCGGCCGCGGAGCGCGCCGCACGCGCGGCGGACTGGATCCACGTCTCCGGGTCGAGCATCGGGTTCGGCAACGAGCTCGCCGAGACCGTCGCGCGCACGGTCGCCGCCGGGCTCGGAGCCGGCGCGCGGCTCTCGCTCGATCCGAACCTGCGCCCCGACTCGCCGCCGGAGGCGCGGGAGCGGACCGCGCAGCTCGCGCGGCGGGCGAGCGTCGTGTTCCCCTCGCCCGGCGAGCTCGAGGCGCTCGGGCTGACGACGCGCGAGCTCGTCGACCGCGGCGCGCTCGTGTGCGCGACCCTCGGACCGGCCGGCGCGGAGCTTCACGGGCCGGACCTCGACGCCGTCACCGTTCGCGCACCGGCCGTGCGCGAGATCGACCCGACCGGCGCCGGCGACTCGTTCGCGGCGGCCTTCGTCGCGGCGTACGCAGCCGGCGCCGAGCCCGCCCGCGCCGCGGCCACCGCCTGCGCCGTGGCGGCGCGCAGCGTCACGGCGCTCGGCGCCATGGAGGCGGACGTCAGCGCCGGACGCTGAGCAGGTCAGCGATCTCGTCGCCGGTCGGGAACGCCTCCAGCGCACCCGGGCGGGTCGTCGAGCGGGACGCGACGCGCACCGCGTCGCTCACCGCGGCGACGAGCGAGGAGCCGCCGGCGAGCCCGGCGGCGAGGCTGCCGCAGAACGCGTCGCCCGCGCCGGTGGTGTCGACGGCGTCGACCTCCGGAGCCGGGACGTGGGTCAGCTCGTCGCCGTCGACGACCAGCGCACCCGCCTCGCCCATCGTGACCACGACGGCCATGCCGTTCGCGAGCCCGCGGGCGCGCGCGGTGATGTCCTCGAGCGTCTCGGGCACGTCGCCGCCGGTCAGCGCGCCGAGCTCCGGCACGTTGGGCACCAGGACGTCGACGTGCCGCAGCAGCTCGGGCGGCAGCGGCCGTGCCGGCGCCGGGTTCAGGATGACCCGTGATGCGGGTCCCGCGGCCGCCGCCATCACGGCATCGAGCGGGATCTCGAGCTGCACCAGGAGCACGTCGGGAGCCCCGAGCCCGGCAAGCGCGTCGCGCACTTCGCCCGCGGAGAGGGTGGTGTTCGCGCCGGGCAGCACGACGATCGTGTTCGCGCCCTCGCGGTCGACGGTGATGTGCGCGGTGCTGGTCGCCGTGTCGTCGCGCGCGCGGACGCCGCGGACGTCGATCCCCTCGCCCGCGAGCGCGTCGGTCAGCCGGCGCCCGTCGAGATCCGCACCGACGCAGCCAACCATCGCGACGCCTACGCCATGGCGCGCCGCGGACACGGCCTGATTGGCGCCCTTGCCGCCCAGCGCCCGGCTCTGGCCGTCGGCCAGCAGGGTCTCGCCGCGGCTCGGCAGCCGCGCGACCTCGGCCACCAGGTCGAGATTGAGGCTCCCCACGACGACGACGCTCGGCGACTCGATCATGGGCACGCCGCCGGGACCGCCTCGAGCGGCGCGACGACGCCCGCGGCGACGCCTCCCAGGAGCGCCGCGCCCCGGCCTGTCGCCTCCTGGACGGGCGACCACTCGATCGCACCCAGCTTCTGTTCCTTGACGGCGCGCGCGGCCGCGCCCCGCGCCCCGCCGCCCGTCCCGACGATGCGCGTCCGCGGCCCGCCCACCGCATCGATGCGCGCCAGGGTCGCGGCGCTGAGGTCCGCGCCCGCCTCCAGCGCGGCCCGCCACACGTGGGCGGGGCTCGTGCCCGTCTCGCCCGGCCCGAGCTCCGCGGCGGCCGCGCCGGGGCGCCTCGCGCTCCGCCTGGCCGTTCACGCCCAGCTCTTGCAGCACGGAGGCGAGCGAGACGTTGAGCTCGTTGCCGCTGAGCAGCGCCCAGCGGTCGGGGATGACGTGCCACCCCACCGTGACGCCGTTCGCGACCGCTTCGGCGATCCGCTCCTGCACGAGCGGCTGCGGGACGCTGCGCACGAAGACGTCGGCGGTCCCCGACGAGTGCAGGACGTCGCCCTCGGCGGTCGCCCCGGTCCCCACCATCGCCGCAACGTGATCGTGCCCTGCGACGGTGATGACGGCGCCCCTCGCCGCGGGCAGCGCGTCGCCGGCGTGCCCCAGCGGCGTGCCCGCGGGGACGAGCTCGGCGAGGAACCCCTCCGGCACGCCGAGCCAGCCCAGCGCCTCCGGCCACCATGCGCGATCCCGGAGCGAGAGCATGCCGGTGCGCGACGCCAGCGACAGCTCGGCGGCGTCCTCGGCGCCGAGCGAGCGCGCGATCCACTCGGGCATGCCGAGCCAGCGCACCGCCTCCGCGGCGCCCGGCGCGTGCGAGCGCTGCCAGCGGAGCTTGGCGAGCGCGCACAGCGGCGATGCCGGCAAGCCGGTCCGCGCGGCAAACGTCCCGCGGCCGAGCGCGCCCGCGATCGCGCGCGCCTCGTCCGTCCCGCGGACGTCGTGCCACGCGATGGCCGGACCGACCGGCTCGCCGCGCCGGTCGAGCAGCACGCCGGTCTCCGCCATGCCGGCGATCCCGACGGCCGCCACGGTCCCCGCGGGCGCCTCGGCGAGCGCCGTGGCGGCGACCGTGTGGACCGCGCGCGTGATCGTCAGCGGGTCGAGCTCGGCGCCGGTCGCGACGGAGGTCCAGGGCGTGCGGGCGCGGGCCTCGCTCAGCTCCTCGCCCTCGGAATCGAGCACGAGCGCCTTGCAGTACGTCGTGCCGACATCGAGCCCGACGAGCAGCTGCCGCACCGCTACCCCGCTGCGTCGACGATCGCCAGCAGCTCCTCCATGCGCGCGCGGCCGACGCCGTCGAAGAACTTCCGTCGCTCGGCGGAGGGCCGGCCGACGGCCTCCTTCCACAGCGAGCGCCCGGCGATGAACCCGTCCGCCCCGCCCGCCATGGCGTTGCGCAGCTGCTCGCAGAACGCCTCGTGATCGACGCCCGCCGAAAGCACGGCCCACGGCACGTCGATCGCGTCGGTGACGCGCCGGCACCCTTCCGCGCTGCCCGGGTACTCGAGCTTGAGCACCTTCGTGCCGCACTCCTGCAGGAACACGGCGCCGTCGACGACGAGGTCCTCCTTGCGGGAGGCGAAGTCCTCCGGGCTCTCGTCGTCGAACCGGTAGGTCATGAGCTCCATCACGCAGAGCAGGTCCGCACGCCGGCAGTCCTCGAGCGCGGTCCGCACCGTGGCGGCCGTGTAGCCGTCGAGGTCCTCGCGGTCGGCGCGCAGGAAGACCATCACCTTCGCCGCCGTGGCGCCGAGGGCTCGCGCGCCCTCCGCGCCAAGGCCGGTGATCAGCCCGGAACGGCGCAGACCGTCCTCGACCTCGTGGCCGTCGGCCTCGATCCGGACGATGAGCCCCACGTCACGCGGGACCACGTCGGCGTCGACGATGTGGGGCAGCGACACATCGGGGTCCACCAGGACCGCGCTGGCCTCGCGCCCGATCGTGTCGACGAGGTCGGCCTTGAACGCGCGCTGCTCCTCGGGAGCGCTCGACACACCGAGCCCGTCGAGCATGTCGACGAGCGGCTGGCCGTGATCGGCAGCGATGACGGCAAAGCGGCCGCCTGACGTCTGGATCTGGCGCAGGGCGCGGCGCTCGGCCGTCGTCGGTGCGGTGGTGGCGCGGGTCGTGTCTGTGAGCGGCATCGGGGTCGTCCTCACTTGCGGGTCGTTTCGTTGGCTGGTACAACCCTACGACGTGCCTGAACAATTGTCCAGCACATTTGTGCAGGAAGTGACCGATGCTGCGGAGCTGTACTACCGCGACCAGCTCTCGCAGCAGGAGGTCGCGCAGCGGCTCGGCGTCTCCCGGTCGACGGTGTCGCGGATGCTGCAGCTCGCGCGCGACGAGGGGATCGTCCACATCGAGATCCGCCGCCCGTCGTCACCCGAGCGCCTCTCGGAGGAGCTGCGCTCGGTGCTCGGCCTCCGGCGCGTGGTCGTGGTCCCCGCCTCCAGCCGGAGCGGCCTGCACGTCCTCGCCGCGCCCGCGGTCGAGGAGATCGCCAGGCTCGCGCTGGCACCCGGCGACGCGATGGCCGTGTCCTGGGGCAGCACCATCGAGGAGATCGCGCAGTCCCGGCAGTTCCCGCCCCTGCACGGCGTGCACCTCATCCCGGCCATCGCCGCGTTCGACGAGATCGACGCGCGCTTCCAGACGAACGAGATCGCCCGGCGGATCGCCGCGCTGGCCGGCGCGGACGTCGACTTCCTGCACTCGCCGGCCATGCCGTCTCAGCGGCTTCGCAGGACGCTCCTGGCGGACGAGGACGTGAGCCGCCGGCTGGCCCTCTGGGACCGGCTCGCAGCCGCGCTCGTCGGCATCGGGCCCCCGACCGCCGAGGTGGAGACCGCGCCGGCCCACGCCCTCGCCGCACGTGACGACCTCGTGCACGCCGTCGGCGACGTGGCCTCGCGCTACTTCGACATCGACGGGCGCCCCGTCGCGTTCGAGGACGAGAAGCTGCTGCTGGCCGTGTCCCGCGATCAGCTGCGCAACACCGGCACCGTGATCGCCGTGGCGGGGGGAGCTCCCAAGGGACCCTCGATCGTCGGGGCGGCACGCGCGGGCCTGATCCACGTCCTGGTCACGGACGACACCGCGGCGCGGGCCGCGCTCGATTGCTTGCGGGCGGGAGCGACGGACTAGGTTTCCACGCGTGAGCCGCGAGCTGCTGCTGGGACTCGACCTCGGCACGACCTCGTGCAAGGCGGCCGTGGTCACGCCCGACGGCGAGGAGATCGCGCACGGCCAGGCGCCGATCACGTGGTCGCCGCTGCCGACCGGCGCCGAGATCGACCCGCAGGCGTTCGTCGACGTCGCGCTGACCGCGGCGGCGCAGGCGCTCGACCGCGCGCCGGACGGCGAGGTCACCGGCCTCGGCGTGTCGAGCATGGCCGAGACCGGCGTGCTGCTGGGCCGCGACGGCGAGCCGGTCCTCCCCTCGATCGCGTGGTACGACTCGCGCGGCGAGGAGGCGGCGCAGCGGATCGACGAGGAGCTGCCCGGCTTCGCCGCCACCACCGGGCTGTCGGCGCGCGCGCTGCGGACGATCGCGAAGTACCGCTGGCTGCGCGACAACGCGCCCGAGAGCGAGCGCGGCGTGCGCTGGCTGAGCGTCGGCGAGTGGGTCGTGCACCGGCTCGGCGGCGAACAGGGCGCGGAGCTGTCGCTCGCCTCCCGCACCGGGTTCCTCGACCTCCACGCGCGCGGGTGGTGGGACGAGGCGCTGGCGTGGGCCGGCGCGCCGGCGGGCCTGCTGCCCGAGCCGGCGTTCGCGGGCACGCCGCTCGGCCGCGCCGGCGACGCGCTGCCGCGCGCCCGCGGCGCCGTGCTCGCCGTCGGCGGCCACGACCACCTGAGCGCCGCGGTCGGCGCGGGCGCGGTCGGCGAGGGGGACGTGCTCGACTCGTGGGGCACCGCGGAGGCGTTCGTGCGCGCGGTCGCGCCGCTCGACCGCGAGCGCGTGGCGCAGGCGGTCGCGGACGAGATCATGGTCGGCTGGCACGCCGTTCCCGAGCGCCAGAACCTGCTCGGCGCGATGCGCTCGGGCGCCGCGCTCGGGCGCGTGCTCGCGCTGCTCGGCGTCGGCCCGGACGGCCGCGACGCGCTCGAGCGCGCGGCGCTCGACGTCGACGCCGAGGCCGGCGGCATCGAGCTGCAGGGCCTCAACGACTACCGCGTGGCGCTCGTCAACATCGGCGCCGACCCGACCCCGGCGCTCGTCTGGCGCGCGGCGCTCGAGTCGGCTGGCCGCGGCGCGGCCGACCTGCTCGACCGGATGGCGCGCGTCGCGGGCCCGCACACGCGGCTCGTGATGGCGGGCGGCTGGTCGGAGGGCGTCGCCGCGCGCGCCGTCAAGGAGGCGCACATCGGCCCGTTCGAGCGCTCGGAGGCGGTGTTCATGGGCGCCCGCGGCGCGGCGCTGACCGCCGGCCGGGCCGCGGGGCTGCTCTAGCCCGTCGGGTGGAACGGCAGGTCGGCCCACACGATCGTGTGCGAGCCGCGCTCCACGCCCCAGGACAGGGCGAGCGCATCCACGAGCTTGAGCCCGATCCCTCCCGTGACCGGGTCCGACTCGCGGATGCGCACCGCACCCGTCCGCCCGCCGTCCTCGACCTCGAGGTGCAGCACCGCACCGTCGGTGGAGACGCGCACGCGCAGCGGAGCGTTCCGGGCGATCCCGGCGTGCCGCATGCTGTTGCTCAGGAGCTCGGTGACGACCAGCTCGGCGTCCGCCAGCTCGTGTTCGGCCATGCGCCCGGCAAGGTGCCGGCGCAGCAGCGCGCGTACTCCTTGCGCAGCCTCCGCTCGCGCGGGGACATCCAGATTCAGAGGCTCGGGCATGGCGCCCCTTCCGCGGTCCACACGTCCGCGTCCAGCGGAGCGTGCGTTCCCATCGGTTGCAATGTGACCGGCGGCGAGCAGCGCTCTCGGCTCGGTCCCGTTGCTTCCCGGGTACCCGATTGCGCGGGACCCACTAACCGGTTCCGGCCCGAGCGGCGGCCTCGTTCAGGTCGACGACACGTCCGGCCCGCACCGCGTCGTCGTACTCAGGATCTCCGAGCGCCGCCCGCAGCCGCGCCTTGACCTCGACGACCCACGTCTCCTCGTCGGGGTGGCGCGAGGCTCCCGCGGCGTCCCGCGCGGCCTCGGCGGAGCCGATCAGCTCGGCGCCCGTGCGCGGATCGACCATCGCGGCCATCGTCTCCAGCGTCTCGAGGATGCCGGGCCGCTCGTCGAGCTCGATCGACAGCGCGAGACCCTCGCGGAGCAGCGCGAGCGCGCGCTCCGGGTCGCGCTGCCCGACGAGCAGCGCGCGGGCAAGCGTGCGCAGCGCCGACGCGACGTGCGAGGGATCCGCGGTGCTGCGCGCCAGCGCGACGCTCTCGTCGAGCAGCTCGATCGCGCGCTCGTGCTGGCCGGCGCCGCTGTAGGCGAGCCCGAGGTTCTGCGTGGCGATGTCGCTCATCGCGGGCTCGCCCGCGTCGCGCCACAGCTCGACCGCCCGCTCGTAGAGGCGGATCGCGTCGTCGAACGCCCCCTCGTAGAGCTCGATGTTGCCGAGATTGACGAGCGCGCGCGCGAGGAAGGCGTTGTCGCCGGCACGGTCGGCCAGCTCGACGCTCTCGGCGAACAGCTCCCGCGCCGCCTGGAAGTCGCCCTGCTCGCCCGCAAGCACGCCGGCGGCGTTGAGCGTGCGCAGCCGCAGCGCGGGCGGGCCCTCGCCGCTGGCGAGCGCCGTCGCCGCCAGCGCGCGCCCCTCGGCGAGGTTCCCGCGCGTCTCCCAGTAGCGCCAGCCCCCGAACAGCGCCAGCGCGGTCGCGGCGTCGCCGTCGGCCGCCGCGAAGCCGATCGCGGCGCGGATGTTCTCCCGCTCGGCGTGCTGCTCGTCCAGCCAGTCGCCGACGTCGCGGCCGAGCCGGATCTCGTCGGCTCGCAGGGCGAGCTCGGCGTAGGCGCGTGCGTGGCGCCGGCGGATCTCCGTCTCCCCCGGGTCCTCGGCCAGCCGCTCGAGCGCGTACTCGCGCACGGTCTCCAGCATCCCGAAGCGCCCGCCGCTCGCCGTCACGAGGCTGTGGTCGACGAGCGTCGCCAGGCCGTCGAGCACGTCCTCCCCGCACACCGCCTCGGCCAGCTCGAGCGTCCAGCCGCCGACGAACACGCCGAGGGCGGCGAACAGCCCCTGCTCCGCCGGCGCGAGCAGGTCGTAGCTCCAGCCGATCGCCGCGCGCAGCGTCTGCTGGCGCGCGGGCGCGTCGCGCGGGCCGCCGCTCAGCAGGTCGAGCCGGTGCTCGAGCCGCTCGAGGATCGCCGCGGGCGCGAGCACGCGGGTGCGCGCGGCCGCCAGCTCGATCGCGAGCGGCAGCCTGTCGAGCCGCTCGCAGATGCGCTCGATCAGCGCGCGCTCGCCCGTCAGGTCGCGCCGCGGGTCGACGGCGCGCGCGCGGCTGAGGAACAGCTCGACCGCGGGCGCGACGGCCAGCGGGGCGATCGGCAGCTCATGCTCGCCCGCCACGTGCAGCGGCGCGCGGCTCGTCGCGACGACCTTGAGCCCGGGTGACGCGGCGAGCAGGGCGGCGACCTCGGGCGCGGCGGCGAGCACGTGCTCGAAGTTGTCGAGCACGACCAGCGCGACGTCGTCGTCCCCGAGCGCCTGCGCGATCGCCGGCCCGACGCGCTCCGCGTCGTTGATCGCCGCCAGCGTGACGAAGCGCGCTCCGGCGCCGGCGCGGCGGGCGAGCTCGAGGCCGAGGCGCGTCTTCCCGATCCCCCCGGGGCCGGTGAGCGTGAGCAGGCGGACGCCGGGGTCCGCGAGCAGCGCCTCGGCGCCCGTCAGGTCCTGCTCGCGACCGAGCAGCGGCGTGAGCGGGGCGGGCAGCAGGGGTTGAACGAGCTCGCGGGGCCGGCCGGCCCCTTCGAGTGCGGGGTCCTGCGCGAGGATGGCCGCCTCGAGCCGCTGCAGCTCGTGACCCGGGACGAGCCCGAGCTCGTCGACCAGCGACGCGCGCACGCGCCGATAGGCCTCGAGGGCGTCGGCCTGCCGCCCCGCGCGGTAGAGCGCGAGCATGAGCTGAGCGTGCAGCTGCTCGCGGTAAGGGTGCTCGACCGCCAGCGCCTCGAGCTCCCCGACGACCGCGGCATGACCGCCGAGCGCGAGGTCGACGGCGAGCCGCTCCTCCAGCGCCTCGAGCCGTAGCTCCGCGAGCCGGTCGGGCTCGCTGGCGGCCGGGCCGAGCAGCGGCGCGTCGGCGAGCGGCGGGCCGCGGAACAGCGCCAGCGCGGCGCGCAGGTCGCGCGCCGCGCTCTCGAGCTCGCCCGCCGCGCGGGCGCGCCGGGCGGCCTCGACGAGCGTCTCGAACCGCTCGAGGTCGAGGTCGCCCGGCTCGAGCGCGACCGCGTACCCCGACGCGTGCGTGACGATCGGGTCGCCCGCCCCGAGCGCGCGCCGCAGCCGGAACACGTGGACCTGCAGCGCCTTGGCGGCGGTCGCCGGCGGCTCGTCGCCCCACAGCACGTCGACGAGGCGCGACGGCGAGACCGCCTCCTCGCGATGGGCGAGCAGCAGCGCGGCGAGCAGCGAGCGCTGCTTGGCGGCCTTGAGCACGACCGGGCCGTCAGGCCCGTCGACGCGCAGCGGTCCGAGGATCGCGAACTGCATCCCGAGCGGTTACCCGCGCGTTACCGCGCGGTCAGCGGGCCCCCGCACGATGGCGGCGTGACCTGGACTGACCATCTGAGTGAGAGCGGATCCATGCGGCGCGTCCGCGGATTCTCCCTCATGGGACACGAAGGAGACGCTCATGCCTGCGCGCCGCTACTAGACCTCGCCTACCGAAGGAGTCGCTCATGCCCATGCGTCGCACCTAGTACCGACCGCCGAAAGAGTCGCTCATGCCCTTGCGTCGCAACTAGAACCCGCAATCCGAGGAGATGCCCATGCCCTGGCGCCGCGTTTGACCGCAAGCCACCATGCGTAGCGTCCGGGCCCTCTGGCGGGAGGAGCGGCGCGCACGCTGGTTCTTCGCCGCCCACCTCCAGGGGAGCCTGGGCGCCGCCGCCGGCTACGTCGCGCTGATGCTGCTCGCCTACGAGCGCATCGGCTCGGCGTGGGCCGCGACGGCGGTGCTGCTCGCCGATCTCCTCCCGGCGATGTTCCTCGGGCCGCTGCTCGGCGGCCTCGCCGACCGCACCAGCCGGCTCGGCTGCGCGATCGTCGCCGACCTCCTGCGCGCCGCCGCGTTCGCCGGCCTGGTGCTCGCCGGCAGCATCGAGGTCATGCTCGCGCTCGCCGTCGCCGCCGGCGTGGGCAACGCCCTCTTCCGCCCGGCCACCTCGGCGCTGCTGCCGTCGATCGTCGCCCGCGAGCGCCTGACCGCCGCCAACGCGCTGTACGGGACGGTCGCGAACCTCGGCCAGCTCGTCGGCCCGGCAGCCGCGGCCGTGCTGCTCCTGCTCGCCGGCCCCGAGCTCGTGCTCGGCGTCAACGCCGCCACCTTCGCGATCTCCGGCCTCCTGCTTCTGAAGCTGCGCGGCCACGTCCGCGCGCCGGTGGACGCCGAGCCCGAGCCCGCCTCCATCCTCGCCGGCGCCGGCAGCGTGCTGCGAGAGCCCGTCGTGCGGACGCTGATCGCCTCCTCCGGCGCCGTCATCCTGGTCGCGGGCATGATGAACGTGGCCGAGCTCGTGCTGGCCCAGCAGGACCTCGACGCCGGCCGCGCGGGCTTCGCGGTGCTGGCGAGCGCGTACGGCTGCGGGCTGATCGCGGGGTCGCTGCTCGGCGCCCGCGACGACGGCGACGCGGCCATCCGCCGCCGCTACCTCTTCTCCATGGCGCTGCTCGTGGCCGGGCTCGCCGGCTCGGCGTTCGCGACCGGGATGGTCGTCGCGATCCTCACGTTCGCGGTCACGGGCGTCGGCAACGGCCTGTTCGTGCTCTGCGACCGCGTGCTGCTCCAACGGCTGGTGCCGGAGCGCCTCCACGGCCGCGCGTTCGGGATCGTCGATGCCGTCGGCGCCTGGGGCTTCGGCGCGGCGCTGCTCGGCAGCGGCCTGCTCGCCACCACCGTCGGCGCCCGCGCCACGTTCGCGATCGCCGCCGCCGCGATGCTGCTCGTGCTGCTCGCCGCCACCCGCGTGCTCACCGTCTCGACCGCGAGAGGAACCGCTAGTCCGGATGGAAGTGGTAGTCAGCTGACCCCGCGGGCGGCTTTACCGCCGGCTTACCGCGACGTCACCGGCCGCTCCGAGGATGGCGCCGTGCTTACGAAAGTAGCCCATCGACCGAGGAGCGGCCGGCATGCGTAGCGTCTATCGCGCTGTGGCGGGAGGAGCGGCGCGCGCGCTGGTTCTTCGCCGCCCACCTGCAGGGGGGACTCGGCGCCGCGGCGGGCTACATCGCGCTGATGCTGCTCGCCTACGAGCGCATCGGCTCGGCGTGGGCCGCGACCGCGGTGATGCTCGCAGACCTCCTGCCGTCGATGCTGCTCGGGCCGCTGATGGGCGCGCTCGCGGATCGCACCAGCCGGCTGGGCTGCGCGATCGCCAGCGACATCGTGCGGGCCGCGGCGTTCGCGGGCCTCATGTTCAGCCACGGCATCGCGCCGATGATCGCGCTCGCGCTGCTCTCCGGCATCGGCAACTCGCTGTTCCGCCCGGCGACGTCGGCGCTCCTGCCCACGCTCGTCAAGGACGCCCACCTGACCGCCGCCAACGCGCTCTACGGCATGGTCCGCGACACCGGGCAGGTGCTGGGTCCGGCGTGCGCCGCCGGCCTGCTCCTGCTCGCCGGCCCGGAGCTCGTGATCGGCATCAACGCCGTCACCTTCGCCGCCTCGGCGGTGCTGCTGCTCGGCCTCCGCGGCCACGTCCGCGCCGCCCGGGTGGACGAGCGCGTCCCGGAGCCGAAGCACGGCTCGCCGCTCGCCGGCATCGGCGCGATCGCCCGTGAGCCCGCCGTCCGCACGCTGATGGCCTGCTCCGGCTGCGTGGTGCTCGCCGCCGGGACGATGAACGTCGCGGAGCTCGTGCTCGCGCAGGAGCACCTCGGCTCCGGCCGCGTCGGCTTCGCCCTGCTCGTGAGCTCCTACGGGCTCGGCCTGATCGGCGGGTCGCTGCTCGGCGCCCGCGACACGGATGAGGACGGCGTCCGGCGCCGCTACCTCGGCGGCATGGCGCTGATGGTGGCCGGGCTCGCCGGCTCGGCGCTCTCCCCCGCCCTCGGCTTCGCGATGCTCAGCTTCGCCGTCACCGGCGCGGGCGACGGCCTGTTCATCCTCAGCGACCGCGTGCTGCTGCAGCGGATGGTGCCCGAGCGCCTCCACGGCCGCGCGTTCGGGTTGCTCGACTCGGTCGAGGCGTGGGCGTTCGGCGCCGCGGTCGTCGGCGGCGGCGCGCTCGCCACCGCGTTCGGCGGCCGGGTCACGTTCGCCGTCGCGGGCCTCGGGATGCTGCTCGTCCTGATCGCCGCGAGCCGCACGCTGTCGAGCGCCCGCATCGCCGTCGCCTTCCGTCCCGTCCCCGCCGTCTGATCAGGAGAGGAGCTGACATGGGCCGCAAGTGGTAGTCACACCCCCACCGCGCGTGCGACGGCGGTGACCAGCGTGAGCTCGCGCCCGCGCTGCACCGCCGTTGCGAACGCGTCCTCGCCGAGCTGCGCCCGCAGCGACGCCTTCGTCTCCACCACCCACGCCTCCTCGTCGGGCTGACGAGCCGCGTCGGCCGCGTCGCGCGCAGCCTCCGCGGCGCCGATCAGCTCGGCGCCCGTGCCGGGATCGACGATCGCGGCCACCGTCTCCAGCGACTCCACCAGCCCAGGGCGGTCGGCCAGCCGGCGCGACAGCTCGACGCTCTCGCGCATGTCCTCGAGCACCGGCCCGGGGTCGCGCCCGCCGAGCAGGCTCGCGCGTCCGAGCGAGCGCAGCGTCGAGCTCAGATGGGCCGGGTCGCCCGCGCGGCGCGCCAGCACGACGCTCTCCTCCAGCAGCGTGATCGCCTGCTCGTGGTGGCCGGCGCCGGAGTGCGCGAGCCCGAGGTTCTGGGTGACCAGGCTCAGGCCCCGGTCGTCACCGCTCTCGCGCCAGAGCGCCATCGACTCCTCGTAGAGGCGGATCGCCGCCGGCAGGTCCGCCTCATAGAGCGCGAGGTTGCCGAGGCTCGACAGCGCTCGCGCGACACGGTCGCGGCGGCCGTGCTCCCGGGCCAGCGCGAGCGACTCCTCGAAGTGCGCGCGCGCCGCGGGGAAGTCTCCCTGCTCGCCCGCCAGCACGCCGGCGCCGTTGAGCGCGTCGAGCCGGAGCGCGGGCGGGCCGCCACCGGCGAGCGCGGCGGCGATCAGCGCGCGGCCCTCGGTGAGGTTGCCGCGCGAGACCCAGTAGCGCCACACGCCGGCGCACAGCCGCAGCGCGGTCGCCGCGTCGCCGTGCGCCGCTGCGAAGTCGATCGCGGCGCGCAGGTTCTCGTAGTCGGCGTAGACGCGGTCGAGCCACACGCCGACGTCGCGCGAGTGCAGGCCGCGGTCCGCCTCCTCGGCAAGGGCCGCGAACGCCTGCGCGTGCGCGCTGCGGATCGCGTCGAGCTCGCCGCGCTCGGCAAGCCGCTCGAGCGCGTACTCGCGGACCGTCTCGAGCATCGCGAAGCGCTCGTCCGCGACCGTGACGAGGCTCTGGTCGACGAGCGTCTCCAGGCCGTCGAGCGCGTCGGGCCCGCACACCGTCTCCGCGGTCTCGAGCGTCCACCCGCCCACGAACGCGCCCAGCCGCGCGAACAGCGCCCGGGCGGCGGGGTCGAGCAGGTCGTAGCTCCAGTCGAGCGTCGCCCGCAGCGTCTGCTGGCGCGCCGGCGCGTCGCGCGGGCCGGCGCTCAGCAGGTCGAGCCGCCGCTCGAGCCGCTCGAGGATCGCCGCCGGGGTGAGCAGCTTGGAGCGCGCGGCGGCGAGCTCGATCGCCAGCGGCAGCCCGTCGAGGCGGTCGCAGATGCGTGCGATCCGCTCACCCTCGCCGTCGCTCAGCGCCAGCCGCGGGTTGAGCGCCCGCGCGCGGCGAACGAACAGATCGGCCGCCGGAGCCGCGGCGAGCGGCGCCAGCGCCAGCTCGTGCTCGCCCGCCAGCCGCAGCACGGCGCGGCTCGTCACGACGAGCTTCGAGCGCGGAGCGGCGGCCAGCAGGCGGCCGAGCTCGGGGCCCGCGGCCAGCAGCTGCTCGAAGTTGTCGAGCACCAGCAGCAGCTCGCGCCCGGCCAGCGCCGCCGAGGCGTCGTCCTCGTCGCCGCCCAGCTCGTGCGCGATCGCCGGCAGCACGCGCCCGGGGTCATCGAGCGCCGCCAGGGCGACGAAGCGCGCGCCGTCGCTGAAGCGGTCGCCGAGCCGGCCGGCCAGCTCGAGCGCGAGGCGCGTCTTGCCGATCCCGCCGGGGCCCGTGATGGTGAGCAGCCGCACGTCGGGTCCGCCGAGCAGCGCCGCCGCCGTGGTCACGTCGTCCTCGCGCCCCAGCAGCGGCGTGGCGGGCACGGGGAGCGCGGGCGCCGGGGCCATGGCGCGAGCCGGCACGCGCTCCGGCGGCGCGTCGAGGTCGAGCGACGGGTCCTGCGCGAGGATCGACGCCTCCAGCCGGTGCAGCTCGCGGCCGGGGTCGAGCCCCAGATCCTCGACGAGCGCGGTCCGCACCCTGCGGAACGCGTCGAGTGCGTCGGCCTGACGCCCGTCGCGGTAGAGCGCGAGCATCAGCTGCGCGTGCAGGTGCTCCCGGTACGGGTGCTCGGCGGTCAGCACCTCGAGCTCGGCGATCGCGGCCGCGTGGGCGCCGCGCGCCAGGTCGATGTCGAGCCGCACTTCGAGCGCCGCCAGTCGCAGCCCCGCGAGCCGGTCGGCCTCCGCCGCGGCCGGGCCCAGCAGCGGCGCGTCGGCGAGCGGTGGGCCGCGGAACAGCGCCAAGGCCGCGCGCAGGTCGCGCGCGGCGGCCTCGAGGTCGCCGGCGCCGCGTGCGCGCCGCGCGGCCTCGACGAGGGTCTCGAAGCGCTCGAGGTCGAGCTGACCCGGCTCCAGCGCGACGGCGTACCCCGACGGCCGTGTGACGACCGGCTGCTGCGGCCCGAGCGCGCGTCGCAGCTGCGACATGTGGACCTGCAGTGCCTTCGCGGCCGTGGCGGGCGGGTCCTCGCCCCACAGCCCGTCGATCAGCCGCTCGGCCGACACCGCGTCGTCGTGATGGGCGAGCAGCAGCATCGCCAGCAGCGCGCGCTGCTTCGCAGCCGTGAGCTCGATCGGGCCCTGCTCGCCGACCACCCGCAGCGGGCCGAGGATCGCGAACTCCATCGCTTTACCGGCGCCTTACCGATCGGTCACCGCACGCGCGCATGATCATCGGCGTACCCCAATCCGAGAGAGGAGCGCCCCATGCACGAGCGCATCCGCTGGTAGCCGCATGTTCACCACCTGCACACCGTCATCCCCGTTCCCCCGCGAATGGAGCAGCGCATGCCGATGAGCCGCCGCTAAGGGAGACCGCCATGCCGATGTCCAAGCGCTAGGCCACCTGCGAACGACCCGCCCCGAGCGGGTCGTTTCGCGTTCTGGGGCTCCTAGGCCGCGCCGGCGAGCTTCGTGCGCAGGTAGTCGAGGAACGGCTCGGGGCGCAGCGACTCGCCCGTCACCCGGTGCAGCAGCTCGCGCGGCGGGAACTTGCGGCCGTGGCGGTGGATGTGCTCGCGCAGCCAGTCGCGCAGCGGCGCGAGCTCGCCGCGGCCGAGCTGGGCCTCGATCTCGGGCAGGTCGGCCTGGAGCCGCGTCCAGATCTGGGCGGCCATCAGGTTCCCGAGCGTGTACGTCGGGAAGTAGCCGAACAGCCCGGCGCCCCAGTGCACGTCCTGCAGCACGCCGCTGGCGTCGTCGGGCACCTCGACGCCCAGCAACCGCGCCATGCCCTCGTTCCAGGCCGCGGGCAGGTCGTCGACCGCGAGCGTGCCCTCGATCAGCGCGAGCTCGAGCTCGAAGCGCAGGATGATGTGGAGGTTGTAGGTCGTCTCGTCGGCGTTGACGCGGATCAGCGAGCGCTGGACCGTGTTGACGGCGCGGTAGAAGGCCTCGGCGTCGACGCCGCGCAGGCCCGGGCCGAGGTGCTCGCGCAGCAGCGGCAGCACCCACGCGCAGAACGGGCGCGAGCGGCCGACGACGTTCTCCCACAGCCGGCTCTGCGACTCGTGGATGCCGAGCGAGACCGGCTGGCCGAGCGGGCTGCGCGCGAGCTCGGGCGCGATGCCCGCCTCATAGAGCCCGTGGCCGAACTCGTGCAGGGCGGAGAAGTGCGCGACGCCGAAGTCGTGCAGGTCGTAGCGCGTGGTGATGCGGATGTCGCTCGGGCCGAGCGACTGCGCGAACGGGTGCGGTGCCGGGTCGAGGCGCCAGCCGTCGGGGTCGAAGCCGACCGCCTCGAGCACGTCCATGACCGCGCGGCGCTGGTCGTCGGCCTCGAACGGGCCGGAGAAGACGCCGCTGTTGCGGGCCTCCCCGCCGTTGCCCGCGTTGTCGGCGACGAGCTCGACGAGGTCGTCGCGCAGCGCCTCGAGCAGCGGCCGCAGCTCGGCGGTCGTGAAGCCGGGCTCGAAGTCGTCGAGCAGCACGTCGTAGGGGTGCGCGGGGCTCTCGAAGCAGGCGACGTAGCGGTGGCGCAGCTCGACGTGGCGCGCGAGCGCGTCGCGGAAGTGGGAGAAGTCCGACGCCGCGCGGGCCTCCTGCCACTTCTGCTGGCCGATGGCGTCGGCGTGGCTGATCTCGGCAGCGAGCTCGGCGGGGACGCGGACCGCCTTCTCGTGGTCGCGCCGGACGGCCGCGATGAGGCGGACGTCGTCGCTGTCGGGGTCCTCGCCCTCCGCCCACGGCTCGAGCACCTCGATGAGCTTCCCGACCACCGGGTCGGTGAGCTTGCCGTGGCTGATCAGCTCGAGCGTGGCCGAGTGGTCGGCGCGGGCGGCGGCCCCGCGCGGCGGCATCATCGTGTTCTGATCCCAGAACAGCATCGCGTGGATGCGGCCGAGGTCGGCCAGCTCGGCCATCCGCTCCTTGAGCGCGCCGAGCTCGGCGGGAGCGGCGCTCACGAGCCGGCGAGGGCGTAGACGTCGTCCAGCACGCCCTCTGCGTCCGGCAGCGCGTAGTGCTCGGCGAGATAGCGCTCGGTCTCCTCGCGCGGGGTGCCGGCGAGGGCCATGTCGAGGGCGACGAGACGGGCCGCCTCCACGTCATTCGAAAGCTCCGGCGGCGGGGTGGCGTCGGCCTTGGCCGCGGCGATCCGCTCCGCGTCCGTGTCGGGCTCCGGCTCGAGCTCGAGCTCCGGCTCCGGCTCCACGACCACCGGCTCGAAGTCCGGCTCGCCCGGCCCGACCTCGACGACGTCGCGCTCGAGCGCGCGCAGCTCGTTCGACAGCCGGCCGGCCTCTCCGCGCAGCCGGTCCATGATCTCGCCCAGCTCGTCGTGCATAGCGCCGATCCGCTCGAGCAGCTCGCGGGCGGCGGTCGAGACGCGCTGGACGTGCTCGCGCGCCTCCTCCCCGGCCTCGCTGCGCAGCTGGTCGGCGGTCGTCTCGGCCGCCTCGATGATGCGCTGCACCTGCGACGAGGCGGCGGCCGCGACGGGCTGGCGCCCGCCCTCGACCGCGTCGGCGACCTCGCGCAGGTGGGCGTCGACGGCCGCGGGCTCGTAGCCGCGGCGGGCCGTCGGGAAGTCAGAGCGCTGGATCGAGGAGCGGTCCATGGGCACGGCCTGATGCTACGCGGTGGCCTCGCGGAGGACCGCCTGGGCGACGAAGTGGGCGACGCCCTGCCCGAGGTCGACGGTCATGGCGATGCTCGCGCGGCCGCGGATCGGCGGCTCGGTCGCGAGGTCGACCGCCCACTCCAGGCGGTAGGGCTCCGCCGGGACGTACTCGCGCACGATGTCCTGGTCGACGACCTCGAAGCGCACGGTCCGCTCGTGCAGCGAGCGCACCATCACCTGCAGCGTGTCCTCCAGGGGCTTGACGTCGAGCCGGAACAGGCCGGGCGCGAGCAGGACCGTGCAGCGCGCCGCGTCCTCGACGAGCTTGTGGCAGCTCAGCGCGAGCCCGCCGCCCGGCAGCGCGGTCGCGAGCTGGTTGTGGACCGCGCCGGCCTCCGCGGCCGGCCGGGGGTCGAGCAGGCTGGTCGTCACCGAGCCAGCCAGATCGCCGCCCACCCGCCCGTCGTCAGACGAGCCCGCTCCGTCAGCCCCTTGGGGGCGTACAGCTCGGCGGTCGCCGTCGCCTGGTCGGCGACGATGCCGCTGGCCACCACGTGCTCGGTGGCGGGGTCGAGCGCCGCCGCGGCGCGCTCGTGCACGTAGAACGGCATGTTGCCCGCGAGCGTGCGCGCCGGGGGCGGCGGCACCTCGAGCAGGTCGGCCTGGACGGCGCGCACCTCGACGCCGTTGCGCTCCGCGTTGCGGCGCGCCGACTCGGCCGCCCGCGGCTCGACGTCGACCGCGAACACCGGCTCGAAGCCGAGCCGCGCGGCGACGACCGCGAGCAGCCCGGCGCCGCAGCCGAGGTCGGCGAAGCCGCCGCCCGGCTCGAGGCCGAGCAGCAGCTCCAGCGTCATCCGCGTCGTCGGGTGGGCGCCGGTCCCGAACGCGCCCTCGAGCGGCTCGATCACGATCTCCGGCAGCCCGTCGGTGCCGGGCGGGTCGAGCGGCGAGCGCACCCGCAGCCGCCCGGCGACCTCCCACGCGTGCCCGACGCGCGCCCGGCGCGCCTCGCGGCTGTCGGGCACGTCCTCCTCGTCGCGCGCGAGCAGCGCAGCGCCGGCGAGCGCGTCGATCTCCGTGCCGTCGAGGGCGTCGCCGTAGAACGCGACCTCGGCCCGGCCGCCGCCGAGGTCGCGCTGGTAGACGCCCTGCGGGAGCAGCGGCATCAGCGCGTCGAGCACGTCCTCGACCGCGGCGGCCTGCAGCGTCAGAGCGGTGCGCCTCACGGCAGCCGCGGCTCGCCGCCCGGACCGCGCACCACGAGCCCGTCGCGCTCGAGCCCCGCCAGCGCGCGCTCGCGGCGCTCGTGCGCCAGCGGGGGCGGCGCCTCGCCCGCCACGAGCGCGGCGAGCAGCCGCCCGCGCGCCCAGCGGTCGGTGTCCTCGAAGCGCTCGCCGCGCTGGCGTGGCGGCGGCGCGATCGCCTGCGGACCCGCGCAGCCGGCCTGCAGCGGGCACTCGCCGCACAGCGGGCGCCGCGGCCGGCAGACGGTCGCCCCGAGCTCCATCATCGCCTGGTTCCACGCCGCGGCGCGGCCGTCGGGCAGCAGCTCCGCCGCGCGCCGCGCGAGCGCCCGCGGCGGGCGCCGGACGCCGTCGCGCCGCTCGATCACGCGGCGGACGTTGGTGTCGACCGCCGCCACCTGCGCGCCGAACGCGAACGACCCGAGCGCCGCCGCCGTGTACGGCCCGACGCCGGGCAGGTCCTCGAGGCGCTCCGGCCAGCCGTGCTCGGCGACGTGTGCCGCGGCGGCGCGCAGCGCGAGCGCGCGGCGGTTGTAGCCGAGCCCGCTCCACGCCGCGATCGCCTCGGCGGCCGGCGCCTCGGCCAGCGCCCGCGGCGTCGGGAAGCGGGCAACGAAGCGCTCGTAGTGCGGCACGACCCGCGCCGCCTGCGTCTGCTGGAGCATCACCTCGGACACGAGGATCGCCCAGGGATCGCGCGTGGCACGCCACGGCAGCGGGCGCTTGACCGCCTCGTACCACTTCAACAACGCTTCACGGGGCACGTCCGGCGACCCTAGTACGTTCACGGGTCGATGTCAGAAGCCGCCATCAGCGCCACGGGGCTTGCGAAGTCCTACGGCGACGTCGTCGCTCTCGACGGCATCGACCTGGAGGTGCGGGAGGGCACGGTGCTCGGGCTGCTCGGCCCCAACGGGGCAGGCAAGACGACCGCGGTGCGGATCTTCGCGACGCTCCTGATCCCCGACGCCGGCAGCGCCCGCGTCGCGGGGTTCGACGTGGTGAAGGAGGCGACCCCGCTGCGCTCGCGGATCGGCCTGGCGGGGCAGAACGCCGCGGTCGACGAGAACCTCACGGGCTTCGAGAACCTCGACATGGTCGGCCGCCTCTACCACCTCGGCAAGGGCCCGGCGCGCCAGCGGGCGCGCGAGCTGCTGGAGCGCTTCGAGCTCGAGGACGCCGGCGACCGCCCGGTCAAGACCTACTCGGGCGGCATGCGCCGCCGGCTCGACCTCGCGGCCGCGCTCGTGGCGCGCCCGCCTGTGCTGTTCCTCGACGAGCCGACGACCGGGCTCGACCCTCGCAGCCGCCGCGCGCTGTGGGACACGATCGAGGACCGCGCCGCCCGCGGCGCGACCGTCCTGCTCACCACGCAGTACCTCGAGGAGGCCGACCGCCTCGCCGACCGCATCGCGGTGCTCGACCACGGCCGCGTGATCGCCGAGGGCACGTCGGACGAGCTGAAGGACCGCGTCGGCGGCGAGCGGCTCGACGTCACGCTGACCGGCGCCGGCGACGCCGAGCGCGCGGTCGAGGCGCTCGCGCCGCTCGGCGACGGCGACCGCCCGGTCGCCGAGGGCACCCACGTCACGGTCGCGGTCGCGAAGCGGGCGGGCGCGATCGCCGCCGCCGTGCGCAGCCTCGACAGCGCGGGCCTCGACGTGGAGGACCTCGCGCTCCGCCGCCCGACGCTCGACGACGTGTTCCTCGCGCTGACGGGCAAGCACGCGGAGGAGGAAGTGGTCGACGAGGAGGAGGCCGAGGTCGCGTGAGCTCGCTCGGCTACACGATCTCCGACTCGCTGGTGATGGCGAAGCGCAACCTGCTGCGGATCCCGCGCCAGCCCGACCTCCTGATGGCGTACACGATCCAGCCGGTGATCTTCATCGTGCTGTTCGTCTACGTGTTCGGCGGGGCGATCAGCACGCCGGGCTTCGACTACGTCGACTTCCTGATGCCGGGGATCATCACCCAGTCGATCGCGTTCGGCGGCTTCGTCACCGCGATCGGCCTGAACGAGGACCTGCGCAAGGGCCTGATCGACCGCTTCCGCTCGCTGCCGATGGCGCGGTCGGCCGTGCTCGCGGGCCGCACGCTCGCCGACGTCGTGCTCAACACGCTCTCGCTCGCCGTGATGCTGACGGTCGGGTTCGCGGTCGGGTTCAACTTCGACTCGCCGCCCTACGAGATCGTCGCCGGCATCCTGCTCCTGCTGCTCTTCGGCTACGCGTTCTCGTGGCTGTTCGCGCTCATGGGCGTGAAGGCGGGCTCGCCCGAGTCCGCCCAGTCCGTCGGCTTCCTCGCGATCTTCCCGCTCACGTTCGCCTCCTCCGCGTTCGTCCCCACCGACTCGATGCCGAAGTGGCTCGAGACGTTCGCCGAGGTCAACCCGTTCACGATCGTCGTCAACGCGGTCCGCGCGCTCTGGCTCGACGCCCCGGCCGAGAACTACGTCTGGGGCGCGGTCGCCTGGTCGGTCGGGCTGATCCTCGTGTTCGCTCCGCTCGCGGTCCGGGCGTACCGGCGGGCCGCCGTGAAGTAAGCGTTCGCCGGCCAAGCCGCGAACGCTCAGCCCGCGGGCTTCGCCGCCTCGTCCAGCTCCCGCCGCAGCTCGCGGATCTCGTCGCGCAGCCGTGCCGCGTACTCGAACCGCAGCTCCTCGGCGGCAGCCAGCATCTCCTCCTCGAGCTCGACGATGGTCGACTCGATCTCGGCCGGCTCCATGTCGACGCGCTTCTCGCGGCGCCTCCGCCCCTTCGTCGGGACCTTCGAGTCCGACATCAGGAACTCCGTGATGTCGGAGATGCCCTTCACGATGGTCTCCGGCGTGATGCCGTGCTCCTCGTTGTAGGCGCGCTGGATCGCGCGGCGGCGGTCGGTCTCGTCGATCGCGGTGCGCATCGCCGCGGTCTCCTTGTCGGCGTACATCACGACGGTGCCGCCGATGTTCCGCGCCGCGCGGCCGATCGTCTGGATCAGCGACGTCTCGCCACGGAGGAAGCCCTCCTTGTCGGCGTCCAGGATCGCCACCAAAGAGACCTCCGGCAGGTCCAGGCCCTCGCGCAGCAGGTTCACGCCGACGAGCACGTCGTACTCGCCGAGGCGCAGCTCGCGGATGATCTGGATCCGCTCGAGCGTGTCGACCTCCGAGTGCAGGTAGCGGACCTTGAAGCCGACCTCGAGCAGGTAGTCCGTGAGGTCCTCGCTCATCTTCTTGGTCAGCGTCGTCACCAGGACGCGCTCGTTGCGGTCCACGCGCGTGCGGATCTCGTTCATCAGGTCGTCGATCTGGTTGCGCGTCTCGCGCACGCTGACCTCGGGGTCGACGATCCCCGTCGGGCGGACGATCTGCTCGACGATGTGCTTGGAGTGCTCGCGCTCGTAGGCGCCGGGGGTGGCGGACACGAACACCAGCTGCGGCGTGATCGAGAGGAACTCCTCGAACGTCTGTGGCCGGTTGTCCATCGCGCTCGGCAGCCGGAAGCCGTAGTCGACCAGCGTCGACTTGCGCGAGCGGTCGCCCTCGTACATGCCGCCGATCTGCGGCACCGTCTGGTGCGACTCGTCGAGGAAGCAGACGAAGTCCTTGGGGAAGTAGTCGATCAGGCAGTACGGGCGCGCGCCGGGCGCGCGGCCGTCGAGGATGCGCGAGTAGTTCTCGATGCCGGAGCAGAACCCGACCTCGCGCAGCATCTCCATGTCGTACTGCGTGCGCTGGCGCAGGCGGTGGGCCTCGAGCAGCTTGCCCTCGGCCTCGAGCTCGGCGGTGCGATGGTTGAGCTCGCGGCCGATCTCGGCTACCGAGCGCTCCATCGTCCCCTCCTTGACGTTGTAGTGCGTCGCCGGCCAGATCGCGACGTGCTCGAGGTCGTCGACGATCAGCTCGCCCGTCAGCGGGTCGAAGTGCTGCAGGCGCTCGACCTCGTCGCCGAACAGGATCGCCCGGAACGCCGTCTCCGCGTACGCGGGGAAGATCTCCAGCGTGTCGCCCCGCACCCGGAACGTCCCTCGCCCCAGGGCGGTGTCGTTGCGGTTGTACTGGAGGTAGACGAGCTTGCGCAGGAGCTCGTCGCGGTCGACGTAGGCGCCTTTGATCAGCGTCTGCAGGTTGTCGTTGTACGTCTCCGGCGAGCCGAGGCCGAAGATCGCCGACACCGATGCGACGATCAGCACGTCGCGGCGCGCGAACAGCGCAGCCGTCGCGGCGTGGCGGAGCCGGTCGATCTCCTGGTTGATCGCCGAGTCCTTCTCGATGTAGAGGTCGCGCGAGGGCACGTACGCCTCGGGCTGGTAGTAGTCGTAGTACGAGACGAAGTACTCGACGGCGTTCTGCGGGAAGTACGTGCGGAACTCGTTGCAGAGCTGCGCGGCGAGCGTCTTGTTGTGCACGAGGATCAAGGACGGCTTCTGCAGCCGCTCGATCGTCGCCGCCATCGTCATCGTCTTGCCGGTGCCGGTGGCGCCCAGCAGCGTCGTGTAGCGGTTGCCCTCGTCGACGCTCTTCGCGATCGCGTCGATCGCCGCCGGCTGATCGGCGGTCGGGCTGTACACGCTGTCGAGCTTGAAGGCAGGCATAGCCGACCAACAGTATGGAAGGTGGCGGACGGATCCCGAGTCTGGTTTGGCGCCGGGCCACTTCGGACAGTGAGGCCACATGCAGCGCATCGTCGTCGCGGCCAAGGCAGGAGCCGATCAACCCTGGCTCGCCGACGCCGCCGCCGAGCTGTCCGAGCAGACCGGGGCCGCCGTCTCGGTCGTCTCACTCGACGGCATCGAGATGGAGGCGCTCTCCCCCACCCCGCGCTCCGAGTTCCAGGAGCTCGCGAAGACGTCGGTCGACGGCTTCCTCGAGCGCCTCCGCGCCGCCGGCGTGCAGGCCGAGGGCGACGTCCGCTCCGGGGACGTCACGCGCGGGATCCTCCTCTACGCGGAGGAGAAGGACGCGGACGTGATCGTGTGCGGAGGGTCGACGAAGGGCAGGGTGGCCCGCCGCGTGCTCGGCAGCGTTCCCGTCGAGCTGATCCGGCGCGCACGGCGACCCGTGCTCGTCATCACCCCGTCCTAGGAGCAGCCCGTGGCGACCACCGAGAAGCCCGGCATCTTCGCCACGAAGCCGATCGACGTCCTGGTCAAGGAGACCGAGGAGAAGGAGACGCAGCTCAAGCGCGCGGTCGGCGCGCTCGACCTGACCGCGCTCGGGCTCGGCGCGATCATCGGCACCGGCATCTTCGTGATCATCGGCGAGGCGATCACGACCTCCGGGCCGTCGATCGTCCTCGCCTTCGTCCTCGCCGGCGTGACCTGCATCTTCTCCGCGCTGGCGTTCGCGGAGCTGGCGTCCTCGATCCCGGTCTCGGGCAGCGCCTACACGTACTCCTACGCCACGCTCGGCGAGCTCGCGGCGTGGATCATCGGCTGGGATCTGATCCTCGAGTACGGCGTCTCGATCGCCGCCGTCGCCGTCGGCTGGGGCGCCTACCTCAACGAGCTGCTCGACACGCTGTTCGGCTACGAGCTGCCGGCGTCGATCGCCAACCCGCCCGGCGAGGAGGGCGGCGAGGTCAACGTCCCGGCGGCGTTCCTCGTCCTCGCCGTGACCGCCGTACTGATGATCGGCGTGCGCGAGTCCGCGCGCACGAACACGATCATGGTGTTCTTCAAGCTCGCCGTGCTGCTGCTGTTCCTCGTGCTCGGCGTGACCGCCTTCACGGCGGACAACTTCTCCCCCTTCTTCGTCGAGGGCGAGGGCTTCGGCGGCACCGTGACGGCGGCCACGCTGATCTTCTTCGCCTACATCGGCTTCGACGCCGTCTCGACCTCCAGCGAGGAGGTCAAGGAGCCCAAGCGCGACCTGCCGCGCGCGATCATCGGCTCGCTGGTGATCGCGACCACGCTCTACATCCTCGTCGCGATCGTGGCGACCGGCGCGCTGCCGTTCGACGAGCTCAAGGGCGAGGACGCCCCGCTGGCCAAGGCGCTCAGCGACGGCGCGGGTATGGACTGGGCCGCGAACATCATCTCCTTCGGCGCGCTCGTCGCGATCACGAGCGTCGTGCTCACGCTGCTCTACGGGCAGTCGCGCATCCTCTTCGCCATGGGCCGCGACGGCCTGATGCCGCGCGCCATTGCGAAGGTGAACCCGCGCACCCAGACGCCGATGCGGATCATCGGCGCCTGCGGCATCGTGTTCGCCGGCCTCGCGGCGTTCGTACCGCTCAAGGAGATCGTCGAGCTGGTCAACATCGGCACGCTGTTCGCGTTCGTCGTCGTGAACCTCGGGGTGATCATCCTGCGCCGCACGAACCCGGACCTGCCGCGCGGCTACCGGGTGCCGTTCGTGCCGGTGTTCCCGATCATCGGCACGCTGCTGTGCGTCTACCTGATGGCGAAGCTGCCCGGGACCACGTGGGCGCGGTTCGCGATCTGGATGGCGGTCGGCTTCGCGATCTACTTCCTCTACGGCCGCACCCACTCGCGTCTGCGCCGGGGCGACGTCGTCGCCCCTGACGCAGAGCTTCCCGGCCCCTCCTAGCCCGCCGTCACGACCAGCGTGTGGCGCCGGCTCGGATCCGCGCCGGCCCACACCTCGAGGCCGCGGTTCGTCCCGCGCGTCTCGTAGTCGGTCACGGGGCGCCCGTCGAGCTCGACGGAGGCCACCGTCGAGCCGCGGGGCAGCGTGTGCCCGATCCGGTAGGTCGCGAGCCGCGCCGCGCGCGTGTCGGTGACCGTGCTGTAGCGCGAGCCGGAGCGCGACGCGAGCACGTCGACCGACCCGTCGCCGAGGCGGATCTCCTCGCCCGCCACGCTCGGCTGCCCGGGCGGAACCTGCGGCACGACCTCGAGCCAGCGGCGCCCGAGGTGCGGCCGCACGCCGAGCTGCTGGTGGACGACGCCCCACGCCGTGCCGTAGTGGCCCCAGGCCTGCATGAACATCGACCGGCACGTCCAGCAGCGGGTGATGTTCGGCGCGGTACCCACCGTCCCGTCCGGTGCGTAGGAAGGCATGATCTCCGGCATCGCCCCGGGCTGCTCGTCGGGCGTGCCGCCGGTCGCCGGCTGGGAGAACTGCGTCTCCGCGTTGGCGTCCGTGTAGCGACGCTGCTGCGCGTCGCCGAGGCGCCCGTAGTTGCCCTCGCCCGCGGCCTGGATGCCGGTGTTGAGCGAGAAGATGGCGAACTCGCCGGTGCCCGTCGGGCCGCCGCCGCAGCCGGTGTGGAAGAGCCCGCGATTGCCGGGCCGCTCGCCGCTGTAGCAGCTGTTCTCGCGCGTGGCGAGCGCGCGCGAGCCGTTCTCGTAGGCGGCCAGCCCGGGCTCGAACTCGCCGTCGCGGTAGAGCTCGACCTCCATCGGATTGACGCCGATCCAGTGCTTCTGGTTGAGCTTCACGTCGCCCGGATCGCGCAGCGAGTCCGCGTACTGCTGCTCGCCCTCGATCCACCACGCGTTCTCGAAGCGCGCGGCGAGGCCGTCGGCCCGCTGCTCCGCGGTGTCGGCCCGCGCGGCCTGGCCGGCGGAGCGCGCCATGTCGGCGAAGTCGTACAGCGCGCGGATGTAGTAGACGCTGTTGTCGAGCTTCTCCTCGCCCATGCCGGGGCGCTCGACGTTGCCGTTGCCCTCCGGCCAGCCGTCCTCGTCTTCGTCGAGGCGCGTGCGGACGTACTCCAGGTTCCGCCACGTGAAGTCGAGCATCTGGTCGCGGAAGCGGTTGTCGCCGGTCCAGCGCCAGATCAGCGCGACGGTGCCCGGGAACTTGACGATCTCGTCCGTGTTGAAGAAGTACGTGGTGCCGTCGGGCCCGGGCTCGCGCAGGTCCTTGCCGTGCCAGACCGAGCCGTCCGCGACCACCTCGTGCACGACGACGCCCGAGCGGTCGCTGAGGATGTCGGAGATCTCGCGCACCGCCGTCATGTGGTCCTTGATGACGCCGAACTGGCCGAGCGTCACCGCCGCGTGGGCGGTGTACGAGCCGTCGACGGCGAACATCCACGGGTAGTCGGGGAAGCCCGCGCCGATCCAGCGCATGCGCGCCAGCGAGCCCTCGTGGGTCCACTCCTTGCCCTGCTTGGTCCAGCGGATGTCGAGGTCGGTCGACAGCTGGGAGAGGTCGGCGAGGTTCTGCTTGCCCCAGTCGATCGAGTCCGCCAGGAGCGGGTCGCCGGGCAGTGAGAGCCGCGTCGAGCGCGCGAGCGCGCGGCGCGAGCGCTGCTTGTCGGCCAGCGCGCCCCGCGGGTCGTCGATGAGGCGGCGGAACTCGCTGCGCGCCTCCGCGGCCGAGTTCTCCGAGCCCGCCACGGCGATCCACACCGTGGTCGAGCGGTGGCCGTCGACCTTGACGTTGTAGCGGAGCTGCCCGCCCGTGCCGCGGCCGAACGGGCCGTCGTCGCACTCGCTCGGCATCGGCTCGGGCCTCTGCTCGGCCGTGCACGCGCGGCCGGCGCCGAAGGGGCCGTAGTGGCCGGGTCCGGTCTTGCCGTTCAGCGGATCGCGGTTGGACCCGACGATCGCCGTGTAGGAGTGCTTGGACGACTCGCCCGGGAGCCGGCCCGTGTCACGGAACACGAGGCGCCGCCCGTCGAAGGCGCCGCGATCCCGCGCGTTGTCGCTCGCGTTCGGGACGGTCCCGGCGAATCCCCACGGGTACTGCGTCATCAGCTCGGAGTGCGCGTCGACCATCACCTTGACGGTCTTCTTGTGCCGCGACGGGTTGGTCAGCTTCAGGCCGATCAGGGCGCCCCGCCGGCCGTCGGGGGCGACGTCGGTGCGCTCGAGCCGGAGCCCGCTGATCGACGGCAGGTCGTAGCGGACGTAGCCCTGCCCGCTCGTGAACTTGCTCGCCGGGCCGACCCACTGCTTGTCGACGCCGAAGTAGACGGAGTCGAGCAGCTTCAGCGGGGGCGTGACGATGCCGCCCATCTCGCCGGTGATGTGCCAGCCGTTGGCGTAGAACCGCCCGTCCTGGAACCCGAGCACCTGCGCCCGGGTGCCGGCCGCGACCTCGCGCCGGTCCTCCAGCCGCTGGCTCACCGACAGCTCTGATGCCGCCTGCGCCGGCCCCGCGGCCAGCGCGGCCAGCGCGATCCCGAGCCCGACAGAACGCTTGATGCGCACGTTGCCCCTCCCCCGTCTCCTCACAGCGATACGTCCCGCCTACCCGCTCGGGCCGTAGACGACCACGTCGATGTCGTAGATGCCGGGGAAGCGGCGCGCCGCCACCCGCCGCACCCGGCCGGCGTACTCGGGCGGCGGCTGCGGGAGGCCGCGGATGTTCGGCAGCTCCGGCCCGACGACGAAGAGCCGGCGCCCGGCGGCCGCCTGCTGCCACGCGCGCGCCGGCGCGACGGGCTCGAACTCGGCGCCCGCGCGGCGCAGCTCGACCGGGCCGGCGTCCGGGTGCTCGCGATCGAAGTTCAGGCGCAGCCCCTCCGCGAGCTCCGGCGCGTCCGAGAAGAACAGCTGCGTCTCGACGTAGGGATCGCCCGGGCGCGCGCGGTCGTCGATGAACGCGGCGGCGGCGCGCAGGTCTGGCCGCTGGTTGGTGACGAGGAGGCTCTGCGCCGCGCCGACCAGCAGCCCCGCCGCGAGCAGCCCGCCCGCCGCGAGCCCGGCGCGGCGAGGCAGCCGCGCGACGAGCCAGCCGAGCAGCAGGCAGACGCCCGGGATCGACGCGGTGAGGTTGCGCGGGGCGAAGATCCCGGTGCCGACCGCGCTGTACAGGAGGAGCCCGAGCGGCGTGGCGACCGCGAGGGCGAGCAGCAGGGCCGGGCCGGAGGCCCATTCGGGGGCGCGCCGCGCGCGCACCGACGCGGCCGCCAGCACCACCCCGCCGGCCACCAACAGCCCCAGCCCGGCCACCCCGGGCAGGTCGCGCACGGGCACGTACGGGTGGCAGCAGAGCTGGCGGCCGAGCGCCTCCGTCACCGAGCGCAGCGTCACCGGGTAGAAGGCGCCGATCACGGTCGCGCTCGCGTCGCGCTGCTGCTCGACGAGCAGCGGCACCCATGGGAGGTAGGCGACCGCGGCGACACCCGTCGCGATCAGCAGCGGCCGCCGGTCCTCGGGGCGCGCGAGCAGGAACCACGCCGCCTGCGCCGCGAGCACGAACACCGCCGTGTAGTGCGAGTACATCGCCGCGCAGACCGCGATCCCGTACAGCACCCACGAGCGCCGCAGCCCCGCCACCGTGGAGAGCACCACGAAGAACGCCAGCGTCGCGTACGCGCGCCCCTCGGTCCCGTAGAAGAGCACGAACGGGCTGAGCGTCCACAGCGCCGCCGCCCACACGCCGGCGCCCGCGCCCGCCGCGAGGCGGCCCGCCGCGTAGACGAGCGGCACGGTCGCCGCGCCCAGCAGCACGGACGGCAGCCGCAGCCACACCTCCGGATCGCCGAGCGCCGAGCTCAGCTCCGCGAGCACGTAGTACAGCGGCGGGTTGTCCTCGATCCCGCCGTAGGCGACGTGGTGGACCACGTCGCGCACGCCTCCGCGCGCGAGGTCGGCGTAGGTGAACAGCTCGTCGCCGAACAGGCTCTGGCCCATGCCCACCACGCGCATGACCAGCGCGGCCGCGGTGAGCAGCCCGACGATGACGAGGTCTCGTCTCAAGCCAGCGGCACCCGCAACCGGGCGAGGCCCGGGGTGCTCAGCACGTCGCCGTCGTCCAGCACCGTCATCGCGTCACAGCCTCTCAGCCGCGCCGTCCACGCCGGGCCGCGGGCGCCCATCGCGAACGCGGCGGTGGCGTACGCGTCGGCGGTCCCCAGCGAGCGCCCGACCACCGTCACCGAGAGCGCGCCCCGCGCCGGCCCGCCGCCGACCGGGTCGAGCACGTGATCGCCGCGCTCGTAGGCGCCCGACGTCGCGACCGCCGCGTCGGTCACGGCCAGCGCCGCGCACAGCTCGCTGACCCGCCGCGGGTGCCGCACCCCGACCCGCCACGGCCCGCCGCGCACCAGCACGTCGCCGCCCGCGTCGATGCAGAACGGGCCCTCGAGCAGCGCCGCCGCACGGTCGACCGCCCAGCCCTTGACGAGCCCGCTGGGATCGAGCGAGCCGCCCGCCCGCGCGTCGAAGTAGCCGCCGGTCGCGACGCGCAGCCGCTCGCAGCGCGCCAGCACGGCGCGCACGTCCGGGTGCGCGTCGCGCGGCGCCAGCTCGCCGCGGTCGATCCGGCTCACCTCGGAGTCCTCGCGGAACGGGCTGAAGCGCGCGTCGACCTCGCGCAGCCACGCGAAGACGCGCTCCTCCCCCGCCGAGCACAGCACCGTCACCGGCATCCCCATGACGTGCTCAGTCGACACGCGCCGCCTCGATCGCCGCCGCCAGCGACTCGCGCCAGCTCTCGCTCGTGTAGGTCGCGCCGGTCACGACGTCGATCTCCGCGCTGCCCGCCTCGAGCGCCTCGCGCCGCAGCACCGGCTCAGCGCGCTTGTTGAGCGCGTTCGTGTGCGCGTCGCTGCCGGTCAGGTAGAGCGTTCGCACGTCGACGAGCCGCCCCTCGTGCACCCACGCCTGGACCTGGATGGTGGAGAACGGCGTGGTCAGCAGCGGCCCGCGCCCCGACAGCGTCCCCGGCGGGTGCGGGCGCGGCGTCGGCGTGGCCGCGACCGGCCGGCGCAGCGCCGAGTTGGGGTTGAACGTGGTCGGCGGGCGCGTGTCGTAGGCGGCCAGCAGCACGACGGCGACGGCGGTGACCACGAGCGCGGCGACGGCGCGGCGCATCAGTACGCGAACCGCTCGGTGTAGATGTGGCGCCGCGACACGCCTGAGCGCGCCAGGCTCGCCCGCGTCGCCTCGGTCATCGCGGGCGGCCCGCAGACGTAGACGTCGCGCAGCGCGATGTCGGGCACGAGCCGCTGGAGCTGCTCGGGCGAGAGCGAGTCGGCCTCGCGGTGGTCGCCGAACACGTAGTGCAGCTCCGCCCCGCGCCGCCGCACCAGGGCCTCGAGCTCGTCGCGCAGGATCACGTCCTCCTCCGCCAGCGCGCGGTAGACGACCGCGATGTCGCCCGGCTCGCCGGGCATGTCCTCGAGCAGCGCGCGGATCGGCGTGATCCCCACCCCGCCGGCGATCAGCGCCACCCGCGGCCGCCGCCGGGCCGCGGTCGTGAACGCCCCGAACGGGCCCTCGGCGATCACCCGCGTGCCCGGCGGGATCGCGCGCAGGCGCGCCGTGAAGTCGCCCAGCCCCTTGACCGTGATCCGCAGCCGCCGCCCGTCGGGCGCCGCCGACAGCGAGAACGGGTGCGCCTCCCACCAGCGGTCGCGGGTCAGGAAGCGCCAGGTGAAGAACTGGCCCGCGCGCGCGTTGAGCCGCTCCAGCCGCGCACCGCCGATCTCGATCGAGACGACGCCCGGCCCCTCGTCGACCACCCGCTCGACCCGCAGCCGGTGCCACAGGCTGCGCACCACCGGCACGCCGAGCCGGAACACGACGAGCACCGCCAGCGTGATCACGTAGAGCGAGATCCAGTACGCGCGCGCCGCCGGCTCGCCGACGAAGTCGGTGCCGGTCGCGAGCTGGTGGCTGAACGCGAGCGCCACGCCCAGGTAGGCGTAGAGGTGCACGAAGTACCAGCTCTCATAGCGCAGCTTGCGGCGCGCGACCGCCACCGAGCTGACCACCACGCCGAGCAGGATCACGAGCCCGGCGATCGCCGTGATCACGCCGGGATAGCCCTCGATCAGCTTCTGCAGCTCCTCGAGCAGCGTCAGCCGGTCCGCGAGCGCGTAGCCGACCGTGATGAGCGCCGCGTGCCCGACGAGCAGCGTCACGCAGGCGAAGCCGTTGAGCCGGTGCAGTCGCGTCAGCCGCTCGAAGCCCGCCAGCCGCTCGATCACCGGCAGCCGCGCGAGCAGCAGCAGCTCGACGAGCACGAGGTAGGCGCCGAGCAGCCCGGCGATCCTTCCCACCCCGACGAGGAAGCTCGCGGTGTCGTCCACGTCCTGCACGCCGCCCGAGCGCCACCACAGGCTCACGACCACGATCGCGTTCGCCGGCACGAGGAGCGCCAGCCCCCAGGCGGCGATCCTCCCCCAGGTTCCGCGCACGGGTGGAAGGATGCCAGCCCCGTGACGCTGCGCCTGCCCGATCACTGGCTGTGGGACTTCTGGTTCGCGCGCGACGGCGAGGACGTCCACGTCTTCTACCTGCAGGCCCCGCGCTCGCTGGGCGACCCCGAGCTGCGCCACCACAACGCGACGATCGGCCACGCGCGCTCGCGCGACCTGCGCCGCTGGGAGGTGCTCGACGACGCGCTCGGCCCTGGCCCCGCCGGCGCGTTCGACGACCGCGCGACGTGGACGGGCAGCGTGATCCGCCACGACCGGCGCTGGCACCTCTTCTACACCGGCGTGTCGCACGCCGGCGCGCGGCAGCGGATCGGCGTCGCCACGTCGTGCGACCTGCTGACCTGGGAGCGCGGCGACCTGGTCCTCGAGGCCGACGCCCGCTGGTACGACGCCGAGCACTGGCGCGACCCGCTCGTCGCCTGGGACCCGGAGCGCGAGCGCTTCGACATGCTCGTGTGCGCCAAGCACGAGGGCCGCGGCATCGCCGGCTACGCCCACTCGCCCGACCTCCGCGCGTGGACCGTCGCACCGCCCATCTCCGAGCCGACCGAGCACTTCCACCTCGAGGTCCCCCAGCTCGCGCGCCTCGACGGCGCCTGGCGGCTGATCTTCTCCGACGACCGGGCCGGCTCCGGCATCCACTACCTGTCCGCGCCCGCGCGCCTCGGCCCGTACCCGGCCGCGAGCCGCGACCTGCTGCCCGGCGCCCGGCCGCGCCATCACTACGCGGGCCGGTTGTTCGAGGGCGCGCTGTTCGCCTGGGTGATGGACGACGAGGAGGGCGTGTTCGTGGGCGAGCTCAGCGATCCGATCCCGGTCCCGCCGCTCTCGCTATAGCCACGCGGGGCGCCCGTCCCAGTCGTTCTCGAGCGCCCAGCGCGCGCCGACGGTCCAGGCCTGGACGAGGTTGGTGAGCCGCGCCGGCTCGAGCTCGCCCGCGTGCGTGACCGCGTAGAGCTCGGGCGCGTGCCCGAGCCGGTCGAGCGCCTCGAGCACGCCGGAGCGCACCCGCTCGGCGTCCTCGTCGCGGCCGGCGGCGCGCAGGCCGCCCCAGCCGAGCCAGCAGTCGAACGGCCAGATCGACCCGCGGTGGTACGACTGCGCGTCGAACACCGGCATCGAGCTCGCGAGCGTCCGCAGGCCGAACGGGGTGAGGACGTCGGGCTCGCACATCCGCGCCGCCACCGCGTCGCGGTGGGGCTCGGTCAAGGCGCCGCTCCACAGCAGCCAGCCGAGCTGCGATCCGGGCCCGGGGACGGCGAGGCCGTCGCCCTCGAGCGCCATCACGCCGGGACCGAAGTCGGCCGCGAGCCGCGCGGCGAGCGCCTCCGCGCGCCGCTCCCACGCCTCCTCGCCCGACAGCGCCGTGAGCGCCCGCAACGCCGCGTAGGCGACCGCCTGCACGTCGGCGTCGGCGAGCGGGGCGAGCGGCGTCGAGCCGTCGGGCCGCACGATGCCGGCGCGGTCGCGGTCCTCGCTCGCCGGGCCCATGACGTCGCGCCAGCCCTGCTGGCTCAGCCCGCCCGAATGCTCGCGCGGCCCGTAGCGGACGAGCCCGCCGCCGTCGACCAGCGCCTGCTCGAGCCATGCGCCGGCGGCCCGCCAGGCGGGCTCGAGCTCGGCGCTCAGCACGTCGTCACCGAGCGCGGCGAGCACGACCAGGAACCACGGCGTCGAGTCGGCCGAGCCGTAGTAGCGCAGCTCCCCGTCGCGCACCGGCCAGTCGTGCTTGGTGTGCCACGCGGTCGCCTGCGGCCGCCACTCGTGGAGGATCTTGCCCGGCTGCTCGTCGACCTCCGGGTCGTCGCGCTGCCCCTGCAGCGCGGCGAGCGCGCGCAGCGTCGCCGCCGCCACCTCGGGCCGCGCGGGCAGCACCTGCAGTGCGGTGATCAGCGAGTCGCGGCCGAACAGCGCGTGGTAGCGCCCCGGATCGCCCTCGGCGACCGGGGGCGTCGACGCGTAGACCCAGCCCTCCTCGGAGAGGAGCTCGTCGAGCACGGGGCTACAGCTTGACGACAACGCCCTGCGAAGGCGCCAAGGTCAGCGTCCCGCTCACCGTCTCGCCGTCGCGCGCCCGGTCGGTGGCGATCGCGACGACGCCGTCGACGCCCTCGACGGTCGCCTCCGCGGCGCCCAGGTTGAGCGCGACCACGTGGCCGTCGCCGCGCCGATAGGCCCACACGCCGTCGGGCGCGGGCAGCGTCGCGTACGTCCCGCTCGTCAGATCGGCCGCCTCGCGGCGCAGCGCGATCAGGTCACGCGTGAAGTGCAGCGTCGAGCCTCGGTCCTCGCGCTGCGACGCGACGTTGTGCGCCGCGGCGTCGCCCAGCGGCAGCCACGGCTCGGCGCCCGCGGTCGTGAAGCCGGCGCCCGGCTCGTCCGCCCACTGCATGGGCGTGCGGAAGCGGTCGCGGTTGCGGTCCGGATCGCCCGTCCGCTGCGCGACCGGGTCGAGCGCGTTCGCGGGATCGAGCTGCACGTCCGGCAGCCCGATCTCGTCGCCGTAGTAGAGGAACGGCGTACCGCGCAATGTCAGCAGCATCATGAGCGCGACCCGCGCGCGCTCGGGGTCGCCGCCCGCCCAGCGCGTCGCCAGCCGGCCGGCGTCGTGGTTCGAGCCCGTGTAGACCGGCCACGACGTCGCCGGCAGCTTCTCCTCGACGCCCTCGACGATCGTGCGCATCGTGTCCGCCTCGAGCTCGGCGTGCACGAACAGGAAGTTGAACGCCAGGTTGAGCTCGTCCTCGCCGCCGCCGTAGAACGGGATCAGCTGGTCGAGGTCGAGCACGTACGTCTCGCCGACGAGGATCCGCTTCTCCTCGAAGCCGTCGCTGAGCGCGCGCCAGCGCCGCAGCACGTCGTGGACCTCGGGGCGGTTCATGGCGAACTGCTGCTTGAAGCCGCGCTTGCGCACGAGCGGGTGGTCGTCCTCGGTCGCGGCGGGCTCGTCGCGCAGCTCGCGGTCGTTGACGATCCCGTGCGTCACGTCGATGCGGAAGCCGGCGATCCCGCGCTCGAACCAGAACCGCAGGATGTCGTCGAACGCGTCGCGCACCTCCTCGTTCCACCAGTTGAGGTCGGGCTGGCTCGGCAGGAAGTTGTGCAGGTAGCACTGGCCCGACGCCTCGTCGAGCGTCCACGCCGGCCCGCCGAACGAGCTCTCCCAGTTGTTGGGCGGCGAGCCGTCGGGCTTGGGGTCGGCCCACACGTAGTAGTCGCGGTAGCGCGCGTCGCGGCCGCCCAGCGCGTCCTGGAACCACTCGTGGCGGTCGCTGGTGTGGTTGGGGACGAGGTCGAGCAGCACGCGCATGCCGCGCCGGCCCGCCTCGGCGATCAGCGCGTCGAGGTCCTCGAGGGTGCCGAGGTCGGGGTGCACGCCCGTGAAGTCGGCGACGTCGTAGCCCCAGTCCTCGTTGGGGGACGGCATCGTCGGGTTGAGCCAGATGCCGTCGATCCCGAGCCACTCGAGGTGGTCGAGCCGGTCGGCGATCCCGCGCAGGTCGCCGATCCCGTCGCCGTTCGAGTCCGCGAACGAGCGCGGATAGATCTGGTACAGGACGCCGTCGCGCCACCACGACGGCTCGAGCGCTCTCCCGGGCATGGCGGGGCAGCATACGCACTTGCGACTTGACAGTCCTGACAGGATGGAACCGGTTCCAGTTCTGGAGGAGGACGGGGGTTGACCACGATCGCGCGAGTCGCAGCGCTCGCCGGAGTCGGCGTCGGGACGGTGTCCCGGGTGCTCAACGACTCCGGCGCTGTCAGCGCTGCCACGCGCCGCCGCGTCGAAGAGGCGATCGACGCCCTCGGCTACGAGCCGAGCGCCGCCGCGCGCGCCCTCTCGACCGGGCGCACGATGTCGCTCGGCGTCGTCGCGCCCTTCCTCACCCAGCCGTCCGTGATCCAGCGCCTGCGCGGCGTCGCCGGCCGCGTCGCCGACGCCGGCTACCAGCTGCTGCTGCTCGACGTGGAGCGCCCGGACCGCCTGTCTGACACGGTCGGCGCGTTCGCGGTCAACGGCCGCGTCGACGGGCTGCTCGTGCTCTCGCTCGCCCTCCCCGCCGACTTCCATCCGGGCAGCGTCCCGGTCGTGCTCGTCGATCGCATGAGCACGGAGCTGCCGAGCGTGCACATCGACGACGAGGCCGGCGGCCGGCTCGCGACGGAGCACCTGCTCGCGCTCGGCCATACGCGCATCGGGTTCGTCGGCGACACGGAGGAGAACCCCTACGGCTTCTACTCGAGCGCGCGCCGGCGCGCCGGGTACGAGGCGGCATTGCGCGACGCGGGCGTCACGCCCGACCCGCGGCTGGTGCGCACCGGCCCGCACAGCCGCGACGCCGCGCGGGCGCTCGCACGCGAGCTGATCTCGGCGGCCACGCCGCCGACGGCGGTGTTCGCCGCCTCCGACGACCAGGCGCTCGGGGTGCTCGAGGCCGCCGAGACGAAGGGCCTCGCCGTGCCCGACCAGCTCTCGGTCGTCGGCTTCGACGACATCGAGGTGGCGCGCTACGCGAACCTCACGACCGTCGCGCAGCCGCTCGAGGAGAGCGGCGCGCGCGGCGTCGACCTGCTCCTCGACGCGCTGGCGGGCGGCTCGCCGCGCTCGGAGCAACTGGACTGCGAGCTCGTCGTGCGCGGCACGACCGCCCCGACGGGCTCGAGGATGGCGGACGCACGCGGAGGGAAGTCCCCACGCGTGCGACCGCCGTTGCTCAATGGCATGATGCGGACGTCACGAACCGAAGGAGGGGAAGCTGATGAGGGGTCGTAGGTTTTCTTTGATGCTCTGTGCGCTGCTCGCGTGCGGGCTGTTGGTGCTCGCTGCCTGTGGCAGCGACGACGAGGGTGGTGGAGACGGCGGCAGCGCTACCAGCGGCGGCGCCGGAACCACCGAGGGCGCGAAGGTCATCGATCTGGCGCTCGCCGACGATGCCAAGGGCACGGTCCGCTACTGCCAGGGCAAGGACACCGCGGGCGAGGCGAAGGACTGGGTCAAGCGCTTCAACGCCCAGGGCGGCCCGGTGCAGGTCGAGCTCGTCGAGTTCTCGCCTGACGCCGGCCAGCAGCGCAACTCTTTCGTGCAGCGCCAGGAGGCCAAGTCCGGCGACTGCGACATGTTCTCCGCCGACGTGATCTGGACCGCGGAGTTCGCGTCCCAGAAGTGGCTCTACGACCTCACGCCGTTCATCGAGGAGAAGCAGCTCAAGGACAAGCTGATCCCGGCCACGCTCGAGACCGTCACCTACGACGAGAAGGTCTGGGGCATCCCGCGCACCTCGGACGCTGCGTTCCTCTACTACCGCACCGATCAGGTCAAGGAAGTCCCGACGACCTGGCAGGCCGTCTATGACGAGGCTGCCAAGGGCGACGGCATCGTCTATCAGGGCGCGGGCTACGAGGGCCTGACCTGCGACTTCCTCGAGATCGCCTTCGCCGCCGGTGGCAAGGTCCTCTCCGAGGACGGCCAGAAGGCCGAGTTCGACTCGCCGGAGAACCTCAAGGCGCTGCAGTTCATGGTCGACGGCATCAAGAACGGCGCCGCGCCGAAGGCCGTGACGACCTACATGGAGGAGGAGGCCCGCCTCGCCTTCGAGGGCGGCCGCGCCACCTTCCAGCGCAACTGGCCGTACGCGTACGCCACCGCCAAGAAGAACGACAAGGCGCCGAAGTTCGAGGTCGCCGCGTTCCCCGAGTTCGAGGGCGGGGGCAAGGCCGGCATCCTCGGCGGCCACAACGACGTGATCTCGGTCAACGGCAAGAACCCCGGCGGCTCGATCAAGGTGCTCGAGTTCCTCTCCGACGAGGCTCAGCACAAGATCCTCGCCTCCGAGTTCTCGCTCCCGCCGGCGATCGCGTCGGTGTACGACGATGCGGACGTCAAGAAGGCGCTCCCGTTCGCAGCCGAGCTGAAGGAGGCGATCTCCCAGGCGAAGTCCCGCCCGGTCTCGCCGGTCTATCCGCAGATCTCGGCCGCGATCTACAAGAACGTCAACGAGGCCCTGTCCGGCTCGGTGACGCCTGAGGAGGCGCTGAAGACCGCGCAGACCCAGATGGAACAGGCACTGAAGACGTTCTGATCCGTCATGGAAGCCGCCACTGCAACAGCGGGCGGTACCACACAGCGGCGGCGCTCCCGGGGTGTCCCGGAGCGCCGCCTCGCGTGGTACATGGTCTCGCCGTCACTGGTGCTCATCGCACTGGTGGCGCTGTACCCCATCATCTACGCGCTCTGGCTCTCGCTGCACCAGTACTCGCTGCTCCAGGCGGGTGTGGTGCGGTGGGCCGAGCCGCATCTCCTCGCCAACTACACGACCCCGTTGTGGGGAGATACCTCCGGCGCGTTCTGGGAGGCGACACGGACGACGTTCGTCTTCACGTTCTTCGCCGTCGGCCTCGAGCTCGTACTCGGCGTCGCGATGGCCATGGCCATGCACGCGGCGTTCAAGGGCCAGGGCGTCCTGCGCACGGTCATCCTCGTGCCGTGGGCGATGCTGACGGTCGTCACCGCGATCACGTGGCGGACGATCTTCGAGCCTGAGCTCGGGTTCACGAACACGTTGCTGGGCGCCGTCGGGTTACCCGACGACACGGTCTGGCTCGGGCAATCGCCCGAGGCGCTGATCGTGATGATCCTCGCCGACGTCTGGAAGACGGCGCCGTTCATGGCCCTGCTGGTGCTGGCCGGGTTGCAGGTGATACCCACCGAGCTCTACGAGGCGGGGAAGGTCGACGGCGCGACCGCGTGGCAGCGATTCACCAAGATCACGCTGCCGCTGCTGAAGCCGGCGATCCTCGTCGCGCTCATCTTCCGGACGCTCGACTCGTTGCGGATCTTCGACCTGCCGTACGTGCTCACCCAGGGTGCGCACGGCACCAATACGCTGTCGCTGATCTCCTACGAGACGTTCGGGGCGAACCGGTTATACGGGGAGGGCTCGGCGCTGGCGATCCTGACGTTCCTGATCGTCATGGCAGTTTCGATGATCTACATCTTCACTGTCGGGGGAAACCTACGGGGAATGGCGGAGGACTGATCCATGGAAGCTGCGTCCGTTCCCGCACCCGCGGAGGCCACTCGCGCGCGTGCCAAGCCCCAGAAGCCACCACGCCAGGGGACTCCCCCCTGGATGTGGGTGGCGGTGTTCGCGATCGTCGTGTTCTGCCTGTTCCCGTTCTACTGGCTGGTGAACACGTCGCTCAAGACCGGCTCCGACCTGTCGAGCGCAGCCCTGCTGCCGCCCAACCCGACGCTGAGCAACTACGAGTCGATCTTCAACGACCCGAGCTTCACCAAGGCGTTGCGCAACAGCGCGATCGTCTCGCTGGTCACCACGATCCTGTCCCTCGTCGTGGGCTCGTTCTGCGCATACGCGCTGGCGCGCCTGAAGATCAGGGCCAAGTTCCTGATCCTGGCCGTGATCCTCTCGATCACGACGTTCCCGCAGATCACCATCGCCGCGCCGATCTTCAAGCTGTGGCGCGACGTCGGGCTGTTCAACACCCTGATCGGCCTGATCATCCCCTACCTGACGTTCTCGCTCCCGCTGGCCATCTACATCCTGGTCTCGTTCTTCCGGGAGATCCCAAGAGACCTCGAGGAGGCAGCGCTCGTCGACGGCGCGACGAACTTCGAGGCGTTCCGCAAGGTCGTGGTCCCACTGGCAGCACCGGGCCTCGCGACCGCGGGCATCCTGACGTTCATCGCCACGTGGAACGAGTTCCTCCTGGCGATCACGCTGACATCCAACTCGGACGCGCGAACGGTTCCGGCCGCGATCGCGTTCTTCACCGGCTCGACCCAGTTCGAGCAGCCGCTGGGCACCATCTCCGCGGCCTCGGTGGTCATTTCGGTGCCGCTGATCCTGGCGGTACTCCTGTTCCAGAAGCGAATCGTGGCGGGCCTGACGGCCGGCGCCGTGAAGGGGTGAAATCTGTATGGCTGAGATCACACTGAAGGGCGTGACCAAGCGCTATCCGGACGGGACCGAGGCGGTCAAGGCGATCGACCTCGACATCGCGGACGGCGAGTTCATGATCCTCGTCGGCCCGTCGGGCTGCGGGAAGTCGACGGCGCTGCGCATGATCGCGGGGCTCGAGGACATCTCGGACGGCGAGCTGGTCATCGGCGGCGAGGTCGTCAACGACCTCGCCCCGAAGGACCGGGACATCGCGATGGTGTTCCAGAACTACGCGCTGTATCCGCACATGACGGTGCGCGACAACATGGGCTTCGCGCTCAAGCTCGCCAAGGTCGACCAGGCCGAGATCAACACGAAGGTCGAGGAGGCCGCGCGCATCCTCGACCTCGAGGCGCATCTCGACCGCAAGCCGGCCAACCTCTCCGGTGGCCAGCGCCAGCGGGTGGCGATGGGCCGCGCGATCGTGCGCGACCCGCGCGCGTTCCTCATGGACGAGCCGCTGTCGAACCTCGACGCGAAGCTGCGCGTGCAGATGCGCACCGAGGTGGCGCGGATCCAGCAGCGCGTGGGCACGACGACGGTCTACGTGACCCACGACCAGACCGAGGCGATGACGCTGGGCGACCGCGTGGCCGTGATGCGCGCGGGCGAGATCCAGCAGGTCGCCACGCCGAAGGTGCTCTACGAAGACCCCGCGAACCTGTTCGTGGCGGGCTTCATCGGGTCGCCGGCGATGAACTTCCTGCCGGCGAAGATCGAGGGCGGCCAGGTCAAGCTGCCGTTCGGCGACGCCCCGCTGCCCAAGGGGCTCGAGGGCGTCGGCGATGCGCGCGAGGTGATCGCGGGCATGCGCCCGGAGCACTTCGAGGACGCGAACGTTGCGGCTGAGCGCGGCATCCAGGGCATGAAGTTCACCGCCCACGTCGAGGTCGTGGAGTCGATGGGATCCGAGCTGTACGCGTACTTCGACGTCAAGGCCGCGGCGCACAGCGGCGAGCTCGACGACCTCGCCAAGGACGCCGGGCTCTCCGAGCTGCCGGGGCAGGGTGGCGACTCCACGCACGTCGTGGCGCGGCTCGACGCCACGAGCAACGCGGCGGCCGGCAAGGACATCGAGCTCGTGCTCGACACGAGCGGCATCAAGCTGTTCGACCCCAGCGGCGGCAGCAACCTCGCCGCCGGGGAGCCCGCCGCGGCGGGCGCCTCGAGCTAGACGGACATGCGGCGGCCGGCCTCCGGGCCGGCCGCTCCGGCCTGGTGGCAGCGCGGGGCGATCTATCAGGTCTACCCGCGCTCGTTCGCCGACGGCGACGGCGACGGGGTCGGTGATCTGCGCGGCCTGGCCGCGCGCCTCGACCACCTGAGCGCGCTGCGGGTCGAAGCGGTCTGGCTCTCCCCCATCTTCCCCTCGCCGATGGCCGACTTCGGCTACGACGTCGCCGACTACTGCGACGTCGATCCGCTGTTCGGCACGCTGGCGGACCTCGACCGGCTGGTCGAGGACTGCCACGAGCGCGGGATCCGGGTGGTGCTCGACTGGGTGCCGAACCACACGTCGGACCGCCACCCGTGGTTCGAGGCCTCACGCTCCTCGCGCGACGATCCGCGGCGCGACTGGTACGTGTGGCGCGACGGGGTCGACGGCGGGCCGCCCAACGACTGGATGTCGACGTTCGAGGCGTGCGGGCCGGCGTGGACGTTCGACGAGCGCACCGATCAGTGGTACCTGCACTCCTTCATGCCGGAGCAGCCCGACCTCAACTGGGACAACCCGGAGGTCGAGGCGGCGATGCACGACGTGCTGCGCTTCTGGCTCGACCGCGGCATCGACGGCTTCCGGCTCGACGCGATCGTCAAGATCGCAAAGGACCCGCTGCTGCGCGACAACGGCGCCGGCGCGCTGCGCCACCACGAGAACTGGGGCAGCATCCACGACCGCCTGCGCGGGATCCGCCGGGTCGTCGACGAGTACCGGGACCGCGTGATCGTCGGCGAGGTCGACGCCAGGGACGTGCACGGCCTGGTCTCCTACCTCAACACCGGCGACCAGCTGCACATGGCGCACAACTTCCTGTTCGCGGAGCTGCCCTGGAGCCCGGAGGCGTTCGCGTCGTCGATCGAGGACTTCGAGGCGCTCGCCGAGCAGGTCGCCTGGCCCGCCTGGTTCCTCTCCAATCACGACATGCCGCGGGCGGCGAGCCGCTTCGGGGCCGCCCGGGCGCGGGCGCTGCTGCTCGTGCTCTACGCGCTGCGCGGCACCCCGTTCATCTATCAGGGCGAGGAGCTCGGGCTGCCGGACGCCGTCGTGCCGCCCGAGCGCGTCGTCGACGTCGACGGCCGCGACCCGGAGCGCGCGCCGATCCCGTGGCGCCCGCCGTCGGAGGCCGGGCCGGGCGCGGGCTTCACCGACGGCGAGCCGTGGCTACCGCTGGTCGACGACGCCGAGACGCTGTGCGTCGAGCGCCAGGCCGCCGACCCGCGCTCGACGCTCGCGCTCGCGCGCCGGCTGGCGGCGCTGCGCGCGGAGGAGCCCGCGCTCCAGGGCGGCGACCAGCGCCCGCTCGAGCTCGGGCCGTCGGTGCTGGCGTGGAGCCGCGGCGGCGCGTTCGTCGCCGCCGTCAACTTCGCGGCCGAGCCGGTCGCGGTCGCGCTGCCCGCGGGCGCGGAGCTGCTGCTCTCGACCGACGCCGAGCGGGCGCCGGGCGGGCCGGTCGAGATGCTCCGGCCGAGCGAGGGCGTGCTCCTGCGGCTCGCGTAGGCTCCCGCTATGCGCGCCTGGGTGATCGGCCTGTTCCTGCTCTCGCTCGCCGGCGCCGTGCTCATCATCGTCGGCGGCACGACGCTCGTCGCGATCGGCGTCGCCTGCATCGGCATCGCCGCGGTCGGAGCCGTCTCGATCGCGTTCTTCGTGGTCGGCCGCGGCGAGGACGAGGCGCGCGCGGCGGAGACCGCCCAGCGCGAGGCGCAGGGCCGCCCGGAGAACGGCGACGGCCGCATCACGTCCCGCCGGCCGCCGCGGTCACGCGGGGACGCGTAGGCCTGCGGCGCCGCGGCGGTTTCGACGCACGTCAACGGCGGCTGGGTAGGGAAGCGGTTCGGCTGCCACGGCGGTCTCGGACCGGGGTGTGGCCAGTTAGTCGGAATAATTGCTACTAACTGGCCACACCCCTGCCGCGGCCGCCTGAACCCACCTCCTCAATGCCCGCCGTTGACGTTCGCCCGCAGAACCGCGGACGCCCGAACTACACGCCGCCGTACCCGAACCCGCCGTCGGAGTCGATGACCTGGCCGGTCACCCACTCCGACTCCTCGGAGGCGAGCCACGCGATCAGGCGCGCCGCGTCGTCGGGCTCACCCCATCGCCCCCGCGGCATCGCCGCGGCGACCCGGGCGCGCAGGTCGTCAGAAGGCCAGCCCGTGTCGGTCGGGCCCGGGTTGACGGCGTTGACCGTGATCCCGCGCGGCGCCAGCGCGGCCGCGAGCGACGGCACGATCCCGCTGACCGCCGCCTTGCTCGCCGCGTAGGGCAGCTCGCCCGCCATCGGCCCGCGGCCCTGGCCGGAGGTGAGCAGGATCACGCGGCCGCCGCTCGCGCCGTCGAACGCGGCGGCGAACTCCCGCACGAGCAGCAGCGTCGCGCGGACGTTGACCGTGAGCGCGAGGTCGAGCGACTCCGCGGTGACCTCGTCGATCGTGCCGGGGACCGACGCGGCGTGGTTCGCCACCAGCACGTCGACCTGCCCGAGCGCGATCCGCGCCGCGGCCAGCACCGCCGCCGGGCCCTCGGGATCGGCGAGATCGGTCTCGAGGTGGCCGGCGGCGCCCTCGACCACGTCGGAGGCGTCGACGGGCGGGTCCGACCCCGGCGCCCAGCCCTGCGTGAACACCGCGGTGCCCGTGGCCGCCAGGCGGCCGGCCGTCGCGAAGCCGATGCCGACGCTCCGGCTCACGCCGGTCACGAGGGCCGCTCGGCTCAGAGCCCGAGCTCCCGCCCGTACTGGCTGCGGTACTTCCCGCGCATCTCCAGCACCTGCTGCACGTAGTGGCGCGTCTCCGGGAACGGGATGTGGCGCGCGTGGTCGAACTTCTCGCCGTCGTTGCGGGCGGCGAAGATCCACTGGTCGACGCGACCCTCGCCGGCGTTGTACGCCGCGATCGCGAGCACGTCGTTGCCGCCGTAGCGCTGCATCAGATAGCGCAGGTAGAACGAGCCGTAGGAGATGTTGACCTGCGGGTTGGCGAGGTCGCCCTGCACGAACGCGGTCCCGCCCGACTTGCGCGCGATGTCGTCCGCGGTCGAGGGCAGCAGCTGCATCAGCCCCTTCGCCCCCGCGTGCGACGTCTGGTCGCGGAAGCGCGACTCGGTGTAGATGACGCCCGCGATCAGCGCCGGGTCGAGGCCCTTGTCGGCGGCCTGCTGGCGGATGATGTCCTCGTGGCGGAGCGGGAGCACGACCTCCTGCACCGCCTTGTCGAGGCGCGGGGCGACGATCGCCGCGACGACGATCCCCGCCACCACGGTCGCCGCGAGCAGCCAGGCCACGCGGCGGCGCAGCACGCTGCGGCGCCGCGACGCGCTGCGCGGGCGGGCTCGGGACGTGGCGGATCGCGTGCTCATTGCTGATTCAGCTTCTCAAGTACCCCGGTCAGGGTCTCCTGGAGATCCTCGATCGTCCCGGAGTTTGCGACCGTGTACGTCGCGCGGGCGGCTTTCTCCTCCTGGGTGAGCTGGCGCGACGTGCGCTCATCGAGCGCCGCGTGCCCCCTCGCCCCGGCGCGCTCGCGCCGGACGGCCTCATCGGCGACCACAGCCACGGTAGCGTCGAACGCGCCGTCCATCCCGGACTCGAACAGCAGCGGCACCTCCACGACCAGCGCGCGCGGCGGCGGCTCGCGGCCCTCCTGCTCCTTGCGCCACGTCCACATGCGCGCGCCGACGCGCGGCCAGAGCAGCTCCTCGAGCCACTGGCGGTCCTCCGGCGTCGCGAACGCCCGGCTCGCGATCTCGGAGCGGTCGGTCGTGCCCCAGCGCTCGATCACGGCCGCGCGGACCTCGGCGTCCTCGTAGAGCTCGTGCACCACGGCGTCGGTCGACAGCGTGGCGGCGCCCAGCCGCTCGAGCGCGGCGAGCGCCTCTGACTTGCCGGCCCCGATCCCCCCGGTCAGGCCGACGAACGGCGGGCTAGGGCTGCTCGTCAGGGTCGTCTTCGGAGGCCGCGGCTTCTTCGACGGCCGCGTCGGGCGCGGCCGGCTCCTCCTCGACCTCGGCCACGGGCTCGGCCTCGGCGTCGGCAGGCGCTTCCTCGACCTCGGCGGGCGCCTCGGCCTCGGGAGCGTTGGAGAAGACGTCCTCTGACAGCCCGAGGTCGGGCACGTTCTCGAGGTCGCCGGCGCCACCGTCCGCCGTCTCCGACGGAGCCATCGTGTCGCGCTGCGGCAGCACCTGGCCCTCGACCCGCTTGATCGACAGCGAGAGGCGGCGCCGCTCGGAGTCGATCTCGAGGATCTTGACCTTCACGTCGTCGCCCGGCTGGATGATCTCGCGCGGGTTCTCGACGTGGTGCTGGGCGAGCTCTGAGATGTGCACGAGCCCCTCGACGCCCTCGAGAATCTCGACGAAGGCGCCGAACGCGACGACCTTCGTGACCTTGCCCTCGAGCTCGTCACCGACGTTGTAGGTGTCGACGACCCGCTGCCACGGATCCTCCTGGGTCTGCTTGAGGCCCAGGGAGATGCGCTGCCGGTCACGGTCTATATCCAGCACCTTGACCTGCACGGTGTCGCCGATCGAGAGGATCTCGCTCGGGTGGTTGACGTGCGACCACGACAGCTCGGAGATGTGGATCAGGCCGTCGATCCCGTCGAGGTCGACGAACGCGCCGAAGTCGACGATGTTGGAGATCTGGCCCTCGATCACGAGCCCGGGCTGCAGGCGCTCCAGGATCGCCTGGCGCTGCTCCTTGCGCTCCTCCTCGAGGACCGCGCGGCGGCTCAGGACGACGTTGTTGCGCGAGCGGTTGAGCTCTATGACCTTGGTCTCGATGTTCTGACCGAGGTACTCGTCGAGGTTCGGGACGCGGCGGATGTCCACCAGCGAGGCGGGCAGGAAGCCGCGCACGCCGAGGTCGACGATCAGGCCGCCCTTGACGACCTCGATCACCGAGCCGGTGACGGGCTCGCCGGACTCGGCGGCACCTTCGATGCGGCGCCAGGCGCGCTCGAAGCGGGCACGCTTCTTGGACAGGATCAGGCGGCCGTCCTGATCCTCCTTGGTGAGGACCAGAGCGTCGACCTCTTCTCCGAGCTCGACCTCCTCGGATGGGTCCACGGACTTACGGATCGAGAGCTCGTTGTTGGGGATGACCCCTTCGCTCTTGTATCCGATATCGACGAGGACCTCGTCCTTGTCGATCCGCACGACCTTGCCGGTGACGACGTCGCCTTCTTCGAAGGGGACGATCGTCGCGTCGTAGTTGGGAAGGATCTGACCATCGACCTCGATCAGCATCCCGTTCGAGCCCTCGACGATGTGAATATCCGTCGGGGCTTCTGGGGTCAAAGTAGCTTCCATCAGCGGCGAGATACTGTAGCGAACATGCCAGTACGGGCCACGAAGCGCGGAGCCGAGAGAACGCCGCTGAGCGGCGATTTCGACGTCGTCGTCTGCGGCGCCTCGTTCGCGGGTCTCACCGTCGCGCGCGAGCTCCGGGGGACCGGCGCGCGCGTCCTGGTGCTGGATCGCTACGAGATCGGCGAGCGGCAGACCTCCGCGTGCGCCGTCCCCACGCAGTGGCTCGTCAACCTCGGGCTCGAGGATGCGGAGCTGCAGACGTTCGACTCGCTCGTCCTCCACACCCCGACCACCACCGCCCGCTGGCCGCTGCCGTGGACGTTCTCGACCTTCGACTACCGGATGCTCTGCGCGCTGCTGTGGGAGCAGTGCGGGCCGTACGCCGAGTTCGAGACCGCCAAGGTCTCCGGGCGCACCGGCAACGTCATCCACACCGACCGCGGCGACGTCTCGGCGGAGCTGATCGTCGACGCGCTCGGCTGGCGACGGCTGCTGGACCCCGATCGCGAGGTCACCCCGCCCGAAGCGCTGATGTCGCGCGGGCTCGAGGTCCATCCGGCCGGCACCGGCAAGGATCTCGAGGTCTGGATCCACAAGGGCTACATCGAGGCGGGCTACGGCTGGTCGTTCCCCGCCGGCGACGAGGTCCGGGTGGGCGTCGGCTCGTTCGAGCCGCGCCATCACGTCAAGGAGCCGACCGTCCGACTCGCCGGCGACCTCGGCCTCCCGCCCGACGGCTACCAAGGCAACTGGATCCCCCACGCGATCCGCCCGGCGGCCGCCGATGGCGTCTTCTTCGTCGGTGACTCGGCGGGCCACTGCATCCCCCTGACCGCCGAGGGCATCCGCACCGCGTTCTACTTCGGCATCGCCGCCGGGCGCGAGCTGCGCGCCGTGCTCGACGGCGAGCAATCGCGCGAGCAGGCGCTCGTGCGCTATGCGCACTTCTCGGCCGAGCGCGCCTGGAAGTTCGCATGGATGAAGCGCTGGCAGGACACGGTGTGGCGCCTGCGCCCGCGTGCCCGCGACGCGCTCGTGCGCTCGTTGACGCACCGCCGCGCCGCCGCGTGGGCCTTTGGGCACTACTGGCGCATCGCCCCGCCCGAGTTCGCGCTGCCTGCGCCGCCGCTGGCGGTCGCCCCGGCGTCAGCGCGGTACGCCGCCTAGATGGAGGGCTTCGACTGGGCGCCCTTCGGCCGCGCCACGCCCGATCCCGAGACGCCTGCGGCGGCGTCGGCGACCCCGGCCCGGCGCATGGCGGTCGTCAGCTGCATGGACGCCCGGCTCGACCCGTTGCGCGCGCTCGGCCTGCAGCTCGGCGACGCCCACGTGATCCGCAACGCGGGCTCGGTGGTCGGCGACGACGTCCTGCACTCGCTCGAGGCATCCCGCGCGCTCGCGGACACCAGCACCGTGGTCCTCCTCGCCCACTCCGACTGCCGCGCGCATGACGGCGACGACGAGGTCGCCCGGGCGATCGTGCGCAACGGCGTCGAGCGGGTGCGCGCCGCCCTGCCGGGCGTCGAGGTGTCCGCTGCCTTCTACGACCTCGCCGCCGGGCGCCTCAGCCGGCTCTGAGGCGCGCGCGCAGCGCCGCGGCGACCTCGTCGATCGCCTCGCGCGTCGCGTCCGTGGCCGCCATCCAGCGCCAGAAGCCGTGCAGCGTGCCGTCGAAGCGGCGGTGGGTGACGTCCACGCCCGCCTCGGCGAGCCGGTCGACGAGCGCCTCGCCCTCGTCGCGCAGGACGTCGAACTCGGACGTCAGCACGTAGGTGGGCGGGAGCCCGGCGAGGTCGGTCGCCCGTAGCGGCGACGCGTCGGGCTGGAGCCCGTCGGCGCCGTCGAGGTAGAGGTTCCAGTAGCGCTGCATGCCGGCGGCGGTGAGCCCGTAGCGCTCCTTGAAGTCGCGGTAGGAGGGCGTGTTGAGCCCCGCGTCGCAGACGGGGTAGATCAGCGCCATCATTGCGAGGCGGTCGCGCAGGCGCCGCGCGACGCCGATCGCGAGGTTGCCGCCGGCGCTGTCGCCCGCCACCGCGAGCGGCTCGTCAGGGTGCTGCTCCGCGAGCGCCCGCGCGGCCGCCGCGCAGTCCTCGAGCGCCGCCGGGAAGGGGTGCTCGGGCGCCAGCCGGTAGCCGACGCTGGCGACGGTCGCCCCGGAGGCGTTGGCGAGCGCGCGGCAGACGGTGTCGAACGAATCGATCGAGCCGACCGCCCAGCCGCCGCCGTGGAAGTAGGCGACCACGCCCTGCGCGCCGTCGGGCCGGTAGAGCCGCACCGGGATGCGGCCGGCGACCTCGTCGTCGCGGACCTCGGCGACCTCCTCGCCGGGCCCGCTGAGCTGCTCGGTCTCCTGCTCGTGGCCCGCGCGCGCCTGCTCGATCGGCACCTCGTGGGCGGGCGGGCCGTCGACGGCGTTCATGCCGTCGAGCACCTTCTGGATGCCGGGATCGAGCACGGCGCGGACCCTAGCGTTGCGCGAGGTTGCCGAACGCGTCGGTGACCTCGACCCGCGCGCGGCCGCGGATGAAGACGTAGGTCGTGCCGCGGCCGGCGAGCGCGGCGGTGGCCTGGCGGACGGTCGCGCCCCGGCGCTGGACGCGGGCGACGACGAAGCAGCGCTCGGAGCAGGCCACGCGCACGGCGCCGGTGAGCCGCCGCACGCGCACGCGCGGCGGCTGCCTGTCGGCCGGCCACGCGCCGTCGGCGGGGCGCCAGCGGCGGCTCGGCGCCTCGTCGAGATCGCAGGCGGCGCCGAGGCCGTCGCGGTCGCGGTCGGCCTGCAGAGGGTCGGGCGCGCGCGGGCAGCGGTCGCCCGGGTCGAAGACGCCGTCGTCGTCATCGTCGGGGTCGCAGGCGTCGCCCTGGCGGTCGGCGTCCAGGTCGGCCCGCTGGTCGTCGCGGATGCCCGGGCAGGAGTCGAGCGGGTCGAGCGCGCCGTCGCCGTCCGAGTCGCGGTCGCAGGCGTCGCCGTGGCCGTTGCCGTCGCGGTCGGCCTGGTCCGGGTTGGCGGCGAGGCGGCAGTTGTCGCCGCCGCGCTCCTCCGCGCCGTCGCCGTCGGGATCGCGGTCGCAGGCGTCGCCGGCGCCGTCGCGGTCGAGGTCCGCCTGGTCGGCGTTGCGGAAGAACGGGCAGTTGTCGGCGGCGAAGACGCCGTCGCCGTCGGTGTCGCCCGGCTCGGGATGCGCGGCGCGGGCGCGCGGTGGCGCCAGCCGGATCGCGCGCACGAGCGCGAGCCGCGAGTTGCCCGCCCGGTCGGTGCCGACGACCGCCATCCGCAGGGTCGCCCTGCGGCCGCGCCGCAGGGCGCGCGCGGCGGCCCTCCGCGCCCGCCCGGTCAGCCGCACCGTCAGCTCCGCGCCGCCGCCGCCCACCCGCACCGCGCGGCGGTCGCCCTGCACCGGCAGCGCGAGGCCGCCCACGCGCAGGAAGCCCGACGCGCTCAGCACCCCGCGCTCCCCCAGCGTGGCGAGGATCCGCACGCGCTCCGGCGGCTGCCGGGTCCGCGCGGCCGCGCGCACGCGCGGGGCGATGTCGTCGGCGGCCGCCGGCCCGGGCTCGGGCGGCGCGGGCACCGCGATCCGCTCGACGCGCTCGCAGTCGGCGCCGACGCGGTCGAGCGTGTCTGCCTCGACGCGGTCCTCGCCGTCGCCGCACAGCAGCTCGTCGGCCTGGCCGTCGCGGGCGCGCAGCAGGTCGTCGCCCGCGCCCCCGTCGAGCCGGTCGCGGCCGAGGCCGCCGTCGAGCGCGTCGGCCCCGCCCGCGCCCGCGAGCGCGTCGTCGGCCGGGCCGCCGGCGAGCCGGTCGCCGCCCTCCCCGGCCGCGAGCCGGTCCGCGCCGTCGCCGCCCAGCAGCACGTCGGCCGCCGGGCCGCCGGCGAGGTCGTCGGCGCCGGCGCCGCCGCGCAGCTCGGCGGCCACGGCGACGGTCGCGCGGTCCTCGCGGTCGCCGAGCGCCGCCACGACGCGCGCGGCGCGGCAGCGGACCTCGATCACGTCGAACGTGCGCTGGTCGATGTCCGTGATGCGGCAGGGGCCCGGGTCGATGCCGCCCGCCACCGCCTCGTCGCGGAGCACGATCGAGCGGCCCGCCGCGCGGACGGTGAGCGAGTTGAGCGACGTGGCGTCGCGCGCCAGGTAGGCGATCCGGCCGCCGCGCTCACGGACGAGCGAGTGGGCCTCGGCGAGGGGCGGCGCGACGAGGCAGAGCGCCGCCGCGAGGGCGAGCGCCGCCCGCACTACCCAGCGGCGGAGGGCGCCGGCGCGTCGTCCTGCGCGTGGATGCGGCGCTTGGCGTCCTGCAGCCGCCCGCCCGGCCGCCCGGCGCGCACCGCGAGGATCTCGCCGAGGATCGACAGCGCCGTCTCCTCCTGCGACTCGGCGCCGATGTCGAGCCCGCACGGGCCCGCGATGCGCTCCAGCGCCGCCTCGCTCACGCCCGCCTCGAGCAGGCGCGCGCGGCGCTTCTCCTGGTTGCGGCGCGAGCCGAGCGCGCCGATGTAGAACGCCTCGGTCTGGAGGATCGCCTCCAGCGCGGGCTGGTCGAACTTCGCGTCGTGGGTGAGCACGACGAACGCGGTCTGGTGGTCCGGGGCGACCCGCGCGATCGCCTCCTGCGGCCATTCGACGATCAGCTCGTCGGCGCTCGGGAAGCGCTCGGCGGTCGCGAACGCGCGCCGGGCGTCGGCGACGTACGTCGCCCAGCCCAGGTTCTTGGCCGCCTGGCAGAGCGCCTCGGCGGTGTCGACCGCGCCGTAGACGAGCAGCCGCGGCGGGGGCATGTAGACCTCGGCGAAGACCTTCCGGCCCTCGAGCTCGAGCAGCGCGTTGCGCGCGCCGCGGATGACCTCGTCGGCCTCGCCGGCGAGCTCGACGCCCGTCTCCCCCTCCTCGACCAGCCACTTCGTGCCGGCGCCCTCGCCCTCGACGACCGTGAACAGCACGGCGCGCCCGCCGCGCTCCTGCACGGCGGCGAGGCGCTCCAGGAGGTTCACTCGACCTTCTCCACGAACACGTCGATCTCGCCGCCGCACGGCAGCCCGACGTTCCAGCCCTCGTCGTCGGAGATCCCGTAGGTCAGCAGCTTCGGCTTCCCGCTCGCGAAGACCTCCTCGGCCTCCTGCACGATCGCGGACTCGACGCAGCCGCCGGAGACGGAGCCGCACAGCGCGCCGCTGCGCGAGACGGCGAACGAGGAGCCGACGGGACGGGGTGCGGAGCGGCGCGTGCCGACGACGGTGGCGACCACCACGTCGTCGCCCTCGTCGCGCCAGCGGCGGATGTCGTCGAGCAGTTCTTTCATGCTCAGAGAGTAATTGACGCGCGTAGGATCCCGCCATGGCCGACACCCTCACCGCACCCGCGAACTACATCGCCGGCGAGTGGCGCCCGAGCGCCGGCGGCGACACGTACGAGAAGCGCAACCCCGCGCGGCCGGATGAGGTCGTCGGCGAGTTCCCGAGCTCGACGCACGAGGACGTCGACCTCGCGGTCCAGGCGGCCGAGGACGCGCGCCGGGAGTGGGCGCGCGGACCGATCGCCAAGCGCGCCGCCGTCCTGAGCGCCGCCGCCGCGCTGATCGACGAGCGCGCGGAGGCGATCGCGCAGGACATGACGCGCGAGATGGGCAAGCCGCTGCGCGAGGCGCGCATGGAGGCCGGCCGCGCCGCGCAGATCCTGCGCTACTCGGCGGGCGAGGCGTTCCGCCCGGTCGGCGAGCGCTTCGAGCAGGCCGTGACGGGCGGGGCCATCTACACCGTGCACCGCCCGGTCGGCGTCGTGGGCCTGATCACGCCGTGGAACTTCCCCGCCGCGATCCCGGTCTGGAAGCTCGCCCCTGCGCTGATCTACGGCAACACGATCGTGCTCAAGCTCGCGCAGGACTCGCCCCTCACCGGCCTGCACATCGTGCGCGCCCTGGATGACGCGGGGCTGCCCGCGGGCGTCCTGAACGTGGTCATCGGGCGCGGCGGCGCGGTCGGCACGCCGCTGGTCGAGCACCCCGCCGTGCGCGCGATCTCGTTCACCGGCTCGGTGCCGGTCGGTGAGGGCATCCGCGAGCAGGCGGGCCGCCTCGGCAAGCGCGCGCAGCTCGAGCTCGGCGGCCACAACCCCCTGATCGTCATGGCCGACGCCGACCTCGGCAAGGCGGCTGAGGCCGCCTACGCGGGCGCGTTCTGGTCAGCGGGCCAGAAGTGCACGGCGACGCGCCGCATCTACGTCCAGGACGAGGCCTACGAAGCGTTCCGCGAGCGCTTCCTCGCGCGCGTCGAGTCGGGCCGGGTCGGAGACCCGGCCGACCCCGAGACCGAGGTCGGGCCGCTCGTCAACGAGAGCGCCATGGACGACGTGCTGTCCGCGATCGAGCGCGGCCGCTCCGAGGGCGGGTCGGTGCTCGCCGGCGGCGCGCGCGCGGACGACGACGCCTACCTCGTCGCGCCGACGGTCTTCGAGGACGTCGCCGACGACGCGATGCTGTCGTGCGAGGAGGTGTTCGGCCCGGTCACGTCGCTCTACCGCTTCGGCTCGCTGGACGAGGCGATCGAGCGCGCGAACGCCGTCGAGTTCGGGCTCTCCGCCTCGCTCTTCACGACCAGCCTCCCCGCCACGCAGCAGTTCGTCGACTCGCTGGAGGCCGGCATCCTCCACATCAACTCCCAGACCGCCGGCGCCGACGTCCACGTGCCGTTCGGCGGCGTCAAGGGGTCAGGGTTCGGCCCGCACGAGCAGGGCCGGGCGGCGCGGGAGTTCTACACCGAGGTGGTCACCGTGTATCAGGACGCGTGAGGCGTTCGCGGCGGAGTGGAACGAACGTCAACTGCAGCTGGGTAGGGAAGCGGTTCGGCTGCCGCGGGGGCCTCGAACCGGGGGTGTGCTGCGTTTGTAGGAATTATTCCGACAAACGCAGCACACCCCTGCCGCGGCGGCCTGAACCCTCCCCCTCAATGCCCGCCGTTGACGTTCGCCGGCGCTAGAAGCCCCGCCGCTCCCGCGCCTGGATCGCCCGCGGGTCGCGCTCGTCGGAGCGGCGCGAGACCCAGACGGCGTGGCCGAGCCAGAGCAGGAACAGCACGACCATGACGATCGTGAGCGTGAGCACCTCGCCGGGCGAGTAGGCGCCGAGCGCGAGCAGGAAGACGAACAGCGCGACGAGAGCCAGGAGCAGGATCCAGAAGCTCTCGGTCATCACGGCCCAGATGCGCCGCCCGTTCATCGCTCAGGACTCTACGAAATAGCGCCCCGTCTCGCCACCCGAGAACCAGCGACTCGTGACGGTCTTCTTGCGCGTGTAGAACTCGACCGCGTCCGGGCCGTGGGCGTGCAGATCGCCGAGGAAGGAGTCCTTCCAGCCGCTGAACGGGAAGAACGCCACCGGCGCGGCGACGCCGACGTTGACGCCGATCATCCCGACCTCGACCTCGTGGCGGAAGCGCCGGACCGCGGCGCCCGACTCGGTGAAGATCGAGACGCCGTTGCCGTAGGCGCTGCGGTTGACGGTCGCGATCGCGTCCTCGAGCGACTCGGCGTGCACCATCGCGAGCACCGGGCCGAACACCTCGTCGCGCCACACCTCCATCTCGGGCGTGACGCCGTCGACGATCGTCGGGCCGACGAACCCGTCCGGCGCGTCGCGGCCGTCGAGCACGACGTCGGCGCCCTCGGCGGCGGCGCGATCCACGTAGCCGCGGACGCGCTCGCACGCCTCGGGAGAGATCAGCGGGCCGACGTCGATGCCCTCCTCGAGCCCGTCGCCGACCTTCATGCCGGCGGCCGCCTCGCGCAGCGCGTCGCGCAGCCGCGAGTGCGCGTCGCCGACCGCCACCACCACGGAGCCGGCCATGCAGCGCTGGCCCGCGGCGCCGAAGGCGGAGCCGAGGATGCCGCTGACGGTCTTGTCGAGCACGGCGTCCGGCATCACGACCATGTGGTTCTTCGCGCCGCCCAGCGCCTGCACGCGCTTGCCGCGCGCCGCCGCCCGCGCGTAGACGTGGCGCGCGACCTTCGCGGAGCCGACGAACGACACCGCGTCGATGTCCGGGTGGTCGAGGATCGCGTCGGCGATGCCGCGGTCGCCGTTGACGAGGCTGACGACGCCCGGGGGCAGGTCGAGCTCGTCGAGCATCTCGAACGCGAGGTTCTGCGTCATCGGCACCTGCTCCGACGGCTTGAGCACGAAGCTGTTGCCGCACGCGATCGCGAACGGCAGGAACCAGAACGGCACCATCGCGGGGAAGTTGAACGGCACGATCGCCGCGCACACGCCGACCGGTTGGCGCACCGTCTCGGCGTCCACGTTGCGCGCGACGTCCTCGATGATCCGGCCCTGCATCGTGGTCGGCACCGCGCACGCGGCCTCGACCATCTCGATCATGCGCCCGACCTCGGCCTTCGCGTCGGGCAGCGTCTTGCCCATCTCGGCCGTCACGCAGCGCGCGAGCTCGTCGCGGCGCGCGACGAGCTTCTCGCGCAGCGCGAACAGCCGCCGCGCGCGCTCGGGCACGGAGACCGCGCGCCACTCGGGGAGCGCGGCGCGGGCGGCGGCGACGGCGGCGTCGAGCTCGCCGGGTGTGGAGAGCGGGACGCGCGCGAGCACCTCGCCGGTCGCGGGATTGGTGACGTCGAGCAGCTCGGAGGACTCGGACTCGGTCCAGCGGCCGCCCACGTAGTTGCTGAGAAGACGTGTGGTGGTGGTGGCCATGCGTCGAGCCTAGTGGGTCTTCCCGTGGCCTGACGGCCGAGAGACCGTTCGCCGGCCCCGTCAGGCAAGGACGCAGATCCGAAGGAATACCTCTGGTATTTCGAGGATCGAGGACGCCGCCTGGCGGGAGGCGGCGGACGCCGATCTCGGGCGTCAGGTCGCGGGGAGGCCCACTACCCCCGGACGACGAGCAGCGTCCCGACGGCGAGCAGGACGACCCCGATCGCCTTGCTGACGCTGATCGGGTCCTTGTCGAGGCCGAGGAGCCCGAACTGGTCGACGATCACCGAGGCCGTGAGCTGGCCGGCGATCGCCGTGGCGACCACCCCGCCGGCGCCGAGCGCGCGCACCGCCACGAGGATGGTCGAGACGTAGCAGGCGCCGAGCACGCCGCCGAGCAGGAACTGCGGCGCGACGGAGCGGACGTCGGCGATCTGGCCGTAGCCCCCGCGCGCGAGGCCGGCGATCACCGCGAGGATGATCGTTCCGGTCAGGAACGAGACGAACGCGGCCTGGAAGTTGCCGATGTGCTTGCCGAGCCCCGAGTTGATCGGCGCCTGGATCGCCAGCAGCCCGCCGACGACCGCGGTCAGCACGACGGCCAGCCCGCGGTCCACTACTTCGCGTCCAGCCAGTTCGGGCCGGTGCCCGACTCGACCGCCAGCGGCGGGTCGATGTCGGCGGCGGCGACCATCTCGCGGCGCACGATCTCGGTCGCCTGCTCGGCCTCCTCGGTCGGGCCCTCGAACAGCAGCTCGTCGTGGATCTGCAGGATCGTCCGGGTCTTCAGGCCGGCGTCGCGGAGCGCGAAGTGGGCGCGCACCATCGCGACCTTGATGATGTCCGCGGCGGTCCCCTGGATCACCGAGTTGACCGCGAGCCGCTCGCCGAGCTTGCGCGTCTGCCAGTTGCGCGCGCGGATCTCGGGGATCTGGCGGCGGCGGCCGAACAGCGTGCTCACGTACCCGTGCTCCTCCGCCTGGGTCACGGCGTCGGCCATGAACCGGGCGACCGCGGGGAAGCGCTCGAGGTAGCGGTCGATGAACTCCTGGGCCTCCTCCTGCTCGATCTGCAGGCGGTCGGCGAGGCCGTAGGCGGAGAGGCCGTAGACGATGCCGTAGTTGACCATCTTGGCCTTGGAGCGCATCCCGACCGTGAGGTTCTCCGGCGCGGTGTCGAAGACGGCGGCCGCGGTCTCGGTGTGGACGTCCTCGCCGCGCAGGAAGATGTCGCGCAGCACCTGCTCGTCGGCGATGTGGGCGAGGATCCGCAGCTCGACCTGGGAGTAGTCGACGGAGATCAGGCAGTTGCCCGGCTCGGCGATGAAGCAGCCGCGGATCTCGCGGCCCGTCTCGGTGCGGATGGGGATGTTCTGGAGGTTCGGGTTGATGGAGGCGAGCCGGCCGGTGGCGGCGTTGACCTGCAGGAACGTCGTGTGCAGCCGGCCGTCGTCGCCGATCCAGGTGGGGAGCGCGTCGAGGTAGGTCTGGACGAGCTTCGAGAGCTCCCGGAAGCGCTCGATCTTGGGGATGATCGGGTGCTCGTCGCGGATCGCCTGCAGCACGCGGGCGTCGGTGGAGAAGCCGGTCTTGCCGCGGCGCTTGCGCGAGAGCCCGAGCTTCTCGAACAGGATCTGGCCGAGCTGCTGGGGCGAGCCGATCACGAACTCCTCGCCCGCGTCCTCCCAGATCTCGCGCTCGAGCTGGTCGGCTTGCGTGCGGATGCGGGAGGCGACGGTCTCGAGCTTGGCCGTGTCGAGCTTGATGCCCTGCTTCTCGCACTCCCGGAGGACGTGGATGAGCGGCAGCTCGATGTCGGTCAGGAGGTCGACGAGGCCGCGCTCGTGCAGCTGGGCGGCCTGCTGCTCGGCGAGCGTGTGGACGAGCACGGCGCGGGCGCCCTGCTCGTCCTCGGCGTTGACGGCCAGGCCGCGCTCCTCGCACAGCTCGTCGAGCGGGTAGCCGCGGCGGGCGGGATCGAGCAGGTAGGCGGCGACCTCGGTGTCGAAGGCGAGGTTGGGCGGGACGTCGCCGAGCGCCTTGGCGTCGTGGGCGACGACGGGGCGGTCCTTGGCGGCGGCGACCAGCTCGGCCGGGTCGTCGCAGGTGCCGACCAGCGCGTGGCTGCCGCCGGCGTAGGCGCCGAAGCGCCAGTGGGTCTCGCGCGGGATCAGCTCGCCCTCGGCGATCTCGGGGGCGAGCGCCACGAGCGCGAGCGGCTCGCCGCCGAGCATGTCGAGGTCCTGCGGGCGGCCCTCGCGGACGGGGACGGTCTTCGCGTCCTGCTGCTCGGGCCGCGGGATCGACTCGACGTCGAGATCGGCGAGCGCCTCCTCGAGCCGCCGCAGCGGGTCGCGCAGCTCCCACTCGCGGAACGTCTGGCGGAGGCCGGCGCGGTCGGGGGTGCGGGTGATCTCGGCCTCGAGGTCGAGATCGACGGGGACGTCGAACACGATCGTGGCGAGCTGCTTGGAGACACGGGCGTCCTCGGCGTGGTTGGTGAGGTTCTCCTTGCGCTTGGCGCCGGAGATCTCGTCGACGCTGGCGAGGACGGTCTCGAGGTCGCCGAAGCGCTGCAGCAGCTCGGACGCGGTCTTGTCGCCGATGCCGGGGACGCCGGGGATGTTGTCGCTCGTGTCGCCCTTCAGGCCGATGAAGTCGGGGATCAGCTCGGGCGGGATGCCGTAGCGCTCGATGACGCCCTCGCGGTCATAGACCTTCGTGTCCGTGATGCCCCTCGAGGTGGTCATGATCCGCACGCCGTCGCCGACGAGCTGGTAGGCGTCGCGGTCGCCGGTGACGACCATCACGGGGATCTGGCGCTCCTGGGCCTGGCGGACGAGCGACGCGATGACGTCGTCGGCCTCGAAGCCCTCGACGGAGATGTTGCGGTAGCCGAACGACTCGACGAGCGGCCGCAGTGCGGGCCACTGCTGCTTGAGCAGGTCGGGCCGCGAGGAACGCTGGGCCTTGTAGTCGGCCGAGATCTCCTTGCGGCCGGACATGCCCGCGTCCCACACCACGACGGTCGGCACCTCGCCGTAGTCGGTGAGGATCTTCACGAGCATGCTCGCGAAGCCGAAGATCGCGTTGGTCGGGCGCCCGTCGGAGGTCGAGATCGACTCGGGAAGCGCGAAGAACGCGCGATACGCGAGCGAGTTGCCGTCGATCAGGAACAGCTCGCGCGGGGTGTCTCCGTTGCTCTTCGCCATCGCGTGCGAACACTTTATGTCGCCCGGCGGTTGGGGCTCGGCACGGCGGTGGGCACCCCCTCGATAGGCTGAGGTTCCGCGATGGCCGAAGAGACCACCGAGCCAGGTAAGACCCCGGCGTCCGACGACGCCCCCATCCCCGCCGAGGCCGCCGCCACCGACGCGCCCGAGGCCCCTCCGGCCCCGGAGCCGCCCGCCGTTCCGGCCGCCGAGGCGCCCGAGCCGCCGGCCCCGGAGGCCGCCGCCGCGGGGGGAGCCGCGCCACCGGCAGAGGCCGCCGAGGTGCCGACGCCCGCCGAGGCACGCCGCCCGCCGCGGAGGCCCCGCCCGCCCCGGACACGCCGCCCGCCGCGGAGGGCACGCCGGCCGACCCGGCGCCCGCCACCGCCGAGGCACCGACCCCGGCCGAGGCCGCCCCCGCCGCCGAGGCACCCCCGGCCGCCGCCGACGCCGCTCCGGCCCCGGACGCTCCGCCCGCCGCCGAACCACCGTCTCCGGCCGAGGCCGCCCCCGCCGCCGAGGCACCCCCGGCCGCCGCCGAAGCCCCAACTCCGGCTCCGCCCGCCGAGGGCACGCCGCCCGCCGCGGAGGGCACGCCGGCCGATCCCACCCCCGCCTCCACCGAGGGCGCTCCGGCCCCCGCCGCGGACGCCAAGCCCGCGCGGCCGCCGCGGCCGAAGCGACGCCGGCCGTCCGCCGCCGAGCGGCATCGCCGGGCGTTCTACTCGCGGCTGACCGAGGTCCGCAAGGGCGACACGGCCCCTGTGCAGCCCTCCACGCCCGCGCCAGCCGCCGAGGCGCCGCCCGCGGAGCCGCCCGCCGAGGGCGAGGCGCCGGCCGAGGCCGCCGCCCCCGCACCCGCTCCTCCGCCCGAGCCGGAGCCCGTCAACGAGGCGCAGCGGTCCGCTCGCGTGCAGGCGCGCCTCGTCGCCGCCGTCGAGCGCGTCGGAGGGCCGGAGGCCGTGCGCGAGGCGCTCTCTCCCCCGCGCCGCGAGGACGGGCAGACCATGAAGTGGTCCGCCGTCTGCTGCGAGCGCGCCGAGGGCCTGAAGCCCGGCGACCCCGTCTTCCAGGCCTGGGTCCGGCTCGCCGCGACCCCCGTCCGCGAGGTCAAGTCCGTCACGCAGCCGCCGCGCGAGGAGCGCGGCCCGCGCCGCGGTGGAGGGCGCGGCCGCGACGGCCGCGGCCGCTCGGACCGCGGGCCCCGCGACGACCGCCCGGCCGGCCGCGAGGAGCTCGCCGCGCTCGGCCGCGACGGCGCCCTTCGCCGCCAGGTCCGCATCGTCGGCCTCGAGGACGACCAGAAGGACAAGCAGGCCCGCGAGGAGCAGCGCCGGGCCGAGCGCGAAGCGAAGCGCAAGGCCGAGGCCGAGCGCCTCGCCCGCCTCGGCTACTAGATCAGCTCGTCCGGGTCGTCGACGACCGGGAAGCGGTCGCCGATCCGCGTGACCGCGAGCAGCCGCGCGACCATCCCCTCGCCGCGCACCACGCCGAACCGCAGGCCCTGATCGCGGGCGCGGATGTCGGTCTCCAGCAGCACGCGCACCCCCGTCGAGTCGAGGAACCGCAGCCCGCGCAGGTCGGCGATCAGCACGCCGGCGGAGTCCATCGCCCGCTCGAGCTCCGCCATCGCCTGCATCTCCGTGGCGATGTCGAGGTCGCCCTCCAGCCGCACGATCGCCGCGCTGTCACGCCGCTCCACGGTCGTCGAGAACGTCATCGCCGCTTCAGCTCGCACCAGACGACGTTGGCCTCGCCATCGTGCTCGACGCCCCACTTCTCCGCGAGCTGATCGACGAGCACGAGCCCCCAACCGCCCACGTGGCCGGGATCGGTCGGCGCCTTCGGCGGCCGGAAGCCCGGCCCCGGGTCGCGCACCGCCACCCGCACCAGGTCCGCATCGGTCGTCACGCTCAACTGCAGCGGCTGCGTCGCGTCGAGCCCCGCGTGGCGCACGCTGTTCGTCACGAGCTCGGAGATCAGCAGCACGACGTCACCGAAGACCGCGCCGAGATGGCCATCCAGACCCGCGACGGCGTCCCGCGCGGCCTTCGCGGAATGCGGCTCCGCGGGCAGCTCCATCGCGATCAGCGGGTCGACCTTCTTCATCCGAGCCACGAGGACCCTACTCCGGCCGGTTTCCGGACGCGCGCGTCACCTAACATCCCGCCCGCCCATGCCCGGCGCCACCTCGGCCCAGTACTCCCTGACGATCCGCGTGGAGATCGACCATCGACCCGGCATGCTGGGCAAGGTCGCCAGCGCGATCGGCGACGCCGGGGGCACGATCGGCTCCGTCGACCTCGTCAGCCTGGCCGGCGGCCACACCCTGCGCGACATCACCGTCGACACGGCGGGCGACGAGCACGGCGCGCAGATCGTGGCGGCCATCGACAGGGTGGAGGGCGCCGACGTCGTCGACACCACCGACCGCACGCTGCGCATGCACGTCGGCGGCAAGATCGAGCAGCGCAACAAGCACCCCCTGAAGACCCGCGACGACCTCAGCATGGCGTACACGCCGGGCGTCGCCCGCGTCTGCATGGCGATCCACGACGACCGCGACAAGGCCTTCCAGTACACGATCAAGCGCAACACCGTCGCGGTCGTGTCGGACGGGTCGGCCGTCCTCGGGCTCGGCGACATCGGCCCCGAGGCGTCGATGCCGGTCATGGAGGGCAAGTGCATGCTCTTCAAGGAGTTCGCGGGGATCGACGCGTTCCCGATCGTCCTCAACACCAAGGACCCGGACGCGATCGTCGCCACCGTCGAGGCGATCGCGCCCGGCTTCGGCGGCATCAACCTCGAGGACATCTCGGCGCCCCGCTGCTTCGAGATCGAGGACCGCCTCAAGGCGAGCCTCGACATCCCGGTGTTCCACGACGACCAGCACGGCACCGCCGTCGTCACGCTCGCCGCCCTCCTCAATGCGGTCAAGCTCACCGGCAAGCGCCTGGAGGACCTGCGCGTGCTGATCGTCGGCCTCGGCGCGGCCGGCGTCGCGGTCGGCAAGATCTTCGAGGCCGCGGGCGTGCGCCACCAGATCGTGTGCGACTCCAAGGGCTCGCTGCACACCCAGCGCCCCGACTACCTGGACGGCAGCATGTCGGAGATCAAGCGCTGGTTCGCGGACAACACGAACCCCGAGGGCCGCCAGGGCGCCCCCGCCGACGTCATCGAGGGCGCCGACCTGTTCATCGGCCTCTCCGGCGCCCGCGTGATGCCACCCGCCGCGCTCGCGGGCATGAACGACGACGCGATGGTGTTCGCGATGGCGAACCCCAACCCCGAGGTCACGCCCGAGGAGGCCGCGCCGTACGCGCGCATCATCGCCACCGGCCGCTCGGACTACCCGAACCAGATCAACAACGTCCTCTGCTTCCCCGGCGTCTTCCGCGGCGCGCTCGACGTCCGCGCCCGCGCGATCACCGAGGAGATGAAGATGGCCGCGGCGCGCGGGATCGCCGAGATCGTCGCCGACGACGAGCTGCGCGAGGACTACATCGTCCCCTCGGTCTTCAACCGCGACGTCGCCGCGGCGGTCGCCGACGCGGTCGCCGCCCAGGCCAAGGAGCAGGGCGCCGCGACGGCCGCCGGGGACGAGGTCGGCTACGCCCCCGGCGACACGTCGGACTTTCGCGTGGTCGACTCCTAGGTCACGTCACGCGGCACGGTGACGCGCTGCGCGACGATCGCGAGCGCGGTGATCACGCCGGTCAGCGCGAGCGCGGCGTAGCCCCACGCCATCGGCTTGATCAGCCCGAGCGTGCTCTCGAGGAGCGTGAACGGCAGGTACTGCCCCGCGTCGCCGAGCCAGCCGCCCGCGATCTTCTCGGCGATCCACACGCCGAAGATCACGACCATCGCGGTGGTCGGGTTGCGCGTGAGCGCGCCGACCACCACGCCGAGCATGCCGCCCAGGACGGTCGCGACGGCGATGTGGGCCGCCATCAGCGCCCCGGCGTCGCCCAGGTCGAGCGTGAGCCCCTTGGACCTCACCACGGCCTCCCCGAGCGGGGCGGCGATCGCGGTGACCACCAGCCCGACGACGAGCCCGACCAGCGCGTAGGTGATGAGCTTGGCGACCAGGACGCGCTGTCGCGCCGGGCTGGCGAGAAAGCGCTGGGAGATCGTGCGGTGGCGGTACTCGCCGGCTGCCGCGTTGGCACCGAGCACGGCGAGGAAGAACACGGCCGCGTAGCCGATCGCGACGATCGTGTCACGCAGCTCGGCGGGGGTGCTGAAGTTCTCGCCGCCCGCATCGCCCATGGCGAGGCCGGCGGTCAACAACGTGATGAGGAGCAGGCCGGCGGCCGCCCAGGCAGTGCTGCGAAGGGTGCGGAGCGCCACGAGCTCCGCACGGACGAGGGCGATCATGCGGCCATCTCCAGATCGGGCGTGGTCGTGAGGTCGAAGAAGACGTCCTCGAGGTTCGAGGACTCGGCGGCGATCTCGTGCAGCACGACGCCGTGGTCGAACGCGAGCTGCCCGATCGACCCCTGGCTCGAGCCGGTCACGAGGAGCGAGTCGACGCCGTCGTAGTCGGCGTCGAAGCCGCGCGCGGTGAGCACGCCGGCGAGCTTCTCGAGCTGCGGCGAGCGGACGCGCACGCGCGGCCCGCGGCCGCTGTTGAGCGCGTCGAGCGTGCTGTGGGTGATCAGCCGGCCCTGGTTGATGACCACGACCTCGTCGACGGTCTGGGCGACCTCGGAGAGCACATGGCTCGAGAGGAGCACCGTGCGGCCCTCGGCGGCGAGGTTGCGCAGGAAGTCGCGCAGCCAGCGGATGCCCTCGGGGTCGAGGCCGTTGGCGGGCTCGTCGAGCACGAGGATCCGCGGATCGCCGAGCAGCGCGGCCGCGAGGCCGAGACGCTGGGTCATGCCGAGCGAGAAGCCGCCCGAGCGGCGCCGAGCGGCGCCGCCGAGGTCGACGAGCTCGAGCATCTCATCGGCGCGCGAGGCGGGGATGCCGCTCTCGGCCGCGAGCACCCGCAGGTGGTTGCGGGCCGTCCGCGCGGGATGCGAGGCGGCCTCGAGCATGACGCCGATCTGGCCTACCGGATCGCGCAGCTCGGTATACGGGAGGCCATGGATGGTGGCGGTCCCGGAGGTGGGGGTGACCAGGCCGACGAGCGAGCGGAGGGTGGTGGTCTTGCCGGATCCGTTGGGACCCAGGAAGCCGACCACCTTCCCCTCGTCGATGTCGAAGCTCAGATCGTCGACGGCCCGTACCGGGCCGAAGTCCTTCGTCAGGTTCTGAATCGAGATGATTGACATGTGCGATCGATCATCCGGACCGCGGACCCCGGCCGCGAGCGTGCTGCCCGGTGGCCCGTGGTGAACAAAGAGGCACCCACCCCCGTACCGATGGCATGAAGGTCACCATCACCGGCGCCAGCGGCCTCATCGGCGGGCGGCTCGTCGAGCACCTGCGCGCCCGCGGCGACGACGTCACCACCCTCTCCCGCAACCCCTCCTCGGGCGCCTCCGTCCGCTGGCAGCCCGAGCACGAGCCGGCGCCGGTCGCCGCGCTCGAGGGGCGCGACGCCGTCGTCCACCTGGCCGGCGAGAACGTCGCCCAGCGCTGGACCGACGACGCCAAGCGCCGCATCCTCTCCTCGCGCGAGCTCGGCACGCGCAACCTCGTGGCCGGGATCGAGGCCACCGAGACGCGCCCGCGCGTGCTCGTCTCCTCCTCCGCGGTCGGCTACTACGGCCCTCACGGCAACGAGGAGCTCGACGAGAAGACGCCGCCCGGCGAGGACTTCCTCGCCGAGGTCTGCATGGTCTGGGAGCGCGAGGCGCAGCGCGCGGCCGCGCTCGGCCTCCGCGTCGTGATCGTCCGCACGGGCGTCGTGCTCGACGAGGGCGGCGGCGCGCTGGCGAAGATGCTGCCGTTCTTCAAGTGCGCCGTCGGCGGCCCGGTGGCGGGCGGCGGTCAGTACATGCCGTGGATCCACGTCGACGACGTCGTCGGGATCTACGTCGCCGCGATCGACGGCGACGAGTGGAAGGGGCCCGTCAACGCGACCGCCCCCGCCCCCGTCACCAACAAGGCGTTCTCGAAGGCGCTGGGGCGCGCCCTGCGCCGGCCCGCGTTCGCGCCGGTGCCCGGGCTCGCCGTCCGCGTCCTCTACGGCGAGATGGCCGAGATCGTCACCAAGGGCCAGCGCGTGGTCCCGCGGCGCGCGCAGGAGCACGGATACGAGTTCGCGCACACGGACCTCGACGAGGCCCTGCGCGCCGCGCTCTAGTCCTTGGCGATCGCGGTGTGGCCGCTGTCGGCGGCCTCGCCGGCCATCTCGGCCTCGCGCGGCTTCTGGCGGCGCTGCCACGGCTTGCGCTCGTTCCACTCCGCCGTGGCGTCGCGCGGCGGCATCGCGAGCCAGATGAGCGGGCCGATGACCGACAGGATCAGCCCGGTGCCGAGCCCGATCTTCTCGCCGTAGCCCTTCGAGCGCGACAGCTCGGACGCGGTGATCGCGCTGAGCAGCCAGAGGTAACAGAGCCAGAGCGCCATGGCGCCGATCTCGGCGAATACGTGGATCATGTCCCCAGGTACGCCTTCATCACCTCGGGGTCGTTGCGCAGCGACTCCGAGTCGTTGGACAGGGCGACCTTCCCGGTCTCCAGCACGTAGCCGCGCTTGGAGACGTCGAGCGCGTAGTTCGCGTTCTGCTCGACCAGCAGGATCGTGACCCCGCGCGAGTTGATCTCGCGGATGATCTCGTAGATCTTGTCGACGATCACCGGCGCAAGGCCGAGCGACGGCTCGTCGAGCAGCAGCAGCTTCGGGTTGGCCATCAGCGCGCGGCCGATGGCCAGCATCTGCTGCTCGCCGCCGGACATCGTGCCCGCCTTCTGCTTCTCGCGCTCCTTGAGGCGCGGGAACAGCTCGTAGACCCGGTCGATGTCCTCGCGGACGTTCGGGTCGTTGCGCGTGAACGCGCCCATCTCGAGGTTCTCGAGCACGGTCATGCGCGGGAAGACGTGCCGGCCCTCGGGCGCCTGCGCGATCCCGAGCTCGGCGACCTGGTAGCCGAGCAGGCCGTGGATCTCGCGGCCGCGGAACTTGATCGTGCCGAGCTTCGGCGGGTTGAGCCCGGAGATCGAGCGCAGCGTCGTCGACTTGCCGGCGCCGTTGGAGCCGATCAGCGTGACGATCTCGCCCTCGTTGACCGTCAGCGAGATGCCCTTGAGCGCCTCGATCGAGCCGTAGTAGGTGTGGATGTCCTCGACCTCGAGGACCGGCGTGCTGCCGTTGGTGGCCGCGCCATCGCTCATGCCTGGCTCCCCAGATAGGCCTCGATGACGCGCGGGTTCGCGCGCACCTCCTGCGGCGAGCCCGACGCGATCATCTCGCCGCCGTCGAGCACCGTGATGTGGTCGGAGACGTTCATGACCACCTTCATGTCGTGCTCGATCAGCAGCAGGGAGATGCCCTGCTCGGAGCGCAGCTTCTCCATCAGCGAGCGCAGCTCCTCGGACTCCTGCGGGTTCATGCCCGCCGTCGGCTCGTCGAGCAGCAGCAGCTGCGGGTCCGAGGCGAGCGCGCGCGCGATCTCGAGCCGCCGCTGGTCGCCGTACGGGAGGCTGACGGCGAGATCCTGGTGGCGGCGAGTGATGCCGACGAACTTGAGCAGCTCGCGTGCCCGCTCCTCCGTGTCCCGCTCCTCGCGGCGCACGAACGGCGTATGCAGGATCGAGCCCGTGATGCGCGCCTTCATGCGGCAGTGGCGCCCGACCAGCACGTTCTCGAGCACGGTCATCGTCTTGAACAGCTTGATGTTCTGGAACGTGCGCGCGATGCCGGCCTGGGTGACGATGTGCGGCGCCTTGGCGGTGATGTCCTGGCCGTTGAACTCGACCGTGCCGGTCGTGGGCTTGTAGAGCCCGGTCATGCAGTTGAAGAACGTCGTCTTGCCCGCCCCGTTGGGGCCGATGATCGCGACGATCGACTTGTCCGGGACCGCGAAGTCGACGTCGTTGACCGCGACGAGGCCGCCGAAGCGCTTCGTGATGCCCTTCGCCTCGAGGACGTTGCCGTTGGAGCTCATGGCGCCTTGATCTCCATCGGACCCTCGAGCTCGTCCTCGTGGAGCTCGAGCTTGCGGCGCCGGTTGGGGATGAAGCCCTCGGGCCGCAGCACCATCATCGTGAGCAGCAGGAAGCCGAAGATCCCGAACGAGATCGACGTCACGTCGAAGTCGAGCCCGATCATGTCCGGCACGCCGTTGAGCTCGGGCAGCAGGAAGCGGTTGATCATCGACAGCGCGACGGCGCCCACGATCACGCCGGCGAGGTTGCCCATGCCGCCGAGGATGATCATGCAGAGGATGAACACGGAGAAGCCGAACTCGAACTGGTCGACGTTGATCGTGTTCTGGAAGACGCCGAGGAACACGCCGGCGAAGCCGCCGATCGCCGCGCCGATCGCGTACGCCCAGAGCTTCACCCGCACCAGGTGCACGCCCATGGCGGCCGCGGCGACCTCGTCCTCGCGGACCGCGATCCACGCGCGGCCCAGGCGCGAGTCGCGCAGGCGGACGTTGATGAACAGGACGAGCAGCATCATGCCCAGCGCGATGAAGTAGAACGGCGTGATGTCGATCCGGGTGATGTCGTCGAGCCCCGGCACCGGCAGGTAGGGCTTGTCGACCGGCGTGATGCCCTGGCGGCCGTTGGAGATGTCGAGGTCGCCGAAGCCGAACGGCCCGCTGGTCGAGAGCTCGAAGACGCGCGGGACGATCTCGCCGAACGCGAGCGTCACGATCGCCAGGTAGTCGCCGCGGAGGCGCAGCGTCGGGGCGCCGAGGATCGCGCCCCACAACGCCGTGAACGCCGCGGCGATGCAGAGCACGAAGAAGAAGTTGATGTGGATGCCGGGGACGTTCCGCGTCTGGTCCGCGACGATGAAGTAGATCTCGGAGTCGGCGAAGTGGCCCGACATGAACCAGCCGGCGACGAACGCGCCGATCGCGAAGAACGCCACGTAGCCGAGGTCGAGCAGCCCGGCGAAGCCGACCACGATGTTGAGCCCGAGGGCCATCATCACGTAGGCCAGCGTCTGGATGACCGACTCGTAGAGCCCGTCGTTGAACTCCGAGCCGTAGAGCCCGTAGAGCGTCGCGACGACGAGCCAGAAGACGATCCACGCCCACGTCGGCATCAGGCCGGAGAGGCGGTCGGCCGCGCGCTGGACCGGCGCGAAGCGTGCGCCGGTCGTGGCGGCCGACGTCGTCCCCCGCGGGGTCTCCTCGGTCTCCGGGCTCATCCTTCGCGCGTCTCCTCGCCGAACAGGCCCTGGGGCCGGAAGACCATCACGAGCACGAGGATCGCGAACACGACCGCGGGCGCCCAGGCGGAGCCGTTGTCCAGCCTCGACTCGACCGTCTGCTGGATCACCCCGATGATCAGGCCCCCGACGACCGCGCCCTTGAGGTTGCCGATGCCGCCCATGACCGCGGCGGTGAAGGCGATCAGGCCGGCCGTGAAGCCCTGGTTGAACTGCACGGTGCCGTTGTAGAGCGCGTAGATCACGCCGGCGGCGCCCGCCAGCAGGCCGCCGAGCAGGAACGTCAGGCCGATCGTGCGGTCGACGTTGATGCCCATCAGGCGCGCCGCGTCGGGGTCCTGCGCGGTGGCGCGCATGGCCTTGCCGTACTTCGTCTGGCCGACGAAGTAGAGCAGCGTGATCAGCAGCGGCAGCGTGACAGCCACCGCGAAGATGTCGGAGCGCACGATGTTGACGCCGCCGATGTCCAGCACCTCCTGCTGGGTGCGGATGAGGTCAGGCGGCGAGTCCGGCGTCGGCCGCCACAGGAGGCCGACGTTCTGCAGGATGAAGGACATGCCGATCGCGGTGATCAGCGGCGCCAGCTTGGGCGCGTTGCGCAGCGGGCGGTAGGCGACCCGCTCGATCATCACGTTGAGCGCGCCCGAAGCGACCATCGAGAGCGCCAGCACGAGGATCATGCCGAGGATCAGCACGGGGATCCCGGTGCTCTCGGTCAGCCCGATCGTCGCGTAGAGCGACACCGAGACGAACGAGCCGATCATGAAGACCTCGCCGTGGGCGAAGTTGATCAGCTCGATGATGCCGTAGACCAGCGTGTACCCGAGCGCGATCAGCGCCCAGATCGTCCCGATGGAGAGCCCGTCGACGACGTTGTTGAGCGTCCGGACCGGGTCCTCGATGAGCAGCACGAGCAGCACGCCGCCGAGCAGGATCCAGAGGATCTGGGCCCCGATGAAGTCAGTGACGCGCTTGCCCGGAGGGGCCTGCGGCTGAGGTACTGATGCAGCTTCCATCGCGTTGTGGCGCGCAGCCTTTCAGGTTCACGTCCCGCCCGCAAACCGCGCGCGGGCGGGACGTTGCAGAACCTGATGCGGCGGCTGTCTAGGTCTGCGCCTTGATGACCTTGTTGAAGACGAGCTTGCCGCCCTCAACCCGGTTTCCGCCGTAGTCCGACAGCGTGGTGTCGCCGTTCTCGTCGATGTCGTAGGTGCCGAGGACTGACTCCCGGCCCTTGATCTTGAAGAACTCGTCCACCACGGCCTGACGGTCGTTGCCCTTGTCGCCGGCGTTCTTGATCGCCTCGAGCGCAATGCTCATGGCCTCATAGCCGTAGATCGCGTAGGGCTCCGGATCCTTGCCGTACTTCGACTTGAACTCCGAGAAGAAGTCCTGAGCCGCCGGCGGGTATTCCTTCGGATCCAGCGTCGGGTTGGTGATGTACACGTTCTTCTCGACCTTCGCGCCGAGCTTCTCGGTGAAGGGCGACTCTGCGACGCCGTCCGGGCCGAACATCTTGATGTCCGGGTTGGAGGCGTTGACGTCCTTGAACACCTGGACGCCCTTGTTCTGCGTGATGCCGCCGAAGAAGAAGCCATCGGCGCCCGAGCTCTGGATCTTCGACGCCAGGGCGCGGAAGTTGGCCGCCTTGGTGTCGATGCCATCGTTGCCCATGACCTCGATGCCCTGCTCGCCGGCGATCTTCTCGACCTGGTCCGCGACGCCCTTGCCGTAGACCTCCTTGTCATTCAGGACGTAGAGCTTGGTGACGCCCTCGTCCTTCATGTAGGAGACCTGAGCGGCCGCCTGGATGTGGTCTGCGGGAACGACACGACCGAACGTCTTCGTGCCGGACGGCTGGTACTTCTGCGGCTCGCCCTTCTCCGCGCCCTCGGCGCGGGTCAGGCCGACATACGTGTTCGAAGGCGAGACCTGCAGGATGCCGGCCTCGTTGATGAGCGGGATCGAGATCGCGGACGCGCCCGAGTTGAACTCGCCCAGGTACGCGATCGTCTTGTCGTCGCCGACCGCCTTGCGGGCGTTCTCGGAGACCTTGCCGGGCTCCCACTTGCCTGTCGCCGCGACAGCATCGTCGAGCGACGTGTACTTGATCGTGAAATTGCCCGCCTTGCCGCCGGACTTCTCCAGCGCGAGCTCCATACCGCGGACGACGTCCTCGGACTGCGGACGCGAATCGCCCTGCAGGGGCAACGACGAATAGATGTTCAGCGTATCGCCGCTGGCCGAACCACCGCCGCCGCCGCCACCACTGTCATCGTCCCCGCACGCAGCGACGCCAAAGGCCATCGCGGCAACGAGGCAGCTCCAAACTGCCAACCAACGTACTCTCAAGAGACCCTCCTCATAGGGTGACTCGGGTTTGCGGGCCGGAATACTAGGGCGCGCGTCGGAGCACAGGCAAACCCGGCGTACCGGCCGGTGCGGGGTCAGTGCGCTAGGAGCGCTCTTCGGGGTCCGGGCGGTTGCCCGGGAGCGAGGGTGCGACCAGCCGGACGGTCGCGGCCACGATCACCATCAGCATCGCGAGCATGAAGGCGTCGAACGACTTGACGTCGAGCGCCCACAGGACGACCCACAGGCACAGCCCGGCGGTGGTGGTCAGCAGCAGCCCCATCGCGGCCGGATATTACGCGCCGGAGCGGCCGAGCGCCCTCGCGAGGCCCTCCACCAGGGCGCGCACGTCCTCGCCCTCGGCGGCCGCCCGCACGAGGCGCGAGCCAACGATCACGCCATCCGCGCCCGCCGCGGCCGCCGCCGCGGCCTGCTCGGGCGTGGCGATCCCGAAGCCGAGCGCGACCGGGACCTCCGTATGCGCCTTGACCCGTGTGAGCAGGTCGCCGGCGTCGACCTCGACCCGCTCGCCCGTGGTGCCCGTCACCGAGACCGCGTAGAGGAAGCCGCGGGCCTGCGCGCCGATCTTCGCCAGGCGGTCCTCAGGGGTCGTCGGGGCGACGAGCGGGACCAGCGCGATGCCGGCCGCGTCGCACGCCGCGAGCGCGTCCGGCGCCTCTTCGAGCGGGAGATCCGGAATGATCAGACCGCTGACATTCGCCTTTTCCAGTTCGTCGGCGAAGCGCTCGACGCCGCGGGCCATGACGAGGTTCGAGTAACACATGAGCACGACCGGCAGGCGCTCCGCGAGCGCCCGGCCCAGCTCGATGACGGCGGGCACCGTCACGCCCGCCGCGAGCGCCTGCGTGCCCGCCGCGTGGATCACGGGCCCGTCGGCGAGCGGGTCCGAGAACGGGACGCCGAGCTCGACGAGATCGGCGCCGCCCTCGGCGTAGGCCTCGCCGATCGCGAGCGACGCCTCGAGGTCGGGGAAGCCGCCCATCAGGTAGGGCATCAGCGCGGCGTGACCGTCGGTCGCGGCGAAGGCCGCCGCGATGCGCTCGATGCCGGTGCTCACAGCGCCGACAGCGCCTCGGCGAGGTCCTTGTCCCCGCGCCCGGAGAGGCAGATCAGGTCGAGCTCCGAGGGGTCCGCGGCGAGGGCCCAGGCGACCGCGTGCGAGGACTCGAGCGCCGGGATGATGCCCTCGAGCCGCGCCACGGTCTGGAACGCGTCGAGCGCCTGGCGGTCCGTGACCGCCTCGTAGCGGGCACGGCCGGTGTCGCGCAGGTGCGCGTGCTGCGGGCCGGTGCCGGGGTAGTCGAGCCCGGCCGAGATCGAGTGCGCCTCGAGGATCTGGCCGTCCTCGTCCTGCATGATCGCCGAGAACGCGCCGTGCAACACGCCGCCGCGGCCGCCCAGCGTGAGCGGCGCGCCGTGGCGCCCGGTCTCGATGCCGTCCCCGGCCGCCTCGACCCCGATCAGCGCGACCTCCGGGTCGTCGACGAAGGGGACGAAGATGCCGATCGCGTTCGAGCCGCCGCCGACGCACGCGATGACGCGCTCGGGCAGCCGCCCGGCCTGCTCGAGGACCTGCGCGCGCGCCTCGTCGCCGATCACGCGCTGGAGGTCGCGCACGAGCGCCGGGAACGGCGCCGGGCCGACGCTCGAGCCGATGATGTAGTGGGTGTCGCCGACGTTGGCGACCCAGTCGCGGATCGCCGCCGAGACCGCCTCCTTGAGCGTCCGCGCACCCGCCTCGACCGGTGAGACCGTCGCGCCGAGCAGGCCCATGCGCTGGACGTTGGGCTGCTGGCGGCGCATGTCCTCGGTGCCCATGTAGACGATGCACTCGAGGCCGAGCAGCGCGCAGGCGGTGGCGGTGGCGACGCCGTGCTGGCCCGCGCCGGTCTCGGCGATGATGCGCGTCTTGCCCATGCGCTTGGCGAGCAGCGCCTGGCCGAGCGCGTTGTTGATCTTGTGCGCGCCGGTGTGCAGGAGGTCCTCGCGCTTGAGGTAGACCGGATGCCCGACCGCCTCCGACAGCCGCCGCGCCTCGTACAGCGGCGTCGGCCGCCCGGCGTAGTCGCCCAGCAGCCGCGCGAGGTCCGTCTGGTAGCCGGCGTCGGCGCGCGCCTCGACCCACGCCGCCTCGAGCTCGGCGAGCGCGGGCATCAGCGTCTCGGGGACGAACTGGCCGCCGTAGGGCCCGAAGCGGTGCTCGACGGCGCTCACGCGACAACCTCCGCGCCCGCCGCGATCTCCAGGAACGCGCGGACCTTCTCGGGGTCCTTGACGCCGGGCGCGCTCTCCGTCCCGGAGGCGGTGTCGACCGCCCACGGGCCGGCCGCGGCGATCGCCTCGGCGACGTTGTCGGGGCCCAGCCCGCCGGACAGGATCAGCGGGACCTTCGAGCGGCGGGCCGCCAGCAGCTTCCAGTCCCAGGTGCGGCCGGTGCCGCCCCGCATGCCCTCCGCGGCGGTGTCGAGCATGTGGAAGTCGGTGCGCCAGCGCTCGAGGTCGCGGATGTCGCCCTCGGTCGCCACGCGCGCGGCCTTGATGATCCTGCAGCCCGTGCGGCGCCCGGCCTCGGTGCAGAACGAGGGCCCCTCGTCGCCGTGCAGCTGCAGGTGGGAGAAGCCGATCGCGTCGGCCTCCTGGGCCAGCTCGTCGAGCGTCGCGTTGACGAACACGCCGACGCATGCCACCCGGCGGCGCAGCTCGCCGACGATCGCCGCCGCCGTCTCGGCGTCGCAGGCGCGCGGCGAGCCGTCCCAGCGGATCAGGCCGATCGCCCAGGCGCCGAGCCCGGCCGCCAGCTCGGCGTCCTCGTGGCGGGTGATGCCACAGATCTTCGCGCGCGTCACGCGCACATCGTAGGAGCGCGGCGCTACTCGGCGGCCGTGCCGCCGGGGCGCTCGCCGAGCTCGACCGCCAGCTTCACCGGCTTGCCGTCGCGCTTGAGCTCGACCGCGACGCGCTGCCCGGGGCGGAGGCCGCCGAGCGCGCTGTGGACGTCGTCCATGGTCGTGACGGGATGCGAGCCGAGCTTCGTCAGCACGTCGCCGCCGAGCACGACGATGCTCCCGTCGCGCTCGTCGATCGCCTCGCGGTCGCCGCCGCGGATGCCGGCGGCCGCCGCCGGCGTGCCGGGCTGGACGGCCTCGACGAGCACGCCCTCCCGCGACGGCCGGCCGCGGACGCCGAGGAAGGGCCGGGTCACGCGACCGTTGCGCTGGAGCTCGGGCAGCACCTTCTTGACGGTGGCGGCGGGCACGGCGAAGCCGATGCCGACGTTGCCGGTCGAGCCCTCCGCGCCGGTGGCGATCTGCGAGTTGACCCCGATCACGCGCCCGGTGGCGTCGAGCAGCGGGCCGCCCGAGTTGCCGGGGTTGATCGCGGCGTCGGTCTGGATGACGTCCTCGATCGCGAAACCGCTCGGCGCCGTGATGCGGCGCTGCAGCGCGGAGACGACGCCGGTGGTCAGCGTGCGCTCGAGCCCGAACGGGTTGCCGATCGCGACGGTCGGGTCACCGACGCGGACGGCGCGGGAGTCGCCGAGCCGGAGCGGGTGGAGCTTGACCTCCTTCGGGTTGACGGACAGCACCGCGAGGTCGGTGTCGGGGTCCTTGCCGACCACCCGCGCCGCCACGGTGCGGTGGTCGGAGAACGAGACGCGGACGTCGAGCGAGGAGGCCACGACGTGGGCGTTGGTGAGGATGTGGCCGCGCTCGTCGACGACGAACCCCGAGCCGGTCGAGACGTTCTCCTGCTGGCGCGGGAACACGTCGAACGGCGACTGCGTCTGCTGGACGGAGCGCGCGCGGATGAAGACGACGCCGGGGGCGGCGCGGCGGTAGATGTCGCGCGCGGTCAGCCCGCCGGCGCGCGACGCGGAGGCGGGCGACGCGGAGGTCAGCGGCGCCTGCTGCACGACCGTGGTCGTCTCGCCGTCGCCGACCGCGCCCGCGCCCAGGAGGACGCCCGCGGTCACGCCGCCGCCTATCACGGCGGCGGCCAGCGGGATCACGAACGTGCGCGCGGCCATCGCGTATCGAGCCTCGCCTGAGACGCTGAACGCGGGCTAAACCGCCGCCATCTCGACGCGGTCGCGCCCGTTGGCCTTGGCCTGGTAGAGCGCGCGGTCGGCCACACGCAGCAGCGCCTGCGCCTCGGGCGCGTCGTCCGGCAGGATCGCGACGCCGAACGACGCGGAGATCGTGCGGTCGACGCCGGCTACCACCAGGCCGCCGATCGCCTCACGCATGTTCTCCGCGACCTGGAGCGCGCCGTCGCGGCTGGTGCCGGGCAGCAGCACGGCGAACTCCTCGCCGCCGAGGCGACCGACGAAGTCCGAGCCGCGGATCGTGTGGGCGGCGACGTCGCCGACCGCCGCGAGCACGTCGTCGCCGCGGCCGTGGCCGAAGGTGTCGTTGATCGCCTTGAAGCGGTCGAGGTCGAAGAGGATCATCGCCAGCGGCTCCATCGTGCGGCCCGCCTGGGCGACCATGCGCTTGAGCGTCTCGTGGACGGCGCGCTGGTTCGGCAGCCCGGTGAGCCCGTCGGTCGCGGCGCGCATCTCCGCGATCGCGAGGTTGCGCAGGTTGGCGATGACGGGCGCCGCCTCGGCCACCGACTCGGCGATCTGACGGTCGCTCTCCTCGCCGAACGGCTGGTGGTGCTCGACGAGCACCGAGCCGATCACCTCGCCGCCGACGAGCGACGGCAGGCAGGTGGTGCGCTCCGGGCTCTTGCCGCAGACCTCGCACATGAGCAGGCCCTCCCCGCCCGGCTCGCCCTTGTGCGGCGCCGCCATCCGGATCGCCAGGCAGGAGTCGGGCGAGGCGCCCTCGAGGCCCGCGGCGACCGCCGACTCGGTGGTGACGGGCGTCACGGGCTCGAGCCGGTCGGCGGAGTTGTTGCGGTTGAGGATCGTGACCTGCGTGCTGTGCGTCGAGCGTCGGAGGTGGCGCGAGAGCACGTCGTAGGCCTCGGGCTCCGAGCGCGAGACCTGCAGCGCGGCCGCGAGCTCGTCCTGCTCGCCGCGGCGCCGGCTCTCGCTGCGCGCCGGGCGCTCGACGCCGACCCACAGCAGCGCGGCCGACAGCAGGGTGAGCAGCGCGATCAGCGCGATCGGCAGCCGCAGCGCGTACGCCTGGCGCTCCTTGCGCTCTCTCGCGAGCTCGTCGAGCAGCTCGGCATTGGTGGCGAGGAACGCCTGCAGGAGGTCCGTGCGCCGGGGTCCTCGTGGGCCGCCTGCTCGCGGTGGCGCGGATCGGTGAGCGCGGCCAGCTCCGAGCCGGCGCGGCGCGTCCAGTCGTCCGCGAGGCGCTGCTGACGGGCGAGCGCCTGCTCCTCGTCGGGCTCCTCGTCGCGCGAGCGCGCCTTGGCGAGGCTCTGGTCGAAGTCGTGGCTGCGCCTCGTTGAAGCGCGTGAGCGCGCGCTCCGAGCGCTCGTGGAGCAGCCTGTTGCAGCGCCGCGTCCTGGGCGAGCATCGTCGACGCGGACGTCCGTTGACGCCCTCGTACTCGCCAAAATCGGCGTTGGACGCCGAGCGCTGGATCGTGGCGCTGGCCACCCCCGCACCCACGACGCAGGCGGCGATGACGAGCAGCAGCCTGAGGCGGAGGCGTCGGGACATGGACCCAGGACCCATCGGCCCCGCGGCAGGCCCGCTTGAGCGCGGCTACGCGTCGAAGTCGCGTTGGTGACCGGCCGCGAGGGCGCGGCAGGCCGCCTCGATGTCGGGGGCGCGCATCAGCGTCTCCCCCACGAGCACCGCGTCGATGCCGACGCGGTCGAGGTCGTCGAGCTGCTCGCGGGTCGAGAAGCCCGACTCCGAGACCACTGTCTTGCCGGCCGGGACGTCCGAGAGCAGCTCGTAGGTGCGCTCGATGTCGACCGTGAAGTCCGTCAGGTCACGGTTGTTGATGCCGAGGATCTCGGCGTCGACGTCGAGCGCGCGCTCGAGCTCGTGCTCGTCGTGCACCTCCACGAGCACGTCGAGGTCGAGCCCGCGCGCCTCCCGGTGCAGCTCGAAGAGGTCGTCGTCGTCGAGCGCGGCGACGATCAGCAGGATCGCGTCGGCGCCCGCCGCCGCGGACTCGTAGAGCTGGTACGGGTCGACGATGAAGTCCTTGCGCAGGACGGGCAGCTCGGTCGCCGCCACGGCCGCCTGCAGGTCCTCCAGCGAGCCGCCGAAGTTCTGCTCCTCGGTGAGGATCGAGATCGCGGCGGCGCCGCCGCGCTCGTAGGCCTGAACGATCTCCGCCACGCTGGCGCCCTCGCGGATCACGCCCGCCGACGGCGAGCGGCGCTTGTGCTCGGCGATCACGGAGATCCCGGGCGCCGCCAGCGCCTCGCCGAACGGGCGGCCCTCGGGCCGCTGGTCGAGCGCCGCCTCGAGCCGCGCGAGGGGCGTGGCCGAGCGGCGCCGCTCGAGCTCGTCCCGCGTCTGCCCGACGATGCGTTCCAGCACGTTGTTCAAGACGGCGCCAATTGTGTCGTCAGCTCGACCAGCGTGTCGAGCGACTCGGCCGCGCGACCCGAGTCGAGCGCCTCCTCGGCGGCGCGGACGCCCGCCTCGAGCGTCTCGGCGCGGCCCGCGACGTAGATCGCGGCGCCGGCGTTGAGCGCGGCGATGTCGCGCGCGGGGCCGGCCTCGCCGGCGAAGATCCGCCGCGTGACGGCCGCGTTGTGCTCCGGGGTCCCTCCCGCCACCTGCTCGTAGGCGCCGCGGGCGAGCCCGACGTCCTCGGGCGCCAGCTCGTAGGAGGTGATCGCGGTCCCGTCCACCTCGACGACGGTCGTGGTGCCCGACGTGCTCATCTCGTCCAGTCCATCCGCGCTTGAAACTACCAATGCCTTCGCCGCGCCCAAACGTGCGAGGGCGCCGGCGATCGTCTCGAGGAAGGCCGGGTCGGAGACGCCGATGACCTGGCGCTCGGCGCCCGCGGGGTTGGTCAGCGGCCCGAGGAAGTTGAAGATCGTGCGCACGGCGAGCTCCTTGCGCACCGGCACCACGTGGCGCGTGGCGCCGTGGTGGGCGGGCGCGAACATGAAGCCGAAGCCGGCCTCCTCGATGCAGCGCGCGACCGCGTCGGGCGCGAGGTCGATGCGCACGCCGAGCGCCTCGAGCAGGTCGGCGGAGCCCGACAGCCCGGTGGCGGAGCGGTTGCCGTGCTTGGCGACCGCGCAGCCCGCTCCGGCGGCGATCAGCGCCGCGGTGGTGGAGACGTTGAACGTCGGGCGGCCGCCGCCGGTGCCGGCGGTGTCGATGAGGTCCTCGCGGCTGGTGGTGACCGGCGTGGCGAGCAGCCGCATCGTGGTGGCGAGTCCGACGAGCTCGTCGATCGTCTCGCCCTTCGTGCGGAGCGCGATCAGGACCGCGGCGGTCTGGGCCTCCGAGGCGTTGCCGGCCATGATCTCGGCCAGCACGCTCGCGGTCTGCTCGGCGGAGAGGTCCTGGCGGTGGGCGAGCGCGTCGATCGCCTCGGTCAGCACGGGGTTAGGCAAGGAACGTCTCCAGCAGCTGCTTGCCGTCCGGGGTCAGCACGGACTCGGGGTGGAACTGGACGCCGTGCGCGGGCAGCTCGCGGTGGCGCATCCCCATCAGCACGCCGCCGCCCCACGCGGTCCGCACGAGCGCCTCGGGCAGCGCCGGGTCGACCACGAGCGAGTGGTAGCGCCCGACGACGAGCGGACTCGGCAGGCCGGCGAACAGGCCGGTGCCGTCGTGCTCGATCTCCGTCGTCTTGCCGTGCACCGGCTCGTGGCGGACGACGCGGCCGCCGAACGCCTGCGCGAGCGACTGGTGGCCGAGGCAGACGCCGAGCGTCGGCACGCCCGCCTCGGGGAAGCGCCGCATCGCCTCGACCGAGATGCCCGCTTCGTTGGGAGTGCACGGGCCGGGCGAGACGACGACGCGGTCCCACGTGCCGGCCGAGCAGGTCGTCGACGGAGGCGACGTCGTTGCGCACGGCCTCGACCTCCGCCCCCAGCTCGCCGAGGTACTGGACGAGGTTGTAGGTGAAGGAGTCGTAGTTGTCGACGACGAGGACCCTCAGGGCCATGCGGTCTGCCTCGCGGCCAGCTCGATCGCGCGGACGACGCCGCGGGCCTTGGCGCGCGACTCCTCGTACTCGTAGTCCGGCTTCGCGTCGGCGACGGTCCCGCCGCCCGCCTGGACGTGGGCGACGCCGTCCTTGACGACGACGGTGCGGATGCAGATGCAGGTGTCGAGGTCGCCGCGGTAGGAGAGCCAGCCGACGGCGCCGCCGTACGCGCCGCGCTTGACCGGCTCGAGCTCGTCGATGATCTGCATCGCGCGCACCTTCGGCGCGCCCGACAGCGTCCCGGCCGGCAGGACGGCCCGCAGCGCGTCGATCGCCTTGACCTCGGGCCGCAGCTCGCCGCGCACGCTGGAGACGATGTGGATGACGTGCGAGTACGTCTCGACGGCCATGAACGTCTCGACCTCGACCGTGCCGTACTCGCACACCCGCCCGAGATCGTTGCGGCCGAGGTCGACGAGCATCACGTGCTCGGCGCGCTCCTTCTCGTCGGCCAGCAGGTCGGCGGCGATCGCCGTGTCCTCGGCGACGTCGCCGCCGCGCGGGCGGGTGCCGGCGATCGGGCGCGTGGAGGCATTGCGGCCGGCGACGGTGACGAGCGGCTCGGGCGAGGCGCCGACGATCTGGAAGTCCACGAAGTCGAGGAAGTACATGTAGGGCGACGGGTTGACCGCGCGCAGCCCGCGGTAGATCGAGAACGACTCGACCGGCGTGGGCGCCGACCAGCGCTGGCTCGGGACGACCTGGAAGGCGTCGCCGGCGTGCACGTACTCGACGATCCGGGCGACCATCGCCTCGAACGCCTCGCGCGGCATGTTCGGCTCGAACTGCGGCTCGGCGCGCTCGGCGCGCGGCTCCTGGCGCGGCAGCGGGCCGGCGAGGCGCTCGCGCACCTCGGCGATCTTCTCGCGGGCGCGCGCTTCGGAGTCGGGCTCGTCGCGGTAGGCGTTGGCGAGGATCGTGACCGTGTGCTTGAGGTGGTCGAAGGCGACCAGCACGTCGGAGAGCATCAGCGCCATGTCGGGCAGCCCGAGCACGTCCGGGTTCGGCTCGCCGAGCGGCTCGACCGCACGCACGCAGTCGTAGCCGAAGAAGCCGACCGCGCCGCCCGTGAACGGCGGCCCGTCGGCGAGCGGCGCCTGGCGGTGCTCGGCGACCTCGGCGGCCGCGATCGCGTACGGGTCGCCGCCGTCGGCGAGGCTCCAGCGCACGACCTTGCGCGGCTCGACGCCGATGAACGAGTAGCGGCCGACGCGCTGGCCCTGCTCGGCGGACTCGAGCAGGAAGCTGGGGCGGGTGGGGACGGTTTCCCGGAGCTTCAGGAACGCGGAGACCGGCGTCTCCGTGTCCTCGATGAAGGTCTCGGTGACCGGGATGACGTTGTGGTCAGCGGCGACGGCCATCGAGAACGCGCTCCGGGTCGGCGAGGGTGAGCCCGCGGGAGTGCAGGAGCACGGTGAGGTGGTACAGGACGTCGGCGGCCTCCTCGGCGACGCGCTCGTCGGACTCCTCGCGGGCCGCGCGCGCGACCTCCTCGGCCTCCTCGCGCACCTTCTCGCCGATGCGGGCGGGGTCGGCGAGCAGCTCGGCGGTGTAGGAGCCGGCGGGCGGATCGGCGGCGCGGGCGGCGACCGTGCGCTCGAGCGCGGGCAGCGCCTCGTGGGGCGCGGTGTTCCCGGTCTGACCGTTGTGGAAGCAGGTGCGCTCGCCGGTGTGGCAGGCGGGTCCGGCGGGCTCGACCAGCGCGAGGATGGCGTCGGCGTCGCAGTCGTAGCGGAGCGCCTTGACCGCCTGCGTGTTGCCCGACGTCGCGCCCTTGTGCCACAGCTCGTCGCGGGAGCGGCTCCAGAAGTGCGTCTCGCCGGTGGCGCGCGTGCGCTCGAGCGCCTCGGCGTTCATGTAGGCGAGCGTCAGCACCTCGCCGGTCGCCCAGTCCTGGACCACGCAGGGAGCCAGCCCTGATGCGTCCCACGAGATTTCGGTGGCATTCATGGCCGCGGAAACATTAGTGTCGCCCGTCAATGCGACATGTCGCCGCCCTGAGCACCCTGCTGACGCTGGCGCTGGTCACTCCGGCGGCGGCGGCGCCGCCGACGTTCAGCGGCCCGACGCCGTTCACGGCAGGGTCGTTCGCGAACGCGGTCACGGCCGCCGACCTCAACGGGGACGGCCGGCCCGAGCTCATCAGCGCCAACGCCAACACCAACGGCGCAGGCGGGAACACGGTGCTGACGAACACCACAGCGGCCGGCGCGGACGCGCCGAGCTTCGCGGGACCGAGCCCGTTCAACGCCTTCCTGCGCCCGTACGACGTGACGGCGGCCGATCTCAACGCCGACGGCCGGCCCGACCTCATCACCGCCAACAACGGCGACTCCACTGTCAGCGGCACGTCGGTGCTCATCAACACCACCACGCCCGGCGCGGGAGCGCCGACGTTCAACGGCCCCACTCCGTTCGCCGCCGGCACGGAGGCGACGTCGGTGGAAGCCGCCGACTTCAACGCCGACGGCCGGCCCGACCTCGTGACCGCGAACGCCGAGGAGACCCCCGGCCTGACCGTCCTCGTGAACACGACGACGGCGGGCGCCGGCGAGCCGTCGTTCGCCGGCCCGACCGGGTTCCCGGCGGGTGACCGGCCGTCGTCCGTCGCCACTCCCGACCTCAACCGTGACGGCCGCCCCGATCTCGTGACGGCCAACGGGGGCAGCAGCGACGGAGTCGCCGGCGTCACGGTCCTGCTCAACACGACGGTGGCGGGGGCCGCGGTCCCGGCGTTCGCCGCGCCGGCGCCGATCGACACCGGTGCCTTCCCGCTCGGGGTCGCGGCCTCCGACCTCAACGGCGACGGCAAGCTCGATCTCGTCACCGCCAACAACTTCGACAGCGCGGGCGGCAACAGCGTCCTCCTCAACACGACGCCGGCCGGAGCGACCGCGCCCAGCTTCGCGGGGCCGCTCCCCTTCCCCGCCGGCGACGGCCCGTACTCGGTGACCGCCACCGACGTCAACAGCGACGGCAAGCCCGATCTCGTCACCGCCAACTACAACTCCAACGGCCCGGCCGGGAACACCGTGCTCGTCAACGTCACGGAGCCCGGCGAGGAGCTCCCGGCCTTCACCGGCCCCACCCCGTTCGCGACCGGGGACGACCCGATCGCGCTCACGGCCGCCGACTTCAACGCCGACGGCCGCTCCGACCTCGCCACCGCCAGCAACCGTCCCGAGACCGCGGGCGCCAACACCGTGCTGCTCAACACCACGCCGCTGCCGTTCGCCGCCGGGCCGTCGAGCCTCGCGTTCGGGACGCAGCCGAGCGCGACGATCAGCGCGCCGCGCACGGTCACGCTGGACAACGGGAGCGACGCGACGCTCCCGGTCGACGTGCGGCTCAGCGGCGACGTGGACGACATGCTGATCAGCAGCAACGGCTGCGCCGGAGGGATCCCGGCCAACGGCTCGTGCACGGTCGCGATCCGCTTCGCGCCCACGACGACGGGCGCGCGGGCGGCGACGCTGACGCTCGATCCGGCCGGGCCGCAGAGCACGGACGTCGCGCTGACCGGGACCGGCGGCGCGCTGCCGGAGGGACCGGAAGGGCCGGAAGGGCCGCAAGGGCCGCAAGGGCCGCAAGGGCCGGCGGGCTCGCAGGGCACGACAGGGCCGGCGGGGCCGGGCGGTCCGGCGGGACCCGGCGGCGCGACGGGGCCGGCGGGCCGACCCGGCCGCGACGCCCGCGTCACCTGCCGGGTCGCGAAGCCGAAGAAGGGATCGCGGCGCGTCCGCGTCACCTGCCGCGTCCGCCTTGTGACCGCGAGCGCGGCGAGCTGGCGCCTCACCCGCCGCGGCCGCACGACCGCGGTCGGCAAGCTGCGCGGCCGGACCGCGACGCTGCGCCTCCCCCGCCTCGCGCCCGGCCGCTACACGCTCCGGATCGCCGGCCGCTCCGCGGCGACGATCCGCGTCCGCCGCTGAGCGAACGCCGGGTCGGCCTGACGCAGGTACCAGCCGTAGGCGCGGTCGCTCACCCGGCGACGGCCGGCGAGCGCGAGCAGGCGGGCGAGCAGCCGCGGCGGCAGCGCGGGGATGATCCGCTGCAGGGTCAGCGCCCACGCGAACGCGCGCGCGTGGCGGCGTGAGAACGCGCCGTACGCAGCGAGCGCCTGCTCGCGGGTCTGCTCCCCGGCGAGCACCGCGCGCAGCTCGCGCCCGCAGGCGATCCCGAAGTAGAACGCGGTCCGGATGCCCTCGCCGGAGAGCGGGAAGCAGTGGCCGGCCGAGTCGCCGGCGAAGAAGACGCCGTCCTCGGCCGCCTCCCGCAGCTGGTGGGGGAACCAGTTGCCCTGGTAGCGGACGGGCGGCACGCCCACCCGCGCGGCGATCTCGCGCGTCGGCTCCTTGACGTGGTCGCGCGGCTCGTAGGAGCCGACGCCGACGCGCTGCTCGCCGTCCGCGGGCACCGACCAGGCGTACCCGTGGCGGATCAGCGAGCGGTCGATCCAGACGTCGAGGTCGACGCCACCACCCTCCGGGTGGACCTCGAGGCCGCGCGAGATGCGCGCCTCGGGCGGCTGGACGTTGGCGCCCGGGCCGAGCACGCGCCGCCAGCCGAGCGCGTCGACGATCAGCGGCGCCCGCAGCGGGCCGCGGTCCGTCCACACCGTGCCGCCCTCGCGCCGCTCGACCTTCGCCACCTCGAAGCGGGCGTCGCACTGCTCCCACAGCTCCTCGCACAGCGTCCGGTAGTCGAACGACGTCCAGCTCCACGGCAGCCGGTGGCGGGCCGTGCCGTGCGGGGTGTGAAAGCTCATGCACGCGAGCTCCTGCCGCGCCGCGCGGCGGATGCCCATCGGCTCGAGCCACGGCGTCGGGATCGCGCACGCGCTGGTCTGGCGCTCGCCGATCTCGTAGCGGTCGATCACGAGCACGTCCGCGCCGCAGCCGGCCAGCTCACGCGCCACGGCGAGCCCGGCGAAGCTGGCGCCGCAGATCAGCACGTCGGCGTGCTCGTCGAGCGGCGTGCGCTCGGCGCCGCGCAGGGTCGCCCGGCGCGTCACCGGCGCACCGCCGCCAGCGCGACGAGCGGGAGCTGCCACGCCGGCAGCCGCGGGCGGCGGCCGAGCACGTCGTAGCCGAGCGCCTCGACGCGGTCGAGCACGCCGAGGTAGATCGTGCAGGCGAGCCGGATGCCGGGGCGCACGGAGGCGGGGGCGGCCTCGACGGCGGCGTCGGCGCTCGCGAACAGCCCGCGCGCCCGGCGCACCTCGTTCGCCACGAGCGCCCGCAGCTCGGGCGTCGCCTCCGGGCGGTCGAAGTCGGCCTCCGCGACGCCGAAGCGGCGCCGCTCCTCCCCCGGCAGGTAGACGCGGTCGAGCCGGCGGTCCTCGCGCACGTCGCGGATGAAGTTGGCGTGCTGGAACGCGAGCCCGAGGCGGCCGAAGCCCGCGTGGTGCTCGTCGGGCACCCCCAGCAGCGGCGCCATGATGCGTCCGACGGAGCCGGCTGAGCCCTCCATGTAGGCGACGAGCTCGTCCCACGTCCCGACGTCCACCGGCCCGCAGTCGAGCCGCATCGAGCGCATGTAGAGCTTCAGCTCGCCCAGCGGCAGGCGGTGCCGGCGGCCGGCGTCGACGAGCGCGCCCACCACCGGCTGGCTCGAGTGCCCGGTCGCCAGGCCGGTCTCGAGCTCGGCCTCCCAGGCGTCGAGGTCGGCGCGCCGCGCCTCGGGGCGGCCGTCGCGGCGCGGGCCGTCGACGATCTGATCGGCGGTGCGGACGTAGCCGTAGAGCGCGTGGGTGGCCGGGCGGATCTCCTGCGGCAGCCGCCGCGTGGCCCAGTAGTAGGTCGGGTCGTGGCGCCGGTGCATGCGCCGACAGGTCTCGTACGCGCCTCTGAGCGCCGGATCGATCCCCCGAGTCGTCATCCTCTCGCCGTAACGATGGCAGGGCTGCTCGACAAGCACCTCATCTACGTCACCGGAAAGGGGGGCGTGGGCAAGACGACGGTCTCGGCCGCGCTCGGCCTCGCCGCGGCGGCGGCGGGCCGGCGCACGATCGTCTGCGAGGTCGCCCAGCAGGAGCGCGTGTCGCGCGCGTTCCAGCGCGAGGGCGTGCAGCGCGAGGTCGAGGTCGAGCTGGCCGAGAACCTGTGGGCGATCTCGATCGATCCCAACCTGGCGCTCCAGGAGTGGCTCTCCAAGCAGCTCGGCGGCGGCCCGCCGGTGCGACTGCTGGCGCGCTCCTCGGCGTTCCAGTACTTCGTCGCGGCCGCGCCGGGCGCGCGCGAGATGATCACGATCGCGAAGGTCTTCGAGCTCGCCCAGCTGGAGCGCTGGGACCGCCACAACCGCACCTACGACCTCGTGATCGTCGACGCGCCCGCGTCCGGCCACGGGCTCGCGATGCTGTCGACCCCGAAGACGTTCGGCGAGATCGCGCGCGTCGGCCCGATCAAGCGGCAGGCCGAGAAGATCTCGGCGATGCTCGGCGACGAGCGGCGCACGGGCTATCTCGCGGTCGCGCTCGCCGAGGAGATGCCGGTCAACGAGACGCTCGAGCTCGGGACGCGGCTCGAGGCGGCGGTCGGGCTCGGGCTCGACGCCGTCGTGGTCAACGCGCTCTACCCCGAGCGCTACACGAAGGCCGAGGCCGCGAAGCTGCGCACCGCGGCGCAGAACGGGCTCGAGCCCGAGGCGCTCGCGGCCGTGCGCGCCGCGCTCGCCGAGCACGAGCGGGCCCGCTCGCAGCAGACGCACGTCCGGCGGCTGCGCAAGCAGGCCGGCGCGCCGGTGGTCGAGCTGCCGCTGCTGTTCGAGCCCCAGGTCGGGCTCGACGAGTACCAGTACCTGGCCGAGGAGCTCGAGGCGGTGCTCGCGCCGCCTACAGAGGATTGATGCGCAGCTCGCGCATGCCGTCCTCGCGACTGACCACCGGCGCGTAGCCGAGCTCGGTGCGGGCGCGCGTGTCGTCGAGCGTGCACTCGAGCGACGCGACCCACGCGGCGAAGCGGGTGAGCGGCGGCCGGCCGCCGAGCGGCAGCAGCTTCCAGGCCGTCTCCACCGTGGCGGCGAGCGCGCGGGCGACCGGCGCGGGCACGCTCCCGGTCGGCGGGGTGACCGCCTGGGTGGCGATCAGGTCGCCGACGAACTCGCGGAAGACGACCGGCGCGCCGTCGGTGACGAAGTAGGCGCGGCCGCCGCGGCCGCGCTCGGCGGCGCGCACGAGCCCCTCGACGGTGTTGTCGATGTGCGTCGTCGAGGTCAGGTGGCGCCCGCCGCCGACCCAGCGGAAGGCGCCCGAGCGGGTCCCCTCGACGAGCACGGGCAGGAGCGTGGTGTCGCCGCGGCCCCAGACGAAGCGCGGGCGCACGATCATCGCCGCGAGCGCGCCGCCGCCCTCCTCGAGCACGACCTGCTCCGCGAGCGCCTTCGAGCGCGAGTACGGCGCCCGCGAGCGGAACGCGAGCGGGTAGGTCTCGTCGGCGTGCACGAGCGGCTGGCCGTGCATCAGCACCGCCTCCGTGCTCACGTGCACCATCCGCGAGACCCCGGCGGCGCGGCAGGCGCGCAGCACCCGGCGCGTGCCCTCGACGTTGGCCTCCACGAACTCCTTCCAGGGCCCGAAGTCCTCGACCTTGGCGGCCGCGTGGAAGCAGACCTCGGCGCCCTCCATCCCCGCCACGAGCGCGGTGAGGTCGCCGAGATCGCCGCGCACGGGCTCGGCGCCGCGCGTGCGCACGGCGTCGGCGGAGCGGTCCGAGCGCGCGAGCGCGCGCACGCTCCAGCCGTCGCGCACGAGCCGCTCGACGAGCCGCCCGCCCACGAAGCCCGAGCCACCGGTGACGAAGGCAACTGACACTCGCGCAACACTAGTGGCGGATGACGCCCGAGCCTTCCCGCCGCCTGGCGCCCAGCGCGCGCTGGCTCTGGCGCGCACAGGGGCTGATCGCCACGATCCCGGCGATCGTCGCGGCGGGCTTCCTGCGCTCCGAGCAGGGCGGCGCGCTGTGGGCGCTGCTGCCGGTCGCCGTGTTCGCGCTCGGCGTCGTGGCGGTGCCCGAGCTGCGCTGGAGCCGCTGGCGCTACGAGGTGCGCGACGCCGAGATCGACCTCCGCCACGGCACCGTGCGGATCACGCGCACGCTCGTGCCGATGCTGCGCGTCCAGCACGTCGACACCACGCGCGGGCCGCTCGACCAGCTGCTCGGGCTCGCCACCGTGGTCGTCCACACCGCGGCGGGCACCACCACGATCCCGGCGCTCGAGACCGCCGAGGCCGGGCAGCTGCGCGACCGCATCGCGGCGCTGGCCCGCACCGCCGATGAGCTCTGAGGCCGCCAAGCTGCACCCCGCCGCGATCGCGGTGCTGGCGCTCGACGCGCTGCGCGAGGCCGCGCTGCCGATCATCGTCCTGCTGTTCGCCGCGGTGGCCGGCAGCGGCCTCGACGTCGCGGCGCTGCAGCGCGGCCTGCTCTACCTCGCCATCGGCGTCGCGGGCGCGTCGCTGATGGGCCTGCTGCGGTGGCTGAGCACGACCTACTCCGTCGACGACGGCGGCGTGCACTCGCGGTCCGGGTTCGTGCGCCGCAAGGAGACGACGGTCCCGCTCAGCCGCGTCCAGGGCCTCGACACCGTCGCGGGCCCCGTGCAGCGGCTGTTCGGCGTCGTGGCCGTCCACGTGCAGACGGCGGGCGGCGGCGCCAAGGGCGAGATCGTGCTCGAGGCGGTGGGGCCGGAGGCGGTCGCGCGGCTGCGCGAGGCGGTCCGGCAACGGCGCCCCGAGCTCGACGAGGCGGCGCCCGCGGTCGAGCTGCCGGAGCGGCGGCTGAGCCGGCGCGACGGGCTGATCGCGGCACTGACAGCCGGGCAGCTCGGCGTGATCCTGCCCGTGCTGGCCGGCGGGTTGCAGCTGCTCAGCAGCGCCCTCAACGACAGCGGGTCGGTCGACGACGCCGCCCGCCTGCTGCCCGACTCCGCCGTCGGCTGGGAGCTCGCGCTGGCCGGGTTGCTCGTGCTCGCGTGGGGGCTCTCCGCGGCCGGCTCGCTCGTGGCCTTCGCCGGCTTCACGGTCACCCGCGACGGCGAGCGGCTGCGCATCCGCCGCGGCCTGCTGCAGCGCACGGAGGTCGTCATCCCCGTCCGCCGCGTCCACGGCGTGCGCGTCGTCGAGGGGCTGCTGCGGCGCCCGTTCGGGCTCGCGGCGCTGCGTGTCGAGGTCGCCGGCTACGCCACCGAGGCGGCCGCCGCGCGCACGCTGTACCCGCTGCTGCGGCGCGCCGACGTCGAGCCGTTCCTCGCCGAGCTGCTGCCCGAGCTCGCCGACGACCCCGGCCACCTCACGCCGCCGCCGGCGCGGGCCGCGCGCCGCTACGTGCTGCCGCGCGCGCTCGGCGGGGCGATCGTCGGCGGCGCCGCCTGCCTGATCTTCCCCGTCGTCGCGTGGTGGCCGCTGCTGCTCGCGCCCCTGGCCGCCCTCGACGGCTGGCTCGACTACCGCGCCGCCGGCTGGCGCCTGCGCGACGGCCGCCTGGCGATGAGCTCGCGCACGCTCGCCTGGTCGACGCTGCTCACCCCCGCCGCCCGCCTGCAGGAGCACGCGATCGCGCAGACCCCGCTCCAGCGGCGTTCTGGGCTTGCTGACGTTCAGGTCGCGGTCGGGAAGGCCGGTGGCGCGGCTGTCCGGCACCTCGACGCAGAGGTCGCGGGCGAGTTGTGGGAGCTGCTGCGGCGGAGCCCGGCGTCCGCGGCTTCCCCGGCGAACGTCAACTGCGGGCATTGAAGGGGTGGGTTCGGGCGGGGGTGTGCTCGGTTCGTCGGAATAGTTCCTACAAACCGAGCACACCCCCAGGTTCGAGGCCGGGTGTGGCCGGTTGGTGGGAACTATTGCCATCAACTGGCCACACCCCCGCCAACCCGGCCGAACCCGACCCCTACCCAGCCAGCCGTTGACGTTCGCCGGTGAAGCCGCGACCGCCCGGCGCCGCCGCGCCTAATTGATCCCCAACCGGTCCAGCAGCGCGTCGTCCGCGCGCCACGACCGGCGGACGCGCACCGACAGGTCGAGGTGCACGCGCATCCCGACCGCCTGCTCGAGCTCGCGCCGGGCGGCGGTGCCGATCGCCTTGATCATCGCGCCGTGGCGGCCGATCAGGATGCCCTTCTGGGACTCGGTCTCGACCCACACGAGCGCGTGCACCTCGAGGATGTCGTCGCGCTCGACGATCTCGTCGACGTGCACCTCGACCGCGTGCGGGACCTCCTGGCGCGTGCGGTGCAGCACCTGCTCGCGCACGAGCTCGGCGAGGCGCACGTGCTCGGGCTGGTCGGAGATCTCCTCGACGGGGAACAGGAACGGCCCTTCGGGCGCGAGCTCCACGAGGTGCTCGACCAGCGGGCCGATGCCCTTGCCGCGGGCGGCGGAGATCGGGAACACCTCGGCGTCGAGCCCGAGGTCGGACGCGGCCTGCAGCGCCGCGATGGTGCGCGCGCGGTCGAGCCGGTCGATCTTGTTGACGGCGATCACCGTCGGGACCTTCGCGCCGCGCAGCGCCTCGACGAGGAAGCGGTCGCCGGGCCCGCCGACGCCCTGCTCGCCGTTGAGCACGAGCAGCACGGCGTCCGCCTCCGCGAACTCATGCTCGACGCGGCGCTGCATCCGCTCGGTCAGCGCGTCGCGCGGGCGTTGCGAGCCGGGCAGGTCGGTCAGCACGAGCTGCCATTCGTCGATCTTCGTCGCGACGCCGCGGATCGCGCGCCGGGTCGTCTGCGGCTTGTCGGAGACGATCGCGACCTTCTGGCCGACGAGCGCGTTGACGAGCGTCGACTTGCCGACGTTGGGGCGACCTGCGAGCGCGACGAAGCCCGAGCGGGTCATCTGACCCACGAGACGATCTCGGCCTGCAGCGCGAGCATCTCGCCGTGGTCGGTCTCGTGGTCCATGCCCACGAGGTGCAGCGTGCCGTGGACGACCGCCTCCGAGAGGTCCTCGGTGTGCTCGGGGCAAATGACCACGTCGCCGAGCTCACGCTCGCCGACGACATCCCCGTCGAGGTCGACCGGGAAGGAGAGCACGTCGGTGGGACCCTCGACCCCTCGGTGCTCGCTGTTCAGCTCGGCGATGCGGTCGGCGTCGACGAACTGCACCGCCACATGCCCCTCATCCACGCCCGCGGAGGCGAGCGCGATCGCCACGAGGCGGCGCAGCGCCTCCTCGGGCAGCTCCGAGCTCCCGATGACCTCCACGTCGAGCACCTACTTCGTCTGCCGTCGCGGCTGCTGCGCGGGCCGCAGCTCGGGCGCCTGGCGCTGGCTGTGCTCGTCGTAGGCGGCGACGATCCGCTGCACGAGCTTGTGGCGCACGACGTCCTCTCCGCCGAAGCGGACGAACTCGATGCCCTCGACGCCGGTGAGGATGTCGTTGATGACGATCAGGCCGGACTTCTGGTCGCGCGGGAGGTCGACCTGGGTGATGTCGCCGGTGACGACCATCTTCGAGCCGAACCCGAGCCGGGTGAGGAACATCTTCATCTGCTCCGGGCTCGTGTTCTGCGCCTCGTCGAGGATCACGAACGAGTCGTTGAGCGTGCGCCCGCGCATGAACGCGAGCGGCGCGACCTCGATCACCGCACGCTCGAGGTGGGCGGCGACGCGCTCGGCGTCGAGCATGTCGTGGAGCGCGTCGAAGAGCGGGCGCAGGTAGGGGTCGACCTTCGCCATCAGGTCGCCGGGCAGGAAGCCGAGGCGCTCGCCGGCCTCGACCGCGGGGCGCGTGAGGATGATGCGGTTGACCTCGCGCCGGGACAGCGCGGCGACGCCCATCGCGATCGCGAGGAACGTCTTGCCGGTGCCGGCCGGGCCGACGCCGAACGTGATCGTCGAACGCCGGATCGCGTCGACGTACTTCTTCTGGTTGACCGACTTCGGCGCGACCTTGAGGTTGCGGTGGCGCCACACGACGTCCTCGAGCACCTGGGCGGGCGACTCGCGCTCGTCGAGCACGCGCGCGACGGACTCGATGGTGGCCGGCCCGAGCTCGTGGCCGCGGGCGACGAGCGAGGACAGCTCGCGCACGACCGTCGCCGCGGCCTGCACCGCGTCGGCCTCGCCGTCGAGCGTGACGATGTTGCCACGCAGGTAGATCGCACAGTCGAGGTGCTCCTCGAGCGTGCGCAGGATCTGGTCCTGGGCGCCGGCCAGCTCGGCCGCGACCTCGTTTGAGAGCTCGAGTTGGCGGCGCGCCACTAGTGGTTCCTCCGGTGGGTCCGCGCGTGCTCGGGCGGCCCGCAGGCGGATGCCTGGCCAGGACGCAGGGAGGGTGCAATGGCGGAGCCCTTGCCCCGACCGAGGACACAGCCAGGCGCCGGCTGCTGCCGTCCGAGTGCGTGGGGGCCTGCCGGAGGGGCCACTAGGCGGTCAACGCCTCCTTGACCTTGCCGGAGACGCGCTTGCCGTCGGCGCGGCCGCCGGAAGCGGTCATCACGTGCTTGATCGCCTTGCCCATGTCGCGCGGGCCCTCGGCGCCGGTCTCGGCGATCGCGCTCGCCACGAGCGCGTCGAGCTCGGCGTCGGAGAGCTCGGCGGGCAGGTAGGCCTCGATCGCCTCCGCCTCGTAGGCCTCGGTCACGGCGAGGTCGTCGCGGCCGGCGTCGCGGTAGGCGGTCTCGGACTCGCGGCGGCGCTTGCGCTCGCGGCGGAGGACGGCGAGCTCGTCGCCCTGGCCCTCCTTGGCGTCCTTCTGCAGCTCGGAGAGGACCAGCCGCAGCGCGGAAGCCCGGTCGCGATCCCCGGCCTTCATGGCCGAGTTCACGTCCGCCCTGATCTGCTCGGTGATCTGCACCTGAACAAAGGATACGACTCGCTGCCGGACGCAAAAGCGCCCCGGAGCCTGGGCGCAGGCTCCGGGGCGCGGTGACGGGACCGAGGTCCCGACGGTTTCGGCAGGCGGCTAGCGCTGCTCGTTGCCTCCGGCGATCTTGCCGACCATGGCCTTGGCCTGGCGGGCGATCTCACCGTCGACGTCCAGCGCGATGAGGGCGCCGATGACGACGGCGACGAAGAGCAGGATGCCCATGTACTCGGCCGCGGTCTGGCCGCGCTGTTCGGCGATGCGGTGACGAAGGCCGGTGGCGTTGACGCGGGCCTGGATGCAGAACTCGCGATAAGCCAGCTCGAGAGTGTTGTAGAGATCCGACATGTGGCTGAGCCCCCTGAGGTGGTTGACCGATTGACTGCGGTCAGTATTCCCTCGGTCATGCGCTCCTACGAGAGGCCCAGGTCTCAACCTGAGGGGGGCCGGGGGTCCCAAATCCACGTGGGACCCCCCGGGCCCAAAGGGCCCTGAGATGACCCCTGAAGAGACCCCCGTCGTGCGACTGGAGGTCACCGAGGAGCGGAACGTCGAGGATCTCCGCGACCGGCTCCGCACCTGGGCCGCGCGCTCAGACCTCGCGGCGGACCCCGACACCGACCTCGTCGGGGTCGCCAACGAGCTCTTGCGCGGCCAGTGGGAGTCGGAATGGCCCCGCCGGCCGCGCTGGCTCGCCCGCCGCCTGCGGGGCGACGCTCCCCCGCAGGTCTAGTTGTCGCGGACGCCCAGCCACAGGGCGATCGCCTCGGCGCGGGAGTGCACGCCGATCTTCTCGTAGATGCGCGAGAGGTGGTTCTTGACGGTCTTGTTGGTGATGAAGAGCTCCTCCGCGATCTCGCGGTTGGAGTGGCCGCGGGCGAGCAGGTTGAGGACCTCGCGCTCGCGGGCGGTCAGCGAGCCCAGCCCGAGCTCGTCCTCGTCGTTGGAGACGCCGGGCGCGCGCCGCAGGACGTCGAACACCGCGGGCGTGACCGCGGGCGAGAGCACCATCTCGCCGCGCGCGACGGCCTTGATGCGGCCCTCGAGCTCGTCGGGCTCGAAGCGCCCGTGCACGAGGTAGCCGGCCGCGCCGTTGCGGATCGCGCCGGTGACGAGGTGCTCGTCCTCGGAGTAGCTGAGCATCAGCACCTTCGACTTCTGGGCCAGCGGCCCGGCGGCGGCGACGCCGTCCATCACCGGCATGCGGACGTCGAGGCAGACGACGTCGGGCTTCAGCTCGTCGGCCTTGGCGATCGCCTCGCGGCCGTCGGCGGCCTCCCCCACGACCTCGAGGCCGTCGGCCTCCGCGAGCAACGACGCGATGCCGCGACGCACGATCGCGTTGTCATCGACCAGGAGGATGCGGATCATCGCCAGGTGTAACCGGGGACGGAGCGGGCCGGGAGCGTATCCGGCGGCGCGGCCGGAGCGGGCTCCGGCGCCGCCGGCGCCTCGCTCGGCATCCACACCGAGAGCACGCAGCCCTCGCCGGGCGCCGATTCGACGCTCAGGTCCCCGCCCGCCAGCTGCGCGCGCTCGCGCATCCCGGTGACCCCGAAGTGATGGCCCTGCGCGAGCTCCACGAGCTCGTCGGGCACCTCGAAGCCCTGGCCGTCGTCGGCGACGGTGAGCACCGCGCGGCCCCCGAGCCGCCGCAGCCGCACCGTCACCTTGCTCGCGCGGGCGTGGCGCTCGACGTTGGCGAGCGCCTCGCGCAGGATCCACTCGAGCTCGCGCGACGCGACCGGGTGCAGCTCGCCGACCTCGTCGACCATCAGCTCCACGTGCACGCCGCCGGCCGCGCTCCAGCGCCGCGCTTCCGCTTCGAGCGCCGCGGTCAGCGGGAGCTGCTCGCCGGCGTCTGAGCGCAGGCCGACGATGATCTCGCGCGCCTCGCGGGTCGCCTGCCGCGCGTCCTCCGCAAGCCGCCGCGCCTCCTCGGCGGCGCCCTCCGGGTCGCGCTCGATCCGGCGCGCCAGCGCCAGCGCCGCGAAGCCCATGCCCGAGACGGTCTTGGCCAGCGAGTCGTGCATGTCGCGCGCGAGCCGGGTGCGCTCGGACTGCGTGGCGAGCTCCGCCTCGGTCTCGGCCTGGCGGTCGAGCAGCCCGCGCAGCCCCGCTCCCGCCGCCGCGATCAGCGGGTAGAAGAACGGCATCACGAGCGTCGCCGCCGCCTCGTCGCGCACGTTCACGACCCAGAAGTAGACGGAGATCAGCATCACCGAGAACAGCCCGGCCCCCGCCCAGCCGTAGACGAGCCCGCCGAGCAGCGCGGACCCGAGCGTGTAGTAGAAGAACGCCGAGTTGACGCCGGTCAGCAGCAGGATCAGCGTCGACAGCACGAGCTCCGCCGCCAGGTAGGCCGGGTGGCGCACGAGCGTCGGCCCGACGCGGTCCCAGTAGCGCAGCGGGATGAACGACGTGACCGCCGCGACGAGGATCGCCGCCGCCGGCAGCGTGCGGTCGCCGTCCTCCCCCCACAGCTCGATCACCGTGATCAGCAGGATCGCCGCGCGGAACGTGAGGATCCCCTTGCAGGCCGATTCCAGCCAGCCGCCGGCGCCCTGCTCGCCGCGCGCGAGGATCCGCTCAGCCACCTAGAGGACCCCCGAGTCGAGGATGTCGGTGCCGAGGATCATCGACGCGAGGATGAGGATGACCGAGCCGGGGACGATCAGCGTCGTCACGATCAGCGAGATCCGCGGCGCCGCCCGCGCGGCCTTGCGGCGAGCGTTCTGGGCGGCGCTGCGCCGCATGTCGAGCGCGATGTCGTTGAGCGCCTCCGACAGCGGCACGCCGAGCTCCTCGGCCTGGAGCTGCGCGCCCACGAACGTCGACAGCGACTCGGACTGGTTGCGGTCGCGGAGGGCGAGGAACGCGTCGCGGCGGGTCGCGCCGAGGTCCATCTGCCGCAGCGCCATCAGGATCTCCTCGCCTCCCGGGCCGCCGAGCGACTCGGCCACGCGCTGCAGCGCCGAGCGGTAGCCGAGGCCCGCGCGCACGGTCACCGCGAGGATGTCGAGGAAGTCCGGCAGGTCGCGCTCGATCCGCTCCTGGCGCAGGCGGCCGGCGCGCGAGAGGTAGACGTCGGGCCCGAACCAGCCCATGGCCACGGCGAGGAACGCGATCAGCCACGAGCCGCCGAGCAGGGCGAGGAAGCCGAAGATGGCGCCGCTCAGCAGCGCGAGCGCGCCCTTGAGGCCGATGAAGCGCTGCACGGTCAGGCCGCCGGGGCGCCCGGCGAGGTCGAGCCGGCGGGCGATCGCCTCGCGGCGGCTGAGGCGGATCCCCGGCGCCAGGCGCGGGCCGAGGCGGACGGCGAGCCGCTCGATCAGGCGCCGGATCAGCGAGCGGCGGCCGCTCGAGGTCTCGACGCCGGTGCGGGCCGCGAGCCGGTCGACCGGGCCGCGGTCGAGCAGCAGCGGCACCGACAGCAGCGCGCAGGTGAGGCAGAGGACGACGAGGGCGCCCGCGAGCAGCGGCGTCACACGTCCACCTTCGTCGTGGCCCGGATCAGCACGAACGCGATCGCCCACAGCGTGCCGGCGGCGCCGAGCGCGAGCAGGCCGGCGAGCGACGACGTCATCTCGCGCATGACGCCGGGCGTGAGCACGTTCATCATCACGATCGCCGCGATGCCGATGCCGGCCACGATGTAGGACGTGAAGACCGAGCCGGAGAGCACGGTGCGGATCTCGCGGATCAGGTCCTTGCGCGCCTCGAGCGTCCCGCCCAGCTCCTGCAGCGCGCGCACGGTGTCACCGCCGGCGCGCTGCTGGATGATGATCGTCGTCATCAACACGGCGACCTCGCGCGACGGCAGGCGCTCCTGCAGCCGCTCGAGCGCGCGGTCCAGCGGCTGGCCGAGCCGCATCTCCTGCACGACGGCGGCCATCTCCGCGCCCGCGGGGTCGTCGAGCTCCTTCGCGGCCATCTGCACCGCGCCGGCGATCGAGAGGCCGGCCTGCGTGCCGTTGGAGAGCATCCGCGCGAGGTCGGGGAGCTGGTCCATGAACGCGTCGCGGCGCTTGCCCCGCGCCCGCTCGACGTACCAGCGCAGCCCCGCGACGACGAAGACGTAGCCGAGGATGAACGCGACGAGCGGCGGCGTCAGCAGCGTCAGCACCATCCCCGCCAGCAACCCGCCGACGACCACGATCGCGACGAAGTCGACCGGCGACAGCGGCCCGCCCGAGGAGCGCAGCCACTGCGCGAGCCGCTGCCCCTTGCTCGTGCGCCGCAGGGCGGCGTCGATCCGCTCGAGCGCGGCGCGGACCGCGCTGCCGCCGCCGTCCTCGCGCCCGCGGGCGGCGAGCGCCGCCCGGCGGTTGGAGCCGCTGAGCCACAGCGCCGCGCCGAGCATCCCGAGCGCGAGCACCGCGAGCAGCAGGATCAGCGCGAGCGCGTCCTTCTGCATCAGTGGTTCCTCCGGTGGGTCCGCGCGTGCTCGAGCGGGATGCAGGCGGATGCCTGGCAAGGACGCAGGGAGGGTGCCAGGGCGGAGCCCTTGCCCCGACCGAGGACACCGCCAGGCGCCGGCTGCGCCCGTCCGAGTGCGTGGGGATCCGCCGGAGGGGCCACTAGGAGGCCGTCCGCACGGGGGTCTGCTCGAGGTCGGCCTCGGGGCCGAACTCGGGAGGAACCTCCAGCCCCATCTGCACGAGCCGGAGGTGGATCGCGGGCGGGAGCGGGAAGTGGCGGAAGCCGCCGGTGACCTTGCGGTCGGGGCCGATCGGGTCGGCCTCGAAGCGCGCGACGGTGCCGAGGCGGAACGTCTCGCGGCGCGAGGACGCGACGATCGCGACCTCGGCGATCCGGCGCTTGCCGTCGGCGAAGCGGTCGATCTGGACGATCACGTGGATCGCCGAGTTGATCTGGTCGCGCAGCGCCTCGAACGGGATGTGGAGGTCGCTCATCGTCGCCAGCGTCTCGAGGCGGTGGATCGCGTCGTCGGGCGAGTTGGCGTGCACCGTGACCAGCGAGCCCTCGTGGCCGGTGTTGAGCGCCTGCAGCATGTCGAGCGTCTCCGCCCCGCGGACCTCGCCGACGATGATGCGGTCCGGGCGCATGCGCAGCGAGTTGCGCACGAGGTCGCGGATCGACACCTCGCCCTTGCCCTCGACGTTGGACGGGCGGGCCTCGAGCGTCACCACGTGCGGCTGCTGGAGGCGCAGCTCGGCGTTGTCCTCGACGGTGATGATGCGCTCGCTGGCGGGGACGGCGGCCGACAGCGCGTTGAGCAGCGTCGTCTTGCCCGCGCCGGTGCCGCCGGAGATGACGACGTTGAGCTTGCCCTCGACGAGCGAGCGCATCAGCTGCGCGGTCGGCGCGTCGACCGACTTCAGCTCGGTCAGCTGGTCGAGCGTGAACAGCCGCGGGAAGCGCCGGATCGTCATCGTCGGCCCGCGCAGGGCGAGCGGCGGGATGATCACGTTGACGCGCTCGCCGGTGGGCAGGCGGGCGTCGACCATCGGGCTCGACTCGTCGACGCGCCGGTTCACCTGCGACACGATGCGGTCGATCGTCTGGTAGAGCTGGCCCTCGTCCGTGAACGTGATGTCGGCGCGCTCGAGCCGGCCGTCGCGCTCGAGGAAGACCTCGTCGGGCCCGTTGACCATGATCTCCGTCACCGACGGGTCGGCGAGCAGCGGCTCGAGCACGCCGAGCCCGATCGCCTCGTCGATCACGCGCCGGATCAGCCGCGTGCGCTCCGCGGTCGAGAGCACGGGGCCCTCGCGCGAGACCATCCGCCCGACCACGCGCTCGAGCCGCGCGCGGCGCTGCGCGGTCGACAGCTCGGCGATCTCGGAGAGGTTGACCTCCTCGAGCAGGCGCCGGCGGTAGTAGGAGACGCCGTCGCCGTCGTCGCCGTTCGAGCGCCCGGGGCCCGGCTCCTCGCCCGCGATGCGGTCGCGCAGGCCCATCAGGAAGGCAGCTCCGCGGAGCGGGTGGCGGTGAGCTCCTTGGTGGTCAGGAGCCCGGGGATCAGCAGCGGCATGCGCACCTTCACCGTCGCGCGGTCGCCGTCGATCTCGATCTTCTCGATGTTCTTCTGCAGCGGCGTGGAGAGCGCGTTGCGGGCGGCCTTCTTCGGGTCCCCGCCACGGCCCTCGACGCGGCTGGCGGTGCGCGCCGCGTTCGAGACCTGCGTGTAGGTCCACGCGGCGAGCGCGATCTGCCACACGATCACCGTCACCGTCATCAGCCAGAACAGCATCCCCATCAGCTCCGCGGAGGCCTGGCCCGACTCGCCGGCGAGCCGCGCCCTCATGACTTGTCCTTGTCCGGCGTCGGCGTCGGGATCTGCGAGTCCGGCAGCGGCTCGTCCTCCACCGACGTCGAGGCGTGGTCGGAGACCTTGAACGGGCTGGCGAGGCCCGGCAGCACGACGGGGACGTTCAGGCGCACGTTCACGGTGACGGGGTCGTTCTTGTCGATCTCGATCTTCGCGTCCTTGCGCCACGCCTTCGGGAGGTCCTCCTCCGCGGCGTCACGGTACGGCTTGTCCTTCTTGGTGTCGACCGTGTTGACGGCGAGCTCGCGTGCGCCCTCCCGCGCCGCGTGGCCGGCCAGCAGGTACGTGTAGCCGAACAGGCCGACCTGCCACAGCGCGAGCACCACGAGCCCGAGCACCGGCAGCAGGCCCATGACCTCGGCGCTGCCCTGGCCGCGCTCGCCGCCCAGCCGCGCGAGGAGGCCGCGCGGCTCGGAGGGGTCGGGCTCGGGCTCCTCGCCCGAGACGGGGCGCGCGTCGGCCTCGTTGAGCAGGTTGTCGAAGCTCGCGCGGACCTTCGCGTCCTCCATACGTGCCGGTGTACCCGTATTCACAGCGGCCTCGAAGGCGGAGAAGTCGGCGGGGATGGTCGTCTTGGCGAGCTTGCCGGCCACGACCTTGCGCGCGAGGTCGGGCTGGACCTCGAGCTTGCGCGAGGCGCGGTTGAGCACGACGAGCACGTCCTCGTCGTCCTCGCGCACCTGCAGGCGCTTCCACAGGTCGAGCAGGCGCCGGACGCCGCGCAGCGAGGCGACGTCGGGCTGGGTGACGATGAGCACGCGGTTGGCGATCTCGGCCCCGATCGCGCTCGCCTCGGAGACGTTGGCGCCGAGGTCGACGATCGTCAGCGCGTGGCGCGCCTTGACCGCGCTGAGGATCGGCCGCGCGACCAGCGCGTCGACCTCCTCGGCCCGCTCGCCGTCGTCGGGCGCGAGCAGCACCCGGAAGCCCTCCTTGTGCGTGTACAGCGTCTCCTGCAGGTGGCGCACGGAGATCTCGTCGGCGACCTCGACGAGGTCGACCACCGAGCGGCGGTAGGGCATGTCGAGGAACGAGCGGAAGTCGCCCTTCTGGAGGTCGAAGTCGACGATGCAGACGGGCCGCCCGGGCGCGGCGCGCACCGCGGCGAGCGCGAGCTGGAGGCAGACGGTGGTGGTGCCGACGCCGCCCTTGGCGCCGGCCACGGCGATCAGCTGGCCGCCGAGCGCGCCGGCGGCCGACTCCTCCCCGGCGACGCGGTCGCGCATCGTGCGCGACCACTGCGAGGCGGCGCGCACGGACGACTCGAGCTGCTCGAGCGAGAGCGGGAGCGAGACGACGTCGCGCAGCCCGGCGTGCATCGCGGCGCGCAGCAGGTCCGGCGAGTCGTCGGCGGCGATCAGCACGAGGCCGATCTCGGGGAAGCTCGAGGCGATGTCGCGCGCGACCTCGAGCACGGGCACCGCGCCGAGCGCGTCGTGCAGGATGACGACGTCGACCTCGAGCCGGCGCAGCGCGCGCGCGAGCTCCTCGGCGTCGCCGACCCGGTCGACCACCTGCAGCTCCTCGCCCTCGCCGGCGAGCGCCGACGCGCTCTGCGCGAGCTCGGGGTCGGCGATCGCGAGCAGCAGGCGGTGCTGGGTCATCTCAGCTCGGGCCGCGTGTAGGTCCGCTCGTCCTTCTTCAGCGGGGTCTCGTCGCCCTGGCGTCGCAGCGCGAGCCGGACCTCCTGGGCGAACGACTCCGCCTCGGTGACCCGGAGCTGCTCCTTCGGGGTGAGCGCGAACGTCACCGGCACGACCTGGGTCGGGTCGGACTCGGCCTGCTGGACCCCGCGGCCGCCCTTGAGCTGCGCCTGGCCGACCTCGATCACGCGGGCGGCGGCCACGACGACGGTCGACTTCGGCGGGATGCCGCGCTGCGAGTCGCCCTCGAACGTGCTCACGATGTCGACCACCGAGCCGGGGTCGAGCTTGCCCGCGACGCCGGTCTCGGCGTCGACGAGGATCGCGACCTCGCGCTGGCCCGGCGAGAGCTGTGGCGGCGCGATCAGCATGTCCGCCTGCAGCAGCGAGTCCTCGTTGAGGTCGGAGGCGGCGACGCGGCCGACGAGCTCGCTGCGGTTGCGCAGCGCGCTCTCCGGCGCCCAGCGCTCGGGCATGGTGATCTCGGTGACGGCCCCATCGGGGATGGACTCGAACGCCTTCACCGGCTTGGAGAGCGCGAGCAGCTTGATCTTGGGATCGACCTCCGTGCGCACGTCGGCGACGTAGGAGGCGATCAGGACGAAGACCGCGAGCAGCCCCAGCCCCGAGAGGACGAGCAGGAGCAGGCCGCGGCGTTGACGTGGATTCATCGCAAGTGAAAATACGCGCTGTGCAGCGCGATGGAAGGTCCCAACCTCAGGTTGAGCCCTGGTCCCGGACGAATGTTGAGTCCCCGGACCCACGCCCTGCGGCCGGGCCGGGTCTACCCTGCCGAGACCATGCTACGGAGGGAGACGGGCCAGATCCTGCCTGGGCTGATCATGCTGATGCTCGCAATTCTGGCGCTCGGCATGCTGACGTTCCGGATCGGCCGCGCCGCGGTACTGCGCTCCGGCGCCCAGACGGCCGCTGACGCCGCCGCGCTGGCCGGCGCCCGCTCGATCCGCGACCAGCTCGCCGCCCAGGTCGCGACGACCGGCACCTCCGACTTCGCGCGCGTCAGCGAGGTGATCGTGCGCGCCGCCGCCGCCGACTACGCGAAGCGCAACGGCGGGCGGCTCACCAGGCTGAAGATGGAGGGCGCCGACGTGCGCGCGTGGGTCGACACGGACGACGCGAAGGTCGACGAGCCGGAGGAGACCAAGCGCGGCGAGGCCAGCGCGCGGGCGCGGGTCGAGCTCGTCTTCGCGGCCGGCTTCTCCGGCGGCGGCCCGGTCGGCGCCGGAGGGGGCGGCGGCTCCTACAAGCCGATCTCCGACAAGGAGTGGAAGGAGCTCGAGAAGGAGCTCAAGTTCCCGCCCGACTGCAACGACCTCTACAAGCTCGGCCGCTTCCTGCAGGCGCACGGCGCGGTGCCGCCCTACGAGAACTCGCGGCTCGGCGACCCGCCCTCGCCGCCGGGCGAGCGCAGCACCACCTCGTGGCACTACCAGTGCGGCAACTCGGGCGCGATCGACCTCAACTACGGCGGCAACGAGAAGGGGATCATCGACTCGCAGATCGGCTGGTTCCACAAGCTCGGCTTCAACACGCTGTGGCAGGTCGAGAACCACTACGACCACATCCACATCAACCCGCCCGGCGGCGAGGGCGTCGGCGGCGCCGTCGGCGGCGCGGCCGGCCCGCTGCAGCACACGCTGCTCGAGGTCAAGCTCGTGGACTGGAACGCGCCGTCGCCGACCGGCATCGGAGCCGGGTTCGTCGGCGGCCCGGGCGGCATCCCGTTCGGCCCGCCGAACCCGCAGGTCGCGCACGCGATGTGCCAGGTGCTCGACCGCATGAACGTCTCCGACAAGGTGCGCATCGCGGCGTGGGAGACGGCGATCGTCGAATCCGGCGTGAAGGCGCTCGACTGGGGCGACCTCGACTCGCAGGGCCCGTTCCAGCAGCGGCCGTCGCAGGGCTGGGGCACGCCCGAGCAGGTGCGCGACCCGTACTACGCGACCGCGGAGTTCGTGCGCCGGGCGAAGAAGATCGAGCACCTCTACTCCGACCCCGGCGTGCTCGCGCAGAAGGTGCAGATCTCCGACTTCCCCGAGCGCTACGCCGAGCGCGCGGGGCAGGCGGCGGCCCTCAACGACAAGTTCTGCGGCTGATGCGCGCGCCGGCCTGCCTCCTGCTCTCGTGCGTCGCGCTCGCGGGCTGCGGCTTCGGCGACGAGCCCGAGCGCGCCGCGTCGACCGACGGCCGCGGCGGCGAGGGCCCGGCGGTGGCGCTGCCGCCCGCCGCGACCCCGCAGCCGCTGGCGTTCGCCGCGGGCGCCCGCGCGGCGCTGGCGCGCGGCGAGATCGGCGTCGTCGACACCACCAACCGGGCCGCCGTCGCGCCGAGCCGGATGGACGTCAACCGCGAGCAGCGCCTCGACGGGCTGAAATGGAGCGGCTGGGGGCTGCCGCAGGCGACGGGCCGCGGCGAGGTCTCGACGCTGATCTGCGACCCCAACTGCGCGACCGGGACGCGCGAGACGGCGCGCGCGGTGATCGTCCTCTCGCGCCCGCGGCGCTGCGACGGGCGGCGCTTCTACACGCGCTCGTCGATGACGTTCGTGGCGCCCGGGTCCGGCAAGACCCGCGCCCCCGCCACCTACCTGCGGACGCCCTGCTGATGCGCCGGCTGCGCGGGAGCGCGACGCCGCACCGGGCGCCCGCGGTGGCCGCACAGCGGGCACGGCGAGCGGGCGATCAGCTCGCGGCACCAGCGGCACAGCCACGGCTCGAGCTCGGCCAGCAGGTCCTCGGCGAGCTCGGCGGCGTCGACCGGGAAGACCACGCTCTCGACCACCTTCGAGGTGCCCCACCACGAGGGGCCGTTCGGCGTCGGCTCGACCTCGGCGACCGGCAGGCCGCCGAGCGCGCGGTTGACGATCTCCTTCGCCCACGCGGCGTCGCCCTGGCGCGGCGCGACGACCATCCGCGACGGGCGGACGATCTCGGGCAGCGGGACGCCCGGCTCGCCCGCGGACAGCTTGTGGACGGACGGCTCGGGCCAGCTCGAGACGCCGAACGCGCTGTTGGGGCCGAGCGAGGCCAGGTGCTGGCCGAAGCTCGGCGCCGGCGCGCTGAGGCCGGACACGGAGCCGAGCCAGGTGAAGACGTGCAGCTCGGCCTCGAGCTCGGGCAGCAGCGAGGCGAGCACGCCCGCCGACGGGACGTGCGGGGCGAGCGAGGAGGCCAGCGAGCACAGCACGGCGCCGGCCAGCGGCGGCAGCGCGGTCTCGTGCACGGCGACGCGGTCGGTGTCGAGCATCGAGCGCGCCATCGCGAGCCGCAGCGCGCCCTCAGGCGGGAACCACTGCGGCAGGACGGCGATCACGTGGCCGCCGGACTCGATGCCGGACGCCAGCGCCTGGACGAGCACGTCCTCCTCGGCCGCGGGCGGCTCGAGCACCGCGTCGATGCGCCCTTCTCCGCCCACGAAGGGCTCCGGCTTGAGCCCGAAGGCGAGGATCACCGGCGCCGGGGGCGCCGAGGAGCGATCCGATGCCTGTCCCTCGGGGTTAGCGGGCACAACATGACCATAGTGATCAACCGCCGGGTCTTGGTTCGGGTTCCCCGCGCTGGCACGATGTAGGAGCGATATGGAAATCGTCCTAATACTCGCCGGCATCGTCGGCATCAGCCTTATCGCCATCCCCCGCCTCCGGCGGCGGAAGGGCGGGCGCGTCCGCGCCAACGCGGGCAAGCAGTGGACGGCCAGCCACGCCGCCCGCCGCCGCCCCGCGAGCGCGAACGGCGGCCGCCTGCGCTCGCGCTCCCGCGCACGGACCGCGGCGGTCGCCACCGGCGCCGGCACGACGGCCGTGGCGACGGAGCAGTACGACGACTGGGACGACGACATCGGCTGGGGCGGCGACACCGCCGTCGCGGCGCCCGAGGAGCCGACGTGGAGCGACTGGGACGAGCCCGAGGGCGAGGCCGCGGTCGCCACCGAGCCCGCGCCGGACGAGCACGCGGACCCGGCGCCGGCCAACGGCAATGGCAATGGCGCGCTGATCTTCACCGAGCCCGAGCCCGTGTACGCGGAGCCCGACCCCGAGCCCGACCCCGAGCCTGCTCCGGCCGCCGACACCGCCCCGCCCGCCGTCAACGGCGCCGCTCCCGCCGCCATCGACGGATCTGTGCCACCCGCCCCCGCCCCTCCGCCCGTCGTCGCCGATCCGGCGGCCGAGGACTGGGATTGGGAGCCCTCCCCCGCCCCCGCCGCGATGCCGGCCGAGGCTCCCGCCGAGCGCAAGGGCCGCAAGCTCAACCCGCTGGTGCTCGTGGCGCTCTATGCCGCGTTCGGCATCGGCGTGCTGGTCATCGGCGTCAGCGTCATCACCGGCCTGATGGAGTCCGACGGCGGCCCCGCGCCGAAGTCGTCCGCGGCCACGGTCGAGCCCACCGCCACGCCGACCCCGCCCGCTGCCACCGGCCCGACCGCGGCCGAACGCGCCGAGATCGCCCAGCTCAAGCAGGCGTTCCTCGACCAGCGCCGGGCGGCGGCCACCCAGGCCGCGATCGCCGTGCGCCGCGCCGAGCGGGCCGCCCGCCGTCGCGCCGCCCGCCGGGCCGCCGCACGCCGCCGCGCCGCGCGCCGTCGCGCAGCAGCCCGCAAGCGCGCCGCCTCGGCGCCCACGCGCAACGCTCCGGCCTCAGCTGCCCCCACGTACACGCCTCCGGCTGCGCCCGCCCCCAGCGGCGGCGGCGGCGGAGGCGGCGGCGGCGGTGGCTGCGAGTTCTGCATCGGCTGAGTCGCGGGCGCCCTGCCCGCGGCTCGACCCGCTCCCCGGCCGCGACCTGGGCGGCGGCCTGCGCATCGCCGAGGCGGACAGCCGCGCCGCGCGCATGAAGGGCCTCGCGAAGCTCGACGAGATGCCCGAGCAGCTCGCGCTGCACATCCCGCGCTGCCGCTCGGTGCACACGTTCACGATGCGCTTCCCGCTCGACCTGATCTGGCTCGGCAAGGACGGCGCCGTCGTCCGCGTCGACCCGGCGGTCCCGCCGCGGCGGCTGAAGTGGTGCCTCGGCGCCCGCTCCGTGGTGGAGGCGAACGCGGGCACGGCGGACCGCTTCGTCGCGGCCGGGCTCTAGGCCGCCCGCTCCAGCAGCACGGCGGCCCATTCTCCGCCGCAGCGCCGGTCCTTCTCGACGAGGCCGTGGTCCTTGAACGCAGCCACGACCTCGTCGGCCTCCTCGCGCAACAGCCCCGACACGATCAGCCGCTCGGGCGCGCGCTCGAGCAGCCGCGCCACGTCGAGCAGCAGCGGCCGCACGAGGTTGGCGAGCACGGTCGGCGCCCACGGGGCGGGCTCGCGCCGCAGGTTGACCCGCCGGACCTCGAGCTCGACGCCGTTGACCACCGCGTTCTCCTTCGACGCCTCCAGCGACGCGGGCTCGACGTCGACCGCCAGCACCGGCCCGTAACCGAGCTTCGCCGCCGCGATCGCGAGCACTCCGCTCCCGCTCCCCCAGTCCGCCAGCGCGCCGCCCGGCTCCCCCTCCAGCAGCAGCTCGAGCACCAGCCGCGTCGTGTGGTGCGCGCCCGTGCCGAACGCCTGGCCCGGGTCGATGACGAGGTCGATGCCCTCCTCCGCGGCCAGCGCCTCCTCCCATGGGGGGCGCACCCGCAGGCGCCGGAAGCGCCAGGCGACGTCGACCGGCCGGTGCCACGCCTTCCAGCGGTCGGCCCAGTCGTCGGGGACCTCGGAGGTCGAGATCTCGACGAGCACGTCCCCGGCGGCCGCGCGCAGCTCCGGCAGCTCCGGCAGCTCACCCGGTGCGCCGTAGAGCGCGTACTCGACGATCCCCTCCGACACGTCGGTCTCCTCCAGCCCGCCCGGCGCGAGCTCGAGCAGCTCCGCCAGCACGAGCTCCGCCGCGGCGCGCGGCACGCGCACCGCCAGCCGGATCACCCGGCGAGGACCCGCTTGAGCTTGGCCAGCATGCCCTCGTCGGAGCGCAGGTTGTCGTCGGTGACCGTGGCGGCGAAGTCCTCGAGCATCGTGCGCTGCTCGCGCGTCAGCCGCCGCGGGATCGCGACGTTGACGACGACCCGCAGGTCGCCGGTGCGCCCGCGCGAGAGCGGCGGCAGCCCGCGCCCGCGCAGCAGGATCGTCTCGCCCGGCTGCGTCCCCGCCGGGATCTCGAGCGGCACGTCGCCGTCGAACGTCGGCACCTGCACCGTCGTGCCCAGCGCGGCCAGCGGCGCCGGGACGTCGATCACCGTCACGAGGTCCTCGCCGTCGCGCAGGAAGCGCTCGTCCTCGCGCACCCGCACGACCACGTAGAGGTCGCCCGGTGGCCCGCCCTGCTGGCCGGCGTGGCCGCGGCGCGTGAGCCGGATCCGCTGGCCGTCTGCGATGCCCGGCGGGATGTCGACCGCGACCCGCTTCTGCTCGCCGACCATCCCGGCGCCCTGGCACTCGTGGCACGGGGTCTCGGGGATGCGGCCCTCGCCCTCGCACTGGTCGCAGACCGCGGTGCGGACGAGCTGGCCGAACGCGGTCCGCGCCACCCGCTGGTGCTGGCCCGAGCCCTGGCAGCGCGGGCAGGTCACGATCGGCGTGCCCGGCTCGGCCCCGTTGCCGCTGCAGGTCGGGCACAGCGCGGCCGCCTCGTAGGTGACCTCGACCTGCTTGCCGTGGGCGGAGTCGGCGAGATCGATGGCCGCGGCGACGACCACGTCGGCGCCCTGGATCCCGCCCGCGGACCGGCCGCGCCGCCCGCCGCCGCCGCTGAACGCCGATTCGAAACCGCCGGCGCCGAAGAACGCCGAGAACAGGTCCGACACGGAGCCGAACGCGTCCATGTCCGGCGCGTAGCCGCGGCCGCGCAGCCCGTCCTCGCCGTACGTGTCGTACAAACGCCGCCGCTCCGGATCGGAGAGCACCTCGTAGGCGGCCGCCGCCTCCTTGAACTTCTCCTCCGCCTCGGGGTCGTGCGCGTTGACGTCCGGGTGCAGCTCGCGCGCCAGCCGGCGGAACGACTTCTTGATCGTCGCGTCGTCGGCGCCCCGCTCGACGCCGAGGGTCTCGTAGTAGTCCCGCGCCATCAGGACTCGCCGTAGACGTCTTCGACGAAGCGCGAGAGCTGGATCGCCGCGGCGCGCACCGACTGGATCGCCACCCCGTAGTCCATGCGCGTCGGCCCGATCACCGACACCGTGCCGAGGTTGCGCCGCGGCAGCCCGTAGTTGGCCGCCACCAGCGACAGCCCGTGCAGCGCCGGCGCCGCGTTCTCCTGCCCGATGCGCACGTAGAGGTCGCGCTCGGCCAGCGCGTCGGAGAGCACGCTCAGCAGCGTCACCCGCCGCTCGAGCATCTCCATCACCGCATTGAGCTGCGTGACGTCCTGGAAGCGGTACTCGGAGAGCAGCCGCGCGGCGCCGTCGACGTACAGCGCGTCCTCCGCCGTCTCGGCCAGCTCCGTGAAGGCGGGCGCGAGCTGCGCGAGGAAGCCGCGCTCGGTGGCGGGCAGCGACGGGTCCTCGAGCCGCAGGTGCAGCATCCGGGCGCCGAGCCCCATGCCGACGAGCTGCTCGTTGAGATAGGCCGCCGCCCAGTCGGCGAGCCCGGAGTCCACCGGCGCGTCGAACGCGAAGAGGCGCTTGGAGACACCGCCGGTCGAGGTGATGATCACGACCATCAGTACCTGCGGCTGCAGGGCGAGCACCTCGACGTGGCGGATCGTCGTCGTCTCGATCGGCGGCGCGGTGACGATCGCGAGCAGGTTCGTGACCTGCGACAGCGTCTCGGTCGTCACCCGCATCGCCTCGGCGACCTCCCGGCGCGCGAGCGTCAGCTCGACGGGGCGCGGCTCGAGGGCGGTCGAGCCGCGCTTGGGCAGCACGTGGTCGACGAAGTAGCGGTAGCCCGCGTCGGTCGGCACGCGCCCCGCCGACGTGTGCGGGTGCGCGAGCAGACCCTGCTCCTCGAGCACCGCGAGCTCGTTGCGGATCGTCGACGGTCCGTAGCTGATCTCCTCATCGGACGCGAGCGCCTTCGAGCCCACGGGCTGGCCGGTCGCCGCGAAGCCGTCGACGACCTTGCCCAGGAGCAGCTCCTGACGCGGGGAAAGCATGCGTTCGATTGTAAGAAGGGCCGCGGTTCAGCCCACGCGGACTTCGGCCTCGCCCTTGCGGATGATCTTGCGACCGTCCTGGACGGCCTCGGCCTGGATCGTCGCCACGCCGTCGCCGACGTCCTTCACGCTCGCGCTGACCGCGATCTCCTGCTCGGGGAAGCCCATGCCGCGGAACTGCACCGACAGGCGCTTGAGCGACTCGGGCCCGTCGCCCGCGGCGTTGACCGCGCGCGCGACCTGGGCCATCATCCAGAGCCCGTGCAGGATGCGGCCGGGCAGGCCGACGGACTGCGCGAACTCCTCGTCGATGTGGATCGGGTTGAAGTCGCCGGAGGCGCCCGCGTAGCGGTAGGTGAGGTACTTGTCGGGCGTGACCTTGAGCTCGGGGAGCTCCTGGCCTGACTCGAGCTCGCTCATCGGACGATGTTGGTCCAGGTCCCAGTGCAGACCGTTTCGCCGTCCTGGTTCGTCGAGCGGCTCTCGAACACGTAGAACTCCAGCCCGCCGCGCTCGGAGACGTCCTTGACCTCGATCTCGGTCGCGATCTCGTCGCCGGCCACGACCGGCGGGCCCCAGACGAACTCCTGGCCGCCGTGGACCATGCGGGCGAAGTCGATGCCGACGTCGGGGTCGAACAGCGCCGGCCCCATCGCCTTGCCGGCGTACACGACGGCGAACATCGGCGGGGCCACGACGTCCGCGTAGCCGGCGGCGCGCGCGGCCTCCGGGTCGTGGTGCAGATCGAGGTCCTCGCCGACCGCGGCCGCGTACTCGCGCACCTTCTCGCGGCCGACCGCGTAGGTCTCGGGCGGGTAGGTCTTCCCGACGGCGTCCGTCTTGAGCGCCAAGGCTTTCCTCCTGTTTGCGGGGTGTGCGGACCCTACTGACCGAGAGTTGAGGTTCCGTCTGCCGCGGTCCGTGGGATATTCCCTGTCACATGAGCAGGCGCATGAAGGCACTCGCGGCCGTCAATGTCATCGGATGGCTGGTCGCGGTGCCGCTGCTGCTGGTCGCGCTCGTCGACCCCTTCGTCGACTTCGGCGACTGGCCCGACCGTCTGATCGGCGATCGAGGGGGCTCCGTGCAGCTCCGCACGCCCGAGGCCCAGCGCGAGCGCGAGGATCGCTCGTCCGTCCGCGCCGAGCGCCGCTCCAGCCAGGACGACCCGCTCGAGGCGGCGCGCGAGGCGATCGAGACCTTCAACCCCGCGCCGGCCACCGGCGTGCCGCTCGCCGCCGAGCCCGGCGGTGGCGCCCCGCCCGCCGGTGGCGGGCCCGCCCCGCGGCGCCCGATCGGCGAGACCGGCCCGGGCTCCGGCGACGTGACCGTGCCGCCCATCGTCCCCGCGCCGCTGCCGGTGGTGGCTCCGCCGGCGACCGGCGTCGGCCCGTCCACCGGCGCTCCGCCCGTGGTGATCCCCGATCTGCCCGTGGCCGGGCCCGGCCAGCCCACCCGCACCGAGCCGCCGGCTCCCGAGCTGCCGATCGCCGCCGCGCCGCCCGGCGAGCCCGAGGGCCCCGGTCCCGGCCCGACGCCCACGCCGACCCCGTCGCCGGAGCCGACGCCCGAGCCGACCGTGGAGCCGACGCCGGAGCCGACACCGGACCCGAGCGAGACGCCCGATCCCGAGCCGACCGCCGAGCCGACACCCGAGCCGACCGCCACCCCGGCGCCGCCCGCGCCCGAGGTCCCGGTGCCGCCGGAGGAGCCGCCCGCCGAGCCCGAGGGCCCGCCCGCGCCGCCGCCGGAGGACGAGGATCCGCCGGGCTCGCACATCCCGGCGGCCGTCAAGCCGCCGCAGGACCAGATGCCGGCGCCGGACCTCCCAGACGCGCCCGGCCCGCCGCCGACCTAGTCGCCGTCGAGCTCGAGGACGGCCAGGAACGCGTCCTGGGGCACCTCGATACGGCCGACCTGCTTCATGCGCTTCTTGCCCTCTTTCTGGCGCTCCAGCAGCTTGCGCTTGCGCGAGATGTCGCCGCCGTAGCACTTGGCGGTCACGTCCTTGCGGAACGCCTTGACCGTCTCGCGGGCGATGATCTTCGCGCCCACCGCGGCCTGGATCGGCACGTCGTACTGCTGGCGCGGGATCCGCTTGCGCAGGCGGTCGACCAGCCCGCGGCCGGCCTCGTAGGCCTTGTCGCGGTGCACGATCATCGACAGGGCGTCGACCGGGTCGCCGGCGAGCAGCACGTCGAGCTTGACCATGTCCGAGGCCTGCATGTCCTTCGGCTCGTAGTCGAGCGACGCGTAGCCGCGCGTGCGCGACTTCAGCTGGTCGAAGAAGTCGAGCACGATCTCCGCCAGCGGTAGGTCGTAGGTGACCTGCACACGCTCGGCGGACAGGAAGTGCATGCCCTGGTGCTCGCCGCGGCGCTCCTGGCAGAGCTCCATGATGTTGCCGATGTGCTCCTTGGGCGCGAGGATCGAGGCGCGGACCATCGGCTCGCGCACCTCCTCGATCCGCGCGGGGTCGGGCATGTCGGACGGGTTGTGGACCGTCAGCTCCGTGCCGTCGGTGAGCGTGAGCTCGAACTCGACGGACGGCATCGTCGCCATCAGGTCGACGTCGTACTCGCGCTCCAGGCGCTCGCGCACGATGTCCATGTGCAGCAGGCCGAGGAAGCCGCAGCGGAAGCCGAAGCCGAGCGCGTCGGAGTTCTCCGGCTCCCAGAACAGCGCGGCGTCGTTGAGCGAGAGCTTCTCGAGCGCGTCGCGCAGCTCCTCGAACTGGTTGGACTCGATCGGGAAGAGGCCGCAGAACACCATCGGCTTGACCTCGCGGTAGCCGGGCAACGGCTCCGTCGCCGGGTTCGCGCGCGTGGTCAGCGTGTCGCCGACCGCGAGCTTCGTGACGTCCTTGATGCCGGTGATCAGGTAGCCGACCTCGCCGGCGCTCAGCTTCTCCGCGGGCGACTGCGCGGGGGTGAAGAAGCCGATGTCGTCGATGTCGGCCTGGGTGCCGCCGGCCATCGCGGCAATCGCCTCGCCCTTCGTGAAGGTGCCGTCGACGACGCGGATGTAGGCGATCACCCCGCGGTACTGGTCGTACTCGGAGTCGAAGATGAGCGCTCGCGGCGGCGCGTCGGGGTCGCCGTGCGGCGGCGGGACGCGGGCGACGAGCTCCTCGAGGATCTCGGCGACGCCGTCGCCGGTCTTGGCGCTGATGCGCCGGACCGCGTGCGGGTCGTCGCCGATCAGCTCGGCGATCTCCTCCGCGACGCGCTCGGGCTCGGCGCCGGGGAGGTCGATCTTGTTCAGCGTCGGGATCAGCTCGAGCCCGGAGTCGATCGCCAGGTAGGTGTTGGCGACGGTCTGGGCCTCGACGCCCTGGGAGGCGTCGACCACGAGCAGCGCGCCCTCGCACGCGGCCAGGGAGCGGCTGACCTCGTAGGTGAAGTCGACGTGCCCGGGGGTGTCGATGAGGTGCAGCTGGTAGGTCTCGCCGTCCTTCGCCTCATAGAACACGCGCACGGCCTGGGCCTTGATCGTGATCCCGCGCTCGCGCTCGAGGTCCATCGAGTCGAGCAGCTGGGCGCGCATCGCGCGCGGGTCGACGGTGTGCGTGGTCTCGAGGATGCGGTCGGCCAGCGTCGACTTCCCGTGATCGATGTGGGCGATGATCGAGAAGTTCCGGATGTGGGCCTGGTCCGCCATGGGCGGAGGACAGGTTACGAGCCGGGCCGCGCGCGGCTGCGGAGCAGGCGGAGGATCTGGGCGGCCTCGGGGATGCGGAGCGCGAGCACGGCGCCGGCATAGACCGCGCTGCCGAGCGCGAGGGCGATGGTGACGGCGGCGAACTGGGCGGCCAGGCTGCGGCCAAGCGCCTCGTCGAGCAGGTCCCAGCTGTAGTAGGCGACGAGCCCGTAGAGCGCGCCGGCGGCGAGCATCCCGGCGACCGCCTTCAGCGTGCGCCCGATCTCGAAGCCGTGCAGCTCGCGGCGCAGGAAGAACGCCTGCAGGACGGTCATCGCGGCGCTGCCGACCGCGGTGCCGATCACGATGCCGGCGATGCCGAGCGGCTCGTACAGCGCGAGCGAGACGCCGACGTTGATCAGGAGCGTCGCGCCGGCCAGCGCGGTCGGGAACCACGGGCGCTGGAGCGAGAAGAACGTGCGCGTGAGCAGGAGGTTCGCCCCGCTGAAGGGCAGCGAGAAGCTGAACCAGAACAGCGCCTCGGCGACGTCGTCGGTCGACGCCGCGCCGAACTCCCCGCGCTCGTAGACCAGGCGGGTGAGCGGCTCGGCGAGGACCGCGGTGGCGAACGCCGCCGGGATGAGCAGCAGCGCGATCTGGCGCACGCCGTTGCCGCTGGTGGCCCGCAGGCCGTCGTAGTCGCGGCGGGCGGCGAAGCGGGCGAGCGTCGGGAACAGCACGGTCGCCACCGCCACGGAGAAGATGCCCTGGGGCAGCATGTAGAGCCGGAACGCACGGTCGATCGCGGCGGGGGCGCCCGCCGAGACGAGCGAGCCGAGCGCCGAGTTGATGACGAGGTTGAAGTTGATGAGCCCGAGGCCGATCGTCACCGGCAGCATCAGGACGAGGACGTGGCGGATGCGCGGGTCGCGCCAGCTGAACGAGATCTTCAGCTCGAACCCGACCCGCTTGAGCACGGGCAGGCACATCGCGAACTGCACGACGGTGCCCGCGAGCACGCCGATCGCGTACGCGTAGACCTCGTTCGGCCCCTCGAACAGCGGCTTCGCAGCGACCAGCACGATGATGATCACCGCGTTCCACACGACCGGCGAGATCGCGGGGATCGTGAAGTGGTCGTAGGCGTTGAGGATCCCGACCACGAGCCCGTTGAGGCCGAGCAGGACGACGATCGGGAACATCACGCGGCTCAGGCCGACGGTCAGCTGGTCGAGCTCCTCGCTGAACTTGTCGCCGGTGATCGGCGGGATCACCCACGGCGCGATGACGATGAACAGCAGCGTGACCGCGCCCAGCGCGACGAGGATCAGCCCGAACAGCGCGCCGGCGAGCTGGAACGCCTCCTTGCGCTTCTGCTTCTCCAGCAGCTCGGTGAAGACGGGGACGAAGGCGGCGCTCAGCGCGGAGTCGGCGACGAGCGCGCGCAGCAGGTTCGGGACCTGGAACGCGATCGTGAACGCGGAGAACGGCCCGGAGGTCCCGAAGTAGCTCGACGCGACGACCTCGCGGATCAGCCCGGCGATCCGGGAGAGCCCCGTCGCGATCGAGAAGATGACCGTGTTGAGCGCGATCCGGCGCGCCGGTGGAGTGGCCGGAGGGGGCACGAGCCGTCGCTATAGTAGGCGCCCGTCCCGATGGCCAATATCGCCTCACAGAAGAAGCGGATCCTCCGCACCGAGCGCGAGCGTCTCGAGAACCGGCGCTACACGTCGGCGATCAAGACGTACTTCCGCCGCCTGCAGGCTGCTGTCGAGGGCGGCGACGACAAGGCCGCCGAGGCCGAGCACCAGCAGCTGATCCGGCTGGTCGACAAGGCCGTCAAGCGCGGGGCGCTGCACAAGAACTCCGGCGCCCGCAAGAAGTCGCGCGCGGCCAAGCTGCGCCGCAGCGTCTCCGCCTAGCCCGCCGCCGCCAGCACCGCTCGCACCGCGAGCGTGTCCTCGGCGAGGGCGCCCTGGCTCGGGCCGCCTCCGCGGCTCTCGAGCTCGAGGTCGGCGACGATCTCCAGCGCGCGCCGGAACGCGTCGACGTCGCGCTTCGAGACCTCCTCGACGAACCGCGCCGCGACCTTCGGGCCCATCCGGAGCCCCTTGCGGGCCTCGGCGGGCGGCTTGCCGGCGGCGAGCGCCTCGGCGACCTTGATCGCGTCGCGCAGGCGGTCGGCGATGTTGAACATGAGCCGCGGCAGCCGCTCGCCCTGGCCGCGCAGCTCGACGAGGGCGCGGATGGCGGCCTTCTCGTCGCCGGCGACGAGGGCGTCGCCGAGCGTCCAGACCTTGCGCTCGGAGGAGGCGGAGGAGGACTCCTCGATCTCGGTCTCGCCGAGCGAGGCGCCCCGGCCGTGCTCGAGCTCGAGCTTCTCGAGCTCGCGCAGCAGGCGCTGCTGGCGCTCCCCGACCTGCGCGATGAGCGCGCGGGCCGCTCCCTTGTCGACCTCGAGGCCGAGCTCGCTGGCACGCGCCTGCACCCAGCTGGGCAGCTCCCACGGCTTGACGCCGCTCTCGACCGCGATCTGCCCGCCGGCGCGCTCGACGGCGGCGCGCAGCCCGTCGGGGACCTTGTAGCGGCTCTCCTCGCGACCGAACAGCGCGAGCGTGAGCGTCTCGCCGTCCATGCCCTGCATGGCGGCGGCGACGAGCTCGACGTCGGCGTCCTTCCAGCGCTCGACGCCGTCGGCGATCACGAAGCGGCGGCCCATGGCGAACGTCATCGTCGTGAGCGCGGCGATCACGCTCTCGGCGCTGCACTCGTCGCCCTCGAGCACCTCCACCCCGCCGGCGCCGCTCTCCTCCTCCGCGAGCGCGCGCAGCTTGGCGCGGCGCTCGGCGATGCGGCCGTGGTCGTCGCCGAGGACGAGGTAGGCGGGCTTGAAGGCGGGCACGGCGGCCGAGTCTACGACTCGATCCTGACGCCGGCCGCCGTGATCCGGAGGCGCACCGTCCCATCCCGGTCCGTGCGGAAGACGCGCGGCACGACGGCGCGCAGCGCCGCGAGCGTCGGCGCCGTCGGATGGCCGTAGCTGTTGCCCTTGCCGACCTCGACGGCGGCGAACGCCGGCTTGGTGCGGGCGAGCAGCGCCGGGAGGCCGGGGTCGTCGCTGCCGTGGTGAGCGACCTTGAGCGCCTCCACGCGCGGGAGCTCGAGCCCGGCGGTGACGTCGGACTCCGCGTCCGCGGGCAGCAGCACGTCGAAGCTCCCGACGCTCGCGAGCGCCACCACGGCGCGGGCGTTGGGGTCGCCGTCGGCACGCCAGTGCGGCGGCGGGCGGGGCGGCCACAGGAGGCTGAGGCGGATGGCGCCGAGCGCGAGGGCCTGGCCGGCGTAGGCGGGCCGGGCGGTGCGCGGCAGCGCGCGCCGAACGGGCGTCGGCCACCCGGCGCCGCCGTCGAGCACGAGCCGCGGCGCGTGCTCGCGGATGACGTCGAGCGCCATCCCCTCGTGGTCGGCCTGGGCGTGGGTGATGAGCAGCGCGTCGAGCCGCTCCACCCCGGCCTCGGCGAGCCGCTGGAGGATCGGGCCGCCGGGCGGGCCGGTGTCGACGAGCAGCGAGGCGCCGCCGTGCTGGAGCAGCGTCGCGTCGCCCTGGCCGACGTCGAGGAAGGAGACGACGAGCTCGCCGGGGCGCGGGCCATCAGGCGTGTCGAGCCGCGGAGCGAGCACGAGGGCCGCCGCCGCGACCGCGCATGCGCCCGCCACGGCGCGCCGGGCGCCGAGCCACCGCCCCGCACGGCCGGCCAGCACGATCGCGGCGATCGTCGCGGCGTACGCCAGCGCGAGGCCAGCCGGGCCGCCGAGCCGCACCGGCAGCGCCGCCGCGCTCGGCTGCGCGGCGACGTGCGCCACCCACTCGAGGTAGGCGAGCAGCGGGCCGTTGAGCGCGTTCAGCGGCGCGCACAGCCCCGGCGAGACCTGGGCGAGCGCGATCGCGACCATGCCGAGCCACATCACCGGCGCGACCGCGGGCGCGGCCGCGAGGTTGGCGGGCAGCGAGGCGAGCGAGACCTGCTCGAAGTGCAGCGCCATCAGCGGCGCGGTCGCGAGCGTCGCCGCCGCGGTCACGGCCGCCGCGTCCGCGAGCGGCCCGGGCAGACGCGCGCGGCGCAGCGCCTCGCGCCATCGCGGCGCGAGCGCGAGCAGCCCGGCCACCGCGGCGAACGACAGCTGCCATCCGGGCTCTCCGGACGCGAGCGGGTTGAGCGCGAGCGTCGCCACCGCCGCCAGGCCCAGCGCGTACCAGCGCGACGCCGGCCGCCCCGCGAGCGCGGCGACGAGCCCCGCGCAGCCCATCACCCCGGCCCGCTGGATCGACGGCCCGCCGCCGGCGAGCGGCACGTAGAGCGCGATCAGCGCGATCGCGGTGACGAGCCGCGCGCGCAGCCCTGCCCCGGTGACCATGCCCGCGGCGAGCACGAGGAGCGCGAGCAGCATCACGTTCTGGCCCGAGACCGCGAGCAGGTGCGCGAGCCCGGAGCGCTGGAAGTCGGTCTCCACCTCCTCCGTCAGCGCCTCGTCCTGACCGAGCACCATGCCGCGCAGCAGCGCCGCCTCCTCCCCGGGCAGCCCGCGGCCGAGCCCGTCCTCGGCCCGCCGGCGCACGCCGTCGAGCGCGCCGGCCACACCGCCCCGGCCGGTCCCGGTCGGCTCGAACCGATCCGCCTCGAGCGCCGCGTGCGCCCCGCGGCGCCGCTGGAACGCGTCGTACTTGCCGAGCGGCGCCACGGATCCCGCGACCGCGACAACCTCCCCGACGCCGGGCGACGCGCTGCCCCGCAGCCGCACGACCGCCACGTCGTCGAGCCCGCGCAGCCGGACGCGGGCCGACGCGTGGGCGCCGCGCCGCCGGACGGGCTCGAGCACGACCGCGGTGCCCTCCCAGCGCTCTCCGCTCATCGCTGCGAGCGGCCCGGAGTCGAGCGCTGCGAGGCGGGCGTCCGCGAGCGTGGCGCCTCCCAGCGCCGCGCCGGCGGCGAGCAGGGCGACGCCCGCCCGCCCGGCGAGCGCGGCGCCGAGCAACGCCGCCACGACCGTCGCCGCGGGCGAGACCGGCCCGAGCGCCAGCCCCACCCCGAGCGAGAACAGCACGACGTGCCGCGGGTGGCCGCGGATCGTGGCGAGCGCGGCGCTTGCCTCCGCCCTCACACGCGCACCTTCTCCCGCAGCGCCGCGAGGCGCTTCTCGCCGATGCCGGGCACCTGGCCGAGCTCCTCGACCGACCCGAAGCCGCCGTGGCGCTCGCGGTACTCGAGGATCGTGCCGGCCATCCCCGGGCCGATGCCGTCGAGCTCGTCGAGCTGCTCGGGCGTGGCGGTGTTGAGGTCGAGCGGCGCGCCCTCGCCGGGCGCCGCCGGCGCGGCGCCCTGGACCGGCACGACGACCTGGCGCCCGTCCTCGAGCTTGGCCGCGAGGTTGAGCGCGGAGAGGTCGGCGCGGCGGCGAGCGCCGCCGGCGCGGCGCACCGCGTCGACCACCCTCGCGCGCGCGGACAGCCGGTAGACGCCGGGCCGGCGCACCGCGCCGGCCACGTGCACGGTCAGGCGCGCGGCGGTCTCGTGCGGCTCGGCGACGCTGATCGGCGCCCGCGCCGGATCGCCGTCATCGCGCCCCAGGTAGCGCGCGCCCAGCAGCACCACCGCGACGAGGCCGAGCGCCCACAGGGCGAGGACGTGGCGCGGGGTCTCGGGCACGACCGCCGAAGCTAGGCGGCACGGACACCCCATTCACCCCGGCTCTGTGCCGAAAGCGTGCCTAGCGGATGACGAAGTTGACGAGCTTGCCCGGCACGACGATGACCTTGACCACGTCCTTGCCGTCGACGTGCGACTCGATCCGCGGCGTCCGCGCCAGCGTCTCCAGCTCCTCGCGCGAGGCGCCCGCGGGCGCCTGCACGCGGTCGCGCAGCTTGCCGTTGACCTGCACGACCAGCTCGACTGTGTCGCGCTCGAGCAGCGCCGGGTCGGCGTCGGGCCAGGGCTCCTCCCACACCCGCGCGCCGGTCAGCAGCTCGTAGACCTCCGAGCCGCAGTGCGGCGCGAACGGGAAGATCAGCGAGGCCGCCGTCGCCGTCGCGAAGTGCAGCGCCGCCGGGGACACGGCGTCGCGCCGCCGGTAGCACTCGTTGACCAGCTCCATGACCGCCGCGATCGCCGTGTTGAAGGCGAACCGGCCCGCCATGTCGTTCGTGACCTTGTCGATCGCCCAGTGCGCCTTGCGCATCAGCTCGAGGTCGTCGCCCTCCGGGACCTCCAGCGGCCCCAGCGCCGGCCCCGGCTCGCCCGCGGCCGCCACGTCGACCCCCAGCCGCCACAGGCGCCCGAGGAAGCGGTGCACGCCCTCGACGCCCTCGTCCGACCAGTCCGCGTCCTGGTCCGGCGGCCCGATGAACAGGATGTAGCAGCGCGCGGTGTCCGCGCCGTAGCGCTCGACGTAGCCGACCGGGCTGATCACGTTGCCCTTCGACTTCGACATCTTCGCGCCGTCGCGCGTGATCATCCCCTGCGTGAAGAGCCGCTGGAACGGCTCCTGGAAGTCGAGCAGCCCCATGTCCGCCAGCGCCTTCACGAAGAAGCGCGCGTACATCAGGTGCAGGATCGCGTGCTCGACGCCGCCGATGTACTGGTCGATCGGCATCCAGCGCGAGAGCACTCCCGGGTCCCACGCCTCGTCGTCGTTGCGCGCGTCGCAGTAGCGCAGGAAGTACCAGGACGAGTCGACGAACGTGTCCATCGTGTCGGTCTCGCGCCGCGCGTCGCCGCCGCAGGAGGGGCACGGCACGTTCACCCAGTCCTCGGCGGCCGCCAGCGGCGAGCGGCCCTTGGGCGCGTAGTCGCGCACGTCGGGCAGCTCGACCGGCAGCTGGTCCTCCGGCACCGGCACCAGCCCGCAGGCGGGGCAGTGGATGATCGGGATCGGGCAGCCCCAGTAGCGCTGCCGCGACAGCAGCCAGTCGCGCAGCCGGTAGTTGATCGAGCGGTGCCCGCGGCCCTGCTCGTCGAGCCAGTCGACGATCTGCTCGAGCGCGTCGCGGTTGCCGATCCCGTCGAAGCGCCGGTCGGAGTTCACCAGCGGCCCGTCGCCCGTGTAGGGCAGCTCGTCGCCGCCCTCGATCACGCGCCGGATCGGGAGCTCGTACTTGACCGCGAACTCGTGGTCGCGCGCGTCGTGCCCGGGCACGGCCATGATCGCGCCGGTGCCGTACTCCATCAGCACGTAGTCGGCCACCCACATCGGGATCCGCTCGCCGTTGACCGGGTTGACGACGGTGCGCCCGAGCGGCACGCCGGTCTTCTCGCGCTCGATGTCGCCGCGGTCCTCGTGGGACTCGGTCAGCGCGTGGTTGACGTACTCGCGGACCGCCTCCTCGTGCTCGGTGCCCTCGGCGAGCCGCAGCACGTCGGGGTGCTCGGGCGCCATGACGAAGAACGTCGCGCCGAACAGCGTGTCCGGCCGCGTCGTGAAGACGGGGTAGTCGACGCCCATCTCGGGCGCGCTGAACTGGACCTCGGCTCCCTCGGAGCGCCCGATCCAGTTGCGCTGCATGGTCACGACGTGCGACGGCCACTCGATCGTCTCGAGGTCGTCGAGCAGGCGGTCGGCGTAGTCGGTGATGCGGAAGAACCACTGCTCCAGCTGGCGGGCCTCGACCGGCGTGCCGCAGCGCTCGCAGCGGCCGTCGATGACCTGCTCGTTGGCGAGCACGGTCTGGTCCTTCGGGCACCAGTTGACGGCCGCCTCGGAGCGGTAGGCCAGCCCGCGCTCGTAGAGCTTGAGGAAGATCCACTGGGTCCAGCGGTAGTAGGTCGGCTCGTTGCTCGCCAGCTCGCGCGACCAGTCGAACGAGACGCCCCACGAGTGGAACTCGCGGTGGAAGGCGTCAATCGACTCCTGCGTCGAGTCGCGCGGGTGCTGCCCGCTGCGGATCGCGTGGTTCTCCGCCGGCAGGCCGAACGCGTCATAGCCGATGGGATGCAGCACCCGGCGGCCGATCCGGCGCTGGAAGTGCGCGACCGCGTCCCCCACCGCGTAGTTCTTGAGGTGGCCCATGTGCGGCTCGCCCGACGGGTAGGGCAGCATCTCGAGCACGTAGTACGCGTCCGAGTCCGCGTCGTCGTTGGAGACCTCCCACGTGCGCTCGCGCTCCCACAGCGCCTGCCACTTCGGCTCGACGGTCTTCGGGTCGTAGCGGCGCTCGGTGGTCATGGGCGGGTGAGGTTAGCGCCGTGGCGCGGAAATCCTGGACCTTCGACCGTGGTGACGCGGCGTCCGTTTCGAGGATGCTCCTCGCCGTGAGACGACATCGCGCATCCATCTTCACCGTCGCGGCCATCGCCGCCGCGCTCTGCCTGCCGGGCACCGCGTCGGCCGCCTACGACTTCCCGCTCAGCGGCTACTGGCCGCTGAACGAAGGCAAGGGGCAGGTGGCACGCGACTGGTCGGGCAATGGCAACCACGGTCGCCTCGGCTCGACGCCCGGCGTCGACGCCAACGACCCCACGTGGATCAGGGGCCTCTTCTTCTGGAGTTCCGCGCTGCGCTTCGACGGCAACGACTTCGTGTCGATCCCGGATTCGAACGACCTCGAGTCGCAGCAGCTGACCGTCTCCGCGTGGTTCCGCGGCACCGGCTCGCCCGGCCCATGGAAGCACCTGGTCGCCAAGGGGTCGAACGAGTGCCAGGCCGGCGCCTACGGCCTCTACACCGGCCAGGGCGGCGGCCTCGGCTTCTACGTCTCCTCGCTCGAGAACTACGGGTGGACGCGCGCTCCGGAGGCGCCCACGACGGTGTGGGACGGCAAGTGGCACAACGCGTCCGGCACGTTCGACGGCACCACCGTGCGCCTGTTCATCGACGGCAAGGAGATCGAGAGCGGCACGCCGCGCACCGAGACGATCGACTACGGGACGCCGGAGGGCGACACCAGCATCGGCGGCTACCGCGGAAGCTGTGACCTGATGCTCACAGGCGACCTCGACGAGGTGTCGATCTGGCGCAAGGCGCTGCCGGTCGCGGACATCTGGAAGCGCGCCGCCGTGTTCTTCGCTCCGCGCTGAGTCGCGATAAACTCACGCTCCACCCAGGGGCTGTAGCTCAGCTGGGAGAGCGTCTGGCTGGCAGCCAGAAGGTCAGGGGTTCGAGCCCCCTCAGCTCCATCGTGCAGAGAGGCCGTCCGAGAGGGCGGCCTCTTTGCGCCTCTAGACGCTGACGGCGCGCCGCGGGGCCTCGCCCCAGAGCTGCTCGAGCCGGTAGTAGTCGCGCGCGTCGGGCGTGAAGACGTGGACGATCACGTCGAGGTAGTCCATGAGGATCCAGCGCGCCTCGTTCAGGCCCTCGACGCGCCGCGGCAGCAGCCCCGCGTCGTGCTTCATCCCCTGGTGGATGCCGTCGTGGATCGCCTTCGTCTGGCGCTCCGTGTTGCCGGAGCAGATGACGAAGAAGTCCGTGTAGCCGATCACGTCGTGGAGGTCGATGACGACGACGTCGACGGCGAGCTTGTCGGCGGCCAGCTCGGCGATGCGGTCGGCGAGCGCGCGGCTCTCGGCGTGCGTCGTCATCGGGCCTGCACCGGCTCGCGGTAGAGCCCGCGCTCCTCGATCGCGCGCGCCACGGCGTCGGGCACGAGCCAGCGGATCGGGCGTCCCTCGGCCACGCGGGCCCGGACCAGCGAGGACGAGACGTCGACGCGCGGCATCGCGAAGAAGCGCACCCGCTCGAGCGCCCCGGGCAGCGCCGACAGCGCCTCGCGCACGTCGTCGCGCCGCCACTCCTCGCGCTCGGCCACCGCGAGCTCGGCGAGCTCGAGCACGGCCGCGGGCTCGCGCCACGCCGGCAGCGCGAACGCCTGGTCTGCGCCGGCGATGAAGGTCAGGTCGTCCTCTGGGGCAGCGTCATGGAGCGCTCTCAGCGTATCGACCGTGTATGAGCGGCCCTGCCGGTCGACCTCGAGCGTGGACACTTCGAGGCCGTCGGCGTCCCCGACCGCCAGCCGGCACAGCTCGACCCGCACCTCCGGGCCCGGGTCGGCCTGCAGCTCCTTGTGCGGGGGCGTGTGCACCGGCAGCAGCAGCACCCGGTCGAGCTCGAGCGCCGCCAGCGCCTCCTGCGCGCACAGCATGTGCCCGACGTGCGGCGGGTTGAACGTCCCGCCGAGGAGGCCGACGCGCGCCACTCAGGCTCGCGCCTGGCCGTCGCCCTCGACCAGGTACTTGAACGTGCAGAGCTCGCGCAGGCCGATCGGGCCGCGCGCGTGCAGCTTCTGGGTCGAGTTGCCGATCTCGGCGCCCATCCCGAACTCGCCGCCGTCGGTGAAGCGCGTGGAGGCGTTGACGTAGACGCAGGCGGCGTCGACGCCGAGCTGGAACGCCCGCGCCGCGACCGCGCTGCCGGTGACGATCGCCTCCGAGTGCCCCGAGCCGTAGCGGTTGACGTGCTCGATCGCCTCGGCATAGGAATCGACGACCTTCACCGCCAGCACCAGCGCGAGGAACTCCTCGGCGAAGTCCTCATCGGTGGCGGCGACGGCGCCGTCGAGCAGCGCGCCGGCGCGCTCCTCCGCCCGCAGCTCGACCCCCGCGTCGCGCAGCGCGGCGCCGGCGGCGGGCAGGAACTGCGCCGCGACGTCGGCGTGCACGAGCAGCGTCTCCGCCGCGTTGCAGGTGCCGGGGCGCTGGGTCTTGGCGTTGAGCACGATCCGCAGCGCATCGTCGAGGTCGGCGGTGGCGTCGACGTAGACGTGGCAGTTGCCCGCCGCGGCGTAGATCACCGGCACGCGCGCGACCTCGGCGAGCGCCTTCTTCAGGCCCTCGCCGCCGCGCGGGATGATGAGGTCGACGACGCCCTCCTGGCCGGCCAGCTCCGCGAGCTGCTCGCGGCCGCCGGTCAGCAGCGCCACCGCGCCGTCGGGGAACTCCGGCGCCACGATCGCGGCGAGCACCGCGTTCGAGTGCGCGGCGGCGCTCGATCCGCGCAGCACGACCGCGTTGCCGGACTTGAGGCACAGCGCGGCGGCGTCGACGGTCACGTTCGGCCGCGACTCGTAGACGATCGCCACGACGCCGAGCGGGACGCGCACCTTGCGGACGTCGAGCCCGTTCGGGAGCCGCTGCCCGTCGATGACCTCGCCGACCGGGTCGGGAAGCGCGGCGATCGCCCGCACGGCGTCCGCGATGCCCTGCAGGCGGGCGGGGTCGAGCGCGAGGCGGTCCATCAGCGCGTCGCTGAGCCCGGCCTCGCGGCCGGCCTCGAGATCGCGCGCGTTGGCCTCGAGGATCTCGGGCGCGCGGGCCTCCAGCGCGTCCGCGACGCGCAGCAGCGCCGCGTCCTTCGCGGCGGAGCTCATCGTCGCGAGCGCGCGCGACGCCTCGCGTGCGGCGAGGCAGAGGTCGGTGACGCCCGGCGCGGTCGTGGCCATGACGGAAAGTCTAGGCCGACCGCGCCGGAGCGCCAGCGCTCAGACCTTGGCGGCGAGCTGCGCGACGAGCTCCGCGAGCCGCTCGTAGGACTCGCGCGCCCCGCCCTCCATGCCGTGGGCGATGTTCGCGTCGCGCGCCTCGACGGTCTGGTAGACGGCGTTCGCCTTCACGAGCGTGCGGCCGTCGCGCTCCTCGAACGTCAGCGTCTCGAGGCTGACGTGGCCGGGCGCGCCCTCGAACTCCCACGTCTGGACGATCCCGTTCTCCGGCGACGGGTCGCCGTGGAAGACGCCGCGGAACGCGTACTCCGAGCCGTCCTCGTCGATGTTGACGAACCGCCAGTGGCCGCCGTCGCGCGGCTCGAGCGCCTCGACACGCGTGCCGAGGCGGCGCGGGCCGAGCCACTGCTCGACCAGCTCGGGCTCGGTGTAGGCGCGGAACAGCAGCTCGCGCGGCGCGTCGAACTCCCGCTCCATCTTCAGCTGCGGCGTGCCCGGCTCTGCGATGAACGTGGTCTCACTCATGGTGCGCTCCCTTCTGAAGCGTCGTTGTCGTCCTGCATCGCCGCGAGCAGCTCGTCGAGCCGGTCGTGGCTTTCCTGCCAGTACTCCCGGTAGGTGGACAGCCACGCGACGGCCTCCCGGAGCGGCTCCGCCTGCAGATGGCTGAGGCGGGCGGTCGCCCGGCGGCTGCGCGAGATCAGTCCGGCCTGCTCGAGCACCTTCAGGTGGCGGGAGATCGCCGGCTGCGACATGTGGAACGGCGCAGCCAGCTCCGCCACCGTCGCCTCGCCCTCCGTGAGCCGGGCGAGGAGCGCCCGGCGCGTGGGGTCTGCGAGGGCGGAGAAGACGGTGCTGAGAGGGTCGTGGGAGTTCATAATGAATCTGTTATAGAACAAGATTGTTATAGAGCAGGACGCACGACGTGTCAAGCCCGTGAGAGAAGAAACCGCAGAGCGAGCTCAGGAGAGGACGAAGTAGTCCCGGTGGACCGCTTCTTCGGTCGCCCGCGGCAGCACCTCGCGCACCTGGGCGGACTTGCGGCCCTTCACCCGCCGCAGCTCGGCGGCGGAGTAGTTCGAGATCCCCTTGCCGATCGGGGCTTCGCCGGCCTCGCGGATCTCCACCGCGTCGCCGGCGTCGAACGACCCCTCGACGTCGACGATGCCGACCGGCAGCAGCGAGGTCCCGCCCTCGCGCAGCGCGCGTGCAGCGCCGGCGTCGACGCACAGCACGCCCTGCGTCGGCTTCGCGTACTTCAGCCACAGCTTGAAGCTCGAGTGGCGGCTCGGGCGCGGCGCGAAGCGCGTGCCGGTCGCCTCCCCCGCCCACGCGCGGCCGATCGTCCCCGGCTCGAGCCCCGAGGAGATCACGGTGGCGATCCCGGCCGCGGTGGCCATGTCGGCCGCCACGACCTTCGAGCGCATGCCGCCGGAGCCGAGCGGCGACGTCTGGTGGCCGATCTCGAGCGCGCCCAGCGCCTCGGGGTCCTCGACGTGATCGACCAGCGTCGCCGCCGGATCGAGCCGCGGATCGGCCGTGTAGAGCCCGCCCGTGTCGGTGAGCAGCACGAGCAGGTCGGCGCCCACCAGCACCGCCACCTGGGCGGCGAGGAAGTCGTTGTCGCCGAAGGAGACCTGGTCGGTCGTCGTCGTGTCGTTCTCGTTGATGACCGGGACCACGCGCCAGTCGAGCAGCTTGCGCAGCGTGCGGCGCGCGTTGACGTAGTGCGTGCGCGCGCTCATGTCGAAGAACGTGAGCAGCACCTGCGCCGACGTCAGCCCGCGGTCGCGCAGCAGCTCGTCGTAGACGCGGTAGAGCTTGCCCTGCCCGACCGCGCTGGCCGCCTGCAGGTCCTCGATCGCCCGCGGCCGCAGCGGCAGCTCCAGCAGCCGCATGCCGCGCGCGATCGCCCCCGAGGTGACGATCACGACCTCCACGCCCTCGCCGTGCAGCGCGACGACCTCGTCGCAGATGCGCTCCAGCACGCCCGCGCGCAGCTCGCCGCTGGCCTCAGCGACGACGGACGATCCGAGCTTGACGACGAGGGTCGGCATCGCTCCTATTTCAGCGCGCCGAGGATCAGCTCGCTGAGCACGGCCGGATCGCGGCGGGCGACGACGCGCTGGTCGCGCTGCTTGACGAGCTCGATCTCGCCCTCGTCGGCGAGCATGCGCAGGCGCCCCGCGCGCAGCAGCTGCTCGTCGACGCCGCCCAGGCGCCCCGCGAACGTCGAGTAGACCGGCGTGCCGAGGGCGACGGCCTCGCGGTTCATGGTCCCGCCGGCGGAGACCACGAGGTCGGCCAGCGCGATCAGGCTCTGGGCGTCGACCGCGCCGGCGGGCAGGATCACCGACGGGTAGCGGGCGGTCTCGAGGTGCTCGCGCTGCGCCGCGGTGCGCGGGATCACGACCGCATGGACCGCCGGGTCGCGGCCGAGCCGCTCGAGCACGCGCGGGAACAGCTCGTTGGAGAGCCGGTGGTAGAGCGTGACCTCGGGCGGCGGGCGCACGATCACGATCACCCGCTCGCGCTCGACCCCGAGCCGGCCGAGCTCGCCCTCGTCGGGCGCGAAGTCCGCCAGGTAGTACTCCTCCTTCAGCCCCGCGTACTGCACGAGCTTGCGAGGCCCGACGCCGAAGCGCTCGAGCCGCCCGGGCGGGATCGCGTCGGGCGTCATCACGCGCCGGGCGAGGCGGCAGCCGATGTTGTGCTGCTGCACGGCGAACTCGTAGTCGAACGTGTTGACCGCCGGGATCCGCAGCGACGCGGCGGCGAGCGCGAGGTCGTTGGAGCCGTGCGCGACGGCGAGGTCGAAGCCCCGCGGGGCGGCGAAGCGGCGCATGTTCCACGACCGGCTCGCCAGCGCGCGCGCCTTGCCCGCGGTCGAGGCGCCGCCGTGGCCGGGCCCGACGACCGTGTGCTCCATGCCCATCCGCTGCAGCAGCGGGATGTTCTGCGCGTAGTCGCGCGCCGTCACCTCGACCTCGTGCCCCGCCTCGCGCAGCAGGCGGATGATCGGCCGGAACACCACGGGGTGCGCCGGCGCCGTCATGTCGATCCAGATCCGCACTACAACGGCGCCCCGGGATCGAGCTCGAAGACCACGCCGCCGATCTCGACGTCGTCGCCGGGCACGAAGCCGGCCTGCTCGAGCGCGGCGATCACGCCCAGGCGGTGCAGCCGGCGCTCGACGTGCGCGAGCGCCTCCTCGTTCTCGAGGTCGTGGCGGGCGATCAGGCGCTCGACGACGTCGCCGGAGACGCGGAACTCGCCGGCGCCGGTCTTCTCGACCTCGAACTCGCGCGCCGCGGCGGGGCGGTAGACGCGGTACTCGGCCACGTCGTCCTGCGCGAACTCGAGCGGGACCGGCTCGGCCACTGGCACCCGCCGCAGCAGCTCGGTGGCGAGCTCGTCGAGGCCCTCGCGGGTGGCGCTCGACGTGACCAGGACGGGCGCCTCGAGCCGCTCCGCCCACACCTCGGCCGCCGCGGCCGCCTCCTCGGGCGTCACGAGGTCCGCCTTGCTGAGCGCCAGGATGCGCGGGAGCTCCGCGAGCCGGGAATCGTGCTCGGCCAGCTCGCGCTCGATCACCGCGTGGTTCTGCGCCGGGTCGGAGCCGTCGAGTGGCGCGAGGTCGAGCACGTGCACGAGCAGCCGCGTGCGCTCGACGTGCGCGAGGAAGTCGTGGCCCAGCCCGGCGCCGTCGCTCGCACCCTCGATCAACCCCGGGATGTCGGCGATCACGAGCTGGCGGTCGGCGGCCTCGAGCGTGCCGAGATTCGGCTCGAGCGTGGTGAACGGGTAGCCCGCGATCTTCGGCTGCGCGCGCGTGAGGCGGGCGATCAGCGACGACTTGCCGGCGTTCGGGAGGCCGACGAGCCCGACGTCGGCGAGCAGCTTGAGGTGGAGCTCGACGAGCCCCTCCTCCCCGTCGAGGCCGCGCTCGGCCAGCCGCGGCGCCTGGCGCACGGCGCTGGTGAAGCGCTTGTTCCCGCGGCCGCCCGCGCCGCCGCGGGCGAGCGTGATCTCCTGGCCCGGCGCGACGAGGTCGTAGCGGGTGCCGTCCCAGCGCGCGATCTGCGTGCCCGGAGGCACGGCGATGACCAGCGGGTCGCCGTCGGCGCCGTGCTTCTGCGCGCCCTGGCCGTGGCCGCCGCGCTCGGCGCGGAAGTGCGCACGCCGGCGGAACGACTGGAGGTCGCGCAGCGAGTCGTCGACGCGCACGAGCACGTCGCCGCCGCGGCCGCCGTCGCCGCCGTCCGGCCCGCCCTTGGGCACGTGGGCCTCGCGGCGGAACGACACGGAGCCGTCGCCGCCGCGGCCGGCGCGAACCTCGATCTTGGCGCGGTCATGGAGCAAAGCGGGGTAACGGTAGCCGCATGGCTTCGAACTCAGACCCCGTGTTCCTCATCACCGGCGCCTCCACCGGCATCGGCGCCGCCACCGCCCGCCACGCGGCGGAGGCCGGCTACCGCCTCGTCCTCGCCGCCCGCTCGGAGGACAAGCTCGCGACGCTCGCGGACGAGCTCGGCGGCGACGAGCGCGCGCTCGCCGTCACCTGCGACGTCACCGAGTGGGACGACCAGCAGCGCCTCGTCAAGACGACCCTCGACGCCTACGGGCGCATCGACGTCGCGTTCGCCAACGCCGGCTTCGGCGCGCCGCGCGGCTTCCAGGAGGGCGACCCCGAGCAGTGGAAGGCGATGGTGCTCACCAACGTCTACGGCGCCGCGCTGACGATCCGCGCGACCGCCGACGCGCTCAAGGAGACCAAGGGGCACCTGCTGCTCACCGGCTCGGTGGCCGGCCGCCGCGCGATCGCCGGGTCGCTCTACTCCGCCACCAAGTGGGCAGTCACCGGCATGGGCGAGTCCGCGCGCCAGGACTTCAACGACACCGGCGTGCGGGTCACGGTCATCGAGCCGGGCATGACCGACACGCCGTTCTTCGACAACCCGCTGGAGATCGAGCCGCTCCAGGCCGACGACATCGCGCGCGCCGTGATGTTCGCCGTGCAGCAGCCGCCGCACATGGACGTCAACGAGATCCTGATCCGCCCCACCGCTCAGCCGAACTAAAAATCTGCACAGGTGGCGCGCACGCGGTTAGCGTGCGCTCATGGGACGGATCCTGTTGGCCTCGGGCATGGCCGCCCTCGTGGTCGCCGGCAGCGCGCTCGCGCAGGCGCCGCGCGCCGATCTGACGGTGACCTCCGTCGCCCGGCCCCCCGCCACGGTCGAAGCCGGCAAGTCGTTCTCGCTCCGTGCCGCGGTGACCAACCGCGGCGCCGCGCGGTCGGGCGCCTCGACGGTCCTGTTCTTCCTGTCGGCGAACCGGCGCTTCGACCGCCGCGACGTCCGGCTGCAGGGGCGCCGCCGTGTCGGCGCGCTGAACGCACGCAAGCGCAGCCGCTTCCGGCGATCCCTGCGGGTGCCCGCCGGCACCGCCGCCCGGTCCTACTTCGTGCTGGCGTGCGCGGACGGGCTGCGGCGCGTGCGCGAGCTCAGCGAGCGCAACAACTGCCGCGCCGCGGCCCGCCGAATCGCCGTGCGCCTCCCCACGGCCGGCGTCCCGTTGCCGACGCCGCCCGGCACCACGCCCGCGACCACGCCGCCCGACACCACAGCACCCGGCGCGCCGTCGCTGACCTCCACTGATCCGGCCTCTCCCAGCAACGCCAGCACGACCCCCACGGTGGCCGGCTCGGCGGAGCCGGGATCGACGGTCCGGATCTACGCAGGTTTGAGTTGTGACACAACGACGACCCCGCTGGCGACCGTCGCGGCCTCGCCCGCGGGCGCGTTCAGCGCGCCGGTCACGGTCGCCCCCAACAGCAGCACGACCTTCTTCGCGACGGCCACCGACGCCGCCGGCAATCCATCGCCCTGCTCGCTGCCGCCGCTGCCCTACGTCCACGACTCGCTCGCGCCCGCGGCGCCCGCGCTCGCCTCGACCGATCCCGCCTCGCCCTCGGGGACCGGCACGCCGATCGTCAGCGGCACCGCCGAGCCCGGCAGCAGCGTCCGCACGTACACGGACGCCGCGTGCGCCGGGGCGGTCGCCGGCACCGGCACGGCCGACGGCGGCGGTGACTTCGAGGTCGCCACCACGGTGCCGGCCGACACCGCGAGCGCGATCCGCGCGACCGCCACCGACGCGGCCGGCAACCCGTCCGCCTGCTCGGCGCCGCTCGCCTACACCGAGGACTCGACCGCGCCCGCCGAGCCCGCGGTCGTGAGCACGACGCCGCCGTCGCCGTCGGCCACGGACACGACCCCGCAGGTCTCCGTGACCGGCGAGCCCGGGGCGACGCTCGAGCTGTTCAGCGCCGCGGGCTGCACCGGCGGCGTCACGGACTCGGACACGGTTCCAGGCGGTGGGCAGGTCGACTTCGACGTCACCGTCCCCGCCAACCAGACGACGACGTTCAGCGCCCGCCAGACCGACGCCGCCGGCCACGTCAGCGACTGCTCCGACCCGCTCGCCTACACGCACGACTCCGCCGCCCCGGCAGCCCCGACCTTGACCTCGACCGCGCCGGCGTCGCCCGGCAGCGACGCGACCCCGAACGTCCGCGGTACGGCGGAGAGCGGCTCGATCGTGACGCTCTACAAGCAGGCCGGGTGCGGCGGCGCCGCCGCCGGCTCGGGCACAGCCGCGAGCTTCACCGACCCCGGCGTGACCTCCAGCACGGTCCTCAGCGGCCAGACGACGACGTTCAGCGCGACCGCGACCGACGCGGTCGGCAACGTGTCGGACTGCTCGACGGTCAACGTGACCTACTTCCTCGACGACGACCCGCCGTCGGCGCCGACGATCAGCGGCACCGACCCCGCCTCGCCCTCGAGCGACGGCTCCCCGCGCGTGGAGGGCACGGCCGAGCCGAACGCGGACGTCGAGGTGTTCGTCGGCGCCTGCCCGGGCACGCCGGCCGCGACCACGACCGCCGACGTCAGCGGCGACTGGGGCGTCGACACGCCGGTGACGGCGAACGCCTCCAACAGCCTGCGCGCCCGCCAGATCGACGCTGCCGGCAACGTGTCGAACTGCACCGGCGCGTTCACCTACGTCGAGGACTCGATCGCGCCGGACGCGCCCGCCATCACCGGCACGCTCCCCGCCTCGCCGAGCCAGGACGCGACGCCGACGGTCAGCGCCGACGGCACCGCCGACCTGCCTGTCCGGGTCTACAACACGGCGTGCACGGGATCGCCGCTCGGCACCGGCACCGCGGACGGGAGCGGCGACGCCGTGATCGCGCTCACGAGCCCGCTCACCGAAGGGTCGAACAGCCTCCGCGCGGAGACCGTCGACGCCGCCGGCAACCGCTCGCCGTGCTCCGACGTCTTCGCCTACACCCTGGACACCACCGCGCCCGGCGCGCCGGTGCTGTCGGCGACCGTGCCGGTCTCGCCGTCGACCGACAACACGCCCGGGATCCGCGGCACCGCCACCGAGGGCACCGTCAGCCTGTACAGGAGCACGACCTGCGGCGGCTCGCCCGTCGCGACCGGGACACCGGGGCAGCTCGCGAGCGCCGGCGGGCTGGCACCGTCCGAGCAGCTCAACGGCACGACCGTCAGCTACTCGGCCACGACGACCGACGTGGCCGGCAACGCCTCGGCCTGCTCCAACGCGCTCAGCTACACCGAGCAGCGCGCGACGACGGCCGTCCCCGAGGTCGAGCCCAACCAGACCGATGTCGACGCGAACGCCCAGGGCATCACGTTCTCCGACGATCATCTGGTCTCCGGCACGTTCAACGGCAACACCGACGTCTTCAAGTACCGCGCCCCGGTCGCGCAGCTCGTCCGCTACGAGCTGTTCTCGGGTGGCGCCGAGCAGTGCACGCATGACAACCAGATCCAGAGCATCGTCTTCAACGCCGCGCCGTTCGCGACGGCGCCCGGCGACACGACCGATCTCGGCATCGGCGCGTGCGCGATGTGGACGACGGTCATGTCCCCGAACGTGGACACCTTCCCCATCGTCACCGGCGCGAGCCCGTCCGACTACCTGCTCGAGGTCCGCCGCATCGCGATCGCCGGGGACGAGGTCGAGCCCAACGACACGGCGCCGGCCGCGACCGCGTTCCCGGCCGGGAACGACATCGCGATGGAGGGCACGTTCGGGAACAACGACTTCTACACGTTCACGCTCGACGCGCCGGCGTCGGTGCGCATCGAGATCACGAGTCAGATCGGCGCGGCGCAGAGCTGCGAGGCCGGCACGCTCGCCAGCGCGCTCCAGGTGTTCAACGCGGGCGGCGCGAACCTGGCGAACGACAACGGCGGCGGCATCGCCAACTGCGCGATCGTCGACGGGATCGGCCCGGCGCCGACCGACGCCGGGGCGCAGAACCTCGCGGCCGGCACCTACACGATCCTGGCGCTCGGCACCGCGGGCGCCGCCTACAGCCTCGTGCTGACCAAGCGCTAGAGCTCGACGACGACCTTCACGTCGTCCTGGCGCCGCTCGAGCGCCTCTTCCCAGCGCTCGAGCGGGACGCGGCGCGTGATCAGCCCGCGCAGCCAGTCGCGGTCGGCCGCCACCAATGCCTCGGCGGCCGCCTCGTAGTGGCGGCGGTTGGCGTTGACGGTGCCGAACACGACGTCGTTCTCGAGCACCACGTCGCGGTTGAAGCCGCCGATGTCGAAGTCGAGCGGGCGCCCCCCGGACGAGACGCCGGTGAGGCAGACGATGCCGTTGCGCGTCGTGCCGCGGAGCGCCTGGGCGACGACGGCCGGCGCGCCGGTCGCCTCGAGCACGATGTCGACCTGGCCGGCGGCCGAGGCGTCGCCCGCGTGGTAGGTGCCGCCGAGCCGGCGGACGAGCTCGGGCTTGGGCCCGTCGGTGACCTGGTCGAGCACGTGGACCTCGTAGCCGCGCTGGACGGCCAGCAGCGCGCCCAGCAGGCCGATCGGGCCGGCGCCGGTGACGAGCACCCGGCGGGGCGCGAACGTCGCACGCGCGCCGATGCGCTCGATCTGCTCCCACGCCTTGGCCACCACGCTCGTCGGCTCGAGCAGGACGCCGACGTCCTCGAGCCCGGGGTCGAGCCGGACCGCGAACTCGGGCTCGACGCGCCAGCGCTCCGAGCCGTAGCCGTGCAGCGACTTGATCCCGCGCTCGGTGTACTCGCCGTTGGCGCAGAAGTCCCACTCCCCCGCCGCGCAGGGCGCGCACGGCACCGCGTCGGGCCGGCGCACGATGCCGACGACGAGGTCGCCCTCCGCGACGCCCGCGCCGGCGGGCGCCGACAGCACGCGCCCCAGCGACTCGTGGCCGAGCACGAGCCGCTCCTCGCCGTCCGGCGCCCAGCCGTACTCGCCGCGCACGATCTCGCCGTCCGTGCCGCAGATGCCGAGCGCCAGCCCGTCGACGAGCACGGCGCCGGCGGCCTCGTCCGGCTCGGCGACGTCGACAAGGCGTGCCGAGTCGGCCCGCCCGGGAATGACGGTGAGCGCGCGCATCAGCTCTGCTCGGCAGCAGCTCCCACTGCTGCGCATCCTCGCAGCCTACGTCAACCCTCCCCGAAGGTAGGGCGACAGGAACCCAGCGGGCTGGTTCGATCGGCACGTGGCCCTCCGCCGTCTTGCCGTGGTCGTCGTCGCCGCCGCACTGCTCGCGGCGCCGGCGAGCGCGCCCGCGATGCCGCGCGCGAAGCAGGGCGACGGATGCAAGCCGGCGACGAAGCGGGCGAAGCGCTGCGGCGTCCGCGCGACGATCCGCGTGCGCCGGACCGCGCCCGCGCTGCTCGGCAGCCGCGGGCTCGAGCCCGCGAGGCACTTCGCCCCGCTGGCGCTCTGGTTCTAGCTACTCGGCGGCCGCTGGCTCGACCGAGATCACGCGACCCCGGCGGCCCTCGCGGAACTGCACGATCCCCGGCCCCTTGGCGAAGATCGTGTCGTCCTTGCCGATGCCGACGCCGACGCCGGGATTGAACTTCGTGCCGCGCTGGCGCACGATGATCTCGCCGCCGTTGACGGTCTGGCCCGCGAACACCTTGACCCCGAGGAACTTGGGGTTGGAGTCGCGGCCGTTGCGGCTGGAGCCGAGCCCCTTCTTATGAGCCATTCTCGGCCTCCTCCTGCTTCTTCTTCGACGACGACGATCCGCGACCCAGCGAGATGCCCGTGACCTCGATCCGGGTCAGCTCGGAGCGGTGGCCCGTGGTGCGCTTGTAGCCGCGCTTGGGCTTGAACTTGAACACGCGGATCTTCGGGCCGCGCTCGTGGCCGACGATCTTGGCCTTGACCTTGACGCGGCCGAGGTCGTCGCCCTTGAACAGCGTGTCCTTGCCGTCCGCGTAGAGCAGCGGCTGGAGGTCGATCGCGGCGCCCTCGTCGCCGGTCATGCGCTCGACGAGCAGGGTCATCCCCTCCTCGACTCTGTACTGCTTCCCGCCGCAGCGGACGACGGCGTATTAGTGGATTCGGGCATCGGTTCAGATCACTCGCTGGCTTCGGCCTTGGCACGCGAACGGCGCCGTCCGCCTCTGCGGCCTCGGCGCCGAGGCTTCGATTCTAGCGTCTCGTCCTCGCCCGCGCCCTCGGCCTCGGGCTCCTCGGGGGCGGGCTCGGCCGCGACCTTCGCCTTCGCCCTGGCCGGCGCCTTGGCCGCGGGCTTCGCCGCCGCGCGCGGCTTGCGACGCGCGCGCTCCTTGGCGGCCTTGGCGCGCGCCACCGCCGCCTCCTCGGCCTCCTCGGCCTCGGCGCCGACGAGCACGGCGCGGGCCCGCGTGCGCCCCGCCTCCTCGATCGGCACGAGCTTCTTCTCGCCGACGTAGGGGATCGCGTTGACGACCTCGATCATGTAGCCGTCGACCTTGGCCACCGCGTCGTCGTCGTTGTACATGTGCGGCTCGACGATGTGGACGTGGACCTCGTCGCCGGCTCTGAGAACGGGACGGCCTGCGTCTCGATCTCCTCGCGCGAGCCCTCCTGGGTGACCGCGAAGTGGCTCGAGCGGCAGCCCCTCGGAGCCCTCGAAGAAGAACCGCCGCCCGGTCTCCTCCTCCAGCGCGTGCAGGTTGCGCGCGCCGTCGCCGGTGAAGTAGCCGGTGACGCGCGGGTTGAGGCGCACCAGGTAGGCCTCGGGCGCGCGTCCTTCGCCGCCTTGGCGAGCACGGCGCAGCTTGCGCTCGACCTCGATGGCGACCGTCTCCTCGGACTTGACGACGCCCTCGCCGTCGCAGGTCGGGGCAGGGCTTGGTCATGATCTCGCGCACGCCGTCGGTGACGTTCTGGCGCGTCATCTCGACCAGCCCGAGCGGCGAGATCTCGACCACGAAGGTCTTCGTGCGGTCCTCGTCGAGCGCCTTGCGCAGGACCTTCAGCACGGCGTCGCGGTTGCGCGCGCGGGCCATGTCGATGAAGTCGATGACGATGATCCCGCCGATGTCGCGCAGCCGCAGCTGCTCGACCACCGCCTCGGCGGCCTCGAGGTTCGTCTTGGTGATCACGTCCTCGAGCCGGGCCTGCTTGCCGCGGCCGGTGAAGGAGCCGGAGTTGACGTCGATGACCGTCAGCGCCTCGGCGTAGTCGATCACCAGGTAGCCGCCGCTGGGCAGGTCGACGCGGCGCTCGAGCATCCCGTCGATCGTCCTGTCGACGCCGTAGGCCTCGAACAGGTCGCGGAGGCTCCTCCCACAGCTCGACGCGGTCGACGAGCTCGGGCGCGGTGCGCGTGAAGAACGAGGTCAGCCGCTGGTGCTGCTTGGGGTCGTCGACGATCGCCTTCTCGAAGTGCTCGGAGAAGATGTCGCGCACGACGCGGATCGAGAGGTCGGCCTCCTGGAAGACCATGTCGGGCGCGGTCGTCTCCGCGACGCGCTTCTGGAGCACCTCGTTGAGCTTGAAGAGGTACTGCAGCTCGCGCTCGAAGTCCGCGCGCTTGGCGCCCTGGGCCGCGGTGCGGATGATCGCGCCGCCGCCGCCGAGGTCGAGCTGCTTGGCCTCCTTGCGCAGGCGCTCGCGCTCCTTGTCCTCGAGCCGGCGCGAGACGCCGATGCCCTCGCCCGTCGGGGCGTAGACCATGTAGCGCCCGGCGATCGTGATCTCCATCGAGAGCCGCGCGCCCTTGGTCTTGAGCGGGTCCTTGATGACCTGCACGACGATCTCCTGCCCCGGGGACAGGAGGTCGGCGATGCGCGGGCCGCTCTGGCCGCGGCCGCGCTTGACCTTCTCGACCCCCGGCAGCACGATCTCGTCGACGTGCAGGAAGCCGTTCTTGTCGAGGCCGATGTCGACGAAGGCCGCCTCGAGCCCGGGCAGGACGTTGTCGACCTTGCCCTTGTAGATGTTGCCGACGATCGAGCGCGAGCCGCGGCGCTCGAAGTAGATCTCGGCGACGCGGTAGCCCGCCGGGGTGTCACCCGACTTCGGGCGCGCGCCCTTCTTGGTGTCCTTCGGTGACGCCGGGTTGCCCGCCGCCTCCATCATGGCGACCCGGGTCTCCCCACGGTCGACCGTGACCAGCACTTGCTTTTTCAAGATGATTCCTCAGTGATCTAGAAGACGGTGGCCCGTCCCTTCCGCGATGCGGTGTCGCGCGCCTGCGCGTGGACCGATTGCAGAAGGCCGATGGCCAGGAATGTGACGAGCATCGACGAGCCGCCGAAGCTCAGAAGGGGTGCCGGGACGCCTGTGATCGGCATGATCCCGACGGTCATCCCCACGTTGACGAAGATCTGGAACAGCAGCATCGCCGTGATGCCGCCGGCGAGCAGCGCGCCGTACAGGTTCTTCGCCACCGTGAGGATATGAAGCCCGCGCCATATCAACAGCGCGTACAGCGACAGCACGAGCGCGGCGCCGGCGAACCCGAAGGTCTCGCCGACCACCGCGAAGATGAAGTCCGTGTGGTGCTCGGGCAGGAAGTTCAGCCCGGTCTGCGTGGCGTTCTCGACGCCGCGCCCGGTCTTCTCCCCCGACCCGATGGCGATCCTCGACTGCTGCTGCTGGTAGCCGGCGTCCCCCGGATCGCCCGAGGGGTTCAGGAACGCCGTCAGGCGCTGCACCTGGTAAGGCTTGAGGACCTCGACGCCCATGGCAGGCGCGGCGGCGAGGACAAGGGTGATGGCGACGGCGCCGAGCGCCGCCAGGGCCGCGAAGTGGCGCCACGGCGCCCCCGCGACGAAGAGCAGGGCGAGCACGCCGACGACGTAGACGAGCGAGGTGCCGAGGTCCGGCTGCGCCATCACGAGCATCGCGGGCAGCAGCGCCAGCAGCATGATCCGCGCCGTCACCTCGCGCCCCATCCGGCGCATGCGGTCGACGATGAAGCCCGAGAGGGCGATCACGAGCAGCAGCTTGCCGAGCTCTGAGGGCTGGAAGCGGAAGAACGGCAGCTCGATCCAGCGCTTGGAGCCGCGCGTCGCGGTGGCGAGCGCGAAGACGAGCAGGATCGAGCCGATCATCAGCCCGTAGGTGACGTACTTGAGCTCGCGCAGCCGCGAGTAGTCGAGCCGCGACACGCCGTACATGAGCAGCAGCCCGACGACGGCGTAGATCGCCTGGCGCTCGAGGTAGTAGTAGGGCTGGCCCGCGACGTCGTCGGCGGTCGAGCCCTTGATCGCGATCAGCGAGCACGCCACCAGCCCGAGCGTGGCCAGCAGCAGCAGCGGGTCGAGCCGCAGGTGCCACTGGCGCGGCACGAGCGGGGCGGGCAGCTCGGAGGCCGGCTGGATGGTCTGGTTGGCGCTCATCGGGTCGCGGAGCTCCCGGCCTTGAACCGGTCGTTGCCGAGATCGAACCAGTTGGAGAGGATCAACCGCGCCGCCGGGGCCGCCGTCTCGGCGCCGAAGCCGCCCTTCTCAACGGTGACGACGACGACGATGGGGCGGCTGGGATGGGGCACATAGGCGGCGTACCAGGACTGGTCGGGCTGCCCGACGCGCTCCACGGTACCGGTCTTGCCGTAGACCGTGAGCCTGCCGCCCGCAAAGCCCGAGAAGACATCTGCGGAGGTGCCGTCGGTCTCCATCGCCGCCCGCCGCAGGCCGTCCATGATCGTGGCCTGGTTGGTGTCGGAGAACTTCAGCCGCCGCTTGGTCGGTGGTGCGGAACTGCTCGACCGCGCGGCCGAGGCCGTCCTCGACGCTCATGCCCAGGTGCGGGCGCACGACCTTGCCGCCGTTGGCGATCGCCGAGTAGGCCGTCGCCATCTGCAGCGGCGTGGCCTGGAGGTCGCCCTGGCCGACGGAGAAGTTGACGTTGTCGCCCGTGGACCACGGGCGCTCGATGCCGCCGCAGGCCTTCAGCGCCGCCAGCGTCTGGGCGGGCACCTTCTCGCGCTTGACGCAGCGCGAGTACTTCGCGAAGCCGGCGTCGCGCCATTTGCGGTCGGGCACGAGGCCGTCGAACTCACCCGGGATGTCGATCCCCGTCCGGTGGCCGAGGCCGAGGCGCCGGGCCCACTTCTGGATGATCGGGCCGCGCGAGTTGGCCCGCTCGCCGAGCGTGTAGAAGAAGACGTCGGAGGAGACCTGGAGCGCGCGCGGCATCGCGAGCGAGCCGTAGCGGGCGTTGCGCGCGTTGCGGAAGACCTGCGGGCCGAGCTTGAACTCGCCGTCGTCGAAGATCGTCTGCGTCGGCGTGATGATGCCCTCCTCCAGCGCCGCCATCGCCGTGATCGGCTTGAAGGTCGAGCCGGTCGGATAGGCGGCGGCGATCGCGCGGTTGAACAGCGGCGCGCCGTTCTCCTCGGAGTTGAGCGTGTCGAAGGTCTTCTGCGACAGCGGCTTGGCGAAGACGTTGGCGTCGAAGGACGGGTAGGAGCCGAGCGCGAGCACCTCGCCGTTGCTCGGGTCCATCGCCACGTAGGCGCCCGCCTTCGACGGGTTGCCGTTCGCGTTGGCGGCCGCCGATCGCGCGCTTCATCGCGTTGTTGGCGGCGCGCTGGAGGTCGAGGTCGAGCGTCAGGCGCAGCCGCTGGCCCTGCTGGGGCTCGCGGCGCGTGACCTCGCGGCGGTCGTCGCGGTTGCCGAGCGCGTTGATGACGACGCGCGTGTAGCCGTCCTGGCCGCGCAGGTAGCGGTCGTAGGTCTCCTCGATGCCGTCCTTGCCGATGCGCGTGCCCGCGGCGACGCCGCGGTACTTCTTCTTCTTCAGCTCCTTGGGCGAGATCTCGCGCAGCGTCCCGAACAGCTGGGCGGCGAGCTCCTTGTGCGGATAGGAGCGCAGGAACAGCTTCTCGACGTCGACCCCGGGGAACTCGTCCTTGCGCTCCTTGAGGTAGTTGAAGGCGGCGCGCGGGACGTCCGTCTTGACCGTGACGTTCGAGTACGGCGCCTCCGCGATCCCCTCGATCACCCGCCGGTGGATCGTGCGCGAGCGACATGCCGAGGACGCGGCCGAGCCGCTTGAAGCTGCTGCGCAGCCGCGGCTCGCCCGCCGGCATCGGCGGGACGGCGACTGGTCGGGCGCGGCGCGAGGCGCGCACCAGCACGCGCCGCTCGCGGCGCTCGGCGCGCGTGTAGCGGCGCTCCTCCTCGCGGCGGCGTGCGCTCGAGCGAGCGCAGCTGGCCGGCGGCGGCGAGGCGCGTGCGCTCGGCGCTCGAGCGCGCGGCGCGGTAGGAGTCGGCGACCTTCAGCTCGGCGTCGGGGAGCCCGCTCGGCACGATCTGCACGACCGGCGCCACGCGCGTGCGCACGAGCCGGTTGCCGTCGCGGTCGACGATGTCGCCGCGCGGCGCCTCGATCTTGATCTTGCGCACGCGGTTCTCGCGCGCCTGGGTCACGTAGTCCTCGCCCGAGAGCACCTGCAGGAACCACAGGCGGAAGAAGATGACCGCGAACAGCACGAACGCGAAGCCGCCGAGCACGGCCACGCGCACCGCGAGCTGCGGCGTGATGGCGGGGCGGCGCTCTTCGAGGTTGGGAGGGCATCACGCGCGGGAGATCGGGCTGAGCCCGCCGGTCGTGTAGGCACGCCGGCGGCGGCGCCGCGGGTCGTCGGGCAGGAAGGGCTCGAGCACGCGCCGCACGAGCAGGTAGACCGGCAGCGCGAGCAGCGTGTTGAGGACGATCGTGAGCAGGATCTGGCGGACGAGCAGCAGCGAGACCGGCGCGTCGACGCCGAGCAGGAACTGCATGACCGAGAAGCCGATCGCGTAGACGCCGGTCGCGATCGCGCCGACGGCGACCGGGACGAGGCCGTGCGCCGGGTCGCGCAGCTCGCGCAGGCGGCCCGCGCCGTAGCCGACCGCGGTCAGCACGAGCGAGGAGATGCCGAGCGTCTGCAGCAGGGCGGTGTCGATGAAGAGGCCGATCGAGAAGCCGAACAGCGCGCCCGGGCACCGAGCCCATCAGCAGCCCGACGGTCGCGACCAGCAGCGGCGAGAGGTCGGCCGGCACGCCGAACACGGTGATCTGGGCGACCGTGGTCAGCTGCAGGATGCCCCCGAGCAGGCCGAGGGCGGCGAGGCGGCCGATGACGGGGCGCGGTCACGGCGCCGCGGTCCCCGTCGAGGCCTGCAGCTCGGTCGCCGGCTTGGTCAGGACCTCGACGTACTCGAGCCGGCGCAGGTCGGCGGCGGGCCGGACGTGGATGCGGCGGTCGAGCTCGCCCTCGCCCTCGTCGACGCGGTGCACCGTGCCGATCAGGATCCCGGGCGGGAACAGGGACTTCAGCCGCGTCGAGACCGTGCCGGCGGTCACGATCCGCTCGCCCTCGCGTGACGAGCTTGCCGCGCGGGACGAGCTCGAGCAGCAGGTCGCCGGGCGCGCCGACCGCGGGGTCGAGCGACCCCGGCTCGCCGGAGCGTGCCGCCTTCGCGGAGACGCCGAACTCCTGGTCGGTGAGCAGCATCACGATCGCGTTGCCGTTGGAGACCGACTTGACCTTGCCGATCAGGCCCTCGCCGTTGATCACGGGCTGGTCGGGGCGCACGCCGTCGCTCGAGCCCTTGTTGATCTCGACGGTCGAGTACCAGGTGCTCGGCGAGCGCGCGAAGACGCGCGCGATCACCGGCTGGTAGGCCTTCATGCCGCCGCGCCGTGTTGATGTCGAGCAGCGAGCGCAGCTGCTTGTTCTCGGCGCCGTCGACCTGCAGCTGGGTGACCTCCTGGCGCAGCGCGTCGCGCTCCTTCTTGAGCTTGTCGCGCTCGTCCTTGGCGTCGAGCGTCGAGCCGAACCAGCCGAAGAGGTCGCGGACCGGCTTGACGACGCGGTTCGCGCCCTCCTGGATCGGCGCGAGCACCTCCATCGCACCGCGCTGGACGCTGTGCAGACCGCCTGAGCTGGATTCGCCGAAGTAGGCGGTGAGCAGGGTCAGCGAGAGGGCGACGAGGACGGCAAGCACCGCTCTTCGTCGCCGTACCGCTTTGTCGTACATGCGGAAAGTGTCTCCAAGATGGTTGCGTTCTTCATCGCCGTGGCCGGCGGTTGTTACGCGAGTTGTTGCGGTTCGAGCGGTGGATCGCCTCGAACTCCTCGAGCGACCGGCCCGATCCGACCGCGACGCAGGTCAGCGGCGACTCGGCGCGGTGCGCGGGCATCTGGGTCTCCTCGCGCAGCCGCTCGTCGATGCCCTGCAGCAGCGAGCCCCCGCCGGCCAGCATGATCCCGCGGTCCATGATGTCGGACGCGAGCTCGGGCGGCGTGCGGTCGAGCGTCTCCTTGATGGCGTCGATGATCTGCACGAGCGGCTCCTCGAGCGCCGCGCGGACCTCCTCGGAGGTCAGCACCACGGTCTTGGGCAGCCCGGACACGAGGTCGCGCCCGCGGATCTCGGCCTGGACCTCCTCCTCGAGCGGGTAGGCCGACCCGATCTCGAGCTTGACCTCCTCCGCCGTCTGCTGGCCGATCAGGAGCTTGTACTCCTTCTTGACGTAGTTGATGATCGCCTCGTCGAGCTCGTCGCCGCCGACGCGGATCGACTGCGAGACGACGATGCCGCCGAGCGAGATGACGGCGACCTCCGACGTCCCGCCGCCGATGTCGACCACCATGTTGCCGGTCGGCTCGCCGACCGGCAAACCGGCGCCGATGGCGGCGGCCATCGGCTCCTCGATCAGGTACGCCTGGCGGGCTCCGGCGCTCAGGCACGCCTCCTCGACCGCGCGCTTCTCCACCCCGGTCACGCCGGAGGGAACGCAGACCACGACGCGCGGGTGCGCCCAGCGGTTCTGGTGCACCTTCTGGATGAAGTGCCGGAGCATCTCCTCCGTGACGTCGAAGTCGGCGATCACGCCGTCCTTGAGCGGCCGGATCGCCGAGATCGTCCCCGGCGTGCGGCCGAGCATGCGCTTGGCCTCGATCCCCACGGCGTGGACCTCGCCGGTGCGCGAGTCGATCGCGACCACCGAGGGCTCGGAGAGCACGATGCCGCGCCCGCGCACGTAGACGAGGGTGTTGGCCGTGCCGAGGTCGACCGCCATGTCGCGGCCACCGAAACCGGTGAGGTACGAGAAGAAGCCCATGAGGAGGAACCCTGCGCGCGCGACCGGGGCGTGGAGCCCGAAGGGGTCACGCGCGGTGGCGGCAGTCTACCGAACGCCCTGCGCGGAACCCCTGGAAATCAGGCCGTCGGCAGCAGGTCCGGGCGCAGCTCCAGCAGGCGCGCGAGCGGCAGCCCGACGACGTTCAGATAATCGCCCCGGATTTCGGTGATCAGCACCGCGCCGCGGCCCTGGATCGCGTAGCCGCCGGCACGCCCCTCCCACTCCCTCGACCTCACGTACCACTCGAGGGTCGAGCGGTCGAGGGTTCGGAACGTCACGGCGGTCGCTCGACCGCGTAGCGAGCAGCTCGCCGCGCCCCGGCGAGGGACGACGCCGCCGACCACCTCGTGGGTGCGGCCGGACAGGCGCGCAAGGAAGCTCCCGCGCCTGCTGCTCGTCGCCCGGCTTGCCGAGGATGTCGCCGTCGAGCGCCACGTCGGTGTCGGCGCCGAGCACGAGTGCGTCGCCGGCGCCCGCCGACACGCGCGAGCGCCTTGCGGCGGGCGTTCTCCTCCGCGACCCACGCGCGGGTCGCCCGCGCGTCTCCTCCTCGACGCCGGAGACCCGGACCTCGAACGGGATCCCGGCCTGCTCGAGGATCGCCCGCCGCTGCGGCGAGGCGGACGCGAGGATCAGAGGTCGGGGAAGAACAGCTTCGGCCTCGCGCTCGGCGGACTCCGGGGAGTCGGAGCCGTGGACCATGTTCTGGCCGACCGCGACGGCGAAGTCGCCGCGGATCGAGCCGGTGGTGGCCTCGAGCGGGTTGGTGGCGCCGATCACCTGGCGGGCGG